>NZ_JAGKJI010000049.1 GCF_020329485.1 Bradyrhizobium cenepequi
CACACGCGGCACCGATCCGAGCTTCTCCCCCGCCCGGCTGCGGACCTTCTCAATTAACCCCAGCAGCCCCGCATGATCGCCGCCCTCCAGCTTGTGACGCGACATCCGATCCCGATCCGGGCTGTGCAGCGTCACCAGCCACGTCTTCTGACTGAGTTCGATCGCAACGAAAATTGTGCCATTATGGCCGGTGGTGGGCGTGTCTACGGTCGATGCTTGCATCTGACTCTCCGAGGGTTCGAGTGTGGAAACCCAAACCTATCGGAAAGGCCACGCTCACCGCCCCATGGAATCTACATGCTCCTCGGTCACTCCGCCGGCAGAATCGTGCCCTCGACCTCGCCGAAGCCGACGCGATAGCCGTCACCCTGGCACCAGCCGCGCATGACGAGCGAGTCGCCGTCTTCGAGGAAGGAGCGCTTGATGCCGCCGGCGAGCTCGGCCGGCTCGGTGCCGTTCCAGCTGATCTCGAGCAGACTGCCGCGCTGGTCCTTCTCAGGGCCGGAGATGGTGCCACTCCCTAAGAGATCACCGACATTCATCGCGCAGCCAGAGGAGGCGTGGTGCACCAATTGCTGCACCGAGGACCAATACATGTATTTGAAATTAGTGCGGCAGATCCGCGCTGCCTCATTCATCCCAGCTGCACGCAGGGCGACGTCGAGCGTCAGATCGTAATTGTTCGGCTGCGTCTGGCGCAGATACGGCAGCGGCACCGGCTCCTGGGTGGGCCCTTGCACGCAGAACGGCTCCAGCGCCTCGCGCGTGACGACCCATGGGCTGATCGAGGTCGCGAAAGCCTTGGCCTGGAATGGACCGAGCGGGACATACTCCCATTGCTGGATGTCGCGGGCGCTCCAGTCGTTCAGGATCACGAAGCCGAAGATCATCTCCTCGGCCTGCCTCTCGGTCAGCATCTCGCCCATCGCAGACGGCTGGCCGACCACGACGCCCATCTCGAGTTCGAAATCCAGGCGCTTGCATGGACCGAAGCTCGGCGCGTCCGCACTTGGCGGTTTCAACTGCCCGCGTGGCCGGCGCACTTTGGTGCTGCTGACGACAACCGTGGAGGCGCGGCCGTTATAGGCGATCGGCATGTGCAGCCAGTTCGGCTGCAGCGCGTTGTCCTTGCCGCGAAACATGACGCCGACATTGGTGGCGTGCTCCTTCGACGAATAGAAGTCGGTATAGCCGTCGACCGTGATCGGCAGATGCAGCTTCACGTCACGCATCGGCACCAGCGCGCGCCCACGCAGGCGTTCATTGTCGCGCAGCTCGGGATGGTCGTGGCGGAGCAATTCGCTGATCCGTGCGCGGGTGCGCGACCAGACCTTTGGACCGAGGGACATGAAGGGGTTGAGTGAGGACGCGGCGAACACCGCGGGTTCGACCACGTCGATGCGGCCGTCTTGCGCCAGTTGCCAGAGATCGAGCACGTAGTCGCCGATCGCAACCCCGATGCGCGGAGCAAGACCATCCTTGGCCGAGAACACGCCGTACGGGAGATTCTGGATCGGGAAGTCCGACGCGGGATCGACGTCGATGAAGGAGCGGAGTTTGGGGTCGTTGGGATGGGACATGGTTTCCTGCCGAATGTTCGGCGCTCTATCCTTTGTCATTCCGGGATGCGCCGCGAGGCGCAGGCCCGGAATCCATTTCACGGCGGGCGCGGGTTGAGGGATGGATTCCGGGCTCGTGCTTCGCACGCCGCGGAATGACGGAAGCAACGACTATGGCCTACCCGGATCGAACCGCTTCTCCAGTCCTTTCCAGCAATCAGCGTAGTCATCCTGCAACGTCGCCGACTTCGCCGCGAACTCGGTGACGCGCTGCGGGAAGCGGGTTTCGAACATGAAGGCCATGGTGCCCGTGAGCTTCACCGGCTTCAATTCGCTGTTGCTGGCATGATCGAACGCCTCGCGGTCGGGGCCGTGCGGCAGCATGCAGTTGTGGAGCGAGATGCCGCCGGGGACGAAGCCCTGCGGCTTGGCGTCATAGACGCCGTAGATCAGGCCCATGAACTCCGACATGATGTTCATGTGGTACCACGGCGGCCGGAACGTGTTCTCCGCCACCATCCAGCGCTCCGGGAAGATGACGAAATCGATATTCGCGGTACCTGCCGTCTCCGACGGCGAGGTCAGGACCGTGAAGATCGAGGGGTCGGGATGATCGAAGGCGATCGCGCCGACCGGCGAGAAGGTGCGCAGATCGTATTTATAGGGCGCATAGTTGCCGTGCCAGGCGACCACGTCGATCGGCGAATGCGACAGCGTCGTCTTCCAGAGCGAGCCGCCCCATTTGACATAGAGCTCGGTCGGCGTGTCCTTGTCCTCGTAGCTAGCGACAGGCGTCAGAAAGTCGCGCGAATTGGCCAGGCAATTGGCGCCGATCGGCCCACGCTCCGGCAGCGTGAAGGCGCCGCCGTAGTTCTCGCAGAGATAGCCGCGCGCCGGGCCGTTCGGAATCTCGACGCGGAATTTCACACCGCGCGGGATCACCGCGATTTCACCCGGCTCGATATCGATTCGGCCGAATTCGGTAACTAGCCGCAGATTGCCCTGCTGGGCCACAAACATCATCTCGCCATCGGCATTGTAGAAATGCTGGTCCACCATCGATTTGGTGATGAGGTAGACATGTGCCGCCATGCCGGCTTGCGTGTTGGCGTCGCCTGCGGTCGTCATGGTCTGCACGCCCTGCAAGAAGGTCTGTTCCTGCGTCGGGATCGGCGCCGGATCCCAGCGGAGCTGCGCGATCGGAATCTCGTATTCGTGGCAGGGCGCGGTGCGCCACAGTCCGGCATCGACTTTTGCAAACCGCCCGGAATGTTTCACGGACGGGCGTATCCGATAGAGCCAGGAGCGCTCATTGGCGCCGCGCGGCGCGGTGAAGGGCGAGCCGGAGAGCTGCTCGGCATAGAGCCCGTAGGCGCAGCGCTGCGGCGAGTTGCGCCCCACCGGCAGCGCACCGGGCAGCGCTTCGGTCTCAAAGCTGTTGCCGAAGCCGGACATGTAGCCCGGGGTGATTTGCGCGGAGCTTTTCGCGATCGTATCAGGCGAGGTGTTGATGTTCATGGTCATCCTCCTCCTTGCAGGGCGGCCCACATTTCGCGGTCGCGCTTGTCGGTCCAGATCACGGGATCGTCGATCCCGGACGCCTCGTCATAGGCGCGCGAGACGTTGAACGGCAGGCAATGCTCGTAGATCGCGAAGGTCGAGAATTTCGGATCCATCACCTCGCGCGTCGCCGCCATCGTCTCCTTCAGCGTGCGCCCTTTTGCCACCGACGCCTCGGCAGCGCCGTAAAGGGTCGTGACGAAATCACGCGTCATCGCGATCGCCTCACGCCCGGTGGCAAGGCCCTTGAGCGCATCGCCACGTCCGGGTGCGACGGCCTTGGGATTGAAGGCGCGGATCTCGTTCAGCGTCATCGGCCATTCGCGCAAATGCGCATCGCCGCAATAGCAGGCGGAATGATATTCGATGAGGTCGCCGGAGAACATCACCTCGGCATCCGGCACCCAGGCGACGATGTCGCCGGACGTATGCCCGGCGCCAAGCTGCATCAGCCGCACCTCGCGCTTGCCGAGATAGATCGACATCTCGCCCTCGAAGGTCAGCGTCGGCCAGGTCAGGCCGGGAATGCTCTGGGCGTCCTGGAACAGGCGGGGAAAGCGACCGTATTCGGAATCCCAGTCCTGCTGGCCGCGCTCCTCGATCAGGCGGTAGGTCTCCTGCGAGGCGACGATGCCCTGCGCCTTGTAGGCGGAGGCCCCTAACACGCGCACCGCGTGATAATGCGACAGCACGACATATTTGATCGGCTTGTCGGTGACGGCGCGCACGCGCTCGATCACCTTGTTCGCCATCGCCGGCGTCGCCTGCGCGTCGAACACGAGGCAGCCGTCCTCGCCGACGATCACGGCGGTGTTCGGATCGCCCTCGGCGGTGAAGGCGTAGAGATCGGTGCCGATCTCGGAGAAGGTGATCTTCTTCTCCGCCATGTCCGTAGTGGACGCAAAGCCTTTGGCCATCTTATATCCTCGTTATTGTTGCTGCTGTTGTTGCTGCTGGCTCGCCTCCAGCATCCGCCGCTTGGCGAGCGCGATCGCCTCGTGCAGCACCTCGACGTCGCCGATATGGTTGGCGAGCACGAGCACCAGCGCGGCGTCGAGATCGGCGCTTTGCGCGTCCGTCAAGCCGCGATGCGCCTCGACGATCGCACGGAAGGCGTCGTCCGGTTTTGCAAAGTTCGAGCTAGTCGACAGCGCCATGACAACCTCAATTGAATCCTGTCGCGCGCGCCAGCGCCGCTTCGAGCAGCGGCCGCGTCGGATGGCGGAAGCGCGCCGCGACATAACCGTCGGGCCGCAGCAGATAGGCCGAGCCTGGTTCTGCGTCGTAACGCTTGCCGGCGAAACCCGCGGCGTCAACGAAGCCCTCATTGCTACCGATGCGGATGGTCTTGATGCCATCGGGCACATCAACCGCGGCGCCATTGCCAAACTCCAGCAGCGTGAACCGCGTTCCCGCACCGATGAACGCCTCGGTCAGGAACTGCGGATTGCCTTCGCGCCCGGCGATCGGCGCATCCAGCATCGAAGCGCCCGGCCGCAGCCCGCCGCACCATGCATCGCCATCCGGCGTCGACAGCGGCGTATCGTAAACCGACGGCACCGACAGCCGCCCACCATTGACCATCCGCTTGCCGAACTCGGTTTCCTTCGCCAGCGCCAGCACTGCCTGGCGCAGCCGCGCTTCCTGCCGCGAGGCGGGCGCCATGAAATCGGTGGAGCGGGTGGATTCGCGGATGTTCTCATCCGCCGCGGCGCTGCGCTCGATGTGATAGCTCTCGAGCAACGATTCCGGCGAAGTTTCGCGCAGCACACGGTCGAGTTTCCACGACAGATTCTCGGCGTCTTCTAGCCCGGAATTGGCGCCGCGCGCGCCAAAGGGCGAGACCTGGTGCGCGGCGTCGCCGGCAAAGATCACGCGACCGTGGATGAACTTGTCCATCCGCCGGCACTGGAACTTGTAGAGCGAGATCCACTCGAACTCGAACTCGTCGTGACCGAGCATGCGCGCGATCCGCGGTCGCACATTCTCCGGCTTCTTTTCGTGCACCGGGTCTGCATCCGGATGGAGTTGCAGATCGATGCGCCAGACATCGTCCGGCTGCTTGTGCAAGAGTGCCGAGCGGCCGGCATGGAACGGCGGATCGAACCAGAACCAGCGCTCGGTCGGGAACGCCGCAGTCATCTTGACGTCGGCGATCAGGAACTGGTCCTCGAACACCTGACCCGAAAATTCCGCGCCGACCATTCTGCGCAAGGACGAGCGCGCACCGTCGCAGGCGATCACGAAGGAAGCATGGATCTTGTACGCGCCCTCCGGCGTCTCGATCGTCAGCGCCACGCCATCGTTGCGGCTCTCCAGCGCGATCACTTTGTTGCGCCAGCGCAGGTCGATCGCAGGCAACTCGCGCACGCGATCGACCAGGTAGGCCTCGGCGTAGAATTGCTGCAGGTTGATGAAGGCGGGCCGCTTGTGGCCGTCCTCAGGCAACAGGTTGAACTGATAGAGTTGGGAGGCACCGTGGAAGATCTTGCCGACGCTCCACACCACGCCCTTCTCGACCATGCGCTCGCCTACGCCGAGCCGATCCCAATATTCCAGCGAGCGTTTCGAGAAGCAGATCGCGCGCGAGCCTTCGCCGATCCGGTCGGCGTCATCGAGCAGCACCACCGGTTGCCCGCGCTGGGCGAGATCGATCGCAAGCGACAGTCCCACGGGGCCGGCGCCAACCACCACGACGGGATATTCAGCCATATCGGGCGCCACCCGATCCTCGTCGGGATGCCTCAGATAGCCGAACTGGGTTCTGGCCTGCGCCATCCGCTCAAACCCTTGCCGCTTCCTCGTGGCCCTGTTAAATTAGTCTCACGTGCAACGATCTTAAACCTCCTGACGGCATCGCCGTCAACTCCCATCGGAGGCATTTTGACGAAATCGGTTTCGAGCGACGATATGGTGCCGACGCGATCCGAAGTGGACTCGGTCGCGCCGCAGGAGGACGCGGCGGCCAAGAAAAGGCTCGACCTCTTCCACTTCATGCCGTTCCGCCTGAACCGATTGGCGGCAGAGGTAAGCTCGGCGCTTTCAGCGGAGTATCAGGCGCGCTACGGGCTCGACATCCCCTCGTGGCGCGTGCTGGCAACGCTCGGCTTCCGCCGCGATGCCTGCAGCGCACAATACATCGCCGATTGCACGCGAACGCATAAATCCACCATCAGCCGCGCCGTGACCGCGCTGATGGAACGCCAGATCATCGAACGTGTCGAGAATGCCCACGATCGCCGTGAGTTCCGCCTGCAACTCACCCGCAAGGGCAAGGCGCTGTACGAGGAACTGATCCCGCGCCTGCTCCGAAGGGAGCAGGAGATTTTTTCCTGCCTGTCCGCGCAGGAGCGACGGCAGCTCGGAAAGCTGCTCGGCAAGATCGAGCATGGCCTTGAGCTCGTGCAGACCAGCGAAGAGGCGGACGCCAAGGAAGCGTATTAGGACGCACCGCTGTCAGACCCTCATGGTGAGGAGCCGCAAAGCGGCGTCTCGAACCATGAGGCCCCATCCGTGGCCTCATCCTTCGAGACGCCGCTGCGCGGCTCCTCAGGATGAGGGCGACTGACGTGCTTCGCGGTGACTGGGAAGGTGCTTGCCTTCCTCGAGATTGCGGCAGATCGGCTCGCGCGCTGCACCGAGCCGATGAAGCCGACATCGCTGCAACATCTACTCCGCAAACGAACGCGACGGCGCGAGATGGAGAGCAAAGGCGTCGACTTTGTCGCTCGCGCGCGGATAGATCTCGGCAACGATCGGATCGTGTCCGGGAATGAAACGATCGGGATGCCCAGCGAGCCGCTCGACCGTTTCCCAGCCAATCGCCATGTCGCCGACGTTGTAGACGATCGGGAACGGGCTGCGCTTCTGCAGATTGGCGTAGTAGTGCGCGGCGTCGGACGCCAGCACGACAGGACCGCGCGCGGTTTCGACCCGCACCACCTGCAGGCCATCGGAATGGCCGCCGACACGATGCACGGTGATGCCAGGTACGACCTCGCCATCTCCTGAGTGGAATGTGACGCGTTCGCCATAGACGTGACGGACCATCAGCGTCACATGCTCGACTGAGAACGGATGCCGCAGCATGCCATTGCACATGCATCGTCCCGTCGCGTAGCTCATCTCGCGCTCCTGCAGATGGAAGCGCGCGTTCGGGAAGCGATCGAGATTGCCGGCGTGATCGTAGTGCAGATGGGTGACGATCACGTCCCGGATCGATGCCGCCGAAACGCCGAAGCGATCGAGCGCATCGACCGGATTGAGCGTCAGCTTGCGAGCGCGCAACTTGGCCTCCTCGGCGTTGAAGCCGGTATCGACCAGGATATCGCGGCCCGCTCCGCGCACGAGCCAGACGAAGTAGTCGAGGTCCTGCGCCGTGGTCTCATGCGGATCGGGCGCAAGAAAGTTCATGTGCGGAGTGCGCGGCGACATCGTCGCATAGCGCAGGGCATAGATTTCGTAGGCATTTCCCATTGGCTTCGCTTTTCTTGGTTCAGTGGCTGCTTGCGCCGCAAGCAAGCCATTGTCATCGGCAAAGGTCAAACCTTGCAGGCTTGCCGCGACTGCATGCCAGGACCGTGCGAGCAAATGCGGGAGGGTGTCACAGTGAGAAAGCATCACATTGGCATCCGCGAATGTTGGCGACGGAACCAGCGCTGCCGCCAGCACAACCGCCCCTTTATTCCCCTGCCGGAAGTCAGCCGCTCGCGGTCAATTGTCGCAATTAACGATGACATCGCAAGCAGTTCACGGGCTATGGGGGCGGTTTGATAATGCCGATTGCGTAGAGTAAGGTCGCCCCGGCGCAGACCGGGATCGGCGTCTTTTTGGCTGGACTGCCGCGATTATGAACATCCGCTTTGCTTTACTCCTCACCTTGATTTTTGCCCTCGCCTCGACCGCCCCCTCGATCGCTGCGGGCGACCGCTATGCCCTGGTGATCGGCAACGCCAAATATCCGGACGCGGATGCGCCGCTGAAGGAGCCGATCAACGACGTGCGCGACGTCGCCGACGAACTCAAACGCGACGGCTTCAATGTTGACATCGGGGAAAATTTGACCGGCGAACAAATGCGGCGCGCCTTCGACCGGCTCTACGGCAAGATCAAGCCCGGCTCGGTGGTCCTGCTGTTCTTCTCGGGCTATGGCATCCAGTCCAGCCGCCAGAGCTACATGATCCCGGTCGACGCTCAGATTTGGAGTGAGGCTGACGTCCGCCGCGATGGTTTCAGCCTCGAGACGGTCCTCGGCGAGATCAACAGCCGTGGTGCCGGCGTCAAGATCGCCCTGATCGACGCGAGCAGGCGCAATCCGTTCGAACGCCGATTCCGCAGCTTTTCAGCCGGCCTTGCGCCCGTGATCGCACCAAACGGAACGCTGGTGATGTATTCGGCTGCGCTGTCGTCCGTGATCTCGGACAATGGCAGCGACCACAGCCTGTTCGTGCGGGAATTGCTCAAGGAGATCCGCACTCCCGACCTGATGGCGGAGGAGACGCTGAACCGCACCCGCGTCGGTGTCACCCGCGCCTCGCGCAGCGAGCAGGTGCCGTGGATATCGTCTTCGCTCGCGGAAGACTTCTCCTTCATTCCTGGTTCAGGGGCGCGGCCGCAAAGCCCGCCGCCGCCTGCGCCTCCGTCACCACCGCCGGCCCAGACGGCGGTCGCTCCGCCGCCACCTGCCGCGCCGTCACCGCCGCCCGCAGCGCCTCCGGCGCAAACCACGACCGTTTCACCACCGCCGCCGCCCACGCCGCCACCTGCGGAAACCGCGGCTCCGCCTGCTTCGCCCGCGACAAAGCCGGCGGACACTCTGGCCGATGATCCGACCATCAAGATCCTGACGGCACAGCTCAACGACAATCCCGATGATGCCGCAGCCCTTTACCGCCGCGGCCAGGTCTATGCCAGCAAGGGCGCCTATGAGCTCGCCATCAAGGACTTCAACAATTCGCTTCGATTGAACCCGAAGGACGTCGAGGCCTACAACAACCGCTGCTGGGCGCGCACCGTCATCGGTGACCTGCAGGCCGCGCTGAAGGATTGCAACGAGGCGCTGCGGCTGCGCCCGAATTTCGTCGATGCCCTCGACAGCCGCGGCCTCTTGAATCTGAAGAGCGGGCAGGCCAAGAACGCCATTGCCGATTTCGACGCGGCCCTGAAGATCAACCCCAGACTGACCTCCTCCCTCTACGGGCGCGGCCTCGCCAAGAAGCGCAACGGCGCGATCGCGGAAGGGGATCTGGACATTACCAACGCCAAGGCGATGGACCCGAATATCGTTAAGGAATTCGCCGATTATGGCGTGCAGTGACAACAATTTGGATAGCTGATGCCGTCCGGCCTCGAACCTCGGGCGAGTGGACGAGACTAAAAATTTGAGGTGGGCCGGGATCAAGCACCGGCAATGATTTGGCATGTTGATTTTGAAACAGCGCCAACGGCGCAAGAGGGGCTGACAATGTTCGACATCACTGCGAAGAATCTTGCTGCGTTGCTTTCGGTTGCAACGATCGGCGCCACGCTTGCCCTAGGGACGCTGGACGCCCGGGCCGGCGACAACGTCACCGAAGAGCAGATCCTCAGGGCGCTGACGCCCGAGAAGAGGCCGTTGACTCGCGGTCTGTCGATCGGACCGAAGGTGGAGCCGGCCGCAAACGCTGCCGAAGACAAGTTCGTGCAGACCATCCGAGGCCGCTCCACCCGCTCGCTGTCATCGGCTGAGCGCGAGGAGATCGCGACCATCGTCAAGGACAAGCCCAAGATCGATCTGGAAATCAACTTCGACTACAATTCGGCGGAGATCAACGCCAAGTCGCTGCCCTCCGTGCAGGCCTTGGGTCGCGCTCTGACCAATGCCGATCTGAAGGGCTCGACCTTCGTTGTCGCCGGCCACACCGATGCCGCCGGCAGCGATGTCTTCAACCAGGACCTGTCCGAGCGCCGCGCCGAGGCGATCAAGCGCTATCTCGTCGACAAATATGGCATCAACGGTTCCGACCTCGTCACCGTCGGCTACGGCAAGGGCAAGCTGAAGGATCCGAGCCAGCCGCTTGCCGAAGTGAACCGCCGTGTGCAGGTCGTGAACATGGAAAACAAGTCAACCGCTTCCAAGTAGGCCCGTTCAGGTAAACAGCGTAGCGCCACGTGATATTTTGAGGGTAATATGCGTCTCGCACCCCGGCGGGACGCATTTGTTTTAGCGCTAGACTTCAAACAATTGGAAGCGTTCCGCTTCAGCCAACTTTCAGGCCTGGATCGATCCGGCGATGAAATTCTCCGAATACCTAAAGCCTGTGCTCGGAACAGTCTTCGTCGTCGCACTTGGCGCCGGCTACTATTGGTTCGAGCATCGCCCGCGTCCGGTAGAGAAGGAGACGCCGGGCCAGGCGCTCGTCATCGTCACCAAATCCACCAATGCCTGCTTCTCCGACATGGTGCGCGTTACGGGCTATGTCGTGCCGCGTCGTGAAGCGCAGGTCGGTGTCGATCAGGAGGGCTCCAAGGTCACCGATCTCTTTGTCCGTGAGGGCGACACTGTGACCGAGAACCAGGAACTGGCGCGCCTGACCCCGCCGCCGCAGCAACAAGCGGCCCAGGGGGGCGGCCGCGCAACATCGCTTTCCCTGCGCGCGCCGGCCGCGGGTCTGGTCACCGAGGTGCGCACGGCCGTCGGCGCACCCGCCTCCCCGCAGGCCGGGCCGATGTTCCGGATCGCGATCAACAACGAGATCGAGCTGGACGCCGAAGTGCCGAGCATTCACCTGTTGAAGCTCAATCCGGGCGCAACCGTGCGGATCAGCCGCGACGATGCGCCCGACATGGTCGGCAAGGTGCGGCAAATCTCGCCGCAGATCGACCGCAACACCCAGCTCGGCCATGTCAGGATATCCCTCAGCAACAATCCCTCGCTGAAGGTCGGCATGTTCGCCCGCGCCAATATCGACGCCAAGCGCTCTTGCGGCGTCGCCGTTCCGCGCACGGCGATCGACCGTCTGACCTTGCAGGTGGTGAAGGGCAACACGATCGAGACACGGAAAGTGCGGGTCGGGCTGACTTCGGACACGTCAACGGAAATCCTCGAGGGCCTCGACGTCGGCGAAACCGTCGTCGCCGACGCTGGCACCTCGCTGCATGACGGCGACCAGATCAAGATCATGTTCGCCGACGAACTCGAGCGCACGCGGACACGCTAATGGCTTTGAACATCTCGGCTTGGTCGATCCGGAACCCGCTGCCGTCGATCGTCTTCTCGATCATCCTGCTCGCGCTGGGCTGGGTTTCCTTCGCCAAGCTTGCGGTCACGCGGCTGCCGAGCGCCGATATTCCCGTGATCTCCGTTGCGGTGTCGCAGTTCGGCGCAGCACCATCGGAACTGGAAGCGCAGGTCACGAAGACGATCGAGGACGGCGTCTCGGGCGTCGAGGGCGTGCGCCACATCTCCTCTTCGATCACTGACGGCCTGTCGGTGACCACGATCCAGTTCGCACTGGAGACCAACACCGACCGTGCGCTGAACGACGTCAAGGACGCCGTCACCCGCGTTCGCGCCAACCTGCCGCAAAACGTCACCGAGCCGCTGATCCAGCGCGTCGACGTTATCGGCCTGCCGATCGTCACCTACGCCGCGATCTCGCCTGGCAAGACACCGGAACAGCTTTCCTATTTCGTTGACGACGTGGTCAAGCGCGCGCTGCAGGGCGTGCGCGGCGTCGCCCAGGTCGAGCGCATCGGCGGCGTCGAGCGCGAGATCCTGGTCTCGCTCGATCCCGACCGGCTGCAGGCGGCTGGACTGACTGCCGTCAATGTCAGCCAGATCCTGCGCGGCACCAATGTCGACCTCGCCGGCGGCCGCGCGGAGATCGGCAAGAACGACCAGGCGATCCGCACGCTCGCCGGCGCCAAGACGCTGAACGAGCTCGCCGGCACCATGATCCCACTGTTCGGCGGCGGTGAGGTGCGGCTCGACGATCTCGGCACGGTGACCGACACCATTGCCGACCGCCGCACCTTCGCCCGCTTCAACGGCGAGCCGGTAGTCGCGCTTGGCATCAAGCGCTCCAAGGGCGCGAGCGACGTCGTGGTCGCCGCCGCGGTGCAGAAACGGATCGAGGCGCTGAAGGCCGCCTACCCCGATGTCGACCTCAAGCTGATCGATACCTCGGTCGAATTTACCAAGGGCAATTATGAGGCGGCGATCTCGACCCTGTTCGAGGGCGCGATCCTCGCCGTCATCATCGTGCTGTTATTCCTGCGCGACCTTCGCGCCACCGTCATCGCCGCGGTCTCACTGCCGCTATCGATCTTCCCGGCATTCTGGGCGATGGACATTTTGGGCTTCTCGCTCAATCTCGTCAGCTTCCTCGCCATCACGCTCTCGACCGGTATCCTCGTCGACGACGCCATTGTCGAGATCGAGAACATCGTGCGCCACATGCGCATGGGCAAGTCGCCTTACCGCGCCGCCCTGGAAGCAGCCGACGAAATCGGGCTTGCGGTGATCGCGATCTCGCTCACCATCATCGCGATCTTCGCGCCGGCGAGCTTCATGTCGGGCATTGCCGGCCAGTTCTTCAAGCAGTTCGGCATCACGGTATCGGTGCAGGTGTTCTTCTCGCTGCTTGCGGCGCGCTTCGTCACGCCGATGCTGGCTGCTTATTTCCTCAAGCATCATGCCCATGAAGAACGGCCGCCGGGCCGCGTGCTGCAAACCTATCACAGCCTGGTCGCATGGTCTGTGAAGCATCATTACATCACGGTGGTGATCGGCTTTGCCGTCTTCGCGGCATCGATCTGGAGCATCAAGTTGCTGCCGCAGGGATTCCTGCCGGCGCAGGACACCGCGCGCTCGCTGCTGGCGATGGAACTGCCGCCCGGCTCGCAGCTTGCGCATACCGAGAAGGTGACGGAGGAGATCGTCGCGCGCCTGCGCAAGCGACCGGAGGTGAGAAGCGTGTTCGTCGATGGCGGCCGGGTGCCGCCGGGCACGCAGGAAGTGCGGCGCGCCGCGCTCATCATCAACTACACGCCCAAGACCGAGCGCAAGATCACCCAGCGCGAACTCGAACTGTCGATCAGCAACGAGCTTGAGAACGTCCCCGACATCCGCTACTGGTTCCTCGACGAGAACGGCCTGCGCGCGATCTCGCTGGTCGTGACCGGCGTCGACAGCAATATCGTCAACAATGTCGCGAGCGAGCTGGCGACGCAGATGAAGCGGATTCCGATCATCGCCAACGTGATCTCGGAAACCGCGCTCGACCGTCCCGAGCTGCGCATCCGACCGCGCGCCGAACTGGCGGCACGGCTCGGCGTTTCCACCGAAAGCCTGTCGCAGACGATTCGAGTCGCGACGATCGGCGATGTCGGCCCCGCGCTGGCGAAATTCGATGCCGGCGACCGCCAGGTGCCGATCCGCGTCCAACTCGAGGACTCCGCGCGCAGCGACCTGCAGATGCTGCAGCAATTGCGGGTACCGCTCGGCCAGCGCGGCGAACGTGGCGGCGTGCCGCTGTCCGTTGTCGCCGACATCCAGCTCGACCAGGGCCCGACCAGCATCAACCGCTACGACCGCGAGCGGCAAGCCACGGTCGCGGCCGACCTCGTCGGCAACGCCGCGCTCGGCGATGCCACCAAGCAGATCTATGAGCTGCCGGTGATGAAGAGCCTGCCGAAGGGCGTCAAGGTGAGCCCGTCGGGTGACGCCGAAAGCCTCAACGAGCTTTCGGATGGCTTTGCCACAGCGATCACCGCCGGCCTGATGATGGTCTATGCGGTGCTGGTGCTGCTGTTCGGCACCTTCCTGCAGCCGATCACCATCCTGTTCTCGCTGCCGCTTTCGATCGGCGGCGCGATCGCCGCCTTGCTGCTCACCGGCAAGCAACTGACCACGCCGGTTTGGATCGGCATCCTGATGCTGATGGGTATCGTCACCAAGAACGCGATCATGCTGGTGGAATTCGCCATCGAGGCGATCCGCGCCGGCAAGCAGCGCGAGGAAGCCATGATCGACGCCGGCATGAAGCGCGCGCGCCCGATCGTGATGACGACCGTTGCGATGGTGGCCGGCATGATGCCGAGCGCGCTCGCGGTCGGCGCCGGCGGCGAGTTCCGCTCGCCGATGGCGCTCGCCGTGATCGGCGGCCTGTTGTTCTCGACAGTGCTGTCGCTGGTGTTCGTGCCGGCGATGTTCATGGTGATGGACGACATCGGCAACGTGATCTGGCGCCTCGGCAAACGGCTGATCGTCTCGCATGCCGACGAGGAACCTCCCTCCGACCAGCACGGCGAACCGCCGGCCAAGAAGCAGCACCCATCATCGATGGTCTCGCCCGCGGCGGAATAGGCCGCGGGTAGTGCTATTCGTTCCTCGCCACCGCGCTCAGCTTGTTCATGTTGTGCAGCAGGATCCGCCCGCGCTGGAGGTCCACAATGCCGTCCTTGCGCCAGAGCTGGAGTTGCCGATTGACGCTTTCGCGGGCGGCGCCGACGTGGATGCCGAGCTGTTCCTGGGAGATGTGAACTTCAGAACCGTAGTCCGATGCCAGCGCGCAGAGCCGCTTCGCGAGCCGGACCGGCAAGGGCTGCAGCACCGATTCCTCCATCCGCTCGCTCATCCAGCGGATGCGGTGACACAACAGTTCGATCAACTTCACGGCAACCTTCGGCTCGCGCTCGAGGAAACTGAGAAAATCCTCACGGCGCAGCACGAACAGTTCGCTGGCTTCGCCGGCGGTCGCATTCGCGGCGCGGTCCTGACCGTCGAGGACGGCAACCTCGGCGAAGAGGTCACCAGGGCCCATGAAGTTGAGCGTCAGCCGGCTGCCGTCGGAGGCGCCGGTCTCGATGCGGATCTGGCCGCGCCGCACCGCGAACAGGGCGTCACCGGCATCGCCCTTCTGGAACAAGACCTCGCCTGCCCGGAGTTGCTGGGTATGACAAAGGCCCGCAAGCTGCTGCAATTTGTCCGCCCCCAAATCGGCGAACATCGGGTTCATCTTCAAAATGACCGCAAATTCGGCCTGTTTGCTCATTGTAATGCCTTCCACAAGAACCTCCCGAGCGGCTTGCGTTGCAGGCTCGGGTAGCAAAATTCCCCCCTATGGAAGTGTGCCATAAGTCACATATGTTTGCAGCAGCGGCGGATTATTTTCGGCCGCTTTGAGTGGAAACCTGTTTTCGGGGGTAAACTTGTGAGGTCGGCTGCGCTATGGCGCGGCGTGACGTTTGCGCGGTCTGGAATGTCGAGATGAGAGCACTGAAAATCGCAGGCGCCGCCATCGGAGCCGTGATCGTCGTCATCGCGCTGCTTGCCGTGATCGGCATCCCCTCCGACTTTTTGACGTCGGCGATCCAGGAGCGCGTGGAGCGTGAGACCGGCTATCGGCTTGCCATCAACGGCGGCACCAAGATCAGCCTGTGGCCGTCGCTCAACATCACGCTGAGCGACATCGCGCTGCAGGACCCGAAGGACCGCGAGGTCAACAACCGCCTGACCGCGAGCAGCATCCAGGCTGACGTCACGCTGTCGAGCCTGTGGTCGGGCGAGCCGCAAGTCACCGAGCTCCTGATCGTGCGCCCGGTCCTGACCATGCCGCTGCAGCGCGTGCGCGAGCCCAATCCGCCGGCCAAGAGCAGCACCACCGGCACCAGTGAGGCCAAATTCGGCATCGAGCATGTCAGCGTCACCGGCGGCACGATCGTGTTCTCCAATGTGCGCGACCGCGTCGAAAGCCGCATCGAGACCGTCAACGCGGATGCCACCATCGGCAGCGACCGCAAGATCGTCATCACCGGCAATGGGCGCGGCGGCGGCGAGCCGCTGAAATTCGAGATCAAGGCGACCGCGCCGGCGCCGCCGATCGAGCGGCAGAATATCCCGACCGAGATCGCCTTCGAGGCGCCCGGCCTCATGCAGGCGCCGCTGTCGGCGCGGGCCGAGGTGCGGCTGAACGGCACGGCGGTGATGTTCAACGGCGTCAGCGGCACGCTCGGCGACGGCGCGTTCAACGGCTGGGCCTCCCTCGATATCGCCAGCAACAAGCCGCTGGTGAAGCTCGATCTCGACTTCCAGAAGCTCTCGCTTGCGATGGAGCACGGCCAGCCGGGGACGGCGGCTCAGCCCTGGAGCAATGCCTCGATCGACCTGATCGGGCTGAACTATGTCGACGCACAGGCGAAGATTTCCGCGGCTGAGCTCAACATCGGCGATGGCCGCTTCGCGCCCGCGGCGATCGAGGCGAGCTTGATGAGCGGCGTATTGAAGGCGCGGCTCGCCAATCTCGGCACCTATGAAGGCAATGCCAATGGCGATCTTTACATCGACGCCACCAGCAATCCGAGCTACACGCTCAGCGCCGACCTCAGCAATGTGCGGGCGCTGCCGCTGCTGCGCAGCCTTGCCGATTTCGACAAGCTCGACGGCAGGATGCAGGCGAAGATCGCGGTACGCTCCTCCGGCAACAGCCAGCGCGCGATCATGGGAAATATGAGCGGCACGGCATTTGCCGTGTTCCGCGACGGCGCGATCCGCGGCCTCAACGTCGCGCAGATGATCCGCTCGCTGACCACAAGCCCGCTGTCCGGCTGGCAGGAGGGCGATCAGCTCGCGACGGATCTGAGCCAGCTCTCGGCCTCCTTCAAGATCGACAAGGGCCAGGCGGTCACCACCGATCTCAACTTGGTCGGCCCGCTGGTGAAGATGACCGGCGTCGGCACCGTCGACCTCGGCACCAAGATGATCGGCTTCCGCGTCGCGCCGAAGCTTGTGCTGACCACCGAGGGCCAGGGCCGCACCGCCGACCCGGTCGGCCTCGGCATCCCCGTGATGATCGAGGGGCCGTGGGATAGCCCGCGCATCTATCCGGAGATGCAGGGCATCCTCGACAATCCCGAGGCCGCCTACGCCAAGCTGCGCGAGATGGGCAAGGGCCTGTTCGGGCCGAATGGCGCGGGTCTCGGTTCGCTCTTCGGCGGCAGCCAGGGCGGAACCGGCAGCCAGGGCGGCAACGACAGCACCCAGTCCGGCCAGGGCGGGCTCTTCGGCGGCCAGCTTGGCGAGACCATCGGCAACCTGATCCAGCAGGGCCTGAACGGCGGAACGCAGCCGCCGCGTCCGAGCCGCAGCATCCCGCCGGCCTCGCCGCAGCAACAGCCCGAGCCGCCGTCCCAATCCACAGCGCCTTCCCCGCCGAGCGATGGCGATGGGACGCAGGACAGCCGGGCGATGAACGAAGTGCTGCGGCAGCTCTTCAATCGCTGAGGCGCTCCCGTGCGCTCCTTCCCCCTGCAAGGGGGAAGGCCGGGATGGGGGTCGGCCCCGGGCGCAGGTGTTCGAGAGAGCAGGACTCGTGGAGGCAAGATCCCCACCCGGTTTGCGCGTAGCCGCGCAAACCGACCTCCCCTTTTCAAGGGGAGGTGAGGACGCGCGCACCACCGTCAATGACGAGGATGGTGTCCGTATTCGATTTTCAAACAGCCACTCCGCTGTCACGGCTTGACCGGACGATCCAGTATTCCAGAGACGCCGGAGCTCAAGCTGAGAGGCCGCGGCGTACTGGATGACCCGCATGCGCGGGCATGACGACGTCGTTTGAGGAAACATGCGTTCGCATTCTCGCGGCACGATGTGTGCGCCCGAGCTTTGCTTCACTTTTTCACCCTCTCATCGAAGAGAGGGCGCAGGGAAGGCCGGGTGCCGATTGCACCCGTGGGCCCCGTGCAGCAGAAAGCACGGGGGTAGGACCACAGGTCAACCGGAGCAACACCGGCCTTCCCTGCGCAATGGTTTTAACGGTTTCCTTCGTGCTCTCCCCGGTGACCGGGCTTTCTTGCCACCGTCACCTCGCGCGAACTCGTCACGCGAAGCTTAGCGCCAGCGTCGGGGCGCCAGGACCACACGACTTCGCCGTCCGCGATGACAAGCGTTTGTCTTTCGCTGCCACCCGCGTCCACCGCATCCCGCCGCGCGTTCGTGACGATCGCGATCCGCCCCTCTTGTCGGGCGGGACGGCGGATTTATAGGGGTGATTTGGGGAGAAAACGAAGCGCTTTATTTTTCGCATGGCGACTGGACGGGGCAAATCACATTGATTGCGCTCAGGAAATTCGCCTCATTCCGCACGCGCCGGGAACCTTATGGCCGCCTCGCGCGTTGGAGCGGCATGTCGGATTCATATACACCCCGTGAGAAGCCAACGCCGGAACAACGCAAGGCCAGGGAGGTCGAGCGACGGCGCGATGCAGAGCAGGCCATGCGGGAGCATCAGCTCGCGCAAGAGGCCTTTCACAAAAACCGCGAACGGCTGAGAGCCGAGCGACTGGCGCGCGAGGCGGCCGCCGGAAAGTAGCGCTGAAGCGTTTCGAGCGAAGCAGCGGCGGTCTGCGCGTCAGCAGGCCGCCTTGTCGCAGTCGCGACGCGAGACCGAAAACGGCCGCTTGTCTGCACGCTCAACCTGGCCGGCGCTTGCCTTTGCCGTGGGAGAAAACACCGCGACTTCCAGATTCGGCTTTCCCGTCAACGCCACATAGAGGATGAAGCCGGTCAGGAGCGAGCCGTAAATGCCGACCGACGGCAGCGTCCACCGCCGCACGGTCCGCCGATCTTCCGGGGAGAGATGACCGCGATATCTCTGCATCAGAAACTCCGTCATTTGACCCTGTGACGGAGGTTAGTGCGATGCGGGAGAGAGGCGTATGAACGGGTTCACACGCGGGGTGGTTGCTGGCTCGTGCTCACGCTTTCGTGCACACCACGACATCGCAAGCAACGCTAGCGGCTGATCGCGAGCGCCAGATAGATCGCGGTCGCGGCGAGGCCAAGCGCCGTGCGCACCGCGTGCATCCAGCCCCAGGAGACGACGAGCGCACGGGATTCGGCGTTGGCCTGTTCGGCCGGCCACGCCGCGAGCCGCTTGTTGGTCGGCAGCATCACCAGCAACGTGTAGGGCCAGTTCGCCAGCATCAGCACCGCCGCGACCGACCATCGCCAATCCTGCAATTGCCAGCTCGCGAGAAATCCAAGCAGCGCCGAGATGACCGCAAGGCTCGCCTGCATCACAAAGCCGCGCGCATAACTCGGCTTCCACTGCCGCAGCAGGCTCGCATCGTCGAGCAAAAGCCGCGCCGGCTGCTCGGCGACGTTGATATAGAATGCAGCCCCTGAGAACAGCGCCGCGGCGACAAGCGCAAGGAGTCCGGCAATCATTTTCCCTCCACCGGAAAGCCAACGCGTCTTCTTTGATAGATTGACAATATATTGTCAATATGGAACCCTGTTGACATGAAGCAAGGCCCCTCGTCCGACCGCGAAACCGACGCGCTGACGCAACTGATCCTGGAAGTGTTCCGCCTGAACGGCAGCCTCATCGCGGCCGGCGACCGCCTCGTCGCCGACCTCGGCCTGACCAGCGCCCGCTGGCAGGTGCTGGGCGCCATCGCGCTGTCGCCGACGGCCGAGCCCGTCGCCCGCCTCGCCCGCTCCATGGGCCTGCACCGCCAGGGCGTCCAGCGCATCGTCAACGAACTCGTGGAAGAAGGCATCGTCACCCTCGACGACAACCCCCACCACCGCAGCGCCAAGCTCGTGCGCCTGACGAAAAAGGGCGAGGGGCTTTATCGCGCGGCGGAGCGAAGGCAGAGGCCGTGGGCTAGGAAGCTGGCGAAGGGGATTGGGGTGAGAACGACCACCTCAGCGCACGCGGTGCTTAAGGCGATCCGGGAGAAGTTAAAGCTGGGAACATAGAAGGACTGACGCCGTTCGCGCCCGCATCCCGCCGCGCGGCGATTACGCAGTACTTAGCTTTGCGTCGATGGACTAAAATCAAGCTGGCATGTATTGGACTTCTTTCGTATGCGCTTAGCAGCACCGCAACATGTCCGTGGTTAGAAATGAACGTTCAGATACACGAGAGCCTAAAATCCGACATCTGGGAAATAGCGAACCGGCTGCGCGGCCCATATCGACCTCCTCAATACCGGCTAGTTATGTTGCCGATGGTCGTCCTACGCAGGCTCGATTGCGTTCTAGAACCGACCAAAGACGCGGTGCTCAAGGAATACAAAAAGCTGAAGGCGCAAAAGATGCCGGAAGGCGCTATGCAGCGATTGTTAGGGCGTGCGGCGGACCCCAAGCGGAAGCATCCGCTCTACAACACCAGCCCGTTTACGTTTCGGCGTTTGCTCGGAGACTCTGAGAACATTGCCCCCAACCTCGTTTCCTACATCAATGGCTTCTCGCCTACCGCTCGTAGCATTTTCGAGCGGTTTAAGTTCAGTGACCAGATCGAAAAGCTCGACTCCAGCAATCGCCTCTTTACGATCGTCAAGGCGATGGCTGACATCGATCTTCACCCCAACCGCATAGACAATTTGCAGATGGGGTACCTGTTCGAGCATCTCGTGATGCGCTTCAACGAGCAAGCGAACGAAGAGGCCGGCGATCACTTCACTCCGCGAGAGGTTATCCGGCTGATGGCTAACCTTGTCTATACGGGCGAACAGGATGTCTATAAGCCAGGCATTTACCGCACGATCTACGATCCTGCGTGTGGCACAGGCGGAATGCTGTCAGAATCGGAAAAATTCATCCTCGACCAGAATCGCCAAGCCAACCTCGCCCTCTTCGGGCAGGAGTATAATGACGAATCCTGGGCCATCTGCTGCTCGGACATGCTCATCAAGGACGAGGATACAAGCAGCATTGTCCTTGGTGATACGCTGGGTGACGGCAAAACGCGTGACGGGTTCCAAGGCAAGCAATTCCACTACCTACTTGCCAATCCGCCCTTTGGCGTAGAATGGAAGGACCAGAAGGCGGTCGTTGAAAAGGAGCACAATGAGCTTGGCCTCTCCGGCCGCTTTGGGGCGGGACTGCCCGCGATCAATGACGGCTCTTTGCTGTTCCTCCAGCACATGATTTCCAAGATGCAACCCTACAAAGCGGGAGACGACGATGCAGTCGGATCCAAGATCGCAATCGTTTTCAACGGTTCGCCGCTCTTCTCGGGTGATGCGGGATCGGGGCCGTCGAACATCCGTCGCTGGATCATAGAACACGACTGGCTAGACGCTGTTATCGCGCTGCCCGACCAGCTTTTCTATAACACCGGCATCTTTACCTATATTTGGCTCGTGACCAATCGCAAGGCACAGCAGCGGCGCGGCAAGGTGCAGCTAATCGACGGTACACGCTTCTTCGAGCGCATGAATAAGAGCCTTAACAACAAGCGCAATCAGATCACCGACGATCAAATCCGGCACCTCACCCGTGTTTATGGCAATTTCCGGGATCGTGAGACGGCGGAAGTTGTCATGGATCACAAGACAGGAGAAAAGGAAGCGCGTGTCGTTTCTCGCATTTTCAAGAACCACGACTTCGGCTTCCTCAAGATAACTGTCGAGCGCCCCTTGCGCATGAATTTCGAGGCCACCGCCGAGCGCATCGTCAGGCTGCACGACCAGACCGCCTTCGCCAATCTCGCCACCTCCAAGAAGCGCAAAAACGACAAGGCAGCGGCGCGCGAGATCGAGGAGGGGCGCGAGCTGCAAGATGCCATTCGGGCGGCGCTGGTCACGTTGGAGGGCAAAGGCCGGTACATGGACCGTGAGGTGTTTGATGCCGACCTAACCCGTGCCGCCAAACGGGCCGGGATAGTGATTGCAGCGCCGGTCAAGAAGGCGATCTTTGCAGCGCTGGGCGAGCGCGACCCCGACGCGGAGATTTGTCGCGATCGCCAGGGTAGCCAAGAGCCTGATCCTGAGTTGCGCGACACCGAGAACATTCCCCTGCCCAGGGGCACCGTGCTGCCGCTGCCGATGGAGTTTGGCCCGGACAAGCCCAATGACGAGCTCGTGGAGGCCTTCCGCAACGCAATCGACGCCTACATGGAACGCGAGGTATTGCCCCATGTGCCCGATGCCTGGGTGGACTATGATAAAACAAAGGTCGGGTACGAAATCCCGATCACCCGGCACTTCTACGTTTACAAGCCGCCGCGTCCGCTGGATGAGATCGAAGCGGACATCACCGCGTTGGAAAGCGAGATTGCCGGCCTGTTGAAGGGGCTGGTTGCATGAGCGTTGGCAGTGATGCTCCTGCGCAGTGGAGTAAGCGAAGGCTTCGGTTCGATGTTCGAGTGAACCCGCCGAAATCAAAACTCGATCTCCCGCCCGAGACCGAAGTGTCCTTCGTCCCGATGGATGCAGTGGGAGAACTGGGCGGACTTCAACTGAACGAGACTCGAACGATCGAAGAGGTTTACAATGGATACACATACTTCGCCGACGGCGATGTGTGTCTGGCCAAAATCACGCCCTGCTTTGAGAACGGCAAAGGCACATTGGCGCAAGGTCTCACAAATGGCGTCGCCTTCGGAACGACCGAGTTGCACGTCATTCGTCCGCTTCGTCGCCTAGACGCGCGATTTCTCTTCTATTTGACCATTGCTCACGATTTCCGTTCGTTTGGCGAAGCCGAGATGCTCGGAGCGGGCGGGCAAAAGCGCGTGCCCGAGGAATTTCTGAAGGACTGGCGTCCCCCGCTCCCGCCGCTCGAAGCCCAGCGGCGGATTGCGCGGTTTCTGGATGAGAAGACGGCCCGGATCGATGGCCTGATTGAAAAAAAGCACGCGCTTGTGAGCCAGCTAGCTGAGAAGCGTCAGGCCCTTATCACTCGCGCCGTCACCAGGGGCCTAGATCCCGCCGCCTCGCTCACGTCCTCCGGCATGGACTGGTTCGGCAAAATCCCGGCGCATTGGGAGCGAGGAAACATCCGAAGGTTTGCGCGGATGAAGACTGGTCATACCCCGTCACGGTCTCATCCCGAATATTGGGAAGCTTGCACCATCCCATGGTTCACCCTCGCCGATGTCTGGCAATTGAGGGATGGAACTCGCTGGTATCTTGAGGAGACGGCAGAGAGGATAAGCGAGGTCGGCCTGGCTAACTCTGCGCAGAATTGCTGCCTGCCGGCACGGTGGTTTTCTCGCGCACAGCTTCGGTAGGATATTCTGGCATTATGCCAGAGCCAATGGCGACAAGTCAGGATTTCTGGAATTGGGTTTGTGGCCCCAAGCTATTGCCTGAATACCTTTTGCTTCTCTTCCGGTCGATGACGCAGAAATTTGAGGAGAGCACGAACGGATCAACCCACAAGACAATCTATCAGGGAATTGCTGCAGGATTGGAAATCTGCGTCCCGCCGTTGAACGAACAGCGCGATATTGTCGAATACGTTTTCGCGCGAGTTCCGGCCGTAGACGAAATCGTACTCAAGGTGCGAAAGTCGCTTGATCGGCTCCGCGGCTACCGCGCTGCTCTCATCACATCAGCGGTGACAGGAAAAATTGTCGAGCGACAAGACTCTGGATTGGCGCTGCTGCAGAACACCTTGGTGCAGGAGATTTGACGCATGTCCAGCCACGCCGAACGAGACTTCGAGATTGCGATTGAGGCCGGATTAGTCGGCAAGGGAGGATATGCGAAGCGTGCGCCCAGCGCCTACAACGAGGCGCTCGCACTCTTCCCGCACGATGTGACGAGCTTTCTCAAAGAGAGCCAGACGACTAAATGGAGCCAGTTGGAGGCCCTACTCGGGGCAAAGACCGAGCATACCGTGCTTGACAGCCTCGCCAAAGAACTTGAGCTAAAGAGCACTCTCCACGTCTTGCGGCATGGATTCAAGTGCTACGGGAAGAGTTTTCGCCTTGCCTATTTCCGGCCCAACTCCCGTATGAATCCGGATGCTGCCGCAGGCTATGCCCGGAATCGGCTAGCCATCACCCGCCAGGTAGCCTTCACCTCAGTGATGAAGAAGGCGGACGGCAAGAACCAGCGCTGCATCATTGACGTGACGCTCAGCCTGAACGGCATCCCGGTCGCGACGGCTGAACTGAAGAACCCGCTGACTGGCCAGCGGGCCGCGGATGCAGTGCGCCAATATTGCGAAGAGCGCGATGAGCGCGACTTGCTCTTCGCCTTTAAGAAACGGGCGCTGGTGCATTTTGCGGTTGACCCCGATGAGGTGTGGATGACCACGCGCCTCAAAGGCAAGGAGACGGCCTTTCTGCCATTCAACCGGGGCAACAATCAGAGCGCCGGCAATCCACCGGTGGAGGGTAATTGGAAGACCCACTATCTCTGGGACGAGGTGCTACAGGCCGATAGCCTGATCGATATCCTCCAGCGCTTCATGCACCTTGAAGTGAAGGAGCGGCAGGTCAAGACCGATAAGGGCGTGCGGACGATCCGCAAGGAAACAATGGTCTTCCCGCGCTATCATCAGCTCGATACGGTGCGGGCGCTCGTTGCGCATGCGCGGGCGAACGGACCAGGGCGGAATTACCTCGTTCAGCACTCCGCTGGCTCGGGCAAGTCAAACTCAATCGCTTGGCTGGCCCACCGGTTGGCGAACTTACATGACGCCAATGACCAGAAGGTATTTCACTCGGTAATCGTCGTGACGGACCGGCGAGTGCTCGACCATCAATTGCAGAACACGATCTATCAGATCGAGCATAAGACCGGCGTGGTCGAAAAGATTGACGAGGACACCCAGCAGCTTGCCCGTGCGCTATCGAACGGGACGCCCATTGTTATCACCACCATTCAGAAATTCCCATTCATTACGCAAGCGCTCTCCACCTTGGAAAAGAAAGGGTCTGCAGTGAAGATCGACACCGCAGGCAAACGCTTCGCGGTAATAGTGGATGAGGCGCATTCCTCGCAGAGCGGAGAAACAGCAATTGCGCTTAAGGGCATGCTAAACAAGCACGGGATTGAAGCTGCCATCGCCGCGCAACTCTCCGACGAGGAAGACGACGATCTTTCAGAAGAAACTAGGGCCGCAATCTTGCGAGAGGCGCTGAAGCGCGCGCGTCAGCCCAATCTCAGCTTCTTCGCCTTTACCGCCACGCCGAAATTCAAGACCAAAACGTTATTCGACGAGCCGGGGCCATCAGGCACGTCGCCGTTTCATCAGTACACCATGCGGCAAGCCATTGAAGAAGGCTTCATCATGGACGTACTCCAGTACTACACGACCTACAAACGCTTCTTTGGTCTTATCAAGCAGATTGAGGACGACCCCGAGGTGCCGCGCAAACAGGCGGGCAAAGCGCTGACCCAGTACCTTGAACTGCACCCGGTCAATATCGACCAAGTTGTTTCGGTGATTATCGAGCATTTCCGGCTCTACGTCATGCACGAGCTTGGCGGCCGCGCCAAGGCAATGGTTGTTACCGGTTCGAGACGTGCAGCCGTCAAATACAAGTTGGCTTTTGACAGCTATATCAAGGATCACGGCTACACGGGGATACGCTCACTGGTGGCGTTTTCCGGAACTATTGAAGAACCCGAAGACTCAGGCCTCACTTACACGGAAGTTTCAATGAACGGCGGAATGGCCGAAAGCGAACTGCCCGAGGCCTTTGAGCGCGATGATTACCGAGTCCTCCTAGTCGCAGAGAAATATCAGACGGGTTTCGACCAGCCGCTGCTACAGACGATGTACGTAGTCAAGCGTCTTGCTGGGGTACAGGCAGTGCAGACGCTATCGCGGTTGAACCGAATGGCTCCAGGCAAGGCGAGGACCTTTGTTCTCGATTTCGCAAATGAGGAAAGCGACATCTACAAAGCTTTCAAGCCTTATTACGAGGTGACACCCATCGGCGAGAACGCTGATCCGCACCGGCTTTCCGAGCTGCAGCATAAGCTCCTAAGTTGGGTCATCTTCACGCCTCAAGACGTCGATGCTTTCGCTAAGGTTTGGTATCGAGGCAAGCGCGATCACTCGGCTACCGACCATCGGCTGATGAATTCGGTCCTTGATACTGTGGTGCAGCGGTTCCGAGGGAGGAAAGAGCCAGAGCAGGATGAATTTCGTGACCAGCTGACTGCCTACCGGAATCTCTATGCCTTCCTCTCCCAAATCATTCCGTATCAGGACAGCGAGCTTGAAAAGCTTTACGCCTTCGTGCGCAATCTGATCGCCAAGTTGCCGCCGCCCGGAGGCGGCAAAACCTTTGCCTTGGATGATGAGGTTGCTCTTCGGTTTTTTCGCTTGCAGCAGATGACCGAGGGATCAATCGATCTGGGCTATGGTGAAGCCGAGCCGCTCAAAGGGCCGACTGATGTTGGGACCGGAGGATTCTCGGAAGAAGGCGTTGCTCTGTCCACATTGGTCGCAAAACTGAACGAACGCTTCGGTACCGACTTCACCGAAGCTGATCAATTATTCTTTGATCAGATACGCGCCAGCGCGGAAGGAGACGAGAAAATCGTGGAGGCCGCAAAAGCCAATAACCTTGCGAACTTCTCGGCGTACCTAGAACGCATGCTTGACGAGCTGTTCATAGACCGTATGGACGGGAACGAAGAGATCTTTTCTCGGGTCATGACGGACAAACAGTTCCGGTCGGTTGCCCACGAGCACCTTGCCCACGAAATCTTCCGCCGAATTCGCGAAAAGGAACAAGCCGGTCGCGGTACCGAGGTCGCAAAAGATTAGCCGGAAGGGGTTCGGCGCCGTTGGCCTCGCCCTCTCCCCATTCGAGCAACCGGACTTGGCGGTCCTAGTTCCGCGCTGATACGTGGGACGGAATGCCGATGTCGATCTGCTTCACTCGTTACATTTGGCCGAAGCCCCCCACCCTCCTCCTCGCCGCCTGCCTCTCCGCGGCCGCCATCTCCCCCACCCTCGCCGCCGAGGAGCCCAAGGCTCCCAAGGGCGCGACCGTCACCGTGCTGAAGGCGTCGAAAACCTGCTTCGGCAATATCGTCGAGGTGTCCGGGATCATGATGCCGCGGGACGAGACGCAGGTCCGCCGACGCCGCTCCCTTAGCCGTCACGCCGCCCAGTCCACCACGATCAGCCCCGGCACGCGCGAAAACTCGCGGGTGTTGAGCGTCACCAGTGCGGCGCTGTGCCGCCGCGCTTGCGCTGCGATGAGACAGTCGTACGGCCCGATCGGCGTCCCCTTGCTTTCCAGATAAGCGCGGATGTCGCCCGCGTGAGACGCATCTTCGGCTTCGAACGGAAGGACAGCAATCCCCGGCGCAAGAAACTCCTCGAGCAGAAGCTCGGACTCAATACGTCTGTTGCTGCGCGCGTAACCGTAACGCAACTCAAACAATGCGATCGCCGGAAAGCCGATTTCCGTCCCCAGCCGCAACTGCTCCGCCAGACGATGCCTGACCGAGGGAATGCGGCGATTCATGACGTAGATGGCGATGTTGGTGTCGAGACAGATCATTCGTCGAAGAACACGCGCGGATCAGGTTCGGCCGGCGCTTCGTCCGGAATGCCCTCGGGCAGGAAGTCCCGCCCTCCGAGTTCATCGAGGCGCGCGAACCACGCGTCCACATCGAACGGCTGCTTCCTGATCGGCTCAAGGATTACCTTGTCGCCAACCTTGCTGACGCGCACCTCGCTGCCCTCGAAGCGAAACTCCTTGGGCAGGCGGACGGCCTGGCTGCGGCCGTGCATGAACAATTTGGCGGTTGCAGTCATGATCCGCCTCCTGATTTTCGATAGCTACCCATGATATATATCGCGCGGTGCTTGGCGCGTTCAAGGGCCATCTGGTATCGATGGAGCCGCACCCGGGAACAATCCAATGCGCAGCCTTCCTGCCCATCCTTTTGCATCGCTCTTCCTCGCCGCCGCCCTCTCCGCGGCCGCCATCTTCTCCACCCTCGCCGCCGAGGAGCCCGAGAGCCCCAAGGGCGCGACCGTCACCGTGCTGAAGGCCTCGAAGACCTGCTTCGGCAATATCGTCGAAGTATCCGGGACCATCATGGCGCGGGAGGAGACGCAGGTGCGGCCTGAACGGTTCGGGCTGAAGGTGGCGGAGGTGATGGCGGATGCGGGGGACAATGTGACCGCGGGGCAGATCCTGGCGCGGCTGAACCTGCCCGAGGGCGGACAGATCAACGTCACCGCGCCGGTGGCGGGGACGATCTCGGCCTCGAGCGCGATCGTCGGCACGATCGCCGGCGGCAAGGGCGAGGCGCTGTTCTCGATCATCGCGCGCAACGAGTTCGACCTGATCGGCATGGTGCCGACGCGGGACCTCGGCAAACTGGCGCCGAACCAGACGGCGTCGATCAGGATCATCGGCGCCGGCGACGTCGACGGCAAGGTGCGGCGGGTGGCGCCGACGGTGGAGCCGAACAGCCAGCTCGGCCAGGTGATCGTCGGCATCAACGCGCCCCGGCGGCTTCTGGTGAATTCGTCCGGCCGCGCGCAGATCAGGACCGGGCAGAGCTGCGGCGTCGCGCTGCCGCTGACCGCGATCCTCTATGGCTCGGCCGGCACCGTGGTGCAGGTGGTCAAGCACGACCGCATCGAGACGCGGCGGGTCGAGACCGGGCTGATGCAGGCCGGCCAGGTCGAGATCCGCGGCGGCGTGCAGGAAGGCGACATTGTGGTGGCGCGCGCAGGCGCCCTGCTGCGCGAGGGCGACCCGGTGCGGCCGGTGATGGCGAGCGCGGAGGGGAAGTGAGGGGCGCCGGCGCTCCTGGAGACAGATCCCCACCCGCTTTGCGCTTGCGCGCAAATCGACCTCCCCTTTTCAAGGGGAGGTGACAGCTCCAGCTTGTGCCGAATCGCTCCCTCCCCCTGAAAGGGGGAAGGTCGGGATGGGGGTCTGGCCCCGGGCGCAGGTGGTCGTGAGAGCGGGACTCGTGGAGGCAGGATCCCCACCCGCTTTGCGCTTGCGCGCAAATCGACCTCCCCTTTTTCAAGGGGAGGTGAAGGGCACCACGTGCGGCATTAGCCGCCGAGGCGGATGTCTTCGAGCAGCGAGGAGGACACCGACGGGACCTGCTCGCCTTCGCTGGAGCGGGAGATCGAGACGCGGGTCTTGTTGAAGGCGGACTCGATGCCACCCTGGGTCTTCAGGTTGCCCAGGAGCTCGGAGACCAGCAGGCTATTCGTGGCCTTGGACTCCTCGATGACCTTGCCCGGCGTCGCCGACGTGATCACCAGCGTGTTCTCGGGCGGGCTGATCGGGGCCAGGCCGTGGCTGTAGGAGCGGAAGCGGCGCTCGTAAGGGTTACGGCGGGAGGCATCGAGCACGACGAGCTTGGCCTTCGCGCCCTTCTCGTCCATCGCGGCCAGCACCTGCTCGACGCTGAGGCCATCGCGGCGGACGTCGGCCTCCTTCCAGATCGCGGCGTCGACGGGAAGCATGAAGCTCTCGCGGCCGGCCTGCACGCCGAAGCCGCCGAAGAACAGCATCACCACCGTGTCCGGCCCGACCTTAGCCTTCAGGCGGTCGACGGCGCGGGTCATGTCGTCCCTGGTCGCGTCCTCGACGACGTCGACGTCAAAGCCGCCTTGGCGCAGCGCCGCGCCCAATTCGCGGGCGTCGTTGATCGGCTGCTGCAGCGGATGGTTCGCATCGGGATAATGGCCGTTGCCGATGATCAGCGCGACGCGGGCCGCCTTCGCCGGCACGACGCTCTGCTCGGTCGCAACCGCCTTGGCCGCCTCGAGCGGCCGCTTGTTCAGCGCAGCATGCGCGCCAATCGCCAGCGACACCATTGCAACGCACGCGGCGGCGACGGTGAGAGTGCGGCGGGAAAGGGAGAGCTGCCTGAACTTCATGCGTTTCTGATCCCAATCGTTGACCAAGGCGCGACCATATAGTCGCGTCAAAGCCGTCTATGGTTTTAGGGGTTGCTTCATCGAGTGCCGGTGAATTGTCCTCAATTTGCGGCACCGCAACACAGAAACCCTTAACCCGCTGAGCCTTCCGGAGCAACTTGATTCGACCTTTCGGCCTTATCCGTAATGCGCCGGGGTCAACGATTGTGCCAAAAGGCGGCCACGTACGTGATCATCATCACATTTGTGTTTCCCGCGATTTTGTGCTGCGATTCAAGGGTTTGCGGGGGCTTCTGGGCGGGGCCTCCTTGGATTGCGCAGGATTTTTCTCGAACAAGCCGGTTCCCGGCCGTCGCGAAAATCGTGCGCGCCAGAAAAATCGTGCGCGCCAGAAAGGGGTGGCATGGGTTTGCATGACATTGCCGGGGCGGTGTGCCGGGCGCTGACGGTCCGCAAGGACGGGCCGTCGCTGTACGACGTCTGCGACCCCCTGCTGCTGAAATATCGCGGCGGCGACGCGCACTTAGGAAAATTCTACCGGACCGCGCTCGGCAATCCAGCGCTGCGAGGGCTGCTGCGGCGGACCGGCCTGCCGGCCTTGCACGACGGCGCGCGGCTTGGCGCGCTGCAGGCGGCGCTGCGCGAGGCGCGCGATGCCGAGGCGCCGGACTGGGCGGCGGTCGGCGCGCCCGTCGCCGCGCTGATAGAAGATATCGACGTGCGGCATCCCATGCCCGCCGCGGCTCCCCCGGTGCGGGCACCGGCGGCAGGCGAGATCGAGCGCGTGATCCGGGCCTGCGGCGCGCATCTGCTCCGCGCTTATGCCAGAAACGGCTTCATCCCGACCTATGCGGCGTTCAACCTGATCGGCGATGCCGACATCTGCGGGCGCGAACTGTTGATGGCGCTGACCGGACTGAACTCGCGCGGCTACAAGAATTCAACATTGCTGTTCAACCTCGCGCGCATCTTCATCGCGCATTCGCCGGCGCGCGCGCTGATCAACCCGCCCTGGCGCGGCATCGCCGAGCCGATGTGGGAGCCGATGCAGATCCGCCATCGCTCGGCCTATTACGATGCGTTCTTCACCGAGGCGCTTTTGAGCTTCATCGAGACCGGGCTCGCCTCTGGCGCGGAGACCAGCGCCGCGCGCGGGGCGATCGCCGACATGGTGGACTTCTGCTTATCGATCAGCGCCGAGGAGGTGCCCTCACATGACGGCTCGACCGTGAACGTGATCACGGCGCTGGCGTCCCTGCCGCATCCGCGCTTCTCGCGCTTCTTCGCCCAAATCAAGCAGGATCTCGGCTTCGGCATCTATGTGCCCGACTGCGATACCACCGCCTGCTCGTTCTCGGCGGCGACGCAGGCCGGCAGCGAGCATCCGATCCTGGGGCAGCCGCTGCTGGATTTCTATCGCGGCTACCAGGTGCGGAGCGGCGCCAACGAGCCGCGCGTCACCGTGCCGCTCAACGACAATATCGACTACGAAGGCGGCGTCGTCACCTGGATCGACAATCTCGCCGGCGATCGTCCCTACGGCAACGATCTCGATCCGACGCTGAATCTTGATATCCTCGAGGTCAGCTTCCGCAATCTTAAGCGCTGGCGGATTTTGGAGACGCCGCAGCGATTGGAGACGGTGCACCGCATCATCGATTTCCAGCGGCGCCTGGTGGAAAGCGGCGCGTTCAAGAATCCGCGCTCGCATATCTACTACCTGCCGGAGCTCTATTGCGCCTATTTCGGCCGCTGCTACGCCGCCTTCATCGCGCTGCCGCTGGCGGCGCAGCGGCTGATCGATCCGACCGGCGTGTTCGCGATGATCCGCGCGCAGGTGCTGCTCTATGTCGAGCAGGAGTTGATCGCCCATGAGATGAACGCGTTCGACGCGGCGCTGGCGCTGATGGCGCTGGCACATCTTGGCGCCGAGGTCGCGACGTTCACGCCGGCGCTGCACTGCATCGTCGCGAGCTTCGGCGAGGGCGGCCGGCGTGGGCCGTACAAGGCCTACGAGTGGAACAAGATGAAGACGCCGACGCGAATTCTGGTCGGCGGCCCCGAAGTGACCTCGGCTTTCGTGCTGATGGCGCTGGCGCTGGCGCGGCGGGCAATGACGCGAAGTTGAAACGGCTGCGGCGTTCGCGCTACTGGTTTGCCTGCCCGATTCTCCGCACAATCGCCCACCAATTTCGTGAACTGCCGATGCGATCGCTGCTTCTCATTGCCGCCCTCCTGCTGTTGCCCACGCTGGCGCAGGCCGCCGATATCACCGGCGTGCCGAAGATCCGCGAAGGCGACCAGATCCTGATCGGCACCAGTCGCATCCGGCTTGGCAGCATCGACGCGCCCTCCACCGACCAGCTCTGTCTCAACACCCACGGCGAGCGCTGGACCTGCGGGATCGCCGCGCGCGACGAGCTGATCAAGCATGCCGGGGCCAAGAGCTGGACCTGCCATCCCCGCTCGACGGACCGCCGCGGCCGCACCGTGGCGCGCTGCCAGGTCGACGGGCAGGACATTCAGAAATGGCTGGTCAGAAACGGCTGGGCGCTCGCCTCTACGCGGCTGTCGCACGATTATGAGGCCGACGAGAAAGCCGCACGCGACGCGAAAGCCGGCATGTGGCAGGGCGCCTTCATCGCGCCCTGGGACTGGCGCATCCGCAACAAGAAGACGCCGATCCTGGGTAGCGTGAAGCCGCCGGAGAACGCGCGCACCATCCTGCTCGCCTCCGCGTCGGGCCCGGTCGCGCCCTCGCCCGACTGCACCATCAAGGGCAACGTCAACACGTCAGGCGAATGCATCTATCACACACCGCAAAGCCGCTGGTACGCCAAGATCCAGATGAAGATCGCCAAGGGCACGCGCTGGTTCTGCTCGGTCGAGGAGGCCGAGGCAGCCGGCTGCCGCGAGACAAGACGCTAGCCAGTCTTTAACGTGGGGTTCGCAACCTCCGTTCGAGAACGTGGTCGTGACAGAGCTCGATAACAAGGCGCAACCTTCGGCGCGGCGGGGACGGCTCCGGCGCATCCAATTGCTGCTGGTGCTGACGCTCGCGATCTACGCGCTTGCCGCCTATCTGCTGCTGCCGGCGTTCTGGACCCATCACGAGCACCAGAAGGGCCTTGCCAACCTGCCGATGGTGACGCGCACCGCGCAAGGGATTCCCGGCGATCCCATGAATATCGGGCTCATCGGCGACAAGTTCGACGTGGTCTGCGCCATGCACGCCGCCGGCTGGTATCCCGCCGATCCGATCACGCTGAAATCGTCGCTCGAGATCGTCGGCAGCGTGCTGCTCGACCGCCCCTATCGTGACGCGCCGGTCAGCAATCTCTTCTATCTCGGCCGGCGCGAGGACCTCGCTTTCGAGAAGCCGATCGGAAACAGCGCCGATCGCCGCAACCATGTGCGCTACTGGCAGGTGCTCGATAAGGGCGAAGAGGGTAGGCCGGTGTGGCTCGGCGCAGCTACGCAAGATCGCAGCGTCGGCGTCAGCCACTACACCGGCGCGATCACCCATCACATCAGTCCCGACCTCGACGCCGAGCGGGCGCTGCTCACGGCTGACCTGGAAAACGCCCGCATGGTCACCGCGAAATATCAGGTCACCGGCATCGGCCCGACGATCGCGGGCCGCAACGGCGGCGGCGACCTCTATTACACCGACGGCGAGATCTGGATCTTAAGGCTGGTCGAAGCATGCAAGCCGCGTGACGGCCCGGCGACGACGATCCCGAGCCCGCCGGCGATCGAGATCAAGGATCAGATCTGGCATGCCGTCGCCGATGCAATCGGAAAATAACGCCTCTGTGGGTTGAAATTTGCAGCCAATCCCTGCATCCACGTGTGTGAGGCAGATTAACCAGGAAGCCAACAATGACTGTTCGCGCGGGCCGGGAATTTCTGGCCATCCCCGGACCCACCACGATGCCCGACGAAGTGCTGCAGGCGATGCATCGTCCGGCGCTCGATATCTACTCGGCAGAGATGGTCGAACTGACCGAGAGCCTCTTGCGCGATCTCTCGAAGCTATTTGCCACCAAGGGCAACTCCTACATCTATATCGCCAACGGCCATGGCGCCTGGGAAGCGACGCTTTCGAACGTGCTGTCGCGCGGCGACAAGGTGCTGGTGCTGGAGAGCGGGCGCTTTGCGATCGGCTGGGGTCTTGCCGCATCCGCGATGGGCGCCGAGGTCGAAGTGTTGAAGGGCCACTGGCGCCGCGCGATCCGGCCCGCTGAAGTGGAAGAGCGGCTGCGGCGCGACAAGGACAACACGATCAAGGCGATCCTCGCGGTGCAGGTCGACACCGCCTCCGGCGCCTATAACGACATCGAAGCGATCGGCAAGGCGATCAAGGCGAGCGGCCATCCGGCGCTGTTCATGGTCGATACCGTGGCTTCGCTCGGCTGCATGCCGTTCGAGATGGACGCCTGGGGCATCGACGTCGCGATGTCCGGCTCGCAGAAGGGGCTGATGACGCCGCCGGGCCTTGGCTTTGTCGCGGCGAACGCGCGCGCGCAGGAGGTGCACAAGCGCGCCGACCTGCGCACGCCGTATTGGAACTGGACCGAACGCGAGGGCACCGAGCACTATCGCAAATATGCTGGCACCGCACCGGTGCACCTGTTGTTCGCGCTGCGCAAGGCGATCGACATGCTCACCGCCGAGGGGCTGCAGAACGCTCATCTACGCCATAGCCTGCTTGCGGAAGCGGTGCGGCGCGCCGTTGCGGTGTGGGCCGAGGGGCAGGTGCTCGGCTTCAACATCACCGAGCCTGCCGAGCGCTCGAACACGGTGACGACGGTCACCATGAACGGCTATGACCCGGCCGCGCTGCAGCGTTACTGCAAGGAGAAATGCGGCGTCGTGCTCGGCACCGGCATCGGTGACCTCCAGGGCCAGGCCTTCCGCATCGCCCATATGGGCCATGTCAATGCGCCGATGATCTTGGGCACGCTCGGCGTCGTCGAGGTCGGCCTCAACGCACTCGGCATTCCCCACGGCAAAGGCGGAACCGAGGCCGCGATCGCGTGGCTCGGCGAAAGCGTGCATGCGGATTGACCTTGTAGCCCGGGTGAAGCGCAGCGTAACTCGGGTTCTATCGCCACCTGCAACGGCGGTCCCGGGTTGCGCTGCGCTCCAACGGCTACGGTTCGTCCATCTGGCAATCCTCGCCTGCGTCCCGATATAAGGCGTAGCCTTTGAAACGGAACGAGGACCGAGTGGACCAATCCACCACCAAGAAGCCTGCCCACCCGGCGCCCGTCGCGCCGCGGCGGCCGCATTCCTTCACGCGGCACGGCATCATCGTGACAGACGATTTCGCCTGGCTGAAGGATCCGAAATGGCAGGAGGTGCTGCGCGATCCCGCAATCCTCGATCCTGATATCCGCACCTATCTCGAAGCCGAGAACACCTATACCGAGAGCCTGCTCGGCCACACCGCGCCGTTGCAGAAGAAGCTGGTCGCGGAGATGCGCGGGCGGATCAAGGAGGACGACTCCAGCGTGCCCTCGCCCGATGGTCCGTTCGCTTACTTTCGTAAATACCGCGAGGCAGGGCAGCACGAGATATTCGGCCGCATGCCGCGCAACGGCGGCGAGGCGCATTTTGTGCTCGACGGCGATGCACTGGCGAAGGACCGCGACTATTTCAGGTTCGGCGGCAGCCGGCATTCGCCCGACCACAGGCTGCATGCCTGGAGCGCCGACACCAAGGGCTCGGAATATTTCTCGATACGCGTGCGCGACTGGGCAACCGGCAACGATCTCGACGACCTCGTCGAGGAGACCGATGGCGGCGTGGTCTGGAGCGCGGATGCGAAAAGCTTCTTCTACATCAAGCTCGACGACAATCATCGCCCGATGCAGGTCTGGCGCCATCGGCTCGGCACCGGACAGGCCGACGACGTGCTGGTTTACGAGGAGCAGGATTCCGGCTGGTTCACCCATCTGCATGAGAGCGCGAGCGGACGCTTCTGCGTGATCGCCGGCGGCGATCACGAGACCTCGGAGCAGCGGTTGATCGATCTCCGCAATCCCGAGGCGCCGCCGCGGCTGATCGCCGAGCGCGAAGAGGGCGTGCAGTATTCGGTTGCCGACCGCGGCGAAGAGCTGCTCATCCTGACCAATGCCGACGATGCGATCGACTTCAAGGTGGTGACGGCGCCGCTCGGCTCGCCCGAGCGCAAGAATTGGCGCGACCTGATCCCGCATCGCGAAGGCATCTACATTCTCGACCTCGAGCTTTTCAGTGGCCATATGGTACGACTGGAGCGCGCCAATGCGCTGCCGGCGATCGTGATTCGCGACCTCTTGACCAACGAGGAGCATGCGATCGCCTTCGACGAGGCCGCCTACTCGCTCGACACCATGGGCTCCTACGAGTTCGAGACGACGAACCTGCGCTTCTCCTATTCGTCGATGACGACGCCGTCGGAAGTCTACGATTACGAGATGACGAAGCGGACGCGGGTGTTGCGCAAGCGCCAGGAGATTCCGTCCGGCCACGACCCGGCCGACTACGTCACGACACGCATCATGGCGACCTCACATGACGGCGCAGAGGTGCCGGTCTCGATCCTGTACCGCAAGGATTTCGTCCGCGACGGCAAGGCGCCGCTCTTGCTCTACGGCTACGGCTCCTACGGCATGGCGATGCCGGCTTCCTTCAGCAGCAACCGCTTATCGCTGGTCGACCGCGGCTTCGTCTACGCGATCGCGCATATCCGCGGCGGCGCCGACAAGGGCTGGGGCTGGTATCTCGACGGCAAGCGCGAGAAGAAGACCAACAGCTTTGATGATTTCGCGGCTTCCGCCCGCGCGCTGATCGATGCAAAGTACACCAGCACAAAACGCATCGTCGGCCATGGCGGCTCGGCCGGCGGCATGCTGATGGGAGCGGTCGCGAACCGCGCCGGCGAACTGTTCGGCGGCATCGTCGCCGAGGTGCCCTTCGTCGACGTGCTCAACACCATGCTCGACGACACGCTGCCGCTGACGCCGCCGGAATGGCCGGAATGGGGCAACCCGATCGAGAGCGAAAAGGACTTTCGCACCATCCTGTCCTACTCGCCCTACGACAATGTCGCACCGAAGGATTATCCCGCGATCCTTGCGATGGGCGGCCTCACCGATCCGCGCGTGACCTATTGGGAGCCCGCGAAATGGATGGCCCGATTGCGCGCGACCATGACTGGCGGCGGGCCGGTGCTGCTCCGCACCAACATGGGCGCCGGCCACGGCGGCGCCTCGGGCCGCTTCAACCGTCTCGATGAAATCGCGATCGTCTACGCCTTTGCGCTGTGGGCGGTGGGGCTGGCGGAGGCGGTGGCGTAGACGCCGGGCCACCGGTTGGAGAATGAGCCCGCCCTCTCTCCACACCTCGTCCCGGGCTTGACCCGGGACCCATAACCACCAAACCTCGTTGTTGAATGAGGCTGTAACTCCGAGTCTTCTTCACCATGACTGCCTGTGGTTATGGGTCCCGAATCGGCGTTCGCTTACGCTCACTTGTCCGAGACGACAACGGAGAGGAGGGCTGATGCCGCGCTACACCAAGACAGATTTCCCTGTCGACAACGTGCGTCGCTTTCTCGAGCCGGGGCCGATCGTGCTGGTCAGCTCGGCGCACAGGAATGAGACCAACATCATGACCATGGGCTGGCACATGATCATGGAGTTTCAGCCCTCGTTGATCGGCTGCTACGTCTGGAACGCCAACCATTCCTTCGAATTGATCCGCCGCAGCAGGCAATGCGTGATCAATGTGCCGACCGCCGAGTTGGCGCCGACGGTGGTCAAAATCGGCAACAGTTCCGGGCGCGACATCGACAAGTTCGCCGAATTCGGTCTGACGCCCAGGCCCGGCGAACAGGTGCGTGCGCCGTTGATCGAGGAGTGTTACGCCAATTTCGAATGCCGGCTGATCGATTCAAGCCTGATCCGGAAATACAGCCTGTTCGTGCTGGAGGTAGTGAAGGCGCATGTCGCGGCCTCGCCGAAATATCCGAAGACGATCCATTATCGCGGCGACGGTGAGTTCATGATCTCCGGCGAGAACACGCGGAAATATCGCAAGCTGTTCAAGCCGGAGATGTTGTAGCGGCCAAAGTAGAGCCTGAGCCGATCAGGTTAAGGTGCAGCCACGATGAGACAGCGCTCCCTCTCCCGCTTGCGGGGGAGGGCTGGGGTGGGGGTATCTCCGCATTGGGATTCCCCGAGTGGAGAGAGCTCACCCGGCGCTACGCCATAGCCGAAGCTCCGCTTCGGCGTTCTCTAAGAACGGCCGCCGAGGGCGGCCTACGCCTCTCCCGCAAGCGGGAGAGGTGAAGATTCAGCCCGATCGGATCATGCTCTAGGGATTCGTATAGGCGGTCTTCACGGTTGTATAGAACTCCGCCGCGTATTTGCCCTGCTCGCGCGGACCATAGCTCGATCCTTTTCGGCCACCGAACGGGACGTGATAGTCGACACCGGCGATTGGCAGGTTGACCATCACCATGCCCGCCTCGGCATTTCGCTTGAAGTCACTGGCGTATTTCAGGCTGGTGGTGCAGATGCCGGCGGATAGACCGAACTCCGTATCGTTTGCGGCGGCCAGCGCCTCGGCATAGTCGTTGACGCGAATGACGCTCGCGACCGGTCCGAAGATTTCCTCGCGTGCGATCCGCATCTTGTTGGTCACTTCGGTGAACAGCGCCGGCTGCAGATAGAAGCCGGGCGCATCGCGCTTCAGCCGCTCGCCGCCGAACACGAGCTTGGCGCCCTCGTCCTTGCCGATCGACAGATATTTCAGGTCCTGATCGAGCTGGTTCTGGTCGACGACGGGGCCGATGTCGGTGCCGGCCTTCAAGGCGTCGTCGACCTTGAGGCCGCTCAGACGCTCGGTGAGCGCGGCGACGAACTTGTCGTGAATGCCCTTGGTGACGATCAAGCGCGAGGCCGCCGTGCAGCGCTGGCCGGTAGAGAAGAACGCGCTGTTGACGGCACATTCGACCGCGACCTTGAGGTCGGCATCGTCGAGAATGACCAGCGGATTCTTGCCGCCCATCTCGAGCTGGAACTTCTTCATCGGCCGCGATGCCACGCAGGCCGCCGCAACCTTTTGGCCCGTCGCCACCGATCCGGTGAAGCTGACCGCGGCGACATCGGGATGTTCGAGCAGCGCAGCGCCGACCTCGGAGCCACGGCCGATCACCAGGTTGAGCACGCCTTTGGGCAGACCGGCGCGCTGCAGGATATCGACCAGCGCCCAGGTCGAGCCCGGCACCAGATCAGCCGGTTTGATCACGACCGTGTTGCCATAGGCGAGCGCGGGCGCGATCTTCCAGGCCGGAATCGCGATCGGGAAATTCCAGGGCGTGATCAAGCCGACCACGCCCAGGGCTTCGCGGGTGATCTCGACGTCGATGCCGGGACGCACAGATGGAAGCTTCTCGCCAGCCATACGCAGGCACTCGCCCGCAAAGAACGCAAAGATCTGCCCCGCACGCGCGGCTTCGCCGATGCCCTCGGGCAGGGTCTTGCCTTCCTCGCGCGATAGCAAGCGGCCGAGTTCATCCTTGCGCGCGAGGATTTCATCGGACGCTTTCTTGAGGATCTCGTAGCGGACCTGCGGCGTCGCACGCGACCACGCTGGGAATGCCGCCTTGGCGGCGGAGACCGCGGCATCAAGCTGGGCGCGGGTGCCGCGCACGGCTTCGCCGACGGTGTCGTTGGTATCGGATGGATTGACGTTGGGCGAGCGCGCACCGTCCGACATCCATTCGCCGTCGATCAGATTGTTGAACATCAGCATGGCTTTCCTCCGTCTTGGTCGGGCTTGGTGCCGACGATGCTTGAGAACTAACCAGAGCACGATCCGGAAGCGCTTGCGCGGCGATCATGCTCCAACAAAACGATCTAGCGTCCGTTCCTTTTCCGCCACGCCGCGAAATCGGTCAATGTCTGCGGATCGGTGGCGGGATAGAGGCCGAAGATACCACGGCCCTTGTGGACTTCCTCGGCGACGAAATCCTCGAATGCGGTCATCTCGAAGGTCTCCTCGGCGATCTCGTCGGCAAGATGCGCGGGAATGACGATGACGCCGTCGGCATCGCCGAGGATCACATCGCCGGGGAACACCGGTGCATCGCCGCAGCCGATCGGGACGTTGATCTCGATCGCCTGGTGCAGCGTCAGATTGGTCGGCGCGCTCGGCCGGTGATGATAGGCGGGAAAGCCGAGCCCGGCGATCTCCACGGAATCGCGAAAGCCGCCATCGGTGACGACGCCGGCAACGCCGCGCTTCATCAGCCGCGTCACCAGGATGGCGCCGGCGGAGGCGGCGCGCGCATCCTTGCGGCTGTCCATCACCAGCACGGCGCCGGGCGGACAATCCTCGATCGCCTTGCGCTGCGGATGTGAGCGGTCGCGGAAGACGTCGAGCTTGTTCAAGTCTTCGCGCGCCGGCATGTAGCGCAGCGTGAAGGCTTCACCGACCATGGTCGGCTGGTCCGGGCTCAACGGGTGGACGTCCTGGATGCACTGAATGCGGAAGCCGCGTTTGTAGAGTGCGGTGGCAACCGTGGCGGTGGAGACGGTCTTCAGCTTGTTGCGGGTGGCGTCGCTGAGTTTGGGCATTGGCGTTCGCCCTCCCTTTCATTATTCCGGGATGCTAGGCTCCCTCTCCCGCTTGCGGGAGAGGGCTGGGGTGAGGGTTCTCTCCGCGAGTCCCCCATGGAGGGAGCCCTCACCCGGCGCTGCGCGCCGACCTCTCCCGCAAGCGGGAGAGGTGGAGAACCACGGCGATCAGTAGATCGACGGTTCTTCCACCGGCTTGCCGAAGTCGGTTTCAAGAAAATCGAAATCGCAGCCTTCGTTGGCCTGCTTGATGTGGCGCGAGAACATCCAGCCATAGCCGCGCTCGTAGCGGCGCTCCGGCGGCTTCCAGGCGGCGCGGCGCCGCTCGAGTTCGTCCTCGGAAACATCGAGCCTGATGCTGCGGGCCGCGACGTCGAGGGTGACGCGGTCGCCGTTCTGCACCAGTGCGAGCGGGCCGCCGACATAGGATTCCGGAGCCACATGCAGGATGCAGGCGCCGTAGCTGGTGCCGCTCATGCGCGCGTCCGAAATCCGCACCATGTCGCGCACGCCCTGCTTCACGAGTTTTGTGGGGATCGGCAGCATGCCCCATTCGGGCATGCCCGGACCGCCCTGCGGCCCCGCGTTGCGCAGGATCAAGACGTGATAGGCCGTCACATCCAGATCGGGATCGTCGACCGCCTTTTTCATCGAGGGGTAATCGTCGAACACCAGCGCCGGGCCTGAATGCTTCAGGAAGCGCGGATCGCAGGCGCTTGGCTTGATCACGCAGCCATCGGGCGCGAGATTGCCCTTGAGCACCGCGAGCGCGCCCTCCCTGTAGATCGGGTTCGCGACCGTGCGGATGACATCGTCGTTGTAGACTTCGGCGCGGGCGATGTTGTCGCCGAGCGTCCTGCCGGTCACCGTCATGCAGTCGAGATGCAGATAATCCCTGATCCGGCTCATCAGCGCCGGCAGGCCGCCGGCATAGAAGAAATCCTCCATCAGATAGAGGTCGCCGCTCGGGCGGACATTGGCGATGACCGGCACCTTGCGGCTTGCCTTCTCGAAATCGTCCAGCGAGATGTCCTGGCCGGCGCGGCGGGCCTGCGCGATCAGATGGATGATCGCATTGGTCGAGCAGCCCATCGCCATCGCAACCGTGATCGCGTTCTCGAACGCCTCGCGTGTCTGGATCTGTTGCGGCGTCAAATCCTCCCAGACCATTTGCACGATGCGGCGGCCGCATTCGGAGGCCATCCGGATGTGGCCGGCATCGGCGGCGGGGATCGAGGAGGCGCCAGGCAGCGTCATGCCGATGGCTTCGGCGATCGCGGTCATGGTGGAGGCGGTGCCCATGGTCATGCAGGTGCCGTAGCTGCGGGCGATGCCGGCTTCCATGTCGACCCAGTCCCGATCCGAAATCTTACCGGCGCGCCGCTCGTCCCAATATTTCCAGGCGTCCGATCCCGAGCCCAGCGTGCGGCCCTTCCAGTTGCCGCGCAGCATCGGACCGGCCGGCAGATAGATCGTGGGCAGGTTCATGGAGGTGGCCCCAAGCAACAGCGCCGGCGTGGTCTTGTCGCAGCCGCCCATCAGCACGACGCCGTCGACCGGATGGCCGCGCAAGAGTTCTTCGGCGTCCATCGCCAGCATGTTGCGGTAGAGCATGGTGGTCGGCTTCAGGAACGATTCCGACAGCGACAGCGCCGGCAGTTCCATCGGAAAGCCGCCGGCTTGGAGGACGCCGCGCTTGACGTCGTCGACACGGCTCTGGAAATGCATGTGGCAGGGCTGGGCGTCCGACCAGGTGTTGATGATCGCGATCACTGGCCGGTCCTTCCACTCTTCCGGCGCATAACCCATCTGCATGGCACGCGAACGGTGGCCAAAGGCCCTGAGATCATCGGGCGCGAACCAGCGCGCGCTGCGGAGCGTTTCCGGGCTTTTCTTTCTTGTCATTTTGCACCTGTCGAGGAACACTGTTGAAGTCATGTCACAGGCATTGCGGGACCGGCAAGTCCGTATTGCTTCCACCTGATAAGACGCTCTAGCATCAGAGGCCCGGGCCGCGAATGCCCGCCGCCCGCTCCGGACGGAGGAAGGCCGCAACAGCACAGATGACGCTCACAACCAGGCTCGCCATCGCGATGATTGCGCTGGTTGCGATCACAGTCGGCGCGGTCGCGTGGCTGAGCTATCGCAACCTGGAACAGGCGATCGTGCCGCGCGTGCTCGACCGGATCGAGGCGCATTCGCGCTTCGTGGCGGGAGACCTGGCTACCCAGACCGACAACGCGCGCGCCGACATCGTGATCTTTCGCGATTTTGCGGCGGTGATCGGGATGATGCGGGCCCGCCTCAACGACGGGACCGATCCGCTGGATCATGTCAGCGAGACGCTGTGGCGCGAACGGCTGGAAGGCCGCCTTGCGGCGCAGCTTGCGACCAAGCCGGCATATGCGCGGCTGCGCTATATCGGCGTTGCCGATGGCGGGCGTGAAATCGCTCGCGTCGACCGTTCGGGGCCGAATGGCGCCGTTCGGGCCGTGCCGGAAGCAGCGCTGCCGCGCGCCGGCGATGCGCCCTATTTCCGTGACACGCTCGCACTTGGCGTCGGCGGGATCTATGTCTCGCCGGTCGAATTGGACAAGGAAGCCGGCGCAGCGCAGCCGGTGCCGATCCTGCGGGTGGCGACGACGGTGCCGGCGACCGACGGCAAGCCGTTCGGGATCATCGTGATCGAGATCGACATGCGCGGCGAGCTGGACCGCGTGCCAGGCTCGGTGCGGCCGGGCGAAACGGCCTATGTGGTCGATGGCCGGGGCCACTACCTCGTCCATCCTGACCGAACACGCGAATTCGGCGGACAGGCAGGGACGGGGGCCGACTGGCGGCGCGACTTTCCCTATCTGGCCTCGTCGCTGGGAACGACGCAGGGCTTCGCGCGCATGGTCGAAGGCGCGGGCGGACGGCCGAACGGCGTGGCGCTGGGGCCGGCGCTGCTCGCCGGCAATCAATGGATTGCGGTGATCGAGACGGTGCCGAATGCAGTGTTCATGGCGCCGGCGGCGACGATCCGCAACAGCTCGATCGTGGTCGGCCTGCTCGCGGTGCTGGCCGCGGCGGCACTGGCGATCCTGATCGCAAGATCGCTGATGTGGCCGATCGGGCAATTGACGGCGGCGGTCGAGAGCGTGGCCAAGAACGGCACGGATGCCATTCCGGTCGACGCGCCGGGCGAGACCGGCGTGCTGGCGCGCGCCTTCGTGCGCGTGATCGATGAAGCAAACGCCAAGGCGGCTGCGCTCGAGCGCGAGGTGGTCGAACATTTGCGCACCGAGGCTGCGCGCGACCGCCTCGCCGGGCGCGAGCGCCTGTTCAGCGCCGCGGTCGAATCCGCCAACGACGCCGTCATCACAAAGTCGCTAGGTGGTATCATCACCGGCTGGAATCCGGCCGCCGAGCGCCTGTTCGGCTATGCCGCGACTGAAGCGGTGGGCCGGCACATCTCACTGATCGTACCGCCCGATCGCGCCGCGGAGACAGACGATGTGCTGCGCCGGATCGGCGCCGGCGAAACGATCGCGAACAATGAGACCGTGCGGCTGCGCAAGGACGGCACGACGGTTGAGGTGTCGCTCTCGATCTCGCCGATCAAATCGGCATCCGGCGCCATCATCGGCATCTGCAAGACCGCGCGCGACATGACCGAAAGCCGCAAGGCGCAGGAGAATTTGCGCGAGAGCGAGCAACTGGCGCGCGGCATCATCAACAGCGCGCTCGATGCCTTCGTGCAGATCGATCAGAAGGGCATCATCCGCTACTGGAATCCGCAAGCGGCAAGCATCTTCGGATGGGCTCGCGAGGAGGCGCTCGGCAGGAACGTGTTCGAGCTGCTCGGCCGGCCGGACGGCCCGCTCAAGACGGCGTTGGCGGCGTTCCTGAAATCGGGCGGCGAACCGGTGCAGCAGCGCCGCCGCGAGGTGGTGATACGGCGGCGGGACGGCACGGAGTTCACCGCGGAACTCAGCATCGCCGCGCTGAAGACCCGCGACGGTTTCGTATTCAACGGCTTCGTCCGCGACCTCACCGACAAGATCGCGGCCGAGGAACGCATGAGGCAGGCCGAGAAGATGGAAGCCGTCGGCCAGCTCACCGGCGGCATCGCGCATGATTTCAACAATATCCTCACCGTCATCACCGGGACGATCGAGATCCTGGCCGACGCGGTGAGGAACGAGCCGCAGCTTGCCGCGATCACCAAGATGATCGACGAGGCGGCCGCACGCGGCGCCGAGCTCACCCAGCATCTGCTGGCATTCGCCCGCAAGCAGCCACTGGATCCACGCGAGGTCGACGTCAACCTGCTGATCGTCGAGACCACGAAGCTCCTGCAGCGGACACTCGGCGAGCATGTCGAGATCGAATCGATCTTCGAGGACGAGACCTGCCTTGCGATCGTCGATCCCAACCAGCTCGTCACCGCGATCCTCAATCTCGCTCTCAACGCCCGCGACGCGATGCCTGATGGCGGCAAGCTCGTGCTCGAGACCGGCACCGTGTTGCTCGATGAGACCTACGCTAAATTGCAGGGCGACGTCCGGCCAGGGCGCTATGCGATGATCGCGGTGAGCGACACCGGCACCGGAATCCCCTCCGACATCATCGACAAGGTGTTCAATCCGTTCTTCACGTCGAAAGGTCCGGGCAAGGGCACCGGCCTCGGCCTCAGCATGGTCTATGGCTTCATCAAGCAGTCAGCGGGGCACATCAAGATCTACAGCGAGGAAGGCCATGGCACCACGATCAGAATGTATCTGCCGCCTGCGGCCAGCGCGACGGCCACGATCGAGCCGACGCTCGCACCGAAGCTCGAGGGCGGGAACGAGACCATCCTCGTCGTCGAGGACGACAAGCTGGTGCGCGACTATGTGCTGACGCAACTGCACTCGCTCGGCTACGCCACGCTGGATGCCGCAAACGCGGCCGAGGCGCTCGCGATCACCCGCGCGGGCCGGCCGTTCGACCTGTTGTTCACCGACGTGATCATGCCCGGCATGAACGGCCGGCAACTCGCCGACGAGGTCCACAAGCTGAAGCCCGACGTGAAGGTGCTGTTCACCTCGGGCTATACCGAGAATGCGATCATCCATCAGGGCCGGCTCGACGAAGGTGTGCTCTTGCTCGCGAAGCCCTATCGCAAGTCGGACATGGCGACCATGATCCGCAAGGCGCTCGCCGCATAGAGGCGATTTTATTCAACAGCGAGCTAGAGCATGATCCGGGAACGTGTGAAGCGGTTTTCCGAAAAGATCATGCTCAAACGATAACCTAAAGCGCGATGATGATTCATCCTCATCTCATCGCGCTTTAGGCCGAGCGCTGCTGTTGCTGCTGCGCGGTCATCACGATGCGCACGAGATCGGCGGCATTCCTGGCGCCGAGCTTCTTCATGATGTTGGCGCGGTGATCCTCGATCGTACGCGGGCTGATGCCGAGAGAACGCCCCGCTTCCTTGTTGGAAGCGCCCGCCGTGAATTGTTCCAGCACCTCGCGCTCGCGCCGCGTGAGCGGCTCGCGCCCGGGAAAATGCAGAGTTGCGATCCGCGATGCGGAACTCTCAGCCTGCCGCCGCATGTAGGCACCGATCGCCTCATTGAGACGGGCGACGATTTCGCTGCCGCGGAACGGCTTCTCGATGAAGTCGAGCGCCCCGTTCTTGATGGCGCTGACGGCCATCGCGATGTCACCCTGTCCCGAGATCATGAAGATCGGCGCCGGATAATCCTCGCCGTGCAGTTCCTTGAGAATATCAAGGCCGGATTTGCCGGGGATGTGCACGTCGAGCAGGATGCACGCCGGCGTCCTGGTTCGCGCGACCGACAACAGCGCGGCGCCGTCGGCAAAACAGATCACCTGATAGCCTGCTGCGGATAGGACCATCGAAAGCGTGTCGCGTACGGCGGGATCGTCATCGACGACGAAGATCTCCCCGCGGGAAGGGGCATTCTCAGCCATAGGTCATTCGTCCTTGAGTGGTGAAACCTGCAAACCGAACAATGGCTCCGACGTCGCGTCGAATTGACCCGTATTAGTACGGGACGATGGCTTAGCGCACAAGTAGCACCGCGGCCCCTAAAGGTAGGGTACCGTGGAGAATGCGCATGCAGAAAGCCGCAGAAAATGATCCTGCCACAGAGGCCGTGGACGGAATTGACGCCTATCAAACAATCGTCTCAGACCTGATATGCCTGATCGGCCAGGTGCAGGCGAGCCTGTCTCGGATCGAGAGCGTGATCGCCTATGAAACCTCGCTTGCTTGCGCGGAAGCCGCCGATGCCAACATTATCGTGCTCGACGACGTCACGCCGCGCTATACCAAAGCGGGGGCGGCACTCAAGGCATGCGACGCCGGCCTCGGCGCAGCCCTCGGGTTCCTGCTCGAAGTAAAGGCAATCGAGCAGCGCCTGAACTAAAGCGCGATGAGATGAGGATGAATCATCATCGCGCTTTAGGTTGTTGTTTGAGCATGATCTTTTCGGAAAACCGCTTCACACTTTTCCGGATCATGCTCTAGGCGGAGGTTTTCCAGTTCTCGGTTCCCTCCGCCGCGGCAACGCGTCTTTTCACAGGCTTGCCCCGGATGAACTGGATGTCCATCTCGGTGCCGTTGACGCGGACCAGTTCGCAGCGGCGATAGGCAAGCCCGGTCGAGGACAACAGAAGGAAGAACTCCTTGAGGTTAAGTCCCTGGATGGAGCCTTCGACATTCAGGGCCGCGTCATTCTCGGAGATGGCGTTGAGCACGCAATTGCGCCGCCAGGTTCCATCGATTGCCATGATGCATACCTCGTAGCCGCGGCTGAATGTCACCCGCCCTGCTGTCCCGCCGGTCTCCTTCATCTGTCAGCGTCCTCCGATCGCGGCCATCCTGGGCATGGCCGCAGCCGCCATCGGGGCGACTGCTGCGCGTGCGCCGGTCGGCCGATAGAGGCCGCGCTTTTCCGCGCAGGGTTTGAAGACGTCGGTCAAGCCGACGACGGTTTCAGCCGCGCCGAGCACCAGGAAGCCATCTCCTTCGAGCGACCTGGCGAGGCGATTGAACACGTTGATCTTGGTGTCCTGATCGAAATAGATCAGCACGTTGCGGCAGAAGATGACGTCGAACGTGCCGAGCTGCGAGAAGTCATGCAGCAGATTGAGCTGGCGGTGCTGCACCATCGCGCGGATCTCGGCATTGATCTGCCAGAGCTCGCCGTTCTGCTTGAAGTACTTGAGCAGCAATTGGATCGGCAGGCCGCGCTGCACCTCGAACTGGCTGTAGATTCCCGCCTTGGATTTCTCCAGCACGTCCTGCGACAGATCGGTCGCAAGGATCTCGGTGCGCCAGCCCGCAAGCTGCGCGCTCATCTCCTTCAGGCAGATCGCCAGCGAATACGGCTCCTGCCCGGTCGAGCCGGCGGCGCACCAGATCCGGATCGTCTTGCGGCCTGCCCGTGCCTTCAACAGTTCCGGGATCATCGTGTCGCGGAAATGATCAAACGGCGCCTTGTCGCGGAAGAAGAAGGTCTCGTTGGTGGTCATGGCCTCGACCGCCTGCGCGATATGACGGCTCGATCCGCCCTTCATCTTCTGCAGGAGATCGTCGATGCTGGACAGGCCGCATTTGCGCGCCAGCGGCAGCAGGCGGCTTTCGATCAGATATTGCTTGTCCGCGGACAGGTCGAGACCGGAATGGTCCCTGAACAATTTACGCAGATACTCGTAGTCGGACGCGTTCACGACAGCCTCTCAGCACAAGGGATTTCGAACGATCAGGCGGGCATCGCGGCTGCGATCAGGCCAACCTCGTGGAATTTGGCGGCGATGATGGCCTTGTCGAACGGCTTCATGATGTATTCGTCGGCGCCCGCCTCGAGCGCGCGCGAAATGTGGTCGACGTTGTTCTCGGTCGTGCAGAACACGACCTTGGGCAGATCGCCGCCGGGCAGCCGACGCAGATGGAGCAGGAACTCGTGGCCGTCCATCACCGGCATGTTCCAGTCGAGCAGCACCGCTGTGGGCATGGCGCGCCGGCAGGCATCCAGTGCCCGCTCGCCGTTCTCGGCCTCGATGATCTGGAAATTGAGCTCTTCCAGGATGCGGCGCGCGATTTTCCGCACCACGCTGGAATCATCGACGACAAGACAGGTCCGCACCTGCTCGCCGATCCGTGGACCATCCATCTGAACTCGCCTCTCGATTGTTGTTGTCGATGCTCGTCAATCGATAGCGCTCAGCGCCTCACAACCACTTAATTTTACCGCCCGTGCGAATACGGATGGCATGCTGATACCGGCAAGCGAGCGATGTCCAATGCGCCGGAATCGAGCGTTGCCGCGCGTCGGGACGAAGACAATGAATTCGTTGGAGTTTTCGCTGCGAGGCGCGGCCGGCGCGCTTCACGCCGCGGCGCGCTGCTGCTCGCGCTGCATCAGCTTGCGGATTTCCTTGAGCGCCTTGTAGAGCGCGCCGCCCGCCACATGCTGGTTAACCAGGTCGAGCGGCTCGCGCGTGCCGGCATCGGCCTGCAGCAGTTCCTTGGCGAAGCCAAGATAGGCGGTCCGATAGCGCTGGACGTCGTTCTTCAGATACATGGTCTGGACGCAATGATAGAGCCGCCTCGCCGGAGTATTGGCGGTCTTCTCGCTCACGGTGTCCCTTTCGCGCAGGATCGGCGCTTCGCCGTCGATCAGGAAGGAGGTGCGGGTGCCGGAGTTGATCAGCACGGTCTCGCCGATGACGATCCGTTCAAACGGCTTCAGTTCGACGCGCAACGGCATGATCGTCTCCTTTTCTAGGCAACGGCTTTTCTAGGCAACGGCGCGGGCGTCTGGCCGCCCTCGATTTTCGAAGTCTTCGTCGCGCAAACCGGCGATGGCCGTGCCGCCATCCGGTCTCGCGGTTCTTGAATCCGAAAGCGGCGGAGTTGCCTCCGCCGCTTCCGTGTTCGGTTTCGTCGCAGGGCTCAGCGGAGCAGCTGGAGCACGCTCTGCTGGCTCTGGTTGGCGAGCGCCAGCGCGGACACCGCGATCGACTGGCGGGTCGACAGCGCCTGGCTGTTGGCCGCTTCCTCGTTGGTGTCGGCCAGCGTCAGGTTGGACGAGCCGGTCTGCAGCACGTTGATCAGGTTCTTGGAGAAGTCCTGACGGATCTGCACGATCGACAGGTTCGAACCGAAGGCCGAAGCCTGCGAGCGCAGCGTGCTCGACGCGTCGTTCAGCGCGGTGAGAACCTTCTGGGTGCTGTCGTTGTCGATGAAGTCGGTCCCGGCAGTCAATGACGCCAGACCCAGGCCAGCCGGATCGTCGGTCACGCCGTTGA
>NZ_JAGKJI010000050.1 GCF_020329485.1 Bradyrhizobium cenepequi
AGTCCGCGCGGGATGGATGATGACCGTGCCACCCATGGGCCGAACAAACAGCCGTTTTGTAGATGGGTCTCATCCTCAGGGCTTCCTCGCCGCAAGCATGCGGAATGTGGGTCCGGACCACACCAGTCCGACCGGATATGAGGTGATGCAGTGAGCTGCAGAAATCTTCGGAAGCCAATCCTCGCCCGGAACACGGTCGGCGCGCTGCGCTACGCATGGCTCCGCGCGCCGCCCTCGCACCGTGCCAACCTCACTCAAGCCAATCGAAAGGCCTTGACTCACAAATCCCCATATGAGGATGGGTAGAGCGAAGCGAAACCCATCGGCCTTGGTCGCCAGCCGCACGAATGATGGGTTTCGCTTCGCTCTACCCATCCTACGATGCACTCGCTGTCGTCCCTGCGAAAGCATGCGAAAGCAGGGACCCAACCACAGGGAGGTGTTGTGGCGCGCGAGCGCGTGGTTGCAGCGAAGCACATCACATCTCCCTGTGGTTATGGGTCCCGGCTCAAGCCCGGGACGACGAGAGAGTGTCCTACACCTCGTTCTCGCGGTGCACGTCGTGGACCACGATGCCCATGCCGTCATCGGGCATCTTGATCCAGTCGCGTCGCTGTAGCGTGCGCTTGGTATCCTCGTGTCCGCTCATCCAGTGCTCGCGCATCGAGGTGCCCGAGAATTCGTGATCCTTGGCGTGGCCTTCATAGGCTTTCTGCTGATAAATCAGTTGCAGGATCGCGATGCTCGGCAGGGCGCTGTTGGCATCGCGGAGCTGGCGCTCTTCCTCCGACAACTGCTCGTCCGGAAGCTTCGACAGCGCCTTGTAGAGGCGGGCGCGGAGGTTGTGGGTCTTGCGGTACATGTCGGTGTTGTAGCGCGTGCGCGAGGAATACATGATGTCCTTGTGGCGGCCCATCACATCCTCGATGTCGCGGGGCAGCACGCCGCGGGCCGAGAACAGGTCGACCTGAAACACCAGCGAATTCAGGCTGTCGGCCTGGTCGAGCAGATGCTGCAGAGGCGTGTTGGAGACGATGCCGCCATCCCAGAAATGGTCGGTGCCGACCTTCACCATCGGCAGCGCCGGCGGCAAGGCGCCGCTCGCCATGATGTGCTCGGGAATGATCTCGTCGTGCGCGTTGTCGAAATAGATGAAATTGCCCGACAGCACGTTCACCGCGCCGACTGCGAAGCGCATCTTCTTGGAATTGATGCGGTCGAAATCGACCAGCTCCAGCAGCGACTCGCGGAGCGGCGCCGTATCGTAGTAGCTCGTGGCGGTCCTGGCGCCGGCCGGGCTGAACCAGGGATTGGTCGTGTGTGGCGCGAAAAAGCCGGGCTGGCCCAGCGCGGTCGTCAGGAACGAGCTCGTGAAGTTGCGCGCCTTGCGGAAGATGTCTCCGTCAGGCGTGTAGTGCCAGATCTTGCGGCCGGTAATCCGGTCCCAGAACTTGTGCAGCCGCTCGAGCCGCCGCTCCGGCGGATTGCCGGCGATGATCGCCGAGTTGATTGCGCCGATCGAGACGCCGCAAATCCAATCCGGCTCAATACCCACTTCGTGCAGCGCCTGGTAGACGCCGGCCTGGTAGGCACCGAGCGCACCGCCGCCTTGCAGCACCAGCGCGACACGGTCGCAGCGCTCCGGTCGCCAGCCGCGATGGGACGTTGCAGTTTCTTGTTCGTCGAAATGTGGGCTGCGCGCATCCATGTCCTTACACTCCCTGCGCGCCAACGATTCCGTGTGCCCGTGACGTGCTGATGACAGTTGCCAGGTGGGACATTCGGGGTCACGCGGCTGAAGGAAATCCCTCACATCTGTGTCAATCTCGGCCGTTAACTTTCGCGCGACCTATTGCAAACAGGGGGATTTGCGATGCGCAGTGAAGAGATCTTGAGGCTTCCGTCGATGCCGGCCGCGGGTCCGAGCTATCCCGCAGGACCCTACCGCTTCGTCAATCGCGAATTCCTGGTCATTACCTACGAGACCGATCCCGCGCTGGTCCGTGCCGGGCTGCCTGAGCCGCTCGAGCCGATCGATCAGCCGATCGTGCACTACGAATGGATCAAGATGCCTGATAGTTCCGGCTTCGGCAGCTATACCGAGTCCGGTCTGGTGATCCCGGCGCGCTTGCACGGCGAAGAGGTCAATTTTGTTTCGCAGATGTACCTCGACGATGATCCGCCGATTGCGGCGGGCCGGGAGATCTGGGGCTTTCCGAAGAAATACGCCCATCCCAAGCTCGAGATCGTCAAGGACACGCTGACCGGTACGCTCGAATACGCCGGCCAGCTCGTCGCCGTGGGCACCATGGGCTACAAGCATGGGAGCATGGCGGGCAATGGCGACATGACCCGCGCGACGCTGTCGAAGACGCAAATTAATCTGAAGATGATCCCGGGCGTCGACGGCCGTCTCGAAGTCTGCCAGCTCGTCGCCATCAACCTGACCGATATCAACGTCAAGGGCTCATGGATCGGTCCTGGCCGATTGCATCTGGTGCCGCACGTCAATGCGCCGGTTGCGGATTTTCCGGTGCGGCGGGTCGTCGGTGCACATCATTTCCTGGCCGATCTGACGCTGCCGTTCGGCCGCGTCGTGCACGATTACAACAAGGAAGATAAGCAGGTTGCCGCGACTGGTCTCGCGGCGGAGTAGGCCGCGACATCAAACTGTAACAGAAGCGTAATTCAATCGTCGCGTGTTGTTATGCGGGGAAGGGGCCCCGCATCGATTGCGCTGCCTTGCGCAGGGGTTCGCTATGTCTGGCGTTGAGCTTCGGTCTGATCATGTCGGCTGAACCAGTCAAGATCACCAGCGTGCCTGCGGATACCATGCCAGCTATTCCGGGCCTGGTCTGGGCGTTCCGTCTGCACAGCGACGGCAATGCTGAATCCTTGCCGATCGATGCGCCGATCGAACTTAGCCATGATGGCAGGTTGTGGCTGCATTTCAATCTGGCGGACAGTCGCACGCGGCAATGGCTCGCTGGCCTGCAGATTCCTGCGCTCGCGCGCGATCTCCTGCTGTCGCACGACAATTTCCAGCAGCTCCACATCATCGACAACTGCGTCTATGGCGTGTTCTCTGATCTCGTACGCGAGATTGACTCTCCGACGGAGGAAACCGGCTTCCTTCGCTTCGCGATGACCGAGCGTTTCCTGATCAGCGGCCGCCATCAGGCCCTGTGCGCGGTGGATGCCACGCGCCGCGTGCTCGAGGGCGGCCATCGCGTCGCGACGGTGGCTGCCCTGCTTGAGAAGATCATCGACGAGGTCGCCGACACCATGGACCGGATCGCCGACAAGATCGGCACCGAGATCGATGACGTCGAGGAACGGGTGGTGGCCGGCGAGACCAGCTCGGAGATGCGTGCTGGGCTCGGCCGGTTGCGGCGGACTTGTCTGCGGCTGCACCGCCAGCTTGCCGGCTTGCGCGTCCTGTTCCACCGGCTCGAGCAGAACAGCCCCGAAAATCTCAGCCCAGCGCTGCGCCTGCATGCCGCAAAGCTCGCGCAGCGGCTCGACGGCCTCGATCACGATATCACCGAGTTGCGTGAACGCAGCCGTCTGCTGGAGGAAGAGCTTCGCTTCAAGCTGGAAGAGGAGAGCAACCGGCATCTGCACGCGCTGTCGGTCGTGACCATGTTGCTGCTGCCGCCGACGCTGGTCACCGGCATCTTCGGCATGAACACCAAGGGACTGCCGTTCACCGATGTCGACGGCGGATTTCTCTGGGCTGCGGTGCTGATGATCGCCGCCTCCGGCCTTGCTTATCTGATCATGCGTCGCCTGGGCATCGTCAAATAGCGGGCTGCGGTCTCATTGCATGTACCGAGTGCTGATCCGCGCGGTCACTTTATTCGCGGCGATCATCGCCGTTGCCCTTGCGCCGGCCGCGCAGGCGGCGGATCAGCCTGACAATGCCAGGAGGGACCTGCGCGACAGGCTGGCCGATGCCGGCTATCAATTCAGCTTGACTTATATCGGCGAGGGGTTCGCCAACATCTCCGGCGGCGTGCGCACCGGCGCGATCTATACCGGTCGGCTCGATCTCGGCACCACCATCGATCTGGAGAAGGTGATGGGATGGACCGGCGCAACGTTCCACGCCAACATGTTCCAGATCCATGGCGATGGCCTGTCGCGCAGCTATATCGGCAACCTGATGCTGGTATCGGGCATCGAGGCGTTGTCAGCGACACGGCTCTATGAACTCTGGATCGAGCAGCAAATGCTTGGCGGCAAGCTCGCAGTCCGGGTCGGCCAGCAGGCTTCCGACATCGAGTTCATCGACAGCCAATACGACGACATCTTCGTCAACTCCGCGCTGGGCTGGCCCGGCATCACCGGCATCAACCTGCCGGCCGGCGGCCCGTCGCCGCCGCTTGCCGTCCCGGGTATCCGCGTCAAGGCGCGGCTGTCGGACAAGATCACCGCCTACGTTGCGCTGTTCGATGGCACCGCGGCGCCGTCCGCCGCCGCCGATGCGCAGATCGCCAATCCTCACGGACTGCTGTTTCGCGTCAACGATCCGCCCTGGTGGATCGGCCAGCTCAAATACAAGTTCGAGATCGGCGAGAGCCGGTTGCCGGCGACCATCACCGGCGGCGGCTGGTATCACATGATATCGTTTGCCGATCAGCGCTTCTCGGCCGACGCCCTGTCGCTTGCCGATCCCAACACTTCCGGCGATCCGCTCTGGCATCGGCGCGACAATGGATTGTTCATGGTCTATGAGCAGTTGCTGGCGCGCGCGGCTCCGGGTTCGGACAAGGGCGTTGCCTTCTTCATGCGAGCGTCGGTGAGCCCGTCCGATCGCAACCTGATCAGCACCTATATCGACGGCGGTTTTCTGTTCACTGGTTTCAGCGATGCCCATCCGAACGACAGGTTCGGCGTCGCCGCGACCTACGCCCGGATATCCGACCGCGCCCGCGCTTTTGACCGCGACATCCAGTTCTTCACCGGCACGCCGTACCCGGTCCGCGACTTTGAAGCGATCTTCGAGGTCACCTATCAGCACGAGGTCAGGCCCGGCTTCCTGCTGCAGCCGGTGTTTCAATACATCGCGCATCCCGGTGGCGGCGCGGTTAACCCCTACGATCCCGCGCAGACGCATCGCATCAAGGATGGTGTGATGGTCGGCGTGCGCACGACCATCTCCTATTAAGTATTAAGCCGCCGCGACGGCCGCTTTCAGCGCGGGCCGCCTGATTGCCAGCGCAATCGAAGCTGCGATGAGGCAGAGTGCGCCGGCAATGAAGAAGGCGGGCAGATAGCTTGCGTACACCGTGCGCGACAGGCCGGCGCCAAAGGCGGCGGCTCCCGCGCCGAGTTGATGTCCGGCAAAGATCCAGCCGAAGACGAGATTGGCGCGCTCGGCCCCAAAATTCTGCGCGGTCAGGCGCACGGTTGGCGGCACGGTGGCGATCCAGTCGAGCCCGTAGAACATCGCAAACAGCGACAGGCCGTAGAACGAGAAGTCGGTGAACGGCAGGAATATGAGCGAGAGCCCGCGCAGGCCGTAATACCAGAACAGAAGCCAGCGGTTGTCGTAGCGGTCCGACAGCCAGCCCGAGATGATGGTGCCGAAGAAATCGAAAATGCCCATCGCGGCAAGCAGGCTCGCGGCCTGCACCTGCGGAATGCCGAAATCGAGGCACATCGGGATCAGGTGCACCTGAACCAGGCCATTTGTCGAGGCGCCGCAGATGAAGAAGGTCGCGAAAAGGATCCAGAATACCGGGGACTTGGAGGCGTCGCGCAGCGTGCCGAGCGCCGCCGCCACGATCGGTGCGTTGCTCGGCGGCGGTGCGGGGAGCGGCTCGTTACCGGTATCGCCGAACGGACGCAGCCCGAGGTCGCTCGGGCGGTCGCGCATGACGAGCAGCACCAGGAAGGCGGACAGGCCGAGCACGACGCACACCAGCGACAGCGCGATCCGCCAGCCGAAGCGCTCAGTGAGGGTTGCGAGCAGGGGCAGAAAGACGAGTTGGCCGGTCGCGACGCTCGCGGTCATGATGCCGATGACGAGGCCACGCTGCGCAACGAACCAGCGCGCTGCGATCGTCGCGCCCAGCACGAGCGCGGTCATGCCGGTGCCGATCCCGATCACAACGCCCCACAGCAGCACCAACTGCCAGACTTGCGTCATAGCAAGCGACGCGAGCAGGCCGGAAACCACGATGAGCTGCGCCATCAGCGTCACATTGCGCAGCCCGTAGCGATTCATCAGCGCAGCGGCGAATGGCGCCATCAATCCGAACAGGATGAAGCGGATCGAGAGCGCGGAAGAAATCTTCGCCGTGCTCCAGCCGAACTCCTGCTGCAATGGCACGATGAAGACGCCAGGTGCGCCGACGGTGCCGGCGGCGATCAGCGCGGTGAGGAAGGTGACGCCGACCATCACCCAGCCGTAATGAATATTGCGGCGGCCGAGGGCAGCCGCCAGCCAGTTCGAGATCATGCAGCCTCAGAAAATTCGATCTGAAAGTTTTGCCTGATTGTTGACTTCCGCATCTAGCACAAGGGCGCAATGGCAGAAATGCCATAGTTCCCTCATTTTAGGACGTACGCGCGCCGCTAGTGCGCGATCCGTTCGACCGCGATCGCGGTGGCCTCACCGCCGCCGATGCACAGCGCAGCGACGCCGCGCTTCAGGTTCTGCGCTTCCAGCGCATGCAGCAGCGTCACGATCAGCCGCGCGCCGGTGGCGCCGATGGGATGGCCGAGCGCGCAGGCGCCGCCATTAATGTTGAGCTTTTCGCTGGGAATGCCGAGATCGCGCTGCGCGGCCATCGCCACCACCGCGAAGGCCTCGTTGATCTCGAACAGGTCGACGTCGCCGACGCTCCAGCCGACCTTGTCGAGCAGCTTGCGGATCGCCGGGATTGGCGCCGTGGTGAACCATTGCGGCTCCTGGCTGTGGGTGGCGTGGCCTTTGATCTCGGCCAGTACCGGCAGGCCGTCGCGATCGGCCAGCGAACGCCTGGCGAGGATCAGCGCCGCGGCGCCGTCGGCATTGGCAGAGGAGGCGGCCGGCGTGATGGTGCCGTTGGCGCGGAATGCCGGCTTCAATCCGGGGATCTTGGTGGGATCCACCTTAAGCGGATGCTCGTCGTTGGCGATCACGCGCGGGCCAGCCTTCTCCGTGATGGTGATCGGCACGATCTCGGCCTTAAACGCGCCGCCCTCGACCGCCTTGCGCGCCCGCGTCAGCGTCTCTACCGCGTAGGTGTCCTGGTCCTTGCGAGTGAACTGATAGGCCTCCGCCGTTGCCTCGCCGAAATCGCCCATCGAGCGCCCGGTCTCGTAGGCGTCCTCGAGCCCGTCCATCATCATGTGATCAATGATGCGGTCATGGCCGGCGCGATAGCCGCCGCGGGCCTTGGCAAGCAGATACGGCGCATTGCTCATGCTCTCCATGCCGCCGGACACCACGATCTCGGCCGAGCCGGCCTTGATGATGTCGTGGCCGAGCATCGTCGCCTTCATGCCGGAACCGCAGACCTTGTTGACGGTGGTGGCGCCGGTTGCGTCGGGCAGTTTGGCGTCGCGCGCGGCCTGGCGGGCCGGCGCCTGGCCCTGGCCGGCCGGCAGCACATTGCCCATGAACACTTCGTCGACGCGTTCCGGCGCGAGCCTGGCCCGCTCCAGCGCCGCGCCGATCACGTGGGAACCGAGCTTGTGTGCGCTGAACGGCGACAATTCGCCCATGAAACGGCCCAGCGGCGTGCGGGCGGCGGAAAGGATGACGACGGGATCGGAGGCATTGGCCATGGCGGGGGCTCCCTGGATGTCAGAGGATTCTTGGTCACATGATGATGATCATATGATGCGCCGCAAAAATTGCAACGCCCGCCCGCATGACAAATTCTCGTGCGAAGCTAGCGCTTCCGCTCCAAAAAGCCCTGCATCAGCCGCTGCGGTTCGCCGGTCAGGAACGATTTCCCGAACACGCCGATGCTCAAATTGACCGACTCTCTCAGTGGCAGTTCTTCCCACTGCCGCAGCAAATCCTTCTGGATGCGCAGCGCTTCGGGGCCGCATTCGAGGAGTGTCGTCACGGTATGTTCGACCTCGGCATCAAGCTTGCCTTCGTTCGCGACCTTGTCGACGAGGCCCCAGGCGAGCGCGGTCGGTGCGTCGATATTCTCGGCCGTCATCACCAGCCAGCGCGCGCGGCTCCAGCCGATCAGCCGCGGCAGCAGCGCGGCATGGATCACCGAGGGGATGCCGACGCGGACCTCGGGCATGCCGAAATTGGCATCATGCGCTGCGATCCGGAAATCGCAGGCTGCGGCCACCTCCAACCCGCCGCCGAGACACCAGCCCGGCATGCGCGCGATGACCGCCGCCGGGAAGTTGCGCACGGCCTCGCAGAGGTCGCGCAGCCGCGTGATGAAGATTTCCGCCGACTTCTGATCGAGCTTCGCCATCTCCTTGATATCGGCGCCGCCGATCATGCTCTTCTCGCTCTGGCCGGCCAGGATCACGGCGCGGATGTCGCGGTCACCGGCCAGCTTTTCGAAGCCTTCCCGGACGCCATCAGTGACGGCCGAACTCAGGATGTTCAGCGAACCGGCGTTGCAGATGGTGACGCGAACCACGCCGCGGGAATCGCGGTCGACGCCGCAATGGGGATTGAGCATTTCCATGGGATCATCTCGGGGCAGGGGAACATGAGAGCCACTTCCCGGACAATGGCGGCGCTTGTCAAGCCGTCGCGCCGTCGCTGTTGCGATGCGGCAGTGCGTACAATAGAATGATAATCATCATTCAAAAGGAGCCGCCATGACCTTCGCCGATACCGTTACCATCGATCTGCTTTCGCCTGCGTCCCGCCGCGAGCGGGTGGTGGATTGGCAGGCGCCTGGGCCGATTGCGAAGATCGCTGCGGCGATGTCCGGTATGGAAGCGATGTGCGGGATTCGCGACGGTGTCCTGCCGCCGCCACCGTTCGCCAAGCTGATCGGTTTACGAATGGCAGTCGTCGAACCCAGCCGAATTGTGATGGAACTTGATCCCGAAGAGAGCCTGGAGAACACGATCGGTCTCCTGCACGGCGCGACCGCCGCGGCGCTGCTCGATACGGCCATGGGTTGCGCGATCTCGACCATGCTCCCGGCCGGCCGGACCTCGGTCACGCTCGACCTGAAACTCACCTATCTGCGACCGCTCTCGGTGCGTTCAGGCACGATCCGCGCCGAGGGCAAGGTGATCAAGCTCGGCCGCCAGACCAGCTATACTGAAGGTTTCGTCCGCGACGGTGCCGGCAAGCTTGCGGTGCACGCAACCGCGACCTTTTCCATGATCGGGGGCGGTGCGAATCCGAAATAGATGCAGCTTTTTCCGCAGGTAGATGTTATTATATGACTGGAAACATCCAATGAGACACCCATGCGTTATTCGAAAGAGCACAAGGCGGAGACCCACGAGCGGATCGTGAAGCAGGCCTCGATCAAGCTGCGCGAGCGCGGCGCCCATGGCATCGGCGTCGCCGACCTGATGAAGGAGGTCGGACTGACCCATGGCGGCTTCTACGCCCATTTCGATTCCCGCGAGGCGCTGGTGATCGAGGCGTTCGGCTACGCCATGGACCGTGCCAACGAGCGCTGGCGCAAGATCGCCGAAGGGACGCCGCCGGAGAAGCGGCTGGCGACCATCGTCGATTCCTATCTGACGACGACGCATCGCGACGATCCCGGCCGCGGCTGCGCGGTTCCCTCGCTCGGCGCCGAGATCGCCCGCGAGAGCCCGAAGACCCGCAAGGCCTTCGCCGCCAAGCTGGAGCGGATGATCGACATGATGGCCGATCAGATTCTGGATGTGCCGCCCAGGACCGCGCGCAAGCAGGCGATGGCTGCGCTCGCGACCATGATGGGAACTGTCCTGATGGCCCGCATCGCCGGCAATGGCGAGTTGTCCGACGAGATCCTTGCCGCCGGCCGCGAAGCTGTGCTGTCTCGCGCCACTGCAAAACCCGCGGTGAAGAAGCCGCGCGCAAAGGCGCTCTAACTCGTAGAGTGGGCAAAGCGCACCGTGCTCACCTTTTCTTGCACCGAACGCGGATGGTGGGCACGCTGCGCTTTGCCCACCCAACAAATCCCTTGGCAATCAGCGTTCGTACAACAACGCGATCCTGTGGTTATGGGTCCCGGCGTTCGCCGGGACGACGCGGTGTTGTTGTGGCGAGCGTCTCGCCCCCGCTGAACAGCGTGCGCTCGTCCTCCACCGTCTCATAGATATAATCCGCAACCGCGCGGATGCGGGCGAGGTCCTTGCTGTCGGCGTGCATCAATAGCCAGAAGGTGCGTGATATCCGCACGTCCTCGGGCAGCACCGGGGATAATTCCGGATGCGATGTCGCCATGAAATGCGGCAGCACCGCAATGCCATAGCCCGCGATGGTCGCGTTGAGCTGCGCGATCAGATTGGCGCTGCGGAATTTGGCGGAGAGTTTTGGCGAGACCTGCGGCAGATAGTCGAGCTCGGGCGTGAACAAGAGTTCTTCGATATAACCGACGAAGCGGTGCTTCGGCAGGTCGCTCCGCGCGGTGATCTTCGGCGCGCGGTCGAGATAGCAGGGCGCAGCGTAAAGTCCGAGGCTGTAATCGAGCAATTTGCGTCCGACGATCCGACCCTCTTTCGGCATCGACAGGCTGATTGCGATATCGGCCTCGCGCTTCGACAGGCTGAACAATCGCGCGGTCGCCACCAGCTGCAGATCGACATCGGGGTAGCGCTCGGTGAATTTCACCAGGCGCGAGGCCAGGAAGTGGCTGCCAAAGCCGTCGGGCGCGCCGATCCGCACCGTGCCGGTCAGATGAGCGCGCGAGCCGCCGACCGCCTCCTGGTTGGCGACGATGGTCGATTCCATCGCCTCCGCGCTGTCGGCGACACGCTGGCCGGCTTCGGTGAGGAGGTAGCCGGTCTTGCGGCGGTCGAACAACTTCGCCGAAAGGTGATGCTCCAACCGGTCGACACGGCGGATCACTGTGGCATGATCGACGCCGAGTTGTTTTGCCGCAGCCGACACCGATCCGCCGCGCACGATGGCGAGCACGAAGCGAAAATCGTCCCAGTCGATCGCGCCGCCTTGATCCAGCATTTCCGCACATCTATGGTGCAATTTATCGGACTTGAATCCCATAAAATGCGGGTCAATAGGGTTTGTAAAGCGATCTAGAGCGTTTTCGAGCGAAGTGGATACCGGTTCGCGTGAAGAAAACGCATCGAAACAGTAAGGTGCGGATCAGGCGTCCGGCCGGGACGAAGGGAGGTTTTCATGCGCTCTATCGGACATTTCATCGGTGGCAAGGAAGTGAAGGGCACGTCGGGCCGGACGGCCGATGTTTTCGAGCCTATGACCGGCGATGTGCAGGCCAAGGTGGCGCTCGCCTCGAAGGCCGAGCTGCGCGCCGCGGTCGAGAATGCCAAGGCCGCGCAGCCGGAATGGGCCGCGACCAACCCGCAGCGCCGCGCCCGTGTGATGATGAAGTTCCTGGAACTAGTGCAGCGCGACTACGACAAGCTCGCCGAACTGTTGGCGCGCGAGCATGGCAAGACTGTTCCCGACGCCAAGGGCGATATCCAGCGCGGGCTGGACGTGGTCGAGTTCGCCTGCGGCATCCCGCATTTGATGAAGGGCGAGTATACCGAAGGCGCCGGCCCGGGCATCGACATCTACTCGCTGCGTCAGCCGCTCGGCGTCGTTGCCGGCATCACGCCGTTCAACTTCCCGGCGATGATCCCGATGTGGAAGTTCGCCCCCGCGATCGCCTGCGGCAACGCGTTTATCCTCAAGCCCTCGGAGCGCGATCCCGGGGTACCGATGCGGCTCGCGGAATTGATGATCGAGGCCGGCCTGCCGCCGGGCATCCTCAACGTCGTCAACGGCGACAAGGAAGCGGTCGACGCCATCCTCGATGATCCCGATATCAAGGCGATCGGCTTCGTCGGCTCCTCGCCGATCGCGCAATATATCTATGAGCGCGCGGCCGCGACCGGCAAGCGCTGCCAGTGCTTCGGCGGCGCCAAGAACCACGCCATCGTGATGCCCGACGCCGACATGGACCAGGCGGTCGATGCGCTGATCGGCGCCGGCTACGGCTCGGCCGGTGAGCGCTGCATGGCGGTCTCGGTCGCCGTTCCCGTCGGCAAGACCACCGCCGACCGTCTGATGGAAAAGCTGATCCCGCGCGTGGAGAGCCTGAAGATCGGCACCTCGATCGATCCGTCCGCCGACTATGGCCCGCTGGTGACGCGTGAGGCGGTCGAGAAGGTGAAGGGCTATATCGATATCGGCATCAAGGAAGGCGCGACGCTCGCGGTCGACGGCCGCGGCTTCAAGATGCAGGGCTATGAGAAGGGCTTTTATCTCGGCGGCTCGCTGTTCGACAACGTCACCAAGGACATGCGGATCTACAAGGAAGAGATCTTCGGCCCGGTGCTGTCGGTGGTGCGCGCGCATGATTACAAGGAGGCGCTGGCGCTGCCGTCCGAGCACGACTACGGCAATGGCGTCGCCATCTTCACCCGCGACGGCGATGCCGCGCGCGATTTCGCCGCCAAGGTGAATGTCGGCATGGTCGGCATCAACGTGCCGATCCCGGTGCCGATCGCCTATTACACCTTCGGCGGCTGGAAGAAGTCCGGCTTCGGCGACCTCAACCAGCACGGTCCGGACTCGATCCGCTTCTACACCAAGACCAAGACGGTCACCTCGCGCTGGCCGTCCGGTGTCAAGGAGGGGGCGGAGTTCTCGATTCCGACGATGAAGTGATCCGCTCCTGAGAGGCGACGGATGCAGTTCGCTCTCAACGAGGACCAGATCGCCGTCAGAGACATGGCGCGGGCGTTTGCGGCGGAGAAGATCGCGCCGCATGCGCTGCGCTGGGACGAGGAGAAGCATTTTCCGGTCGACGTGATGCGCGAGGCGGCAAGCCTCGGCATGGGTGGCATCTACATCAAGGATGATGTCGGCGGCTCGGCGATGACGCGGTTTGACGCGGCGCTGATCTTCGAGGCGCTCGCGACCGGCTGTCCGACCGTGTCGGCCTATATTTCCATCCACAACATGGCGTCCTGGATGATCGATGCCTTCGGCAACGACGCCCAGCGCCAGAAATGGCTGCCAAAACTCTGCACCATGGAGCTATTGGCAAGCTATTGCCTGACCGAGCCGGGCTCGGGTTCGGATGCGGCGGCGCTGCGCGCCCGTGCGGTGCGCGACGGCGATCATTACGTGCTGAACGGTCAGAAGCAGTTCATCTCGGGCGCCGGCGGCGGCGACCTCTATGTCGTGATGGTCAGGACCGGCGGCGAAGGGCCCGGCGGCATCTCGACGCTGGTGGTGGAGGCCGAGACGCCCGGCCTGTCGCTCGGTGCCAATGAGCGCAAGATGGGCTGGAATGCGCAGCCGACCCGCGCCGTGATCTTCGAGAACACGCGCGTACCGGTCGAGAATCGGCTTGGCGAGGAGGGCATCGGCTTCAAGATCGCAATGGCCGGGCTCGACGGCGGCCGGCTCAACATCGCAGCCTGCTCGCTCGGCGGCGCGCAGAGCGCGCTCGACAAGGCGCTCGCCTACATGAAGGACCGCAAGGCGTTCGGGAAGCGCCTCGACGAATTCCAGGCCCTGCAGTTCCGCGTCGCCGACATGGCGACCGAACTCGAGGCCGCGCGCACCTTCCTCTGGCGAGCCGCCGCCGCGCTCGACCGCAAGGACCCCGAGGCAACCAAGCTGTGCGCGATGGCAAAGCGCTTCGGTACCGATGTCGGCTTCGAGGTCGCCAACCAGGCGCTGCAACTGCACGGCGGTTACGGCTACTTAAGCGAATACGGCGTCGAGAAGATCGTGCGCGATTTGCGCGTGCACCAGATCCTGGAAGGGACCAACGAGATCATGCGGCTGATCGTGGCGCGCAAGATGATCGAGGGGGCGCGATGACGGCTGCTGCGCAGGGTGACGGCGATCTGATCGTTCGCCGCGAAGGAGCGGCGGGCGTGATCCGCCTCAACCGTCCCAAGGCGATCAACGCCATGACGCTGGAGATGTCTGAGGGCATCGACGCGGCGCTGGACCAGTTCGAGAGCGATCCGAACGTGGCCGTGGTGCTGCTGGAAGGCGCCGGCGAGCGCGGTCTCTGCGCCGGCGGCGACATCCGCGGGCTCTATGAGAGCTCCAAGGCGGGAGGCGACCTCGGCAAGCGGTTCTGGCGCCAGGAATACGTCATGAACGCGCGGATCGCGAAATATCCGAAGCCCTATGTCGCGTTCATGGACGGCCTGGTGATGGGCGGCGGCGTCGGGCTATCAGGCCACAGCTCGCACCGCGTCGTCACAGAGCGCACCAAACTTGCGATGCCCGAAGTCGGCCTCGGCTTTTTTCCTGATGTCGGCGGCACCTGGCTGCTGTCGCGCTCGCCGGGTGAACTCGGCGCTTATTTCGGCCTGACCGGGCAGACCATGAATGGGCCTGACGCGATCTACGCGAAATTTGCCGACGCCGTGGTGCCGTCGTCGAAATTGCCCGAATTGCGTGAGGCGCTGATAAAGGTTGGCGCCGGTGTGACACATGCCGAGGTCAGGAAGCTGATCAATGGCTTTGCGACCGGCGAGATGGCGGGTCCTGTTGCGGCGATGCAGCCCAAGATCGATTCCTGGTTCGCGCATGACCGCATGGAAGACATCATCGCATCGCTGCAGCGCGACGGCTCGGAATTCGCGCTGTCGACGCTGAAGGTGCTGAACGAGAAGTCGCCGCGCGGCATGGTGGTGACGCTGAAGCTGTTGCGGCTCGCGCGCGCATCATCCTCGCTGGAGGAATGCCTGGTGCGGGAATATCGCGCCGCGCTCGCCGTGTTCGCCAGCGACGATTTCCGCGAGGGTGTGCGCGCCGCCGTGATCGACAAGGACCGCAATCCGAAATGGTCGCCGCCGCGGGTCGAGGATGTGACGCCTGAAATGCTGACGCCTTATTTCGTCGAGATCGGCGCCGACGAGCTCACATTCGACAAGTCAAAATAGAAGATACGACGGGGAGGACATCGAGATGGCAACGATCGCATTCATTGGCCTCGGCAATATGGGCGGCCCGATGACCGCCAATCTGGTGAAGGCCGGCCACAAGGTGACCGCCTTCGATCTGGTGGAAGCCTCACGCAACCAAGCGAAAAGCGATGGTGCCGCGATTGCGGAAAGCAGCGCGGCCGCGGTGAAGGGCGCCGACATCGTCATCACCATGCTGCCCGCCGGCAAGCATGTGCTGTCGGTGTGGAACGAAGTCCTGCCGGCGATGACCAAGGGCGCGCTCATCATCGACAGCTCGACCATCGATGTAGAAAGCGCGCGAGAGGCGCATGCGCTCGCAGCCAAGCATGGCGTCCTGTCGGTGGATGCGCCGGTCTCCGGCGGCACTGGCGGTGCCAAGGCGGCGACGCTCACCTTCATGTGCGGCGGCGAGGACAAGGCGTTCGCGGCGGCGAAGCCCGTGCTCGAGAGCATGGGCAAGAAGATCGTGCATTGCGGCGGCGCTGGTGCGGGGCAGGCGGCCAAGATCTGCAATAACATGATCCTCGGCATTTCCATGATCGGCGTCGGCGAGGCCTTCGTGCTCGCGGAGAAGCTCGGGCTCTCGCATCAGGCGCTGTTCGACGTCGCCTCGACCTCGTCGGGTCAATGCTGGGCGATCACGTCCTATTGCCCGGTGCCGGGCCCGGTTCCGGCCTCGCCGGCCAATAACGGCTACAAGCCCGGCTTCGCCGCGAACCTGATGGTGAAGGATCTGACGCTGGCGCAGGACGCCGCCAACACGGCCGGCGCGGTCACGCCGCTCGGCAAGCACGCTCAGGAGATCTATCAGGCGTTCGATGCTGCGGGTAACGGCGGGGTCGACTTTTCCGGAATTATCCAGCACGTTAGGGCACTCGCCGGAAAATAAAGGTCGCTATCCTCTAGCGACCACAAGGGCGCGGAGGGAACGACCTGATGACCACCTTTCAGGAAGCGCGCGCGTTTCTGCTTCAGCATCGCACGGACTACGACACCGCAGCAAAAGGATTCCGCTGGCCCGATCCGGTGCCCTTCAACTGGGCGCTGGACTGGTTCGACGCCGAGCTCGCGCAAAGCCCTGACAGTCGCGACCGCGCGGCGCTATGGATCGTCGATGCCGGCAGCGATCGCGAGACGAAGCTGTCGTTCGCCACGCTGTCGCGGCGCTCCAATCAGGTCGCGAATTTCCTGCGCGCGCAAGGCTTGAAGCGCGGCGATCATTTGCTGCTTCTGCTGGGCAATGTCGTGCCGCTCTGGGAAACCATGCTGGCGGCGATGAAGCTTGGCGTCGTGGTCATCCCCGCGACCACGCTGCTGACTTCAGACGAATTGCGCGACCGACTTGAACGCGGCAAGGCGAGGGCCGTGGTCGCAACGCAGGATCAGGTCGGCAAGTTTGCCGATCTCGGCAGCGAGAAGCTCGTGCGCATCGTGGTCGCTGCGACGTCGCAGCAGGACGGCTGGCTGCCCTTCGAGCAGGCGGCGGATGCGTCCGAGACCTTCACGCCAGACGGCCCGACCAACGCCGACGACCCGATGCTGCTCTATTTCACCTCCGGCACCACGGCGAAGCCAAAACTGGTGCGGCACAGCCAGCGCAGCTATCCGGTCGGCCACCTGTCGACAATGTATTGGCTCGGCCTGCAGCCGGGCGACGTTCATCTCAACATCTCCTCGCCCGGCTGGGCCAAGCATGCCTGGAGCTGCTTCTTCGCGCCCTGGAATGCCGGCGCGACCGTGTTCGTCGTCAATCAGCCGCGCTTCGACGCCAAGGCGCTGCTCGCCACCATCGGCCGCTGTGGTGTCACCACGCTCTGCGCGCCGCCGACGGTGTGGCGCCTGTTCATCCAGGAGAAGCTCTCGGCCTTCAAGGTGTCGTTGCGTGAAGTTTGCGGCGCCGGCGAGCCGCTCAATCCGGAGGTGATCGACCAGGTTCGCACGGCCTGGGGCCTGACCATCCGCGACGGCTACGGCCAGACCGAGACCGCCGCGCTTGCCGGCAACTCGCCGGGGCAGAAGGTCAAGATCGGCTCGATGGGCCGGCCGCTGCCCGGCTATCGCGTCGAGATCACCGATCTCGATGGTAATCCGACCCAGGAAGGCGAGGTCACGCTCGTGCTCGGTGCCGACAGGCCAGCCGGCCTGATGCAGGGCTACCAGAGCGATGACGGCAAGCTCTCCGGGGCCGACGGCGCGATCTATCGCAGCGGCGACGTGGTGTTCCGCGACGAGGAGGGCTATTTGACCTTCGTCGGTCGCACCGATGACGTCTTCAAGTCATCTGATTACCGCATCAGCCCGTTCGAACTGGAGAGCGTCCTGCTCGAGCATGAGGCGGTCGCGGAAGCCGCAGTTGTGCCGAGTCCCGATCCAATCCGGCTTGCGATCCCGAAGGCCTATGTGCTGCTGGCCTCGGGCGTTGAGCGCACGCCGGAAACGGCGTTGTCGATCTATCGGCATCTGCATACCCGTCTCGCGCCGTTCAAGCGTATCCGAAAGATCGAACTCGTCACCGAGCTGCCGAAGACGATCTCGGGAAAGATTCGCCGGGTGCAGTTGCGCCGGCTCGAACATGAGGATAATCGCGAGGACGCGTTGCGCGGGATCGAGTTCCGCGAGGAGGAATTCCCGGAGCTGCAGAAGGTGCGCGCGACGGGATCGGAGAATTAGCAAAATGAACGAAGTCTGGAAGAAGCCGCCCGTGTCGCTGGAGACCTACCAGGGCATGGTCGGCAAGGAGATCGGCGTGTCCGCCTGGCACCTGGTCGATCAGCAGCGGATCAATACCTATGCCGACGTGATCGAGGATCACCAGTTCATCCATGTCGATCCCGAGCGCGCCAAGGAGACCGCATTCGGCACCACGATCGCCCACGGTTTCCTGACGATGTCGCTGCTCAGCATCATGTCCTATCAGGTGATGCCGGTCATCGAGGGCACCACGATGGGCGTCAATTACGGCTTCGACAAGCTGCGCTTCATCTCGCCGGTGCGCTCCGGCAAGCGCGTCCGCGGCCGCTTCGTGCTTGCCGAGGCCAAGCTGCGCAAGCCGACCGAGCTGGCGTCGCGCACCAACGTCACTGTCGAGATCGAAGGCGAGGAAAAGCCGGCGCTGGTCGCCGACTGGCTGGGCCTGATCTACTTCGCCTGAAGCTTGCTCGTCATGGCCGGGCTTGACCCGGCCATCCGTCGCTGCTCAAAAGCTGACAAATTGGTGCGCTCGTACCCTCTCCCCTTGTGGGAGAGGGTGCCTCGCGAAGCGAGGCGGGTGAGGGGTCTCTCTCCGCGAGCGCAAATGTGGAGAGAACCCCTCATCCGGCGCGCCATGCGTGCCACCTTCTCCCGCAAGGGGAGGAGGAAGAAGCGAACAGGGAAGTGGAGTCATGACAATCAGGTTTGACGGACGCGTCGCCATCGTCACCGGCGCGGCCAATGGTCTGGGACGGGCGCACGCGCTCGGGCTCGCCAGCCGCGGCGCCAAGGTCGTGGTCAACGACTTTGGCGGCGGGCGCGACGGCAGCGGCGGTTCGCTGTCGCCGGCGGAGACCGTGGTCGAGGAAATCCGCAAAGCCGGCGGGACTGCGATGGCCGATGGCGCCGACGTTTCTGACTTCGAGCAGGTCACCGCGACGGTCGAGCGCGCCACCAAGGAGTGGGGCAGCGTCGATCTGCTCTGCGCCAATGCTGGCATCCTCCGCGACAAGTCGTTTGGCAAGCTCGAAGTCGCCGACTTCCAGAAGGTGTTGGACGTCCACCTCGTCGGCACCTTCTATTGCTGCAAGGCGGTGTGGGCCGGCATGCGCGACCGCAATTACGGCCGCATCGTGCTGACGACCTCGTCCTCGGGTCTCTACGGTAATTTCGGCCAGGCCAACTACGGCGCAGCCAAGGCCGGCATGGTCGGGCTGATGAACGTGCTCGCCGAGGAAGGCCGCAAGAACAACATCCGCGTCAACACGATCTCTCCGACGGCCGCCACCCGTATGACCGAAGAGCTGCTGCCGCCGCAGGCGCTCGCGCTGATGAAGGCGGAAGCAATCACGCCGGCGGTGGAATACATGCTGAGCGAGGACGCGCCGACCCGCACCATCATGGGCGCCGGCGCCGGCTCGTTTGCGGTGATCAAGATCCTCGAGACCGAAGGCATCAACCTGCCGTCCTCCGAATGGACGCCCGACGCCATCGCCGCGCATTTCGCTGAGATCAGCGACATGTCGAAGGCTAGGGCGTTGCAGGGCGCCTTCGAACAGACCCAGAAATATGTCGCCCAGGCGGCTGCCAGAGCAGGGATCAAGCTCTGACGATGTCCATTGCCGTCATCGGCGCCGGCCCCGCCGGCCTGATGGCGGCTGAGGTGCTCGCGCAGGCCGGCGCACAGGTTACGATCTACGACGCGATGCCGTCGGCGGGGCGCAAATTCCTGATGGCCGGCCGCGGCGGCCTCAATCTCACCCATAGTGAGCCGCTGCCAAAATTCCTCGCGCGCTACCGCGAGGCGATGCCGGATCTCAAAGCCGCTGTCGAAGCGTTCCCGCCGCAAGCGTTGCGCGACTGGAGCGAGGCGCTGGGCCAGCCGACCTTCATCGGCTCCAGCGGCCGGGTCTTCCCAAAAGCGTTCAAGGCCTCGCCGCTGCTGCGTGCCTGGCTGCGCCGGCTCGACGGCGCCGGCGCGCGGCTGCTGCTGCGGCATCGCTGGACCGGGTGGGACGACGGCCGCCTGCTGTTTCAGACACCGGCAGGACAACGCACGGTCGAGGCGAGCGCTACAATTCTGGCGCTCGGTGGCGCGAGCTGGCCGCGGCTTGGCTCTGATGGCGCATGGGTGGATGTGCTCGCGGCGAAAGGCGTGAAGATCTCGCCGCTGCGGCCGGCCAATTCCGGCTTCACCGTCGCCTGGTCGGATATCTTCCGCAATCGCTTCGAGGGCCAGCCGCTCAAGGGCGTGGCGCTGAGTTTTGGCGGGCAAACAGTGCGCGGCGAGGCCATCGTCACCCGCACCGGCATCGAGGGCGGCGCGATCTACGCGCTATCCGCCGACCTGCGCGAGGCGATCCTCCGCGACTGTGAGGCAACCCTCCATATCACATTGCGGCCCGATCTCGGGCTCGATGAACTCACGACGAAACTATCGATGCCGAAAGGCAAGCAATCCTTCTCGAACTTCCTGCGCAAGACCGCAAATCTGTCGCCCGTCGCCATCGGCCTGTTGCAAGAGGCCGCGAAGATTTCGGACCTGTCTCTGCCATCGCAATCTCCCGCCGATCTCGCCCGTCTCATCAAAGCCGTGCCGGTGCGTCTCACCGGTAGCGCACCGATTGCCCGCGCGATCTCCACCGCGGGCGGCGTCGCATTCGACGAACTCGACGACAATTTCATGTTTCGACGTTTGCCCAGCGTATTCGCCGCTGGCGAGATGCTCGACTGGGAAGCCCCAACCGGCGGCTATCTATTACAGGCGTCGTTTGCGACCGGTGCCGCCGCGGGGAAGGGCGCGATGAGATGGCTCAATGCGTAGGATGGGTAGAGCGAAGCGAAACCCATCGTCTTGGTCGCAGCCGGAATTGATGGGTTTCGCTGCGCTCTACCCATCCTAAAAGCTCAACGATGATCAAGCGGTTAGCGTGGGCCGATTACTCACAACCACGAAGTCGCGGCCGAGCTGCAAGAGCAGATGATGCACCGGTCGAAGGAAAAGCCGTCCCCAACGGGAGAGCGCCCGCCTGCAATGCAGGCGCTCGAATATCTCAACGGGGCCTATGCCTAAATCCCTTTCGGCGGCCGACTTTGTCGGTCATCGCTTTTCAGTGGGTACCGAACTCAGGTCGAAGCTGGACCAGTAGTTGGGCAACCTGCTCACTCTTCTCGGCCAATTGCCCGTCATCAGTTAATCCCATATGCTCGGTGGCGACAATATAGAGATAGCCCGCGATTTCGCTCGCGGTTGCACCTTTGTCCATAAGCATGACATAGGCTCTATCTGCGTAGGCATCATACTCGTCGCTGGCCTCTGGTATTCCGTAGACCCCGATGGGATCCCAGTCGCGAAGCAATATGTCACGGACACGAGCACGGTTTTCTCGTGACTGATACTTGTTTCGCCCGTGCGCCATTTTCTTGGGCCTACGCTGCAACTGCTTCTGCTGACGAGCCATACCTGGAGATCGACGTTGTTGAGCTTCGCCCTGACGCCCTCCAGCGAGGGCGGCAGCAAACGATGGCCGGCATCAACTAAGCTTTTGCGTGGCCTTTGATGCGTCGTGGGAGCTGACGTATCCCACTTGATATATCCATACCCCGTCTTCGTGCCCGCTTCTGAGAACATTATTGACTTCATTCAAGTCAGCGGTGGGTGAAACGTCCACCGCGAAGATCAACCGCTCTCCAATACTCAGTTTAATTTGTCCGCTTTCGCACGTACAGCCAGCATTCTCTAGCCTCTTCCAATACTGACCTCTTCGACTCTCGGTTGGGTCGATTAGGATCATGTATGTGGAATGATGGCCGCGCTCGACAACCGATTCGAAATCAAACTGCATTGGATCGTCGCTGGGCGACGCTTTTACAACGTCGCAGTAGCTGATCCCTTGCTTGAAGAAAGGAGTATTCTTGATTTCGAGAAGCCCGGTATCGAGCTTTGCAGCCCACAACTTTTCCCCTCCGTGGCCATGCCAATCTTCAGCGTCCAATTTGAATCTGACTTTGACCAGTTGATCGCTCATGCAAACGAGGTGCCTCCGTGCTTAAGCCGATTATTGCTGTCCGGAGTTCGTGGGCATCTTCGCATATGATTTCTTTCCTAAATTGAGTTCGCTGTTAGATTGCAATGCAATTTAAATACCACGACTAGATTACGACACCAAGTCTTCGCTACTCGCCAGTAGTTGGTCGGGGAGCGCTGATCTTCATCACGACGCTCTTAAGAGTTAGCCTACGCCAGTTGCATGTAGCCTCGCGGTCGCAGCCGAAGGCGCTGCACGACGTCTGGATTTTTGCGCAGCGCGGCACGGTTTGCACTGCCATCAGTTCAGCGGTTGTGCTCTCCTTGGCTGCGCGACCTCTCGCTGACCACTCAGCCCCCAGCCCCGGTCAGCCGAGAGGAAGTGCGCCCCGGCGTTGATCCCACGATCGCGCCGGGGCACGATCGCGCTGGTCGCCTTGTGAGTTGAGCTGGAGTGGCAGCCATGGTGCACAACCTCGTAGCCGGATTTGTCGTAGTGGCTTTCATTGTCATGGGCGTGCTTGCCTACGCCCAGAAACATGAAGGGTGCTTGCACGGGCGCTCGCTCCAAACCTTCAAGCCCTGCGGATCAGCCAGCGCTGAAATGTAGCGCCGGCGAGCTAGACTAGCGCAGCTTCCCTCGCGCCGCGACCGGCAGCGTGCCCAAAATCTCCTCGCCGCGCACCATCACCACCTCGTCCATCATGTTGACGACGACGCAGACATGATTGGGCACGATGCGGACGACGTCGCCGACGTTGGGGCGCGTGTTGCTCCGAGAGAGGTCGAGAAAGCCGTGCTCCTCGGCAAAGCGCGCGATCTTGGCCTCGGGATGTTCGAGGATCAGCCCGTGGCCTTCGAGCCCGCCGGTATCCGTCGTCAGCGTCTTCGAGCCGGCATCGAGGATGCCGCGCTCAGGCGCGGCGCGGCTCACCACCGTCGAATAGATGTGCAGCGCGCAATCGTCCCAGGTGGCGACGCCAGCGGCGACCTGCATGCGATCGTTATAGATATAGGTGCCGAAGCGGTGCTCGGTCCCGCCCATCAGCTTGCCGAGATTCTTCAGGTTCGGTGTGCCGCCGGTCGACACGATGGTCGCGTCAAGGCCATGCGCGCGCACGCCGGCGAGCGCCTCGTCGAAGAATTTCTGTGCGTCTGCCCAGCCGGTCTCGGTCGGATACAGCATGAAGCCCGCAAATTGCAGTCCCTTGCCATCAGCAATCTCCCGCGCCAGCGCGACCGCTTCCGCTGGAGTCTCGACGCCGGCGCGCTTGCGCCCCGTGTCGCACTCGACAACGACCGACAGCGCGCGGCCGGACGCGACGGCCGCTTTCGGCAGGTCGGCGACAACAACTGAATTGTCGGCCGCGACGGTGACGGTTGCTTTCCCCTGCAGTGCACCGAGCCGCGCCATCTTCTCGTCGCCGAGCAGGTTGTAGCTGATCAGGATGTCGGAGATGCCGGCATCTGCCATGATCTCGGCTTCGCCGAGCTTCTGGCAGGTGATGCCCTTGGCACCGGCCGCGATCTGCATCTGCGCCAGCATCGGGTTCTTGTGGGTCTTGATGTGCGGACGATGCGCCACGCCGGCCGCATCGCACGCCGCCTGGATGCGCGCGATGTTGCGCTCGACGCGGTCCATGTCGATGACGGCACAGGGCGTGCCGTATTCGCGGGCGATTTTTGCGGCGAGGGGAGTGGTCATGGATTATGCCTGTTCAATTTCTTCGCGCAGCACTTCGAGCTCGAGCCAGCGGTCTTCGGCCGCCGAAAGCTCCTGCTGCGCCTTGGCGACTGCGGCGGATGCCTCGTCGAATTTCTTTCTATCCTTCGTATAGAGATTCGGATCGTCAAGCAGCTTCTGCTGCTTCGCGATCTCCGCCTGCAATTTCTCGATCGTCTTCGGCAGCGTCTCCAGCGCGTGCTTTTCGTTGAAACTCAGGCGTCGTTTTGGTGCGGCGCTGGGCGCTGCCGGCTTCGCTTCCTTTTTCTCTTCGACAGCCGCCGTCTTCATCGCCTCGCGCTTCAAATCCGCGCCGCGCTGCGCCAGCATGTCCGAATAGCCGCCGGCATATTCGATCCAGCGGCCGTCCCCCTCGGGCACGATCACCGACGTCACCACACGATCGAGGAAATCGCGGTCGTGGCTGATCAGGATCACCGTGCCCTCGTAATCGCCGAGCATCTCCTCGAGCACGTCGAGAGTTTCGAGATCGAGGTCGTTGGTCGGCTCGTCCAGCACCAGGAGGTTCGAGGGCTTGGCCAGCGCCCGCGCCAGCATCAGCCGGCCGCGCTCGCCGCCGGACAAGACTTCCAGCGGCGTGCGGATCTGCTCCTGCGAGAACAGGAAATCCTTCATGTAGCTGACGACATGCTTTGGCTTGCCGCCGACAATCACATGATCGCCGCGGCCGCCGGTCAGGGCTTCCGACAGCGTCGATTTCGGATCGAGGCTTTCGCGGTGCTGATCCAGCGTCGCCATTTCGAGATTGACGCCGAGCCGTACGCTGCCGCTATCGGGCATCTCCGCGCCGGTCAACAGGTTGACCAGCGTGGTCTTGCCGGCGCCGTTCGGGCCGACCACGCCGACGCGATCGCTGCGCTGGATGCGCATCGAGAAATCCTCGACGATCTTGCGTTCGCTGAACGCTTTGCTGATGTTCTTGGCCTCGATTACCAGCCGTCCGGATTTCTCTGCCTCCGCAGCGGCGAGATTGGCACTGCCCGCGGTGCCGCGATAGTTCCGCCGCTGCGTGCGCAACGCATGCAGATTGGCGAGCCGCTTGACGTTGCGCTTGCGGCGACCAGAAACGCCGTAGCGCAGCCAGTGCTCTTCGTTGACGATCTTGCGGTCGAGCTTGTGCTGCTCGCGTTCTTCCTCCGCCAGCACCTCGTCGCGCCAAGCCTCGAACGCGCCGAAGCCACGATCGATCTGCCTGATCTGGCCGCGGTCGAGCCAGGCGGTCGCGCGCGACAGATTGGCGAGAAAGCGGCGGTCGTGGCTGATCAGCACCAGCGCGCTGCGCCGGTTCTGCAATTCGCTCTCCAGCCATTCGATGGTCGGCAGATCGAGATGGTTGGTCGGCTCGTCCAGCAGCAAAATGTCGGGCGAAGGCGCCAGCACCCGAGCCAGCGCCGCGCGGCGCGCCTCGCCACCGGAGAGATGGGCGGGACTTTCATCACCGGAGAGCCCAAGCTGCGCGAGCAGATAGCGCGCCTGATAGTGGTCATCGCCGGGTCCGAGCCCGGCTTCCACATAGGCCAGCGTGGTGGCGTGATCGCCAAAATCTGGCTCCTGCGGCAGATAGCGGATGGTCGCGCCCGGCTGCACGAAACGGCTGCCGGCATCAGGCTCGACCAGGCCGGCCGCGATCTTCAAGAGCGTCGACTTGCCCGAGCCGTTGCGCCCGATCAGGCACACGCGCTCTTCGGCCGAGACCGACAGCTCGACGCCGGTCAATAGCGGCGTGCCGCCGAACGTCAGCCTGATGTCCTTGAGTTGGATGAGAGGAGGCGCCATCAGCCTTGCCCCGTTGCGGTTTGCTCAGCGCGGCGCCTCTGGATGCGGCGGATCGCGGTATCGAGCGCCGAGAGGAACGCCGAGCGGTCGCGCGGCGAGAACGATCGTGGCCCGCCGGTGATCTCGCCCGACGAACGCAGATCGGTCATCAGATTGCGCATCGCCAGCGTCATGCCGATGGATTGCTCCGTAAACGGTTTGCCGTTCGGAGCAATCACGTCCGCGCCCGCTTTCACGCAGCGGCTCGCCAGTGGAATATCAGCGGTGATGACGATGTCGCCGTACCCGGCGCGCTCCGCAATCCAGTCGTCTGCGGCGTCCATGCCGGAACCGGCGGCGATGCGCTCGATCAGCGGGTCCTGCGGCACGCGGATGAAATTGCCCGCGACCACGCTGACGAGGAGCCCATGACGGAGCGCGACGCGATAGACTTCGTCCTTCACCGGACAGGCGTCGGCATCGACATAGATTCGGGTGGGGTTTTCAGTCGGCGTCATGGCTTGCTGGTTCATTCGTGCGCCGCATGTAACCCATCGGGCGGAAAATTGCGAGCCGGCGGCAGGCTTGCCACGCACCGTTGATCGCGTACGATCTCGTCAGAAAACAACCGAAATAAGGGGAACCCCATGGGCAATCCGCAAACCTACCGCGTCTCCGCCTACAACACGTCAAACGAGTCCGAGAACAAGATCCATGATGACACGGTGGCGCGGCGGTACGGCTTCTCGGGCGGGCTGGTCCCCGGCGTCGACGTCATGGCCTATATGATGCATCTGCCGGTCGCGAAATGGGGCCGCGATTTTCTCGCGCGCGGCCTGATCGATGCGCGCTTCGTCAAGCCGGTCTATGACGGCGAGCTTGCGGAGGTGAGGGGCGAGGAGCGCGACGGCGCGCTGTCGATCGAGGTGTTCAGCCGCGGACAGCTTTGCGCCACCGGCAGCGCGTTGCTGCCGACTGCGGCGCCTGTCGTTTCGATCAAGGATTACACCGAGGTCGCCGCGGTTGCCGAGCGCAAGCCGGTGAACGCGTCATCCTATGAAATCGGCAATTGGCTCGGCACCCGTCCCTACACCTGGGCCGGCGATGCTGCCACGGGATATCTCGCCGATATCAGGGAGACGGACGCGATCTACGCGCGCGAAAATCTCGGCCATCCCGGCATGCTGCAGAAGGTGATGAACAAGGCGCTGGTCGACAACGCCATCCTCGGCCCCTGGATTCATGTCGGCAGCCGGATGCAGCTTCTCTCGGCGGCGAAAACCGGCGACGAACTCACCGCGCGGGCGAAGGTGACAGCCAACTACGACAAGAAGGGCCACCGCTTCGTCGAACTCGACGCTCTCGTCGTCGCCAACGGCACCACGCCGCTGGCGCATTGCTGGCACATCGCGATCTACCAGCCCCGCGAGCAGGCCGCGGCGTAACTTCCTCTTCGCCTCTCCCCGCCGGGGAGAGGCCGGATCGCATCGGAGATGCGATCCGGGTGAGGGGTCTCTCCGCGACGTAAGCTGGCGACATTTCGTATGCGGAGGCACCCCTCACCCGGCGCTACGCGCCGACCTCTCCCCGGCGGGGAGAGGTATGAGAGAGCGCGGGGTTGGTGCCTACGCCGCCTTCGCCTTCTTCGCGTCCTGGATCGCGCGCCAGATCTTTTCCGATGTCAGCGGCATGTTGATGTGCTTGATGCCGTATTCGGAGAGCGCATCTACGACTGCATTCACCACTGTGGCAAGGCTGCCCGCACATCCGGCTTCGCCGCAGCCTTTGGTGCCAAGCGGATTACTCTTCGCCGGGGAGGGATGGTCGTCGACCGCCATGCTCGGAATGTCCTCGGCGCGCGGCAGCGCATAGTCCATGAACGAGCCGGTGATCGGCTGGCCAGAAGCGTCGTAATTGACCTCTTCCATCAGCGCCTGGCCGATGCCTTGCGCGACGCCGCCATGCAATTGCCCCGCGACAATCATCGGGTTGACGATGGTGCCGAAGTCGTTGACGCCGGTGTAACGCACGATCCTGATCACGCCGGTATCCGGATCGATCTCGACCTCCGCGACATGACAGCCGTTCGGGAAGGTCGACGGCGTCTCCTTGGTGGCGTGGTCGACGTCGAGCGTATCAGGCCCGCCCTCGGGAATCTGGCCCTCGCGCATGCGCTGCGCGAGCTCCATGATGCCGATCGAGCGGTCGGTGCCGGCGATGGTGAAGCGGCCGCCGGCAAATTCGATATCGGCTTCTGACGCTTCCAGGATATGCCCGGCGGCTTTCTTGCCTTTCTCGATGACGAGCGCGGAGGCCTCGACAATGGCCTGTCCGCTCGCCGTGATCGAGCGCGAGCCGCCGGTGCCGTTGCCGAACCGCACCAGATCGCTGTCGCCCTGTTCGAGCTTGATGTTGTCGAAGGGCACGCCGAGCTGGTCGGACAGCACCTGCGCGAACGGCGTCGCATGACCCTGGCCGTAATCCAGCGTGCCGGTGGTCAGCGTCACCGATCCATCGGGATCGAAGGTAATCTTGCCGAGCTCGCCGCTCGGCGGCGCAGTGACCTCGAGGTACGAGCCGACCGCGATGCCGCGCAATTTGCCGTTCTTCTTGCTCTCGCGCTTGCGCTTGCCGAAATTCTCGTAGTCCGAAACCTCCAGCGCCTTCTCGAACACGCCCTGGAAATCGCCGCTGTCATAGGTGACGCCGGAAGCGGCCGGGAAAGGTAGTTGTGACGGCTTGATGAAATTGCGCTTCCGTAAGGTCAGCCGGTTGATGCCCATCTCGTCGGCGGCCTTATCGATCAGCCGCTCCATGTAGTAGTTGGCCTCGGGCCGGCCGGCGCCGCGATAGGCGCCCATCAGCGTGGTGTTGGTCAGCACCGTCTTGATGTCGACGCCGAGCAGCGGCGTGCGGTAGACGCTTGCGAGATTCTTGCCGGTGTTGAGCGACAGCGGTCCGGGGGCGACGCCGGTGATGTAGGCGCCAAGGTTGCCATAGCCGGAAAGGCGCACCGCCAGGAACTTGCCGTCCGCATCGAGTGCCAGCTCGGCATGGATGAGCTGGGCGCGGCCCTGGCTGTCCGAGAGAAAGCTGGTCGAACGCTCGTCGGTCCATTTCACGGGACGCCCGAGCTCCTTCGCGGCATGCGCGATGCAGGTGTATTCGGGATAGCTGAGGTTCTTCATGCCGAAGGAGCCGCCGACATTGGCGGTGAGGATCCGGACCTTCTCCGGCGGTACATTGAGGATCTTTGCGAACGTCGCCTTGTTGCCGGAGACACCCTGGGTCGGCACCTGCAGCGTATAACGCTCGGTTGTGTTGTCATAGACCGCGAGCGCCACGCGAGGCTCCATCGACACCACGGCGACGCGGGTGTTGACGATGTCGAGCTTCGTCACATGCGCGGCGCTGGCGAACGCTGCATTGATCTTGTCGGTGTCGCCATAGTGGTAGTCGAGCGCGACGTTGCTCGGGATGTGGTCGTAGAGCTGCGGCGCGCCGGGCTTGGCGGCTTCGGCGGCGTCAGTCACCGCCGGCAGCGGCTCGATATCGACCTCGACGGCTTCGGCCGCATCGCGCGCCTGCGCCGCCGTTTCCGCCACCACGAAGGCGACGGGGTCGCCGACGAAGCGGACCTTGTCGGTCGGCAGCGCCGGGCGGTTGGTCTGCAGCAGCGGCGAGCCGTGCCGGCTCTTCAGCGGCATGCCGCAGGTGAAGGGGTTGTAGTTGGCGGCTGCGAGGTCCGCGCCTGTCCACACTCCGAGCACGCCGGGCATCGCCCTGGCCGCCGAGGTGTCGATCCCCTTGATGATGCCGTGGGCGTGCGAGGAGCGCACCATCCAGCAATAGGCCTGGCCGGGCAGGGAAAAATCGTCGGTGTATTTGCCCTTGCCGCGCACCAGCGTGTCGTCTTCCTTGCGGCGGACCGGCTGTCCGACGCCGTATTTTTGCAGTGCGATAGCGTTCTCGAGGGCGACGGGCGATGTGTGATCCTGCATGGGAAATACCTGAAATGCCGCGATCTGGAGCAAATTCGCGCGGTTTCCACCAGATAACGTAGGGTGATGTAAGCGACAACGCCCGATTAGGCATGTCGCGTGTGATGATTTGTTGCGTAGGTCCTTGGTGCTGCTAAAGTTTCCGTGAACGGAAATTCTTCGGTGGGCGGCGTCCGCCGGTGGAAAGACAGTGTTGATGAAGGATGACACGCGGCCTTTCGTCGGCCTTGCGGCCGGCGAGAGCCCGTCAGGGTTGGTTACGGCGTCCGCCGCCGAAAGCGGCGTCTACGCCGCGCTGGACCTTGGCACCAACAACTGCAGGCTCCTGATCGCCTGTCCCACCGGGGACGGGTTCCGTGTCGTTGACTCTTTTTCGCGAATCATCCGGCTCGGCGAAGGTATTTCGGCGACCGGTTCCATCAGCGACGCCGCAATCGAGCGCGCGATCGCCGCGCTCTCGATCTGCAGCGACAAAATCCGGTACCGCAAGGCCCGCCGGCTGCGGCTGATCGCGACCGAGGCCTGCCGCGCCGCCGCCAATGCCGACAGTTTCCGCGCCCGCGTCGCCGCCGAGACAGGCATCAAGCTCGAGGTGATCGACCGCGAGACCGAGGCGACGCTGGCCGTGATCGGCTGCTCGCCGCTGCTCGACCGAAGGGGCCGCGGCGCGATCCTGTTCGATATCGGTGGCGGCTCGACCGAATTGGTGCGCATCGAGCGCGATCCGGCGAGGCCGGATGCTGCACCCTGCATCAGGTCCTGGATGTCGATCCCGCTCGGCGTCGTTAGTCTTGCCGAGCAATTCGGCGGTCGCGATGTCACAAAAGAGTTATATGCGCGGATGGTCGCCGAGGTCGCGCAATATGTCGCCCCGTTCGCGGCCAAGCACGGCACGGATTTGCGTGACATGCACATGCTTGGCACGTCGGGCACGGTGACGACGCTCGCAGGCGTATTCCTCAACCTGCCGCGCTACGATCGCCGCCGCATCGACGGCATCTGGATGAGCGACGCCGACGTCACCGCGACGATCCAAAAGCTGCTCGGCATGAGCTATCAGGAGCGCATCAACAGCAGCTGCATCAGCATCGAGCGCGCCGATCTCGTGCTGGCGGGATGCGCGATCCTCGATGCCGTCAGGACCGCATTCCCGTTGCCCCGGCTGCGCGTCGCCGACCGCGGCCTGCGCGAAGGCATGCTGGTCGAGATGATGCACGAGGACGGTGCGCTGAAGGCATGCCTGCAGGCGACGTAACAGAATAGAGACCCTATGGCGAAAGATTCGACCGGCCGGCTGCACGTCACGGTCAAGAGCGGCGGCAAGCGCAAATTGTCGTCGAAGCTCTGGCTGGAGCGCCAGCTCAACGATCCCTATGTGGCGAAGGCCAAGGCGCAGGGTTACCGCTCGCGAGCAGCCTTCAAGCTGGTCGAGATCGACGACAAATATCGCCTGCTCAAGCCGGGCATGACCGTGGTCGACCTGGGCGCCGCGCCCGGCGGCTGGAGCCAGGTCGCGGCCAAGCGCGTCGGTGCCGCCGAGGGCAAGGGGAGGGTGATCGCAATCGACCTCTTGGAAATGGGGGAAATCCCCGGCGTCACCTTCGCCCAGCTCGATTTCCTTGACAATGACGCGCCGGAAAAACTGATCGCGATGATGGGCGGCCGCGCCGATATCGTGATGTCCGACATGGCCGGCAACACGACCGGCCATCGTAAGACTGACCAGCTTCGCATCGTCGGCCTGGTCGAGACCGCCGCAGCCTTCGCCTGCGACGTGCTCAGTCCCGGCGGCACGTTCCTGGCAAAAGCGTTCCAGAGCGGCGCGGATGCCGAGCTGTTGGCGCAATTGAAGCGCGATTTCGCAACCGTGCGCCATGTGAAGCCCGCCGCCAGCCGGCAGGATTCCTCGGAGCGCTACGTGCTAGCGACAGGCTTTCGCGGCGCGACGAAGGTGACGGCATAACGCACCGTCATTGCGAGCAAAGCGAAGCAATCCATGCCGCCATTTGTGCAGAGGTGGATTGCTTCGCTTCGCTCGCAATGACGTGGCGAGTGTGTAGGATGGGTAGAGCGAAGCGAAACCCATCATTCGCGCGGCTTGCTCCATCGCGATGGGTTTCGCTGCGCTCTACCCATCCTACGGACTGCTTTCGCAGGGACGACGGAGAAAGCTAACCAGCGCCCAACGTGACCGCCATGTTGTACGTCGCAAGGCTCGCCAGATACGCGAGCGCCAGCATGTAAACGAACGTCACCGCCATCCATCGCCAGCCGCCGGTCTCGCGGCGGATCACGGCGAGAGTCGAGGCGCATTGCGGGGCGAAGATGTACCAGACGAGGAGGGACAGCGCGGTGGCGAGGCTCCATTTGGTCGCGAGCACATGGCCGATCTGATCGGCGGCTTCCTTGCCGCCCTCGATGGCGTAGACGGTGCCGAGGGCTGCCACCGCGACCTCGCGCGCCGCCATGCCGGGGATCAGCGCCACCGCAATCTGCCAGTTGAATCCGAGCGGCGCCAACAGCGGTTCGAGCGCCTTGCCGATGATCGCGGCGAGGCTGTAGTTGATGGCGGGTCCTTCGGCGCCGGCCGGCGCGGTCGGGAATGATGCCAGGAACCAGATCAAGACCATCATCGAGAAAATGGTCGTGCCGGCCCGCTGCAGGAACATCTTCGCCCGCGTGTAGACGCCGATGGCGATGCTCTTCAGGCGCGGCAGTTTGTAGTCGGGCAATTCCAGCATGAACGGCGCAGGGGCGTAATCGCGCAGCATGAAGAATTTGACCAGGAACGAGACGCCGAGCGCGCTGCTGATGCCCGCCGCATAGAGGCCGAACAGGACCAGGCCGCGCAGGTTGAACCAGCCCCAGACATCGCGGTCCGGAATGAATGCCGAGATGATCAGCGTGTACACGGGTATCCGCGCCGAGCAGGTCATCAGCGGCGCGATCAGGATGGTGGTCAGGCGGTCGCGCCGGTTGTCGATCACGCGCGTCGCCATGATGCCGGGGATCGCGCATGCAAAGCTCGACAGCAGCGGGATGAAGGCGCGGCCGTGCAGCCCGGCGCCACCCATGATGCGGTCCATCAGGAACGCCGCGCGGGCCATGTAGCCGAAGTCTTCCAGCAGCAGGATGAACAGGAAGATGATGATGATCTGCGGCAGGAACACGATGACGCTGCCGACGCCGGAGATGACGCCGTTTTGCAGGAAGCTCTGCAGCAGCCCCTCCGGCAACGTGTCCTGCACCAACTGGCCAAGGGCGTCGAAGCCGGAGGACAGCAGTTCCATCAGCGGCTGTGCCCAGGCGAACACGGCCTGGAACATCAGGAACAGGATCAGCGCGAGGATGAAAAGTCCCGCCACGGGATGCAGCACCACCGCGTCGATCCGGCCGGTCCAGGTGTCCGGCTTGGCCGGCAGCGTGACGGCGGACGCAATGATGCGGTCGGCCTCGGCTTGCATGGCTCGCAACTGGGAGGCGGTGAGGGGCTGCCAGCGATTCGGCCCGACGGGCGTCTGCTCCTGCGCCGCGATCTCGTCGGTTCGGCCGAGCAGTTCGGCGATCCCGCCCTTGCGAACCGCGATCGAGGTCACCACCGGCACGCCGAGCGCCTCCGACAATTTCGGCACATCCACGCTCACACCGCGGCGGGCCGCGATGTCGAACATGTTGAGCACCAGCATCATCGGGCGACCGGTGTCCTTGAGCTCAAGCAGGAGACGGATCGTCAGCCGCAGATTGGTTGCGTCCGCGACGCACAGGATGAGGTCGGGCGCGGCCTCGCCCGCGGTGCGGCCCAGCACCATGTCGCGGGTGATCTCCTCGTCCGGGCTGCGTCCGCGCAGGGAATAGGTGCCGGGCAGGTCCACCACCGAAACCTGCCGTCCGGCGGGGGTGACGAAAAACCCCTCCTTGCGCTCGACGGTCACGCCCGGATAGTTCGCAACTTTCTGGCGGCTGCCCGTCAGCGCATTGAAAAGCGAGGTCTTGCCGCTGTTGGGCGTGCCAACCAGCGCGAGATGCAACAGTGGGGCTTCCATCGCGTTACCGCTCGTTCCATCAGGCGACGATGATCGCCATGGCCTCGCGGCGACGCAGGGCGATCGTGACGTTCTCGACCCTGACCGCGATCGGGTCACGTCCAACGATCCCCTCGTGCAGCACCTCGACCCGGGCGCCCTCGACGAAACCAAGTTCGATCAACCGGCTCTCAAGTTCGTGGCCGGCGAGCGCGGACATCGCCTCCGCTACGGCCAGATGCTGGATCACGCCCGAATATCCCCGCTTGGCCAATCCCAACGGCTGAGATGTTCGGATATCGGTTTGCTCGCTCATTGCTCGTGTTTTCCAGCCGGGGGCGAAAGGGTCAAGCGCTACGACCAACACGAAGCTGGGATTTAGAACGATTACAAGCTGAAGGACCGGGCACTATCCCAATCGCTGATCCCGCGCGTCCTGCGTGCCCTCGCTCGCTGCCTTGACGGCGGCCTTCGCCGCGCCCTTGCGGCTGGAAATCTCGACCGCCTTGCGGCCGGAGATCTCGTGGCCGGCATCGTCGGGCATCTGCCAGAAGAACCAGGCCGACGCCGCGGAGACGAGCGAGACCACCAGGAAGGCGGGCGCGAACACGGTCGCGCTCAACTCGCTCGCACTATGCAGCCACATCGTGGTCTCCACCGAAAACGCGCCGACCGCGACGCCGGCGGAGATCGCAAGCTGCTGGTTGACGCTGACCAGCGTGGTAGCCCGGCTCATCTGCGCCGGCTCGACCTCGGCATAGGCGACCGTGTTGATCGCGGTGAACTGCAGCGAGCGGAAGAAGCCGCCGATCACCAGGATGATCATGATGAGGAGCAGCGGGGTCGCCGCCGTGAACAGCGCGCAGGCGGCCAGGAAGAGCGCGCTCACCACCGCATTGACCGTCATCAGGTTGCGGAAGCCGAAACTGCGGATGATGCGGGCGGCGAGCGTCTTCATGCCCATGGCGCCGACGGCGGAGGCGAAGGTGACGAGACCCGACTGGAACGGCGACAGCCCGAAACCAACCTGCATCAACAGCGGCAGCAGGAACGGCAAGGCGCCGACACCGAGGCGGAACATGAATCCGCCGATGATGCTGGCGCGCAGCGTCGCCAAATTCAGCAGGGAGAAATCCAGCACCGGCGATCCCGTCCGCCTGGCGTGTATGACGTAAAGCGTCATCGAGATCGAGCCGACGGCGATCAGCGCGGCGACGACGGCCCACGGCAAAAGGTTGAGGCCTGCGACCGAAAGGCCGAAGGCTATACCGGCAAGGCCGATGCCGGCGAGCACTATGCCATAGAGATCGAACGGCTCCGGGTCCTCGCTCTTGATCGGATCGATGTATTTCAGCGCCATGAAGATGCCGAGGATCCCGATCGGAATGTTGATCAAGAAGATCCAATGCCAGGAGAAATAAGTGGTGATGAAGCCGCCAAGCGGCGGCCCGATTACGGGGCCGATCAGCGCCGGCACCGTCACCCACGCCATGGCGTTGACCAGTGCGCTCTTGTCGACCGAGCGCAACAGCACCAGCCGGCCGACCGGCGTCATCATCGCCCCGCCGAGGCCCTGCAGGATGCGCGCGAACACGAAATCGGTGACCGAGGACGACAGCGCGCAGCCGATCGATCCCAGCATGAACACGCCAACCGCCCCCGCAAACACCAGCCGAGCGCCGAACCGGTCGGCGGTCCAGCCGCTCGCTGGAATGAAGACCGCAAGCGAGAGCAGGTAGGACGTGATCGCGAGCTTCAGCGTCAGCGGACTGGTGCCGATATCGGCCGCGATCGCCGGCAGCGAGGTCGCGATAACCGTCGAATCCATGTTCTCCATGAACAGCGCGGTGGCGACGATCAGCGGGATCAGGCGTTGCTTGTCCATGGAGTCGGGAGGCTTGAGTAGCGGAAGGCGAGGCGGGCTGTATCACCCCGCCCTCATACTGGCTATTGCGGAACCCGCCCGACCACCTAAATCTTGCGTAATGCTGGGATTCTGGCGTTCCTGGACGTGATCCGCCCCTCTCAATGGGGCTGAGATTCGATCAAGCAGGCGCTGAAAAAGCCTGTGCATGGCTGGCAAACACTTTGATTCGTCATGTCGCCATGCTATCGACCAGCGTCAACCCTACCGATGGGCTCCGATTCGACGGCGCTGCAGCAGGCAGCGCCGGGAGGCGGCGCACATCCTTTTATGTTTATCGCGGCGGATCGCCGCCGAAAGGAGTTGGCAATGGCGACGGTACAGGCATCCCCCGCGATCCGCGAGGCCTACACGTTTGACGACGTGCTGCTGAAGCCGAGCCTCTCGGACGTGCTTCCCTCCGAAGTCGACATCCGCTCTTACGTCACCCGCGTCATCCCGCTCAACATCCCGATCATCGCCTCGGCGATGGACACCGTCACCGAGGCGCGCATGGCGATCGCGATGGCGCAGTCCGGCGGCATCGGCGTCATTCACCGCAATTTCGATCCCGAGGGCCAGGCGGCGCAGGTGCGGCAGGTGAAGAAGTTCGAATCCGGCATGGTGGTCAATCCGCTCACCATCGAGCCCGACGCGACGCTTGCCGACGCGCTGACGCTGATGAAGGACCACGGCATATCAGGCATTCCCGTGGTCACCGGCGGGGCGAAGAATGTCCCGGGCAAGCTGGTCGGCATCCTGACCAACCGTGACGTACGCTTTGCCACCGATCCCAGGCAGAAGGTCTCGGAGTTGATGACGCACGAAAACCTCGTGACGGTGCGCGAGGGCGTTGGCCAGGACGAAGCCAAGCGGATGCTGCACAAGCATCGCATCGAGAAGCTGCTCGTCGTCGACGATCAATATCGCTGCGTCGGCCTCGTCACCGTGAAGGACATCGAAAAGGCGGTGGCGCATCCGCTGGCCTCAAAGGACGCGCAGGGCCGCCTGCGCGTCGCGGCGGCGACCACGGTCGGCGAGGGCGGCTTCGAGCGCACCGAGCGACTGATTGACGCCGGCATCGACCTCATTGTCGTCGACACCGCGCACGGCCATTCCTCGCGCGTGCTGGAAGCCGTCAACCGCATCAAGCGGCTCTCCAACGCGGTGCAGGTGATCGCCGGCAATATCGCAACCAGAGACGGCGCGCAGGCGCTGATCGATGCCGGCGCCGACTCGATCAAGGTCGGCATCGGCCCGGGATCGATCTGCACCACCCGCATCGTCGCGGGCGTCGGCGTGCCGCAGCTCACCGCGATCATGGACGCGGTCGAGGCGGCGAAGAAGGCGAATGTGCCCGTGATCGCCGACGGCGGCATCAAATATTCCGGCGATCTCGCCAAGGCGCTCGCCGCCGGCGCCGACATCGCGATGGTCGGCTCGCTGCTCGCCGGCACCGACGAGACGCCGGGCGAAGTCTTCCTGTGGCAGGGCCGCTCCTACAAGGCCTATCGCGGCATGGGCTCGGTCGGCGCGATGGCCCGCGGCTCGGCCGACCGCTATTTCCAGCAGGACATCAAGGATACGCTCAAGCTCGTCCCCGAAGGCATCGAGGGACAGGTGCCCTACAAAGGGCCCGTCGCCAATGTGATGCATCAGCTCGCCGGCGGCCTGCGCGCGGCGATGGGCTATGTCGGCGCCAGGAACATCGCCGAATTCCACGACAAGGCGGAGTTCATCCGCATCACCGGTGCGGGCTTGCGCGAGAGCCATGTCCACGACGTCACCATCACCCGCGAATCCCCGAACTATCCGGGCGGGGCGTAAGCTCTCTCCTTCGTCAGCGCCGTCATTGCAAGGAGCTCTAGCGACGAAGCAATCCATTCCTCCGCTTGCGGAGCTGTGGATTGCTTCGCTACGCTCGCAATGACTAACTGAACATTAGGAGGAAACATTATGCCCCAAGGCAAGAACTTAGAAGGCAAGCGCATCGTTCTCGCCTCGCGTCCCGTTGGCGAGCCCAAACCATCCGACTTCCGCCTCGAGGAATATGCCGTGCCGGAGCCGGGTGCGGACCAGGTTCTGCTCCGCACGATCTGGCTGTCGCTCGATCCTTATATGCGCGGGCGCATGAGCGATGGTCCGTCCTATGCGCAGCCGGTGCCGGTCGGCGGCGTGATGGAAGCCGGCACGGTGAGCGAGGTGATCGAGTCGAATAATTCCGGCTTTGCCAAGGGCGATATCGTGCTGTCGCGCGCCGGCTGGCAGACGCATGCGCTTTCCGACGGCAAGGGCCTGTCGAAGATAGATCCTAAGCTCGCGCCGATCTCGACTGCGATTGGCGTGCTCGGCATGCCCGGCATGACTGCCTACACGGGGCTGCTCGATATCGGCAAGCCGCAACCCGGCGAGACCGTGGTTGTGGCTGCTGCGTCTGGCGCAGTCGGTTCCGCGGTGGGGCAGATCGCAAGGATCAAGGGCGCCCGCGCGGTCGGGATCGCCGGCGGCAAGGACAAATGCGACTTCGTGAAGAACGAACTCGGCTTCGACGATTGCCTCGATCATCGCGACCCCGACCTCGCGAGCAAGTTGAAGGCGGCCTGTCCGAAGGGCATCGATGTCTACTTCGAGAATGTCGGCGGCGCCGTGTTCGACGCGGTGTTCCCGCTGTTGAATCCGTTCGCGCGCGTGCCGGTCTGCGGACTGATCGCCCACTACAACGATACCGATAGCAAGCCACCGAAATGGGCCGGCGCAATGATGCGCGCAATTTTAACAAAGCGCCTGACGTTCCGCGGCTTCATCGTCAGCGATTTCGCCGCCCGCCATGGCGATTTCCTGCGCGACATGTCGCAGTGGGTGCGCGAGGGCAAGGTCAAGTACAAGGAGTTCGTCACCGAGGGTCTCGAGAGCGCACCCGAAGCCTTCATGGGCCTTTTGAAGGGCGCCAATTTCGGCAAGCAGCTCGTGCGCGTCGGGCCGGACAAGGCGTGAACCTTCACGGCTCAGCGAGCGTGGATCGCCGCGCGCGACCTCGCGTGTCGTTGAATGGAAATCAGGAACGCGCTGCTGCACGCGACCGTTGGTGAGCGAGCATGGTCCACGCGAGGATCATGTTTCAACCAGCAAGCCAAGATGCCGGGAAGCCGAACGTCATCGGTTCCTGGTATCGGAATGGAGAAGCTGATGAGAAGACTGGCAATCCTATCGGCAGCACTGATCGCGGCAGCGACATTGGCAAACCCGGCCGCCGCCCGCGAGCGCTACGTGCAGCGACAGATGGTGGACCCCGACTTGGCCACCACGGCCACCCCATATTATCCCAGTGGGCCAGCCTACTATCCGGGGCCGCGCGTTGGTGCATTCGCCACCGCACCTTGGGATAATTCCCCGCCACCGGCCTACTACGGGTCGCCTTACGCGGCGCCGTACTACGGCGACTGACGGCTCAAATACTTGAAAGCAACACCAGTCCGCCGCGCCGGCGCGGCGGACTTTTTTGTGCCGGCAGCTGCCACGTCGCGGGCCGCGGGCAGGGGCTGCCGTATCCGAAACATCACACCGTTAACCAAATGCTTCCTGCGAGCCCCGCGTTCGCTTGACTGTGCATGCAACACATTGAATCAATACGTTATTTTCAGGTGTAGTCATGTTTGAAATCAGTATTTTCTGTGTCGTTTTGCTGGCGGCCGGCTATGGGGTGACCATGTGGGTCATCGGCCGTCGCGCCGATGTTTTGCACGGCAAGTTCGTCGAGGCTGAACCCGAGCCGGAACCGTTCGGAATAGGGCCGCTGGAGCCGCCGGCGCCACGCGCCAACGCGGAATCCCTGCGGGCGCTGCTGACGGTGATCCAGCAGGAACTGAAGGACACGGCGAAAATTTAGCTAGCCCGCCGCCATCTCTGCGAGCAGCGCGTCGAGGCTGATATCGACTTGGCCTTTTGCCCTGACGTGGCGGACCTCGAAACTGTCGGGCCGGAAGCGGTATTCGACAATCCCGGTTTCCTTGATCCCGATCAGGTCCTGCTTGTCATCCGGAATGATGAAGCCGGCCGACGGCGCCCAGACGTGGCGGACGCGCCCAAAGGTGAAGTCGTGCCGCTGATGCACATGGCCGCTGCCGACCAGGCGCCAGTCGACCGCGCCGAACATCTCGATCAAGCGGGCGCGCGCTGGCTGCGGGACATAGCGGATCGCGGTTTCCGCAAGCTCGGCATCGTCAGGCAGATTCAGGAACAGCGGCTTGTGCAAGAACAGCGCCACCGGCTTGCCTGCGACATTGCCAAGCTGTGAAGCGAGCCAGTCGAACTGCTCGGATTCGCTGGAAAGCCCGGTATTCATGATCAGTGAATTGAGCCCGATGAAGCACCAGCCGGCCGCCTCGAAGCGCCAGCGATCCTCGCCGATGATGGCGCGGAAGGCATCGCAATGCTCCTCTGTGGCCGGCTGCGTTGGCGGCGTGCCGACCGCGGTCGGATTGTCGCCGATATCGTGATTGCCGGGCAGGTAACGGCACTCGACCGGCAGCGCCGCATGCAGTGATTTCGCGAATTCGAGATCGCCGCGGCTGGTCGGCCCATCGAACGCAACGTCCCCGCTGTTGAGCACGAGGTCGGGCCGCGTCGCGTCGATATGTTCGGCGATCGCCTCAAAATTGGCTGTTAGCGTCGGCCGGCGGCGGGCGAGGTGGGTATCGGAAATCTGGGTCAGGCGAAATTCGGACATGCAACCTTCCTTTTGGAACGATGTTAGATCGGGCCGAAGTCGGAATGATGACGGTGTCAGTTGTCAGTAGCGGAAGCGTTCGCCATCAGCTATCGCTTGCGTTTTAAACGGGGTATGAATCCCATGTCGGTTCAAATGGTTCTGCTGCCGGTCTTCGTGCTGGTCGGGCTCACCTTCGCGCTTTTGTTCGGTATGATGCGAACGCGGCGCGGCGCGCTGGTCAGCGGCGCAACCAGGATCCGCGACACAGCGCTCGGCGCGCCGAACCGAGCGACGCAGTTTGCCGATTGCTACCGCGACCAGTTCGAACTACCGATCTTGTTCTATCTCTTGATCGCACTTGCGCTGCCGCTGCGCCGTGCCGATCTTGTCATCGTGCTGTTGTCCTGGGTGTTCGTGGTGACGCGCTTTGCCCATGCCGGCATCTTCGTCACTTCGAGCGATTCCGCACCCCGTTCGACAGCCTGGCTCGCAAGCGCGCTGGTGCTGTTTGCGATGTGGCTCTACTTCGCCCTGAAACTCCTGCTCCTGATCTGAAAGTTCTTGATGACCCCCGCCGCGCGCCTCTCCGCCGCAATCGAACTGATCGAGACCATCGACGCGCAGCGCGTGCCGGCGGCGAAAGCCTTGAAGGAGTGGGGCACCGCGCATCGCTATGCCGGCTCCGGCGATCGCGCGGCGATCAGCGGCCTGGTGTGGGACGTGCTGCGCCGGCAGTCCTCCAGCGCCTGGCTGATGGATGACGACAGCGCCCGCGCCCGCGTGCTCGGCATGCTCCACATCGAGCGCGGCATGGACCTCGATGCGATCTCAGCACTCTGCGACGGCGGCCGCTTCGCCCCAGTGCCGCTCACGGATAGCGAGCGCACCGCGCTCGCCTCGCGCTCGCTGCAGGGTGCGCCGGCGCACATCGCAGGCGATTATCCGGAATGGCTCGATCCGTATCTCGCAAAAGTGTTCGGCGACGATCGCGCGGCGGAAGCCGCCGCAATGGCGAGCCGCGCGCCGCTCGACCTGCGCGTCAACACGCTGAAGACGAGCCGCGACAAGATGCTGCCGCGGCTGAAGCATCTCGGCGCCAGGGAGACGCCGTGGTCGCCGCTGGGTCTGCGCATCGAACTCGGCGCCGACGCCCGCAATGTCGGCGTTCATGCCGAGGAGGATTTCATCAAGGGCGGCATCGAGGTGCAGGACGAGGGCTCGCAGCTCGCCGCGCTGTTCTCTGCCGCAAAGCCCGGCGAGCAGGTGATCGATCTCTGCGCCGGCGCCGGCGGCAAGACGCTGGCGCTCGCCGCGATGATGCAGGGCAAGGGGCGGCTGATCGCGACCGACCGCGACAAGCGCCAGCTCGCGCCGATCCATGAACGCCTGTCGCGCGCCGGCGTGCACAATTGCGAGGTCCGCACGCCGAAGGGCGACAGCGATCCGCTGTCGGATATCAAGGCGTCCTTCGATCTCGTCGTGATCGACGCGCCCTGCACCGGCACCGGCACCTGGCGCCGCAACCCGGACGCCAAATGGCGGATGCGGCCGGGGGCGCTGGAGGTGCGGCTGAAGGACCAGGCCGAGGTGCTGGACCGCGCGGCACCACTGGTGAAGCCGGGCGGCCGGATCGCCTACATCACCTGCTCGGTGCTGCCGGCCGAGAACGGCGAGCAGGTCGCCGCTTTCGTGGCCCGCCACGGCGAGTTCTCGGTTGTCCCGGCGGAACAGACCGCAGCCGTCCTCGGGGACAAGGCGGAAGCCTTCGCCGCCGCGGCGCTGCCATCGCCCGAGGGCTGGCTGATGACACCCCGCCGCACCGGAACCGACGGGTTCTTCGTCTCGATCTTGAAACGAGCGTGAGCGGTTAAATATCGAGTTCGGCCCAGATCGCCGCATGATCGGACGCCGCTTCGACTTCCCGGGTGATCTCCGGAAAATGCTCGAACAACGTGCCATTCCTGCCGCCCCAGACGCCCATGCGGAAGATGCCGCCCGCCGTTGCCTTCGCAAACAGGTCCGGCGACAGCAGGATGTAATCGATCTTGTTTGATGCCGTGCCGTTCTTGAATGTACCGGGGCGTCCGCCATCGTCGAATCCCGCCAACTCGCTGATGTCCTTCAGGCCGGTTTGATTGAACAGCGGCGCAAGCGGATCGCTGTCAGGAGTATCGTTGAAGTCGCCCACGATCGCAATGAATTCATGCTCTCTGCGGAGCTGCCGATAGATCGTTGCCGTGCGCTCGGCCTGGCGTTTGCGCTTGGCGTCCGAGGTCGCCTGCGAGCCGAAACCCTTGCTCTTGAAGTGATTGGCGAGAACGATCAACTTGTTTCCGTCCGCCGTCTCTATTTCGAACTGCGCGCAATCGCGGCTGAAGATCAGGCCATCGTCATCCTCGTCATCGACGTGGCTGGCGATCGAGACGATATTGAATTTCTTCTTCGTCATCAGGCCGACGTCGATGCCCCGATCGTCATTGCCGTCGATCAGCATGATATGATCGTAAGGCGTGCCGCCGACGGCCGGCATCACATCCTTGCAGAAACGGACGAGGGCGGGGCGGTTCTCCGCTTCCACGACCCCGAGCACATCCGCATCGATCGCCTGGATGACTCGCGCGGTATTGCGGGTTGCGTTTTCATTGACCTGCTCGAGCGTGAGATCGACCCACCCGATCCAGTCGTCGCGCCCGTTCGCCACGACCTCGACCGGCCCGCTGCGCGGCCGCTTGACGAGATGGCCGCGGTTCTGGCGCAGGATCGCGTATTTGCTTTCGTCGGCTTTCTTCAAGCCGAGCGTATCGAGAATTTCGACGATCCGCTTTTTATCCGTCGGCGTGTACTTGTCCTTGCCGAGGATGGCGTTGATGTCGGCTTGCGCCTTCAGGACCTCTCTGCCTTCAGCCGAGAATCCGGAACCATTAAGCGCACGCGCGCGCATGAAGAGGTTTTCAACATTGAAGGATGCGAGTTTCATGAGTACCCTTGGCCCTGGAAATCGGCATACAATTTGTAGTAGATAATAGGAAGATATTCTACGCGTGGATGATCGCAGGATACAGCGGTCGTCGGCCTCGAGACGCGCGCGAGCGCGTCCTTCAGACTGACTTCCTAGAGCCGAATCGTGAAATGCGGACTACAGCGGGGCAATTCATCGCCACGTTCGTTGCGGCGGAGGTCACGCTCGTGGGTAAATTAGGTCAATATTACTGACGTAACTGGATCTGTCCATGCCTGCAAAAGAATGTGCGCCATTGGTTCGCCGCCGTTGCGAGCCAGCCCCCCGTCGCGTATCTGCTGGCCATGACAGCCGCCAAGCCCGACCGCGAGTCGTCGACGCCCTCCGTGGCCTCGGCGCATGACAAGATTCTGATTGTCGATTTCGGCAGTCAGGTGACGCAACTGATCGCCCGCCGCGTCCGCGAGGAGGGCGTCTATTCCGAGATCGTGCCGTTCCAGAAGGCAGATGCCGCCTTCCACGAGATGAAGCCGAAGGCAGTGATCCTCTCCGGCGGCCCGGAATCGGTGCATGAGGAGGGCTCGCCGCGCGCGCCGCAGGCGATCTTCGAGTCCGGCGTCCCCGTGCTCGGCATCTGCTACGGCCAGATGACCATGGCCGCCCAGCTCGGCGGCGAGGTCGAGGGCGGCCACCATCGCGAGTTCGGCCGCGCCGATCTGGAAGTAAAGACCGCGAGCAAATTGTTCGACGACACCTGGTCGATGGGCGAGCGCCACCAGGTCTGGATGAGCCATGGCGATCGGATCACGAAGATGCCGCCGGGCTTCACGGTGGCTGGCGTCTCGGCCAACGCGCCCTTCGCCGTGATCCAGGACGAGAAGCGGAAGTATTACGGGCTGATGTTCCACCCCGAGGTGGTGCACACGCCCGACGGCGCAAAACTCCTGCGCAACTTCGTCCGCAAGGTTGCTGGCCTCACCGGCGACTGGACCATGCGCGCCTTCCGCGATGAGGCGATCGAGAAGATCCGCACCCAGGTCGGCAAGGGCAGGGTGATCTGCGGCCTGTCCGGCGGCGTCGATTCAGCGGTCGCGGCGGTGCTGATCCATGAAGCGATCGGCGACCAGCTCACCTGCGTCTTCGTCGACCACGGCCTCCTGCGCCTCAACGAGGCCGAAACCGTCGTCGACCTGTTCCGTCATCACTACAATATCCCGCTCGTTCACGTTGATGCGTCGAAGCAATTCCTTGGCGAGCTCAACGGCGTCACCGACCCCGAGCAGAAGCGCAAGACCATCGGCCGCCTCTTCATCGACGTGTTCGAGCAGGAAGCCAAGACAATCGGCGGCGCCGAATTTTTGGCGCAGGGCACGCTCTATCCCGACGTGATCGAAAGCGTCTCCTTCACCGGCGGCCCGTCGGTGACGATCAAGTCGCACCACAATGTCGGCGGCCTGCCGGAACGTATGAACATGAAGCTGGTGGAGCCCTTGCGCGAACTGTTCAAGGATGAAGTCCGCGTGCTCGGCCGCGAACTGGGCCTGCCCGAAGCCTTCGTCGGCCGCCACCCATTCCCGGGCCCCGGCCTCGCCATCCGCTGCCCCGGCGACATCACGAAAGAAAAGCTCGACATCCTCCGTCAGGCCGACGCCATCTACATCGACCAAATCCGTAAGGCCGACCTGTACGATGCAATCTGGCAGGCGTTCGCGGTGCTGCTGCCGGTGAAGACGGTAGGCGTGATGGGCGACGGCCGGACGTATGAATACGTCGTGGGCCTGCGCGCAGTGACATCGACTGACGGCATGACGGCGGACTTCTATCAGTTCGACATGAGCTTCCTGGGGGCGACCGCGACGCGGATCATCAACGAGGTGAAGGGCGTGAACCGCGTGGTGTACGACGTGACAAGCAAGCCGCCGGGGACGATTGAGTGGGAGTAGGGAGTTGTTGCTCCGCCAGTTTCACTGGGCTGTGACAAGAATCGAAAAATGGCTGCTCTAGACTTTAAGGAAATTCCGGAAGCTCACCTTGGTGGTGGTCTGCAAGATACCTTTGAACTGTTTGCCCGGGACTTCTTGACGTTGCTTGGCTACGAGATTCTCGAAGGTCCTAGCCGAGGAGCCGACGGCGGAAAAGACCTCATTGCGGTTGAAAGGCGTCGAGGCGTTGGCGGCGAAACTGTTGTTCGCTGGCTCGTAAGCTGTAAGCACAAGGCGCATTCCGGAGCTTCGGTGAATCCAGCAGATGAGTCGAACATTAGAGATCGCGTTGAGGCAAATGGGTGCAACGGATTTGTAGGTTTTTACTCAACTCTTCCTAGCTCGGGCCTTTCGGATGCTATCGCGGGCCTTTCGACGAAGGTAGAAACGCAAATCTTCGATCGCGAACGCATTGAATCGTATCTCTTGAAAGGGGCCGAAGGTCTTCACGTCGCAAAGAGATACTTTCCAAAGTCGATGACCGCCTGGATGGGCGAAAATCCCAAGCCCGCGAAAATTTTTAGCACACACCCGTGTTTGACCTGCCATCATTGCGGGAAGGACCTGCTGAATCCAGTACCAGCAGGCATTATCGTTATTTGGCAGCGTCGCGACATTGACGGAAAGAAGCATGTCGATACAGTCTATTGGTGCTGTAAAGGCAATTGCGATCGGAGGCTCGGCGAATCTCAGCGTGGAAAAGGCCTGATAGACGGCTGGGAAGATATCCCTGATGTCGCCATTCCACTCGTTTTCGCGAAATGGGTCATGGTAACTCTTAATGAGTTCCAGGCAGGGGACACATACTCCCCGCTTGCGTTCGATCGGCTCAAGGAATTCATACTCAGCATCTATCCATATGTCGCTAGGCACCCAACCGAATCCGAGATCGAACGCATGGAGGGACTAATGCGAATTCCTGCTGCGCTGGGAGGCCTCGGCTACTAGGCTCAGCCTTCCTTCAACCGGCTAGGCAGCAATAATCCACCGAGTGTTTCGCTTGACCAATGCCTGTAGAGCCCACAGGTAACGCGCAGTTTGTGTGTTGGCAGCCTAGCCTTTGAGTTCAGCAAGAGAGTTGAGAAAGTCGACAGAAAGACCGCAAGGCGATTAATCGAAGAGCTGCCAGTTTTCTCGGAACGCTTGCTCGTGGCGACTGGATCTGCCGGATTCCGGATCACAACTAAGATACATCCCTTTTGGAATGTCTATTTCAATGGCTTGGGGATTGCTATTGCCGAAGCTTTGGAGCCGAAACGTAGCGATCGAGCGCACTCCTACAGGTACATTCCAGACATAGCTTATTCGACCGCGTTTCATCTTGGCGTACTTTCCGAGAAGCCAGTGTAGGCGACTGTCGGGAACAACTGGAAACAGCCGTAGTCGTTCAAACAGATATCTCTAGCTTCTACGAGCATGTTTCGCATCATAGAATCGAAAATCTGATCGGTGACCTCTTCGGTGAGGCGTCCAACGTAGCTCTGCAAGTTGATCGCTTCCTAAGCAAGTTTGCATCCGGTCGATCTTTTGGATTGCCTGTTGGGGGGCAGTGCTCCCGCATACTTGCCGAGCTACTCATGAATTCAATCGACAGCGCTCTCACGGTTGCTGGGATTGTTTGGCGGCGATACGTTGACGATTTTGTGCTGGTGACGGCCAATCAGTCAGAAGCTTATCGCGCTCTATCAGTGCTGTCGCATGCTCTTGCGGATTATGGCTTAACCCTGAATCGAACGAAGACAACAATACTAACAGCAAAGCATTACGTGGACTACGTTAAGGCGCAACTAGGAACTTCCGACGATCAGGCAAATAAACTTGCTGAGATTGATCTTAGATTTGATCCGTATTCCGACTCGCCTGAGTCCGACTATGATGAGCTAAAAGAAATTGTTGAGGGATTGGATATCCGTGCGCTGTTGGATAGCGAGCTACGTAAAGCGCAGCCCGATACATTCTTGGTAACCCAAATTGGTAGGACCCTGAGGTTGCATGATCCTGATGCAGCCTTGCGCCTTTGTAAGACGCTGCTCTCCCCAAAGAATCTTCATGCCTTCCGTGCATCTTGGTCGACCATAATGAGAGGCGTAGCCTCAGTTTGCTCGGACGCTCGATTTGCTTCTATTCACGATGCACTAGATCAATTGCTCGACGCTATTCCGAATCATTTGCCGCACCTATTGTTGGCGGACGTGAGTTGTCTCCATTATCTGCGCGCACTCCGGTTTCGACGAACTCAAGAACGGGCGACATTTGTCCAGAGAGTCCATTCTTCCACGTCGTCGGAAGCGGTGAAACGCGGATGCCTTGACTGCTGGCGGCTCTGGAAAGATCGGACAGTCTTCACACGAGAGCGAAATAGGTGGAATTCTCTAAGCGCGGAGGAGCAGCGAATGATCTGGTTCTCAGCAGCCCAATTCGGCGACGAAGGATTCAAGTTTCGCGATCAAGTGAGAAAAAGTACAGCAAATGGATGGCGGCTAGGTTTTGAGCGCGGGGGTGATTCAACGTTTGCTTCTGTATATTGCGACTGGACAGAAACCGATCGTCATGCGCATATCAGTTAATGATCCCAGAACAATTGCCCGCGATATTCCTGGGATATTCGATGTGCTCTTCCCGCAGCTAGCTCAGGGCGTGGTCGCTAGTTTTAATCGTAGAGCGCTTTCTTTGGATGGCTGTACACCTGTTTCTCAGGACTTGGTCGACGCGAGCAAAGTCCAAAGGGCGATGCTCTTTGAAGTTGCGGTAGCCGCTGGAGAACAGTTGATTGGTGGAAATCGAGCAATTAACTGGGATTCGTGCTTGAGTACTGCCTTGGCAAGGCAGAGAGAGCACTTCGATGCTCAGTTGCCTCAAACGCTAGCCAACGCTGACAAGCAGGTTGCGCTTCAAGTAGCGGAAAACCTCGTTGCCATGCTCGCATACATACAAGCAGCAGGCGGTGGTGGTCAAAACCTTATCCATGCTCCGAGGATTCCAGGATACCAATGGGTTGCTTCCGGTGTAGGAGATTTCTCGATTGGAACGATGCTGATCGAGGTGAAGTGTACCAACAGGCGCTTTTCATCGCCTGATTACAGGCAAATTCTAATGTACTGGCTTCTCAGTTATTGTGCAGCGATTGAGGGCACCGGAGTCGAGTGGTCTGAGGGAATTCTCCTGAATCCGCGTTTAAATTTGCTGGTTCGGCTTTCGTTCAACGAGATTATCGGAGTGGTTGGAGCGGGCAGATCAAAGGTGGAGTTGATTGAATTGTTCTCTAGTTCGTTGGGAACTCGGCTTCCTCTTGCGATGGGTTGAGATTCAATTTCTCGATGCTGCCGACATTGAGTGGCTTTAGGCTGGCACCCGGAGCGCGGATCGCGCCGATGCTGGTCTGAGGACGGTCTCGCTCGTCATTGCGAGGAGCGTTAGCGACGAACCAGTCTATCGTCTCCGGGCGCTTCGCTTCGCTCGCAATGACGAAGTGAGCTCATCGAGTCCGACAAGCTGACTTCCCGGGGCAAATGACTTCGGATTTTCCGAAGCCATGTCAAGTCCCGGAATCAAAAATATTCTGCTTTCGTTCTCACCCAAATCAGTTGCATAACTGCGGCTGTCTCACGGCGGATGAGGGGAGCTTCGCGATCGTCACGAACGTGCGGTGAGATGCGGTGGACGCTGAATGCGCGCTGGACGTACGCGCAGGAAGCGTACGGCGAAGTCGTGTGGTTCTGGCGCCGCGGTGCTGGCGTTAAGCGTGCAATAAGAAGCGCAGGCGACGGAGGCAAAAGAGCCGTTCTCCGGGAAGAGCACGAAGTAAGCCGTAAAGCCACTGCGCAGGGAAGCCGGGATGCTCCCGCTGTACCTGTATGCTCGTGTGCGTCTCTTGCTATGCGCAACGGCACACGAGACCTCGGGTGCAGCAAGCACCCGGTCTTCCCTGCGCCCTCCGAACAAGAGGAGGGCAAAGAAGATGCGAAGCTCGGACGCAACGCGCCGCGAGAATGCGGGCACGCACTCTCATGCTCTTTGAAAAGTAGATCAGCTATGGTCTCGGGCGCGAACTCGGCCTGCCCGAAATCTTCGTCGGCCGCCACCCATTCCGTATCCCTCCGGCGGGGGCCGCCTTGCGTGATGTGAGGAGGCGGTGAAGACATAGGCGTATGACTAACCATACGCCTATTTCGAAGGTTTCCAGGCTCGACGTGATTTCGACGGGTGCGCGCCGCCGTTGGACATTGGCAGAGAAGCAACGGATCGTAGCGGAGAGCTATAGCGGGCAGTGGCTTGTGTCGGTGACGGCGCGGCGGCACGGGCTGTCTGCGAGCCAATTGTTCACGTGGCGCCGACTGGCCCGAGCGGGCCGACTCGTCGAGGCCGATGAGGCGACCGTTTTTGCACCGGCGATCATCGGCGGCGAATCTTCGGCGAGCGATGCGCCACCATTGCCGGCGCAGGTTATTCCTGCGCCATGCCCGGCTGCGGTGCCGGGGCGGATCGAAATCGTGCTGATGTGCGGGTCTCGCGTGATCGTCGACGACGGTGTCGATGCGACGGCACTGCGCCGGGTTCTGGACGTGCT
>NZ_JAGKJI010000006.1 GCF_020329485.1 Bradyrhizobium cenepequi
CGAACGTGCGGTGAGATGCGGTGGACGCGGGTGTTGCGACTGACGAGCGTGACTATCCGTGGACGGCGAAGTCGTGTGGTTCTGGCGCCCCGACGCTGGCGCTAAGTTTTTTGCGCGAAGCAAGTTTGCGCGAGAGGCGACGGTGGCAAGAAAGCCCGGTCACCGGGAAGAGCACGAAGTAAGCCGTAAACCACTGCGCAGGGAAAGCCGGAGTTGCTTCGGTTGACCTGTGGTCCTACCCCCGAGCTTTTTGTTGCACGGGGCCCACGGGTGCAACCGGCACCCGGCTTTCCCTGCGTCCTCTGCTATCGAGGAGGGCGAAACGAGACGCAAAGCTCGGGCATCTCATGCCGCGAGAATGCGGACACGCATCTGCGATTTGAATCAAGACGTAGGATGGGTAGAGCGAAGCGAAACCCATCGTTGCGCGGCTTGCTCCGAAGCCGATGGGTTTCGCTTCGCTCTACCCATCCTACGTAACGGGGGAGGGACTAGGCACCCAACCCGTTGACCCCGCAGCCAATTCTATGGCCTAGTCCGCCGTCTTTCTAAACGGCCGAACGGCCCTCAAGAGCCCTGCTCCATGACCTCCGAACGCTACAACGCCCGTGAATCCGAGCCGCGCTGGCAACGCCAGTGGGACGAGAAGGCGATCTTTGCGTCGAAAAACGACGATCCGCGGCCGAAATACTACGTGCTCGAGATGTTCCCGTACCCGTCCGGGCGCATCCATATCGGCCATGTCCGGAACTACACGCTCGGCGACGTACTGGCCCGCTATATGCGCGCCAAGGGGTTCAATGTGCTGCACCCGATGGGCTGGGACGCATTTGGCCTGCCGGCGGAGAACGCCGCGATCGAGCGCAAGGTGGCGCCGAAGGCGTGGACCTATGACAACATCGCGGCAATGAAGAAGCAGCTCCGCTCGATCGGCCTGTCGCTCGACTGGAGCAGAGAATTCGCGACCTGCGACCCCAGCTACTACAAGCATCAGCAGAAGATGTTCCTGGACTTCCTGCGCGCCGGCCTCGTCGAGCGCGAGAAGCGCAAGGTCAATTGGGACCCGGTCGACATGACGGTGCTCGCGAACGAGCAGGTGATCGATGGCCGCGGCTGGCGCTCGGGCGCGGTCATCGAGCAGCGCGAGATGAACCAGTGGGTCTTCAAGATCACCAGATACGCGCAGGATCTCCTGGACGCGCTGGATCGGCTGGATCGCTGGCCCGACAAGGTGCGGCTGATGCAGCGCAACTGGATCGGCCGCTCCGAGGGCCTGTTGATCCGCTTCGCGCTGGATGGCGCGACCACGCCGGCGGGCGAGCGCGAATTGAAGATTTTCACGACGCGGCCGGACACGCTGTTCGGCGCCAAGTTCATGGCGATCTCGGCCGATCATCCGCTGGCGCAGGCGGCCGCTGCGAAGGATCCGAAGCTTGCCGAGTTCATCGCCGAGGTCAAACGGATCGGCACCGCGCAGGAAATCATCGACACCGCCGAGAAGCAGGGTTTTGACACCGGCATCAAGGCAATCCACCCGTTCGATCCGAACTGGAAATTGCCGGTCTATGTCGCGAACTTCGTGCTGATGGAATACGGCACCGGCGCCATCTTCGGCTGCCCGGCGCACGACCAGCGCGACCTCGACTTCGTCAACAAATACGGCCTCGGCAACACGCCCGTCGTGTGCCCCGAAGGTCAGGATCCAAAGACGTTTGTGATCACGGACACCGCCTATGACGGTGAGGGCCACATGATCAATTCGCGCTTCCTCGATGGCATGACCATCGAGCAGGCGAAGGAAGACGTCGCGAAACGCTTGGAGAATGAACTGCGTGGCAATGCGCCCGTCGGCGAGCGCCAGGTAAACTTCCGCCTGCGCGACTGGGGCATTTCGCGCCAGCGCTATTGGGGCTGCCCGATCCCGATCATCCACTGCCCGAAGTGCGACGTGGTGCTGGTGCCCGACAATGCGCTGCCGGTGACGCTGCCGGAGGATGCCACCTTCGACAAGCCCGGCAACGCGCTCGACCACCATCCGACCTGGAAGCACATCACCTGTCCGCAATGCGGCGGACCTGCTAACCGCGAAACCGACACCATGGACACCTTCGTCGACTCGTCCTGGTACTTCGTGCGTTTCACCGATCCCTGGAACGAGAAATCGCCGACCACGCCCGCCGTTGCCAACCGGATGATGCCGGTCGATCAATATATCGGCGGCGTCGAGCACGCGATCCTGCATCTGCTCTATAGCCGCTTCTTCACCCGCGCGATGAAGGCAACCGGCCACATCGCGATGGATGAGCCGTTCGCCGGCATGTTCACGCAGGGCATGGTCGTGCACGAGACCTACCAGAAGGCCGACGGCACCTATGTGACGCCTGCCGAAGTGAAGGTCGAGGTAATCGGCAACGAACGGCGCGCCATGATGATCTACGGTGACGAAGAGATCACGATCGGTCCGATCGAGAAGATGTCGAAGTCGAAGAAGAACACGGTCGATCCCGACGACATCATCGCAACCTATGGCGCCGACGTCGCGCGCTGGTTCATGCTGTCGGACTCCCCGCCCGACCGCGACGTGATCTGGAGCGACGAGCGCGTGCAGGGTGCGGCGCGCTTCGTGCAGCGGCTGTGGCGGCTGGTGAATGAATCCGCCGAGGTCGCAAAGGGTGCGTCGGCGGCCGGGCCGGCGTCATTCGGGGCCGAGGCGCTGGCCTTGCGCAAGGCGGCCCATGGCGCGCTGGACAAGGTGTCTTCCGGAATCGAGCGGCTGCATTTCAATGTCTGCCTCGCCCATATCCGGGAATTCGCCAACGCGGTCGCCGAGACCCTGGCCAAGGGCAATAAGCCCGCGCCCGACGTCGCCTGGGCGGTCCGCGAAGCCGCAGCTATCCTTGTTCAACTGTTCGCGCCCATGATGCCGCACCTGGCTGAGGAATGCTGGCAGGTTTTGGGTCAGGAGGGGCTGATTTCGGAGGCTTCCTGGCCGCAAATCGAACGCGATTTGCTGGTTGAAGACAGCGTGACCCTCGTGGTCCAGGTCAATGGCAAGAAACGGGGTGATGTTACCGTGCCACGGGCGGCCGAAAATCCTCAGATCGAGGCTGCCGTTCTGGCGCTCGATGCTGTAAAAGCCGCTTTGGGCGGCAAGCCCGTCCGCAAGGTGATCGTGGTACCCATGAGGATCGTGAATGTCGTCGGCTAGGATCCGGATCGCTCTCCGGCTCGTCGCGGTGGCCGCTTTGGCGGCGGTGACGGCGGGCTGTTTCCAGCCGATGTATGCCGAGCACACCGACGGCACACCGGCGTTGCGCGAGAAGCTGATGGGTGTCGAGCTGCCGCCGATCGCCGACAAGCCGAACGCATCCCGCGAGGCCCGCATCGGCGTGGAGGTCCGCAATGCGCTGGCGTTCAAGCTCTATGGCAACGCCACCGGCATGCCGCCGACTCATCGACTGGTGATCCGCTTCACGACCAGCCGCTCCTCGCTGATGCTCGATCCGAACACGGCGCTGCCGACCGGCGAAAATTTCGGCATCGACGCGCAGTACAACCTGGTCGAGGTCGCCTCGAACAAGTCGGTGATGACAGGCTCCACCTTCTCGCGCGTGTCCTACGACATGCCGGGCTCCTACCAGCGCTTCACGCGCACGCGCGCCTTGCGCGACGCCGAAGACCGCGCCGCGCAGGAGATCGCGGAGAACATCAATACCCGGCTGGCGTCCTTCTTCACCGCCGGAACCTGATCGCCATTGGTCGCGCTTCGCGGAAAAGAGATCGACGCCTTCCTCGCTCGGCCCGATCCCGGCCGTCCGATCATCCTGCTCTACGGCCCCGATGCCGGTCTGGTGCGCGAGCGCGCCGATGCGCTGATGGCATCCGCGGTCGATGATCCCAACGATCCATTTTCGCTGGTCCGTCTTGACGGCGACGAACTCGCCGCCGAGCCCTCGCGACTGGTTGATGAAGCGATGACGGTGCCGCTGTTCGGCGGACGGCGCGCGATCCGCGTCCGCGCCGGCTCGCGCAATTTTGCCAGCGGCGTCGAGACGCTGACGGATTCCCCGCTGAAGGATTGCCGCATCGTGATCGAGGCCGGCGATATCAGGCCGGACTCGCCGCTGCGCAAGGCCTGCGAGCGCGCCAAGAATGCGGTGGCGATCGGCTGCTACCCGGACACCGAGCGCGATCTCGCCAAGCTGATCGACGACGAGCTGCGGGCCTCCGGCCTGCGCATCGCGCAAGATGCCCGCGCCGTGCTGATGTCACTGCTCGGCGGCGACCGTCAGGCCTCGCGCAACGAGTTGCGCAAGCTCACACTCTACGCCCACGGCCGAGGCGAGGTGACGCTCGAGGATGTGATGACGGTGGTCTCCGACGCATCCGAGCTGAAGCTCGATCCGATCGTGGACAGCGCCTTTGCCGGCAACGCCGCGGCGGTGGAGACCGAATTTGCGAAAGCGATGGTCGCAGGCACCTATCCCGGCGTCATCATCGCGGCCGCGCAGCGGCAGGCGGCCTGGCTGCACAAATCGGCGCTGGCAGTCGCCGATGGCACGCCGACCTCCGCCGTGCTCGAGGGCGGATTTCCGCGGCTGCATTTCTCGCGCAAAGGCGCGGTCGAAATGGCGCTCCGCAATTTCAGCCCGCAGCGGCTGGTCGGCATCATCGACCAGCTCGGCACCGCGGCGCTCGACATGCGCAAGCAGAATTCGCTGGCCGCCGTGATCGCACAACGCGCCCTCCTCTCGATCGCCGCGAATGCACGAAGGAGAGGATGAGCTTGCTAACCGCCTTCGAGCCGCCGCATCACTTCGTCGAGCTGCTCGAGGCTGCGGTAGCTGATCTGCACGGTGCCGCCGGGGTCACGGTGGTTGACGCTGACGGTGAGCCCCAGCGCATCGGAGACGCGCTTCTCCAGCGCAAGCGTGTCGGGGTCCTTCTCCTTGCCACCGCCGCCGCGCGCCTTCTGCGGCTTCCGCACCGGTACGCCCTCGTCATGCGCGAGCGCTTCAGCCTGGCGCACGTTGAGGCCTTCGGCGACGATGCGCTTGGCAGCGCCGAGCGGGTCAGGCACGCCGATCAAAGCGCGCGCGTGGCCGGCGGACAATCCGCCGCTTGCGATGAAGGCCTGCACCTCGGCCGGGAGCTTCGTCAGCCGCATCATGTTGGCGACGTGGCTGCGACTCTTGCCGACGATCTTCGCGATATCTTCCTGGCTGCGTTTGAACTCATCGGCGAGCGCGTGATAGCCTTGCGCCTCTTCCATCGGGTTGAGGTCTTCGCGCTGCACGTTCTCGATGATCGTGATCTCGAGCGCGTCGCTATCGTTGACCTCGACCGGGACAATCGGCACCTCGTGCAGGCCGGCGAGCTGGGACGCGCGCCAGCGCCGCTCGCCGGCGATGATCTCGTAGCGATCCTGCGCGCCCTTGACCAGCCGCACCACGATCGGCTGGATCACGCCACGCTGCTTGATCGAATCGGCGAGCTCACGAAGCTCGGCATCGGCGAAGCTGCGGCGCGGATTGCGCGGGTTGGCTTTGAGGAATTCGATCGGCACCTTGCGGTGCGTGCGCGGCCGGTCGACATGCGCGGCCTCGCCGCCGACATCTCCAATCAGACTTGCAAGCCCGCGGCCCAGTCGCGAACGCGCTTCGTCGGCCATTGTCGCCAGCTCCCTTGGATTCACGTAGCAAACTCCGGAATTCGAATTTCAGGTCGGTCAGATCGTAGGATGGGTAGAGCGCAGCGAAACCCATCACGCTCATCGCGTGCGAAGATGATGGGTTTCGCTGCGCTCTACCCATCCTACGGATCGTTCTCAATGCTCACGCAACTCGCGTTCGCGCTGGATCACTTCAGTGGCGAGCTTCAGGTAAGCCTCGCTGCCGACGCATTTGAGATCGTAGACCAGCACCGGCTTGCCGTAGGACGGCGCTTCGGAGATCCGCACGTTGCGCGGGATCATGGTGTTGTAGACCTTAGCTCCCATGAACTGCCGGACATCGGCGACGACCTGGTTCGACAGGTTGTTGCGGGAATCGAACATCGTCAGCACGATGCCATGGATCGACAGGTTCGGATTGAGCGTCGAGCGCACCTGCTCGACCGTCTGCAACAGCTGCGACAGACCTTCGAGCGCGAAGAACTCGCACTGCAGCGGCACCAGGATCGCGTCCGACGCGGCCATCGCATTCACGGTGAGCAGGTTGAGCGACGGCGGGCAATCGATCAGCACATAGGTGTAGTCGGCATCCGGCGACGTGTTGTTGTTGAGCGCAGCGATCGCATCGCGCAGGCGGAACGCGCGACCCGGCGTGGTGCCAAGTTCAAGTTCGAGGCCGGAGAGATCCATGGTGGAGGGCGCGATGTGAAGCCGCGGCACCGCCGTCGCGACGACAGCCTCGCGCAACGGCGCCTCGCCGACCAGGACGTCATAGGTCGAGCAGTTCCGGTTCCGCCGGTCGATGCCGAGCCCGGTCGATGCGTTGCCCTGCGGGTCGAGATCGACGACCAGGACCCGCTCGCCGATGGCCGCGAGCGCCGTCCCGAGATTGATCGCTGTGGTTGTCTTGCCGACGCCCCCTTTTTGGTTGGCGAGCGACAGAATGCGCGGATGGCCAGCCGGTTGTGGCGCCCTATCCTCTTGATAAACCTCATCAATTACGGTCATAGCGTTGCCCTGCTGATCCCCTGCGGAAAGCTCAACGCCGCCCGACGGAGTTAAGCTCGACAATCCAGCCGAGTCCGCCGGTTCGGCTGGAATGAAGTTTCGGCTCAATTGTCCAATATTTAGTGGCTTCGGTCAATTCGGCCTCTACATCTTGGCCCTTGAGAAACAGCGCTTTTGCACCCTTTCGCACCAGCGGTTCCGCGAAGCCGATGAGTTCATGTAGCGGAGCCAGCGCCCGCGCGGTCACGCAATCGATGGGGCCGCTGATTCTATCCACAATATCCCCGATGTCGGTCAGATGCACCGTCCCCGGCGCGCCGGTCACTCGGAGCGCTTCGCGAAGAAAGGCCGCCTTCTTGGCGTTCCTCTCCACCAGGTGGACGACACCCGGCGTTTCCGCGAGCGCACAGGCGAGCACGCCGCCGGGAAAGCCGCCGCCGCTGCCGAGATCGACCCAGACCGTGGCAGTCGGGGCAAGGTCCAGCAGCTGCAGGGAATCGGCGATGTGGCGGGTCCAGAGCTCGGGCAGCGTCGATGGCGCCACGAGATTGGTCTTGGCCTGCCATTCCAGGAGAAGCGCAACGTAGCGGTCGAGCCGGGCTTCCGTTTCACGTGAAACGGGGGTGAGGGCGAGGGCCGCCGCCTTATCGGTGGCGGTGGCTGCTAGCGCTGTGGTCAGTGATGCCTTGGCCATGATCCGGAATGTCAGTCGGAAACCAAATTGTCATTGCGAGCGCAGCGAAGCAATCCAATAGACGCCCCACGTTGAGGAGAGATGGATTGCTTCGCTGCGCTCCCAATCACGATGGCGGAAGTTGTCCCTGTGACGTTGGGAGCGACTTCACCCGTTTCACGTGAAACGCTTACGCGGTCGCCCTCGCCGTCTTGCGCCGCGCCTCTCGGCGCAGATAAGCGGCCAGGATGCCGAGCGCCGCCGGAGTTATCCCGTCGATCCGCCCTGCTTGGCCGACGGTCCGCGGTAGCGCAACCTTCAGCTTGGCGCGCGCCTCGTTGGAGAGGCCGGGCACGTCGTCATAGTCGACAGCGGTCAGGACAAGTCCTTCGTCGCGGCGGAATGCATCGACGTCAGCAATCTGGCGCTTGAGATAGACGTCGTATTTCGCGTCGATCTCCACGTGAACGGCAATCGGTGGGTCGATGCCCGACAGCTCCGGCCAGATGCCGCGGAGTGTCGACCAGTCCACTTCGGGATACGACAGCAGTTCAAAGGCCGAGCGCCGGACGCCATCACGGTTCAGCGCGAGTCCGTATCGTGTGGCCTCGTTGGGCGTGATGGACAGCGACTTGGCCAGCGCCTTCGCGTCATTCAGCGCCGCCATCTTCGCGGCGTGGCGCTTGACGCGAGCTTCGCCGACGCACCCCAACGCAATTCCCTTATCGGTAAGCCGCTGATCGGCATTGTCGGCCCGCAACGTGAGCCGGTATTCGGCCCGCGAGGTGAACATCCGATAGGGCTCGGTGATCCCTCGCGTAACGAGGTCATCGATCATCACGCCTAGATAGCCGTCCGCGCGATCGAAAACGATCGGATCGGCGCCACCGGCAGAGAGTGCGGCGTTCAGGCCCGCGACAATCCCCTGCCCCGCAGCTTCCTCATATCCAGTTGTGCCGTTGATCTGGCCGGCAAGGAACAGTCCCGGCAATCGCTTGGTCTCGAGCGTCGGCTCAAGCTCGCGCGGGTCAACATGATCGTACTCGATCGCATAACCCGGACGGATCATCTTGACCCGCTCAAGACCGGGAATCGATGCAAGGATCGCCAGTTGGACCTCTTCCGGGAGCGAGGTCGAGATGCCGTTGGGATAGACCGTGTCGTCGTCGAGGCCTTCGGGCTCCAGAAAGATTTGGTGGCCGTCGCGATCCCCGAAGCGGACGATCTTGTCCTCGATCGAGGGGCAATAGCGCGGGCCGGTACTCTTGATCTGACCAGAATACATCGGTGACCGATGCACGTTGGCCCGGATCACCTCATGAGTGGCGGCCGTGGTGCGGGTGATCCCGCACTGGATCTGTGGCGTCGTGATCCGGTCGGTCATAGTCGAGAACGGCTCGGGCGGGTCATCACCGGGCTGCATTTCGACTGCCGACCAGTCGATCGTGGTGCCATCCAGGCGCGGCGGCGTCCCAGTCTTCAATCGGCCCAACGTAAAACCAAGGCGCTCGAATGAGGTTGAAAGTCCCGTGGCCGGCGCCTCACCGACCCGGCCGGCCGGCCAATTCCTCTCGCCAAGATGAATCAAGCCACGCAGGAAGGTGCCCGTCGTGATCACGACGGCGCCGACAGACAGGATCCGTCCATCCCCCAGACGGATGCCGCTGACACGCCCATGGGAGCTCAGGAGGTCATCCGCTTCGCCTTCGATCACGCTCAAATTGGCTGTCTCGAGGATCGCGGCCTGCATGGCAGCGGCATAAAGCTTGCGGTCGGCCTGGGCGCGCGGCCCACGGACAGCAGGACCCTTGCGGCGGTTCAGCATCCGGAACTGAATGCCGCCGGCGTCGGCAACCCGACCCATCAGACCGTCCAATGCATCGACCTCGCGGACCAAGTGACCCTTGCCGAGGCCTCCGATGGCCGGATTGCAGGACATGGCGCCGACGGTCGAAAAACGATGCGTCACCAGCGCCGTCTTCGCGCCCATCCGGGCAGCTGCGCTGGCGGCCTCGCAGCCGGCATGGCCGCCACCGATAACGATGACGTCGAATGAAAGCGGTTGGTTAGACATGCACGACTTCTAGCGCGGAGCGGTAAAAGTCGAAAGACAAGTTTCGACCATCCGACCCCGCGGATGTTTCACGTGAAACGATGGGCGGGTTGTTCCAGGTTTCACATAGAGTGCCGGCCGGATGTTTCACGTGAAACGGCGGCGGCGTTTCGATGACTCAGTGACCTACTGACCCAGCGGCCTACTTCCCGACGCAGAATTCCCGAAAGATGACATCAAGGATGTCCTCAACATCCACGCGGCCAAGAAGCCGGCCAAGGCTATAGGCGGCTGCCCGCAGCTCCTCCGCAGCAAGCTCTTCGCCTGCCCCGATCACGTCGATCGCACGGCGCAACGAGTCGGCTGTCTCCTGTAGCAACTTGCGCTGACGTGTCCGGGTGATCAGACCGCCCTCACTCGACCCAAAATAATCATGGGCAAAGCCGACCAGGGCAGAGATCAGTTCCGAGATCCCGTCCCCGCTCCGAGCCGAGATCCTGAACGTCGCGGACGCAGGTCCCGATTCAGATAACTCGGAGATTGAGGCATCGAGATCGATCTTGTTGCGCACCAGCCAGATCGGCGCCGACCCCTCGTGTGAAACAGCCGCGCTCATCTGGTCCGTGAGCCACAATACCAAATCGGCTTCCTCGGCGCGGGCGCGGGCGCGGCGCACCCCCTCCTGCTCGATGGGATCATCGGTCTCGCGGATGCCGGCGGTGTCAATCACCGTCACCGGATAGCCGTCGAGATCGAGCTGCACTTCAATGATATCGCGTGTAGTGCCGGCATGCGGCGAGACGATCGCGACATCACGCCGCGCAAGCTGGTTGATCAGGGTCGACTTGCCAACGTTCGGGGGGCCTGCGATCGTGACCACCAGGCCGTCGCGGAGCCGTTCGCTCTGCGCCTGGGCGGCCAGCACCCGCTGAATTTCGGTCAGCAGCGCTTTGATTTTCTTGAGAGCCGGCGCGATCAATTCGGCCGGCACATCGCCCTCGTCGGAGAAATCGATACCAGCCTCGATCAGCGCCGACGCTTCGACAATCTGTCCGCGCCAGTCGCGTGCGCGATCGCCGAGCAGGCCCTTCAACTGACGCAGCGCTTGGCGGCGCTGCCGGTCGGTATCGGCATGAATGAGGTCGTCGAGGCCCTCGGCCTCGGTCAGATCAAGCTTGCCGTTCTCGAAAGCGCGGCGGGTGAATTCACCGGCCTCCGCGGGCCGAAGGTCATCAATCGTTGCGAGCGCACTGAGCACCGCACTGAGCACCGCTCGTCCGCCATGGACATGAAATTCAGCAACGTCTTCACCCGTGGCGCTCGCGGGCGAGGGAAACCAGAGGACGATGGCGTCGTCGATCGGCTGGCCGCCGGCATCTTGCAGCAATGCTCTCGTCGCCATCCGCGCCGCCGGGATCTTGCCGGCCAACTTCATCAATGTCGGACCAGCCTGTGGCCCCGATACCCTGACGATGGCGATCGCACTTGGCGGTCGCCCCGAGGACAGCGCAAAGATGGTCTGATCGCGCGGATGCATCGGTTATTTGTTAGCGAACTGGCCGGAAGGCAACGCAGAATTAACGCGCGGGATCGTCCGTACCTATATTAGCGCAATATCGGTACTTTTGCTGCAACAACGGTGCAGCATTTTGCTGCAGTATCCAAGCCGCAGATCCAACAGCAGCCCGCGCATCGATAAAACATTTCAGAAATCAGGTACTTAGACGAATTGCATCAGCACAAGCAACAACCCGTTTATGCTGCAACAGCATAAACGGCGTGTACTGCGCCGCAGCATAAACCGGATCGCGCCGATCGCGCTCACGTGTTCATTGAATCGAAGAATTCCGAGTTGTTCTTCGTGTTGCGGAGCTTGTCGAGCAGGAAGTCGATCGCGTCCATGGTGCCCATCGGATTGAGGATCCGGCGCAGCACGTACATCTTCTTCAGCACCTGCGGATCGGTGATCAGCTCTTCCTTGCGCGTGCCGGAGCGGGAAATGTCGATCGCCGGGAAGGTCCGCTTGTCCGAGACCTTGCGGTCGAGGATCAGTTCGGAGTTACCGGTACCCTTGAACTCTTCGAAGATCACTTCGTCCATGCGGCTGCCGGTATCGACCAGCGCGGTGGCGATGATGGTGAGCGAGCCGCCCTCCTCGATATTGCGGGCGGCACCGAAGAAGCGCTTCGGCCGCTGCAAGGCGTTGGCGTCGACACCACCAGTCAGCACCTTGCCGGATGACGGCACCACCGTGTTGTAGGCACGGCCCAGGCGCGTGATCGAGTCGAGCAGGATCACCACGTCGCGGCCATGCTCCACCAGGCGCTTGGCCTTCTCGATCACCATCTCGGCCACCTGGACGTGACGCACAGCCGGCTCGTCGAAGGTCGAGGACACCACCTCACCTTTCACCGAGCGCTGCATATCGGTGACTTCTTCCGGACGCTCGTCGATCAGAAGCACGATCAGATAGCATTCGGGATGATTGTGCGTGATCGAATGCGCGATGTTCTGCATCAGCACGGTCTTGCCGGTGCGCGGCGGCGCCACGATCAGGGCACGCTGGCCCTTGCCGATCGGTGCCACGATATCGATCACCCTTGCAGAAAGGTCCTTTCGCGTCGGGTCATCGATTTCCATTCGAAAGCGCTGATTGGGAAACAGCGGCGTCAGGTTGTCGAAATTGACCTTGTGCCTGGACTTCTCAGGGTCCTCGAAATTCAGCGAATTGACCTTCAGCAACGCAAAATAGCGCTCGCCCTCTTTCGGGCTGCGGATGTGGCCTTCGATCGTATCGCCGGTCCGCAGGCCGAAGCGGCGGATCTGCGAAGGCGAGACGTAGATGTCGTCAGGGCCCGGCAAATAATTGGCATCGGGCGAACGGAGAAAGCCGAAACCATCGGACAACACCTCGACAACGCCCTCACCGATAATGTCGGTTTCCTGGATCGCGAGCTGTTTGAGGATGGCGAACATCAGCTCCTGCTTGCGCATGGTGCTGGCGTTTTCGACCCCATTTTCCTCGGCAAACGAGACAAGCTCGGCCGGCGTCTTGGACTTGAGGTCTTGAAGTTTGATTTCCCGCATGGGGGTGGTCCTGTGGAGCATTTTTTAGAGAAGAGTCTTGCGAGGTGGCTTTGAGAAAAAGCGGACGCAAAAATGAAGGTCCGCAGGTCTAAGCAAGGAAAGCGCCGGTGGGGCTTCAAACCTGATGTGGCAGCCGGCACCGTTGGTGGAACCGGAACGCGATCACATCCGCCTGCGTGGGGTGGGATTGATCCAAATATAGAAAATCGGTTTGAACTCCGCAAGAAGCACTGAAGCCTGATTCCTGGGCAAACGGCCCGCCTAGAACGGCTTGACCACCACCAGGATCACGATCCCGATCATCAGGACGGCAGGTACCTCATTGATAATTCGATAGAATTTCTGGCTCCGGGTATTCCGGTCGGCGGCAAAGTCCTTCATCCAGCGGGCAAAAAAACCGTGGACGCCGGAGAGCACGAGCACCAGCAGAAGCTTGCCGTGCAGCCAGCCGGAGCTGAACCAGTGGCCAGCCCAGGCGAGATAAAGGCCAGCGGCCCAGGTAATGATCATCGCGGGATTGATGATCGCCCTCAGAAGGCGCCGTTCCATCACCTTGAAGGTCTCAGACTGCTTCGAGCCTTTCTCAGCCTCGCAATGATAGACGAACAGCCGAGGCAGATAGAGCATGCCGGCCATCCATGAGATGACCGCAATGATGTGCAGCGCCTTGATCCACTCGTACATCGTGATCGCTGAGCTCCTGGAACATCTCGGGCAGCCTCACCGTTTCTCAAGGAAGGCCTGCTAGCGAGGTTACGGATACATATCCGCAAGCACTGCTCTCTTAAAACTAATAAATTTTAGAATCTTAGGTTTGAGTCTAAGTGGCCGTGGATTTGACTCACGCAATGCGATCCTGCCGTTTTCGAGCGCTTGTTCACACCGCTCAACAATTCCGCCCCTACAGTCGTGCAGCGAAATATCGTCCAACGTCTCAAGCGCTTGCGGCGTTCTTTGGCCAGCTTATCAAGAGACAAATTCACATATTCTCACTATCATGCCGGCGGCACGGCGGACTTGTCCTCGCAAGGGGCGCTGTGAAGAAAAGGTTTAGATATCCCTAAGGCGGCGACCTCACCCCGATATTTGTAGGCAACCTCCACAGGGATTCACAGGATAGGCAGAGGTTCTTGTGCCCACATCAGGCAATTACTTTCACCTGCATCTGGTGTCGGACTCAACCGGCGAGACGCTGATTACGGTGGCGCGCGCGGTGGCCGCGCAATACGCCAATGTCTCGCCGGTCGAACACGTCTACCCGCTGGTGCGTAGCCAGAAACAGCTCGATCGCGTGCTCGATGAAATCGAGGAGTCGCCCGGGATCGTGCTGTTCACGCTGCTCGAGAAAGATCTCGTCAGCCGGCTGGAAGCCAAATGCAGGGAGATCAATGTTCCGAGTCTCTCGATCATTGGCCCGGTAATGCAGTTGTTCGAGGCGTATCTGGGTGCGGCCACCTCGGGCCGGGTCGGCGCGCAGCACGTGCTGAACGCGGAGTATTTCAAGCGCATCGATGCGCTGAACTACACCATGATGCATGACGACGGTCAGCACGTCGAAGGCCTGGAGGAGGCCGATGTCGTTCTGGTCGGGGTATCCCGCACCTCGAAAACGCCGACGTCGATCTATCTCGCCAACCGTGGCATCCGCACCGCGAATGTCCCGCTTGTGCCAGGCATTCCGCTGCCGCATCAACTCGAGCACCTGAAGAAGCCGCTGGTGGTGAGCCTTCATGCGACACCGGAACGCCTGATCCAGGTCAGGCAGAACCGGCTCTTGAGCATGGGCGCTGCTTCCGGCAATGACGACTATATCGACAAGCAGGCGGTCGCCGATGAAGTGGCGTTCGCGCGCCGCTTGAGTGCAAGATTCAACTGGGCGCTGCTGGATGTCACGCGACGCTCGATCGAGGAGACCGCTGCAGCGGTGATGAAGCTCTATAATGACCGCCAGCGGCAGCGGCCGGTGGAATGATTCGGTGACGATGACGATCTGGCGCGCAAAAGATCCGCTGATTCTCGCTTCCCAAAGTCGCGCGCGAAAAATGCTGCTGGCCAATGCCGGGATCGAATTCGAGGCTTTGCCGGCGGATATCGACGAACGGGCGATCCAGGAAAATTCAGGCCTTTCAGCGCCGGCCGATATCGCCTCGCTCTTGGCGCGAGAAAAGGCTTTGTTTGTTTCTAGGCAACACGAGGGCCGATTCGTCGTCGGCGCCGACCAGACGCTGGCGCTTGGCGATCGCCTGTTCAGCAAGCCCACCGGTCGCGACCATGCGGCCGAACAATTGCGTGCTCTCGCGGGTCGCGTTCACGAATTGCATTCCGCCGTTGCCGTCGCTCATGACGGCAAAATGCTGTTTGCCGACACCAATGTGGCGCGCATGTCCATGCGTCCGCTCCGTGAAGGCAATATCAACGCCTATCTCGACCAGGCTGGAGAGGCTGTGACTAGCAGCGTTGGCGCCTATCAGCTCGAGGGCCTCGGGGTACATCTATTCGAGCGCATCGACGGCGACCATTTCACCATTCTCGGCCTGCCGCTATTTTCGTTGCTCGCCTTCTTGCGTGGCGAGAATCTGCTGGCAATCTGACACCGTTTCCGAGTGGTGACTGAAAAATGCTGATCCTGGGACTGACCGGCTCGATCGGGATGGGGAAATCCACCACGGCGAATCTGTTCGCGGAAGCCGGCGTCCCCGTCTATGACGCTGACGCGGCCGTGCACCAGCTCTACGAAGGCGAAGCGGTGCCGGCGATCGAAGCTGCCTTCCCCGGCACCACGGCGGGCGGCAAGGTGGACCGCGCCAAACTTTCCGCGCGCGTGGTCCACGATCCGGCGGCCATGAAGCAGTTGGAGCAGATCGTTCACCCAATGCTCGGCGCGTCCCGGCGGAAGTTCTTCGAGGACGCGGAAGCCTCCGGCGCACCCGTCGTGGTGGTCGACGTGCCGCTCTTGTTCGAGACCGGCGGTGAGAAGCGCGTCGATGCGGTGGCCGTCGTGACCACCTCGCCGGAAATACAGCGCGAACGCGTGCTGGCACGTGGGACGATGGACGACGAAAAACTCGATGCCATCCTGGCGCGACAATTGCCCGATGCCGAGAAGCGCAGGCGGGCCGATTTCGTGGTGGATACCTCACACGGCCTTGATCCCGTGCGCGCGCAAATCAAGGACATCCTGGCTGAGGTGGTTAAGATGCCGAAGCGGCGAACCTGATTCGCCCATGTTCTCGGTCCTGGAAGTCCATGCGCGAAATCGTTCTCGATACCGAAACCACCGGCCTTGATCCCCTGCGCGGCGATCGGCTGGTCGAGATCGGCTGCATCGAAATCTTCAACCGCATGCCGACCGGCCAAACCTATCACGTGTACATCAATCCCGAGCGGGACATGCCGGCGGAGGCCTTTGCCGTTCACGGTCTCTCGACTGAATTCTTGGCTGGCAAGCCGCTGTTCACCGAAGTGGTCGACGAATTCCTGGCATTCATTGCCGATGCGCCGCTGGTGATCCACAACGCCTCGTTCGACATCAGCTTCATCAATTCCGAACTCGAGCGGATCAAGCGGCCGGTGATCGTCAAGGACCGGCTGGTCGACACCCTGCTCCTGGCACGCCGGAAGCATCCGGGCGTGTCGAACCGGCTCGACGATCTCTGCTCGCGCTACTCGATCGATAATTCCCGCCGCACCAAGCACGGCGCGCTGCTCGACGCCGAACTCCTGGCGGAGGTCTATATCGACCTGATCGGGGCGCGGCAGTCGCAGCTCATCCTGGCCTCGGAAGTCGCGGTCACCCAGGTTGGCCATGGCGATATGCCGCGGCGGCAGCGCGAGATTCCGCTGGTGCCGCGGGTGACAGATGCGGAGCGCGAGGCACACCGGGCTTTCATCGCGACCCTCGGCGACAAGCCGATCTGGAACGATTACCTGCTGCCGCCTGCCGAAGCCGCCGCCTAGATTTCCTTAGCTTGGTTTCGCGCCGGAGGTTTGGGCCGCCTGCGCTGCGGCCTGCCGTTCCATGTTCTGACGGTACAGGCCGACGAAATCGACGGGATCCAGCATCAGGGGCGGGAAGCCGCCATCGCGCACTGCGGTGGCGATGATCTCGCGTGCGAACGGGAACAACAGCCGCGGGCATTCGATCATCACCAGCGGATGCAGGTTCTCCTGCGGCACGTTCAGGATCCGGAACACACCGGCATATTGCAGGTCGAAGCTGAACATCACCTTGCCGGAACTCTCAGCCTTGCCGTCGACCGAAAGCGTCACCTCATATTCGCTCTCGGAGAGGTTCTTGGCCGAAACGTTGATCTGAATGTTGATCGCTGGTTGCTGCTGCTGCGGCCCGAGCGAGGCCGGCGCATTCGGATTCTCGAACGACAGGTCCTTGGTATATTGCGCCAGCACGTTGAGCTGGGGCGGAGCCTGCTCGGGGGGGGCGCCGTTGCCGTTGGTCATGGGAAGCTCTCCTGAGCACTGGCGATCGGAGGCGATCTGACGTCCGAAGCCGCAGTTAAAGTTTTGGAAATGCTGGTGCCGGGCGAGTGGCTATCATAGCCTCACACGGGTCCACAAGGCGACAGTCCTTGATTGGCCAAACCTTCGCCGATTTGCTGCCGAGATCGTCGATCGCAGCCGAAAGGTCGCACCGCTTGCCATCTAAATGTTTGAAGATGCGTGATTTCCAGGCATCATCGGATTTCCCCTTGCCGCCAAAACGCGCTAGAATGGCCGCGCCAAAACGCGCCATTGGCCGCGCGGAGTTTCGTGCCTACATCGTGCGTACTCAATTGGCGAGGTAATCTCCGCCGTTCCCTGAGCGGAACGCCCGCTGGGGCGGACCGTTGCCGGTGCAGATCAGAAAGCGAACACGACGTGGATATCTACACCATCATTTTCCTGGCGCTGGCCGTCTTCATTTTCCTGCGCCTGCGTAGTGTCCTCGGACAGCGCACCGGCAGCGAGCGGCCACCCTATGACCGTGCGGCCCCGAATGTGCTGCAGCGGGACAATAATAATGTCGTCCCGATGCCGGGCTCGGTGATCGATCAGCCGCCGCCGCTGCCGAGCAAGGACGTGACGCCACCCTCCGACCGCTGGAAGGAAATTGCCGAACCCGGCACGGCGCTGGCGCAAGGGCTGGACGCCATTGTTGCCCAGGACTCCTCTTTCGACCCGCGCCATTTCATCTCGGGTGCGCGGAGCGCTTACGAGATGATCGTGCTGGCCTTTGCCAATGGCGACCGCCGTGCGCTGCGCGACCTGTTGTCGAGCGAGGTCTATGAGAGCTTCGATGCCGCGATCAAGGATCGCGAGAAGCACGAGCAGAAGACCGAGACCCGCTTCGTCTCGATCGATAAGGCCGAGATCGTCAGCGCGGAAGCCCGCGATCGTTCGGCGCAGGTCACGGTCAGGTTCGTGTCGCAAATGATTTCTGTCACCCGCGACAAGGCCGGCACCATCGTCGATGGCAACCCGGACAAGGTCGCCGACATCACCGATATTTGGACATTCGCCCGCGATACGGCGTCGCGCGATCCGAACTGGAAACTGGTTGGCACTGGAAGCGCCCACTGATCGGCTTCGCCTCACGCAGCTCACGGCCGCGTGCTGCGTAATCGCTTTTCTTTGCTCGACGGCCGGGCTAGAGGCGCGCCCTCGATCGGCCGCGAAGGCGGCCAGGCACTCGGCCGTCCAGCACACCCGACACCTTCCCTATCCCCGCCTTGAGTTGCCGCTGCAGATCAGCGGTAGCCAGTACGAGCCGCTGGCCTGGACCGAGATGCCGGGCTGGAGCGATGACGATCACGTTGCCGCCTACAAAGCATTTCGCGCCAGCTGCCGGCCGATCGCCGCGCAGCGCGGGCTGCCTTCGGACTCGAAGGCACTCGGCACCTCTCTGCGCGATCCCTGCCGCATCGCCAAGGGGTTGGAACTTACCGACGAGGCCAAGGCGAAAGCATTCTTCGAGGAGCATTTCCTCCCCTTGCGGATTTCGCGACTCGGTGAGGGAGACGGCTTTGTTACCGGTTACTACGAGCCCGTGCTGGATGGGTCGCGGACGCAGACCGACGTCTACAACGTGCCGATTTACCGCCGGCCGTCAAACCTCTTCGTCCGGGGTGTCACGCAGAGCTCGAACGGCCTGCCGAACAAGGGCCAAGTGTTCCGCAAGATCGGCCGCCGCAAGCTCGTGCCGTACTATGATCGTGCAGAGATCGAGGACGGTGCGATTGCCGGGCGGGGCCTCGAGATCTGCTGGCTCAAGGATCAGACCGATCTGTTGTTCGCCCAGATCCAGGGCTCGGCGCGGGTGCGCCTCGAGGATGGCTCGAGCTTGCGCATCAACTATGATGCCCACAACGGCTATCCCTACACGCCGGTCGGCCGCATCCTGATCGACCGCGGCATCATTCCGAAAGAGCAGATGTCGATGCAGAAGATCAGGGAATGGATGGCGCAGAACCCCGATGGCGCCAAGGAATTGCGGCGGCAGAACCGCTCCTATGTGTTCTTCCGCGAAGTGCAGCTTTCCGACAAGGACGAGGCGGTCGGCGCGCAGGGCGTGCCGCTGACGCCGGGCCGCTCGATCGCGGTCGACAAGGCATTGCATGTCTATGGCACGCCGTTCTTCATCGAGGGCGTATTGCCGATCGAATCCGAACAGTCGAAGACGCCGTTCCGCCGCCTGATGATCGCGCAGGATACCGGCTCGGCCATCGTCGGCCCTGCGCGTGCGGACCTCTATTTCGGCGCCGGGGCCGATGCCGGAAGAGTTTCAGGCCGGCTGCGGCACAATGCGCGCTTCGTGATGCTGGTACCGCGAAGCCTCGATCCCATCGCGCGCGGGCGCAGGATGCCGGTGCCGGACGAGCGGCCGTCGGAAAAGATCGCAAAGCTGTTTCCGCAAGTCGATCCGCAAAAGGACAAGAGCGCCGCAAAGCCCATGGATGCTTCCGCTGCGTCGGCCGCAAAGCCGGTGCCGCTGCCGGAGCCGCGGCCCGGCATCAAGGCGGAGAACGAGCCGCGGCGTCATCGGCATTTCCGCCATCACCGCCACTACCGATGAAGCGTCCCGTTCCGATTGCAGATCCGGCGCCGCCGCGGCGGAGGCGTGGGCTCAGCGAAGAGGAACGCGCGCTGTGGGAGAGCGTCGCGAGACAGGTCAAGCCGCTGCGCAAACGCCATTCCGTTGCGAAAGCGCATGCTGCGCCTGAAGCGGAGACCAAGACTACCGCGAAGCCGGTTGTGGCTGCGAAACCAATTCCGGCCAAATCCGCGCCTGCGCCGCCGCCGCCACCGCTCGCGCCGCTCGGCCGCCGCGAGCGCGCGCAACTCTCGCGCGGCAAAAAGGAGATCGATGCCCGGCTGGATCTGCATGGCATGACGCAGACGCGCGCGCATCGCGTGTTGCTTGCGTTCCTCCAGCGCGCGCATAATAGCGGGCTGACTTTTGTGCTCGTCATCACCGGTAAAGGCAAAGCCGGCGGCGCGGATTCTGAGCGCGGCGTGCTGCGCCGCCAGGTGCCGCAATGGCTCAGTCTGCCCGAATTCCGCGCGCTCGTCGTCGGTTTCGAGGAGGCTCATATCGGCCATGGCGGCGAGGGCGCGCTTTATGTGCGGGTACGGCGTGCGAGGATTTAGCTAGTCACTGCAATCCGTAGCCCGGGTGAGGCGAAGCACAACCCGGGACAGTTTCCACCGCGGATCGACCTGCCCTGGATTACGCTTCGCTCCATCCGGGCTACAATTGGCTTACAGAATGAACCGACTCAGGTCGGCGTTCTTGGCGAGGTCGCCGACATGCTTGCGCACATAGTCGGCATCGACTGTGATGGTCTCGCCGTGGCGGTCGGGCGCGGTGAAGGAAATCTCGTCCAGCACCCGCTCCATCACCGTCTGCAGCCGCCGCGCGCCGATATTCTCGACGGTGGAATTGACGGCAACCGCGACGTCGGCGAGTTCGTCGATGGCGTCGTCGCTGATGTCCAACTTCACGCCTTCGGTCTGCATCAGCGCGACATATTGCTTGATCAGGGATGCCTCGGGTTCGGTCAGGATCCGGCGCATGTCGTCTCGCGACAGCGCCTGCAGCTCGACGCGAATCGGCAGGCGGCCCTGCAACTCCGGCAGCAGGTCGGAAGGCTTTGCGATATGGAATGCGCCGGAGGCGATGAAAAGGATGTGATCGGTCTTCACCGGGCCGTGCTTGGTTGTAACAGTGGTGCCCTCGATCAGCGGCAACAGGTCGCGCTGCACGCCTTCGCGCGAGACGTCGCCACCGGCGCGATTCTCGCGCACGCAGATCTTGTCGATCTCGTCGAGGAACACGATGCCGTTGTTCTCGACCGCGTTGATTGCTTCCTGCACCAACTGGTCGGTATCGAGCAGCTTGTCGGATTCCTCGTTGACGAGGATTTCGTGCGAGCCCGCCACCGTCAGACGTCGGGTCTTGGTGCGGCCACCCATCTTGCCGAAGATGTCGCCGATTGAAATGGCGCCCATCTGTGCGCCGGGCATGCCCGGGATCTCGAACATCGGGAAGCCGCCGGAGGACTGCGTCTCGATCTCGATCTCCTTGTCGTTCAATTCGCCGGCGCGCAATTTCTTGCGGAAGGATTCGCGCGTCGCCGGGCTCGAGGCTGGCCCGACCAGGGCATCGAGCACGCGTTCCTCGGCGGCAAGCTGCGCACGCGCCTGCACATCCTTGCGCTTGCGCTCGCGGATCAGCGCGATCGCGACCTCGACGAGATCGCGCACGATCTGCTCGACGTCGCGGCCGACATAGCCGACTTCGGTGAATTTTGTGGCCTCGACCTTGAGGAACGGCGCGCCGGCAAGCTTTGCCAATCGTCGTGCGATTTCCGTCTTGCCGACGCCGGTTGGCCCGATCATCAGGATATTCTTCGGCAGCACTTCCTCGCGCAGGGAACCGGAGAGCTGCAGCCGCCGCCAGCGGTTGCGCAAGGCGATGGAGACTGCGCGCTTGGCGTCGGCCTGTCCGACGATGAAACGGTCGAGTTCGGAAACGATTTCGCGGGGGGAGAAGTCGGTCATGTCATCTAGCTAGGGGTTGAGGGCTGCGAGAGCAAGCTGAGGTTAGATCGCCGGCGGGCCGGAAATCATGTCGAGTTCGTAACCTGCGGTCATGCGTCACAGACCATCAACAGAGCTGGACCGTCAGGCGTGTCGATCATGCGGACTTTCTCAAATCCTGCCTTCTCATAGGCGCGCACGGCGCGGGCGTTGTCAGGATCGGGATCGGTGACGATGCGCGGCGCGCCCTGCCCTAACCGGTCGCTGACGAAGCGGCGGATCAACGCCGAGCCGTGTCCGCGCCCGATCATGTCGGGCTCGCCGATGAAGAGATCGATGCCGCGCGTGCCTTCCGGGTGTGCTCCGAAGCCTTCGTTCCAGGCGGTCAGGTCGTAGCACTGGATGTAGCCGAAATCGCTGCCATCGGCTGACACGATGAACTGGTCCATCGCCGGCTCATCGAGATCACCACTCACCAGCGCATATTGCTCGGATGGATCGCCCCACCATTCCCGGACATGCGGCAGCGCCAGCCAGCGCCCGATCAGCGCAAGGTCGGCCGTCGTCATCTCCCGGAAGGCATAGGCGGGTGTCACGGTTCAGCCGCCCAGCGTCTCGATTGTCACATTCCTGTTGGTGTAGACGCAGATATCGGCGGCGATATCGAGCGCGCGGCGCACGATCGCCTCGGCGTCCTTGTCGCTGTCGATCAGGGCGCGCGCCGCGGCCAGCGCGTAATTGCCGCCGGAGCCGATCGCCATGACGCCGGCCTCCGGCTCCAGCACGTCACCGGTTCCCGTGAGGACGAGGGAGACGTCCCTGTCGGCGACAATCATCATCGCCTCCAGCCGCCGCAGATAGCGGTCGGTCCGCCAGTCCTTGGCCAGCTCCACGGCCGCTCGGGTCAATTGCCCCGGATATTGCTCCAGCTTGCTTTCCAGTCGCTCGAACAGCGTGAAGGCGTCGGCGGTGGCGCCGGCAAAGCCGCCGATCACGTCGCCCTTGCCGATTCTGCGCACTTTCTTCGCATTGGCCTTGATCACGGTCTGGCCGATCGAGACCTGGCCGTCGCCGCCGATCACCACCTTGCCGCCCTTGCGGACGGTTACGATCGTGGTGCCGTGCCAGACGGTCGGCTCGTTTGGGGATGCTTGCATTGGGGATACCTCTTCGTCCGAGCAGATTTAGGCGGTCGGCCAGTGGCTTACAATCGGGCCATTCCAAGCGTTTTTTGGTCACCATGGCCGCAACTTGGCCGTTTTTGGCGTCATCCCGCAGTAGCGAAGGGGTCACCGGCCTGTTAAAAGACGCCCGTTTTCGGCACGGGAAAGCTCAATTTTCATGCGCACGGCGACGATCAAGCGCAAGACCAAGGAGACCGACATCGAGGTGGCGGTAAACCTCGACGGGTCGGGTGTGTCCCAGGTTTCGACCGGGATCGGCTTCTTTGACCATATGCTCGATCTCCTGGCGCGACATTCGCGCATCGACATCACGGTCAACGCCGAGGGTGATCTCCATGTCGACCACCACCACACCACCGAGGATGTCGGGATTGCGCTCGGACAGGCCGTGAAACAGGCACTCGGCAACATGGCCGGGATCACCCGCTATGCCTCGATCCACATGCCAATGGACGAAACACTGTCGCGTGTGGTGATCGACATTTCCGGCCGTCCGGTGCTGGTGTTCAAGGTCGCCTTCTCCCGCGACAAGATCGGCGAGTTCGACACCGAGCTGGTGCGCGAATGGTTCAATGCCTTCGCGATGAACGCCGGCGTGACTTTGCACGTCGAGACCCTATATGGCGAGAACAGCCATCATATCGCCGAATCCTGTTTCAAGGGTCTTGCGAGAGCGCTTCGCGCGGCTGTCGCGATCGATCCGCAGGCCGCGGGCCAAGTGCCCTCCACCAAGGGCCAGCTCGGCGGCTGATCTCCCGAGCATGGTCCGGAAAGCTCAGTCCCGGCTTTCCCTCGCGACAAACGCGAAGCGTTTGCGCGGGGATCATGTCCAAACAAGAAGTTCGCGGCGGAGATTTTTGATGCCGGTCTACACAGTGCATGTCCCCGTGGGGAACAATGTTGATCTTGCGGCGACGGACAAGTTCACCTTCGTGCGGGACGGCTTTCATTTCTGGGCGGCGGTTGCGAGCGTGATCTGGCTGGCTTGGCACCGGCTATGGCTGGCACTGATCGGCTGGGTCGTGCTCATAGCAGCGATTGATTACGGCCTGGCAAAGCTCGGCATCGGCCGCGGCACGATCCTGGCCGTAGATATCGTGCTGGCGTTGCTATTGGGGTTCGAGGCGGCAAGCGTGAAGCGCTGGACATTGTCGCGCGGCAGATGGCGCCAGCTCGACATCGTCGTGGCCGATGACGAGGAATCCGCCGAGCGCCGCTTTTTCGATCGCTGGACCGCAACGCATCGTGGCCTCGTCAACGACCAGCGGTCGGTCGATCGCGGCGGCCCGCCGCCGCCGCGCAACATTCCCGGCCAGCCGTTCTCCAAGCCGCCGCCGCTACCACAGGGCGGCATCATCGGGTTATTTCCAGAGCCGGGAGGATCGCGATGACGGTTGCCATCATCGATTATGGCTCCGGCAACCTGCACTCGGCGGCGAAAGCGTTCGAGCGCGCCGCGCGCAGCATGGAAGATCCGCAGAAGATCATGGTGACGCGCGATCCCGACGCGGTATTCCGGGCCGACCGCATCGTGCTGCCGGGCGTCGGCGCCTTCGCCGATTGCCGCAGGGGCGTCGATTCGCTCGACGGCATGCTCGAGGCTCTCACGGAAGCCGTGCGGGTCAAGGCGCGGCCGTTCTTCGGCATCTGCGTCGGCATGCAGTTGATGGCGACGCGCGGCAAGGAGCATGTGACGACCGAGGGCTTCAACTGGGTCGCTGGCGACGTCGAAAAGATCCAGCCGCGTGAGGAGAACCTGAAGATTCCGCACATGGGCTGGAACACGCTCGAGATGCTCCGCGAGCACCCGGTGCTGGAGCGCCTGCCGCTGGGGCCGGACGGCCGCCACGCTTATTTCGTGCACTCCTATCACCTCAATGCGGCCAACGAGCAGGACGTGCTCGCGCGCGCCGATTACGGCGGGCCGGTCACGGCCGTGGTCGCCAAGGACACCGCGATCGGTACGCAGTTTCACCCCGAGAAGAGCCAGCGCTTCGGATTGGCGCTGATCTCGAATTTCCTGAAGTGGAAGCCGTGATCCTCTTTCCTGCCATTGACCTGAAGAACGGGCAATGCGTGCGCCTGGAGCAGGGCGACATGGCGCGCGCCACCGTGTTCAATCTCGATCCGGCGGCGCAGGCGCGTTCCTTTGCAGCTCAGGGGTTCGAATATCTGCACGTGGTCGATCTCGACGGCGCCTTCGCCGGCAAGCCGATGAATGCGCAGGCCGTCGAGGCGATGCTGAAGGCGGTCACGATGCCGGTGCAGCTTGGCGGCGGCATCCGCGATCTCAGGACAGTGGAAGCCTGGCTGGAGAAGGGCGTTGCGCGCGTCATCATCGGCACCGCGGCGGTGCGTGACCCCGAGCTCGTGAAGGGAGCCGCGAAGAAGTATCCCGGCCGCGTCGCCGTCGGCCTTGATGCGCGTGATGGCAAGGTCGCGGTGCAGGGCTGGGCCGAGACGTCGGAAGTGACTGCGCTCGAGATCGCCCAGCGTTTCGAGGACGCCGGCGTTGCCGCGATCATCTTCACCGACATCGCCCGCGATGGCCTTTTAAAGGGCCTCAACCTCGATGCCACGATCGCCCTCGCCGACAGCATCTCGATCCCCGTGATCGCCTCCGGCGGCTTTGCCTCGATCGATGATGTCAAGGCGCTGCTGGAGCCGCGCGCCAGGAAGCTCGCCGGTGCCATTGTTGGCCGTGCGCTCTACGACGGCCGGCTTGATCCCGACGCGGCGCTGAAGCTGATGCGGGCCGCTGCTTAGGAGACGATATGTTCAAGGTCCGCGTCATCCCCTGCCTCGACGTCAAGGACGGCCGCGTGGTCAAGGGCGTCAATTTCGTCGACCTGCGCGACGCCGGCGATCCCGTGGAAGCGGCGATCGCCTATGACGCCGCTGGCGCCGACGAGCTTTGTTTCCTCGACATCACCGCCACCCATGAGAACCGCGGCATCATGCTGGGCGTGGTGCGTCGGACTGCGGAAGCTTGCTTCATGCCACTCACCGTCGGCGGCGGTGTCCGCACCATCGACGACATCCGCACGCTCCTCCGCTCCGGTGCTGACAAGGTGTCGATCAATTCCGCGGCAGTCAGCCGTCGGGAATTCGTCAAAGAGGGTGCCGAGAAGTTCGGCGAGCAGTGCATCGTGGTCGCGATCGATGCCAAGCGCGTCAACCGTGCCGGCGGCTCCGACCGGTGGGAGATCTTCACCCATGGCGGGCGCAAGCCGACCGGCATCGATGCGATCGAATATGCCCAGGAGGTGGTCTCGCTCGGCGCCGGCGAGATCCTGCTGACGTCGATGGATCGGGATGGCACGCGGCAGGGCTTCGATCTGGAGCTGACCCAGGCGATCGCTGACAGTGTTCCCGTACCGGTTATCGCGTCAGGCGGGGTCGGCAATCTCGACCATCTCGTCGACGGCATCCGGAAGGGTCACGCCACCGCGGTGCTGGCGGCGTCGATATTCCATTTCGGCGAATTTACCATCCGCCAAGCCAAGGAGCACATGGTGCGCGCCGGCCTGCCGATGCGTCTTGATCCCTAGAGCATGATCCGGAAAAGTGGAAACCGGTTTTCCGAAAGGATCATGCTCAAATGAAGAGACGAGATCATGATCCGATTTCATCCAATCGGATCATGATCTAGGACTTCCTGTCACAAAAATGCTAAGTCCCTCTGGGGGGGTGTTGCCGGCGTCCCGCCGGTCTGGGTGCTTGAGTATGTCGCGTTTCACGGTCCACGATCTGGCCGCCATCATCGATGCCCGCGCGGCGTCGGGGGGAGAGGCGTCCTATACGAAGAAGCTGCTCGACAAGGGCGCCGAGCATTGCGCCAAAAAGCTCGGCGAGGAAGCGGTCGAGACCGTGATCGCTGCGATCGAAAACGATCGCAATCATCTCATCGCCGAAAGTGCCGATCTGGTGTTTCACCTGCTGGTGCTGCTCAAGGCCCGCGGCGTGAAGCTCGAGGACGTCGAGGCGGCGCTCGCGCAACGCACATCCATGTCCGGATTGGAAGAGAAAGCGGCGCGCAAGCGCGACTAGGGCATGATCCGGAAAAGTGGGCACCGGTTTTCCGAAAAGATCATGCCCAAGCGATAGTTCAATTAGGGCACGGCCATGGATATTCAGGCACCCGACCAGCAGTATAATCCATACCGGATCTTCTCGCGCGAGCAATGGGCGAAGCTGCGCGACGACACGCCGATGACGCTGGAGCCAGGCGAATTCGAGCGGTTACGCTCGATGCACGATCGGCTCGACATCCACGAAGTCGAGGACATCTATCTGCCGCTGTCGCGCCTGCTTTCGATCTATGTCGACGCCACGCAGCGGCTCTTTTACGCGCAGCGCCAGTTCCTCGCCATCCAGGACCGCAAGATGCCCTATATCATCGGCGTCGCGGGCTCGGTCGCGGTAGGCAAGTCCACCACCGCACGCGTGCTGCAGGCGCTGCTCGCGCGCTGGTCGCCGCGGCCCAAGGTCGACCTCGTTACCACAGACGGCTTCCTCTATCCCAACGCCGTGCTCGAGCGCTTGGGAATGATGCAGAAGAAGGGCTTTCCGGAAAGCTACGACCAGGCGCTGCTGCTGTCGTTCTTGAGCGACATCAAGGCCGGACGGCGTCCGGTGCGCGCGCCGGTTTATTCGCACCTGACCTACGACATCGTTCCGAACCAGTTCGTCGAGATCGATCGTCCCGACATCCTGATCGTCGAGGGCGTCAATGTGCTGCAGACGAGCCGCTTGCCGCGCGACGGCAAGGCCGTGCCGGTGGTTTCCGACTTCTTCGATTTCTCTGTCTATATCGATGCCGACGAGCCGGTGTTGCGCGAGTGGTACGTCACGCGCTTCCTTGCGCTGCGCGACACCGCGTTCCACGATCCTCGATCCTATTTCCACCGCTACGCAGTGCTGTCGGACGAAGAGGCGACCGCCACCGCGATCGCGATCTGGGAACGCACCAACCGCGCCAATCTCGAGGACAACATCCTCCCGACCCGCCCGCGCGCCACGCTGATCCTGAAGAAGGGCGCCGACCACGTGGTGGAGACAGTCGCGCTACGGCGGTTGTAATTCGGTGTCGTCCCCGCGAAAGCGGGAACCCATAACCACAGGCGGTTGTTGTGGTGCGACCGAGCGGTTGCTGCGGGGCATACAACAAAGGCCTGTGGTTATGGGTCGCGGCTCAAGGCCGGGACGACGGTGTGCTACGCCGCGAGATGCCGCGATGCCGCCAATCCTCTCAGCGCTTCTTCCAGCTTCTCGCGATCGAGCGGCTTGATCAGAAAGCCGTCCATGCCGGCTTCGAAGCAGGCGGAGCGATCTTCCGCCAAGGTGTTGGCGGTGAGCGCGAGGATCGGCGTCGGTCGGCCGGACTGGCCGGCTTCGGATTGCCGGATGCGTTTGGTGGTCTCGATGCCGTTGAGCTGCGGCATCTGCACGTCCATCAGCACGAGGTTGTATGGCCTGCCTGCCGATTTCGCCGATAGCCAGGATTGAAGCGCCTCTTCGCCATTGGTGGTGATCACCACCTGGTGGCCGAGGCGCGTCAGCAGCGAGCGCATCAAGAGCGCGTTGATCTCATTGTCCTCCGCGACCAGGATCGACAGCCGCTTGTCGGACCATGAGTCCTGTGCCGGACCGGCCTCGATCTGCTCGACGAGTGACTCCGCGGCGACGCTCGGAGAAGCGATCTCGGGCGTGGCGGTAAGACGGGCGGCGAGCGAGACGGCGCGCAGCGGCTTGACCAGATAGCCGGTGAACGGCGAGTCGGCGGACGGCTGCAGTTCCTGCCGGGTCGCCGGCGTGAACATCACGAGCCGCTGCGTCGCGTGCAGCCGCGCCGCTTCACCGAGGTGGCCGATTTCAGCGGCTCCCAGCGCGTGGTCGATCAGCACGGCGTGCCATGAACTCTCCGGCAACAAGGCCTCCGCCACCATGGCATCCGACACCATGCAGATCTGTGCGCCCCAGCGCTGCAGCCGGTGCGAGATCAAGGTGGCTTCGATGCCTTGCGGCGCAACCAGCATGATCGACCGGCCCGCGAGGTCAGGCGGGCTGAACATCGGCGGTCCGTTGCTGTCGGATGATGCGAGCGGGATCGACACCTCGAAGGTCGAGCCCGCGCCCGGCGTGCTTGCAAGCGCGATACGGCCGCCCATGCGCTTGACGATGCGGTCGCTGATGCTCAGACCAAGTCCGGTGCCGCCATAGCTACGGGCAATTCCCTCGTCGGCCTGCTCGAACTCGCGGAAGATGCGCTGCTGTGCTTCCGGTGCGATACCGATGCCGGTGTCGCGGACCAGGAAGCTGATTTCGTTCGGACGGATGCCGGGCTGGACGACCAAGGCGACACCGCCGGCCGCGGTGAATTTGATCGCGTTGCCGGCGAGGTTGAGCAGCACCTGGCGCAGCCGGGCCGCGTCTCCGACCACGTCGATAGGCAATCGCTCGTCGATGTAGGCGGCGATCTCGATTCCTTTTGCTTCGGCTCGTGGCGCCAGCAGTTCGGTGACGTCCTCGATCAGTTTCGAGAGAGCGAACGGCCGTTCCTCGAGATCGATCTTGCCCGCTTCGATTTTGGAATAGTCCAGGAGCTCCTCGATCAGCGACAACAGCGCGTCGCCGGAGGTCTTCACCGCCTTGGCGTAGGTCATCTGCTCCGGCGTCAGCGGCGTATCCATCAAGAGGCCGCTCATGCCGATGATGCCGTTGAGCGGCGTGCGGATCTCGTGGCTCGCCATGGCGAGGAAGCGGGACTTGGCGCGGTTGGCCGCGTCGGCCTGATCGCGCGCTTCAGCAAGCGCGCGCTCGCTCTCGGTGCGGTCGGTGACGTCGCGGCCGACGCTTTGCATCTCCGCAGGCCGTCCTGCATCGGTTCGGACGAGGCCCTCGCGCCAGGCGATCCAGCGCGGCTCGGAGGGGCTCGCAATCTTCTGGTCGTAGGTGCGGGCGCCGCTCGGCTCCAGCGCGACTTCGCCCTGTTCCAGCACTTCAAATGCGAAATGGCTGCCTATCAGTTCATCGCGCGGCTTTCCTGCGAGGTCGCAATAGGCGTCGTTGACGAAGGTGATCATGCCATCGGAATCGCGCAGGACGATCAGATCGCTTTGCGATTCGAACAGGCTGCGCGCGCGCTGTTCGGCCTCCTGCAGTTCCCAGTTGCGGTCGGCGAGCGCCTCGTTGTGCTCAGCGATCATGCGCAGCTTCCCGCGCGTCAGCCGCAGCCGGACACTCAGCACGACCAGCGCCACGCAGGCGAGCGCGAACAGCAGGCTGGCACCTACACCAAGGGCACGCGGGTCGCGGTCCGAAACGGCGCCAACAAGCAATGCATAGCCGCCGCCAAAGGCCGCGGCGAAGACGATGAAGGCGCGAAGGATGACGACGGTCCAGGGGTGACGCCGCCCGAACCGAAGCAAGCGGAGCTTCAGTCGATAGGTCCACGTCATCGCCGATCCCCTGATCACCTGCTTGAAGGCTGGTGGCTTGAGCCGCCTTTGCATATTGGGTCGACGATGCGTCGGCGACCTTGCAAAGTGCTTGAAACCGCCTTCCGTTCTCACCCGCGATGCGAACAGGGTTGATAAAGGGTTAATGAGTGTTGCTAGAGCGAAGCCGCCTGCAGGCGGCGGTGCCCGCCATGCGCGCCGACGATCAGCGCTGCAGCATCGCGCACCGAGAAGCTCTTCGAACGGACAAAGATCCGGTAATCGGCCGGACCATCCTGGGCAAGATAGATCACAGGGTCGGTCGTGGCGGGATTGGGCGAGATCGCCACCAGTTGCGGCACGCCGTTGCTCTCGCAGGCGCCGGATTCAGTATCGTCGATATCATCGATGACGGCGAAATCGGCGGCTTCCGCGCTATCGGAGATCTCGACCCGCACGGTGGCAGCGGCCGGGTCATCCGTGAAGCCGACATGGAGTTGCGCGAGCCAGGGGAGCGACGCGATCTGGACGGTGGCGCCGCCGGCCTCGATGCAGGGGTGTGGGCCTGGCAGGAACTCACTGCGGGCAACGAGCGCAAAGGCGGCCAGCGGTACGACCGAGGCCAAGATCTTCAAACGCAACATGATACCACTCACTCAACCAAAGCCGGCGAGGACTGCGCAGACTTATGGTTGGTGGAGGGTAAAGCGAACTGGTTACTTTCGCGTTGACGCGTTTTCTTCACGCGAACCGGTGTCCACTTCGCTCGAAAACGCTCTATGCCGCGCGCCTGATGTCGTCGGCCAGCGCGCGATACGACAAGGCTTCCGCGAGATGCAATCGGCCGATCTTCTCCGCGCGGTCGAGGTCGGCAAGCGTGCGCGCGACACGCAGCACGCGGTGATAGCCGCGCGCGGTGAGGCGCATGGTCTCGGCCGCATCGCGGAGCAGCTTCTGTCCCTGCGCGTCCGGCTGGGCGATGGTCTCCAGCAGCGATGCCGGCGCCTCAGCATTGGTGCGGACGTTCGGCATGCCGGCGGCAGCATAGCGCGCAAGCTGGATGTCGCGCGCGGCGGCAACACGGGCGGCCACCTCCGCCGATCCTTCGGAAGGCGGCGGCAGGATCAGGTCGGCGGCGGTCACCGCCGGCACCTCGATGCGGAGATCGATGCGGTCCATCAGCGGACCGGAGATGCGCATTTGGTAGTCGGCCGTGCAGCGGTCGATGGGGCCGCGCTTGCAGGCATAGCCGGGCTCATAGGCATGACCGCAGCGGCACGGATTCATCGCCGCCACCAGCATGAAGCGCGCCGGATAGGTGACGCGGTGATTGGCGCGCGAGACGGAAACCTCGCCCGTCTCCAGCGGCTGGCGCAGCGAATCCAAGACGCGGGGATCGAATTCCGGCAGTTCGTCGAGGAAGAGCACACCCTGATGCGCCAGCGAAATCTCGCCGGGTTTGGCGCGCACGCCGCCGCCAGTGAGCGCCGCCATGCTGGCGGAATGATGCGGGCTGCGGAACGGCCGTCGCGCGGTCAAGGCTCCGTCGCGGATTTCGCCTGCGACCGAGGCGATCATCGACACTTCCAGGAGTTCGGACGGCGACAGCGGCGGCAGGATCGAGGGCAGTCGCGCCGCCAGCATCGATTTTCCGGCGCCGGGCGAGCCCATCATCAACAAGTGATGCCCGCCGGCCGCCGCGATCTCGAGCGCCCGCTTGGCGCTCTCCTGGCCCTTGATGTCGCGCAGGTCGAGCAGCGCCTCCCTCTGTTCGTGCACTTTCGGCGAGGGGCGCGATAGCACCTGCGTACCCTTGAAGTGATTGGCGATCTGGATCAGCGATTGTGCGGCGATGATCTGAATGTCCGGGCTCGCCCACGCCGCTTCGGAGCCGCAGGCTGCGGGGCAGATCAATCCCTCTTCGCGCGAATTGGCGCCGATTGCCGCCGGCAAGACGCCCGCAACCGGCGCAATCGAGCCGTCCAGCCCGAGTTCGCCCAGCACCGTGAAGCCGTTGAGCGCGTCCGACGGGATTGCTCCGATCGCCGCCATCAGCCCGAGCGCGATTGGCAGATCGTAATGGCTGCCTTCCTTGGGCAGGTCGGCCGGCGCCAGATTGACGATGATCCGGCGCGCCGGAAGGGCGAGGCCGGAGGCGATCAGGGCGGAGCGCACCCGCTCCCGCGCCTCGGAAACTGCCTTGTCCGGCAGCCCCACGATCGCAAACGCCGGCAATCCCGGCGCGACCTGCACCTGCACGTCGACCGCGCGAGCCTCGATCCCCTCGAAAGCGACGGTGGAAACGCGTTGAACCATGCTGCCCCCTTGCCGTAATCGAGGGTAGCCGAAGGCAACGCCAAGCGCAAGAACATTACGGGAACGTGGCTCCGGGATCTGCCCGCTCGACCGTCCCGGAGCCTGCGCAGCTTACAGCGTCATCTGCATCGGTTCGGGATAGTAGTGGAAGCCGTCGCCGGCCTTGGCGACGTGGCCATAGCCGGGCCAGGCGAAGTGGTAGGACATCACGGGGGTCTTGTTGGCCGCCAGCATCTCCAGCAACCTCACCCGCGTTGCCGCTGACTGTTTCGGGTCAGTGTCGTACGAGAATTCCATCCTCGGCCGCTCGAGCAGCAGCACCGCGTGGTGCGAGAGATCGCCGAGGAAGGCGAAGGATTTGCCGGCCGAACTCACCATGAAGATATGGTGGCCGACGGTGTGGCCTGGCGCCGCGATCGCCTGCACGCCGGGCAGGAACTCCTGGCCGTCCTTGAAGAACACCAGGCGGTCCCGAACCGGCAGGAGATTCTTGCGCGCGTGAACGACGAAGTCCTTCAGCGGGCTACCCATCTTGCCTTCATCGGTCCAGTAATCGAAGTCGCTCTGGGCGATATAGACCTGCGCGTTCGGAAAGAGCGGCTTGTCGCCAGCGCCGACGATGCCGCCGATGTGGTCGATATGTGCATGCGAGCAGACGACGGCGTCGATGTCCTCAGGCTTGATGCCGGCTTCCGCCATGCTCTTCTGCTGGCGGCCGGTGGTCGGACCGAACGCTTTCGACGTGCCCATGCCGGTGTCGAACAGGATCAGCTTGTCGCCGGTGTTCACGATCGGTGAATTCTGCTCCAGCACGACATTGTCGGGCGACAGGAAGTGGTCCGACAGCATCTTCTTCACTTCTTCCTTCGGCACGCCGGTGAAGGTGCCCGAGGGATCGCCGAGCGGCAGCGGGCCGTCGGAGACGACGGTGACCTCGGCGTCGCCGAGAATGAAGCGGTGCCAATAGGGCGTTTGCGTGCCGAGCTTCGGCGCGCGTGCCAGCGCACTGCCGCCGAGCAGCGTGCTTGCACCAAGGCCGGCGCCGAGCGCGAGCAGAGACCTTCGCGAGACGTTGATTGTCATGCTTTTCCTCCACGGTTTTTATCAAGTTGTGTTTTAAGCAATCGTCGCGTTGCCGCCCGCGTGCAGGTCCTGCCCCACGGCCCGAAGCGGGCCCAGCCATGCTGCGCCCGCCGTGACAAGCTGACAAGAGGTCTCAGAGCGGAAGGAAGGCAGACGCGCTTTAGATCATCATCCGATTAGACGGAATCGGATCACGATCTCATCTCCTTGTTTGAGCATGATCTTTTCGGAAAACCGGTTTCCACTTTATCATGCTCTAGGATTTCGCGCGCTTGGCCTCGATGATGTCCCAGATCCTGGCCGCGGCGTCCGGGCCGCCGAGGCGCGCAATGGCGCGGATGCCGGTCGGCGAGGTGACGTTGATCTCAGTGAGGTAACCGTCGATCACGTCGATGCCGACGAACAAAAGGCCGCGCTCGCGCAAGGCCGGGCCGAGTGTTGCACAGATTTCGCGCTCGCGGTCGGAAAGATCGGTCGACTGCGCCGCCCCACCGCGCACCATGTTGGAGCGCAGGTCATCCGCAGCCGGCACGCGGTTGACGGCGCCGGCGAATTCGCCATCGACCAGGATGATGCGCTTGTCGCCATGTCTGACCTCGGGAAGGAAGCGCTGGATCACCCAGGGCTCCTTGAATGTCACCGCAAACATGTCGAACAGCGAGCCGAAGTTCATGTCCTGGGGCATTACGCGGAATACCGCGGCGCCGCCATGGCCGTGCAACGGTTTCATGACAACAGCGCCGTGCTCGTCGCGGAACGCGTTGATCTCGTCGAGGTCGCGCGAGATCAAAGTCGGCGGCATCAGCTGCGGAAAATTCATCACGAACAGCTTCTCCGGCGCATTGCGGACGCTAGCGGGATCGTTGACGACCAGAGTCTTCGGGTGAATGCGCTCGAGGAAGTGCGTCGAGGTGATGTAGGCAAGATCAAACGGCGGATCCTGTCGCAGCAGGATCACATCGAAATTGGTCAGCGGCTCGCGCTTGGGCTCGCCGAGGGTAAAGTGAGCGCCGACCTCGTCGCGCACGGTGAGGATTTGCGCCGGCGCTATCAGTTCATCGCCGCGCAGCGAGAGCTTGTCCGGCGTGTAATAGGAAAGAGCATGGCCGCGCTTCTGCGCTTCGAGCAGCAGCGCGAACGTCGAATCGCCGCGGATGTTGATGCGCTCAATGGGATCCATCTGGACGGCGACGTTCAATTTCATGAGCTTTAGGTCCGGTCTCTTGAGGAAGTCATGCGCTGGCATCGAACGCTGCCAACAGATGGCGCGGCAAACGCTTGGGCGCAATCAGCATGGCATCGAAACGCATGTCGAATTCCGCATGTTCGGGATGCGCCATCAGCCAGGCCTGGGCGGCGGCGACGATGCGCTGCTGCTGGCGCGGCGTGACGGCATAGGCGGCCTCATCAAAGCTGGCGCGGGCCTTGACCTCGACGAAAGCGAGCAGGTTGCGCTTGCGCACCACAAGGTCGATCTCGCCATAGGGCGTGCGGAAACGCTTGGCGAGGATACGATAGCCCTTGGCCATCAGATAGGCCGCGGCCCGGCTTTCCGCCGATAGCCCGGTGCGAAACGCAGCGACCCGTGCGGGCGAAGCGAGCTTTGCGACCGCTTCCGGCGGCGAGCCATCACTCTTTGCCATCACCACCTCGCATTTCCTTTGCGAGTTCGAGCGCGCGGGCATAGACCTCGCGGCGCGGCCGACCGGAAAGCTCGACTGCATGCGCGACCGCATCCTTGACACTGTCGCGCTGGAGCGAGGTGCGCAGCAGCTCGTCGAGCTGATCCTGCCCCATCGCCTGCGCATCCGCCGGCGGCGGACCGATCACCAGCACAAATTCGCCGCGCGTCTCCAGCGCGTCCTTTTCCGCTGCCAGCTCAGTGATCGGGGCACGCCTGATCTCTTCGTGCAGTTTCGTCAATTCGCGGCAGATCGCGGCATCGCGTCCGGCCATGATCGCGGCAAGGTCGGCAAGGGTTTCCTGCACGCGGTTACCCGATTCAAACAGCACCAGCGTTGCATCGATTCTGGCGAGCTCTACGAGGCGCGTGCGCCGGGCCTGTTCCTTGGCGGGCAGAAAGCCCTCGAAGAAAAAGCGGTCGGTCGGCAGCGCCGCGACCGCGAGCGCCGTCAGCACTGACGACGCTCCAGGCACCGCGATCACCTGATGCCCGGCGGCGCAGGCCTCGCGCACCAGTTTGAAGCCGGGATCGGAAATCAGCGGCGTGCCGGCGTCCGAGACCAACGCGACCGCGGCGCGCTCGGCCAGCCGCTGCAGGATCTTTGGCCGCGCCTGCGCCGCATTGTGCTCGTGATAGGGGGTCAGCTCGGCCGTAATCGCGTAACGCTCGGTCAAGCGGCGTGTGATGCGAGTGTCCTCGCAGGCGATCAGGTCGACGCCGGCAAGCGTCTCCAGCGCGCGCAGGGTGATGTCGGCGAGATTTCCGATCGGTGTTGCGACCAGATACAGGCCGGGAATCGGCTTTGGAGCGTTCAGCACCTGGCCGGCGATGGAAAATGTCCTGTTGGGGACATCCATCCCGGCGTCAGCGCCGTATCTTGAGCTGGCTTTTGCGCGCATAGTGCCAATCTAGAGCATGATCCGGAAAAGTGGACACCGGTTTTCCGAAAGATCATGCTTGAACGAAGAGAGGGGGCAACGCCCACGCCATGACGTGCTTGCGTCTTGCAGAGCGGGGGCGATTGTGCTGCGCAGTTGGTGGAGGGTTCCTGGTCCACAGCGGGAAGGGCACCATCGGACAGTAATCTCTTTGTTTTGGTTAGCTATTCGCCGACAATATGCCTGATTCCATCCCCCATTTGTTCGGCGATTGGAGTCCCGACCGGGCACGGTCGGCCAGGAGAAGAGACGAGATGGTGGGCCCGCATAGTCGCAAACCGCAATCCTCGGGTCTGCAAGGTTCCGCCGCGACCCGCCGGACGGCACTCGGCCTGATGCTAGGTGCCCCCTTGCTGGCCGCCTGCTCGGGCGTGCAGCAGACCCTTAGCCAGTTTTCGAGCTCGTCGCAGCCGGAAGCACCCGCCGGGCCGCAGCAGCAGCCGCAGGCGATCGGTAACGGGCAGGTCAAAGTGGGGCTGATCCTGCCGCTGTCGGCGGCCGGCAATGCCGGCCTCGCTGGGCAGTCGATGAAGAACGCGGCTGAACTGGCGCTGGCGGAATTCCAGAACCCGAACATCCAGCTCCTGATCAAGGATGACGGCGGCAGTCCGCAAGGCGCCTCCCAGGGCGCGCAGCAAGCGATCGGCGAGGGCGCGGAGATCATCCTGGGCCCACTGTTCGCGCAGTCGGTGCCTGCCGTTGCGCAGGTCGCGCGCGGGCGCGGTATCCCGGTGATTGCGTTCTCGACCGATTCGAGCGTCGCGGGACGAGGTGTCTATCTCCTGAGCTTCCTGCCGGAATCCGACATCAACCGGATCGTCGAATATTCGGCGGGCATCGGAAAACGCTCCTTCGCCGCGCTGGTCCCCGACAATGCCTATGGCAATGTAGTCGAGGCCGCGTTCAAGCAGGTGGCTGGCCGCAGGGGCCGCGTTGTCGCCTTCGAAAAATACGGCGCCGATCGCGCCACGCCGGCACGCACGGTGGCGCAGTCGCTCGGCCAGGCGGACGCGCTGTTGCTCGCCGATGACGGTGAGTCGGTGGTGGCGACGGCAGACGCGCTGACAGCGGCCGGCGCCAACCTGCGCAACATCCAGCTCCTGGGGACAGGCCTGTGGGATAATCCGCGCGTGTTCGCGAGCCAGGCCCTGCAGGGCGGCCTGTTCGCCGCGCCGGACCCGTCCGGTTTCCGCGCCTTTGCCGGTCGCTACCGCAGCAAATATGGCTCCGAACCCGTGCGCACCGCAACGCTCGCCTACGACGGCGTTGCGCTGGTCGCCGCGCTGGCGCGGACGCAAGGCCCGCAACGATTCGCGCAGGAAACGCTGACCAATCCTTCCGGCTTTGCCGGTATTGACGGCCTGTTCCGCTTCCGCGCCGACGGCACCAATGAGCGAGGACTTGCCGTGATGAAGGTCGCCGGCGGCGGCACGCAAGCGGTTGCGGGGTCTCCGAAGAGTTTTGGGGCGTAGTTGGTTCGGGCTACGCGGCCAAATCCGCCACCACCGCATCGAGCACCGGGAATCCGGACTTGGTCACGCGCAGCCGTCCGTCGGCGTCGACGGTGATGGCGCCCTCGTCGCGCAGCAGCGCGATGCGGCGCGGGTCGAGCGCGCGACCCGAGAGCGACGCATAGCGCTTGGGGTCGATGCCCTCAGTGAGACGGAGTCCCATCAGCAGGAATTCGTCGGCGCGCTCTTCACTGTTGAGCACCTCGTCGGTGACGACACCGCTGCCGTTGGTCTCGACCCGCATCACCCAGGCTTCCGGCCGCTTCTCGGTCGCGGTGGCGTGGCGCCGGCCGTCGATGTCGAGGCGGCCATGCGCACCCGGACCGATGCCGGCATATTCGTCGCCACGCCAATAGACGAGATTGTGCCGGCACTCCGCACCGGCTCGCGCGTGATTGGAAATCTCGTAGGCCGGCAGACCCGCCCCCGCACAGACTTCTTGCGTCACGTCGTAAAGCGCGCGCGCGACCGCCTCGTCCGGCGTCTGCAATTTGCCTGCGGCATGCAGGCCGAAGAACGGCGTGCCTTCCTCGATCGTGAGCTGATAGAGCGAGAGATGCTCGGCCGCTTCCGCGATCGCATACCTCAACTCGTCGGCCCACATCGCGGGAGTCTGATCGGGCCGGGCGTAGATCAGGTCGAACGAGTAGCGATCAAAGGCCTGGCGCGCGACGCCGACTGCATCCAGCGCTTCGCGGGCGGTGTGCAGTCGGCCCAGCGCCCTCAGCGAGGCATCGTCGAGCGCCTGCACGCCGAGCGATACGCGGTTGACGCCGGCGCTGCGATAGCCGCGAAACCTGGTCGCTTCGACGCTCGTCGGATTGGCTTCCAAGGTCACCTCGACATCGGAAGCGACACGCCAATATTTGCCGATCGCATCCAGGATCGCGCCGACCGTCTGTGGCTGCATCAATGACGGCGTGCCCCCGCCGAGGAAGATCGAGGCCACTTCGCGGCCAGGGATGCGCGCCGCGGTGGTCTCGATCTCGCGCGCAAAGGCGCGGGCAAAGCGCGCCTCATCGATCGGCGCATGCCTGACATGGCTGTTGAAATCGCAATACGGGCATTTCGACAGGCAGAACGGCCAGTGCACATAGACGCCGAAGGCTGCCTGTTCCCGGTCAGTCAAGGCATATCTCCGCCAACTTGACGAAGGCGCGCGCCCGGTGCGACAGGCCGAGCCCGAGCGGCGGCAGCCCGTGCTTCTCGACGCTCGTCATCTCGCCGAAAGTGCGGGAGTGGCCGTCGGGCAGGAACATGGGATCATAACCGAAACCGGCGGTGCCGCGCGGCGGCCACACCAAAGTTCCATCGGCGCGCGCCTCGACCTGTTCGAGATGTCCGTCTGGCCAGGCGACGCACAGCGCGGAGACGAAATGTGCCTTGCGCTGACCGGGCGTGGTCGCACCGTGTTCCTGCAACAGGCGTTCGATCCGCGTCATCGCGGCAGTGAAATCCTTATTCTCGCCGGCCCAGCGTGCGGAATAGATACCGGGGGCGCCATCGAGCGTGTCGACCGCCAGCCCCGAATCATCAGCGAATGCCGGAAGATCGGCGGCACTGGCCGCGGCGATCGCCTTGATCGCGGCATTGGCGCGAAAACTGTCGCCGGTCTCTTCGGGCTCGCCAAGCCCGAGGTCGCTCGCCGAGATCGCCTCTACGCCATGCGGCGCCAGCAATTCGCGCATCTCGGCAAGCTTGCCGGGATTGTGGGTCGCGATCACGAGCTTTCCAGTGATTCGGCGGTGCATGGCTTATTGACTACGCCACCGCCATCTTCTGCAAGTCAACCAGACGCGCCACGCCCTTGCGCGCCAGCGCCATCAGCGCCAGGAACTCGTCCTGCGAAAACGGCGTCTTTTCGGCAGTGCCCTGCACCTCAATGATGCGGCCGTCGCCGGTCATCACGAAATTGGCGTCGGTCTCGGCTTCTGAGTCCTCGGCGTAGTCGAGATCGAGCACCGGCGTGCCGTTATAGATGCCGCAGGAGATGGCCGCGACATGGTCGCGCAACACGTTGGTTTTCAGCATGTTGCGCGCCTTCATCCAGTTGATGCAGTCGGCAAGCGCGACCCAGGCGCCGGTGATCGAGGCGGTGCGCGTGCCGCCGTCGGCCTGCAGCACGTCACAATCGACCGTGATCTGGCGCTCGCCCAGCGCTTCCAGGTCGACGGTGGCGCGGAGCGAACGGCCGATCAGGCGCTGGATCTCGATCGTGCGCCCGCCCTGCTTGCCTGCGGAGGCCTCGCGCCGGGTGCGTTCCAGCGTGGCGCGGGGCAGCATGCCGTATTCGGCGGTGACCCAGCCACGGCCCTGGCCCTTCAGCCACGGCGGCAGGCGGTCCTCCAGAGTCGCGGTCACCAGCACATGGGTATCGCCGAATTTCACCATGCAGGAACCCTCGGCATATTTGACCACGCCGCGTTCCAAGGAGACGGGGCGCAGTTCATCCGGTGCACGGCGGCTTGGCCGCATGGGAATCCTCCGGGAATTCGAGCGAAAGGCTGGCGGTGCTTGTAGGAGCGGGCAGGCGGTGCGGCAAGCCTTTTGGCCAGCTCCCGGGTTGGTAATGCACGCTTGTCATCGGGCGTGTGGATGGTCAAATTACAGGCAGTTGTGAGGGAATTACGGTGGCTCAACACGAACCGATCGGTTTGATCGCGCCGCACGCCGGGCTTGCCCAGCTCAATGAGCGTTCGCGCGACATTTTTCGTCAAATCGTCGAAAGTTATCTGGCGACCGGCGAGCCAGTTGGCTCGCGCAATATCTCGCGCCTGATCGCGCTGCCGCTGTCGCCAGCCTCGGTGCGCAATGTGATGTCCGATCTCGAACAGCTCGGCCTGATCTACGCGCCGCATACGTCCGCCGGCCGGCTGCCAACCGAATTGGGCCTGCGCTTTTTCGTCGATGCCTTGATGCAGGTCGGTCACCTCACGGAGGCGGAACGGCAATCGATCCAAAGCCAACTGGCGACGGTCGGCCGTGCGCAGTCGGTCGAGGCAGCGCTCGACGAAGCCCTGATCCGGCTGTCCGGCCTTACCCGCGCGGCGGCCGTGGTGCTGACGCCGAAATCCAACTCGCGGCTGAAGCATATCGAGTTCGTGCGGCTGGAGCCGGAACGTGCGCTGGTGGTGTTGGTCGGCGAAGACGGCCAGGTCGAGAACCGGGTGCTGAGCTTGCCGCCAGGTGTTCCATCCTCGGCGCTGATCGAGGCCACCAATTTCCTCAATGCGCGCATCCTTGGGCGTACGCTCGCCGAAGCGCGGCTCGAACTCGAGACCGCGCTGGGACAAAGTCGCGCCGAGCTCGATCAGCTGACGCAGAAGGTGATCTCAGCCGGGCTCGCAAGCTGGTCGGGTGGCGACAATGAAGACCGGCAGCTCATCGTGCGTGGGCACGCCAATCTCCTCGAGGATTTGCATGCGCTCGAGGATCTCGAGCGCATCAAGTCGCTGTTCGACGATCTCGAGACCAAGCGCGGCGTGATCGACCTTCTGGGTCGCGCGGAAAGCGCCGATGGCGTGCGGATCTTCATCGGGTCGGAGAACAAACTGTTTTCGCTGTCGGGCTCCTCGACCATCGTTGCACCCTATAGCGACGGTGCGGGCCGTATCGTGGGCGTGCTCGGCGTGATCGGGCCGACCCGGCTGAATTATGCCCGGGTGATCCCGACCGTGGACTATGCGGCGCGCCTCGTCAGCAGGATCCTGGGCGCCTAGTCTTCCCGAAACAGAGCTGGTTGCGCTTGATTTTCGTTGCCTAAAGCACGATATCCCGGCCAACCAATCCCTAAATGTTGACCAGACGCGATTTTTCGAAAAGGCATGCCATGACCGATCCGAACCGGCCGAACGACAACGCCGAGAACCCGGGGCCGACCGGCGAGCCCGTGGTCTCGAAGCCCTACATCATGCCCGACGATCCCGAGCAGGGATCGGTGGAGGCCTTGACCAAGGAGCTTAACGAAGCGCGCGACCGGACGCTGCGCACGCTGGCCGAGATGGAAAATCTGCGCAAGCGCACGACCCGCGAAATCGCGGATGCGCGCGCCTATGGCATCACCGGCTTTGCCCGCGACATCCTCGACATCGCCGACAATCTGCAGCGCGCGCTCGATGCCGTCCCGGCCGAGGCCAAGGCGGCCGCCGACCCCGGTCTGAAGGCCCTGATCGAAGGCGTTGAGCTGACCGAGCGTTCGCTGCATGCCACGCTCGAGAAGAACGGTGTCAAGAAATTCGATCCGACCGGCGAGAAGTTCGATCCGAACTTCCAGCAGGCAATGTACGAGGTTCCCGATCCCTCCGTGCCATCGGGCACGGTGGTGCAGGTGGTACAGGCCGGCTACACGATCGGGGAGCGCGTGCTGCGTCCGGCGCTCGTCGGTGTTTCCAAGGGCGGCGCAAAGTCGGCGTCGGCTTCAGCCTCCTCCGCAGAGCAAAACTGACCAGCTCGAAACAAAATCTAGAGCTTCGGTTCTGATCAAATCAGCGCAGAAGCTTTAGCGGGGCTGAATCCCGTCGCGCACGTTGCGGAAACGCGGGAAGGCGGTCGACCATTGAGTGCGCGGCGAGGAGCCGATGATACGCAGCGAGGTCTGCGCTCCGAACCGCAGCCATTGCACGATCGTGACCGGCGTATTGTCTTTGCCGCTGACCGCATCGATCCGCGTCTCATATCCCGGCTGCCCATCGATGCGGAGCGGCTCCGACATCGTGATTCGCCCATCGCGGACGCCGGGGATCGTGGTTGCGATCTGCTGGGCAAAACGGCCGCGATCATCGGGAGAGGCGGCGGTCGAGCCGATGATGCCGATGATCATGAAGGGCGCCACCTCGAACCCGCTCTTCTCGTCGCCATCGGCGACGATCAGCGCGGCGCCGGGCGCCAGCGTGCGGATGTTCTTGAAGTTCGCCAGCTCGGTTATCTTGAAGGGCATCAGCCCGAGCTGCTCGTCGACCGGAACCTGATCCCGGATCGCGGCGGTCGAGAACATCTGGCGGATGGCGTCGTCGGTATAGATCCTGGCGGCATTCTCCGGGACCTGCATGGCGATATAGCCGGAGAAGGTCGGGCCGGGCAGGATCATCGAATAGCGCCGCACACTGCTGGCGCCATTCTTAGCATTCTCGACTGTGTAATAGGCAAGTCCGGCCGCGGTCTCGATGCTCTCCGGCTTGATCCCGCCGGTCCCGCCCGGGTTCGCCTTGAAAGCGTTGGCGACCTCGCCATAGGCCTCCGCCGGCAAGTCGGTCACCAGCACCTTGACGCCCTGGTCCTCGGTCTCGAAGCCGGTGAAGGCCTTTGCGCGATTGAGCCCAACCAACGGCTTCATCCCGACCCTGGCGCCCGGCGGAAAGACCACGTCCGTGGCAAGGGCGGAAGATGTGGCGGCAATGAACAGGGCGACCACGGCAAGGAAGCGAATGGGGTTCATGTCAAGGATCTACCGGGTTTGGCATTGAAGCCGTTCAATGGGCAACCCTGTGCGGGCCGCAAGCTGTCAGGCCTCAGTCGGCCCGCTTTTAGCGGTTTTGATGGCCCGGCGACAGGGCTGGGCGGCTTCACGCCGCCTGATGGCGCTGGGTGCAATGTCGCAGCTTTCTTGCGCATTCGTTAATATGGATCCCAGGACCAAGCCGGAGGACCAAGCCGGTCCGGGCCCCGACTGATACAATCTTTCAAACGCCAGTCTTTTCAGGCCTCAAGGTTGCGTCCAGTCCTTGCAGGCCTAACCCCCCCTCCTATATGAGGCTCATCGTCGCAATATCGCGAGCATTTGAACGTGTGGGGGTTCGGTTCGGTGCGCCGTCAGGGCCCAGCCAACCTGCCTTAGACAGAAGGAAATCAGAACCATGGGAAAGGTCATAGGGATCGACCTCGGCACCACGAACTCGTGCGTTGCCGTAATGGATGGCAAGAACGCGAAGGTCATCGAGAATTCCGAGGGCATGCGGACGACGCCGTCGATCGTCGCCTTCACCGATGATGGCGAGCGTCTCGTCGGTCAGCCGGCCAAGCGCCAGGCGGTGACCAATCCTGAACGGACATTCTTTGCGGTGAAGCGCCTCATCGGCCGCCGCTATGACGACCCGATGGTCGAAAAGGACAAGAAGCTTGTCCCCTACAAGATCGTGAAGGCATCGAACGGCGACGCCTGGGTCGAGGCCGACGGCAAGACCTATTCGCCCTCCCAGGTCTCCGCCTTCATCCTGCAGAAGATGAAGGAGACCGCGGAAGCGCATCTCGGCCAAAAAGTCGATCAGGCCGTCATCACGGTTCCCGCCTACTTCAACGACGCGCAACGCCAGGCCACCAAGGACGCCGGCAAGATTGCGGGCCTTGAAGTGCTGCGCATCATCAACGAGCCGACCGCGGCCGCGCTCGCTTACGGCCTCGACAAGACGAAGTCCGGCACCATCGCGGTCTACGACCTCGGCGGCGGCACGTTCGATATCTCGATCCTGGAGATCGGCGACGGCGTGTTCGAGGTGAAGTCGACCAACGGCGACACCTTCCTCGGCGGTGAAGACTTCGACATGCGGCTGGTGAATTACCTGGCCGACGAGTTCCAGAAAGAGCAGGGCATCAACCTGCGGAACGACAAGCTTGCCTTGCAGCGCCTGAAAGAGGCCGCCGAAAAGGCCAAGATCGAATTGTCGTCGACGACGCAGACCGAGATCAACCTGCCCTTCATCACGGCCGACCAGACCGGGCCGAAGCATCTGACGATGAAGCTGACCCGCTCCAAGTTCGAAGCGCTGGTCGACGACCTCGTGCAGAAGACGATCGAGCCCTGCCGCAAGGCGCTGAAGGATGCCGGCCTGACCGCCGGCGAGATCGGCGAAGTGGTGCTGGTCGGTGGCATGACCCGCATGCCCAAGATCCAGGAAGTGGTGAAGCAGTTCTTCGGCAAGGAGCCGCACAAGGGCGTGAACCCGGACGAGGTCGTCGCCATCGGTGCTGCGATCCAGGCCGGCGTGCTGCAGGGCGACGTCAAGGACGTCCTGCTGCTCGACGTGACCCCGCTGTCGCTCGGCATCGAGACGCTGGGTGGCGTGTTCACCCGCATCATCGATCGCAACACCACGATCCCGACCAAGAAGAGCCAGGTGTTCTCGACCGCCGAGGATAACCAGAACGCGGTCACCATCCGCGTCTTCCAAGGCGAACGTGAAATGGCGGCCGACAACAAGATGCTCGGCCAGTTCGACCTGATGGGCATTCCGCCTGCCCCGCGCGGTATGCCGCAGATCGAGGTGACCTTCGACATCGACGCCAACGGCATCGTCAACGTCTCGGCCAAGGACAAGGCGACCGGCAAGGAGCAGCAGATCCGGATCCAGGCATCCGGCGGCCTCTCCGAAACCGACATCGAGAAGATGGTCAAGGACGCCGAGGCCAATGCGGCCGAGGACAAGAAGCGGCGTGAGGCGGTCGACGCCAAGAACCATGCGGACGCGCTGGTGCATTCCACCGAGAAGGCGCTGGCCGAGCATGGCTCGAAGATCGCCGACAGCGAGCGCCGGTCCATCGAAGACGCCGTCAGCGACTTGAAGGAAGCGCTGAAGGGCAACGATGCCGAATCGATCAAAGCCAAGACCAACGCACTGGCGCAGGCTTCGATGAAGCTCGGCGAAGCCATGTACAAGCAGCAGGCTGAAGGCGATGCCGCCAAGGACGCTGCAAAAGATGATGTCGTCGACGCGGAGTTCACCGAGGTCGATGACGACAAGAACAAAAAGTCTGCTTAAGACACGGGCGTAGGATGATGACCCCCATGCCAAGAGCGCGCGAAGCGTCTCCAGGGATGGGGGTCATTTTTCGTTAAGCCGAACACTGCGTCTTGCCGAACATATGGTTCAGCGAGAGGATGAATTCGGGCGGGTTTAACTGATGTCCACCAAGCGCTGCTATTACGAGACCCTCGAGGTCGATCGGAACGCGGACGAAACCAAGCTGAAAGCGGCTTTCCGCAAGCTCGCGATGAAATGGCACCCGGACCGCAATCCCGGCGATGCCACGAGCGAGGTGAAGTTCAAGGAAATCAACGAAGCCTACGAGGTCCTGAAGGACAACGACAAGCGCGCCGCCTATGACCGCTATGGCCATGCGGCCTTCGAGCAGGGCATGGGCGGTGGCGCCGGTCCGGGCTTCGGCGCCGGCTTTGCCTCTTCCTTCTCCGATATTTTCGAAGACCTGTTCGGCATGGCCGGGCAGCGTCGTAGCGGCGGCCGCGAACGCGGCGCCGATCTTCGCTACAACATGGAGATCACGCTCGAGGAGGCGTATTTCGGCAAGACCGCGCAGATCGAAATTCCCGTCTCCGTCACCTGCGAATCGTGCTCTGGCACCGGCGCCAAGGCCGGCACCAAGCCGAAGACCTGCTCGATGTGCGGTGGTGCCGGCCGCATCCGCCAGGCGCAGGGCTTCTTCACCCTGGAGCGCACCTGCCCCGGCTGCCAGGGCCGCGGCCAGATGATCGAAGACGCCTGTCCGTCCTGCTCCGGCTCGGGCCGGGTGACGCGCGACCGGACGCTGTCGGTCAATATTCCGCAAGGCGTCGAGGACGGCACCCGCATCCGACTTGCGGGCGAGGGTGAAGCCGGCGTCCGCAGCGGCCCGCCCGGCGACCTCTATATCTTCCTGTCGCTGACCCAGCACCCGTTCTTCCAGCGCGATGGCGCCGACCTGCACTGCCGCGTGCCGATCTCGATGGTCACCGCGGCGCTGGGTGGCGAGTTCGAGGTGCCGACCATCGACAAGGGCAAGACCAAGGTGAAGGTACCGGGGGGGACGCAATCGGGCCGCCGATTCCGCATTGCATCAAAGGGCATGCCGGTGCTGCGGTCGCGCCAGACCGGCGACATGTATGTTCAGGTCGTGGTCGAAACGCCCCAGAATCTGACCAAGAAGCAACAGGAATTGCTGATGGAGTTCGAAAAGCTCTCCTCTGGCGCGACGCAACCAGAGGCAGTGGGTTTCTTCTCCAAGGTCAAGGACTTCTTCGGCACTCGGACGGGTACCTAGCGCATGATCCGGAAAAGTGGGAACCGGTTTTCCCTCGCGACAAGTGCGAATCGTCTGCAGAAAGATCATGCTCAAACAAAGAGACGAGATCGCGATCCGATTTCGTCTAATCGGATCATGATCGAGCGTGACGGCAAAGGCGGCCCCGGCGGTGTGCGCGACAGCGCTGAAATCGAAATTGATGCATGGCCTTATCGCCAAACCGGGTTGCGGTTTGGCGGAACAAACACGCGGCCGATCTGCTTGACCATGACAGTTTCGACCTATACCTCTTTATGACCGTTTTCTGACAGCCGCTCGCGCGGTCCCGCCTGGTAGCGACATGCCCCTGCAATCGTCCGTGCGTCCGCTGAAGAAGCCCCGTCTTGACGACGAGGTCCGCTTCCTCCGGTCATGGATCGAAAAGCCGCTGCATGTAGGCGCGGTGATGCCATCGGGCCGATTGTTGGCGCGTACGATGGCGCAATATGTCGATGTCCGATCGGAAGGTCCCGTCGTCGAACTTGGCCCCGGAACCGGTGCGATCACCAGCGCGCTGATCGAGCATGGCGTAGATCAGAAGCGTCTCGTGCTGGTTGAATACAATCCCGGCTTCTGCGCACTGCTGCGCGAGCGCTACCCGCAGGCCAAGGTGGTGCAGGGTGACGCCTACAAGCTTCGGGACTCGCTCTGGGACGTGTTGACTGCGCCGGCCGCGGCGATGGTTTCCGGTCTGCCGCTGGTCACGAAACCGATGATCACCCGCCTGAGGCTGATCCGCGACGCCTTCGTCGCGCTTGCGCCGGGTGCTCCCTTCGTCCAATTCACCTATTCGGTGGTCCCGCCGATTCCGAAATCGCTGCCGGGCGTGTCCACAGAAGCTTCCGAGCGGATCTGGATGAACCTTCCGCCAGCTCGGGTCTGGGTGTATCGCAAGGGCTGACCGCGCCCGCGCATCGCGCGGCGATTGGCCGAACGCGATTCAAAAATAATGTCTGCGCTGAAAATACTTGTGATCCCGGGGTCGCTGCGATCAGGCTCGCTGAACGCGAAGCTCGCAGCCGTTGCCGCGCATGAGATCGCACAGGCCGGCGCCGAGGTCAGCCGCATCTCGCTGGCCGACTTTCCTTTGCCGATCTATGACGGCGACCTGCAGGCGAAATCCGGCGTGCCGAAGAACGCAGTCAACCTCAAGCGCATGATCGGCGCGCATCATGGCGTCCTGATCGTGACGCCGGAATACAATTCCTCGGTGCCGCCGCTGGTCAAGAACACCATCGACTGGGTGAGCCGGGTGCAGGATCCCCATGAGCTTCGCGGCCAGGTGTTTCGCGATCGTGTCTTCGCCATCGCTGCCGCCTCCGGCGGTCGGCTCGGCGGCAGCCGCGCGCTGGCGGCGCTGCGCCTCATCCTGTCGGCCTGCCAGGCCACCGTGATCCCGAACCAGCTCGCGCTGTCATTTGCCGAACATGCCTATGACGATATGGATCACCTGAAGCATCCTGCCGATATCGAGGCGATGCAGGCCATGGTGCGGCAATTGATCGACCTTTCTCAACGGATGATGTGAGGTGACATGCAGCCAGGCGATATCGCGCAGCAGGACCGCTTGATCGTCGCACTCGATTTGCCCAACGTCGCCGTGGCAGAAGCGATGATCGACAAACTCGGCGACAGCGTGCACTTCTACAAGATCGGCTATCAGCTCGCTTATGCCGGCGGCCTGCCGCTGGCGCGCGCACTCGCAACGGCCGGCAAAAAGGTGTTCATCGATCTCAAGCTGCATGACATCGGCAACACGGTCGCGCGCGGTGTTGAGAGCATCGCGACGCTTGGCGCGACCTTCCTCACCGTGCACGCCTACCCGCAGACCATGAAGGCTGCAGTGGAAGCGCGGGCCGGATCGAACCTCAAGATTCTCGCGGTCACGGTGCTGACCTCCTATGACGACGACGATCTCCACGCCGCAGGCTATCGCTTCAACGTTGCCGATCTCGTCGAGGCGCGCGCGCAGCAGGCGCAGGTGCTCGGCGTCGACGGGCTCGTGAGTTCGCCGGAGGAGGCAGCCTCCTTGCGCAAGATCATCGGACACCAGATGAAGCTGGTCACGCCCGGCATTCGCCCAGCCGGTTCCGCGAGCGGCGACCAGAAGCGCATCATGACGCCGGCGCGTGCGATCGCCGCCGGGGCGGACTATCTGGTGGTGGGCCGGCCGATCCTGGAGGGCGCTGACCCCAAAGTCGCCGCAGAGGCCATCCAGGCTGAGATCGCGCAGGCGATCGGATAATTAACAAAGGAGAAGAAGAGATGGCCAAGGGATACTGGATCGGACGCGTCGACGTTCACAACGAGGAGGCTTACAAGCCCTACATGGCGGCCAACCCGGCGATCTTCCAGAAATTCGGCGGCAAGTTCGTGGTGCGCGGCGGCAGGTTCACCGCAGTCGAGGGCGAGTGCCGCTCCCGCAATGTCGTGATCGAGTTTCCCGACTACGAAACCGCGCTGGCTTGCTATCGCTCGCCGGAATACCAAGCCAACATCAAGGTTCGGCAGCCGCATTCGATCGCCGAGCTCATCATCATCGAAGGCTACGACGCGCCGCAATCCTGAGCGAGTGTTCTTCCCGAGCGGACGCATTCGCGCATTGTTACAGGAATGTCATTGACGTGATCGCATGGTGAGCCGCCGCTGGAGCGGGATGACTTTTCTTCGAATCGTCATCCCGCTCCAGCTCTTTGTTCGAGCATGATCTTTTCGGAAACCGGTCTCCACTCTTCCGGGATCATGCTCTAGTGTCGGCTAGCGGATTTCACGCGATTATCCGCTTACGCGTAACCACAATCCTCATCTTGATCATCCTGGAACAAGCGGGACGAATTGGCGCGTCATGATGCGCGACGCGTCCATATGCACCCTGCGATTCTTTTGTATCCAAATGGGGATTGCGACGCTGCCCCACTTTCATTCAAGGTTGCATCCGTCGACGTCCACATCAATCGGTGATGGACAGTGAAGTAAGCCGGCTCAGCAATCGAGACGTTTTTTGCGGTTCGGAAGTCGACCCGCAAACGTCCATCTGTAGGGAGCGGAAATCATGGCACTCATCAACGGAACAGCAGGCGACGATGTACTACCCGGCACGCCGGATCCCGATGAGATCAACGGTCTGGCCGGCAACGACACCATAACCGGATTGGAGGGGGACGACACCGTAAGCGGCGGCCCAGGCGACGACAACATCGACGGCGGCGCTGACAACGATACGCTCAACGGTAATGCCGGAGCCGACACGATCGTGGGTGGCGATGGCGATGACACGATCAATGGCGGCGCGGGAGTAGATACTCTCTCCGGAGACGCCGGCGCTGACACGATCCACGGCAACGCGGGCAACGACAATATCGACGGCGGAGCGGACAACGATACGCTCTTTGGTGATGCCGGCGACGACACCATCGTCGGCGGTGACGGCGATGACACGATCAATGGCGGCGCGGGCCTCGACACGCTTTCGGGCGACGCTGGCGACGATACGCTGAATGGCGGAGTCGGCGACGACACGCTGAATGGCGGCGACGGCATGGACCTGCTCAATGGCGGCCTCGGCAATGACACCCTGAACGGCGATGCCGGAACCGATACGCTCAACGGCGGTGCGGGTGACGATACGCTGAATGGCGGCGCCGATGACGACGAGCTCAACGGCGGTGCCGGCAATGATACGCTGAACGGCGACGACGGCAACGATACCCTGGACGGCGGTGCCGGGGACGACACCGCGGATGGCGGTGCCGGCGACGATACAGTGTCCGGCGGCACCGGCGATGATGTCCTGGCCGGAGGTGCTGGTATCGACACCGTCAGCGGCGGCGACGGTGATGACGAACTCAGCGGCGGGGACGGCGCCGACACGCTCAATGGCGAAGCCGGCGACGACACGGTCGATGGCGGCAACGGAGCCGACATCATGGATGGCGGCGACGGAGCCGATGCGCTGGCCGGCGGCGCGGGCGGCGATACGCTGAGCGGCTCTGCAGGCGATGATGAGCTCGACGGCGGAAACGGTGCCGACACTCTCGACGGGGGCGAGGGCGATGATGTCCTGACGGGCGGTGCAGGCACTGATATGCACAACTTCGGTGACGGCACGGGTGCCGACTTCGGCAACGATGAAATCACCGATTTGAGCTTCGCCGAAGAGGATGTCGTCAATGTCGACGCGGCCGACGACTTCGATCCGACCACCATTGTTGTCGATGACGACGGAACCAACACCGTGCTCGACTTCGGCTTCGGTACCATCCAGCTCGATGGTATCTCAGGTGGAGCAACGGCGTTCGAATCGATCGACGACATCAACGCTGCCGCGGGATACGACGCTATCACAGTGGTATGACGCTAACTTCAGCGGGGCGGCCAGCCGCCCCGCTGCCGTATTCTGAAGTACTCAGTTCTTAGTGATATTCGGCCGGTCATGCATTCGCGCTGCCATCGTGAGATTCCAGCGTCTGGCCAACGGTCTTTGCTCGGATCGATTCCGGGACGGACTACTTTTGTGTGGATCGTCGCCTTCAGCGTGTCGATCAATATGCTGCTGCTGGTCGTACCCTTTTACTCGATCGAGGTATTCGACCGGGTGCTGAGCAGCGGCAGCGTCGAGACCCTGGTTGGCCTCAGCCTCATTGCCGCAACCGCACTCATCTTCAGTGCCGCATTCGAGACCCTGCGCAACCGCCTGCTCAGTCGCTTTGCCATTCAATTCGAACACCATCTCGCCCCGATCGTCCTTGAAAGCACGATTATGGGCGGCGCCGGGCAGAACGACGGCAGGACCAACCCTCTCGTAAAGGTCCGCGAGCTCCGGAGTTTCCTGTCAGGCGGACCGGTCGGATCCTTGATCGACGCGCCGTTCCTCCCGGGCTTCGTCCTCATTCTCTTCTTTCTGCATCCTTGGTACGGCGTGATAGCCTTGATCGGAACCGCGATCCTGTTGGTGCTGGGCGCCGTAAGCCACCGGATTGCGCGGATGGAAATCGGGCAGGCGACGCAAGCGGCACTCACGACGCAGGCGGCTCTCGACGGAATCGTCCGGCATTCCGACCTGGTGCGGGCGATGGGATGGACCCGCGGCGCGATCCGCCAGTTCATGGATCTGAACGACGAAGCATTGTCGCCGGTGGTCCGCGCCAGCGAGCGCGTCTTTACCATTGCCGCAATCGCACGGATGGTGAGAACCATCTTGCAGGTTACCGCGATCGGCGCGGGTGCCTGGCTCGTGCTTCAGAACGAGGTGCTCTCCGGCAGCTTGATCGCGAGTTCGATCCTGATCGCCCGGACGCTGCAGCCGATGGAAGGCTTGATCTCGGCATGGCGTGCGCTGACATCCGCCCACGAGGCATGGAAGCAGGTCCAGGCGGCAGCGGTTCCGGTTCTCACGCGAAAGAAAAAGACGCTGCTTCCCTCGCCATCCGGAAGGATCAAGGTCGACCGGGTGACATTCCGGACCGGCGCGAGCGATCGCGCGATCCTGGCAGGCGTGACATTCGAGTGTCGCCCTTCCGCGATGGTCGCCGTCATCGGACCGACGGGCGCCGGGAAATCGACACTGCTGCGCCTGATGGCGGGCTTGGAGCGACCGAGCGGCGGCACGATCCGATTGGATCACGCCGCCCTTTCCAACTGGGAGCCCGATCAACTCGGGCAATATGTCGGCTATCTCCCGCAGGACGTGCAGCTTCTGGGCGGCACCGTGGCCGAGGCGATCGCCGGATTCGACGAGCATGCGCGCGATCAGGATATCGTCGCCGCGGCCCTGCTCGCGCAAGCCCATGACATGATCCTGTCTCTCCCCGCCGGCTACCAGACCGAGATCGGCCGCGACGGTAACAAGCTTTCCGGAGGCCAGCGCCAGCGCATCGGATTGGCGCGTGCATTCTTCGGCAATCGCAAGCTGATCCTGCTCGACGAGCCAAATGCGAACCTCGATCCGGACGGCGAGCAGGCGCTGTGTTCCGCAATCGAATTGGCGAAAGCGCGCGGCGCGTCGTTGGTGATCGTCACGCACCGGCCTCGCCTGCTCACCATCGCAGACGCAGTACTGCTGTTGAGGGACGGCAAACAACTCGCCTTCGGCGCACCGTTCGATGTTCTTCGCGTGCCGACAGCGACGGCGCCTCCGGAGGCGCGCGTAATCCGGCGCGAGGCCGCACCCCAGAAGCTCCCAGTAAGGGGGAATGCGCGATGACCCAGGACGGGCATACGGCCGGAGCCATTTGGCCTACGGCAGGCAGCGCCCAGCCGCCGATCGCGAGAGAACGGCCGCGGTCCGGTATCCGGTGGATCATAGGACTGGGATGTGTGCTGCTTGTCATCCAGTTCTGCGGCTTCGGCGTATGGGCGACCACCGTCCCGCTCCGCAGCGCCGTGGTAGCGCCCGGATTCATCAAGGTTCATTCGAAACGCAAAGCCGTGCAGCATCTCGAGGGCGGGATCATCCATTCCATTTACGTCAGGGAGAATGACCGTGTCGAAGCCGGTCAACTCATTGCCCGGCTCGAGACCGCGCAGATCGAGGCAACGCTCGGCTCGCTGGAGACAAAATTCTTCGCCGATCTGGCGATGGAGGCGCGGTTGACGGCCGAGCAAGCTGGCGCGGCCGTAGTCCAGTTTCCGGATGAACTGCAAAAGAACGCAAGCCATCCAGCCGCGCGCATTGCCATGCAAACCCAGGCCGGCGAATTTGCAGCGCGACTGGCCGCGATCGAGAACGAGCGCAAGGTGATCGAGCAGCAGATCGCGCAATCGACAGATTCCATCCAGGGCTTGCAAAGCAACACCAAAGGACTCGAGCAGCAACTTTCGCTGCTGCAGGAGGAGATCGCGGATACAAGCTATCTTTTGGCAAAGGGCCTTGCGCGAAAGCCACGTCTGCTGGCCCTGAAGCGGTCCGAAGCCGACACTGCGGCCCAGATCGCGCGCAATCAGGCCTCGATCGCGGAAAAGCAGGGAAAGATTGCGGAGCTGGAGGATAAGCGGCGCCAACTCGGGTTCAATCAGGATCAGGACGTCGCCAAGCAGCTACATGCCACCAGCGAGGAGATCGGCGATCTTCGACATCGAATCGCCGCGTTGCGCGATCAGCTTAAGCGGTCCGAATTGCGTGCCCCGGAAAGCGGAAGGATCGTCGGTCTCAACACGAGAGACCTCAATGCCGTACTTGCACCTCGCGAAACACTTTTGGAAATTGTCCCAACTGAAGACCGCCTTGTCATAGAGGCAACATTGAAGCCAACGGACCGGGAAGAGGTATATATCGGCCAGATGGCGCGGGTGAGGGTTCATGCCCTCAATATGCGTCGCAGACCGATGCTCGATGGCAAGGTCATTGCGGTTGCTGCGGATGCCCTGACGGACCCCAAGACGGGCGTCAACACGTATATGGCCGAGGTTGAGCTCGATGCCGATGCGCCGACGGCCCCCTATCTCTCGTCCTTGCTGCCCGGAATGCCCGTCGAAGTATTTGTCGAGACAGGAGAAAGAACCTTCGCGGAGTACCTACTGCAGCCAATGGCGCTGCGTATTAGCCGCGCGTTTAGGGAAAATTAGTTGCTGGCGCAGTGCCGGCTGAACCTATAGCGGGAGCCGCCCGTGCATGAGATCAGCAAAGCACCACTTTTCGCACAGACAGGACATTTAGATCACGCCGAATCCCCGCCTCTTGATGCCCAGGATCTCGAACTGCATGGGCCAAGTCCACACCGCAGGATCATGGAACATTTCGGCAAGGCGGTCGCGGAACTTCTTAATTGCGGCAGCTGCTATGTCGCAATCATGTCTCCTTCGGCCGGGGCGCAACTGGAAGAGGTCCGTATCGGGAATGCCATAATCGATCCGTCGTGCACGATGACAGTGGCTCGTATTGCACGCAAAGGTGCTGGTGCGGACTGCGCGCTTCTAGAGCCGATCAATGCGCGCACGGCATTCGTGCGCAAATTGATCGGCTCCGAGCCAGGATCGAAAAGTCATTCGGTGATTGGGCGGTTCGCCTCTCGTGAGCGTACGACGGTCGTGTTCGTCGCGGGATGGCGATCGGCGGCGCTCGTTCAAGCCGAAATTCCCTGCCTTGCGCGCGCGGTTCGGACGCTCTGGGAAACCGTCAATTCAAGCGCGTGGCCATCGCTGACCCCGGATGTAGATGCTCAAGTCTTGCTGGAAGAGCTCGCGTTCCCTGCCCTCGTCACCGACGAAGGCTTGAATATTCATGGCGTCAATCGCGGCGGGCGCGCGCTATTGGCAAAGGGCGAGCTTCTCAAGATGCAGGGTGGCAAGCTCGTCGGCGCAAGCGGTTCTGTGACCGACAGTTTGCGGCGCGCGGTTCGAGAGGCGTTGATGACGCGTGCCGGGCAGGTCTCGTTCGACCGAACGGTGCCTCTGTCGACCGAGCGTCAGCAGTTTGCCTTTGCCAAGATCGGCGCCCTTCCGACGCATCGCGATGCGCAGAAGGCCCTGGTGATCGTGCCGCAATTCGACGAAGTGCTCGGTGCGCAGCGCATCGCGGCCGCATTCGGATTGAACTGGGCCGAAGAGAGAATTATCGCACGGATCCTTCAATTCCAATGTCCGCGCGACATCGGTGCCGACCTGCGTCTGACCGAAGCCACTGTCAGGACTTACACCAAGCGCATCATGCTGAAATTAGGAATTAATCGACAGTCCGAGTTCTTCTTGCTCTATCATCTCACACAATCTCCTTTCGGCGCGGGCAGGCGTGAGACGGCGGTGGGCCACGCTCTGTCCGAATTTCGCCCGAAAGGAAACGACCCTGCGCTGGATAGCTGATAAGCTTCTGCCAAATGATATTCAGGCCGTTCACCATATGCCCGGGATTCGTGCGGGCAGTCTTAGCACTTGCAGCCGCAATCGGTTTTGCCTGCTCCGCTCGCGCGGAGAACATCGAGCTGGGACTGCCGGTCGGCTGCGAGATCGGCCAGACCTGCTATATCCAGAACTATGTTGATGACGACCCCTCGCAGTCGAGCCGCGATTACAAATGCGGCACGCTCACTTACGACAGACACAACGGAACGGACTTTCGCGTACCCTCGCTCGCGGCACAAAGGTCCGGCGTGGACGTGCTCGCTTCCGCAAGCGGCCGCGTTCTTCGCGCGCGCGACGGCGTACCCGACGCTGTCGGCAAGCCGGCCCGTGAGGCCGTACGCGACGTTGAATGCGGCAACGGCATCGTCATCGAGCATCCCGGCGGCTGGGAAACGCAGTACTGCCATATGGCGAACGGCAGCCTGGCGGTGAAGCCCGGCGACGACGTTGCCCGCGGGCAGCGGCTCGGCCGCATCGGTCTCTCCGGCCTGACCGAATATCCTCATTTGCATTTCACCGTCAGGTACCGGGGCGCAATGGTAGACCCCTTCGCCTATGGTGCCGCTCCCGGTTCATGCGGCGGCGGCGAATCTCTCTGGCAGCCGGCGTTCCGTGCGCAGCTTGCCTATCAGGACAGAGCCGTCCTGAACGCCGGATTCATGAGCGGTCCCCCGACCATGGAACTGATTGAGGAGGCACGCGCGGACGAGCAGTCGCTGTCCGCCAATTCCCCGGCACTCGTTGCTTTTGTCCGTGCCATAGGGCTGAAGGCCGGGGACGTTCAAGGGCTCGTGATCAAGGACCCGCAGGGACAAGTCCTCGCCGAAAATCGAGCCGCGCCGCTTCAGAGCAACAAGGCGCAGTACATGTTGTTCGCGGGCAAGAAGCGCCCGCCAAACGGGTGGGACCATGGCACCTACAAGGCGACCTATACCGTCGAACGCGACGGCAAGGTCGTCTTGGAAAAGCGGTTGGAACTAGCGCTATAACCCACGCGGGATGCCGGCTTGGGCGATCCGTCTTCCTCAGGGCTAGGGTGGACGACCTTCTACCGCCCTCGGCTCCCCGGCTCTTGCGCGCCTCTCGGAACGACGACTCGGTTGCCGGAATGGCCCGCGCCCGCTATAGGGCGTGGAGAGGAAGAGTCATGGCCGATATGCGCTTGATCGTTGCGGGGGCCGGCGGCCGGATGGGCCGCGCCTTGACTCGCGCCATCTCGGAGACGCCGGGCGCGGTTCTGACCGGTGCGCTGGAAGCGCCCGGATCCGAGCTCCTCGGGGAGGACGCCGGCGTGCTTGCGGGCCTGCCGGCCAACGGCGTCAGATTGTCGGCTGACCTTTGGACGCTTTCGGCCAATGCCGACGGCATCCTGGATTTCACCGCGCCGGCGGCGACCATTGCCAATGTCGCGATCGCGGTCGAGCGTGGCCTCGTCCATGTCATCGGCACCACCGGGCTCTCGGCGTCCGATGACGCGGTGATCCGAAGCGTCACCAACCGCGCCGTCGTGGTGAAGTCCGGCAATATGAGTCTCGGCGTCAATCTCCTGGCGGCCCTCGTCAAGCAGGTTGCGAAATCGCTCGATGATGCCTTCGATATCGAGATCGTCGAGATGCACCACAAGGCCAAGGTCGACGCGCCCTCCGGCACCGCCCTCCTGCTCGGCGAAGCCGCCGCTGCTGGCCGTGGCATTGCGCTCGACAAGCACTCGGTGCGTGGCCGCGATGGCCACACCGGCGCGCGCCGGAGCGGCGATATCGGCTTTGCGTCGCTGCGCGGCGGCACCGTGACCGGCGATCACAGCGTCATCTTTGCCGGCCGGCAGGAGCGCATCACACTGTCGCACCACGCCGAGGACCGCATGCTCTTTGCGCATGGCGCAATCAAGGCGGCGCTGTGGGCACACGGCAAGAAGCCCGGGCTATACTCCATGATGGATGTGCTGGGGCTCTCTGACGTCTAACGCATGGTCCGGAAAAGTGGGATCGGTGATCCGAAATGATCATGCTCAAACAAGAACGGAATTTGGAATGAGCGATCGTCTTCTTGTGCTGGTGCGCCACGGCCAGAGTGAGTGGAATCTGAAGAATCTCTTCACCGGTTGGAAAGACCCCGGTCTCACCGAGCAGGGCATTGCCGAAGCGAAGGAGGCCGGCCGCAAGTTGAGGGCGCAAGGACTGTCGTTCGACATCGCTTTTACGTCGGTGTTGAAGCGCGCGCAGCATACGCTCGATCTGGCGCTTGCTGAAATCGGTCAGACCGGATTGAAGACGCTCAAGGACCTCGCGCTCAATGAACGCGACTACGGCGATCTTTCCGGTCTCAACAAGGATGACGCCCGCAAGAAGTGGGGCGAGGAGCAAGTCCATATCTGGCGCCGCTCCTACGATGTGTCGCCGCCCGGCGGCGAAAGCCTGAAGGACACGCTGGCGCGCACGCTGCCCTATTACGTGCAGGAGATCCTGCCCTGCGTGCTGCGCGGCGAGCGTACGCTGGTCGCCGCTCACGGCAATTCGCTGCGCGCGCTGATCATGGTGCTGGAGAAACTGTCGCCCGAGCAGATCCTGAAGCGCGAGCTCGCGACCGGTGCGCCGATCATCTATCGGCTCAACGCCGACTCCACCGTCGCCTCAAAACTCGATCTGGCGGCGTGACGTTATGGGCATTGCAGCACCTGACCTGTCGAATGAATGGGACAGGGACAAGCTGCGCAATTGGATGGCAAATGCGAAGCGGCATAACCGAAATGATATTTACCAAGCCGCTTTTCGACAGCTGTGCCGGATCGAAGGAAGAAATATAGACGACCCTTTAGAGGCAGAATTCGCCATTGTGATGAGAGCCCTGGAAGAAGCGCTCTCCGAGGAAAGCGGCACCACAAAACGCCTAAACCGAACGCGCCAAAAGTTGAACAGGGTAGGCGTAAGGCAGACTTTGGCAGATTTGGCGATGAAGCCAACTCCTTCCACCGGATTCCTCAAACTTGTGGAGTTTGGCATGGCTGCAGAACTTTCGGCGGAGGCTTTGATCCTGAAGTACGAAGGTGAGTTCGTTCCAGCAGTGGTCTCCGCCGCCAAGAAGCGTTTGGCAGAATATGAAATTCTGAACTCTCCGGCTTAATTTTCGACGAGGGTGTTCACGGTGACCGGCGACGTCGAGATTTGTGTTCTTACCGATCCCGTCGCTGACACAACACTCGATCAATTGGCATTGGTCTTGGTCGATTGCATCGAAGGGGGCGCTAGCGTCAGCTTCATGGCGCCGTTTACGCAAGCCGACGGGCTTGTGTTCTTCCGAAAAGTGGCAGCTTCGGTCGCGTCAGGCGACACCGTGCTGCTCGCAGCAAAGCTCGATGGCAAGATGGTGGGGCACGGTCCAGCTGGGTCTCGACACGCCGCCCAACCAGCCGCACCGCGCCGATCTGAAGAAGATGCTGGTACACCGTTCCGCCCGCGGGCGCGGCATCGGTGCAGCGCTGATGGCGCAGATCGAAGTCGAAGCGATCAGGCGCGGCCGCTGGCTGCTCGTGCTCGACACCGTGCCGGGCGAAAACGGCTATCGCCTGTACAAGCGTGCAGGCTGGACCGAGAGCGGGATCATCCCGAACTACGCGCTGTTCCCCGACGGCCGGCTCTGCGACACCGCGGTGTTCTGGAAGCGACTGGATAAGTAGGGCTTGTAGAGCGGGCAAAGCGAAGCGTGCACATCCTACGAACCAGGAAATCACCGCTTCGCTATTGCAAGCCTAGCTGCCCGGCTTCCCAGCCGAGCATCGCCTGCTTGCGGGTGATGCCCCAATGATAGCCAGTGAGCGCGCCGCTTTTGCCGAGCGCGCGATGGCAGGGTACTACGAACGACACGGGGTTGCGGCCGACCGCGGCGCCGACGGCACGCGAGGCTTTTGGGCTGTTGATCCTGCAAGCGATGTCGGAATAGGAAACTGCGCGCCCCATTGGGATTTTGAGCAGTGTCTCCCATACGCGCACCTCGAAATCGGTGCCGATCAGGACCACGCGCAGCGGCTGGTCCGGCCGCCACAGCTTCGGATCGAAGACGCGCTGTGCAATCGGAGCGGTGCCTTCGGTGTCCTCTACATAGGTCGCGTTCGGCCAGCGCCGTCGTAGGTCGGCAAAGGCGGTTGCTTCGTCCCCGGGATCGGCGAAGGCGAGACCGGCCAGGCCGCGGCTGGTGCCAATCACGATCGCGGTTCCGAATGGCGAGGGATGGAAGCCGTAGTGCAGCGTCATGCCGGCGCCGCCGTTCTTCCATTCGCCCGGCGACATTGCTTCATGGGTGACGAAGAGATCGTGCAACCGGCCCGGGCCCGAGAGCCCGGAATCGAGCGCGGCATCGAGCACGCTGGCCGAATCGCGGAGCAGGTTCTTGGCATGGTCGAGGGTGAGCGCTTGCATGAACGCTTTTGGCGTAAGCCCCGCCCAGCGCCGGAACAGGTGGTGCAACTCGTCAGGCGTCACGCCGGCGGCATCCGCCACCGCCTCGATGGTCGGTTGCGCGCGCCAGCGCTCCGAGATGAAGGCGATCGCGCGCCGTACCGAATCGTAGTCGCGCAGCGCGGCGCTCTCGAGACCCGGTTTGGCCAGATGCTGGTCATGGATGGCAAGTGTCATCATGGGCCTGATTTAGGGCACATGCGGCTGTTCAACCACCCGTTTTCCGACAACCTTCAGTGAATCGGATTATAGGTCGGTCCGCGCTTGGCGGCATTCAGCGCGGCGATTAAGGCCTTGGCAAAGCTCGCTTTTTCGTCCGGCCCCAGGAAGCTGCCGATGTCGACGCGGCGTCCTCTGGAAACCAGGTAGAGCCGCTCGATGCCAAACTCGGCGTCGACCTGCTGCTCGAACTGCACCCAGAGCGGATTGAGCACCCATTCCGCGACATGGCCACGATGGTTGACCCGGCGCACCCGCAATTCCGATGGCGTCACTGTGACTTCCTCGCAGGCCAGGGCTGTGCGGAAATTGACGCGGAAGGCCCAATAGATGACGAGCACGTCGAGGCCGAAGAAGCCGAACACCGGCCAGGCGCCCATCCACCAGAACACGATGCCGGCAGCAAAACTGACCGCGCTGACGATGCTCATCAGCACGATGAAGCCGCCGCGGCTGAGCGAGCGATGTGGCGTCAGCAGCGCCGAGAACAGCTTTGGTTCAAGCGCCGGGTCAAAGTCGTTGCCTGCGGTCATGGCTCACCAGTATATGCCGATCATGGCCAAAATCATCCGCGCTCAACGCGCCAGGAAACCCATCGTTCGATCCGCGTCGAAAAAATCGGCAAAGAGGCCGGTGGCCAAGCCACCCGCGCGCGTGGCGAAGAAATCCCTCAAAGCGCCCAAGCCCTGGACCCCGGCCGAAGTGCGCGAAGCATTCGCGCGGTTCCGCAAGGCCAATCCGGAGCCGAAGGGGGAGCTCGAGCATCTCAACCCGTATACACTGCTCGTGGCCGTCGTGCTCTCGGCGCAAGCGACCGATGCCGGCGTCAACAAGGCGACGCGCGCGCTGTTTGCCGTCGCCGATACGCCGCAGAAAATGCTCGCGCTCGGCGAGGAGAAGTTGCGCGACTACATCAGGACCATCGGCCTCTATCGGACCAAGGCCAAGAACGTCATCGCGCTATCCGAGAAGCTGATCTCGGATTTCGGCGGCCAGGTGCCGCGCACCCGCGCCGAGATCGAGTCGCTGCCCGGTGCCGGCCGCAAGACCGCCAATGTTGTGCTCAACATGGCGTATGGCGAACATACGCTGGCGGTCGATACCCATGTGTTCCGCGTCGCCAATCGCACCGGGCTTGCGTCCGGCAAGACGCCGCTCGAGGTCGAGCGGGGACTGGAGAAGGTGATTCCGGCCGAGTTCATGCTGCATGCACATCACTGGCTTATCCTGCACGGCCGCTACACCTGTCTCGCACGGAAACCGCGCTGCGAGGTATGCCTGATCAACGATCTTTGCCGGTGGCCGGAAAAGACGGTCTGAGCAATGATGGCGGCCCTCGGCCGACCGCTGTCTCGGCAATTGCGTGGGAAGGATGACTTGGGGAATCTACCTTGAGTGAGCAGAACCAAATCGCCCCAGCTCCGGTGAACAGGATTGCGCCGGCCCCGGCTCCGGCCCCCACAGCTCCGCCGCCGAAGCCATCGGCTGCGCCGTCGAGCACCTTGGGCCGGTTGGCCATTCCGGTCTTCGCCGTGCTCGCTGCTTTCGCTTTCATCGCACTGGCGACGCTGCGCTGGGACGAATGGATCGGCGCCGCCACGATCCAGACCACCAACGACGCCTATGTCCGCGCCGAGCTGACACGGCTGAGCAGCCGCGTCGCCGGCGAGGTGTTGACGGTGGCGGTGAAGGATTTCCAGCACGTCAAGGCCGGCGACCTCCTGGTGCAGATCGATCCCGCCGACTACCAGGCGCAGGTTGCGCAGGCCGAAGCCGGCGTCGCCGCCGCGCAGGCCGCGCTCGACAATCTGAACAACCAGGTCGAGCTGCAGTACGCGACCATCGCACAGGCCGAGGCCGCGCAAGTATCTGCGGCGGCGTTGGAGGTCGAGGCGCGTCAGGAACAGGAGCGCCAGCAATCACTGTCGCTGACGGACGCGGGCACGCGGCAGCGGCTCGAGCAGGCGACTGCGGCTTATGCAAAAGCGCAAGCCGATGTGCGCGCAAGCCGCGCCGTGATCGCCGCCCAGCGTCATCAGCTCGAGGTGCTGCAGGGCACCAAGAAGCAGCGCGCCGCCGATCTCGATGCTGCCAAGGCGCAGCTGGCCGCCGCAAAACTCAAGCTCGGCTACACCACGATCGTGGCGCCGTTCGACGGCGTGGTCGGTGAGCGGCAGGTGCAGCCGGGCGACTACGTCAATATCGGCACCAACCTGATCAATGTCGTGCCGCTGCCAAACGTCTATGTGATCGCCAACTACAAGGAGACCCAGCTCACGCGGGTGAGGCCGGGCCAACCCGTCGTGATTACGGTCGATAGTTTCCCGAACCAGAAACTGCATGGCCGCGTCGAGCGCATTGCGCCGGCCAGCGGCTCGCAATTCGCCCTATTGCCGCCGGATAACGCCACCGGCAATTTCACCAAAGTCGTGCAGCGTATTCCGGTCCGTATCCGTTTCGACGATGACCAGCCGCTGTTGTCGCGCCTGTTGCCCGGCATGTCCGTGGTCACCCGCATCAACACCAGCGAAGCGGGGGCCGATGGCGGCAAATGACGATGCCGGCCGCGGACCGATCTCGCAGGGCGGCATCGCGCGGCAGCCGCTGTTTGCGGTGGTCGCGGTGCTGCTCGGCTCGTTCCTCGCCAATTTCGACAGCCGGCTGACCACCGTTGGCCTGCCGGATTTGCGCGGCGCCTTCTCGCTCGGTTTCGACGAGGGCGCCTGGCTTTCAACCGCGGGAATCGGTTCGCAGATCTTCATCGCGCCGGCGGTCGCCTGGCTCGCCACGGTGTTCGGCCTGCGCCGCGTATTGGGCATCCCGAGCCTCGTCTATGCCGGGGTATCGCTGACTATCCCATTCGTCGACCATTACCCCACGCTGATCGCGCTCAGCATCGTGCATGGCCTCTTGCTTGGCACTTTCGTGCCGGCGACGCTGATGATCGTGTTCCGGAATCTGCCGATCCGCTGGTGGATTCCGGCGATATCGATCTACGCGATCCGCGTCGGCTTCGCGCTCGATACCTCGACCTCGCTGGTCGGTTTCTATGTCGATCATCTCGGTTGGCAATGGCTGTACTGGCAGGGCGTGGTCATCGCGCCTCTGATGGGCCTGATGGTTTATCTCGGCACGCCGAATGAACCCGTCAACAAGAACCTGCTTCGCGATGCGGATTGGGGCGGCATGCTCCTGCTCGGCACGTCGGTCTCGATGATCTATGCCGGCCTTGACCAGGGCAATCGGCTCGACTGGCTCGGATCCGGCACGGTGATGGCGCTGCTGCTTGGCGGCGCTGCGCTGTTCGTCGTCTTCCTGATCAACGAGGCCATGGTGCGGCAGCCCTGGGCGCATGTGAATGTGCTGTTCTCGCGCAACATCGGGCTCTCGCTGGTCGTCATCCTGCTCTACACCCTCACCAGCCTGTCCAATTCGTCGCTGGTGCCGAATTTCCTCGGCACTATCGCGCTGATGCGGCCGGAGCAGAGCGGCGTTTTGCTCTTGACCTACGGGGCGCTGCCGATGTTCGTGCTGGTGCCGATCTCGATCTATCTGCTCAGGCATTTCGATCCGCGTACCGTGGTGGTCCTGGGATTCTCGGCATTCGCGGCCGCAAATCTCTGGGGCACGCAATTGACCCATGACTGGGCGCGGGAGGATTTTGTCGGCGTCGTCATCCTGCAATCGATCGGGCAGTCGCTGACGCTATTGCCGATCATCATCATGGCGCTGTCCAATTCCGACCCGAGCCGCGCCACGGCGTTTGCCGCCTATATCCAGATCATGCGGCTTGGCGGCGCCGAGATCGGCGTGGCGCTGATGGGCACCTGGCTGCGGGTCCGCGAGCAGATCCATTCCAACTATATCGGGCAACACGTCGCCAATGGCGACGTCAACGTCGTGCGCATGCTCGAGCAACTCGCCGACCAATTCGCCGCCCATGGCGTGGGTCTGGCCCAGGCGCGCGCGATGGGAACGCTGGCGGCGCTGGTGCAGCGCGAGGCCAATGTGCTCGCCTATATCGACGGCTTCTGGCTGTGCTTCTGGCTGGCGATGACCGCGCTGTTTTTCGTCGCCCTGATTACCCGTGCGCCGCCGGGGCCGTTCACGCCCGAGCCGTTCGGCTTTGCCAAGATGCTGATGCGCAAGTGCGGAATGTCGGTGGCCTGATCGTCGATTGCTAGAGCATGATCCGGAAAAGTGTGAAGCGGTTTTCCGAAAAGATCATGCTCAAACAATAACCTAAAGCGCGATGATGATTCATCCTCATCTCATCGCGCTTTAGCGCATCGACATTTCCTGCCGTCTGGGCTCGAGCAATTCCGGCCGCGGCCCTGAGAGGCGCTTGTGCATGTGGACCATGAAAGCCATGCCAAACAGCGGCGTCGCCAGGTTGACGATCGGGATCGACACGAAGGCGGCTATGATCAGGCCGGCGGTGAATATGGTCGCGGCATTGTCGCGGCGCATCGCTTTCGCTTCCGCCGGCGGCCGGAACCGCATCGCGGCAAGCTCAAAATATTCGCGGCCCAACAGCCATGCGGTGGCGAGGAAGAAGATCAGGAAGCCGGCACCGGCGAGGAGCACAAAGGGCAGCGCGATCAGATAGACCAGGATCGTCAGCAGCGCGGTCTTGACGCCCTCGGCCATGGCAAGGTTGAACGGCAGCGGGACACCGGGCTGTTCGGCCGGATAATGTTCACGCTCGACATGGTCGGCGACATCGTCGACGAACAGGCTCGCCACCAGCGAGGTGATTGCAGGCATCAGGAAGATGCCGCCAAGCACCACGCCGAAACCAGCGGCGATCGACACGATCCAGGAGAGCACGTTGAGTGTGGAATGGAAGTTGGGGCCGAGCAGGCCCTCGGCCCAGACCTCGCCATAGTCGGCAAACCAGCTCAGGAGCCGCTGCAATCCGATCGCGAGCACGGTCACCAATACCAGCGCTACGCCGATCGAGCGCCACAGGATCGAGCGCATCGGCGGCGACAGGATTTGCGTGAGCGCCTTGACGGCGGCGTCTAACATGGTGGATCTACCTCAAGGAAGCCCCTGCGGGAGGTAGACATGGCCGATGGCTTCGGCAAGAGCCGGATGCTGCCCCTCAACCGTGCCCATGCTTGCGCGGCTTCTTGTCCGCTACGGTCGGGATCATCACGACCCGGCCATAGCGCACGCCGCGTTCGGCGATGACGTGGTCCGGCGAGATGGCGGACGTCGCCGGCGGCGCCCTTCAGCGCCGTCACCTCCATGCAGCTATCATTGTCGAGGTGGACGTGCAGCGTCGCCAGCGACAGGTCATGGTGACCATGGAAGTTCTGCACCAGCCGTTTCGACAGGTCGCGCGCGGCGTGGTCGTAGATGTACACCAGCGCGGCCACGCATTGCCCTGAAGGCGTCGCGTTCTCCGCACTCTGCTGCAATCCCGCCCGCGCGAGATCGCGGATGATCTCCGAGCGGTTCTGGTAGCCGCGCGCTTTTGCCGCGGCATCGATCTCGGCAAGCAGGTCGTCCTCGATGGTGATGGTGATCCGTTGCATCAGAAAATTCCGATTGGTGTCGCGGGCGCGACAGTATGATGTTCCGGTTGTAACATCATACTAGGCTTGCTAGCCTCGCTGGGCCGGGGTTGAAGTCGAACTGGTTGCCTCTCGGATTGTAGCAGGTTGCCATGCGGGGGCATGGGCATTGCGTAAACTTGTCGGGTGGATTTTTCCCACGGCCTCCCTTGTTGTCCTCACGTCGGCGGCGCAGGCAGAGATGGCTGCGGTCGGAGCAGGAAACCAGCTTCCCTCCGTCACGGTGACGTCGCCCGAGATGGCGACGCCGAAGCGGATCAAGCGGACCGAACAGTCGCGCCGTCCACAGAGCGGGCGAAATCCTCACGCTGCCCAATCGGGGCTGCCTGCATCGGCGGCGAGCGGCATCGCTCCCGGTTCGGGAGATTCGGACACCACCAATGTTCGGCCGACGGCCGCGAGCGAGATGCGCATCAGCGGCGAGGAGGTCAATGCGCTGCCGGTGTCGCGTGTCGGCGAGGTGCTGGAAGTTGTGCCTGGCCTGATCGTCACCTAGCATTCCGGCGAGGGCAAGGCCAACCAGTAATCCTCGCTGATCTTCAACGCCCGCGCCGGCTACCAGTTCGACAATGGCATGCGGCTGCAGCTCGACGTGCTCAATCTCTTCAATGCCAACACCAACCAGATCGAATACTACTATCTGTCGCGTCTGCCGGGCGAGCCGATCGACGGCGTCGCCGACCGTCACATCCATCCGGCCGAATCGCTCGCGGTCCGGCTGACGCTGGCGGCGGGTTTCTAGCGCGATTAAGCCGCGAGTCTCTCCGCCTTCACTTCCGTATCTTCAGGCGCAGCCGGAAGCGGCGTTTCCTGGTCAATCGTTTCAGGAACGAGCGGCGGCGATTTTTTCTGAAACACACTGAATTCGCCCGCCACCTCCTCAAGCGGCTTCTGCTTGTCGGCCCAGTGCAGGGCGGTGTAGTCGAAGCCGTGCACGATGGTGGGTTTGACGACTTCGAAATAGGGCGAGATGTCGAAGTCGCGCGGCATGTAGAGCGAGGAATCGCGGATATGCAGGATCTCGCGCCGCGCCCTGCGGCTCGAAGTGCGCGTGATCTTGGGCAGGATCGGGTAGCGCACGGCGTCGAAGGCCTGTGCGATCAGTGCCGAGCAGATGATCTTGGTAGGATCGCCCGATCCAAGCGCGATCATCCGCCGACGCCAGCGCTGCGGCACCGGCATTGGGAACAGATAGCGCGCGAGATCGACGATGTTCTTGGTGTCGTAGCCGAAGCCGATCCGGTTGATGGCGTAGCGGCACACCGTCTCGCGGTCCTCGTAGGACAGTCCGACCGGACGGCAGAGGCGGGTGTGATAGGGGAAATATTTCGACAGCGGCGCCGATGTCACGCCTTCGCCGATATTGGCCTCGATCAGCACATGCGGCTCGCCGTCCGCCTCGCCGGCGCCGTCGACCGGACCGACATAGAGCGCGGCGTGCGACCAGGTCGACTGCGTGAGGTATTTGATGATGCCGGAAATCCGGTTGTTGCCTTCGACCAGCAGGACATCGCCAGGCTGGATCACGCCGCGCAGATGCTCCGGATCGCTCGGCGTGAACGGCTCGTAACCGAGAATCTCCTTCTGCAGGTAACCCGCGATCACCTTGCCGATCGTGTCGAGCATGACGCCCATGAAACTTCCCCCCGCGCGGCTTGCCCTTCCCGCTTCTTGGTTCCTTATCATGGTCGCGAGCCGTTGCAATTTGGTTCATCGGCGCAGCCGATCAATCATGATTGATTCACCATGACGGTTGCTGCCCCGCATGAGATGCGGCAAGGTTCGCGGGCCGTTCCCATTTGCTTCAAGCCTGCGGAAACCATGATATGAGGATTACCCGCCGCGACTTTCTGTCGGCGTCCGCAGGCATCGCCGCTACTCCGTTGCTTGCCGGCCGCGCTAGTGCGGCGGCGCCGCGCGAGGCCGACATCGTGGTCATTGGTGCGGGCGCTGCCGGCATTGCTGCGGCGCGACGGGTGTTGGCGGCGGGCCGTAAGGTGATCGTGCTGGAAGCCGCGAGCCAGATCGGCGGCCGGTGCCAGACCGACAGCTCGACCTTCGAGGTGCCGTTCGATCGCGGCGCGCGCTGGACGCATAATCCCGAGACCAATCCGATGATCCGGCTCGCGCGGACCGCCGGCCTCGAGCTCATGCCGGCACCGGCGGGCGAGAAGATCCGGATCGGCCGACGCAATGCGCGTCCCGGCGAGACCGAGGAGTTCCTGGCCGCGCTGGTGCGCGCCAATCGCGCGATCGACGATGCCGCGCGGCGGAGCGACGTCTCCTGCGCCTCGGTGCTGCCAAAGGAGCTTGGCGATTGGGCCGGCACGGCGGAGTTCGTGCTCGGTGCCAGTTTTACCGGCAAGGACCTCAAGGATATTTCGGTCGTCGACAGGGCGCGGGCGCAGGATCGCACCAGCGCGATCGCTTGCCGACAGGGGCTCGGCACGCTGGTCACGAAGCTCGGTGAGCAGTTGCCGGTGGCACTGTCCACGCCGGCGAAACGCCTCTCCTGGAGCAACCGCGACGTCGTCGTGGACACGACCTCCGGCAAGATCCAGGCGCGCGCCGCCATCATCACGGTGTCGATCAATGTGCTCGCATCCGGCAAGCTCAGGTTCGATTCCGATCTTCCCAAGCGCGTCAATGACGCCATGGCCAAGCTCAGCCTCGGCAGCTACGACCGCATCGCGCTGGAGCTGCCGGGCAATCCGCTTGGGTTTGCGCGTGACGATGTCCTGATCGAGCAGAGCAATTCGACTCGCACCGCGCTGCTCTATGCCAATATCGGCGGTTCATCCTTGTGCACGATCGACGTCGCGGGCTCGTTCGGCCGCGATATCTCGGCAGAGGGCGAGCAGGCGATGGTCGCATTCGCGTCGGACTGGCTGAAGAAGCTGTTCGGCAGCGATGCGGTGGCCGGCATCAAGAACTCGAGCGCGACGCGCTGGAATGCTTCGCCCTACATACTCGGCGCGATGTCGGTGGCCGCGCCGGGCGGGCAGGCCGCTCGGAGAGCGCTGATCGATCCGGTTGGCTGCATGTATTTCGCCGGCGAGGCCACGCACGAAACCTTGTGGGGTACGGTCGACGGCGCCTGGGAGAGCGGCGAGCGGGCCGCGGAAGCGGCGCTGCGTCGGATCGGCGCGTTGTCGGCTGCACCGGCGGCAGCGCCGCCGCCCCAGAAGCAACGCCGGCGCACGCCGCGGGCGCAATCGGCCCAGCCGCGAGGGCTGTTCGACTGATGCCGCGCCCGAAAGCGTTGATCTCGTGGTCCAGCGGCAAGGACAGCGCGTTCGCATTGCACGAAGTGATGCAGGCAGGCGCGTTCGAGGTGGTCGGCGCGCTGACAACGGTCACCGAGAGCTTCGAGCGCGTCGCGGTCCACGACGTGCGGCCGCAGATTTTGCGCGCGCAATGCGAGGCAGCGGGGCTGCCGCAGCGGATCGTGCCGATCCCATATCCTTGCCCCAACGAAGTCTATGAGGCGCGCATGGGCAAAGCAGTCGCGCAGGCTGTCGCCGAGGGCATCACGCACATGATCTTCGGCGATCTCTTCCTCGCGGACATTCGCGCCTACCGCGAGCAGAAGCTGGACGGTACCGGCATCACACCCGTCTTCCCACTGTGGGAACGGCCGACCCCAGCATTGGCGCAAGCTATGATCGCGAGTGGGCTGGAAGCCTATCTTACGACCGTTGACCTGAAGCGGCTCCCTGCGGAATTCGCCGGCCGCCGGTTCGATGCGCAGCTCCTCGCCGATCTCCCTGATGACGTCGATCCCTGTGGCGAGAACGGCGAGTTTCACACCTGCGTGGTCGCAGGCCCGATGTTCTCGCACCGGCTTGAAGTCACCACAGGTGAGCGCATGCAACGCGATGGCCACGCGTATTGCGATTTGGTGATTGGGTAGCCGCTTCCATCGTCCTCGCGAAAGCGAGGACTCATAGCCACAGGGAGGTGTTGTGGTGCGAGTAAGCGGTTGCAGCGGAGCACATCACGGACGCCTGTGGTTATGGGTCCCGGGTCAAGCCCGGGACGACAAGCGGGGCGTTCTGATTCAAGATTTCAAACAGCGGAGAGGATGCGAGTCTGCGTTCTCGCGGCGCTTTTCGCCCGAGGTTTGCATCTCGTTCCGCCCTCTCATCGAACAGAGGGCGCAGGGAAAGCCGGGTGCCGGTTGCACCCGTGGGCCCCGTGCAACAAAAAGCACGGGGGTAGGACCACAGGTCAACCGGAGCAACACCGGCTTTCCCTGCGCGATGGTTTTACGGCTTACTTCGTGCTCTTCCCGGTGACCAGGCTTTCTTGCCACCGTCACTCTGCGGACACTCGATCCACAAAGCTTAGCGCCAGCGTCGGGGCGCCAGAACCACACGACTTCGCCGTCCGCGGATAGTCACGCTCGTCAGTCGCAGCACCCGCGTCCACCGCATCTCACCGCACGTTCGTGACGATCGCGAGCCGCCCCTCATTTGGATGAGACGCGCGGAGTCATAGTGCTGATTTGCCCGACGACGGAAGCGGAATGTTTTTTGCGCGAGGGCTGGACGGGGCAAATCAGTTTGGAATCAATGGCGAATTTTTCTCCTCCGTCATTCCGGGGCGTCCGAAGGACGAGCCCGGAATCCATTGCTCCGCCAGCGCAAGTGGTTGAATGGATTCCGGGCTCGCGACTTCGTCGCGCCCCGGAATGACGACGGAGGTGACGGCTCGATGTCCCCGCCTAGACCTACTTCCCGCGCAGCAGGCCGTCGAGGGCAGGCAGGCCGACGATGACGGCGGCGGCGATCAGGGCGTAGCAGATGGCGCGGAAGGTCTTTTCGCTGGCCTTGCCGAACAGGGAAGCGCCGAACCAGACGCCGATCGCGTAGACCGGGCCGACCACGAGTGAGAACTTGAGGGAATCGGCGGTGATCAGGCCGGTGAAGAAATAGCTCACAACGGAAAAGAAATCCGAGGCGCCGAAGAACAGCACGATGTTGGCGCGCGCGACTACTGGAGTGATAGGGCGGCCGAGCCAATAGCCGACGATCGGCGGACCGCCGGTCTGCGCGAGCCCACTGCAAAAGCCGGAGAGACCGCCGATGCCGATTGAAAGCGCTGTGTGATCCTTGCCGCGATAGCGCCAGCCCGACAGCAGCAGCACCATCAGCGCAGCGACGAAGCCGGAAATGATCCAGCGCGTGGTCACGGGATCGAGCACGCTGAGAAAATACGTGCCGACCGGCACGCCGACGAGCGCGCCGAGCACCATGATCGCGGTGGCCTGGCGATCAGCTTTCTGCCACGCGTTTGGAAGCAGCGGCGTGGCCGCGACGAAATCGATGATCAGCAGCAGGGCGGCGACCAGACGGGGTGCGGCGATGCTGCTCGCCAGCGGCATGAAAATCAGCGCGGAACCAAAGCCGGAAAAGCCGCGCGCCGTTCCCGAGACGAAGGCGATGGCACAGACCGCCAGCGCGACGTTGAGGCTGACGTCGGAAGGGATGAGGCCGAACGGGCTCATCCCCGGAGAGTGCCGCCGGTCTTCTTCGTGACTTCAGTGACGATCTTGCCCGCCACCGCGTCGATCTCCTGGTCGGTCAGCGTCTTCTCGCGCGGCTGGATCGTCACCGCGATCGCGATCGACTTCCTGCCGTCCTCCATGCCCTTGCCCTCATAGACGTCGAACACGGTGACCTCAGTGATCAGCTTCTTGTCCGCGGCCAGCGCGGCGCGAACGATATCACCCGCCTTGACGCTGCGATTGACGATGAAGGCGAAATCGCGCGACACCGGCTGGAACGCGGAGAGTTCGAGCGCGGGCTTGGCGCGGGTCGGCCTGCGCTTGGCGTCGGGGATGCGGTCGAGGATCACCTCGAACGCGATCATTGGGCCGTCGGCGCCGAGCGCCTCCAGCGCGCGCGGGTGCAACTCGCCGAAATGGCCGAGCACGTTCTGCAGCCCGATCTGGATCATGCCGGAGCGTCCGGGATGCAACCAGGCGGGGCCGCCGGGCACGACCTGCAGCGCCTGCACCGGCGCACCGGCCGCCGCGAGCACGGCGAATGCGTCGGCCTTGGCGTCGAACGCGCCGGTCGTGGCTGAGCCAGACCAACTGCGCCCCAGGCCTTCCAACGAGGCGAAGCCGTGGCGCACGCCGGAAGCGGCAACAAACTGGTCTTCCGGCTTGTCGCCCTTGAACACCTGGCCGACCTCGAACAGCGCTACGTCAGGATAGCCGCGGTTGATGTTCGCTTGCGCAGCGGCGACGAGGCCGGGCAAGAGGCTTGGCCGCATGTCCGAGAGGTCGGATGCGATCGGGTTGGCAAGCGTCAATTCGGCCTGTCCACCGCCGAACAGTTCCGCCGCAGGCTTTGAAATGAACGACCAGGTTACGGCTTCCACCATGCCGCGCGCGGCCAGCGCGCGCTTGGCGCGGCGGGTGCGGAGCTGGATTGAAGTCAGCACCGGCTTGCGCGGCGCCTCGCCGCGATCGAACGGCGTCTCCGGCACCTTGCCGACGCCGACGATGCGGACGATCTCCTCGACGATGTCGGCCTTGCCATGGACGTCGGTGCGCCAGGACGGCACCGCGATCTTCACCACAGGGCCGGTGCCCGCGACCATGAAGCCGAGATGGGCGAGAATGCGCTTCATCTCGACCAGCGGCACCTCGATCCCTGCAAGCCGCTTGACCTCGGTGAGCGGAAAATCGATCACGCGGTCGTCGCCGAAGCGATTGCCGACGACGATGCTTTCCGACGGCGCGCCGCCGCACAAGTCCATCACCATCTTGGTCGCAAGCTCGAGGCCCAGCACCATGAAAGCCGGGTCGACGCCGCGCTCGAAGCGATAGCGCGCATCCGAATTGATGCCGAGCTTGCGCCCAGTCTGGGCGATGTTGATCTCGTTCCACAGCGCCGACTCGATCAGCACGTCGGTGGTATCATCGTCACAGCCGGACGCTTCGCCGCCCATGATGCCCGCAAGCGATTCGACGCCGGCATCATCCGATATCACGCACATCGAGGAATCGAGCGTGTAGGTGCGACCGTCGAGCGCGAGCAGCGTCTCGCCGTCGCGGGCGCGTCGCACCACCAGATTACCCTTTACCTTCTTGGCGTCGAACACGTGCAGCGGACGCGCGCGGTCGTAGGTCATGAAGTTGGTGATGTCGACCAGCGCATTGATTGGTCTGAGGCCGATCGAGGCCAGTCGCTTCTGCAGCCATTCCGGCGACGGGCCGTTCTTCACGCCGCGCACCAGCCGCAGCGCGAAACCCGGGCAGAGCGAGGCGTCTTCCACCGCGACCGTCACGGGCGAGGCGAATTCGCCTTTGATCGGCTTGATCGCAGGGTCGATCAACTTGCCCATGTCGGCGGCCGAGAGATCGCGCGCGATCCCGTGCACGCCGGTGCAATCCTGCCGGTTCGGCGTCAGGTTGATCTCGATGACGGGATCGCCGAGCCCGGCCCATTCGGCATAGCCTTGGCCGACCGGCGCGTCGCCGGGCAGTTCGATGATGCCGTCATGGTCGTCGGAAATCTCGAGCTCGGCCGCCGAGCACAGCATGCCGCGGCTCTCGACGCCGCGGATCGTGCCAACGCCGAGCGTGATGTTCTTGCCGGGAATGAAGGTGCCGGGTGGTGAGAACACGCTGATCAGCCCAGTTCGCGCATTCGGCGCACCGCAGACCACCTGCACCGGCGCAGAACCATTGCCGGTATCGACCATGCAGACCCGCAGACGATCGGCATTCGGATGCTGCTCAGCCGAGATCACCCGCGCAATCGTAAACGGCGCCAGCGCCTTCGCCTTGTCCTCGATGTTCTCGACCTCGAGCCCGATCATGGTGAGCTTGTCGGCGAGCCTTTCCAGGGGCTCGTCGGTGTCGAGATGTTCCTTCAGCCAGGAGAGCGTGAATTTCATGGCTGTGCGCCTCGGGTCGTATTGATGTTTGCTGTGATACTTGCAGCGGTGTCAGAGTTCCCTCCCCCCTTGTGGGGGAGGGTTGGGGAGGGGGGTGAGCCGCTTGCTCCGAAGCGAATCGCTTGGCGGATAGCCTCTACGACGCCCTCAAGATTCGACATGACCTGCTCATTTGTGAAGCGCAGCACTCGAAATCCTTCAGATCTCAAGAAGGCGTCGCGACGCTGATCCTTCTTTTGAGTTTCTTCGAAATTGTGGGATTCGCCGTCGAGTTCAATGATGAGCTTTGCGGAAAAGCAAACGAAATCGACGATGTAGTTTCCGATCGGGACCTGGCGACGAACGCCGACTCCTTCCAATCGATTGGCCTTCACGTGGCGCCACACCAAGGTTTCGGCGGGCGTCATCGCTCGGCGAAGCTGCTTCGCCCGGCTGCGCTGGCGGCCGCTTACAACTGCGTGCGGCATCCGCGGCTGCCCCCCTCCCTGACCCTCCCCCACAAGGGGGAGGGAACGGAGAGCGCCTTCGCCGGCCCGCAAGTGAGAACCGAGTTCACGAACTCAATCCCCCGGCCAGTGTCGGGATCTCCAGCGGCTTGAAGCCGTAGTGGCTGAGCCAGCGGACGTCGCTGTCGAACAGTTGGCGTAGGTCGCTCATGCCGTATTTCAGCATCGCGATGCGGTCGATGCCCATGCCCCAGGCGAAGCCCTGGTAGACGTCGGGGTCGAGGCCGCAGGCGCGCAGCACGTTCGGGTGCACCATGCCGCAGCCGAGGATTTCCAGCCAATCCTCGCCCTCGCCGAAACGGATCTCGCCCTTGTCGCGGCGGCACTGGATGTCGACTTCCAGCGACGGCTCGGTGAAGGGGAAGAACGACGGCCGGAAGCGCATGTTGATGTGGTCGACCTCGAAGAACGCCTTGCAGAACTCGTGCAGGATCCATTTGAGGTGGCCGAGATGCGACTCCTTGTCGATCACGAGTCCCTCGACCTGGTGGAACTGCGGCGTATGGGTTGCGTCCGAATCGATGCGATAGGTGCGGCCGGGACAGATGACGCGGATCGGCGGCTTCTGCGTCAGCATCGTGCGCACCTGCACCGGCGAGGTGTGGGTCCGCAGCAGCATGCGCGAGCCGTCCTCCTTCGGATTGAAGAAGAAGGTATCGTGCATCTCGCGCGCGGGATGGCCGATCGGGAAGTTCAGTTTCGTGAAGTTGTAGTCGTCGGTCTCGATGTCGGGACCTTCGGCGACCGAGAATCCCATGTCGGCGAAGATCGCCGTCAACTCGTCCCAGACCTGGCTGAGCGGATGGATGCGGCCGGCTTCCGCCGGCGCCTCGCGCAGCGGCAGCGTGACGTCGATGGTCTCAGTGGCGAGGCGGGCGTCGAGCGCGGCGGTCTTCAGCACCTCGCGGCGCGCGGCGAGCGCCTGCGTGACCTTGTCCTTGGCGAGGTTGATCGCCGCGCCTTGCGTCTTGCGCTCGTCGGACGACATCTTGCCGAGAGTGGCAAGCAGCGCCGAGATCGAGCCCTTCTTGCCGAGGGCGGCGACGCGCACCGCTTCCAGCGCCGCTTCGTCGCCGGCGTTGGAAATGTCAGAGAGGATTTGGGATTCGAGTTGGGCTAGGCCGGTCATGGCAATCCCTTTTGGCCAGGATACCAAGTCGGCGCTCCCAGCCCGGCATGCCCGGACCTGGCCGGGCATGACAACTTCCAGAAACTTCGCAGAAAAGCGAAAGCAGCGATGGTTTAGAGCCTCGGTTCTGATTGAATTAGAACCGAAGCTCTAGATTCCTGTTTTGACGCGTTTTCTTCACGCGAACCGGTGTCCACTTCGCTCGAAAACGCCTTAGGCCGCGAGCGCAGCCTTGGCCTTCTCGGCGATCGCCTGGAATGCGGCCGGCTCGCGGATCGCGAGATCCGACAGCACCTTGCGGTCGACCTCGATGCCGGACTTCGACAGGCCGTCGATAAATCGGCTGTAGGTCAGGCCAAACGGGCGCACGGCGGCGTTGAGCCGCTGGATCCAGAGCGCGCGGAAGGTGCGCTTCTTGCGCTTGCGGTCGCGAAACGCATATTGGCCGGCCTTCTCGACCGCCTGCTTGGCGACACGGATGGTGTTCTTGCGGCGGCCGTAATAGCCCTTGGCGGCCTTGTAGACTTTCTTGTGCTTGGCGTGGGCGGTCACACCGCGTTTGACGCGAGACATGACTTAAATCCTCGAGTTACTGAAGTGGCGACGGGGGCCGCGCTGGTCGCGGCTCGGCTCAGGCGCGATCAGGCGTTCGGCAAGAAGTACTTCTTGATGTTGTCGCCGTCGGTCTTGAACAGCACGCGGGTGCCGCGGAGCTGGCGGATCTGCTTGGTGGTCCGCTTGATCATGCCGTGGCGCTTGCCGCGCTGGGCGTGCATCACCTTGCCGGTGCCAGTCACTTTGAAGCGCTTCTTGGCGCCCGATTTGGTCTTCAGCTTGGGCATTTGGCTCTCCTTAATCCCGGCAACACGAAACCCCCCGCGAGGGGCGTCGGCCGGCTAAAATGCTCGTTAGAGCGTTGAACGTGCTCAGGTTTTTCGTAAAATGGAACAACCCGCACAGACGTCGCCACGGCAGCCCTTGATCAGCCGGGCGGCGAAGGCTGCGCTTATGGCAGAGTAGGGGCGAATTGGCAATCCCGGAACTGCCGATCCTCGGGAGGTGCTTCACCTCTCCCGCTTGCGGCGGAGGTCGACGCGCAGCGCCGGGTGGGGGCTTTCTCCACTTGCGAGGACCTGAATCGTGGAGACACCCTCACCCCGGCCCTCCCCCGCAAGCGGGGGAGGGAGAAGAAAACGAAAACGCCCGCCGGATTGGTCCAACGGGCGTCGTCTGGTCATCGAACGAAAACTTCAGGTCAGCGCGGTGCCAACACCATCACGACCTGGCGGCCCTCGAACCTCGCGTCCTGCTCGACCTTGGCGAATTCCGCGACGTCGGCCTTGACCTTGTCCAGCAGCTTGGTGCCGATCTCCTGGTGCGCCATTTCACGACCGCGGTAGCGCAAGGTGATCTTGACCTTGTCGCCTTCCTCGAAGAAGCGCTGCATCGCGCGCATCTTCACGTCGTAGTCGTGATCGTCGATCATCGGACGGAGCTTGATCTCCTTGATCTCGACGATTTTCTGCTTCTTGCGGGCTTCGGCGGCTTTCTTCTGCGCAGAATATTTGTACTTCCCGTAGTCCATGATCTTGCAGACGGGAGGACTCGTATTCGGCGAAATCTCGACCAGGTCCATGCCAGCTTCCATGGCCATCTTGATGGCCATCATGGTCTCGACGGTGCCATGGTTGGTACCGTTCTGGTCGATCAGCTGGATCTGCGCGTTGCGGATGTCATCGTTGGTGCGCGGCCCATCTTTGGCGACAGTGGGCGGGGCTCTATTGGGACGGCGAATGGGTAACTCTCCAAAGTTGTGAAGGAAGCCGATATTTTGAAGCAATACGTGGCAACGGGCAAGCGTGCTCGCAAGTTGCATCCCAAAACCGTCAAATGCGCGGCATTTGGGTCACGCGATACAGCAGATATTTGGTGAGCGGATACTCTACAAGGAGCGACACCTTATTTGCGCGCGGTTTGCCCGTGCTTATTGAAGACGCACTGACGAGAGTGATGATCCCATGACCACTTCCGCGACGATCGACCAGGAACCAGAGTTCATCGAGATAGGGAACGGCGCCGAGGGCCGCCGCATAGCGGTGCGTGCGCGGAGCGGTCGCAGCCCGGCGCACGGTCCTGGGCTGTTCTGGCTCGGCGGCTTCAATTCCGACATGAAGGGCACCAAGGCGGTTGCGCTCGACGCGTGGGCTATGGAACAGGAACGCGCATTCGTCCGCTTCGACTACTCCGGCCATGGCGAATCCGGCGGCAAATTCATCGATGGCACCATCGGGCGCTGGCTCGAAGAGAGTGTCGCAGTGTTCGAGCGGTTCTGCAGCGGACCGCAGGTGGTGATCGGCTCGTCGATGGGGGGCTGGATGGCGCTGCTGTTGGCACGCGAACTCGCCAAGCGGCCCGACAGCCGCGCCACGCTCGCGGGGATGGTGCTGATCGCGCCGGCGCCGGATTTCACCGAAGAGCTGATGTGGAAGGGATTCTCGCCGGAAATCCGCGCCGAGATCGAGACCAAGGGGGTCTGGCTGCGGCCGTCGCAATATGGCGATACCCCCTATCCGATCACGCGGGCGCTGATCGAGGAGGGACGCCATCATTTGTTACTCGGAGCCAGGATCGATGTCGGCTGCCCGGTGCGCATCCTGCAGGGCGCGCAGGATCCCGACGTACCCTGGCAACACGCGTTCACGCTGGCGCATCGACTGCCGAGCGAGGATGTGGTGCTCACCATGATCCAGGACGGCGACCACCGCCTGTCGCGCCCGCAGGACATCGCCCGGATCATCGCGGCGGTGAAGGAGATGGGGTAACCCCGCCGTCATCATCCGCGAAAGCGGATGATCCAGTAGTCGGCGGCCTATCGATGTGTCACGACCGCTGTGGAATACTGGATGCCCCGTCGGAGCCTGTCATCGGGCTCGCCGAAGGCGAGACCCGGTGGCGGGGCATGACGAAGAGAGTGGGGAGAAACGCCATGGATACAGCGAGCCTGCTCCGCGCCTTCTGCGATGCGGTCGAACAACGTAAAGGCGCTACATTCGCCGATCTGTTCACGGAAGACGGCGTCTATCACGACGTCTTCTATGGCGCCTTCACGGGGCGCGCCGCGATCGCCGACATGATCAATGAGGTGTTCTATCGCACCGCGACCGATTTCCGCTGGGACATGCATGACCCAGTCAGCGACGGCCGTACGCTCTATGCGCGCTATACGTTCAGCTACCGCTCGACGCTGCCGGAGGCTGCTGGCGCGCGGGCGATGTTCGAGGGCGTTGCGATCATGCGGCTTCGCGATGGCCGGATCGCGGAATATCACGAGGTTGCCAATACCGCGCCAGCGCTCCTCGATATGCACTTTGTGCCGGAGCGAATTGCAAAGATCGTCGCCAAGCAGGGCGCCGCGCTGAAGGCGCGTCCCGAAATGGCGCGGCATCTGGTGACGTAGTCGCCGTCATTCCGGGGCGCGCGAAGCGCGAACTATGATGTGCAATTGCACATCAGAGAATCCATCAGGCCGCCGGGCAAGTGGTGAAATGGATTCCGGGCTCGATGCTTCGCATCGCCCCGGAATGACCAAGGGGAAAGGATGTGCCGCTTACTTAGGCGGGCGCCGACTTGCGCGCCTGTGGCCGCGTGTTGGCGGCGTGAGATTGCCAGTTTGCGATTTCCGCAAGCTCCGCTTCCGGCCGCTTCACGACGGTTTCGCGCCGTCCGAGATAGATGTTGCCGCCATCGCCCTCGATGGTGATCCAGTCGCCCGCCACGATGGCCGCCTTGCCGAGCGAGGCGCGTTCGGCCGCCGTGTCGATCGTCATGTCGGCGCATCCGACGATGCACGGTTTGCCCATCTGCCGGGCGACCAGGGCGGCGTGTGCCGTGCGTGCGCCGACGGCGGTGACGATGCCGGCGGCCACCGCAAAGCCGGCGACATCGGCCGTGCTGGTGTCCGGGCGCATCAGGATCACGGGGTCGCCGGCGGAAGCCAGGCGCTGCGCGCTTTCGGAATCGAAGGCGGCGCGTCCGATGGCAATGCCGCCGGAGGCGCCGATGCCGGTGATGACCGGATCCTCGGCTGTCACCAGCGAGACTTCGACCAGCGAGGCAAGGTCGACATCGGCGATCCGGCTGAGTCCCTCCTTCGGCGTGATCAATTCCTCATGCACGAGGTCGATCGCGATCTTTAGCGCGGCGCGCGGCGTGCGTTTGGCGGAGCGCGTCTGCAGGATCCACAATTTGCCGTCCTCGACGGTGAACTCGACGTCCTGCACGTCGACAAATTCCCGTTCCAGCCGTTTCAGGATGTCGCCGAGCTCGGCCTCGAGCCTGGGCAGCGCGCGGGCGATCGTCGTCTCATTGTCGGGCGTGCGCCGGCCGGACACGACGTCCTCGCCTTGAGCGTCGAGCACCAGGTCGATCATCGGCCGCGCCGTGCCGTTCGAAGGGTCGCGCGAGAAGGCGACGCCCGCGCCCGATGCGAGCCCGCCATTGCCGAACACCATGGCCTGCACCGTCACGGCGGTCCCCTTGAGATCCTCAAGCTTCTGCAGCCGGCGATAGGTCTGCGCGCGCTCGCTGGTCCAGGATTGATAGACCGCATGTGCTGCGCGTTCGAGCTGCGCTTCCGCATCCTCGAGCCAGCCGTCGTCGCGATCCTCGATCAACGCCTGTTCATCGGCGGCGAGCCGCTCGATCGCCCCGCTGTCGAGCTCGCGGTCGGTCGCAACGCCCTCTTCCGCGGTGAGCTGGGCGATCCGCGCCGCGAATGGGGCGACGTCGAAGCCGAGCACGGTCGCGGCAAAGCTCTCCAGGAAACGCCGGCGGCAATCCCATGCCAATCGCGGCCGGCCGGTGGCGCGGATCAAGCCGTGCACCGCGCGCGAGGTGCAGCCGACATTGAGCACGGTCTCGAGCATGCCGGGCATCGAGCGCGCGGCGCCCGAGCGCACCGAGACCAGGAGCGGATGCCGGTGATCGCCGAAGCGTTTTCCGGTGGCACTCTCCAGGAACGCGATGCCTTCCTTCAGCCCGTCGCGCAGGCGCTGTTCCGCATGGGCGTGCCTGTCGGTGAGATCGGCGCAGAGTTTCACGGGCAGCACGAAGGCCGGCGGCACCGGCAGGCCGAGCGCCGCCATGCGCGCGAGGTTCGCAGCCTTGGCGCCGATCTCTTCAGCCGGGTGACAGACGGTCTCGCCGCCGCCGATACGGACGATTTGCATCTTCTTTCCCCTCAGGCTGCCAGATCGATCATGATGTGCCGCCGCAACAGGTGCCCGAAACCAGCGAGGCGGTCGGTCGAGCGCTCCACGGCGCGGGCGAATTCGAGTGTGGAAAGCGACGTCGCGACATCGTAGCCGCCGGTGAACACCAGCGCGGTGATGGCGCGTTCGCATGTGTCGGCGGCGTGCTCGGCGTCGACCAGGCGGATGACGGCGGCGAGCGCATCCTCGGAATCGGCGCGGCGGCCCTCCGGCACTTCGATCGCTGCGGCAAGTCCGGTGGCGGCGGCTTCGGTCGCGGTGATGGCGACCGCGCAGAGTTCGGCGAGCGCTGAGACCAGCGATTTGTCGAGATTGGCGGGCGTGAGCGATGCGATGAAGGCGGCCTGCTCGAGCTCATCGACGGCTTCTTCGGCGCGGTCGATCAACTGTCCGATCACGGGACGTGCGTCGAGCCGGGCGACCTCGCGCCGCGCCTCGAAGGCGAGGCGATCCGCCTTCTGCTCGATGTGCGCCGCACGCGCGGTCAGCGCCTTGCCGTCGCCGGCCTGGTTGGCCTGCAGGGTCGCAACATAACGCGAGATGGCGGCGACGAGGTCATGCGCCAGCCCGACCTGGCGCAGCACCATCGCCAGCAGCGCGCTCTCGACCCGCTCCAGCCGCCGCACCAGATCGGCCTCGATCTGGTCGCGCACCATCCTGACCGATTGGCCGGCGAGCAGCGCCTCGGTCGAAAGCCGCAGCACGGCTTTCAGGAAATCGACCGCCGCCGCGCGCCCGAGCGCCTGGTCGAGCCGCTCGCCGAAACCGATCCGGTTCGGCGCGGCATTGCGTACGGCGCCGCCGAGCAATTCATTGCCGCCAAGCTCGAGGAAGGCGCGGTGGCCTATTCTGTGCCGCGCCGCCCATTCCAGGATCCGCGCCGCGTCGTCCTTGGCAACCCAGTTCCGCAGCAATTTGCGCGCCTTGTTCCAGTCGATCAGGAACACCAGCGCGGCGCCCACCGCGGCGAGGAAATCGTTGCGGTCCGCGGCGCTTCCCCCTTCGAACTGCCCGGTGACGAGGAAGAAGGCGTTGGCCATCCGCGTGGCGGTTGAGCCCGCTCCACTTCGCCTCAAACTTGTCGAACAGCGAGATGAAGAATTTCGCGCGCGCCAGGTGCACGTCGCTGTAGGTGACGGTGACCGCGTTCTTTCTGACCGCGATCACCAGGACATGCGCGTCGGTGGTGCCGATATCGTTCTGGATCAGGAGCCGGCCGTCGGACCTCATTGCCATGGTGTCGAGGCCGGGATGATCGAATTTGAGGCCGCGCGTCTCGTTCAGGCCCTTCATGAAACTCTCGACTGGCGCGCGGTCTTCGTCGTGCAGGCCGAACACATGGGCCCCGGCAATCACCTCTTCCGAGCAGCCGGCGGCCAGCTTGTTGAGCGCCTTGTGCAATTCCATCACCAGCCGGTGCAGGCTGACGCCGGAGTCTTCGCCGACACCGGTCAGCCGCGCGATCCGCGCGAGCTCGATCTCGCTGGATGCGTCGAGCAGGCCGGTGGCGCGGATCGCGTCCAGCCGCGCATTCGCCTTGTCGCCGTCCGCCGCGCTGCCGGTATTGACCGCGCGGATCATGGTCGCGATGTCGTCCTGGATCTCCTTCATCAGCTTCGCGAGGCTAGGTGCACCGATGCGGCTGTCGCCGATCATGTGGGCGCCGCCGACCAGGGAGGCGATGGCCGCTGGCGGGATTCCCGCGGCATGACTCTCCACGGCAAGTTCGTTGATCGGGTGATCGGGTTGCCTCGCGTGTTCGGCGGCGGCCTGCAGCGCGCTCAAGCGGACCTTGATGCGATCGTTGGCGGCGAGGCCTTCGGCGACGAGCGACGGCAGCAGAATATCGGCCTGTCCAAGTTCCCTAATGATCTGAGCTTTCATGACACCACCGGGGCAAGACATCTCTGCCGTCTCTATGCCTCGCGTCCGGGGTGGTCTCCTTGCGCTAGATCATTCATATGATTGTCATATTCGGCGCCGCGTTGGATCCGGAGACGACAGGCGCCCACTCTTGCCGCACGCTGTCGTCGGTCTCCGCATCTATGGACTTGGAGGCGAGCGCGGCAAATGCATCCTGTTCGATCAGTTGCGACAAGGCCCACACGGCTGCGCCGCGCACCAGCGGGCTTGCGTCGTCGAGCAGGCGCTCGGCCTCGCCGGCCAAAGCGGCATCACCGGAGTTGCCGATCGCGATCAGCACGTTGCGGACAAAGCGGTCGCGGCCGATGCGCTTGACCGGCGATTTCGAAAACAGCGCGCGGAAGGCGGCATCGTCGAGCCGCACGAGATCGGCAAGCGGTGGCGCGCGCAATTCCTCGCGGGCTGCGAGCTTTGCCTCGCGACCTGCTTGCGCGAACTTGTTCCAGGGGCACACCGCAAGACAATCGTCGCAGCCATAGATGCGGTTGCCTAGCGGTTTACGGAATTCGCGCGGGATCGGACCTTTGTGCTCGATGGTGAGATAGGAGATGCAGCGCCGCGCATCGAGCTTGTAGGGCGCGGGGAATGCCGCGGTCGGGCAGATGTCCTGGCAGGCGGTGCAGGAGCCGCAATGATCGATGTCGGCGGAATCGCGCGGCAGCTCGCTTGCGGTGAAGATCGCGCCAAGGAACAGCCATGAGCCGAACTCGCGCGACACCAGGTTGGTGTGCTTGCCCTGCCAGCCGAGACCGGCGGCCTGCGCCAGCGGCTTTTCCATTACGGCGGCAGTGTCGACGAACACCTTCACCTCATCGCCGCTGGTCGCGACCAGCCATCGCGCCAGCGCCTTCAGCCGCTTCTTGATCACGTCGTGATAGTCATCGCCCTGCGCGTAGGCCGAGATCGCGCCGCGGTCGCGGCGCTTCAGGACCTCAAGCGGATTTTCGTCAGGCCCGTAATTGACGCCGAGCATGATGATCGAGCGCACGCCGGGCCACAGCACGCGCGGATCGCTGCGGCGCTCAGGCTGTGCTGCAAGCCAATCCATGTCGCCATGGCCGCCCAGCTTGAGGAACTCGCGGAAATAGCTGGCCGCGCTGCCGATCGCGCCGGGATCAGTGACCCCGAGGCAGTCGAAGCCGAGCGCACGAGCTTCGCGTTCGAGCGCGGATTTGAGATCGGCCGGTGAAAGCTTGGAAGCCGGGTTCAGAAGTCGAGGTCCACATAGGTCCGTGACGCCGGCACGCCCGCCAGCCATTCGCTGAGCAGCGGGCGGAACGACGGGCGGGATTTCACCCGCGCGTACCAGGACTTTGCTGCGTCGTCCTCGCTCCATGGCACGTCGCCCAGATAATCGATCGCCGAAAGATGCGCGGCGGCGGCGAGATCCGCATAAGTCAGCCTGTCGCCGGCGAGATAGTTCCGCGTCCGCGCCAGCCAGCCGATGTAGGTCAGATGATAGCGCACATTGACCTTGGCCGCGCGGAGCACCTCCGCATTCGGCGCACCTCCGCCATCCTCCTCGCTCATGAAGCGCTTGTAGATGCGCTCGGTCACCAGCGGGTTGGACGCCTCCTCGAAGAACTTGTCGTTGAACCACGACATCAGCCGGCGCACCTCGACGCGTTCGGCCGTCGATGCCGGCATCAGGCGGCGGTCGCCGGCATTGAGCCCATGCGCCTCGTCCAGATATTCGGCGATCACACCGACACCCGGAACCGGCGGAAAACCCTCGGCGATCAAGGTCGGCGTCGTTGCCGCCGGATTGAGCGCCAGATAGGCCTCGCGACGCTCCCAGACCCGTTCCTCCACCAGCCGCAGATCGAGCCCGTATTCGCCAAGCACCAGGCGAATGAAACGGGAATGCGGACAGAACGGATGATGAAACAGCGTGTACATGAAGTCCTTCAGCATTTCACGGCCTGATCATGTCGAAGCCGCGGCAAGCTCGGGACACTAGATCATGATCCGATCGGATGAAATCGGATCATGGTCCCAATGCCTTTGTCCCACGTCTTTGTTTGAGCATGATCTTTTCGGAGAACCGGCCTGCCACTTCTCCGGATCATGCTCTAGCCAATCAGACGAATCAGGCAACCTATGTTTGGCGTTTTTAGCGATTGCAGCAAAACGGGGAATAGGCGAGAAGGACCCGATTTCTCCAGCAAAAGCAGGCCACATCATGATGACCGATATGTTGCGGGCAGTGATTCTCGGCATAATCGAAGGCGTGACGGAATTCCTGCCCGTTTCATCCACCGGGCATCTCCTGCTGGCGGAACGATTCTTCGGGCTCGGCGAGGGCGCGTTCTGGGACAGCTTCACGGTGCTGATCCAGCTCGGCGCGATTCTTGCGATCGTCGGCCTCTATTTTACTAAATTGTGGCGGGTTGCGCTCGGCATGTTCTCCAATGCGGATGACCGGCGCTTTGTCATCGGCGTGCTGGTCGCGTTCCTGCCGGCGGTCATCGTCGGCCTCATCGCCGGCAAATACATCAAGACCGTTCTGTTCAATCCATGGGTCGTGTGCTTCTCGCTGATCGTCGGCGGCGCCATCCTGCTGTGGGTCGATCAGCTCGAGCTGAAGCCGCGCGAACATGACGCGACGAGATATCCGCTCCTGATGTATCTGTGGATCGGCATCGCGCAGTGTTTCGCGATGATCCCGGGCGTGTCGCGCTCCGGCGCCTCGATCGTCGCGGCAATGCTGCTCGGCTCCGACAAGCGCGCGGCGGCGGAGTTCTCGTTCTTCCTGGCAATCCCGACCATGATCGGCGCCTTCGCCTATGATTTCTACAAGAACCGCGCCGAGATGACGACGGACAATCTATTGATTGTCGCGATCGGATTCGTGGTTTCGCTCATCACCGCTGTGATTGTGGTGAAGACCTTTCTCTCCTATGTGACCCGCCATGGCTTCACGCTGTTTGCGTGGTGGCGCGTGATCGTCGGCACGCTCGGCCTGATCGCGCTGGCGCTGGGGATGTAAGCATCCGGCGCCGGTACGATCTTTCTCTCCGCTTACTCCGCGTCACATCGACATTTGTGGTTATGCGTGCCGGCTCAAGTCTGGGACGACGGACGATACGCGTTCTTGCGCTGGAATTGTCCGGCCGGGCGGAAGCGCCAGAGATATTGCGGGGCGATTGCCTCCAGCGAATCGGGTGTGATCCCCAGCCCCTCGAAGGTGAGGCCTGCAGCCTTGGCCGCGTCCGACACGACGTTGTCCTTGCGCAATAGTTCGACCTGGTCCGCCGTGAGCTTCAGCGCGCCCGGCGCGAATTGCAGGAACACAGCCATGAATTTGGCAAGGCCGAACGGGAGGAAGACCAGCGCCCGGTCGCGGTCGGTGATTTCAAGAATCGTCTCCATGATCTCGCGCATGGTCAGCACTTCCGGCCCGCCCAGCTCGTAGGTCGCGCCCGGCTTGGTCTTGCCGTCGACGGCATCGGCAATCGCAGTGGCGACGTCGCCGACAAAGGCGGGCTGCATCTTGGTGAGGCCGCCGCCAACCAGCGGGATCGCCGGCGACATCCGCGCCATCGCTGCGAAGCGGTTGGTGAATTGATCCTCCGGCCCGAACACCAGCGACGGGCGCAGGATGGTGGCCGACGGCGAGGCGGCCAGCACGGCCTGTTCGCCGGCCGCCTTGGCCCGGGCATAGGCCGAGGGCGAATCGGCATCGGCGCCGATCGCCGAGACATGCACCACGCGGGCGCCTTCCGCGCTGGCGGCCGCGGCCACCGCCTCGGCCCCCTTGGCCTGGACCGCCTCGAAGGTCTGCGCGCCGCCCTCAGTGAGGATGCCGACCAGGTTGATGACGACATGCGAATCGCGCATCGCGGCCTTGACCGAGGCCGGATAGCGCAGATTTGTCTGCACGGCGTGGATCTGGCCGACCTTGCCGAGCGGCTGCAGGTGCCCGGCCAGTTCCGGCCGCCGCACGGCGACGCGGATGCGGTAATCCCGTCGGCACAGCGCCCGGACCACGTGCCGCCCGAGGAAGCCCGATCCGCCAAAAACCGTGACGAGCGTTTCCAGGTTCGATGCCATGGGGTCAGTTCCTGCGGGTCGAAATAGCTGCGATTTTGGGGCCTGTCCGGCCGGTTTCGCGATACGCCATCGCGGTCACCCTGTACAGACTATTTGGCTTTCCAATCATCTATTTGACAACCGCGCAACCGATCCTTACTAACCCCCGCCACGTGCCCAGGTGGCGGAATTGGTAGACGCGCTGGCTTCAGGTGCCAGTGGCTTCACGGCCGTGAAGGTTCGAGTCCTTTCCTGGGCACCACTCCCCTTTTCAAATGGTTAAAATCGCTGGTTTGAAGCCGTTGAGCCCATAGCCCGGGTGGAGCGGAACGCGCCATCCGGGACATTTGCTCGCGGATCGCGAGCGGCCCAGGGTTACGCTGACGCTCCACCCGGGCTACGGGGCTTTGTCCCTGCAGATAGGTCGTTGTCGACTGACGGCGTTGCGGCGGGCAGTGGCACCGGTCAGGCAGTTGCATTCCAACTGGCTAGATGAGACGGAGCGTCCGCCGCGCCGTGACGGCACTCCCATGTAGTCGAGCGCAAATGAAATTCATTCGCATTTGAGAAGTGCGCTCGAAGTTGCAGGCCTGCCGTTGCTTCGATACAGCATGCGCCTATCACCCAACACGATCTGTGCGATGAACAAGCCACTGAGCTTTGCGATAGGAAGCATTCTCGTCAGCGTGTCGGTGCTTGCGTTGAAGAGCCTGGCGTACTGGCTGACCGGGTCCATTGCGCTCTACTCCGACGCGCTCGAAAGCATCGTCAACGTTGTAACGGCCGTTGTCGCACTGTTGGCGGTTCGCATCTCGGCCAAGCCGGCCGACGCAAATCACCCGTTCGGACACCACAAGATCGAATACTTCAGCGCAGTCCTGGAGGGAGTGATGATCATCATCGCTGCGCTCCTGATTGTGCGCGAGGCATACGATGGCTTCTTGCATCCGAGAGAACTGGCCGTCGTACCGGAAGGGTTGCTCGCGAACGGGTTCGCCAGCATCATCAATGCCGCTTGGGCCTGGGTGTTGATCACACGGGGACGGCGCGTGCGTTCGCCGGCGCTCGTGGCAGACGGCCGGCATCTCCTGACTGATGTGATCTCATCCCTCGGCATACTGCTCGGACTTGTGCTCTCGCTTTTCATGAAATGGCAGTTTCTTGATCCTGCACTTGCCCTCATGGTCGCTGCGACAATCCTGTGGTCCGGTTGGGGGGTGCTCAGGGAGTCCGCCGGCGGCCTGCTCGACGAAGCGGTGCCTGAGGCGACGCTGAGCGGCATTCGCCGGACGATTGCCGACCATGCGGCAGGCGCGCTGGAGGCTCACGATATCCGCACCCGCCACGCCGGGCGCGTGACGTTCATCGAGTTTCATCTCGTCGTTCCCGGTCAGATGACCGTGTCAGAGGCGCATCGGATATGTGACCGGCTCGAAGCGGCCTTGCGGGCGGATGATGATGACAGGCGCGTTACCATTCATGTGGAGCCGGAAGACAAGGCCAAACACTCCGGTATCGTGGTTGTCTGAGATCGATTTGCGTCCGCCTTTGCGAATGGCGGCCCCGTAACCAGCGGGGAACATGCCGCCGCTCAACCAGTACCGTCAATCCTGACTTCCATCTGGTCAGTGACCTGACGTTATCGGCTTTCATTATCGAAATACGATATCGATGCGGGCTGCCGCATCAACTCCTTGTGTGTCGTGGTCACTCGCCTTCGCCTGTCGTCAGACGACCATCGATGATATTGGTGTTGTGCTGGGCCCGGAGTTTACGATGACGACTCGATGCGTCGATGAATTCCCGAGACAGGCATCGCTGAGCCGCCGGGCGGTCGTTCTCGGTGCGGGGGCTGGTGCTGCGTCCTTGATCGCGGCGAAATCCGTGCCGCTCGTTCGAGCGCAGACGGCTGCGCCGGAAGCTGTCGACCACAAGATCACGATTGCTCCGACCTCGCTCGAGATCGCGCCCGGGAAGGTGATCAAGACCACTGCCTACAATGGGACCGTGCCCGGTCCGGTGCTGCGTCTCAAGGAGGGGCGGCCGGTCCGGATCGAGGTGACCAACAACTCAGGCTATCCGAACCTGATCCATTGGCACGGATTGATGATCCCGTCGGTGCAGGACGGCGCGGTGGAAGAAGGTTCTCCGATCATCGAGCCCGGCGCATCGCTGACCTATTCGTACATTCCCAAGCCGTTCGGAACGCGGTGGTATCACAGCCATGCGATGGCGATGACCGATCTCGCGAAGAGCACCTATTCGGGCGAGTTCGGCTTTCTGCTCGTCGAACCTGCCGCCGGCGATCCCGGAAGCTACGATCGCGAGGTGCTGCTCGCCGCCCATCACTGGGATGGTCACTGGGTCAGTATGCAGGACATCAAGAAGGGACCGCCGCCGGACAATGGTCTCGAAGTCATGTATCACGCGACCACCTTGGGCGATCGCATGCTCGGTCACGGTGAGCCGATCAGGGTGCGCGAAGGCGAGCGCGTGCTTTTCCGGGTGCTGAACGCCAGCGGCAATATGGGCATCTCCCTCGCTCTCCCGGGGCATCGTTTCAAGGTCCTTGCCCTCGATGGCAATCCCGTCCCGACGGCGGCGATCGTCGATGTGCTGAAACTCGACGTGGCTGAGCGAGCGGATGTCATTGTGGAGATGAACAACCCGGGAGTCTGGGTGTTCGGATCGACGGACGACGAAGATCGCGGCATCGGGATGGGGATCGTCGTCGAATATGCCAACAAGACCGGCGAGCCTAGCTGGACCGCACCTGCGAACCTGAAGTGGGATTACACTGTGTTCGGCTGGGCCAATGCGGCATCCGCCGCACCCGACGAGACGATCGACCTCAAATTCGAAAAGATCCCGGGCGGACGCGGTGGCTACAACCGTTGGACCATCAATGGCAAATCCTGGCCCGACACCAATCCTCTGTTCGCCGTCACGGAAGGCAAGCGTTATCGGCTTCGGTTGAACAACAACAGCGGCGACGAACACCCCGTGCATCTGCACCGGCATTCCTTCGAGATCACGAAGGTCGGCGAAAAGCAGACGTCAGGTGTCATCAAAGACACCATCAGCATGCCCCGATACTCCACCGCGGAAGTCGACTTCGTCGCGGACGATCCCGGGCCGACATTCTTTCACTGCCATCATCAGGATCATATGGACGAAGGTTTTGCCGGCCTGATCACCTACCGGCCATGACGACGGGGCGGGCCTCATGGGGATCCATGCGGCGATTCTTGACCCTCATCGGAGGTATCACTCACTCCTTCATCGCCTCTCCGATGAATTCTTTCAGTCGACTCTTGGCGAGTTCGAGGCCCTTCTTCCCCGAGCCCGTCGCCCGGTACAATTTCCGTGCGGTGCGCCCGTGCCGCTCCTTGCGGGATTTGAGATAGCCGCGCTGCTCCATCGCGTTCAGCAGAGGGTAAAGCGTGCCGGGGCTGAGCCGATACCCGTGCCGGGCAAGCTCGTCCATGATCCACTGACCGTAAATCTCGTGTTCCGAAGCATGGTGGAGAATGTGGAGCCGGATGAATCCGGTCAGCAGATCCTTGTATCTCATCTCCGCCTTATCGAATTTCGTAATTGGAACGGCTGCGTCGACCGGTGGTTGACGCGGGTAGCTCCTGGAGCGATCCGGTTAGTTCCCGGCAACAATACGTACGATAGCAGACAGCAGACCAAGGATGGCAAGTGCCGCAGATCGCGACCTCGCATCCCGGTCGTCAACCACCCGCTCGGCCTCGGAAGATGACCGCCGATGAGTTGGAAACAACTACTCGAGACGAATGCATCCGGCTGGACCGTCCTGGTCCGTCTGCAGGTCGGGCTTATGGTCTTTCTGCCCGAAGGTATCCAGAAGCTGGTTTTTCCGGACATTCTCGGAGCCGGCCGATTTGCCAGGATCGGAATCCCGTACCCCGACATGATGGGTCCATTGGTAGGCGTGGTGGAAACGGTTTGCGGTGGCTTGATCATCCTGGGCCTGCTGACGCGGCTTGCCGCGATCCCTCTCATCTTCATCATGATCGTCGCGCTGATCTCGACCAAGCTTCCGATACTCCTTGACCACGACGTCTGGATGTTCGCCTGTCCCACGACATCAAGCGGACGGGCTTTTGGAGCATGATGCATGAAGCCCGCGCCGACCGGTCATGCTGCTCGGCTGCCTGTACCTGCTGGTGGTCGGCGGCGGCCGCGGGTCGCTCGATGACTGGCTACGGCGCTAACCGCGGTGGCTAAGTCCGTCGCTTTCGATCGGGATCCAGCTTGCTTCGGTGCCGATCTTTGTCTTGGCGCGGACTCGCCAGGAAGCAGCGCGATAACTGCTCGGCTCCCAATCAGGTGTGCCGTTTTGCTTGCGCTGAATATTCCGCAAGGCGTCGCCACTTCGCAGCGGAATATCGTCGGTTGTACTCTGCCACGCCCCAGCCCGCGGCGCCGTCCAGGAATCCCAGGCGCAGAACGTAGACTTTCAGGAAGGCGGCCAGGCCATGCAACGGCGCAGCAAACGGGCCTGCGCGGCGGCCTCGGGCCATCATCTGCTCTGCCGCGGCTCGGGAGTAGCGGTCGATCTTGTCTTCTGCGTCGGGCCAGGACTCGATCGAATCATGCTCGAGGGTGACATCGATCCGTCTGATGGATCCATTGACGATCAGCCCCTCATGGACGAGGTCGTCGGAAAATCGGGCCTGTCTGCGCTGGAACAGGCGAACGATGTAGTCGGAGGACCAGCCTCCGAACCGCAACGCCTTGCCGCAGAAGCGCGATCGCCGGAGCGTCTGGTACGCTGCGGGCGCGTCCGGTGCGTTGATGGCGCACCTGATGCGCCTCCCAAATTCCGGTTCGATCCATTCGTCGGCGTCAAGCGACAGAACCCAGTCGCCTCGCGCGAGCTCGAGCGCACGGCTCTTCTGCGGCCCGTACCCCGGCCAATCCGATGTCACCACGACGTGCGCGCCGCTCTCGCGGGCGATCTCCACCGTTCGATCCGTGCTGCCGCTGTCGACCACGATGATCTCATCTGCATCAACCGAACGCAGGCACCGCGCGATGCAGTGCTCCTCGTTCTTGGTGATCACGATCAGCGATAGGCTCGGCATGCCGTCATCCCGCGGATGGGTCGACCTGCTCGGATGCGGCCACGGCGCTACCGTTCGCTCCTGGTTTGATCCAGAGGATATCGGTCTGGTCCTCGATGCCGCGCAAGTCCTTCAGATCAACCCTGACGGCCTTGGACGACTTCGCCGCGAGCTGATGCGGGACAAATCCAGCCGCAAGCAGCCGGTCGACCATCCCCTCAACCGACAAATCGCCGGCGCGGCTCAGCTCGGGCGAGTATTCCGTGATGACGACATCGGCTCGCTCGAGCGCCTTCACGGCGCCTGCCAGAACCGCGGGCTCAAAACCCTCCACATCGACCTTCATCAGCAATATTCGGTCCTGCGCGAGCCCAAGGGCTTCGAGCGCGGAATCGACGTTAGTCAACGGGACCACGCGGGAGCCGAGGCCATAGTTCTTGATGAGCGAATGACGCCCATTGTTGGACCTCTTGTAACGGTGCAGATGCGCGTGCCCGGCGCTGGCGCCAACCGCGCAGGGATAGACGACGACCTTGTCGATGTCGTTGATCGTGAGATTGCGGTCGAGCAGCCACGCATTCGTCGCATCCGGTTCGAACGCGACCACGGTGGTGACGGAGGCATGTTGCGCGGCATGCACCGCGTGCCAGCCGAGATTGGCGCCGACGTCGACGACGATACCCTTCGGTCGATCTTGCAGATATGCGCCGATCCAGTCGGTCAATTGCGGTTCAAACCGGCCATATTTCGCGATGTGACGGCCGATGACGTCCCGGCACTGGACGATGAAGCGGAGCTTCGACCCCGCGGCATAGGTCTGGAACGACGTGCCCGGCGGCATCATCCAGGCGAGCAGGAACTTCATCGATTGGAGTGGTCTGGGTATTCGGCGCATCTTCTGGTTCTGACCGTATCTCGACCTTGCGACCTCTTCGGGAGGAGTCGTCCGTACAAAGCGGGTAAGCCAAAGTCCAGATGCCGCCGAATGAGTTACCACCGGCTTCTTGAGTACGGCTGGTCAGGAGAGCCCGGTCTTGCGAAACACGCTGAACTGGAACGACTGCTTCGCGCCCCATGGCGTCGTGTGCCGATGCTGTCGCCTATCGATCAGCTCGAACGCGGGGCCCAAGATGCGGCCGAGGCTCTCCGGGTCGTAGCGCACGACGGGCAAGCCGCTGCAGCGCTCCGGTCCGTCCAACGCGAAGGTGGCGATTATCGCGTGGCCTCCGGCCTTCAGTGCCTGCTTCAAGCGCGCCACATAGGCCGTGCGGTCGTTCTCCTCGGTCAGGAAGTGGAAAGCGGCACGATCATGCCAGATATCGCAGGTCTTTGGCGGTTCCCACGTCGTTACGTCAGCGACGATCCAATCGACCCTTGCAGCACGGTCTCCGAGACGGTTTTTGGCAACCTGCAGCGCCGCTTCTGACACATCGAGCACGGTGACGTCTTCAAACCCTTTCTCGATGAGATCATCGACCAGACGTGAAGCCCCGCCGCCGATGTCTATGATGGCGGAGCTGCGCGTCGCCCCGACCTGCATGATCAATTCGATCGAAGCCGCCGGGCTCTCCTGAAACCAGCTGACTTCGTTCTCAGCCTTGCTGGTGTAGACGTTTTGCCAATGGTCCTGTCGATCCTGGCTCTGCATGGTCTTGCTCCGGCATTGGAGTGAAACGCGCAACCGGGACATCTGCGCGAGTGGTTGCGGGCGGCCCAGATTGCGCTGGCGCTCCCCGGGCGAGGCCCCGAGGGACGGCCGCCGGTCCGGCTCGCCCCGGTTTCGGCAGCCAGCACCCCGAAATAACGCAAAACCACGCCAAATGGCTCGTTTTATTGCAGTTTAACTGCCCTGTTCCGCTCGCCTCTCCGCGCTTTGGCGGCTAGTGTCTCGGCTCGAATCGAACTTTTTTGACCCGAGGCACGCTTTCATGACCATCCGACTGCATCGCGGCGACCTGCCGGATCTGTCCCGTTACAAGGATTCTGTCGCGATTGACACCGAGACCATGGGGCTCAATCCACATCGCGACCGGCTCTGTGTGGTGCAGATGTCCAATGGCGACGGCACCGCCGACGTCGTACAGGTGCCGATGGCGTCAGCCGATGCGCCGAACCTGAAGGCGCTGCTCGCCAATCCGAATATCCTGAAGATCTTCCACTTCGCGCGGTTCGACCTTGCGGCGCTCTACAATGCCTATGGCGTGATGCCGACGCCGGTCTACTGCACCAAGATCGCGTCCCGCCTCAGCCGCACCTATACCGACCGCCACGGGCTGAAGGACCTTGTGCGCGAGGTGCTCAACATCGAACTGTCGAAGCAGCAGCAGTCGAGCGACTGGGGCGCGACGGCGCTGAGCGAGGCGCAGCTTGCCTATGCCGCCTCCGACGTGCTGCATCTTCATGCGCTGCGCGAGAAGCTCGACGCGATGCTGGCGCGCGAGGGTCGGACCGAACTGGCGAAAGCCTGCTTCGAATTCCTGCCCACCCGCGCCCGGCTCGATCTCGGCGGCTGGGAAGCTGAAGATATCTTCGCCCATTCCTGAATGTGTCCGGGCCGGCGCCGGAAACGCGTCCGTCCGCCCCGTTTCGGTCACACTCGTAACGCGAGTGTGCGGGTGGCCGCGACGCGAGGTCCCGGCTGCGCGATCCGGCGGTTCCGGGTAGAATGATGTGAGCCTTTGCCAGACCTCGCGCCCTTGGAGCAGCGGTGAATTCGATCCAGAACCCGACCTATCTAGCCGGCCTCGAGGCGCGCTTTGCCGCCGCCGAGCGCCACAGCCAGATGGTGCGGATCCTGCGCATCGCGGTCCCCGCGGCGGTGGTGCTGTCATTGCTCGCGATCGTTGGGGTGTCGGTCTTCAATCCGTTCCGGATGCTGTTGCCGAAGCTGCCGGTCGACATGGGCAACCTGGTTGTATCGGGCACCAAGATCACGATGGAATCGCCGCACCTTGCAGGCTTCTCGACCGACCAGCGTCCGTACGAGCTCTGGGCCAAGGCGGCGATCCAGGACCTCACCGACCCCGATCACGTCGAACTTCAGACCCTGCGTGCAAAGATGCTGATGGAAGACCGCTCCACAGTGACCTTGGATGCGCGCACCGGCTTCTTCGACAGCAAGCAGCAGCTGCTCGACCTGCGCAAGGATATCTTCCTGCAATCGTCGACCGGCTATGAGGCAAAGCTTTCGCAAGCCTTTGTCGATATCAACAAGGGCACCGTGACGTCGGAAGAACATGTCGACGTCAAATTGCTGAATGGCACACTGACCGCCGACAAGCTCCGGATCTACAACAGCGGCGAGGTCGTGCGCTTCGAAGGCAATGTCGTGATGAATTTGATCATGGATAATCCGTCTGCGCAGGCTGAACCGGAGCCAGCGCCGGCACCTGCGCCGCCACCACAGAAGACGCGCTCGGGCTCAAGTAGGTCCGCCAACACGAAATGATCTTCATGAAGCTGTTTTCTTCGCGCGGTGTTGCAACGGCGGCCTTCGTGCTCGCGATCATCGCGCCACCTTCGGTGCGCGCGCAAGGCGCGGTCTCCGGCGTGCCCAACGCCATGCAGGGCTTTACCCAGAATCGCGACCAGCCGATCCAGATCGAGGCGGCGGCGCTCGAGATGCGCGACAAGAAAAAGGAGGCGACATTCTCGGGCAATGTGAAGGTGGTGCAGGGCGACACCACCATGACCTCGAAGACGCTCGTCGTGTTCTACGAATCGAATTCAGCACAAGGCGCGCCGCCGTCGAACGCCAAGGGCGCAAAATCCGCGCCGATGCAGTCGGCCCAGCCAGGACCGGGCGGCAGCTCCTCGATCAAGCGGCTGGAGGCCAAGGGCAACGTCGTAGTCACCCAGAAGGATCAGGTCGTCACCGGCGAGACCGCGATCTTCGACACCAAGGCCAACCTGATCACCATGCTTGGCGGCGTCGTGCTGACGCAGTGCAAGAATGTGCTGCGCGGCGACCGGCTGCTGGTGGACATGACGACCGGCGTCTCGCGCGTGGAATCCGACGGCGGCAGGGTGCAGGCGCTGATCCAGCAGGGGCAGGGACAGGGCGGGCAAGGCGGCAGTGGCCAGGGTTGCCCGCCGCAGCCGGGTAGCCCGTCATCTTCCAGTAAGTCAAAATAAATCAATGACTTACTCATTGGATTGAAGTAGCGAGGTTGAAGCCGGCGGGGCGAGACTGTATCTAGGCATTGATCCGGAAAAATGGGAACCGGTTTTCCGAAAAAAGATCATGCTTCTTAAGTGGACGTCCGGTGGTGGAACGCGCCTTGGGGTGGGCAAGCGGTGCCACAGGGCAAGGGCATCCATGCATTCAAGGTTCGCGAGCGAATCGATTAGCCCGCGGGCGTAGTCCCCGGGGACACCGTGAAAGGCTGGCGAAGCGGGATGGTGGACATATTCGGCATGTTCCGAAGGCGCCCTGCGAAACGCAGTTCCGGCTTCGCACGCTCGCGTGAGGACATCACGGCGCTTGGCGATTCCTTTGACGAGATGCTGACCAGCTCTGTCCGGGATGCGCCACCAGTTGCGCGGGCCGCCCCGATGCACGGCATGGAACTGCCGCATCCGCAACCGGCGCCCGCGCCATCCAGGGCGGAGCGCCCGCGCGCCGCCAAACCCGCCAAGACCAACGGCGCCACTGCCCCGCGCCTGATCCGGCGCCCAGGCTATCTGGCTGTGCATAGCGTGGAAAAGAGCTTTGGCAGCCGCCAGGTCGTGCGCGGTGTCAGCATCTATGTGCGCCGCGGCGAGGCGGTCGGCCTGCTCGGCCCGAACGGCGCCGGCAAGACCACCGTGTTCTACATGATCACCGGGCTGATCAAGGCCGATCGCGGCGCCATCGAACTCGATGGGCACGACGTGACAAAACTGCCGATGTATCAGCGCGCCCGCCTTGGTATCGGCTATCTGCCGCAGGAAGCCTCGATCTTTCGCGGACTGTCGGTTGAGCAGAATATCCGCGCGGTGCTGGAGGTGGTCGAGCCTTCCCGGAAGAAGCGCGAGGCGGAACTCGACGCGCTGCTCGACGAGTTCAACATTACGCGGTTGCGAAAGACACCGTCGATCGCGCTGTCGGGCGGCGAGCGGCGCCGCGTCGAGATCGCCCGCGCGCTGGCGACGCGGCCCAATTACATGCTGCTCGACGAGCCCTTCGCCGGCATTGACCCCATTGCGGTCGGCGACATCCAGGATCTGGTCCGCCACCTGACCAACCGCGGTATCGGGGTGCTGATCACCGATCACAATGTGCGGGAAACGCTCGGCCTGACCGACCGCGCTTACATCGTTTACGCCGGGGAAATCTTGACGGAGGGCAGCCCGGATGAGATCGTCAACAATCCGGATGTCCGCCGGCTTTACCTTGGCGAAGAATTCCGCCTCTAGCCCTTTTTCCGATCCGTCAAGCCGTGTACATCGGCCTTGGACTAGGCTAAGCAAGAATCGAGCCAACTTCATTTTGGACCGTTCTTGCCTCCATGGCACTGACCCAGAGACTAGAGTTCCGCCAGTCGCAGTCGCTGGTGATGACGCCGCAGCTGATGCAGGCGATCAAGTTGCTGCAACTGTCCAACCTGGATCTCTCGGCGTTCGTGGAAGATGAGTTGGAACGGAACCCGCTGCTGGAGCGTGCGAGCGACGGGCCGGAACCGCCGGTGGCTGGCGAGCCTGCTTCGGAACGACCGGAGTTTCCCGAGGCTGACGATTCCAGTTTTGGCGAGGATGCCGGGAGCGAGGCGCCGAGTTCCGGGGACGGCTTCGAGCCAGGTCAGGCGGAATGGCTGAACCGCGATCTTGGCAGCCGCGCCGAGATTGAACAGACGCTGGATACCGGCCTCGACAACGTCTTCACGGAAGAGCCGGCGGAAGCCGCCGAACGCGCCGCGAAAGACGCGGCTCCGACCGCCTATACCGAGTGGGGCGGCGGCGCCTCCAGCGATGAGGACTACAATCTCGAAGCCTTTGTCGCCGCCGAGCTGACGCTTGCCGACCATCTCGCCGAGCAGCTTGCGGTCGCCTTCGCCTCGCCCTCCCAGCGCATGATCGGGCAGTATCTGATCGACCTCGTCGATGAGGCCGGCTACTTGCCGCCGGATCTCGGACAGGCAGCGGAGCGTCTCGGTGCGCCGCAGCAAGAGGTCGATGCGGTGCTCGAGGTGCTGCAGAAATTCGATCCCCCTGGCGTCTGCGCGCGAAGCTTAAGCGAGTGTCTGGCGATCCAGCTCCGCGAGCTCGATCGCTACGACCCGGCGATGCAGGCCCTGGTCGAGCATCTCGATCTCCTGGCCAAGCGCGATATTGCCTCGCTGCGGAAGCTGTGCGGCGTCGACGACGAAGACATCACCGATATGATCGGCGAGATCCGCAGGCTCGATCCGAAGCCCGGTCTGAAGTTCGGCACATCGCGGACGCAAACCATGGTGCCGGACGTCTATGTGCGGCCGGGACCCGACGGCGGCTGGCATGTCGAGCTTAACAGCGACACGTTGCCGCGCGTCCTGGTGAACCAGACCTATTACGCCGAATTGTCCAACACGATCCGGAAAGACGGCGACAAGTCCTACTTCACGGATTGCCTGCAGAATGCGACCTGGCTGGTGCGCGCGCTCGATCAGCGCGCCCGTACGATCCTCAAGGTCGCAACCGAGATCGTGCGCCAGCAGGACGGCTTCTTCACCTATGGCGTGGCGCATTTGCGGCCGCTCAATCTGAAAGCCGTGGCGGATGCGATCCAGATGCACGAATCGACGGTGTCGCGTGTGACCGCCAACAAATATATGGCGACCAATCGCGGCACTTTCGAATTGAAGTATTTCTTCACGGCCTCGATCGCGTCCGCCGACGGCGGCGAGGCGCATTCCGCCGAGGCCGTGCGTCATCATATCAAGCAATTGATCGACGCCGAATCGCCATCCGCGATTCTCTCCGACGATACGATCGTGGAACGATTGCGCGCATCGGGCATCGATATCGCCCGCCGCACCGTCGCGAAGTATCGCGAGGCGATGCGAATTCCATCTTCGGTGCAGCGCCGCCGCGACAAACAGAGCATGCTTGGTCACGCCCTTTCAGCACCTGTCTCCTCTCCAGACCGCTCGCGCGATATCGCGCCCGCCTAAACACGTTCCGATTGGTGAATCGGATATTGATTGCGTCTGCTTTGTTTAAGCCTGGCTTTTCGCCGAAGCCGGTTCCCGCTTCTTCAGATCATGCTTCAATTGCGTTCGCGTCAAATCGCGATAGTCTTGAACCCCCTCGGAAACGATCGGGATTTTACACGCATAGAGGCACGCAATGACCCTTCGAATCTCGGGAAAGAGCATCTCCATCGGCGAGGCACTTCGCGTACGCGTGAGCGAGCGCACCGATGAGGTTCTGAAGAAGTATTTCGACGGCAACTATTCCGGCCATATCACGCTGAGCAAGGACGGCTTCGGCTTCCGCACCGACTGTGCATTGCACCTGGATTCCGGGATCACGCTGGAAGCGGATTCGAACGCCACAGACGCCTACGCCAGCGCGGACGCCGCGCTCCTGATGATCGAGAAGCGCCTGCGTCGCTACAAGAGCCGCCTGAAGGACCGCTCGGCCCGCAAGGCTCACGCGGCTTCTGCCGCCCTTGCCGAGCTTAACGGCGTTCCTCTGGATGCGCCAAGCTATGTGATCGAGGCGCCGGCAGAAGGCGATGAGGACGTCACCGGATACAGCCCCGTGATCATCGCTGAGGCGACTACCTCGTTGAAGCGGCTGTCGGTCAGTGAGGCGGTGCTGGAACTGGACCTGACCGGCGCACCCTGTCTGGTCTTCCAGCACGGCGGTAGCGGCCGTGTGAACATCATTTACCGTCGTGCGGACGGCAATGTGGGCTGGGTCGATCCGCCCGTGGTTAACCCATAATGCCTATGCCGTACTGCATTGACGTCCACCTTGGCCGTCCCTATGGTCCGCGGCCCTTAAGCATATGCTCGAGGGAACTGGCCGGCGGGAGTTGGCACGGCTCATGCCTTGGAGTAGAAGCCGCCCCATCGGGATCCGGACCGAAACGCCGCTTCCCGATTCATCTTCTTGACGCCTGCGACTGACAACCTATTTCGCAACCTGACGGTTCACTTCACCTCGGAACGCCCCATGACGATTACCGATCTGGTCGCACCCGAGGCGATTCTCCCGGCGTTGAAAGTCATCAGCAAGAAGCAGGCGCTGCAGGAGCTCGCCGCGCGGGCCGCAAGTCTTACGGGGCAGAACGAACGTTCGATCTTCGAAGTATTGCTGCAACGCGAGAAGCTCGGCACCACCGCGGTCGGTTACGGCGTCGCAATTCCCCACGGCAAATTGCCGAAGCTGGAAAAGCTGTTCGGCTTTTTCGCGCGCCTGGAGCGCCCGATTGACTTCGAAGCGATGGATGGCCAGCCGGTCGACCTGATCTTCCTCCTGCTCGCCCCCGAAGGCGCCGGCGCCGACCACCTCAAGGCCCTGGCGCGCATCGCCCGCCTGTTACGCGACCAGGACGTCGCCAAGAAGCTCCGCGCTTCCCGTGACGCGCAGGCAATCTACTCGGTGCTCGCGCTGCCGCCGGCAAGCGCGGCTTAGTCGTTGACTGCGAAGCACATGCTGGCTCGGCCGGCACTTCGCCGTACATGATACGACCGGCCAGATGACGAGAGCTGAAGCATTGAGGAAGCTACGAAGCCAAGCGGACGCCATCAAGGCGCGCGGCGCGACGTCGCTCTACCTGTTTGGTTCGACAGCTCGCAACAAGGCGAATGCGAAAAGCGACATAGACTTGTTTGTCGACTACGATCCTAGGAGCCGCTTTAACGCCCTGGATCTGGTGGCTGCCAAGCGGCTCCTTGAGGAAAGCCTTGGCGTCGAGGTCGATTTGACCACCCGCAAGGGACTTCATCCGCTGATCCGAAAACAGATCGAAGCTGAGGCGACGCGGGTTTTTTGAATGCCCACGCGTTCCCCATTGCTGCCGATCCACGACATGCTCGAAAGTATCCGCGGCATCGAGAGGGCGCTGGCCGGAAAAACGATTCGCGATTACCAGCGCTCGTGGCTGCTGCGTTCTGCGGTTGAACGTGGAATAGAGATATCTCGGAAGCCAGTCGCCATCTCGCCAACGATTTGAAGGCGCAGCACAAGGACGTGCGTTGGAAGGATATCGCCGGCATCGGCAATATTCTGCGGCATGATTACCAGCGGGTCGATGCAGCAATCATCTGGAAAGCAGTCAAGGACGATCTACCGCCGCTCAAAGCGGCGCTGCTTGAACTCCGGGACTCCTTAAAATAGCACGCGTCAAGCGGCTCTGAAAAAATGCGCGGACAGCCTCTTTGGAGGACATGCCCGCGCATTCGAATTCGCTGTGGTCGCGTTCGGCCAGCGCGCGTGACGCTGCTGCGTCAGTGGACGCTGACGGCCTGCAGCTCGTTGCTCCAGGCGTTGGCGATTGCGGCTTCCCGGCTATCGGTCAGCATGATCGGGGTGCCGTCGGCGGCATGGAGCGCGAAGAGTGTCAGTCCCGGCGCGATCTCGGGTGCCTGGGGAAAGAGATCCGGTACATCCTCGGAACGGACCTGCTTCACATAGGCGATATGACCCTCGCCCAGATGGGCCAGCGCCTCCGGGGAGACGCTATCGCGTTCTAACGTGGTACTCACTTCACTCATGGTCTCGACTCCTCTGTCGATTAAGCGGTCGAGTCCGCTCCTCGTTCCATTATTCGTGCTCATTGATAGCGATTGTCTTAATGACCCTTTCAGGTTCCGGCCTGGCCAGGTCGACCGACAACAGCCCGTTCTTCAGATCCGCGCCCAGCACCCGCATCCCCTCCGCCAGCACGAAAGTGCGCTGGAAGTGGCGCGCGGCAATGCCGCGATGGATGTATTGCCGAGCCTTGTCCTCCTGCTGACGGCCCCGGATCACAAGCTGATTTTCCTCAACCGTCACATCGAGTTGCTCGCGGGTAAATCCTGCGACCGCCAGCGTGATCCGCAGACGTTCCGGCTGGCCGTTGGACCGGTCAAACCGCTCGATGTTGTACGGAGGATAGCCGTCGGCGCCTTTCACGACGCGATCGAGCGCACGCTCGATTTCGTCGAATCCTAGAAGGAACGGACTGGATAACGATGGAACACGAGACATCCCAAAGTCCTCTCGAAGCGACTTTGAGGGGCCCTTGCGGCACCCCATGCAACCGAGGGGCCTGTTGCCCTCCGGTCATGAACGAATATGGGGCTGATTTGCGGGGGGTTCAAGCGTCTATGGAATCGGGATTAATTGGCCCGCCGCGAACCTTAACGCTGTCATTCCGGGGCATTGCATAGCGATGAACCTGGAATCCATTTCTCCGTCATGGGCATGGGCCCGATGGATTCCGGGTTCCCGCTGCGCGGGCCCCGGAATGACGCGGGTGGCGGCAGTTAAGCCTCACCCGACCCGCCTTCGGCCATCGGCGGTGAACAGGTGCAATTTCTCGCGGGGGGCGACGGCCCGGATGCGCTGCCCGATGGCGGGGCCGGTCGCGCCGGGAACCCGGACGATGACCTCGCCCGGTGGCAGCTCGCCGGGGTTGGCGGCGACGCCCTGCTCCTCGCGCTGGCGCGTGCCGTAGACGAAGGTCTCGGCGCCGACATGCTCGACCGCCTCCACGGTGAGGCCAAGCACGATGGCACCGGGGATCGATTCGCTCGAGATCACGAAGTCCTCGGGCCGGATCCCGAGGATGCCGGCCTCGCTGGCATTGATATCGCTCGCGAGTTGCGACCTGAGTTCATCTGATGTCAGCGGCATCAGATTCATCGGCGGCGCACCGATGAAGGCCGCGACGAAGGTGGTCGCAGGCCTTTGATAGATTTCGAGCGGATTGCCGATCTGCTCGACCACGCCGCCGTTCATCACGACGAGGGTGTCGGCGAGCGTCATCGCCTCGAGCTGATCGTGGGTGACGTAGATCGAGGTCGTGCTCAGCCGGCGCTGAAGTTTGCGGATCTCCACACGCATCGCGATGCGCAGCTTGGCGTCGAGATTTGACAACGGCTCGTCGAACAGGAACACCTTCGGCTGCCGCACGATCGCGCGTCCCATCGCGACGCGCTGGCGCTGGCCGCCGGAGAGCTGCCGCGGTTTGCGGTCGAGCATGGTGGCAAGCTCGAGGATGCGGGCGGCCTCCTCGACGCGCTTCCTGATCTCGGGCTCGGCCATGCCGCGGTTGCGCAAACCATAGGCCATGTTGTTGTAGACGCTCATATGCGGATAGAGCGCGTAGTTCTGGAATACCATGGCGATGTCGCGATCGGCCGGCTCGACCTGATTGACCACGCGGCCGCCGATGTCGATCTGGCCGCCGGTGATGGTCTCGAGCCCCGCCACCATGCGCAGCAGCGTCGACTTGCCGCAGCCGGACGGGCCGACCAGCACGCAGAACTGGCCGTCGCCGACCTCGAAATCGATGCCCTTGATCGCTTCGAAGCCGCCCGGATAGGTCTTGCGGACGTTGCGGAGGGTGACGTTAGCCATGTCTCACTTTTCCGTCTCCACCAGTCCGCGCACGAAGAGCTTCTGCATCACAACGACAACGAACACCGGCGGCAGCATCGCGAGCACGGCGGTCGCCATCACCACGGGCCATTCCGTCAGCGCATCGGTGGTGGTGATCATCTTGCGGATGCCGATCTGGATCGTCTGCATGTCGTCACGCGTGGTGATCAAGAGCGGCCAGAGATATTGATTCCAGCCGAGAATGAAGAGGATCACGAACAGCGCTGCCATGTTGGTGCGTGACAATGGCAACAGCGTATCCCAGAAGAACCGGAAAGGCCCGGCGCCGTCGATGCGCGACGCCTCGAGCAATTCGTCGGGGACGGTCATGAAGAACTGGCGGAACAGCAAGGTTGCGGTGGCGGATGCGATCAGGGGCAGCGCGAGGCCGGCATAGCTGTCGAGCAGATGCAGGTCGGCGACGATCTTGTAGGTCGGATAGATTCGCACCTCGACCGGCAGCATTAGCGTGATGAAGATCAGCCAGAACATCGCCATCCGGAACGGAAAGCGGAAATAGACGATCGCATAGGCCGAGATGATCGAGATCGCGATCTTGCCGAACGCGATCAGGAGCGCCATCACCAGCGAATTGAGCAGCATCGTGCCGACCGGCTCGCGGGTCGAGCCGCTCGTGCCGACGAAGATGGTCTGGTAGTAGGTTTGAAGGAAATGTCCGCCGGGCAACAACGACATCTGGCCGTTGGCGATCACAGCGTTTTCCTGGGTCGACGCAACGATGGCGAGATAGACCGGAAACGCGACGATGGCGATACCGAACCACAGGATCGCGTGCGCGACGTAGCGCTGGATGCCTTCCTGCTCGACCATCAGTAGGTCACCTTGCGCTCGACGAAGCGGAACTGGATCGCCGTGAGGCCGATCACGATGACCATCAGGATCACCGATTGCGCCGCGGAGCCGCCGAGATTGCCGCCAAGCAGGCCGTCGACATAGACCTTGTACACCATCGTCTCGGTCGCCTTCGCCGGCCCGCCGCGCGTCATTGTATCGATGATGCCGAACGTGTCGAAGAAGGCGTAGACGATGTTGATGACGAGGAGGAAGAAGATGGTCGGCGACAGCAGCGGGAACGTCACCGTCCAGAACCGCCGCATCGGGCGCGCCCCGTCGATTGCGGCCGCCTCGATCACGCTTTTCGGAATGCTCTGCAGGCCTGCGAGGAAGAACAGGAAATTGTAGGAAATCTGCTTCCATGCGGCGGCCAGGATGATCAGGAGCGCGGCCTGGTTGCCGTCGAGCAGCGGATTCCAGTCGATGCCCATGCCGCGCAATCCGCGCGCCAGGATTCCGAGCGAGGGGTGCAGCATGAACACCCAGAGCACGCCGACGACCGGCGGGGCGACGGCATAGGGCCAGATCAGCAGCGTGCGATACAGTGTGCCGCCGCGCAGCGGCTTGTCGGCCATGACAGCCAGCAGCAACGCTGATGATAGCGACGAGAACGCGATCGCGAAGGAGAATACGAAGGTCCTGACGATCGCCGCGAAATAGTCCGGCTGGCTGAGGATGTCCTGGTAGTTCTCGAACCAGACGAAACTGGTCGAGAGCCCGAACGCATCCTGGAGCAGGAAGGATTGCACCACCGCCTGCGCAGCCGGCCAATAGAAGAAGATCAGCACGATCGCGAGCTGCGGCGCGACCAGCGCGTAAGGCAACAGCTTTGACTGGAAAACCGACTGCTTCTGCATGACACCCCAAGCAAAGCAGGCCGCATCATGCGGCCCGCCGGATCCATCGCATCACTGCATCATTCAGCGTACGGCGGTTTTTTCAAACTGCCGGAGCATCTGGTTGCCGCGCTCAACGGCGGCATCGAGCGCTTGCTTGGCCGTCTTCTTGCCGGCCAGCGCCTGCTCGATCTCTTCCGCCCAGATGTCGCGAAGCTGAACCATGTTGCCGAGGCGCAGGCCGCGCGAGTTCTCGGTCGGCTCTTTGTTGGTGAGCTCCTTCAGCGGGGTCTCCAGATAGGGCTGGTCCTTGTAGAAGCCCTCCGCCTTCGTTTTCTCATAGGCGGCCTTGGTGATCGGCAGATAACCGGACGCCTTGTGGATCCCGATCTGGCGGTCGGTGTCAGAGAGGAAGGCCAGGAACTTGGCGACGCCCTTGTATTCCTCGGCCGTCTTGCCACCCATCACCCACAGCGAGGCGCCGCCGATGATCGAATTCTGCGGGGCGCCCTTGGCGTCCGGGTAATAGGGCATCGGCGCGTTGGTCCAGTTGAACTTGGCCTGCGACTTCACATTGGCGAAGAAGGCCGACGAGGTCAGGAAGATCGGGCACTCGCCCGAGGTGAAGCGGCCCTCGCCGGTGTTGGTGCGGCCGGAATAGTCGTAGGTCTTGTCCTTCTGCAGCTCGATCAGATTTTCGAGATGCTTGACCTGCAGCGGTCCGTTGAACTGCAGCACGGTGTCGAAGCCGTCGAGCCCGTTGGCCTTGCTGGCCAGCGGCACGTTGTGCCAGGCCGAGAGCTGCTCGAGATTGACCCAGGTCGCCCAGGCGTTGGAGAAGCCGCAATTGGTGTAGCCGGCAGCTTTCAGCTTCTTCGCGGCATCGAACACTTCCGGCCAGGTCTTCGGAATCTCCGCAACATTCGCCTTCTTCAAGGCGTCCAGATTGACCCACATCACGGTCGAGGACGAGTTGAAGGGGAAGGACAGCATCTCCCCTTTCGAGGTCGAGTAATAGCCGGTGATCGCGGGCAGGTAGCTCTTGGGATCGAATTTCTCGCCGGCCTCCTGCATCAGCTTGTAGACCGGCTTGATCGCGCCGGTCGCTGCCATCATGGTGGCAGTGCCGACCTCGAAGACCTGCATGATGTGGGGCGCGTTGCCGGCGCGGAACGCCGCAATGCCGGCGTTCAGGGTGTCCGCATAGCCGCCCTTGTAGGTCGGGACGACCTTGTATTCGCTCTGTGATGCGTTGAAGTCATTGGCGAGCTTGACCACGACATCGTTGTTGCCGCCGGTCATGGCGTGCCACCATTGGATTTCAGTCGCGGCAAACGCCGGCGAAGCGCCGAATGCCAGTGCGACCGCGATTGCTGCAGCGCCGAACTGTCGAAAAGCCATCAAACCCCTCCCATTAAGCCGCCATCTCCGTCGGTTGCGCTAACAGCGCGGAATGACGTGCAAATGACCTATAAGCGAAGATCATGGCGCCGGGGAAGCCGGAGAAAGGTAGAAACGACGAAAGGCGCCGGTAGCGGCGCTCCGAATGCCAAGGGTTCGCGCTGGCTTTAGCCGTCATTCCGGGGCACGCGGAGCGTGAGCCCGGAATCCATTCATCCACATCGTTTGTGGCCCGATGGATTCCTGGCCTGCGCCTTCGGCGCATCCCGGAATGACGAGCACGTAGCCCGAACAGATCAGCGCTTCCGCTCGGGTCCGCAGACCACGCCCTTGGCGACCAGCGCCTCGACTTCGGCCTGCGAATAGCCGAACTCGCCGAGCACCTCAGCGGCGTGCTGGCTGAACTTCGGCGGGGTGCGGCGCAGGCTGGGGTTGGTGCGTTGCAGCCGGATCGGTGAGGCGACGCCCTTGTACCAATCCTTTTCGATGATATCGCCGCGATAGATCGTGTGCGGATTGGTCAGCGCCTGGTCGATCTTCTGCACCGGGCCCGCCGGCAGGCCGGCGGCGAGCAGGCGATTGCACAGCGGCTCGGCCTCGTACTGGCGGAACACGGCGGCCAGCTCCGCGCGCAGCGCGTCGCGGTTGGCGATGCGGTCCTTGTTGCGGGCAAAGCGCGGATCGATGCCGAGCTCGGGCTTGCCGATCTCCTTGCACAATTTGCCGAAGGTGCCGTCATTGCCGACGCCGATGAAGATGTTGTCGGTCTTGGTCGGGAAAATTGCGTACGGCACCAGGTTCGGATGCTCGTTGCCGGTCAGGCTCGGCGGCTTGCCGTGCATGAAGTAGTTGGCCGTGTGCGGATGCATGATCGCAAGGCCGGTCTCGTACAGCGTGGTCTCGAGGAACTGGCCGACGCCGGAACGCTGCCGCTCCGACAACGCCATCAGGATGCCGATCGCGGCATAGAGCCCGGTGGTGATGTCGACCAGCGGCACGCCGATCCGCATCGGGCCGCTCTCCGGCGAGCCGGTGGCGGCGATCATGCCGGTCATCGCCTGGATGATCGCATCATAGCCGGGATTGCCGCCGCGCGGCCCGTCGGCGCCGAAGCCGGAGATCCGGCAATGCACCAGCCGCGGAAATTTCGCGCGCAGCACGTCGTTGCCGATGCCCCATTTGTCGAGCGTGCCCGGCTTGAAATTTTCGATCAGGACGTCGGCGCCTTCGAGTAGCTTCATCAGCACCGCGCGCCCGCCTTCGGAGGCGAGATCGAGCCCGATCGAGCGCTTGTTGCGGTTGATGCCGACGAAATAGGCCGCATCCTCGTCATGAAAGGGAGGACCCCAGTCGCGCACCTCGTCGCCGGCAGGCGGCTCGACCTTGATGACGTCGGCGCCGTGGTCGGCGAGAATCTGCGTGCAATAGGGGCCGCCGAGCACGCGCGTCAGATCAATCACGCGCAGGCCGGCCATCGCGCCTGCGACCGCTTCTGAACTCATGGAAAACCTTCGCTCAAGTCAAACAGATGGAGGGCTTGTCCAGAGCTAGCGGTGTTCGGACGCATCGGCAATGCCCTATCGCGCGCTCAGGGCATGCCGCATCGCCGGTCGCAACGCGAATAGCCGCCGTGCGCGGCGGGCTATTCCGTCATACGGATTTACACCACGTTCAGGCGGACATCGACATTGCCGCGGGTGGCGTTGGAATAGGGGCACACCTAGTGGGCCTTTTCCACCAGCGCCTCGGCATCGGCGCGCGCCAGCCCGGGCAGGGAGATATCGAGCGCGATATCGAGACCGAAGCCGCCTTCGGAGCGCGGTCCGATGCCCACGGTCGATGTCACCGAAGCATCGGCGGGCACCTTCGGGCCGCCCTGCGAGGCCACGAACTTCATCGCGCCGATGAAGCAGGCGGCGTAGCCGGCCGCAAAGAGCTGTTCGGGATTGTTGCCGGCGCCGCCGCCACCACCGAGTTCCTTCGGGGTGGTGAGCTTGACGTCGAGTGCGCCATCGAGCGTGGCGGCGTGGCCGTCGCGGCCACCGGTGGCCTTGGCGCTGGTCTTGTAGAGCACGTTCACGGACATGGGGGTCTCCCTGATCAACGGTTTCGATGGCCGCTTATATTGCGAACAATTAGATTGTGCACAATATAAAGAGCATGGCCTCACATTTAATTGTACGCAATTGAATGTGAGGCCGCGCCGGCCCACAATGAACTGAGATTCTGACGAGGCTAAGAAATGGCACGGAAACAGCTGGCGGTCGCGGACCAGCCGCTACGGCTCGACAATCAAATCTGCTTTGCGATCTATTCGACCGCGCATGCGTTCAATCGCGTCTACAAGCCGCTCCTCGACCGGCTCGGGCTGACCTATCCGCAATACCTGGCGATGCTGGTGCTGTGGGAGAAGGATGCGGTGCCGGTCAAGGACATCGGTGAGCGGCTGTTCCTGGACTCCGGCACGCTGACGCCGCTGCTCAAGCGGCTGGAGGCGGCGCAGCTCATCAAGCGCACACGCAGCAAGAAAGACGAGCGGCAGGTGCTGATCGCGCTCACGCCGCAAGGTCAGGCGCTGAAGGAGAAAGCGAGAGCAGTGCCGCAGTCAATCCTGGCTGCTTCGGCCTGCTCGATCCCGGAACTATCGGCGATGAAGAACGAGATAATCGCGATGCGGGATAGGCTGAATGCGGCGGCGGGGGAGTGAGGGAGTTGCGGCGCCTCAGAAATGCTTTCTCGCAAAAGCGCGGCCCGACCCGGATTTTAGGTATTTCTCAAATGCGACTGCTCGGGCCTCGTCGTTGAAGGCAAAATAAGTTCGTAGCCGCCAAGGCCTGTACTTCGACGTATGTGGCACTTCGCCGGCATTGTGCTTTGGCAACCGGGCGCGCAGATCGTCGGTCAAGCCAACATAGAAATGTTCTGAATCAATACTTTCGAGAATATAGACGTATTTCACGCAGCAGCCCCCAAAGTGCTTACGGATGGGGACTATATCGGATCTGACGCCAGCGAATCTTGGAGTCTAGTTGCCGAGGCCCGCCTTCGCCCTGCGGGCTACGGCGAGGCAGCCTTCGCTACGATAGGTCTCGCCGAGCCGTAGCTCGCGAAGCGAGCGAAGGCTGGTGGAGCCAGGCGGGATCGAACCGCCGACCTCTTGCATGCCATGCAAGCGCTCTCCCAGCTGAGCTATGGCCCCTTAAGGGATCGCGAGCCGAATCCTGCTCGCGGGGAAAGACCCAGAACACAGTTCTGGATCGACCTCAAGTCTCTTCATCGCCTCCGACGTCGCCAATAATGTCGGTGACGTCCTCATCGCCCTCTTCCTCATCGGCGATGAAGGTGGAATCATCGTCATCATCGTCTTCGAGGGTCTCGTCGATCTCGATATCGTCCTCGGATTCGGGGGCGACCGCCTTGACCTTGCCGGTGTTCTCCTCGGCATCGGCCTCCTCGAGCGAGACCAACTCTTCGGCTTCCGCGGGCTCCGGCACATCGGCAGCGGCGGTAGCCGCAGCGGCGCTGGCGCCTCGGGTGGCGCGGGGGGGCGCCACGGGGGCGATCGGCACGACCTCACCGGTGTAGGGCGAGATGACCGGGTTCTTGTTCAGATCATAGAACTTCTTGCCCGTGGTCGGGCAAATGCGTTTGGTTCCGAGGTCGGACTTGGCCACGTGGTAATCCCAGGAATTTCTGAAAAGCGGTGCTTCACTTGGCTAGTTGAGGGGCCGCTGTCAATAGCGGTTTGCGCGCATTTATCCCCGGGTGACGCCGGGGGTTCGATGTGTTACGTGCCGCGCCGCGAGAGGACGCGAGCTTGGCCCATTCCGACCACCAGAACCCCGAAAAGACCCCTCTGGAGGCCCGCGCGAGCGGTCCCCTGAACGGCAGGGCGCGCGTGCCCGGCGATAAGTCGATCTCCCACCGGGCCCTGATCCTGGGCGCGCTGGCCGTCGGCCAGAGTCGGATTTCCGGGCTGCTCGAGGGTGAAGACGTGCTCAATACCGCCAAATCGATGCGGGCATTGGGCGCCGAGGTCGAGCGCATCGGCCCGTTCGTCTGGTCGGTTCGGGGCGTCGGCGTCGGGGGCTTCGCGGAGCCCACCGGAACGCTCGATTTCGGCAATTCCGGCACCGGCTGCCGGCTGGTGATGGGAGCGGTCGCCGGCTGTCCGATCACTGCGATCTTTGACGGCGACGCCTCCCTGCGCTCCAGGCCAATGCGGCGGATTCTCGATCCCTTGGAACTGATGGGCGCCAAAGCGGGCGAAATGAGGGAAGGCGGCCGCCTGCCGCTGACGCTGCATGGCGCCCGCAACCCGGTGCCGATCATCTACAAGACCCCTGTCGCCTCGGCCCAGATCAAGTCCGCGGTGCTGCTGGCGGGGCTTTCGGCGCCGGGCGTCACGACAGTGATCGAGCAGGAAGCCAGCCGCGATCACACTGAACTGATGCTGAAGCATTTTGGCGCCGAGCTTGCCTCGAGCAAGGAAGGCAGCCGCGGCCGCAGGATCGCGCTGACCGGCCAGCCCGAACTGCATGGCGCCGAGGTCGTCGTGCCCGCCGATCCCTCCTCGGCGTCGTTCCCGATCGTGGCGGCGCTGATCGTCGAGGGCTCCGATATCGTGCTGCCCGATGTGATGACCAATCCGCTGCGCACCGGCCTGTTCACCACGTTGCGCGAGATGGGCGCTTCCATCGAGGAGGACGAGCTGCGCAGTGACGGCGGCGAGCCGATGGCGCGCCTGCGCGTGCGTGCTTCCAAATTGCGCGGGGTCGAGGTGCCGCCGCAACGTGCGCCCTCGATGATCGACGAATATCTGGTGCTGGCGGTGGCAGCCGCTTACGCCGAAGGCGCCACCATCATGCGCGGGCTGCAGGAGTTGCGCGTCAAGGAATCCGATCGCCTCGAGGCCACCGCCGATATGCTGCGCGTCAACGGCGTCAAGGTCGAGATTTCCGGCGACGATCTGATCGTCGAGGGCAAGGGCCATGTGCCCGGCGGCGGCGTGGTCGCCACCCACATGGATCATCGCATCGCAATGTCTGCACTGGTGATGGGGCTCGCCGCCGACCAGCCGGTGACGATCGACGACACTGCCTTCATCGCCACCAGTTTCCCGGATTTCATTCCGATGATGCGCTCGCTCGGCGCGGAGTTTTCATGATCATCGCTATCGACGGACCGGCAGCATCCGGCAAGGGTACGCTGGGAAAGCGGCTCGCCGCTCATTATGGCTACCGCCATCTCGATACCGGCGTGATCTATCGCGCGGTGGCGAAAGCGCTGCTCGATGCCGGCGCCGACCTCACCGATGAGGCGCGCGCGATCAAGGCGGCGATGGAACTCGACCCCGAGAAATTCGGCCATCCCGAATTGAAGACGCAGCGGATCGGCGATGCCGCTTCGGTGGTGTCTGCGATACCCAAGGTGCGCGAGGCGCTCGTCAACTTTCAGCGCCAGTTCGCGGCGGACCCGCCCGGCGCGGTGCTCGACGGCCGCGACATTGGCACCGTGATCTGCCCGAATGCCGATGTGAAGATCTTTGTTGTCGCCGATCCGCGTGTGCGTGCGCGGCGGCGGACGCTGGAGGCGCGCGCACGCGGCGAGGACGCCGATGAAGCTGCGGTGCTGGCCGACATTCTCAAACGCGACGAGCGCGACAAGAACCGTTCGGCGGCCCCGCTAAAGGCAGCGCCCGATGCGCACACGCTGGATAATTCCAACCTCGATATCGAGGCAGGCGTGCGGGCTGCGATCGACATCGTTGAGGCGGTGCGTGCGGCACGCGAGCTACCCTAGCGCGTCGAGGATTACTGGTCAGCCAGACCGGAAAACGACTGCGCAGCCGAAAAGGTCCGCATCGATGCTGCCGCGCCGGGCATCGCGGCGATGGCATGGCCGAGTGCAAACGCGGCAACTACGGCCAAGGCGATCAGGCTTTTCATGATCATCTCCCCCTGTCTCTTGGGTGGGCCCACTATGCGCGGGCTCACTTAAGCCCCGGTTCCACCGCAAGCCGTGCCGGATGCCTTTCGCGCAACACGGTCAACAATTGTTCAAATGCAGTCCGGCATTGTTAAGGCTTGTGTCAGCCTCAGAGCCCCGCAAATCGGGCATTTCTGGCTTGCCGAAAATAGCGCCGGATATTATATCAACCCTGTCCGTGCTGCCATCGACTATGTCGAGGCCGCCCGAGCGGGCCGGCACTGGGGCATGAGTCCCAGCCGATATTGGAGGAGCGCCCGCTCCATCGGTTTTTGACGTCGATCTTTCGTTTCGGCCCTGGACATCATCACGTATCGGACATGTGGCTTGCTGCCGGCACGCTTTTGCGCCTTCGCGCAACGAGCGGTCGTCAGGATTTGCGGACCTGACACCACATGCGCGATGCGCCCTTAACCCGAACGGCCGGCAAGACACCCGCATCTGGAGAACATATGGCTTCAAATACTGCTGCTTCCTATAGTCCCAGCCGCGACGATTTCGCCGCGATGCTTGATGAATCCTTTGCCGGCGGCAATCTGCAGGAGAGCTCGGTCGTCAAGGGCAAGGTGGTTGCCATCGAGAAGGATATGGCCGTCATCGATGTCGGCCTGAAGACCGAGGGCCGCGTGGCGCTGCGCGAATTCGCCGGCCCCGGCCGCGAAAGCGATCTCAAGGTCGGCGACGAGGTCGAGGTGTTCCTCGACCGCATCGAGAATGCGCTGGGTGAAGCCGTGCTGTCGCGTGACAAGGCGCGGCGTGAGGAAAGCTGGGGCAAGCTCGAGAAGGCGTTCCAGAACAACGAGAAGGTCACGGGCGTCATCTTCAACCAGGTCAAGGGCGGCTTCACCGTCGATCTCGACGGCGCCGTGGCCTTCCTGCCGCGCTCGCAGGTCGATATCCGCCCGATCCGCGACGTCGCACCGCTGATGAACAACTCGCAGCCGTTCCAGATCCTCAAGATGGACCGCCGCCGCGGCAACATCGTGGTTTCCCGCCGCACCGTGCTGGAAGAGACCCGCGCCGAGCAGCGCCAGGAACTGGTGCAGAACCTCGAAGAGGGTCAGGTGATCGACGGCGTGGTCAAGAACATCACCGATTACGGTGCGTTCGTGGATCTCGGCGGCATCGATGGCCTGTTGCACGTCACCGATATTGCCTGGCGCCGCGTCAATCACCCGACCGAGGTGCTGTCCATCGGCCAGACCGTGAAGGTCAAGATCATCAAGATCAACCACGAGACGCACCGCATCTCGCTGGGCATGAAGCAGCTCCTGGACGATCCATGGCAGGGCATTGAGGCGAAGTATCCGCTCGGCGCCCGCTTCACGGGCCGTGTCACCAACATCACCGACTATGGTGCGTTCGTCGAGCTCGAGCCTGGCATCGAAGGCCTGATCCACGTCTCCGAGATGTCGTGGACCAAGAAGAACATGCATCCCGGCAAGATCGTCTCCACCTCGCAGGAAGTCGAGGTGCAGGTGCTGGAAGTCGATTCCGTCAAGCGGCGCATCTCGCTCGGCCTCAAGCAGACCATGCGCAACCCCTGGGAAGTCTTCGTCGAGAAGCACCCGGTCGGTTCGGTGGTCGAGGGCGAGGTCAAGAACAAGACCGAGTTCGGCCTGTTCCTGGGTCTCGAAGGCGACGTCGACGGCATGGTGCACCTGTCCGATCTCGACTGGAAGCTTCCGGGCGAGCAGGTTATCGACAACTTCAAGAAGGGCGACGTGGTGAAGGCCGTCGTGCTCGATGTCGATGTCGAGAAGGAGCGCATCTCGCTCGGCGTCAAGCAGCTCGAAGGCGATCCTTTCGCCGAGCCGGGCGACGTCAAGAAGGGCGCGGTCGTGACCTGCGAAGTGCTCGAAGTGAAGGAGAGCGGCATCGAGGTGAAGATCGCCGGTACCGACTTCACCACCTTCATCAAGCGCTCGGAACTCGCCCGCGACCGCAACGATCAGCGCGCTGAACGGTTCGCCGTCGGCGAGAAGGTCGATGCGCGGGTGATCCAGTTCGACAAGAAGGCCCGCAAGGTGCAGGTCTCGATCAAGGCGCTGGAAGTGGCCGAGGAGAAGGAAGCCATCGCGCAGTACGGCTCCTCCGACTCGGGTGCGACACTTGGTGACATTCTCGGCACCGCGCTCAAGAATCGCGCCAACGAGAAGTAAGCGCTTGCTTTCCTCGTCACATCATCAAGCCCCGACTGCGGCCGGGGCTTTTTTGTTTGGGGCTCGTCCGTAGCCCGGCAGCACAGCGCCATCCGAGTTGTCGCAAGCGGCGAATCCGTCCCGGATTATGCGGTCGCTCCATCCGGGCTATGACGCTACGCCTGTAACGCTATGCCAGCCTTGTTTTCTTCATATTGCACCGCAATTGGTGTATTCTGATAACCTCTCCGTCATCCCGTGATTGCAAGAACGCGTTGCGCTCTTTTGGAGATTTTCGATGTCGCTTGACTCAGACGTGATCGTCGATCGTCGCCGCATTCGCCGCAAGCTGACCTTCTGGCGCGTCGCGGCCGCGGTGGTTGTGATTGCGGCCGTTGTCGGCGCCGGCGTGATCGCGACGGGCGGACGCAGCTCGCTGACGACGGCGGGATCGATCGCGCGCGTCAATATTGAAGGTCTGATCCGCAGCGACCAGGATCGCGTCGAGGCGCTGGAGCGGCTGGAGAAGTCACAGGCCGCGGCCGTCATCGTCCACATCAATTCACCCGGCGGCACCACCGCCGGCTCCGAGCAGCTTTACGACGCGCTGACGCGGCTGAAGACGAAGAAGCCGCTCGTCGTGGTGGTCGAGGGATTGGCGGCCTCCGGCGGCTACATCACCGCGATTGCGGCCGATCATATCATCGCGCGGCAGAGCTCGCTGGTCGGTTCGATCGGCGTGTTGTTCCAGTTTCCGAATGTCAGCGAACTCCTGAAGACCGTGGGCGTGAAGGTCGAAGAGATAAAGTCGTCGCCACTGAAAGCCGCGCCCAACGGCTTCGAGCCGACCAGCCCGGAAGCACGTGCCGCGATCGATGCGCTGGTGAAGGATTCCTATGCCTGGTTCCGCGGCCTTGTGAAGGATCGGCGCGGCATGGATGAGGCCTTGCTCGAAAAGGTCGCGGACGGACGTGTCTTCACCGGCCGCCAGGCGGTGGAGTTGAAGCTGGTCGATCAGGTCGGCGATGAGAAGACCGCGGTCGCCTGGCTGGTCCAGGAGAAGAAGATCAAGAGCGAGTTGCCGGTGCGCGACTACAAGCTCAATCCGCGCTTCGGCGATCTGACATTCCTGCGCACGGCGGCTTCGGTCACGCTTGATGCGTTTGGTTTGAGCGGAATCGCGCGCCGCATTGAGCAGGCCGGCCTCGTCCAGGCCGTCGATCAGCTTAGCATGGACGGCATGCTGGCGCTGTGGCAGCCGGCGGGGAGCAACTGAGATGCGCACGATTGGTCTTTGGTCGCATTCCCGTATTGCGGGAATCGCGAAAAGCCAGGTTCGGGCCATTTGTCACGGCTTCTCATCGGCGCCAAAAGTGATTTAGCGTCTTGACAGTTCAAGGCATTTTCACGGAAATGGATATCCGCAAGGTCCCGGGCCACATTCTCGATGATTAAATCCGAACTTGTTCAGCGTATCGCCGAGCACAACCCGCATCTCTACCAGCGGGATGTCGAGAACATCGTCAATGCGATTCTCGATGAGATCGTGGCTGCGCTGGCGCGCGGCGACCGGGTTGAACTGCGCGGTTTTGGCGCATTCTCGGTGAAGCATCGTCCGGCGCGGGCCGGCCGCAATCCGCGAACGGGTGCGCACGTTCCCGTTGATCAGAAGAGCGTTCCGTTCTTCAAGACCGGCAAGGAAATGCGCGAGCGCCTGAACCGCGAGACCGGCAGCAGCGGCGGCAGCTCGCCCGAATCCAGCGCCTGATCTCGCGAAGTTTGCTGGCGCATCCGCGCCTCCCGTTGCTATAGATCGGCGTGCGATTGTCGGCCGATGCGAGGGATGGTGATGCGAAAGTTCTTCACGGCGCTGCTCGTCATCCCGCTTGGCCTGTTCTTCATCATCTTCGCGGTTGCGAACCGGCACCTGGTGACGGTTTCATTTGATCCGTTCAATTCGGTCGCTCCGACGGTGGCGATAACGCTGCCGCTGTTTCTGGTGCTTATTGTGGTGGCGATCCTGGGCGTGATCGCGGGCAGTACGGCGACCTGGTTCCGGCAGTATCGCTGGAGGCGCGCGGCGCGGCAGCATGAGGCTGACGCGCGTCAGGCCCTGGCGGAACTGGCCGATCTGCGGGCGGCCCTGGTCACCGCGCAGGCCGAACGGCGTCGCCTCACGGCTCCATCAAATGGCGGTTCACCGGGGGTCGTCGAGCGAGACAAGCAAGGCGCGACGTTGTAGAACCCGACCCGTGCCGGAGCCCCTGGTTCCGGCCTTGCAACGCCCTGAGAGACCATGTCCCTGCTTGTCAAAATCTGCGGCCTGTCCACGCGCGAGACGCTCGACGTCGCGCTCGAGGCCGGCGCCGACATGGTGGGATTCGTGTTCTTTCCGCCTTCGCCGCGGCACCTCTCGCTCGACATCGCGCGGGAGCTTGGCCGACAGGCGAAGGGCCGCGCCGTGAAGGTGGCGCTCACCGTCGATGCGGATGACGTCACGCTCGAAAACGTCGTCGAGACGCTGCAGCCCGACATCCTGCAACTGCACGGCAGGGAGACGATTGCGCGCGTCCGCGACATCAAGCAAAGGTTTGGCCTGCAAGTGATGAAGGTGCTTGCGGTCGAGACAGCAGCCGATCTCGCGCCGCTCGTGGGCTATGCCGCGGTCGCCGATCGCATTCTGTTCGACGCCAGGGCTCCAAAAGGCGCGACCCGGCCAGGAGGGCTCGGTGCGGTGTTCGATTGGCACGTGCTGGAACAGCTCGAGCTTGACATGCCCTTCATGGTCTCAGGCGGGCTCAACGCCGACAACGTCGCCGACGCCGTTCGCGTCACCCGTGCCGGCGGCGTCGACATCTCCTCAGGCGTAGAACGTTCGCCCGGCATCAAGGATCCCGAGCTGATCCGCGCCTTCATCCGTGCCGCGCGCGCGGCCGAACATCAATCCGCTTTCGCGATCACGGATGATCGATGATAGCGATAGCTCGCTCAGCAGCGTCATGCCCGGGCTTGTCCTGGGCATCCACGACTGTTGAAAACCCGAAGCAGGTGAGGCGTGGATGGCCGGATCAAGCCCGGCCATGACGGAAACGAAGATGAGCCCAGCACTACCCAACTCTTTCCGCAGTGGTCCCGACGAGCGCGGGCATTTCGGCATTTTCGGCGGACGCTTCGTCGCGGAAACGCTGATGCCGCTGATCCTCGACCTCGAGAAAGCCTATGCTGAGGCGAAGGCCGACCCTGCTTTCCAGAAGGAGATGGACGGCCATCTGAAGCATTATGTCGGCCGGCCCTCGCCGCTCTATTTCGCCGAGCGGCTGACCGAGCATCTCGGCGGTGCAAAAATCTATTTCAAGCGCGAGGAGCTCAACCACACCGGCTCGCACAAGGTCAACAATGTGCTTGGCCAGATCATGCTGGCGCGCCGCATGGGCAAGAAGCGCATCATCGCCGAGACTGGCGCTGGTCAGCACGGCGTTGCCACCGCGACGCTGTGCGCGCGGTTCGGGCTCGAATGCGTGGTCTACATGGGCGCAGTCGACGTCGCGCGCCAGCAGCCCAACGTGATCCGCATGGAGATGTTGGGCACCAAGGTGGTTCCGGTGCAGTCGGGCGCCCGCACGCTGAAGGATGCGATGAACGATGCGCTGCGCGATTGGGTCACCAACGTGCACAACACGTTCTATTGCATCGGCACGGTGGCGGGCCCGCATCCCTATCCGATGATGGTGCGCGACTTCCAGTCGATCATCGGCATCGAAACGCGCCAGCAACTCCAGGAGGTCGAGGGCCGCCTGCCGGATTCGCTCATCGCCTGCATCGGCGGCGGCTCCAATGCGATGGGGCTCTTCCATCCGTTCCTCGATGATCCCTCGGTCGAGATCTTTGGCGTCGAGGCCGCCGGTCACGGGTTGACGCAATTGCACGCTGCATCGATCGCGGGCGGCCGGCCCGGCGTGCTGCATGGCAACCGCACCTATCTCTTGATGGACGAAGACGGCCAGATCCAGGAGGCGCATTCAATCTCCGCCGGACTGGATTATCCCGGCATCGGGCCGGAGCACGCCTGGCTGCACGAGACCGGCCGCGTCAACTATCTCTCGGCGACCGATGAAGAGGCGCTGGAAGCTTTCCAGTTGCTCTCACGGCTCGAAGGCATCATTCCGGCGCTGGAGCCGGCGCACGCCATCGCCAAGGTGATGGAGCTCGCGCCGAAGCGACCCCGGGATCACCTGATGGTGGTCAACCTCTCCGGCCGCGGCGACAAGGACGTGCCGCAGGTCGGCGACATCTTGAAGGGCCGAAAAAAGTGACTATCTGCCGCCGCTCCCTTTCTGACCTCTCCCCGCCGGGGAGAGGTCGGCTGCGCAGCAGCCGGGTGAGGGGTCTCTCCATTCACTCGAATCGCAGTGAGGTTTCGATCATCTCGAGCACCCCCTCTAGATTCTCATACACATCGGTATTCGAGACGCGGACGACAAGGAAGCCGCAGGCTTCGAGAACCTTCGTTCTCGCCTCATCGTACTTGATCTCGGAGTCCGTGGAATGTGTCGCTCCATCGACCTCGACGATCAATTTGCCATCGAGCGTGACAAAATCGACGATGTACCGGTCGATCGGATGTTGGCGACGAAACTTCCACCGCGCCAGCTTCCTGTTGCGCAATGCCTGCCAAAGCTTGGCCTCGGCGCTGGTCTGCGACGCGCGGAGGCTCCGTGCTCTCGCCTTGAACCTCTCCATCCCCCTCACCCGGCTGCTGCGCAGCCGACCTCTCCCCGGAGGGGAGAGGTGTAGCACCACAGCGAACGCCGCACCATGACCACCCGTATCGATGCACGTTTCGCCGAGCTCGCGAAGCAGGGCCGCTCTGCCTTTGTCACTTTCGTGATGGCCGGCGATCCCGATCCTGCGACGTCGCTCAACATCATCAAGGCGCTGCCGAAGGCCGGCGCTGACATTATCGAGATCGGCATGCCTTTCACCGATCCGATGGCGGATGGTCCCTCGATCCAGGCGGCCGGCTTACGCGCGCTCAAGGGCGGCATGACGCTCAGGAAGACGCTCGAGATGGTGCGCGGCTTCCGCAAGGATGATGACGCCACGCCGCTGGTGCTGATGGGCTACTACAATCCGATCTACATTTACGGCGTCGACAAGTTCCTCGCCGATGCCAAGAGCGCCGGCGTCGATGGTCTGATTATCGTCGACCTGCCGCCGGAGGAGGACGCCGAGCTGTGCCTGCCGGCGATGAAGGCTGGGCTCAACTTCATTCGACTGGCGACGCCGACTACCGACGACAAGCGCCTGCCCGCGGTGCTCGCGAACACCTCCGGCTTCGTCTACTATGTCTCGATCACCGGCATCACCGGTGCCGCGGCGGCGGACGCCAAGGCGGTCGGCGAGGCGGTGGCACGCATCAAGCGGCATACGAAGCTGCCGGTTTGCGTCGGTTTCGGCATCCGCACCCCGGAAACCGCGCGGGCGATCGGCGAAAGCGCCAACGGTGCGGTGGTCGGCACCGCGCTGGTCGATGCCGTGCGGGGTAGCCTGGATGCGGAGGGGCGAGCGACCGCAAAGACCGTATCCGCGGTTGCCGACCTTGTCGCCGCGCTCGCGCAGGGCGTCCGGGGCGCCAAACAAGCCGCCGAATAGGCTACAATCGTCATTTTAGGCGGCTTGCCGGGCGTTGGCCGGGCCGCCATATATTCAAGCAATGCGGAACCGACCGCATTTCGGAGCGAAGCATGAACTGGCTCACCAATGTCGTCCGGCCGAAGATCCGCAGCATCCTGCGGCGCGAGACGCCCGAGAACCTTTGGATCAAGTGCCCGGATTCCGGGCAGCTCGTGTTCTACAAGGACGTCGAGGCCAACCAGTTCGTCATTCCCGGCTCGAACTACCACATGCGCATGGGCGCGGTGGCGCGGCTGAAGTCAATCTTCGACAATGAGACCTGGTTCGACGTGGCCCTGCCAGAGGTGGCGCCCGATCCGCTGAAGTTCCGCGACGAGCGCAAATATGTCGACCGCATCAAGGATGCGCGGGCAAAAACCTCACTGAATGACGCGATCAAGATCGGTTACGGCAAGCTCGAAGGCGCCGGCGTCGTGATCGCCGTGCAGGATTTCGATTTCATGGGCGGCTCGCTTGGCATGGCCGCCGGAGAGGCGATGGTGCGCGGGCTCGAGCTTGCGGTCGAGAAGAAGTCCCCCTTCATCGTGTTCGCAGCCTCAGGCGGCGCGCGGATGCAGGAAGGCATCCTGTCGCTGATGCAGATGCCGCGCACCACGGTGGGCGTGCAGATGCTGCGCGAGGCCAAGCAGCCCTATATCGTCGTGCTGACCAATCCGACCACCGGCGGCGTCACCGCCTCCTATGCAATGCTGGGCGATGTGCAAATCGCTGAGCCGGGCGCGCTGATCGGCTTCGCCGGCGCGCGCGTGATCGAGCAGACCATCCGCGAGAAGCTGCCGGAGGGATTCCAGCGCGCCGAATATCTGCGCGACCACGGCATGGTCGACATGGTCGTGCATCGCCATGACATGCGCGCGACGCTGGCGAGGCTGTGCCGCCTGCTCACCAAATCGCCGCCGCTGCAAGCTCCCTTGAAGCCTGCGCCGGAGGTCACCACGCCCACCCAGATCGTCTCGGCACCGGAAACCGTGCCGGCAGCGCCTCACGCGTGAGCGTGCCCGCCGCCCGACCGTCGCCGCCGCTCGGCGAGCTGGTTGCGCGCCTGTCGGCGCTGCATCCGAAGACGATCGATCTCAGCCTCGATCGCATGCACGGGCTGCTCGCGCGGCTCGATCATCCCGAGCGCAAGCTGCCGCCGGTGATCCATGTTGCCGGCACCAACGGCAAGGGCTCCACGATCGCCTATTTGCGCGCGATCCTGGAAGCGGCCGGCCTGCGCGTGCATGTTTTCACCTCGCCCTACCTGGTGCGACTGAACGAATGCTATCGCCTTGGCCGCGTCGGCGGCGGCGTGCTGGTCGGCGACGACGAATTGCGCTCGGTGATCGAACATTGCGAATGCGTCAATGAAGGCCGCCCGATCACGATCTTCGAGATCGAGACCGCGGCGGCCTTCTGCCTGTTCGCTGGGCATGCGGCCGACATCGCGCTGCTGGAGGTCGGACTCGGCGGCAGGCTGGATTCGACCAATGTGGTCGAGAGGCCGCTTGCGTCCGTCATCGCGCCGATCAGCATGGATCACACCGAATTCCTCGGCGATACGCTGACCGCGGTCGCCGGTGAGAAGGCCGCGATCATCAAGCCTGGCGTGCCGGTGATCTCGGCCGAGCAGCCGCCCGACGCGATGTCGGTGGTCGAGGCGCAGGCGGCGCGACGGCGTGCGCCGCTGCATGCGGCCGGACAGGAATGGCATGTCGGGGTCGAGCGCAGCCGGCTGGTCTACCAGGATGATCGCGGCCTGATGGATCTGGCGGCGCCAAAGCTGTTCGGCCGTCACCAGTTCGACAATGCCGGGCTCGCGATCGCGACACTGCGTGCGATCGACGCGTTCAAGATCGGGATCGCGGCGTTCGAGGCCGGCATCGTCAATGCCGAATGGCCGGCGCGGATGCAGCGGCTGGCGTCGGGCATGCTGGTCAATCTGGCGCCGGCGGGCTCGGAGATCTGGCTCGACGGCGGGCACAATGCCGAAGGCGGTCGCGTGGCAGCCGCTGCCCTCGGCGACCTCGAAGAGCGGGTGTCGCGTCCGCTGGTCGTGATCGCCGGCATGATGGCGAACAAGGATGCATCCGGTTTTCTCGCCAATTTCGCCGGCCTCACGCGCCACATCATCGCGGTCAAGATTCCGGGTCGCACGGGCGCCATGCCGCCGGATCGGCTGGCGGATGCCGCCCGCGCGTTCGGCATGCGTGTGGACATCGCGCCGAGTGTGGAGGCCGCGCTGCAGGCGCTGTCGCAGCTTGCCTATGAGGTGCCGCCGCGCATTTTGATCACGGGCTCGCTCTATCTCGCCGGCCATGTGCTCGAGGTGAACGGCACGCCGCCGGTGTGAACGCCGGCTACACCTTCAGTAATTTCATCGGGTCGACAGCCTTCTGCTTCAACTGCTCGAAGGTGCACTGCCGCGGTGCCTTGTCCGGGCGCCAGCGCAGGATCGAGGTGCCGTGGCGGAAGCGCTCGCCGCTGAAATGGTCGTAGCAGACTTCGATCACCAGTTTCGGTTTCAGCGGACACCATTGCGCGGAGCGGTCGGTCGACCAGCGGCTCGGGCCGCCCGGCGCATTCCCGGTGAAGCCGGGTTTTGCGATCAGCGCCTCCAGCTTTGCCGTCAGCGCCGGTTTGTCCTCGCGCTTGATGGCGGAAGTGAAGCCGACATGGTGCAACAGGTCGTCATCGTCATAGAGGCCGAGCAGGAGTGAGCCGATGACGTTCCGTCCATTGATCTTGTTGGTCGCGTAGCGGAAGCCGCCGACCACGCAATCGGCGCTGCGGAATTTCTTGACCTTCTGCATGCCGTCGCGGTTGCCGGCCTGATAGGGCAGATCGATGCGCTTGGCGATCACGCCGTCGAACCCGCCGCCCGATTGCTTCAGCCACTTCATCGCCGTCGCGTAGCTTGTGGTGACCGGTGAAAGCCGAAATGCCGGATTGGACCTCAACTGCACCCTGGCGAATGCTTCGAGCTTTGGCCGCCGTCGGCTGAGAAGTTCGGCCGATAGCTTTTTGTCGGCTGCATTCGCGAGCAGGTCGAACGCGATGAATAGCGCAGGCGTCTCCTGCGCCAGCTTTTTGATACGGCTGACCGCGGGATGAATCCGCTGCAACAGATCGTCGAACGAGAACATCTTGCCATGCGGCACGACGATTTCGCCATCGAGCACGAATGAGGTTGCCTTGAGCTTGAGGGCGGCAGCAATCAGCTCGGGAAAATAGCGCCCAAGATTCTCGCCGGACTTGGAGCGCAGGTCGACCTTCTCGCCGTCGCGCGCAAGCAGGCAGCGGAAGCCATCCCATTTCGGTTCATACTGCCACTCGCCCCCGCGCGGGATCGCATCGACCGAACGCGCTTCCATCGCGAGCAGCGCAGTGGAGTCGGAAGCGATCTTTCGGCGAGGAGATGGCACGGGCGAGGGCCTTCAAACGCAACACACGCCCTCTCAACGCAAGCGGCCGGCTATCCGCCGGCCGCTGTCGAAAATTATTCCAAGGAAACTGCCGAATCAGACCGCAGCGGAAATCCACTGCTGCAGCTTCGCCTTCGGCGCCGCACCGACCTGGCGCGAGGCCATCTCGCCACCCTTGAAGATCATCAAGGTCGGGATCGACATCACGCCGTATTTGGAAGCCGTCTTCGGGCTCTCGTCGACGTTGAGCTTCACGATCTTAACCTTGTCGCCCATCGAACCCGCGATCTCGTCCAGTGCGGGAGCGATCATGCGGCAGGGGCCGCACCATTCGGCCCAGAAATCGACCACGACAGGCCCGGTCGCGTTGAGCACTTCGGCTTCGAAATTGGCGTCAGAGACCTTGCCCACTGCCATGGGATACCTCGTTCGGTTGGAAGAAAAGGGCGCGACTGAGTCGCGCCCGGGATCATACGTCAAACCTATGAACGCGCCCCTGCCGGGTCAAGCTCGGTCACGCCAGCACGATGGGATGCCAGCTCCCTGTCCAGCGCGGAGACGGAAATCTCCATCAATTCAGTAGTTTCGGTCCAGAGCAGGGCGGCGCGGACGGATCGCCCAGGATAAAGCTTGCGCAGCACGGCCCGGTAGAGCGCCAGCTGCCGGACATAGCCCCGCGGTGCCTTGGCCGCAGTTTTCGGCGGGGCGTGGTTGGTCTTGAAATCGACGATCAGGACTTCCTCTCCTGTCACCACCAGCCGGTCGATCTGGCCGGATACCAGCGCCGGCGCCTGCCCGGGCTGCTCCAGCCGACCGACAATGGAGACTTCCGCGCGGCTTCCGGCGGCGAACACGGCTGCGAAGCGTGGATCGGCGATCAGGGCCAGCACGCTTTCCGCCAGCGCTCCACGCTCCTGCTCGGTCCAATCCTCGGCGTTGCGTTCGAGATAGGAGAGTGCTGCGCCGCGCCGGCGCTCGGGTGCGATATCCGGCAGCGACTGCAACAGCCGGTGCACCAACGTGCCGCGCTGGATGGCACGGGCGCGCTGGGTGAGCTGTTCGCCGCTGCGGACGCGGCGGCTGTCGTCGGTCGGGTCGGACGGCCGCAGCAGGCTGTCGGCGGCGAGTTCAGCCGGCGCCGGCCGCTGCAGCCAGGACGGCAGCTCGATCGGCTGCAGCGCTGCCGAGGCAGCGAGGCCGGTCGCAGCATCGGCGTCCTGTGGCCGGAAATAGCGCTTCACCAGACCCGCGGGGGTCTCGATCTCCTGCAAGCTGAGGCCGGAATTGGCGAGGCCCTTGTCGATCAGATCATACCAGCAGGAATTCCGGACCTTCTTCATGTTGCCGGGCATGCAGCCGCCAACGATCAGCCGATCGGCGGCGCGAGTCATCGCGACATAGAGCAGGCGGCGATATTCGTCCTCCGTCTCTTCCAGCATCGCCTCGCGCGCCTTGGCGACGGGACAGGGATCCTCGGCCTTGCGGCCGGCCCAGACCACGACGCCGGGCGCGTGCGACGCGCTATTATCCTGCGGCAGATGGATCAGCCGCAGGCGCTGGGTATCCGAAGGCGAGGTGGTGGTGTCCACCAGGAATACGACGGAGGCTTCCAGCCCCTTGGCGCCATGCACGGTCATCACGCGCACCTCGTCGCGCGAAATTTCCATGTCGCGCTTCACCTCGGTGTCGGCCGCGCGGAGCCACGCCATAAAGCCCTGCAGCGAGCTCGGTGCCTTGCGCTCATAGGCCAGTGCGAGCTCGAGGAATTCATCGAGCGCGTCGTTGGCCTCGTGGCCGAGCCGGCGCAGGAAGCGCGCCCGCCCGCCATCGCCGCCGAGCAGCCAGGCGTAGAAGGCGAACGGGGCCGAATCGGCAAACCGCCGCTCGCATCGCTCAAGCCGTCTCACCGCGGCCGCGAGGCGCTCGTCGGTCGCAGCATGCTGTGTCAGCGCCTGGCGCAGCGATCCCTTGCGATCCCAGGCCAGCTTGAACAGATCGTCATCGTCAAGACCGAACAGCGGGCTCTTCAGCGCGACCGCCAGCGCCAGATCGTCCTGCGGCAACAGCAGTGCGTCCGCGAGGTTCATCAGGTCGATGATCGCGATGTGCTCGGTCAGCTTCAATCGGTCGGCGCCGGCGACCGGGATATTAGCGTGCTTCAGCGCCTGGATCACCGCGTCGAACGCGTTGCCGCGCCTTCGCACCAACACCAGGACATCGCCGTAAGTGAGCGGCCGGCGGTTGCCGTGGCTGCCGGTCATCGTGCCACTTTCCACCAGCCGCCTGATCTCGGCCTGGATGCGCTTTGCCAGCTTGACTTCCGGGCTGGTGACGGAGACGCCATCGAACGGCGCGCGCCAGCCTTCGATGTCCTGCCTGTCGTCGGCCTCCGCGAGCTCCCAGAGCTCAATCAGGCTGGGGCCGGCGTCGGCGAGCGCATTGTGGAGCGGATAACCGTTCTCGACCGCATGGATGCTGCGATAGATCTCCTGCTCGCGGAAGACGTGGTCGACCGATTGCAGGATCACGGGTCCCGAACGGAACGAATAGGTGAAGGAGACCGGATCGAATTTCAGCCCGGCATCCTCGAACTTCTTCTTCAGCTCGCGGCGGCGCAGGTCGAATTCATGCGGGGCCGCACCCTGGAACGAGAAGATCGACTGCTTCTCGTCGCCGACCGCGAACACGGTGCGCGTAACGCCATCGCGCGCGCCGGCACCGGAAGTGAATTCAGAGATGATGTGGGCGACGATGTCCCATTGCTTCGGGCTGGTATCCTGCGCCTCGTCGATCAGAACATGATCGACGCCACGGTCGAGCTTGTAATGCACCCAGCCGGAGGAAACGCGGTCGAGCATCTCCAATGTCTTGCCGATGAGGTCATCATAGTCGAGCAGCCCGCGCTCCAACTTCTCGCGGCGGTAGTTCGCGGCCGCCGCGGTTGCGATGTGCAGCAGCGCCTCGGTGCGGTCGCGGATCGTCACGGCGCGGCGGCGCTCGATCAGCGGATGGATGCGCTGGCTTTCCGCCTCGAACAGCCGCCCGATGGCGGGATTGTTGTCGCAGAATTTCTTCGTCACCACCGACTTGCGCGGCGTGCGGTCGGCATCGGTAAGGAAGACGCCGAGATAGGCGTCGACCTGCGCGCTGCCGGTGAAGACCAGCGCCTCACGCAAGCGCGCCGCCTGGTCCTGGTCGGACTTGTTGCCGGTGTCGAGGACGAGCGCGACGTCTTCCCAGCGCGCACGTGGCAGATAGGGGCCATCGAGGATCTCGCGCTCGACGTCTTCGATCGAGTTGGCGGCAACGCCAAGCGCTGCGGACATCTGGCCGGCGGCTGCTTCCGCGCTGCCCGCTGCATCGGTCCAGGCCATGAAATAATCGCGGCTGAGGCACGCCTCGCGCACCACGTCCTTGAAGGTGACGTCGGCGGCGCTCGCCATTGCCACCATCAAGGCACGCCCGGTCGCGCTGTCCGGATTGCGGGAGGCCTCCAGCAGCACGGCGAGATTGGCGCGCTCCATCATCTCGTTCTGATCGCGCTCGTCGAGCACGGCAAACCGCGCCGGCACATTGGCCTCGAATGGGAACTGCTGCAGCAGGCGTGTGCACAGCGCGTGGATGGTCTGCACCTTCAGCCCGCCCGGCGTCTCCAGCGCGCAGGCGAACAGCTTACGCGCTTCCCTCCGCAGCTTTGCATTGGGATGTGCAATGCCGGCTTCGCGGATCGCCGCATCCAGTGCCGCATCGTCGAGCGTGACCCAGTGGCCGAGCGTGGAGAATACCCGCTCGGCCATGTTGGCCGCGGCCGCCTTGGTGAAGGTGATGCAGAGGATCTTTTCGGGCGGTGTACCCTCGAGCAGCAGCCTGATCACGCGCTGCACCAGCACGTGGGTCTTACCCGAACCGGCATTGGCGGACACGAAGGCGGACGCCTTGGGATCGGACGCGCGCGCCTGCGTGGCGCGCACCGCGTCGGGAATGGGACGGGGCGCTTTCACCATTCCTCCACTCCCAGGCCGCCGGCGGCCGACCATTCCTTGATGCGGGCGAGGTCGTCATAGGTGCCGTAGCGATTGGCCCACATCGAGAGATTCAGCGAGGTGTAGGCCTGGTTCTCGTCCTCGAACTGGCGGATCAGTTTTTCCAGCTCCCGCCGCGCGTGGTCGGCGGCATCGTCGGGCGATTGCGGCGTGTCGCCCGGCTTGATCTTCAATTCCAGCGTCCGCTGCTCGCCCGGCGGGTTGTTGCCGCTCAGCCTGACATAGGTGAGCTCGCCGACGGATGCGGCGGCGGGAATGCCCTCAAAGCTGCCCTCGCGCAGGATCGCGGCTTCCAGCGTGAGCTGCGGCGACAGTCCCATGCGCACCTGTTTTCCCGTCGGCGGCTGCCCGGTCTTGTAGTCGAGGATCGCGAACGAGCCGTCGCGGTGGCGCTCGATGCGGTCGGCGCGCGCCGAAAGCGTGAAGGTGCGCGCGTTATCGAGGGGGATGCCGATCTCGCCACGGATCTCGGCGTCGATGGCCGCGATATCGCCGCGCCGCACGGTCTCCCATTCGGCGAACCAGGTCGCGATCCGCTGGAAGCGCGGCCACCACAGCGCCCGCGCTTCCGGGCGTTCCATCAGCGGCGCGAAGTGTTTGCCGCCGATCTCGCGCAGCGCGCGAAGCGGATCGTCCGGCAAGCCGGCGGCGAAGCTTTCCGTGAATTCGCCGAGAGCTGCGTGGATCGCCGAGCCGCGGTCGGCGGCCGATAGCGGCATGTCGACCGGATCGAGCGGGTCGAGCTTCAGGATATATCTTGCGTAGATCGTGTAGGGATCGCGCAGCCAGTCCTCGATCGCGGTTACCGACATTCTGAGCGGCCTGGTCGCAAGCGGCGGCTTTGGTGCGGGCTGCGCGATCGGCTCGACCTTCTCCGGCCGGTCGAGTTCGGCGGCGTAATGGACGTATTTCTCGCCTAGTGCCGTCGCGGCCTTCCAGCGCGCCTCGCCCGCGACCGCCTCAAACCGGTGCAGGAAGCGCGAGGCCACGGCCGGCGCTCCGCCGACCTTGGCCGAGTGGCTGAGGATCACATCGCCAGTGCCGAGCAGTTGCGCGAAGTCATGCGCGGAAAGACCGATACGCCGTTCCGGCAAATCGAGGCCGAGCTCGTGCCGCATCGGTCGGCTCAGCCAGGGATCGATTCGCGGTGCCGGCGGCCAGACGCCTTCGACGAGCCCGCCGAGGATCACGCGGTCGGTCTCCGTCAGTCGCGCTTCGAGCTGACCGAAAATGTGGAGTTGCGCGCGCGGCGATTCCGCACGGCGCACCATTCTGTCAGCAAACGCGGTCTGGAAGACGTCGGGATAATCGGCGAGCGGGACCATCACGCCGCTCAGCTTTTTTGCGCCGAGGAGATCATCAAATGCGGATGCGAGCACCGAGCCTGCCTGCTCCTCGAAGGCGACGGCGACGCCGTGCTGGTCGCAGGACAAGGCGGTGAGCGCCTCGCGATGCCGCAGTGCCAGCTCGACAAAATCGTAAGGCTTGGACGCGCCGAGGCTTTCGAGCGGTGCAAGCGTGGCCCTCAGCTTTGATATCAGCGACTGTGCCTGGTCGAGCTCGACATCGCGGAGCCGGGTCCGCTGTTCGAGAGCATGCAGCGATGAGGTCTCGCCGCAGCGGAGCTTGGCGAGTTCGCCGCGGAAGCGTTCGAAGTCGCGGGCAAGGCCTTCGCTGCCCGCTTGCGGCCGCGTGCCGCGTAAGAGCGCCAGCTCCAATACTTCGGTCGCGCGCCGGTGGGCGCCGGGCGCGGCACCGAGCCGGAACAGCGGATGCTTCAACAGCGCGAGCAGCGTCGGCGGCTCCAGTCCCTTGGTCGCAGCTTCCGCGGTGAGGCGGGCGAAAATGCCCGATGGCGTGTCCATCAGCGCCTCACCGCCGGAATCGTCGAATTCGAGATTCCAGCGCGTCAGTGCCGCCATCACCCGCCGCGCCAAAGCGCGGTCCGGCGTTACCAGCGCGGCGGACTTATTGAGATGCCGCGCCTCGCGCATCGCAATGGCGATGGCGAGCGCTTCCATCTCCGGGTTCGGCGCTTCCACGACGGCGATGCCATGCATGCCCGCGGAAATCTTCTCGGCGACGTCGGGCTGTTCCAGCCGCTCGTGCCATTGCGCCGTGGCGCGGGATGGCCGCATCGCTTCCGACATCAGCACTTCACGCCCGTGCGGTGCCGGCTCACCTAGAATCTCCACCTCGTCACGCTTGATGCCGAAGCGATCGAGCAGCGCGTGCATGGCGAATTGCGGATGGTTCGACGCGGGCGGCGTGGTGAATTTGCCCTTGGCATCCCGCATGCCGCCGATCGTCTCCCAGGACTCGTCGTCAAGATCGGTATCGAGCCCGGGCAGCACGACCGCGCCGTGCGGCAGCTTGGCCACTGCGTGGAGAAACTTGGCGGTCGTCGGCATCGAACCAGTCGAGCCTGCCGCTATCACGGGACCATCAGGCTGCGCGGTCAGGCGCACGGCTTCGGCCGTGATCAAGAGGTCGCGCCGCGCCGCTGGTTCGATGCGGCCGACCTCGGCGAGATAGGCCGGCCACGCCTGGCGCGCGATCCGCAGGAAATCCAGCGAATGCTGCCAATACTGGTCAAGCTGGTCGGGAACGAGTTTATCGAGCGCGCTCCACGCGACGCCGCGCGTCACCATGTCGTCCATCAGGCGCGCGAGATCGCCGGCCAGCTGCAGTGTCGATGCAGGGCCGCCGACCACCTGCGGCGAGGTCACCGGACTCTTGGCCCAGGCCGCGACCAGCTTCGCCAGCGTCAGCCGGCGCTCGAGCTCGCTGAGCTTGGGCGGAATCTCCAGCGGTGCTGCGCCGCTGAATTGCTCCGCTTCTTCCGCGAAAGCGAGTTCATCCTCATCGATGTCGCCAAGCGCTATGATGCGCGGCAGCACGGCGGCATCCGTGTTCAGGACATCGAGGAAGATCTCCCGCGCGAGCCGGCCCGCGCGCCGCGTCGGCAGATAGAGCGTCGCGCCCGCCAGCCTTTCGGGATTGCCGCGCGCGTCGAATCCCGTCACCAGACGACCGTCGACCAAGGCGGCGATGACGGTACGCAGGAACGGGACGGAGAGGGGAACGCTGAAAACGCGCATGAGGAGCCTGATTCGGAATCAAGCCTAATATAAGCGGCGATTCCCCAATGGTCATGCGCGGTCAACCGCTACTCACCGGTCATCACCCGCGAAAGCGGGTGATCCAGTATTCCAGAGATGGCGGTGCTTAAGCCGAGAGGCTGCGGCGTACTGGATGCCCCGCATGCGCGGGGCATGACGGACGATTGCGGCTGGCGCGGATCAGGCCACGCTTTCCAGGAATGCTTCTTCCGCGGCGTGCACGGCGTCGGGAGTTCCGACATGCATCCAGACACCGTCGAGCCTGAGGCCGAACAGCCGTTCCTGCTCGTTGGCGCGGTCGAACAGCTTGGTCAGCGAGAACTCGCCCGCAGGGGCGTCCGCAAAGATCGACGGCGACATGATCGCGGCGCCGGCATAGACGAACGGCACCACCTGCTGTTCCCGCCGCTTGCGGAGTGCACCATCCGGCAGCATGGAATAATCGCCGCGGCCGCTATAGCCGATGCTGCTTGCGGTCGGCGCCATCAGAAGCAGGATATCCATTCTGGCGAGGTCGAAGGTCTCCGCGAGCCGCGCCAGGTTCGGCCGCACGCCATCGATCCACATCGTGTCGGCATTGAGGTGGAAGAACGGCTCAGGCCCGAGCAGCGGCAACGCCTTCACGACCGCGCCGCCGGTACCCAGCACCTTGTCGCGCTCGTCCGAGATGATTACGCGCGGTTGCTTTCGCGTTTTGACGTGCTCGATGATCTGGTCGGGCAGATAGTGCACATTGACCACGGCCTCGCTGACGCCGGCAGCGGCGAGCTTGTCCAGGACATGATCGAGCAGCGGCTGGCCCGCCACGCTCACCAGCGGCTTCGGCATATGGTCGGTCAAAGGCCGCATGCGCAGGCCGAGACCGGCGGCTAGGACCATGGCTTTATGGGGGCTGACGGGCATTCTTCCGTGCTCTCGAACCGTTCAAATCACAGCGCGCAATCCTATCACGCCGATTCGGGGCGCGCATGGGGTCGACGCGATAGTCGCCGGACATGACGGCCGTGCGACGGGGAAGAAAATACGTCAAAAACAACGATCTTCAGGCGTCGGCGGGTTGCGAGCCGCGCTTGGCCGCCCTCTTCTTTTTGTCGCCCTGCTTGAGGAAATTGACCCCGATCTGGTCGCCATTGACCCAGGACAATTCGCAGCGGCGATAGGCGAGTCCGGTCGATGACAACAGCAGGAAAAACTCCTTCAGGTGCAGTCCCTCCACCGAGCCCTCGACCGTCAGCTTGGCGCCGGTCTCGGAAACGTCCTCCATGGTGCAATCGCGCCGCCAGGTGCCGTCGATTCCCATCATATGCGCGGGAATGCCGCGTTCGAAGGTGACACGCTCGCCGCGTTGCCGTTCTGTCTTCATCGCCAATTTAGACCCTTAACCAAGCCGCCCTGCATCCAGAGCGTGTGTCAGACTAGGGCGGCTCAGGCTAACAGGCGGTAAATCAGCCAACTGGCGGCGGGACGTGCGCCTCGTACCATTTGCGCAGGCCGGCCAGCGCCGGGTGGGCCAGTGAACGAGTGAGGTAGGTCCAGATCCGCGGCTGATGCTTGAGATAGTGCGGCTTGCCGTCGCGCCCGTTGAGCCGCGCAAAGGTCCCGAGCAGGCGCGTGTTACGCTGCGCCGACATGATCGCGTAGAGCTCGGCGAAGCTGGCCGCATCGAAATGCTCCTCGGCGGCCCGCCGGGCCTTGATGTAGCGCGACAGCAGCGTGAGCTCGAGCGATTCGGGCACGTCGATCCGCGCGTCCTGCAACAAGGACACCAGGTCATAGGTGGCAGGCCCCAGCACGGCGTCCTGGAAATCGATCAGGCCGACCCGCAGGATTCCGGTGCGCTCGCCGAGCCAGATCAGATTGGGCGAGTGGAAGTCGCGCAGCACCCAGGTCCGCGGCGCGGCGGCCGGCTTCTCCAGGAGCGCTCGCCACATAGGGTAAAACTCGTCGCGCAGGTCGGAAGCAAGCGTGACTCCGCGGTCCGGCAAGTACCATTCGATTATCAGCCCGATTTCGACGAGCCACGCATCGATGTCGAAGATGGGGATCTCGTAGTTCAGCTGCGGCGTCAGCGGCAGCACCTCCGGCAGCTTCTCCCGATGCAGCGCCGCCAGCATGTCGGTCGCGGTTTCGTAGCGCTCGGTGATCGGTGCCGGCGGATCGCCTTCGATGAAGCCTTCCTTGCCGAAATCCTCGGTGATCAGGAATCCCAGATCGAGGTCGAAATGACGGATCGCGGGTGCGGAGAAGCCATGGTCACGCAGGCCGTTGTCGATCGCGACGAACGGCTTGACGTCCTCGGCGAGATGGACGGCCGCGCTGTAGGACTTGCCGTCATAGATCGCCGGCCCGTCGGGCCGGCGCGGCGAATTCATCAGGATGACGCTGCCATTGTCGTCGAATAGCCGGGCGTAGGAGCGGGTCGAGGCGTCACCCGGCATGCGCTCGCGCCGCGCGTCCGCATAGCCGGCGTTGTCGAGGAATTGGCGCAGCGCCTTCAGCCGGGTGACGACGGCGGCAGCCTTGCCGCGGCCGGTGATCTCGGCCGCGCGCGCGGTCGATCCCAGCGCCGGCCGGTGGCTCAGTGCGATATCGATGCGATCCGGCGGCAGGGCATCCGGCGCGCGCTCCGGCCATTCGATCAGAGCTACCGCGCCTTCGGGCAAGGGCGACAGCCCGATCTCCTCGAGCTCGCTCGCGTCATTGATGCGATAGAGATCGGCATGGATCAGCGGAAATGCCGGCAGCTCGTAGCTTTGCGACAGCGTAAACGTCGGGCTGGGCACTTCCAGCGTATCGTCGGTTGCGAGATAGCGGATCAGCGCGCGGGCGGCTGCGGTCTTGCCGGCGCCGAGATCGCCGGAGAGCGCGATGACTTCGCCAGGGCCGATCAGCAGCGCGAGATCGGCCATCAGATGCGCGGTCGCGGCCTCATTGGCGAGTGCGACCGAGAATGTGCTGGTGACAATCATTCGGCGGCGTTGCGATGCGCGTTCTGGTCGACCGGAAAGACGCAAATGACGGTCGTGCCTTTGCCGACCGTCGAATCGACGCGGACCTTGCCGCCATGCAACTCGACGAAGGAGCGCACCAGCGACAGGCCGAGGCCGGCGCCGCGGTGCCGCGAGCCATGGGAATGGCTCTCGAACCAGTTGAATACCTTGTCCTTGACCTCAGGCGCGATGCCCGGCCCGGTGTCGGTCACCGCGAATACGACACTGTGCTCGGCGCGTCGCGCGCTGATCGTGACCGTCCCGTCATGCGGGGAGAAGCCGACGGCGTTGGCGAGCAGGTTATAGAGCACCTGCACGACGCGTCGTTCATCGCCGATGAATTCGCCGATATTGGGCTCGATATCGACCTTGAGCGTGATCCGGTCGGTCGCGAGGCGATCCTGAATGCCTTCGGCGGCGGCCTCGATCGTCTTGCCGATATCGACGGAGCCGAGCTCGAGCGTCATCGCGCCGGCATCGATGGTGGCGAGATCGAGGATGTTGTTGGTGAGCGCGAGCAATGCGTTGGTCGATTTGGTGACGTAGTCGAGATATTCGGCCTGCTTCTGGTTGAGCGGTCCGGTCGCGGGATCAGAGAGGAAATGCGCAAAGCCGATGATGGTGGTGAGCGGCGCGCGCAGTTCATAGGATACGTGGTGGACGAAGTCGACCTTCATCTGGTCGGCTGCTTCGAGCGCCTCGTTGCGCTCGCGCAGCGCGCGTTCGACATTTTCGGTGTCGGTGATGTCCTGGAACGTCAGCATGGTCGCGCCATCGGGCAGCGGCATGGTCGTGCAATGAAGCACGCTGCCATCCTTGCGCTCCAGCTTCAGCGCGACCTGGGCGCGGTTCTCGATCGCGGTGATCGCCTCGCGCAGCGCCCGCCAGACGATCGGATCGTCAAACAGCGGCTTGCACAGCGCTTCGACGGTCTCGATGTGCGGCTGCTCGCGCAGCGCATCCGCCGGCAGCTTCCACATCTTCTCGAATGCCGGGTTGAACAGTTTCACTCGGCCGTTGCTGCCGAACACCGCAACCGCCTCGTTCAGATTATCGAGCGTTTCGTGCTGAACCCGGATCAGGCCGTCAAAGCGACGCGCCAGATCGAGGCTTTCGGTGACGTTGTCGAAGAGATAGGTGACACCGCCTTCGAGGTTCGGCGTGGTGACGACGCTGACAGCGCGGCCGTCGGGCAGGAACCAGGTGTAGTTCTCCGGTTCAACCGCGCGATAGGCTTCGTGGAGCTTGGCTTTCCAGGCGCGGAAATCCGGCTGCTCCGGCAGTTTGCGGGCAGCGCGCAGCCGATCGAGGATGCTGGAGTCGTCGGGATTGCTATCGAGGAACGCCTGATCGAGGTTCCAGAGGCGACGGTAGGATTCGTTGTAGAAGGCGAGCCGCCGGTCGGCGCCGAACACGGCCACGCCCGAAGAGAGCTGGTCGAGGGTGCGGCGATGCGCTTCCGCCATCCGGGTGAGCGCAGCGCGAAGGGCGGCGACTTCGCTGGCATCGATGGCGATGCCGGCGCTCCCGCCGACAAGCTTCAGTGCCTGGACGTCGTAGATCCGCCGCTCGCCGCCGACCACGATCGGCAATCGCGCGGTATAGGTCGAATATTCGTGCAGCGCCTTGGCCATCTCGATCCGCTGGTCGTTCTCCAGGAGTTCGAGATTGCGGGTGATCGCATCCGCGATGCTTGCGCCCTCGGTCGCCCGCAGATAGGCCGTGTTGGCATAGCGCAGATCGTCCTGTGCATTCTTGGCCCAGATCGGCCAGGGCGCGGCGGCGGCGAAATCGCGCAGCAGCTCGGTCTCCTCCTGCAACATCTTGTAGCGCAGATTGGCTTCAGCCAGTTCGCGGCGCAAGCCGCCAAGCTCACGCATCCGCACGATGGCTTGGCCGCCGATGGCGCGACCCATCGCCTCGATCGCACGGCCGTTCGAGGTGGTGAGGTTGAGCAGAAATCCTTGGCCGGCCTCGCGCAGCGCGTCGACCGCGTGGTCCATCTGCAACGCCGGTTCCGGCGGCAGCCAGGTTCCGAACGCCAGCACGCGCTGGGGCAAGTTCTGCGTCGCCTCCTGCGAGGTCAGCAATGCGATATCGCCACTGATCTCGGGGCGGTTGTCGCCGGCCGCCCAGGAAATCAGGACCTGCGGTTCCGCAAACAGCAAAGCGCGCAGGCGATCGGATTGGGCCTGCAGGCCGGCGATCTCGGCGCGCAGACGTCGCTCGCTCCGGCTCGCGCGAGCGCGCGTGCGCATCAAGAGGATCGCGGCGACCACGGAAAAGCCCAGCAATGCCAGCGCTGCTGTGAAGAGCACGAATTCCTGATGATCGAGGTCGAACCATGCCGAGATCACCGGCTCGAACAGCCAGTCGCCGGCGCGCGCCGATCCGGTGGACAGCGTCAGTGTGGCGGCGAGCGCAATCAGGCCGTCGCGCGCCAGTGAGGTGCACGACAGCAGGGTTCGACGCATTGCGGCGACCACGCCAGACATAATTTGCCCCAGAACGCACGACTTCGGCCCGGCGTCAGACCCCCCGCCGTGCTCACGAATCGAGGAAGCATATCCTCAAGCTGACTCGGCGAGTAAGAGTCCAGATCGTGAACACAAGACCCGCTGTGAAAAATGCCGGGCTCAATTGGTGCGCTTGCGCAAATTTTATCCGTATTCGAACGGCTTAGCGCCCGGTTGAGCCGAACCCGCCGCTGCCGCGTTCGGTGCTCGAGAGCGCCGTCGCCGGAACCAGTTCTGCCTGCACGACCGGCGCGATCACCATCTGCGCGATGCGCTCGCCGCGTCTGATCGAAAATGGTGCCTCGCCATGATTGATCAGGAGCACGTTGATCTCGCCGCGATAGTCGGCGTCGATCGTGCCCGGCGAATTCAACACGGTCACGCCATGCTTGGCGGCAAGCCCGGAACGCGGCCGCACCTGCGCCTCAAAGCCGGGCGGCAGCGCAATCGTCAGCCCGGTCGGAACCATCGCGTATTTGCCTGATGCGAGCACCAACGGCGCTTCTTCGGGCACGGCGGCGAGCAGATCTAGCCCGGCGGCGTCGGCAGTCTGATAGGCCGGCAGCGGAAGGCCTTCGCCATGGGGCAATTGCCTGACGTCGACCTTGATTGTCGCACTCACGATCTTGCCTCCACGACCTTCGCGATCCGCGCCACCAGTTCGGTCGCGACCTGTTCCTTGGTCATGACCGGCCAGGAATGGACGCTGACATTCTCGCCCTCGCGCCTCAGCAGATGAACGGTGTTGCGGTCGCCGCCCATCACACCGGTGGCGGGTGAAACGTCATTGGCCACGATCCAGTCGCAGCCCTTGCGGGCGATCTTTGCCTTCGCATTCTCGACCAGATGCTCGGTCTCGGCGGCGAAGCCGATCACCAGCGGCGGGCGCTTGTCGTTGAGCTTGGCGATGGTGGCGAGGATGTCGGGATTCTCGACCAGCTGCAGCGACGGCACGCCGGCGGCGGCCTTTTTCAGCTTCTGCTCGCCTTCGTTGGCGACCCGCCAGTCGGCGACCGCGGCCGCGAAGATCGCGACATCGACCGGCAGTGCCGCTTCCACCCGGTGCAGCATCTCGCGCGCGGATTCCACAGGGATCACTGACACGCCGGGTGGATCGACGAGGTCGACCGGCCCCGAGACCAGGACGACCTCGGCGCCGGCGTCTCGCGCGGCGATCGCGATGGCAAAGCCCTGCTTGCCCGAGGAACGGTTGGCGATATAGCGCACCGGATCGATCGCCTCATGCGTTGGCCCTGCGGTGATCAGTACACGCTTGCCAGCAAGCGGGCGCGGCTGCGGCGGGCGCAGGATGTGCTCGGCAGCGGCGGCGATTTCGGTCGGCTCGGCCATCCGCCCGACGCCGGCTTCGCCAGCTTCGGCCATCTCGCCGGCATTGGGCCCGACGGTCAGGATGCCGTCGCGGCGGAGCTGCAGCACATTCCGGCGGGTGGCGGCGTTGTTCCACATCAGCGGGTTCATCGCCGGTGCCAGCAGGACCGGGCGGCTCGAGGCGAGCAGGATGGCGGAAGCGAGGTCGTCGGCATGGCCATGCGCCATTTTGGCAATCAGGTCCGCGGTCGCCGGCGCCACCACGATCAGGTCGCACTCGCGCGCCAGGCGGATGTGGCCGGCATCGAATTCGCTCTCGGCATCGAACAGGTCGGTATAGACGCGCTCATGCGACAGGGCGCTGGCCGCAAGCGGGGTGACGAATTGCTGCGCTGCCTTGGTCAGCACGCAGCGGACCTGGATATGGCGCTCCGTGAACCGCCTGATCAGGTCCAGCGCTTTGTAGGCGGCGATGCCGCCAGCGATGATCAGGGTAACCCGGGCAAGCCCATTGGCCGACGCCACGGGGGCCTGCGGGCGCGGCGCGGGAGCCGTAGGCGATGCTTCGGAAGGCTGTCCGTGCACCACCTCGCCCAGGATGACACGTACCTCGTCCTCGACCGAGCGGCCGCTACGGGCGGCGCGCAGGCGCAGTTCGTCCCTGATAGCATCATCGAGCTTGCGAACAGTCAGATTAGCCATGACCGCACCACCATTTTTGCTGGCAATGCTAGCGCGAGATGCTGTCATTGCAATCACAGATTCTGGACGGCGATCAGGATTCCGATAAAGGTGGCCGCGATGATCCAGAGCGCCACCGTCCGCCAGCGGTTCTTGCGGCCCTCGGTCTGGCCCATCGCCGCGATCGTTTGGGGCGACAGCGTGACGCCCTCGCGCGTCAGCTTCTCCAGATTGGCCAGCACCGCGACCGCGCGCGAGGCGATATCGGGCAGATGAACCAGTACGCGGGCGAGTTCACCAGCCCCCGACATCGCACCCTGGATCCGCCCCACCGGTCCGAGGTTGCGCTCGATCCATTCGCGCACCACGGGGTCGGCGATCTTCCAGATGTCGAGCCTGGGGTCGAAGCTGCGCGCCACGCCTTCGACCACCACCATGGTCTTCTGCAGCAGGATCAATTCGGGGCGCGTCTGCATGTCGAACAGGCCGGTGACTTCGAGCAGCAACGTCAGCAGCCGCGCCATCGAGATTTCCTCGGCGGTGCGGTTGTGGATCGGTTCGCCGATGGCGCGGATCGCCTGCGCGAAATTCTCCACCGAATGATGCCCCGGCACATAGCCGGCCTCGAAATGCACCTCGGCGACGCGGCGATAGTCGCGGGTGATGAAGCCGAGCAGGATTTCGGCGAGGAAACGCCGCTCCTTCTGCCCGAGCCGGCCCATGATGCCGAAATCGACCGCGACCAGCCGGCCGGTATCGTCGAGGAAGAGATTGCCAGGATGCATGTCGGCATGGAAGAAGCCGTCACGGAGCGCGTGGCGCAGGAAGCTCTGGATCACCTTGCGCCCGAGATCGGGCAGGTCGACCTGGGCTTGCTCCAGCCTGATACGGTCGTTCAGCGGGATGCCGTCGACCCATTCCATCGTCAGCACGTTGTGGGTGGTGCGGTCCCAGTCCACCGCCGGCACGCGGAAATCCGGATCGTCGTTGGTGTTTTCCGCCATCTCGGAGAGGGCGGCGGCCTCCAGGCGGAGGTCCATCTCAATCGCGACCGAGCGCGACATCGTGTTGATGACCTCGACCAGCCGCAATCGTCGCGCTTCGGCCGAGTGTGCTTCGGCCTTGTGCGCGACAAAGAAGAAATCGGAGAGGTCGCGGCGGAAGCGGGAGGCGACGTTCGGCCGCAGCACCTTCACCGCCACCGGCTGACGCACGCCGTTGCGCTCGATCTCGCCGCGATGCACCTGCGCGATCGAGGCGGCGGCAACAGCAGGCCCGAGCCGCACGAAACTCTGCGCCAGCGGGCGTTCCAGCGACTGCGCGATCACGGCTTCGGCATCGGCTTGCGGGAACGGTGGCAGCCGGTCCTGCAAGCTCTCCAGATCCTTGGCCATCACCACGCCGACCACGTCAGGTCGTGTGGCGAGGAACTGGCCGAGCTTGAGATAGGCCGGCCCCAGCCGCGTCAGCGCGCGCGACAGCCGCGGCCCCGACTTGGCGCCGCGCCGTTCGACCAGGCGGGCGAGTTTCACCAGCAGTTGCGCCGGCGGCGGCACCAGCGCCGGGTCGACGACGCCGAACACGCCCTCGCGCGCGAAGACGAAGGCGGCGCGGGCGAGGCGCGCGATGTGGGTTGTCGCAGAGATCACAAACGCCAGCCCGAATGCAGCGCCACGATGCCGCCGGAGAGGATTTCCCATTTCACGCGCGCAAAGCCGGCGGCGGTGATCATCTCGGCAAAGGCGCTGGGCCGTGGAAACTTGCGGATCGATTCGACCAGATATTGGTAGGACTCGGCATCGCCGGTCACGACGCGGCCGAGCGGCGGGATCACCCTGAACGAGAACAGGTCATAGAGCCGGTCGAGGCCGGGCACGTCGACCGCGGAAAATTCGAGACAGAGGAATCGGCCGCCGGGCCGCAGCACGCGATAGGCCTCGCGCAGCGCGACATCGATCCGCGGCACGTTGCGGATGCCGAATGCGATCGTGTAGGCGTCGAACGAACGGTCCGGAAAGCTCAATACTTCTGCATTGCCGGCGACGAAGGAGACGCGATCATCGAGATGCTGCGCGCGGGCGCGGTTGCGGCCGACCTCGAGCATGTCGGCATTGATGTCGCAAACGGTGGCTCGGAAACCGGGACCGCCCGCTTTCGCGGCGCGGAACGCGATGTCGCCGGTGCCGCCCGCGACGTCGAGCAGCGCGAACGGCGCCTCGCTCTTCGGCGGATTGAGCTGAGTGATCATGATGTCCTTCCAGACCCGGTGCAGGCCGATCGACATCAGATCGTTCATCAAGTCATAACGCGACGCCACGCTGTGGAACACCTCGTTCACCAGCGTCTGCTTCTCGCCCAGGGGGACGTCCCTGTAGCCGAAATGGGTGGTTTGGTCCCGCCGATCCATCAACGCATCACCTTACGGCGCGACCATAGCGCGCCCGCCGCAATGGCGCTATCACGTCAGCACCTCCGCGCACAATCCGCCAAACCGGCCGCGGTCTGCTGGATTGTTCGCAAATTGTTAATTTGTCGCGCGAAGGGGCGCAAAACCGCTTACAGTTTTGCCGATCGCGCTCCCTGTGAATGACATCTCCATGCCCGAACTCCCCGAAGTCGAGACCGTCCGCCGCGGCCTGCAGCCGTCCATGGAGGGCGCGAAAATTCTGAAAGCGGAGGCCCGCCGCAAGGATTTGCGGTTTCCCTTTCAGAAGGATTTCGTCGCGCGGCTGGAGGGTCAGACGGTCGCGGGTCTCGGCCGTCGCGCAAAATACCTGATGGCGGATCTGGCCTCCGGCGACGTGCTCTTGATGCATCTGGGCATGTCCGGCTCGTTCCGCGTGCTCAAGGACGACGACAACATCGCACCGGGCCATTTCCACTATGAGCGGAATCAGGACCGCACACACGATCATGTGATCTTCCACATGTCGTCGGGTGCTGCGATCATCTTCAACGACCCGCGGCGCTTCGGCTATATGAAAGTGATCGCGCGCAACGCGATCGAGGATGAGCCGCTGTTGAAGGGCCTCGGCCCCGAGCCGCTCGGCAATGAATTCGATGCCGCGATGCTGGCGCGTTCCTGCGCCAACAAGAAGACCAGCCTGAAGGCGGCGCTGCTCGACCAGCGCGTGGTCGCAGGGCTCGGCAATATCTACGTCTGCGAAGCGCTGTTTCGTGCGCGCCTGTCGCCGCGGCGATTGGCGGCGACGCTCGCCATGAAGAAGACGGGGGAGCCGACGGAGCACGCGAAACGATTGGTCCCTGCGATCCATGATGTGCTGAACCAGGCGATCCAGGCCGGTGGCTCATCGCTGCGCGACCATCGCCAGACCAATGGTGACCTCGGTTATTTCCAGCATTCGTTCCAGGTCTATGACCGCGAAGGCGAGAAGTGCCCGACGCCGGGTTGCGGCGGCACCGTGAAGCGCTTCACCCAGAACGGCCGTTCGACCTTCTGGTGCCCGAAATGCCAGAAATAACCGACAACAATGGGAGCGACGTCATGAGTGACAATTGGCGCGATCGCGCGGCGACGAATTTCGAATGCGAAAAGCAACCAGCGATCTCGAGCCGCGGCATGGTCGTCAGCAATCATCCGCTGGCCTCAAGCGCGGGCGCCGAGATGCTTGCCGCCGGCGGCAACGCCATCGATGCGGCGATCGCGACATTGTTCACGTTGACTGTGGTCGAGCCGATGATGGTCGGTATCATCGGCGGCGGCATGGCGCATATCCGTCTCGCCGACGGCACGCATCGCTTCATCGACGGCCAGAGCACCGTGCCGCTCGCGGTCCGTCCCGATACCTATACTTCGAAGCCGGGTTCGGCGCACGACGTGTTCGATACCGTTGGCGATGAGAATTGCGTCGGTCCAAAGGCGGTCGCTGTGCCGGGGTCGCTGATGGCCTGGTGCGAGACACTGCGGCGGTTCGGCACCATGAGCCTTGCCGACGTCATGCAGCCGGCGATTAAACACGCCGCCCACGGCTATGCGGTGACGCCTTACCTGCACGAATGCATCCGCGAGAGCGCCGCCGACATGCTGAAGGACGAGCCGATCTCGGCGATCTACCTCGCGAACGGCGAGCCGCTCCAGATCGGCGAACGCGTGGTGCAGGCCGAATATGCGGAGACTCTGCGCCATATCGCCGAGCACGGCGAGGCCGCGCTGTATCAGGGCTCGCTCGGCGATATCCTAGTAGACTACATGGAGAAGAACGGCGGCTACATCCGCCGCACCGATCTCGCAGCCTACAAGACCGTCGAGCGTCAGCCGATCCGCGCCGATTATCGCGGCTGGACCATCCTGGGACCGCCGCCGCCGGCGGCATCGGGCGTGCACATCGCCGGGATGCTGAACATCCTCGAAGGTTACGATATCGCGAGCCTCGGCTTCGGCACCGCCGAGACGATTCACTATCTTGCCGAAGTGCTGAAGATCGCCTTTGCCGACCGCGCCGCGGCGAGCGGCGATCCAGCTTATGTCAACGTGCCCGTCGAGCGGCTGACGTCGAAAGCCTATGCCGAGGAGCGGCGCCGTGCGATCGATCCCCATCGGGCGCAAGCGTGGGGGTCGGGCGTCGCGCAGCTCGAGGGCGCGCACACCACGCATCTGACAGCGGCGGATGCGTTCGGCAATGTGGTTGCGACCACGCAGACCATCAACAATCTGTTCGGCGCCAAGATCTTGATCCCGGGCTTAGGTGCCATCGCGAACAATTACATGCATCTATTCGATCCGCGTCCCGGTCATGCGCTGTCGCCGGCGGCAGGCAAGCGCGTCACCACCTCGATGTCGCCGATGATGGCGCTGCGCGGCGGCAAGCTGAAGTATGCGCTGGGCTTGCCCGGAGGAAAACGCATCTTCCCCAGCGCAATGCAGGCGCTGATCAACCTGATCGATCACGGCATGAGTCTCCAGGAAGCCGTCGAGGCGCCGCGAGTATGGACCGAAGGCAATGCACTCGAAGTCGAGCTCGCCGTTCCCCAGAGCGTGCGCGACAAACTCGCGAGCCTGGGCCATACGATCGCGCCGGTATCCTCCGTCGCCGGCGGCATGAATGCGATCCAGTTTGATGACGATGGCCGCATGCAGGGCGCGGCCTGTTGGCGCGCCGACGGCACGCCGATCGGCATCGCCGGCGGGCTCGCGCGTGCGGGGGTGAGATTCAGGTTGGTGTGAGGTGTTCGGTGCGCTCCCTCGCCCCGCTCTTGCGGGGAGAGGGCTGGGGTGGGGCTCGCGCCGCAAATGCGGTGAGAGACGAGTTCGCGGAAGCTCCCCCTCACCCGGATTGCATCTGGCGATGCAATCCGACCTCTCCCCGCAAGCGGGGCGAGGCGAAGAACCGGCCTATTTCCGCACGCAGATCACGCGGACGACGGCGGCGTTTGCATCCGACGATGTGCCGTTCGCAATCACGCCATGCGCCTTGAGGAAAGCGCTTACCGTCTCAGCCGGCGCCAGCATCGCCTGTGATGTCGGGATCGCATTCGCTGGACCCGCGACAACCACCGGCTTCAGCAAAGCGAGTCCGGCGAACTTGCCATCGGCATCGAGCGCCGCGGCCCCGGAGAAGCCGAGCGCGGGCGCCGGCGTTAGCGTGACGTCGCTGCCGACAGGCGTGGCTGTCGCCTTGGCGCTGCTCACGGCGTTGGCGCCGCTCTGGTTCTGCGGATCGGCGATGCCGGTGAGGTCGAGCGCCGTCTTGGCGCCGGTGGCGCCGATGTTTAGCGGCTTCAATCCGCGCGCGCCGTAGATGTGCAAGAGCGCGAGATCGTGCTCCTTGTCTTCGGCGATCCGGTCGGCATTGCCGTGGCCGGGAATCGTGATCGCGATGCATTCGTCGGTGACCAGCCGGTCGGTCACGATCGCGCCGTCGTCGCTGACAAAAACGCCGGTGCCGTATTCCACGGTCTTGCGCGGCGGGGGTCCTGCGACTTGCGGGCCGGATGGGAACGCGCTGAACGCGCTCGACATCGCGATCACCACGGGCTCGACCGTATTCTCGGTTGCCTGGTCGTAGAGGACGGTGAGGACGCGGACGTCGTCACCCTTGAACGTGCCGCGGATGTAGAACTTCTTCAGCCCCTGCAGGCCTGACAGCACGAAGAAATCCGGCTTGACGACGGTATAATCGACGGTCCGGCCCGGCTCGTTCTTCTCGCGCTCGGCAAGTTTTGCGGTGGTCGGGTTCGCCTCCTTGCGCCGCGCCAGCACGACCTGAACCGTTCCCGTCGGTGAGGTCCATTTGGCGCCGTCGACGCCGCTTGCGAGCTGCGGCACCAATTTTGAGGGGATGCCGAGCCGCGCGCCGGTGCCGGGTTCGGTGACGATCCGCCAGCCGACGCTCTCCCGCTTCCGCCGCGCGGTCTCGGCCAGCGCGCCGCGCTCCTGCGGGTTGAGCACGCCAGTCGGCTTGCCGCCCCGAGATTTCTGGAATTCCTTGATCGCGTTGACCATGCGCTCGCTGACATCGCCCGTGATCGCGCCATTGTATTGCCCGACCCAGGCAAGATCGGATTGCAGCGCTAGCCGCTCGGCCTGTGTCATCCCGCTTGCCGTCTCTTCAGGCTTCTGCAGCGCGGGGCGGACCGGCACGGTCGCGACCGTCTTCGGCTTGGCGCCGGCCGTGGACGGCGGGGTCATCTGAGCCTGCGCGGTGGCCATTGTCACGATCATCAATGTTGCCGAAAGCATCGATCTCATGACAAATCCGGGAGGCTATTGCGCGGTGGGCCGATTATGCACATCTGCTTGGTCGCGAACAGCCGCGCGAGGGTTCACTGCGTAAGGCGCAACAGGGAAGACCCTCATCCTGAGGAGGCCGCGCAGCGGCCGTCTTGAAGGATGACCACAGGTGAGATCCGGGCCTCATGGTTCGCCCGGCGATGCGATAGCATCGTCCGGAGACGCGCATTCTGCGCTCCTCACCATGAGGGGCAGCAGCAGGGACCGCGAGGAAGGATAAAGTCGACGATGCTAAGTGCCGACGAACTTGAACGCTACGCCCGCCACATCGTGCTGCGCGAAGTCGGCGGGCCCGGACAGGCTGCGCTGAAGGAAACCTCGGTGCTGGTGATCGGCGCCGGCGGCCTTGGCGCGCCGGCGCTGATGTATCTGGCGGCGGCTGGCGTCGGCACGCTCGGGGTCGTCGATGACGACGTCGTGTCGCTCTCCAATCTGCAGCGCCAGATCATCCATGCCACGCCGGACATCGGCAAACGCAAGGTGGACAGCGCCGCCGAGCAGATCCATGCGCTCAACCCGCACGTCAATTTCGAGGCGCATGCGGTGCGGCTCGATGCGAGCAACGTGATGTCGCTGATCGGCGGCTACGATCTCGTGCTCGACGGGTCCGACAATTTCGAGACGCGCTATCTCGTCTCCGATGCCTGCTTCCTCGCCGGCAAGCCGCTGATCACGGCGGCGCTCGGCGTATTCGACGGCTCGCTGACCACGATCCGCGCACATGAGAAGAATGAAGCCGGCGAATTCAACCCGACCTATCGCTGCTTGTTTCCGGAGCCTCCGCCGCCTGGCACGGTACCGGCCTGCGCGGAAGCCGGCGTGATGGGCGCGCTCGCCGGTGTCCTGGGCTCGATGATGGCGCTGGAGGCGATTCGCGAGATCGTCAGCTTCGGCGAAGGCCTAGTCGGGCGTCTGTTGATGGTGGATGCGCGCGCGATGCGCTTCGAGACGCTGCGCTACACGCGCGATCCGGCCAATCCGCTCAACGGCGATAAGCCTGTTATCACCGACTTGAGCGGGCATTCTTGAAAGTTAGGACGCGCGTTTCTCGCTGTCCATGTGCCTTAAGTGCTCCTCCGGATAGCGGCCGCCGGCAGCGACGCCGGGCGGAAATGCTTTTGCCAATGCGGCGAGATGCGCGTCCGTCAGCTTCACCTCGAGCGCGCCGAGCGCCTCGGTGAGACGGTCGCGGCGGCGGGCGCCGACCAGCGGTACGATATCCTTGCCCTGTGCCGCGACCCAGGCGATCGCGACCTGCGCCGGAGATGCGCCGACGTCCCGGGCAATGGCGCGAAGCGAATCCACCAGCGCCAGATTGGTGTCGATATTGCCGGCCTGGAAGCGCGGGGTCATCAGACGGAAATCCTGCGCGCTAGAACTCTCTTTCGACCAATGACCGCTGATCAGGCCGCGCGCCAGGACGCCGTAAGCCGTGATGCCGATACCGAGTTCGCAGCAGGTCTTGAGGATGTCGTCCTCAATGCCGCGCGCTACAAGCGAATACTCGATCTGCAGATCGGCGATCGGATGCACGGCGTGCGCGCGGCGGATGGTCTCCGAGCCGACTTCCGAAAGTCCGATATGCCTGACGTGTCCGGCCTTGATCAGGTCAGCGATCGCACCGACCGTCTCCTCGATCGGCACGTTGGGATCGAGCCGCGACGGCCGATAGATGTCGATATGGTCGGCGCGGAGCCGCTGCAGCGAATAGGCGGCAAAGTTCTTCACCGCGATCGGCCGGCAGTCATAGCCGAAGAAGCCCCGGTTCGGGTCGCGCAGCCCGCCGAACTTGACCGAGATCTGCAGATTGTCGCGGCTCCGCCCGGCAAGCGCTTCACCGATCAGCATCTCATTGTGGCCCATGCCGTAGAAGTCGCCGGTGTCGAGCAAAGTGATGCCGGCATCGAGCGCGGCGTGGATGGTGGCGATGCTCTCGCTGCGATCGGCGGGTCCGTAGAAGTCGGACATGCCCATGCAGCCGAGGCCGATGGCCGAGACCTGCGGGCCCGTTGAACCGAGTTTGCGTTTTTCCATGGCAGCTTCTCCTCGAAATGGCGGCGGACGGGATGTCGCTTGCGACGAGCCTGATATGCGCCGCTTTGATTATTTCGATAAGCTGGACAATCAAGAATAGCTTGTTCACTATATCGAACAATGCAGGATTTCGACCTCCGCGATCTCGAAGCCTTCCTCGCCGTGGCCCGCACGCAGAATTTTCGGCGTGCGGCGCTGGAGCAACGCGTCTCGGTCTCCAGCCTCAGCCAGCGGCTACGCGACCTGGAAGAGCGGCTCGGTGTTCGGCTGATGAATCGCACCACCCGCAGCGTGGCGTTGACCGAGGCCGGCGAGTTGTTACTTGCGCGCGTGGATCCTGCGATGCGCGACGTCGGCGCGGCGCTCGACCAGGTGCGGGGCCTGCGCGGCGTGCCGTCGGGACGCCTGCGCATCAATGCGCCGCCGCCGGCGGTTGACCTGGTGATGGCGCCGATGGTGGCACCGTTCCTGGCAAGATATCCGCAGATCGACCTGGAGATCGTGGCGGAAAGTGCATTCGTCGACATCGTCGCCGAAGGCTTCGATGCCGGCGTACGTTATGGCGAGCATCTCGCGCAGGACATGATCGCGGTCGCACTTGGTGGGCCGCAGCGCTATGCGGTGGTGGCCTCACGCGACTACGTCGCGCGGCACGGCCAGCCGACACACCCGAAGGATCTGCTCGATCACTCCTGCATCCGCACCCGCTTCGGCAGTGGCGCGATGCTGGAGTGGGAGTTCGAGAAAGCGGGCCGCGTTGTGAAAGTATCGCCGCCGGCCAAGCTGATCGCGACCTATCTCGGACTGGCGTTGCGCGCCGTCCATGACGGCGTCGGCTATTGGGCGACGTTCGAGGGATATGTGCGCTACGGCGTCAAATCCGGCGCGCTGGTCAGCGTGCTCGACGATTGGTGCCCGCCGTTCCCGGGCCCATTCCTCTACTATCCGAGCCGGCGTCAACCGCCGCCGGCGCTCGCCGCCTTCGTGGCTTTCGTCGCGGAGTGGCGCAAGCGGGAGCGGCGGAAGAATAGGGTAGTCTCTCCGTCGTCCCGGGCTTGACCCGGGACCCATAACCACAGGCGTTTGTAATGTGCTCCGCTGCAACCGCTTGCTCGTGCCACAACACACATCGGTGGTTATGGGTCCCCCGCCTTCGCGGGAACGACCAGAGATATTCGTTACAGCATGCTCGGCAGCACGCGGTCCGGCGGCTTGTGGTCGTCGAGGAAGGTGCGGATGTTGATGATCACCTTCTCGCCCATCTCGACACGGCCCTCGATGGTGGCCGAGCCCATATGCGGCAGCAGCGTCACCTTGCCTGCCTTGGCGAGCCGCACCAGCTTCGGATTCACCGCGGGCTCGTGCTCATAGACGTCGAGACCGGCGCCGCCGATCTCACCGGCTTCGATCAGCTTGATCAGGGTATCCTCGTCGATCACCTCGCCGCGGGCGGTGTTGACGATATAGGCGTCCTTGCGGATCAGCTTTAGCCGCCGCGCCGAAAGCAGGTGGAAGGTCGCGGGCGTATGCGGACAGTTCACCGACAGGATGTCCATCCGCGCCAGCATCTGGTCGAGGCTTTCCCAATAGGTGGCGCCAAGCTCGTCGGCGATGCGCGGCGCCACCGGGCGACGGTTGTGATAGTGGATCTGCAGGCCGAAGGCGCGGGCGCGGCGCGCCACTGCCTGGCCGATGCGGCCCATGCCGATGATGCCGAGCCGTTTTCCCCCGATGCGATGGCCGAGCATCCAGGTCGGCGACCAGCCCGGCCAGTTCTTGCCGTCGGTCAGGATCGAGGCGCCCTCGATCATCCTTCGCGGCACGGCGAGAATCAGCGCCATGGTCATGTCGGCGGTATCTTCGGTCAGCACCTTCGGCGTATTGGTCACGGTGATGCCGCGCGCATGCGCCGCTGGGACGTCGATATTGTCGACGCCGTTGCCGAAATTGGCGATCAGCCGGAGTTTGGATTCGGGCTGGTTGAGCACGTTCTCGCGGATCAGGTCAGTGACGGTCGGCACCAGCACATCGGCGGCGCGCACGGCTTCCGCGAGCTGCTCCGATGTCATCGGCGTGTCGTCGAGATTGAGCCTCGCGTCGAACAATTCGCGCATCCGGGTCTCGATCGAATCCGGCAGCTTGCGGGTGACGACGACGAGAGGCTTCTTCTTAACCGACATGTCCTGCTCTCATGAGGCTTCGGCCCGTGAAAGGCTTCACCGTTCAGGCCTCATTAACCCGGTTGTTCGAAACTGCGGTGGCTGCGCGGTCCCGGCGTTTCCTTCACGTTTCCCTGGGTTCCCAGATACTTGCCTCGGGTTTCCAAGGAAAGCCGGGTGTTCTGGTTTTAAACGTTCCGTCCTCTCTAGCAGAAGACCGGGCCAACACAAGAACCCCTCGGCAAGACGGGCCGGGGCACTGGTGCGCGGCGCAGGGGTTTGTGGTTCTGGACGTTTAGGGTTCAACTCGCAGAATCTGAGTTGGCGTTCTCGGCAGGAGACGAGTTGATGGCGTTGGGGCGGTTGAGTTGGTTGGCGATGCTGGTCGGGTGCGTGCTCGGCGCCTCGGTATCTCCAGGACATTCGGCCAAGGATGCAACCCCGACCACCAGCGGTCTGCCGATACCCCGTTACGTCAGCCTCAAATCCGATCATGTGAATGTCCGCGCCGGCCCGACCAAAGACAATGACGTCGCCTGGGTCTACACCCGCTCCGGCCTGCCGGTCGAAATCACTGCCGAGTTCGAGAACTGGCGCCGGGTGCGCGATTCCGAAGGCGCCGAAGGCTGGGTCTATCATTCGCTATTGTCGGGCCGCCGCACTGCGGTCGTCACGATGAAGCACAAGGACGATCTGGCATCGATCTACGATCGTCCTGATGCGACCAGTGCGGTTGCAGCGCGGCTGCAGGCCGGCGTCATTGCGCAGGTCAAGAAATGTGCCAATGGCTGGTGCCGTGTCATCGGCAACGGTTTCGATGGCTGGATCGAGCAGCAACGCCTGTGGGGCGTGTACGCCGACGAGAAGGTGGATTAGCCAGATCCCAGCGATGGTGTCCTAGGGTGGGCACGCCTTCGCTTTGCTCACCCTACGGAATTTCCGCTTGTATTGAGTTACTGAAGATCAGCGCTTCTTGCGCAGCCGCACAACCATGTCGATGCGCGCGATCTCGTAGCCTTCCGGGATATCCGGCACCTTGGAGAGCACCAGATGCGGGTCGGGAATGTCGACCAGCTCGTGGTTGTTCTCGAGATAGAAATGGTGGTGCGCGGTGACGTTGGTGTCGAAATAGGTCTTGGTGCCGTCGACGCTGACCTGGCGCAGCAGGCCAGCATCAGTGAGCTGGTTCAGCGTGTTGTAGACGGTAGCAAGCGACACCGGAACCTTCGCGAGCGTCGCCTCCTCGTAAAGCATTTCTGCGGTCAGGTGGCGGGCGCCCTTGCCAAACAGGAGCCAGCCCAACGCCATGCGCTGACGGGTCGGCCGAAGGCCCGCCGCCTGCAGCATTTCATTGACGTCATGCCACGGGCACCCCGTCAGCGCCGGCTGATGACCGGGGTTGCGGGCGACCTGACCAGCGTCATCGCTTACATGCGGAACTTCGTCGCTCATATGCACTCTAGACACCTAACTCGGGCAACATTCAGTAGCAGTATAAGAAGGAAATCCTTCAGATGCAAGTTTCTCGCAACTAGAGCCGGCCCGAGACATGTGAGCGGAACCCTCTGGGGATGCAGCAATTTAACCCATTCCGGCACTTTGCCGCGCCTTCCCGCCTATGTTAGAGAGCGCGCGGACCACATATGCGAATTCGGCAGAGACGATGCCATTCGCGCCCAAGGTAGCGCCGGGTTGCGGGAAATGTTCTCCCGCCGGGGAAACGGTCCGATTCGTTCGAGAGCGCTTCACCGGGACATTGAGAAGAGTGGAAACAGGATGCTGGAGCGGCGCAGCAGTTACGAGTACGAGGATTTGCTGGCGTGCGGCAGAGGCGAGATGTTCGGCCCGGGCAACGCCCACCTGCCGTTGCCGCCGATGCTGATGTTTGACCGCATCAGCGAGATCTCCGAGACCGGTGGCGAGTTCGGCAAGGGACTGGTGCGCGCCGAACTCGATGTGAAGCCGGATCTCTGGTTCTTCGGCTGCCACTTCAAGAACGATCCTGTCATGCCCGGCTGCCTTGGCCTGGATGCGATGTGGCAGATGGTTGGTTTTTACCTCGGCTGGATCGGCGGCGAGGGCCGCGGCCGCGCGCTCGGGCTTGGCGAGCTCAAGCTCGCCGGTCAGGTTCTGCCGAACGTGCGCAAGGTTGTGTACAACGTCGATATCAAGCGCGTGATGCGCTCGAGATTGGTGCTCGGCATTGCCGATGGCTGGCTTTCCATGGACGGCGAGATTATTTATCGCGCGAAGGATTTGAAGGTTGGGTTGTTCAAGCAGGGCACGGCCCCGGCGTGACCGAAACCATCGCACAGAAAACTAACGGCAGGGCGAGGCGATCATGAGGCGGGTTGTCATCACCGGGATGGGCATCGTCTCGTCCATCGGAAACAACACCCAGGAAGTGCTGGCGAGCCTTCACGAGGCAAAATCAGGGATTAGCCGCGCGGAGAAATATGCGGAGCTCGGCTTCCGCTCACAGGTGCAAGGCGCGCCGACACTCAATCCGGCCGAGGTGATCGATCGCCGCGCGATGCGGTTTCTGGCCGACGGCGCGGCATGGAATCACGTGGCGATGGAGCAGGCGATCCGCGATGCCGGGCTGGAGGCGGGCGAAGTCTCCAACGAACGCACCGGAATCATCATGGGTTCAGGCGGGCCGTCGACGCGTACGCTGGTGGAGGCCGCCGACATCGCCCGCACCAAGGGTCCGAAGCGGGTCGGTCCGTTCGCCGTTCCTAAGGGGATGTCGTCGACCGCGTCTGCAACGCTTGCGACCTGGTTCAAGATCAAGGGCGTGAACTATTCGATCTCCTCGGCCTGCGCGACGTCGAACCACTGCATCGGCAATGCCTATGAGATCATCCAGATGGGCAAGCAGGACGTGATCTTCGCCGGCGGCTGCGAGGAGCTCGACTGGACACTGTCGGTACTGTTCGACGCCATGGGCGCCATGTCGTCGAAATATAACGACACGCCGGCCACAGCCTCGCGCCCCTACGACATCAACCGCGACGGTTTCGTCATCGCCGGCGGCGCCGGCGTCGTGGTGCTGGAAGAGCTGGAGCACGCCAAGGCGCGCGGCGCACGCATCCATGCCGAGATCGTCGGCTATGGCGCCACTTCCGATGGCTACGACATGGTGGCGCCCTCGGGCGAAGGCGCCGAACGCTGCATGCGCATGGCGCTGTCGACCGTGAAGACGACGATCGACTACATCAACCCGCACGCAACCTCGACGCCTGCCGGCGATCCGCCGGAGATCGAGGCGATCCGTAAGGTGTTCGGCACTGGCGAGAAGTGCCCGCCGATCTCGGCGACCAAGGCGCTGACCGGCCATTCGCTCGGCGCCACCGGCGTGCAGGAGGCGATCTATTCGCTCTTGATGATGAACAACGGCTTCATCTGCGAGAGCGCGCATATCACCGAGCTCGATCCGATCTTCGCCGACATGCCGATCGTGCGCAAGCGCATCGACAATGCCAAGCTCGGCACTGTGCTGTCGAATTCCTTCGGCTTCGGCGGCACCAACGCGACGCTGGTGTTCAAACGGCTGGATGCGTAGTTTTCCTTTACCCGTCATGCCCCGCGAAGGCGGGGCATCCAGTATGCTGCAGCCTTTCGGTCGGTCGCTGGGGCATTCGGAATACTGGATCACCCGGCGGAGCCTGTCATCGGGCGGCGCTCTGCGCCGACCCGGTGGCGGGTGATGACGCAGCAGCGAGTCAATAGGAGCGGACGGGAATGCAGGACCTGATGAAAGGCAAGCGTGGACTGATCATGGGCGTCGCCAATGATCACTCGATCGCCTGGGGCATTGCCAGGACGCTCCATGCGCAGGGCGCCGAGCTCGCCTTCACCTACCAGGGCGAGGCGCTCGGCAAGCGCGTCAAGCCGCTGGCGCAGTCGCTCGGCGTCGACACGGTGCTGCCCTGCGATGTCGAAGATCTCGCCAGCGTCGATGCGGCGTTCGCAGCCCTGCGCGAGAAATGGGGGCGGCTCGATTTCCTCGTCCATGCCGTCGCCTTCTCCGACAAGAACGAGTTGAAGGGCCGCTATGCGGACACCACGCGCGAGAATTTCGCGCGCACCATGCTGATCTCCTGCTTCTCCTTCACCGAGCTCGCCAAGCGCGCGGCCGAGTTGATGCCGGAAACTGGCGGCGCCATGATCACGCTGACCTTCGGCGGCTCGATGCGCGTGATGCCCAACTACAACGTGATGGGGGTTGCGAAGGCGGCGCTGGAGGCCTCTGTGCGCTATCTCGCCGCCGATTTCGGCCCGCGCGCCATCCGCATCAATGCGATTTCGGCCGGGCCGGTCCGAACGCTCGCCGGCTCGGGTATTGGCGATGCGCGCGCGATGTTCGCGTTCCAGCAGAAGCATTCGCCGCTCGGCCGCGGTGTGACGCTCGATGAGCTCGGAGGTTCTGCGCTCTATCTGTTGTCCGATCTCTCAGGCGGCGTCACCGGCGAAATCCACTACGTCGATTCCGGCTACAACGTGATCTCGATGCCGCGGCCGGAAAACCTGAAGGCGGAGTAGCTTCGCCCGTAGCCCGGATGGAGCGCAGCGCAATCCGGGTTTCTCCGCTTGCGCCATGGTCCCCGGATTACGCTTCGCTTCATCCGGGCTACGTGATCCCACCCGCAGCAATCTTCTCCGCTTGCTGGAACGCCGGGCGCGCCGCACAGCGCGCGATATAGTCCTCAAAGGACGGCCGCGACGGCACCATCTTGAACAGCCGCACCGCATAATTCAGGCCCGAGCCGACCACGATGTCGGCGGCGGAAAAATCCTCGCCGAGGATCCACGGCCCCTTCTGCAGCTCGGCGTCGAGCACGTCGAACACCTGCGTCGCGGTGCCCCATGCGGCGGTGCTGGCGGGCACCTCGAGCTTGGTGAAGATCTGGATCAGCGCCGGCTCGATGCAGCTTGGCGCGAAGAACAGCCACTGCAGATATCGTCCCCGCTTCGGATCGTTCAGCGCCGGCGCGAGCCTCTTCTCCGGATAGCGATCCGCAATATAGGCGCAGATCGCGGCGGCTTCGCTGAGCGCGACGTCGCCGTCCTTCAGCGCCGGCACCTTGCCCATCGGGTTGATCTTCAGGAACTCCGGCGCCTTCTGCGCGCCGGTCGAGATGTCGGTCAGCACACGCTCGTAAGGCAGTCCGGTTTCTTCCATCAGCCATAAGCAGGTGAATGAGCGCGAACGAGGCGACCAATAGAGCTGGATCATGATGCTGAACCCTTCACTGGAGGAGCGCACGTTCTTCGCCCGGAAAGGCCGGATTGGCAATCTACAACCCTTGGGAACAGCGAAGGATTGCGCGCCGACATCTAGGTCAAGCTCATTCATCCGCATCAGGCTGAACGCCGCAGAGCGATCGCTGCGCAAAAAAGCGACCGAGGCTTGCGGCCCCGGCCGTTTGACGGCGTCACACGCCGAGCGTGCCGGCCTTCGCGGCCGCGTAGCGGTCGCCGATCGCCTTCCAGTTCACCGTGTTCCACCAGGCCTGCAGATATTCCGGGCGGCGGTTCTGGTAATGCAGGTAATAGGCGTGTTCCCACACGTCATTGCCGAACAGCGCGCGCTTGCCGTCCATCAGCGGGCTGTCCTGGTTCGGACGAGTCTCGAGCGCGAGCTTGCCGTCCTTGGTCACCGTGACGAACACCCAGCCCGAACCGAATACGCGTCCACCGGCCGCGTTGAAGTCGGTCCGCAGTTTCTCCATTCCGCCGAGGTCACGGTTGATCGCGGCGAGCACCTCGCCCTCCGGCTTGCCGCCATTCGGTCCCATGATCTGCCAGAACATGGTGTGGTTGGCATGGCCGCCGAGATTGTTGCGGACGCCGGTACGGACGGATTCCGGCACACTGCTTAGACTGGCGAGCACATCCGGGATCGGCTTGTCCGCGATCTGCGGATGATCTTTCGCGATTGCGTTGACGTTGTTCACATAGGCCTGGTGATGCTTGTCGTGATGGAGCTGCATTGTCAGCGCATCGATATGCGGCTCCAGCGCGTTGGTCGGATATGGTAGTTGATCGACCTTGAACGGACCGGCAGGCGGCTGGGCCGCGCCTTGCGCGAACACCATTCGCGGCGAAGCGGCTGCGGCGAGCAGACCGGTTGCGGTCATCATCAGGCGGCGGCGGGACAGGAATGACATCGTGACCTCCGGGCTTAAGGAAAGGCATGGTGTCCTATTGTAGGCGCAGGACGTGAAGCGGTTCCGACAAAACCTGATCACGATATCGCGGCCAAACCGCACATGGCCATCAGGCACGGTTGATTTGCAAAGCCCTATATAAACTTAGGGCGGCCCATCGGGCCGCCCTTTTTTAGCAATTCAATTATGTCTAGGCGCTCACTCGCCCGCGGCCTCGCGTGGCGCCGGCGCCTCTGGCTTGGCCTCCAGATCCTCGCCGGTCTCCTGATTGACCGCCTTCATTGACAGCCGGGTCTTGCCGCGGTCGTCGAAGCCGAGCAGCTTGACCTTGACCTTGTCGCCTTCCTTGACGACGTCGGAGGTCTTCTGCACGCGGTTGGCCGCGAGCTGGCTGATATGGACGAGGCCGTCCTTGGCACCGAAGAAGTTCACGAAGGCGCCGAACTCCATCACCTTGACCACGGTGCCCTCGTAGATCTGGCCGATCTCCGGCTCCGAGGTGATCGACTTGATCCACTTGATCGCCGCCTTCATCGCCTCACCATCGTTGGAGGCGACCTTCACGGTGCCGTCGTCCTCGATGTTGATCTTGGCGCCGGTCTTCTCGACGATCTCGCGGATCACCTTGCCGCCGGTGCCGATCACTTCGCGGATCTTGTCGGTCGGGATCTTGAAGGTCTCGATGCGCGGCGCGTATTCGCCGAGCTCGGCGCGCGCCGCCGTCAGGGCCTTCGACATTTCGCCGAGGATGTGGATGCGCCCTTCCTTGGCCTGGCCAAGCGCAACGCGCATGATCTCCTCGGTGATGCCCTCGATCTTGATGTCCATCTGCAACGAGGTGATGCCCTGGTCGGTGCCGGCGACCTTGAAATCCATGTCGCCCAGATGGTCCTCATCGCCGAGGATGTCCGAGAGCACCGCAAAGCGCTGATCTTCGAGGATCAGGCCCATCGCGATACCCGCGGTCGGCCGCTTCAACGGCACGCCGGCATCCATCAACGCCAGCGACGAGCCGCAGACCGTCGCCATCGACGAGGAGCCGTTCGACTCGGTGATTTCAGACACCACGCGCACCGTGTAGGGGAATTCGTGGTGCGGCGGCAGCACGGGATGGATCGCGCGCCAGGCGAGCTTGCCGTGGCCGATCTCGCGACGCTTGGTGCCGCCGAGCCGGCCGGTCTCACCGACCGAGAACGGCGGGAAGTTGTAGTGCAGCAGGAACGTCTCCTTGTACGTTCCGGACAGCGCGTCGACATACTGCTCGTCCTCGCCGGTGCCGAGCGTGGTGACGACCAGCGCCTGCGTTTCACCGCGGGTGAACAGCGCCGAACCATGGGCGCGCGGCAGCACGCCGACTTCGGCGACGATGTTGCGCACCGTCTTGACGTCGCGGCCGTCGATGCGCTTGCCGGTGTCGAGGATGTTCCAGCGAACGATCTTCGCTTCGAGCTCCTTGAACACGTCGGCGACGCGCAGCTTGTCGTATTGCGGCTCCTGCCCTTCCGGGAAGAAGTGCGCCATCACCTTTTCCTTGGCGGCGCCGACTGCGGCGTAGCGCTCCTGCTTGATCGGGATGGCGTAGGCGGTGCGGAGCTCCTGCTCGATCAGGCCGAGCATGTCCTTCTCGATCGCGGAGTTGTCGATCGCGGTAACCTCGCGCGGCTCCTTCGCGGCCTTCTCGGCGAGTTCGATGATCGCGCTGATGACCGGCTGGAAGTGGCGATGGCCGAACATCACGGCGCCAAGCATGATGTCCTCGTTCAGCTCCTTGGCTTCCGATTCCACCATCAGCACGGCGTCCGCCGTGCCGGCGACGACGAGGTCGAGCTGGGTCTCGTTCATCTCGTCCAGCGTCGGGTTCAGCACATATTCGTCGTTGGCAAAGCCGACGCGGGCAGCTCCAATCGGGCCCTTGAACGGCACGCCAGACAGCGTCAGTGCGGCGGAAGCTGCCACCATCGACAGCACGTCCGGATCGTTCTCCATGTCGTGCGACAGCGTCGTCACGATCACCTGGGTTTCGTTGCGCCAGCCGTCGACGAACAGCGGGCGGATCGGGCGATCGATCAGGCGGGAGACCAGCGTCTCCTTCTCGGTCGGCCGGCCCTCGCGTTTGAAGTAGCCACCGGGAATACGGCCTGCGGCATAGGCCTTCTCCTGGTAGTCGACCGTCAGCGGCAGGAAGTCGACACCTTCGCGGGGCGTCTTGGCGGCGACGACAGTGGCAAGCACTACGGTCTCGCCGTAAGTTGCGACGACAGCGCCATCGGCCTGACGGGCGACCTTTCCAGTTTCAAGCTTGAGGGGACGTCCACCCCAATCGATCTCCACGGAATGCTTCGTAAACATTTCGGTCTTCTTTCATGGTTTCACGAAAGAACGGGCCTCCAAAACGCAAAAACCATGCGCAAGATGGCGAGACGCTGATCGCAAGCCGTGATCAGCATCCGGCGATCCTGCCATGGTTCTCATGTTCCGGATGGCGTCCATCCTTTCGTTCATACGGGCATCTTGCCCTGTCCAGCGGCCGGATTGCTGCTGGGCACTTTGGGTTTGAGCATGGTCTTTCCGGAAAACCGGATCATGCTCCAGGTTTGAGCGGCTGCGCGCGACAACCGTCATCACGCTCATGCTCCTGCGCATGATCGTATCCGAACGGTAGAAACTCCGGTTTCTCGGAAGATCATGCGAAAACGCGCGCCAACGTTGCGCGCGTAGTGTTGAAATCAGCGACGAATGTTATGCTTTTCCAACAATGCCTTGTAACGCGCCTCGTCCTTTTTCTTGATGTAGTCGAGGAGCGAGCGTCGCGTCGACACGAGCTTCAGCAGGCCGCGGCGTGAATGGTTGTCCTTCCCGTGGGTCTTGAAGTGCTCGGTGAGGTTGCTAATGCGTTCCGACAGGATCGCGACCTGAACTTCGGGCGAGCCGGTGTCGCCGGCTTTGAGGGCACTCGTCTTGATGACTTCCGCTTTGCGTTCGGCGGTAATCGACATCGTCAGATACTTCCATGGTTGCGAGCCGAACTGGCAGTCAGTCCGGTCAGGTTGAACACGCGCTTGGGGATGATTTCGCCATTGCCAATCTCGGCAAGCGCCAGAAGCCGGCCTGCCACCGTGACATAGACTGTGCCGCTACTATTGGGCGCATCCCGTCCGCGCAACAAAACGGCTTGGCCCCGATGGAGCCTCGCCGCATCCGCCCGTGTGACGGCCAGTGCCGGGATGTCGTCCAGCGCGGTCTCAACGGGCAAAAGTGCATCGGCGAGGCTGCCCTCGCCAGATGCGGCTCTATTGCACAAAGCCTCCAATTCTTCCAGCGGAATCATGTCCCGTTCGGTAAACGGACCGACAACGGTTCGCCTGAGCGCGCAGATATGGCCAAAACAGCCGAGAATCCGCCCCATATCCCGGGCCAACGCGCGAACATAGGTTCCTTTGCCGCATTCGGCCTCGAACACGGATTGGCCGCCATCCCCATGTTCCACCAAGGTTAATTCATGAATCTCGACCGGCCGCGGCTGCAATTCGACCTTTTCGCCGTCCCGCGCCAAATCATAGGCCCGCTCGCCCTGAACCTTGATCGCAGAATATTGCGGGGGGACCTGCTCGATCACGCCGGTGAAGCGCGGCAGCAATTCCTGGATCGAACCGGCCGAGGGACGAAGTTCGCTGGTGGCGACCACGCGGCCTTCGATATCGTCGGTGTCGCGCTCCTCGCCCCAGGCCACGGTGAAGCGATAGCGCTTGCGGCCTTCCATGACGAAGGGCACCGTCTTGGTGGCCTCGCCGAGTGCGATCGGCAGCCCGCCCGAGGCGAGCGGATCGAGCGTTCCGGCGTGTCCGGCGCGCTTGGCCTGGAACAGGCGCTTCAACACCGCCACCGCATGCGTCGAGGTCATGCCGATCGGCTTGTCGAGCACGACCCAGCCATGGACGTCGCGCTTGTCGCGCCGCGGCTGGTTGCCCTGCTGTTTCTGTTTCTGACGCGGATCGTTGTTGACGCGACGCGTCTCGTTGCCGCGCGCAGGCACAGAAAATTTTTCTTCGTCTGCATGCGAATCGACGTCTTGCGATTCGATCACGGGGTTTGCGGTCGTCACGGTCATCTCATTCGTCGTCCGAATCGGGTGCAAGATCGCGTTGCACCGCAGGTGTTCTCAGTAATTTCTCGATACGTTCCGCTTCGTCGAATCGGTCGTCGGCGCGGAAGCGGATGTCAGGTGCAAATTTCAGGTTAACGCGGTGCGCGATCTCGCCGCGGAGGAATTTCTTGTTGCGGTCGAGCGCAGCGATCACGGTCTCGGTGTCGCGTCCGCCGAGCGGCATCACGTAGATGGTCGCGAGCTTCAGGTCCGGCGACATTCGCACCTCGGGGACGGTGATGATGTGGCCTTGAAGATCCGGATCGTGGACGTCACTGTGCGAGAGAATCTCGGCAACCGCATGGCGCACCGTCTCGCCGACGCGCAGCTGACGTTGCGAGCCGCCGGCGGCGGAACTCTTCTTCTGATGACGGGGCATTGTCCAAAATCCCAATTATCGTCATCACCCGCGAAGGCGGGTGATCCAGTATTTCGTAGCTAGAATCAATTGCGATACTGGATGCCCCGCCTTTGCGGGGCATGACGGTTCAGCTCGAAATTTCCTGCGCTTCGTAAGACTTGGACTTACAGAGAGCGCTGGATCGTTTCGACACGGTAGCATTCGATCACGTCGCCGACACGCATGTCGCCGTAGTTCTCGAATGCCATGCCGCATTCCTGGCCGGCGACGACTTCCTTCACTTCGTCCTTGAAGCGCTTCAGCGTCGACAGCTTGCCTTCGTGCACGACGACGTTGTCGCGGATCAGGCGGACATTGGCGCCGCGTTCGACCGTGCCGTCGGTGACGCGGCAGCCGGCAACCTTGCCGACCTTGGAGATGTTGAACACCTCCAGGATTTGGGCGTTGCCGAGCATGGTCTCGCGCAGGGTCGGCGCGAGCAGGCCGGACATCGCCTTTTTGATGTCATCCACGAGATCGTAGATGATGTTGTAGTAGCGGATCTCGATGCCGTTGCGCTTGGCGGCGGCGGCCGCCTCCTTGTTGGCTCGCACCGAGAAGCCAATGATTGCCGCGTTGAAGCCCTCCGCCAGTGTGACGTCGGACTCGGAGATGCCGCCCACGCCGGCATGCAGGATGCGGGCGGCGACTTCCTCGGTGCCGAGCTTCTCCAGCGAGCCCAGGATCGCTTCCAGCGAGCCCTGCACGTCGGCCTTCACGATCAGCGGGAATTCCTTGCGGCCCGCGGTCTTGAGCTGCGACATCATCTGCTCGAGCGAGCCGCGCATGCCGGAGATCGAGGCGGCGGCGTTCTCGCGCTTCTGATGCGCGCGATAGCTGGTGACCTGGCGGGCGCGGGCTTCGTTCTCCACCACCGCAAGCCGATCGCCGGCTTCGGGCGGACCGTTGAAGCCGAGCACCTCGACCGGCACCGACGGACCGGCTTCGTCGAGATTCTCGCCCTGGTCCGAGATCAGCGCGCGGACGCGGCCCATCTCGGCGCCGGCGACGATGATGTCGCCGACCTTGAGCGTGCCGCGCTGCACCAGCACGGTTGCGACCGGACCGCGGCCGCGGTCGAGCTTGGCTTCGATCACGGTGCCTTCGGCCGGACGCAGCGAGTTGGTCTTGAGGTCGAGAAGTTCGGCCTGCAGCGCGATCATCTCGAGCAGCCGGTCGAGATTGATCTTGTTCTTGGCAGAGACCTCGACGTCGACGACTTCGCCGCCGAGCGATTCGACCTGCACCTCATGCTGCAGCAATTCCGTGCGCACACGCTCAGGCCGCGCGTCCGGCTTGTCGATCTTGTTGATCGCGACGATGATCGGAACCCTGGCGGCCTTGGCGTGATTGATCGCTTCGACCGTCTGCGGCATGACGCCGTCATCGGCCGCGACCACCAGCACCACGATATCGGTGACCTTGGCGCCGCGCGCGCGCATCGCGGTGAACGCGGCGTGGCCGGGCGTGTCGATGAAGGTGATCTTCGTGCCGCTTTCCGGCGACGACACCTGGTAAGCGCCGATGTGCTGAGTGATGCCGCCGGCTTCGCCTTCGACCACGTTGGCGTGACGAAGCGCGTCGAGCAGCGAGGTCTTGCCGTGGTCGACATGGCCCATGACGGTGACGACGGGCGAACGCGGCTCGGTATCGGTGGAGTCGTCGACAACGTCGAACAGGCCTTCCTCGACGTCGGACGCAGCCACGCGCTTCACTGTGTGACCCAGTTCCTCGGCGATTAGTTGCGCTGTATCGGCATCGATCACGTCGGTGATCTTGTGCATCACGCCCTGCTTCATCAGCATGCGGATAACGTCCACCGCGCGCTCGGACATGCGGTTAGCGAGTTCCTGGATGGTGATGACCTCCGGGATCGTGACTTCGCGGACCAGCTTTTCCTTCGGCTCGTTCGAGTTGAGACCCTTGAGGCGTTGGGTGCGGCGGCGGAACGACGCGATCGAGCGTTCGCGCACGTTGTCGGCGTCGAGCGCGGTGACAACCGTCAAGCGGCCACGCTGCTTCTGCGGACCCGGTTTATGGGTGGTCTTCGGGGCGGCCACCGGTCGCATCGCGCCGCCGGGACCACGGCGGACCTGGCGCGGACCCTCGTCCTCATCGGGCTCGGCGGCAACGCCCGGTGCCCGCGCCGCCGGAGCCGACGCTGGTGCGCGTGCCGGGGTCGTCGGGGTACGGGCCGTCGACGGGGTGCGGGCTGGAGCCGCCGGTGCCGGCGCAGGGGCTGCTGCTGCGGCTGGCTTGGCTTCGGCCTCGCCAAAGCGCCGCTTGGCCTCGGTCTCGGCCTTGCGCTTGGCTTCCTCTTCCTGGCGATGACGCTCCTCTTCGGCCTGCCGGCGGGCCTCGGCGGCTTCGCGCTCAGCCCGCTCGGTGCTCTCCCGGATGGCGCGGCGCTTGGCTTCCTCTTCGGCCTGCTGGCGCTCCTCGATCTCGCGCTGCCGGGCGTCGGCGAGCGCACTGGCGCGGGCCGAGCGCTCGTCCTCGGTCAGGCTGCGCAACACCACGCCCGATCCACCGGCGTTGCGCTGCGATGGAGAAGGCCCACCCGAACGGCCGAGCGGTGGCCTGGCTGGCGCCGGCGCGGGCTTGGCTGCGGCCGGCTCGGGCGCATGCGCCTCGGCTCCCGGGCCATCGCCACCAACGCGGCGCTTGCCGCGTTTCTCGACCACAACCTGCTTGCTGCGGCCATGGCTGAAGCTCTGGCGCACGGTGCCCGTCTCGACGCGTGGCTTCAGCGTCAAGGTCTTGGTCGGGACACTCAAAGTCTTGTCGCCAGGGGTTTTGGTATCAACCATTCAGCAGTCCTAATCTTGTTAGCGTTGTGCCTGTTCGCACGCGTCGTCGTCGCAGTCCCAAAAGAACGAAATGACTTGTCCGCGGAACCGTCATCTCGCTCCATCTTGTTGTTTGAACACGATCTTTTCCGAAAACCGGTTTCCCCTTTTCCGGATCATGCTCTAGCTAGAATTTCTGGCCGCATCGGCGGTCTTGTCGTCGTCGGCCATCCGGTATCGGACCAGAAGCTGGCAGCGCGACAGGAACGTCTTGCTCGCCGGGCCCGCGAGCAGGGCAGCATGTATCACATTTGACCGGCCCAGTGCCAAATCCAATTCTGCCGATGTCAGCGCGGTGACGACAGATATTTTCAACGAATCTTCGTCTTTTCCGCTCCTTTGCCGCAGGATCGCGTCCAATTTGCGGACTCCGTCAGGGGCCGCATCGGAAGCATGGATCAGGCTCAGGGGTCTTTCCCGCTGCGACAACGCGTCCTCGACCTTGCCGAAGCCGGAAACGGCCCGGCCGGCCTTGGCGGCCATGGCCAGCGCCTCGATGACACTGCGAACCAGCAGCGCTTCGGTATCATCGGGCAGAGTTGCCGCGACGCGGACGTCGCGCTTGAAACCCCGCTTAAACTGGTGACGGCGCACCGCTTCTGCAACCGTGCGGCGCGAGGCGGAAAGCCAAAGGCCGCGACCCGGCAGCTTCCGTTTCACATCGGCGACCACCTCGCCGGTGGGGGCGACGACGAAGCGGATCAGCTCGTCGATCGGGCGCACCTCGCGGTTGACCGCGCACATCCGCATGGTCGCGGACTTTCCGGTCCGCGGCCCATGATCCAGATCGGGGTCAGCCATTGCGAGCATGCGTTCCGCATCTCCTTAAGCCGTCGGTTCTTCGGCGGCTTCCGTCTCGGCGTTCTCCTTGGCGAGGTCAGCCTCGGTGATCCAGCCGGCTTTCACGCGGGCCTGCATGATCATCGCCTCGGCTTCCTCGCGCGAGACATCGATTCCGTCGAGGAACCCGCTGTGCTTGGTCGTTTCGCCGCCGTCCTTGCGCTCGGTCCAGCCGACCAGATCGTCGGTGGCGCAGCCGGCGAGATCCTCGACGGTCTTGACGTCGTTCTCGCCAAGCTTGACCAGCATCTTCGAGGTCATGCCGGGAACGGTCTTCATGGCATCCTCGACGCCGAGTTCCTTGCGCTTGACTTCCAGTTCCGACTCAAGCCGATCCAGATATTCCTTGGCGCGGTTTTGCAGTTCCGTCGCGGTTTCCTCGTCGAAACCTTCGATGCCGGCGAGTTCCTTGACATCCACCAGCGCCAGTTCCTCGACCGAGGTGAAGCCCTCCGAGGCCAAGAGCTGGCCAACGACCTCGTCGACATTGAGCGCTTCCATGAAGACGCGGGTCGAATTCTCGAAGTCGGCCTGGCGGCGCTCGGACTCTTCCTGCTCGGTCAGGATGTCGATATCCCAGCCGGTGAGCTGCGAGGCGAGGCGGACATTCTGGCCGCGGCGGCCGATCGCCAGCGAAAGCTGGTTGTTGGTGTCGGGCACCACGACCTCGATCCGCTCGCGCTCCTCGTCGATCACGACTTTGGCGACTTCGGCCGGCGCCAGCGCGTTGACGACGAAGGTCGCGATGTCGGGCGACCACGGGATGATGTCGATCTTCTCGCCCTGCAATTCGTTGACCACGGCCTGCACGCGCGAACCGCGCATGCCGACGCAGGCGCCGACCGGATCGACCGACGAATCCCGCGAGATCACGCCGATCTTGGCGCGCGAGCCGGGATCGCGGGCCACCGCCTTGATCTCGACGATGCCGTCATAGATCTCGGGCACTTCCTGCGCGAACAGTTTCGCCATGAATTGCGGATGGGTGCGCGACAGGAAGATCTGCGGGCCCCGCGTCTCGCGGCGGACGTCGAAGATGTAGGCGCGGACACGGTCGCCGTTGCGGAACACTTCGCGCGGCAGCATCTCGTCGCGGCGGATAATGGCTTCGCCACGGCCGAGGTCGACGATCACGCTGCCATATTCGACGCGCTTGACGACGCCGTTGACGATGTCGCCGATGCGGTCCTTGAATTCCTGGTACTGCCGGTCGCGCTCGGCCTCGCGCACCTTCTGCACGATCACCTGCTTGGCCGATTGCGCGGCGATGCGGCCGTATTCGAGCGGCGGCAGGGTGTCGGCGATGGTGTCGCCGACCCGGGCGCCGGGATTGGCGCGCTGCGCATCGGCGAGCGAAATCTGGTTGGAAGAATTCTCGACCACGTCGACCACCAGCATGTGGCGCGACAGCCGGAGCTCGCCCTTCTTGGGGTCGATCTCGGCATGGACGTCGGTCTCGCTACCGTATCGGGCGCGCGCCGCTTTCGCGATCGCGTCCTCCATCGCGGCGATCACGATGCCGCGGTCGATCGATTTTTCGCGCGCGACGGCGTCGGCGATCTGCAGCAGTTCAAGTCGGTTGGCGCTGACTGCCATGGCTAGTCTCCTTCGTCAGGCTCGGTCTCGCCCCGGCGCAGCCGTTCGGCGGCGAGGCGGTGTTGTTTGGTGTTCTTCGGGGCGGGCTTCTTGCCGGTCCCTTGTTTCGGCTTATCGCTCTTGCTCGGATCGCTTTTCTTCGCGTGCGTGGGCTGCGCCTTCGCATGCGCGGGTTGTGGCGGGTCCAGCCCCAGTTCGCGGCGCAACTCGCGCTCCTGAGCCTTGCCGCGCCGCATCGATTCGGCGATCAGCTCGTCGGTCAGCACCAGCCTCGCTTCGGCGAAGTCTTCCATCGCCAGCAAGATCTCCGCATCCTCGCCCTCGCGTGTGTCATCCCGATGTAGGCGCACCGCATCGCCTTCGACCCCTTTCAGGATGCCGCGGAACCGCTTGCGGCCTTGATGCGCCACCGCCATCTCGATCTTGACGAGGTGCCCGGCGTAGCGCTCGAAATCCGAGCGCCGCACCAGGGGCCGGTCGATACCCGGCGAGGAGATCTCCAGCCGATAAGCCCGGTCGATCGGATCGGCGATATCGAGCACCGGCGACAGCGCGCGCGAGATTGCCTCGCAATCCTCGATCTGCATCGAGCCGTCCGGCCGTTCCGCCATGATCTGCACGGTGCAGCCGGCTTCGCCCGTGATCTTGATCCGCACCAGGCGGTAGCCCAGTCCCTGCAGCACCGGGGTAGCAACTGCCGACACGCGCGCCGCAGCGCCCGGCTCGACGACGAGCCGCGGCTCGGCGAGCAGTTCGACATTGACGGAACCAGCGGTTGGATCGGTCATATCCAGGATCAAAGATACGTCTTGAGCTGTCGGTTCTGTTGGTTAGCCGGTCTTTGCCGGCGTCGGATCATGATCCGATCACGCAAAATCGGGTCATGATCCTATCTCGTATTTGAGCATGATCCTTGCGGACAACAGGCTTCCGCTCTTCCGGTTCATGCTCTGGTTGCGCCACCCAAACCGGACCAGGCTCGGCCGGGTTCGTTCGGGTAATAAAAAAGAGCGGGTCCCGAGGGGCCCACTCTCAATACGCGATCGTATGAGAACTTTAAGTCGCTGCCGATATAGCGCTTTTCCCTCCGTCCGGCAAGGGGCGGAGGCCACGGCCGAGCAAATTTGCGCTATCGGAAAGTTGGCCGCGAATGTCTAACGCTTCGTTCACGAACGCCACCTAGATTGCGGCGCAAAACCGACACGGCGGGGTCGGTTTAGGCAGGCTTATGACGACGACAGCGACCGCGCTGATCCCTGAACTCGACGAGATCGTCCGTACCGGTGACCCCAAGCGCCGCGCCGAGGCCGCGCGCCGGATCGGCGAGCTGTTCCTGCAGGGGGCGGCGAGCTTCAGTACCGACCATATCGATCTGTTCGACGGTGTCCTGACCAGCCTGGTCCCTCACGCCGATCGCGACGCGCGGGCGGAGCTCGCCGAACGGCTGTCGCTGCTATCGAATGGGCCGCGCACGCTGATCGGGCAGCTTGCGCGCGAGGATGAGATTGCGATCGCCGGGCCGCTGCTGCGCCGATCTCCCGTCGTCGACGAGCACGTCCTGGTCGAAATCGCGCGTGAGAAGGGGCAGGAACATCTACTCGCGATGGCGGAGCGGCCGAAGCTCTCATCCGATCTGACCGACGTCATCGTCCGCCGCGGCGATCGCGACGTCGTCAGGCGCGCGGCGGGCAATGCCGGCGCTGAATTCTCGACGAGCGGCTATTCGACGCTGATCCGGCGCGCCAGCCAGGACAGCGTGCTGACGCTCGCCGTCGGTCAGCGCGCGGATTTATCGCCCGAGCAGTTGAAGGCGCTGGTGGCAGGCTCCGTTGAGATCGTCCGCCGCCGCCTGTTCGACGCGGTCAAGCCGGAGCGGCGCGCCGCGATCAAGCAGGCGATCAGCGAGATCAGCGGCATGAGCGATAAGATCGACAGCGCGCACGATTTCGCGCCGGCACAGCGCACGATCCTCGCGTTGCATCACGCCAATCAATTGAACGAGGCCGCGCTGCTCGACTTTGCCAAGTCCTTCAAATACGAGGAAGCGGTGTGCGCGCTGGCCGCGATGACCGGCGTCAAGATCGCAACGCTCGACCGCCTTATCACCGGCGACCGCTACGATCCCATCCTGATCGCGGGCAAGACCATTGGCCTTGAATGGGCCACCGTGCGCGCGCTGATCCTGCTTCGGCTCGGCCCCAACCGCGTCCCGTCGCCCGCCGACATCGAGAGCGCTCGGCTGAACTTCACTCGCCTGATGCCCTCCACCGCCCAGCGCGTAGCGGATTTCTGGAAGACGCGGTAGTCGCTATCTCTTTGTCATTCCGGAGCACGCGCAGCGTGAGCCCGGAATCCATTTCTCCGCCCGCGCAAGTGGTTCAATGGATTCCGGGCTCGTGCTCCGCACGCCCCGGAATGACGGCTCAACCTGTCCGGCGAAACCGCAAATACGTCGCGCGTCGTCCCTCGCGCTCGGCTTTGGCGCCGTAGCGCGTCATCGTGTAATCGGGCCAGGGCGCCTGCCAGTCGGAGGCGCGCTCGGCGGTCCAGGTGAAGTCGGGCGACCGCATCAGGTGCCATAGCGTCCAGGCGCAGTAATCGTCGATGTCGCTGACGAAGCGGAATTCGCCGCCCGCTTTGAGGATGCGCGCCATTGCGGCGACGGTGGCGTCCTGGACAAAGCGGCGCTTCCAGTGCCGCCGCTTGGGCCAGGGATCGGGATGGATCAGGTCGATGCGCCGCATCGACTGCGACGGTGCCCACGCGAGCAGCTCGGCGGCGTCGCCCGCGAACAGGCGGATGTTGCCGATATTGTGCGCCTCGATCTGGGTCAGGATCTTGGCCATCCCGTTGACATAGGGCTCGCAGCCGATGAAGCCGATATTCGGAAACGCGCGGGCCTCGGCGACGAGATGCTCGCCGCCGCCAAATCCGATTTCGAGCCTGATATCCTCAATATTGTCATCGAACAGTTCGGTGAGGCTGGCCGGCGCACGGCTTGCGATGTCGAGCGCCAGATGCGGCAGCAAATGCTCGATCAGGTCGGCCTGATGCGCGCGCAGCCTGTGGCCCTTGCGTCGTCCGAAGAATGAGCCATGCGCATGCGCGTTCGCGCCGTCGTTCGGCGGTGCATCGCGATCGTGATGGCGCGCGGCGTTCATCATCGCAGCGTCTGGTAAAGCTGATAGAGCAGCCGCGCCCGCGGCTCGATCGATGAGATGTACATCTGCTCATAATGGGTATGCGCGCCCTTGCCGTCCACGCCGAGGCCGTTGAGCGTCGCCCTATGCAGCGCCGTGAAATTGCCGTCGGAGCCGCCGCCGGTCGAGGCGTCCACGAGGTCGAAGCCGATCTCGGCCGCGAGCGCCCTGGCGTGCTCGTAGAGTGCCGCGCCGGCGCTGGTCTTCTCGTAAGGGGGCCGGTTCAGTTCGCCGACCACATGCACGCTGACGCCGTCGGTGCGCGATTTCAGATTGAGGATCTTCGGCACCAGCGCTTCGGCGTCGGCGGTGGTCGGCACGCGCATGTCGACCTCGGCATAGGCCTCTTCCGCAATCACGTTCGGCTTGGTGCCGCCTCTGACGACTCCGACGTTGACGGTGATGCCGCGCGTCAGATCGTTCATCGCCTCGACCGTCTGGATGATGTTGCCGAGCTCGCAGATTGCGCTGCGGCCGTCCTCGGGCCGTGTACCGGCGTGCGAGGGCACGCCCTTGATGAAGATCTCGAAGCGGGCGACGCCCTTGCGGCCGGTGACGATCTTGCCGCCATCACGCGCCGGCTCGGTCACCAGCACATATTTGGCTTTGCGGCCCTCGGCTTCGATCAGCGCCCGTGAGGTCGGGCTGCCGATCTCCTCGTCGGAAACGTAGAGCTGCGTGACGCCGAGCGGCGAGCGCGCGCCGTTGGCGCAAATTTCCCTGAAGGCGTGGTAGGCGAGAAAGGCACCGCCCTTCATGTCGTAGATGCCGGGGCCGAAGGCGCTGTCGCCGTCGATGCCAAATGGCAAGCGCTGGATGAATCTGAGAGGGTGCACTGTATCCAGATGGCTCAGCACCAGGATTCCCGGTGCGTCCTGGCCCCAGGCCGAACGCGCGACGAGATGATCGCCGCATCCGTTCTGGCCGGCGATCCGCTCAAGTGTGGCCGGTAGGCCGCGATAGCCTTCGGCGACGAGATCGGCGAGCTTGTTGATCTGTTCGGGCGCTTCCGTCGGCGTCTCGATCTCCACCCAGCGGCGGATGCCGTCGAGAATCTCCGCAGGATTGAAGGATGTGGTGGTCATTGGTCCGCCGGTATCTAGAGCATGATCCGGAAAAGTGGAAACCGGTTTTCCGAAAAGATCATGCTCAAACAAATAGATGAGATCATGATCCGATTACGTCTAATCGGATCATGATCTGGAAACGATTGAACCAACGTCATGCCCCCGCGCCGGCGGGCGCGTCAATCGCCATGTCGCGGGAATGATGACGACGATCAGCGCTTGTCAGGGCCTTCGCGGGCGGCGATCTGTTCGACCAGTTCGACGATGCTGCGGCGGAGCTTGGCGTCGGCGATGCGCGTGAAGGCGCGCGTCAGCGCCAGTCCTTCGGAGGTCGCGAGAAAATCCGAAACGTAGCTGGGTGAGGCACCTTCGCTGAAGCCTTCCGCGGTTGCCGATCCGCTTGGTCCGCCGTCGAACAGGAACGAGACCGGCACCTGCAGGATTTCGGAAATTTGTTGCAGTCGGCTGGCGCCGACGCGGTTGGTGCCCTTCTCGTATTTCTGAACCTGCTGGAAGGTGAGGCCGAGCTTTTCTCCCAGCTTTTCCTGGCTCATGCCCAACATGATCCGCCGCATGCGGACACGGCTGCCGACATATTTGTCAACAGGATTGGGCGCTTTGGTGGACATCTCTTGACTCTCCTGGAAGGATTACGCGCCCGGCGGGATGAGGCAAAACGGGCATGGAGTATGCCTCAGGCGCCGGTATCGTCAAAATCCTGCGAGGAGGATCGAGGACGAATGCGGACAATTTGAGCAACTGCGCTGGCTGGATTTCACGTCGGCTTGGAACTGTAGAATGCGAATGACGCGGTCGTTCTGTCAACTGGGGAAGCGTGCCGGCGAGATTTTTCCTTGCACAGGCAACCATCGAGCGACGCAGGCGTCAAAAATTGCGCCGGGCAACACGCCGTCCGATCACGAGCAACAATGCGGCAAACAGAATGGTCGCCGCGGGAATGTCATTGAAACGTGCATATACCGTCGGCGGAATGGCAGCAGGCAAGCTGGCGTCGAGCACGCCCTCCATGCCAAGGCCGAGTTCTGCGACAATCCGTCCCGCCGGATCGATGACCGCGGAGATTCCGGTGTTCGCTGCGCGAACGACAGGCAGGCCCTCCTCGATGGCGCGCAGCCGCGCCTGCTGTAGATGCTGGTAGGGGCCGGTCGAGATGCCAAACCACCCATCATTGGTGACGTTGATGATCCAGCCCGGCCGGTCGTCGTGGATGTCAATGTAGGCGGGAAAAATCGCCTCATAGCAGATCAGTGGTAGCGCGCGCGGTGCATTCGGGATGTCCAGCGCATGACGGCGCTGGCCGGCGATGAATCCGCCATGGACTTTGGTGAGCTGCACGAAGCCGAGCTTTTCCATCAGATCCTGAAACGGCAGATATTCGCCGAATGGGACCAGGTGCAGCTTGTCGTAAACCGATAGCACGCTGCCGTCGTGGTCGATGACGTAGATCGAATTATAGGCCCGCGTGATGCGGGCGCCTGGCGGCAGATCGGGGGCGCGCACCGAGCCGGTGATCAGCACGGTGCCTGGGGGCAGGAGGTCGGCGATCTCCGCCATCGCGTCGGCCTCGCGCGTCAGGAAGAACGGAAACGCCGATTCCGGCCAGATCAGGATGCTGGCGTCGCGCACACCCGTGGATTGCGGGCCCGAGGCGCGATCGGAGAGCGTCAGATATTTCTTCATCACCTCCGCTTTGGCGGCGTAGTTGAATTTGACGTCCTGCTGCAGGTTGGGCTGCATGATGCGCAGCTTGACGTTGGAGACCATGGCGGTCGGCAACCGCGATAGCCGCACCGCGCCGAAAATCAGCATGGCCGCCAGCACGAGCAGCGCGGTGGCCGGCACCCGCCACAGCTTTCGGTTGGACGATTTGCCATCGATCAGGACCGCCGGACTGGCGAAGATTGCGACGGCAAGGAAGGTCATGCCCCACAGCCCGATCACTGACGCGGTCTGCGCCAGCGCCAACGGTTCTGACAGCGCATAGCCGAAGGCGTTCCAAGGAAACCCTGATAGCACATGGCCACGCAGCCATTCGGCGATGGTCAGGCTCGCCGCCAGCGCCAGCACGCGGAAACCGTCGGGGGTCCAGAGCAGGCGCGCCAGCGCAAAGCCGAGCGCGGGAAACAGCGCGAGATAGGCGGGCAGGCCCAACACCGCAAACGGCATCAGCCAGGCGAAGGTCTGCGCATCGACCAGGAAGGCATAGCCGATCCAGTAAAGCCCAGGCACGAAGTAGCCGAGCCCGAACCAATAGCCGGAGATCGCCGCCGCTGGGATGCCACGCCACTTTCCGGCGCCGGCGCCGTCGATCAGCCAGACCGCGACCGGGAAGGTCAGGAACAGGATCGGCCAGGCGTTGAACGGCGCCATCGCAAGCGACGACAGGGCGCCGGCGACAAGTGCAATGACGGCGCGCTTCCATCCCCAGGTCAGGATGATCGAAAGCCCGGCCGCGCGGAGTTGATCGGAAAATCTCACTGCGGACCGGCTCCATCGCCGGATGGCGGAGGCGCAGTGTCGTTGGCCTGCGGGCTGGCATCGGGCGCCGCCTCGCTGCGGCGACGGCCCTCGCGCTCCTTGCGTGGAACGTTGCGTTCCTTGCGTGTCGCGATCCGCACGCGCTTGACTCGTCGCGGATCGGCGTCGAGCACCTCGACCTCGAAATTGCCGGGCCCGGAAATCAACTCGCCGCGCACCGGCACGCGGCCGACAAACGACACCAGATAGCCGCCGAGCGTCTCGACCTCCTCACCGGCCTCGCCCGTCACGAACTCTTCGCCGATGACGGAGCGGACATCTTCGAGGCTCGCCCGGGCGTCGGCGATGAATGAGTTGTCCGGCTGGCGCACGATCGACGGCGGCTCGTCGCTGTCGTGCTCGTCGTCGATCTCGCCGACGATCTCCTCGACGAGGTCCTCGATCGTCACCAGCCCGTCGGTGCCGCCGTATTCGTCGACCACCAGGGCGAGGTGAATACGCGTGGCCTGCATCTGCACCAACAGGTCGATCGCGCGCATCGACGGCGGCACATAAAGCAGCTTTCGGATGATATTGGCTTCGTGGAGCGGCAGCGCGAGATCAACCGCGCGCAGGTCGAGGCCGGCGGGAAACGGCTTCTTGCGCCGCGTCTTGCCGGCGTCGCTGACGCGCGCTCGTGCGGTCATGAAGGCGAGCAGGTCGCGGATGTGCACCATTCCCTCGGGATCATCGAGGGTTTCGTTGTAGACCACGAGGCGCGAATGCGCGGCGCTTTCGAACAGGCTCATCAATTCGCCGAGCGGGATATCGCGCTTCACCGCGACGATGTCGGCGCGATGCACCATCACATCGGCGATACGCCGCTCATGCAGGTTGAGGATGTTGCGCAGCATGGTGCGCTCGACGGCGGAAAAGTTCACGTCATCGGGCGTTGACGCATCGAGTACCACCTGCAGATCGTCGCGGACCGATCCCGCCTTCCAGCCGAACAGGGTGCGGATCGCGCGCAAGAGCCAGCTTTCCGCAGCGGGACGCTGTGTCTCCTCCGGCACAACGGCCGGCAGGTTGCGCACGTCGCGCGGATTGTCGTGGGTTGGTTCGGAGTCCGCCATTTCAGTCCATCCGCTCCCGGTCCGAATACGGATCGGGAATGCCGAGCTGCGCGAGGATTTCGCGCTCGAGATTTTCCATTTGCTCGGCGTCGTCGTCGTTTTCGTGGTCATAGCCGATCAGGTGCAGGAAGCCGTGAACCGCAAGGTGGCTCAGATGATGATCAAACGGCTTGTCTTCCTCGTCGGCCTCCTTGCGCGTCGTCTCATAAGCGATCGCGATATCGCCGAGCATGCGCGGGGCGTCGTCCAGGCCGTCTGCGCCCGTCGTCTGCAGCGCCGGAAACGACAGCACGTTGGTCGGCTTGTCGATGCCGCGCCAGTTGCAGTTCAGCGTCCGGATTCCCGAATCATCCGTCAGCATCACTGCCAGTTCGGCCTCGGCGACATCGGCCTCGGCGATCTCGGCGGCGGCCTCGATGGCGCGATGGATCACCGCTTCAGCATTCGGCACCGTCTGCCAGCAATCGGCTGTGACCAGAACCTCGGTAGCGGGGAGGGCGGAAGACACTGTCGTTCCAAAAAGTTGTTTCTAGGCGTTTGGGTTGCGGCTGGAACCTGCCAGCGGCAGGTCCGTGCGGCCGGCTGATGACATCATGATTTGGCGGCGACCTGCCGCTGTGGCAATCCCTCATAGGCGGCAACGATCCGTGCCACCAATTCGTGACGGATCACGTCCTCCGCCGTGAAGTGCACCTGTGCGATGCCCTCGACGCCATCCAGCAGGCTTACCGCTTCCGCCAGTCCCGAGGCCTGGCCGTGTGGCAAGTCGACCTGCGAAGGGTCGCCGGTGACGATCATGCGGCTGTTCTCGCCGAGCCGCGTCAGGAACATCTTCATCTGCATCGAGGTGGTGTTTTGCGCTTCATCCAGGATGATGACGGCATTGGTCAGCGTGCGGCCGCGCATGAAGGCAAGCGGCGCGATCTCGATCTCGCCGCCTTGCAGCGCACGCTCCACCACGCGCGCGTCCATCAGGTCATAGAGCGCATCATAGATCGGCCGCAGATAGGGGTCGACTTTCTCGCGGAGATCGCCGGGCAAGAACCCGAGCCGTTCACCGGCCTCGACCGCAGGCCGTGTCAGGATGATGCGATCGACCTCCTTGCGCTCGAACAGTTGCGCGGCATAGGCGACCGCAAGCCAGGTCTTGCCGGTGCCGGCGGGGCCGACGCCGAACACCAGCTCGTGCCGCTTCAGCGCACGGATATAGGAATCCTGCGCGGCGGTGCGCGCCCGCACCGGGCGCTTGCGCAGATTGATGGTCTCGAACGAAGGCTTTGCGGTCTTGGCGTCGAATTCGAACAGCGAGCCCTGCGCGATCACGGCGCGGATCGCACCTTCGACGTCACCCTGCGACAGGTCATGTCCCTGCGTTGCCTGGCCATAGAGTGTCTCCAGCACGCGCCGCGCGGCGTCGCAGCCGTCGCGGGAGCCGGCGATGGTGATCTGGTTGCCGCGGGAATCGACGACGACGCCGAGCCGGCGTTCGATCTGTGCCAGATTCTGGCCATAAGGGCCGACCAGCGCCGAAGCGGCGCGGTTGTCGTCGAAGTCGATGACGACCTGGGTCTCTGGCGGGATCTGCATGTCGCGGTCGGGTTTGCGGCTGGGAGCAAGCGAAGATGAATCCGATGCGCTTTTTGGCAAGGGTTCAGGCTCCAATGGGCGTCTGCGAAAAAGCGGATACTAGCGGCCGCGCATCACGTGCGGCGAGCTCGCCGAGCAGGCTGTAGCGCTCGAGGCTATCGACCCGGACCGGCAGGATTTTTCCGACGATATCCGACGAAGCCATCACATGCGCGGGCTGCAGATAGGCCGTGCGGCCGACGATTTGGCCCGGGTTGCGGCCGGCACGTTCAAACAGCACATCGACCGTGGTGCCGATCGCAGCCTTGTTGAAGGCTGATTGCTGGCTGTCGATCAAGTTCTGGAGCCGCTCCAAACGCTCGTCCATCTCTGCCGCTGGCACCATCTCCTGCATGTCCGCCGCCGGCGTGCCGGGCCGGGGCGAATACTTGAACGAATAAGCTGCAGCGTACCCTATTTGCATGACAAGCGCGAGGGTTGCGGAAAAATCTTCCCTACTTTCGCTGGGGAAGCCGACGATGAAATCCGATGAAAAAGCAATGTCTTGGCGTACCGCACGAAGCCGGTCGATGACGCGGCGGTAATCATCGGCGGTATGTTTGCGGTTCATGGCTGCTAAAATCCGGTCCGAACCGGACTGCACCGGCAGGTGCACGAATGGCATCAGCGCCGGCAAGTCGCGATGCGCCTCGATCAGGCTGTCCTCGACGTCGCGGGGGTGGCTGGTCGAATAGCGCAGGCGCAGCACCCCGGGGATTGCGGCGAGCCGCTCGAGCAATTTGCCGAGCGGCCAGCTTCGTCCATCCGGCCCTTCGCCGTGATAGGCGTTGACGTTCTGCCCGATCAGGGTGATCTCGCGCACGCCGTTGTCGGCAAGCCGTGTGACATCCTCGATGATCCTTGTCACGGGACGAGAGACTTCCGCGCCGCGCGTGTAAGGCACGACGCAGAAGGTGCAGAACTTGTCACAGCCCTCCTGCACGGTGACAAAGGCGGAAATGCCGCGCGAGCGGATAGCCTCGGGTTTCGGCGGCGGCAGAAATCCGAACTTGTCGTCGACGGGGAATTCGGTTTCCAGCGCACGGCCTTCTGCCTTCGCCTGCTTCAGCAGGTGCGGCAGATGGTGGTAGCTCTGCGGACCGACCACGACGTCGACGGTCGGTGCGCGCCGAACGATCTCCTCGCCTTCGGCTTGCGCAACGCAGCCGGCGACCGCAATTTTCACGTCGCGCCCCTGCCGCGCGGCGTCGTCCTTCATCACGCGCAGCCGCCCGAGCTCGGAATAGACCTTTTCCGAGGCTTTCTCGCGGATATGGCAGGTGTTGAGGATCACCAGGTCCGCTTCGTCGGCGTTTGCGGTCTCGACAAAGCCCTCGCCGGCCAGCGTATCCACCATGCGCTGCGCATCGTAGACATTCATCTGGCAGCCATAGGATTTGATGTGCAGCTGGCGCGGCGGCGTCATGGAACCTGCTTGGGGTGGAAAGGAGCGCATTCAGGGCGCAGGGCTCAAATATAGTCTAAAGCGGTCAAAATCCAGTTTTTGGGCCCGTCATTCCGGGCGGCTCCCGGAATACCGGTTCAGATTGTGGCCGCGATGGCGCCGCCCTCGATCAGCCCGGGCAGTTCCCGCATGTCCGCGAACGTCACCATGGCGCCAGCGGCGCGCAGCGCCTCGGCGTGGCCCGGCCCGCAATGGCTGCCGCCGCAAAAGCCGAGCACCGCCATCCCGGCGGCCCGGGCGGCCGTGATGCCGGCGATGCTGTCCTCGACCACGACGCAGCGTTCGGGCGCCACCTTCATCTGCTCGGCCGCGAACAGGAACAGATCGGGCGCCGGCTTGCCGTTCTTGACCTGCAGGGCCGAAAAGATGTTCGGCGCGAATCGTCCGTACAGCGCGGCGCGGCCAAGGCTGACGTGCATGCGTTGCGGTGAGCCGCTGGACGCCACGCAAAAGGGCTGCGCGATCCGATCGAGCGCAGCGTGAATGTGTGGCACCGCTTGCAGATCGGCCTCGAAGGAACGGAACAGTTCGTCCTGCAATTGCATGTGAAAATCATCTGGCAGGCTGTGGCCGAGCTCGGCTTCGATTTCGAGATTCGCCTGGCGCGTCGAGCGACCGAGGAAACGATCGAACACTTGTTCGGACGTGATCGGATAGCCGTGACGCGTCAGCACCTCGGCATGCGCGCGGCAGGAGATGACTTCGCTGTCGACCAGCACGCCATCGCAATCGAAGATGATAAGATCAGGGGTCAAATCAGATTACGACTTATCGTCGTCCAGCGGGACGCAATAGAGTTCGAGCCGGTGGTCGACCAGCTTGTAGCCGAGCTTGCGGGCGATCTCCGCCTGCAATTTCTCGATCTCTTCGGACGTGAATTCGATCACCTTGCCGTCCCGCAGATTGATCAGGTGGTCGTGGTGGCTGTCGGGCATCTGCTCATAGCGCGCGCGACCCTCACGGAAGTCGTGGCGCTCGATGATGCCCGCATCCTCGAACAATTTGACCGTGCGATAGACGGTCGAGATCGAGATCTTGTCATCGATCGCGACGCAGCGCCGGTAAAGCTCCTCGACGTCCGGATGATCCACCGATTCGGCCAGCACGCGCGCGATGACGCGGCGCTGCTCGGTCATGCGCATGCCGGTCGCGGCGCAGCGCGCCTCGATGCCGGTGTTTTTCATCGCAGACAAGGATTTCAGCGGAGCCATGTTTATTGAGCCTTGAAGCGCAGGGCAGGACTGTTCTGCCACCGCCCGCATGTTACGACAAGTCACGCCGCATCAGAAGTGCATTCAAATGTTCCCCGCCCGGCTGCTTGTAATAGCGTTCGCGGCGACCGACGACGGCAAATCCGGCCCGTTCGTAGAGCCGTCGTGCCGGCTGGTTGTTTTCCTCCACTTCGAGGAAAACAGTGCGCACGCCGCGGCCGGCAAGATGGCCGAGATGGGTCAACAACAAATTGCGCGACAGCCCGCGGCCGCGCTGGCTGGAATCGATCGTGATCGACAGGATTTCAGCTTCATCTGCTCCCATCCGCGACACCGCAAAGCCGATGGTCTTGCGCCCGAGCCGCAGGCGATGCACCAGCGTGTTGCGCTCGGCAAGCATCGCCTCGAACTCGCCTTCGCCCCAGCCGCGATGAAACGAAGCGCCATGCAACTGCGCCAGACGCGGTGCGTCGCGCGCAGTCGCGGGTTCGACCGCCGGCGTGCCGCGGTTGAGCCAATCGGAGAGCCAGGCCATCATGACGCTGTCGGTTGGGCGACGTCGAGCAGCGGATTGGCCGATGGCTTTGCGTCCGGCGCGCGCAGATAGAACGGCCGCGCGGGCGCCGATTCCGGACTGACGGCAGCGCCGACCCAGGCAACCCAGGTGATATCGGGCGCGGCCTGAGGATCGACCTTGAGCGGTGGCGCCGTCTCTGCCGGCCAGCGGTCCGCGAGGATTCTTGCGGCGTTGCCGACCAGATGTGGCGCGCCAAGCTGCGCGGCCTCGATTGCCGCTTCGATCGGCGCCACCTTCGGCTTGACCCGTGGGCTGCCGTCGCCGCTCACCACCTGGAAATAGACATGGTCGTGCCGCGCATCGATCGCGGAGATGATCGGATGCTCGCCGTTCTCGGCGACAACGGGCGCGGCATAGGCGGTCAGCGTGGTGATGCCGACGACCGGCTTGTTGGCCGCCAGAGCGATGCCGCGCGCCGCTGACAGGCCGACGCGCAGCCCGGTGAAACTGCCGGGACCGGTCGTGACAGCAATGCGATCGAGGGAGGTGAAGGCGATGCCGCTTTCCTTCATCACCCGCGCGATCAGCGGCATCAGCGCCTCAGCATGCCCGCGCTTCATCGGTTGCGATTCCAGCGCGAGCGACTTGCTCGCGGTGGTGTCGAGCACCGCGGCGGAGCAGGCGTCGAGCGCGGTATCGATGGCGAGGATAATCATGGAGCGAATGGCGAATGGCGAGTGGCGAATGGATGGTCAGACGCGATCCCTCGCCATTCGCTACTCACTATTCGCTCTCCTTTTACATCGGGCGGACTTCGACCACATCGGGGACGAAGTGTCGCAGCAGGTTCTGGATGCCGTGCTGCAGTGTTGCGGTCGAGGACGGGCAGCCGGAGCAGGCGCCCTTCATGTTGAGATAGACGACGCCGTCCTTGAAGCCGCGGAAGGTGATGTCGCCGCCGTCATTGGCGACCGCCGGCCGCACCCGCGTCTCGATCAGGTCCTTGATCTGAGCGACGGTGTCGGCGTCCTCTTCGTTGAAGAACTCGTCGTCCTCGTCGAGCGAATCGTCGCCATCAACGCTGCCGTCGGCGAGCAGCGGCGCGCCGGACATGTAGTGCTCCATGATCGCGCCGAGGATCGCGGGCTTCAGATGCTGCCAGTCGCCGTCGGCCTTGGTCACGGTGACGAAGTCGGAGCCATAGAACACGCCGGTGACGCCGGGCACGGCGAACAGCCGTTCGGCGAGCGGGGAGCGGACGGCGGCCTCGACGTTCGCAAATTCCATGGTGCCGCTGGCGAGCACGGTGCGGCCCGGAATGAACTTCAGGGTGGCGGGATTGGGGGTAGCTTCGGTCTGGATGAACATTTTGTTTTCTCCGGCGTCGCCGGTTCAAGGCCGGCGCGTGGGGTTCCCTTAGCAGATGGCGACGGCGAACGCACGGATCAAGGCGGGAACCACCGGTTCCGACGACTTATCAAGCAGTTACGACAGCGAATCGATCTCCTGGTCGGTCAGGCCGCCAGGCACGATGGTGACGGGAATCGGGAACGCGCCCATGATCTTGGCCATGGTGGTAATGATCGGGCCGGGACCCTCCGGCCCCGGATTGGCCGCCAGCACCAGCATCGAGATGTCCTCGTCCTTGTCAATGACGTCGAGGACCTGCTCAGTCGGGTCGCCCTCGCGAATCACCCGCTCCGGCGTGATCGCGGCAATGCCGTTGGCGCGGCCGGCGGCGCGGTCCAGCGCCTCGTTCGCGGCTTCCTCGGCCTCGGCGCGCATGATGTCGGCGACCCCGAGCCATTGCTGGTTCTGGTCCTCGGTCTCGATGACGCGCAGCATCACGACGCCGCCGCCGACCCGGATCGCCCAGCGGCTGGCGTAGTAGACGGCGCGGTCCCACTCCGCGCTGTCGTCAACGATGACAAGACATTTTGGCTTGTGACCCGATTCGTAGCTTCGTCGCTGGGTGGTCATGCATGTCCCGGTGCATTATTGCCAAGCAACATATGGTGACACACTCGCTGTCGTTTTGGGAGTCGCTCAGGGTTGGCGGATGAAGCCGACGATGTTTTTCGCACTGCGCATGGTTTCATCGGCGATCGCGCGGGCGCGGTTGGCGCCGTCGATCAGGATCTGATCGACGTGACCGGCATCGGCAACCAGCCGCTTCATTTCGTCTGCGATTGGCGACAGTTTCGCAACGCAAACGTCGACCAGCGCGTTTTTGAAGCTGGAGAACTGGCCGCCGCCGAAATCCTTCAGTACGTCGTGCTTGCTGACGCCGGCGAGCGCCGCGTAGATGCCGACGAGATTGTCGGCTTCGGGCCGCGTCTGCAGTCCCTTTTCCTCCGATGGCAGCGGCTCCGGATCGGTCTTCGCCTTGCGGATCTTCTGGGCGATGGTGTTGGCATCGTCGGTGAGGTTGATGCGCGAATTGTCTGATGCCTCCGACTTCGACATCTTCTTGGTGCCGTCGCGCAGGCTCATCACCCGCGTCGCCGGCCCCGTGATGAACGGCTCGGGTTGCGGAAAGAACAGGCCATCATTGAAGCCATGGCCGCGGATGGAATCGCCGAAGTCGTTGTTGAACTTCTGCGCGATGTCGCGGGACAGTTCGAGATGCTGCTTCTGGTCCTCGCCCACAGGTACGTGGGTCGCGCGATAGAGCAGGATGTCGGCCGCCATCAGCACCGGATAGTCGTAGAGCCCGACCGAGGCATTCTCGCGGTCCTTGCCGGCCTTCTCCTTGAACTGCGTCATCCGGTTCAGCCAGCCGATGCGGGCGATGCAGTTCAGGATCCAGGCGAGCTCGGCATGGCCGGAGACCTGGCTCTGGTTGAACACGATATGCTTCTTCGGATCGATGCCGCTGGCGATGAATGCCGCGGTCACCTCGCGGGTGTTGCGGGCGAGCTCGGCCGGGCCGCCCCAGACGTCCACGCCTTGCGTGATCGCGTGCATGTCAACGACGCAATAGATGCAGTCATGGGTTTCCTGCATCTTCACAAAGTTGACGATGGCGCCGAGGTAGTTGCCGAGGTGCAGATTGCCCGTCGGCTGGACGCCTGAAAAAACCCGTTCCACGAACGCCATGGTCTCAATTCCCGGAAAGTGCCGCTTTGGCGGGGTCGTTTGCCATTTTGGGGCTATCTGCGCAAGTCAGGCGGCACGGTTTTGCCTGATCGCGGCGACCGCCTCGCGCCAGCCGATCACGCCGAACAGCTTCAAGAACAGGCCGTAGCTCGTGATCCCGGCGAAAATCACCACGAATAGCAGCACCGCCTGCGCCAGCCCGCGTGATCCGGCGGCGACCGGCGTGAGCTCTTGCATCAGCCAGAGCAGGGCGCCCATGGCGAGCGCCGCCAGGCAAATGCGCGGCAGCCGATCGCGGGCCTCGGTGTCGATCGAGAAGCCGAACGTCGCGCCTCCCTTCCTGATCAGGTAAAGCGCGTTGCTCCAGGCCCCGAGCGTGATGCCGGCGGCAATGCCGCGCGTGCCGAAAGAGTGGCGGAGCAGGAACGCAGCAATGATCGCCACCACGATGGCGGCCACCGCGCCAAGCAGCGGCGTGCTTGTATCCTCGCGGGCGAAGAAGGCCGGCGACAGCGCTTTCACCAGCACATGTGCGGGCAGGCCGAGCGCAAGCCAGCTCAGCGCATGCGCGGTGGCGGTGGCGTCGTGCGCCGCAAACGCGCCGTGCTCGAACAGGATCCGTACGATCGGATCGCTCAACACGACGAGGCCAAGCGTCGCCGGCAGAGCGAGGCCGACCGCCAGCTCCAGGCCGCGCGATTCGGTGCGCGCGATCGCGCTACGGTCACCGCTGTGCAGCGCGCGTGTCATTTCGGGGATCAGCACTGCGCCCATGGCGACGCCGACAATCCCGAGCGGCAGTTCGACCAGGCGATTGGCGAAATAAAGCCAGGAGACCGCCGAAGGCGAGGCGGAGGCGATCACGGCGCCAGCCACCATCAGCCATTGCGGCGCGCTGCTTGCGATCATGCCGGGGATCGCCTTGCCGAGGAAACCGCGCATGTCCTTGTCGAAGGAGATGCAGAGCGGCGTTGCCGCGCGGCCGCCGCGCAGCACGAGGATCGAGAGTTGCAGAAGTCCCGCAACGCCAACGGTCGCAGCGACGACCAGCGCGGCATGCGCCGCATCCCCCCGCCATACCAGCAGCATCGCCATCACCGCGATCAGCGCGACGTTGAACAGCAGCGGCGAGAATGCGGTGAGCGCAAAGCGTGCTTGAGCGTTCAACAGCCCCATCATGACCGTGACGGGTCCTGCGAAGGCGAGATAGGGCAGCATCAGCCGCGCATTGTTGACGGCGATCTCCAGCGTTTCGCGGCCGATAAATCCAGGCGCCAGCGCCGCGATGACGAGCGGCATCAGCAAGCCGATCAGGACGGACGCCACGATCAGCGCGGCGCTGATGGTGCCGAGCACACGGCCGGCGAAGGCCGCGGCGGCCGCAGCGCCTTCGGTCTCGCGCACGCGGAGCCAGGCCGGTATCAACGCCGCGTTCAGCGCGCCTTCGGTCAGGAGCCGCCTGACCACATTGACCATTTGAAAGGCAACCAGGAACGCGTCCGCGACCGCGCCGGCGCCGAGCAGCGCAGCGATGATGGAATCGCGGGCAAATCCAAGCAGCCGCGAAGCCAGTGTTCCCGAGGAGACGGTGAGGAAAGAGCGGATCATATGACTTCTATATAACAGCCACTTGGCTTGCTGGCGCCATGTTGATCTGATAGGCGGCAACTTCCTGCAATCGCCGGAAGGATGGATAATGGCCGACGCAAAGTATGACGTTCTCGGAATCGGCAACGCGATTTTTGACGTCCTGGTGAGGACGGACGAGGCGTTTCTCAGCCGTCACTGCATGACCAAGGGCAGTATGTCGCTGATCGACGAGGCCCGCGCCGGCGCGATCTACCAGGATATGGGGCCGGCGACCGAGATGTCCGGGGGCTCGGCGGCCAATACCATCGTCGGCGTCGCCAATTTCGGCGCCCGCGCGGCCTATGTCGGCAAGATCAAGGACGATCAGATCGGCCGCCTCTACGCCCATGACATCCGCGCCGCGGGCGTCGCGTTCGAGACGAAGCCTGCCCCCGGCGGCCCCGCCACCGGCTGCTCCTACATCCTGGTGACGGGGGATGGCGAGCGCACCATGAACACCTATCTCGGCGCCGCGCAGGATCTGACCCCGGCCGACATAGATGAAACGCAGATCGCGGCCTCCCGCATCGTCTATCTCGAAGGCTATCTCTGGGATCCCGCGAGCGCCAAGCAAGCTTTCGTCAAGGCGGCGACCATCGCGCATGGCGCCGGCCGCCAGGTCGCGCTGACTCTGTCCGACTCGTTTTGCGTCGATCGCTATCGCGACGAATTTCTCGAATTGATGCGCAAAGGCACGGTCGATCTGGTCTTTGCCAACGAAGCCGAGCTCCGCTCCTTGTACCAGACCGCCGATTTCGACAGCGCGTTGAAGCAGTTCAGCGTCGATGCGAAACTTGGCGTCGTCACCCGCAGCGAGAAAGGCTGCGTGGTGGCATCGAAGGACGGCGTCACGGCCGTGCCGGCGTTTCCGATCGAGCAATTGGTGGATACGACCGGCGCCGGCGATCTCTTCGCTGCCGGATTCATGTTCGGCCTCGTTCGCGATGCCGGCTATGAAAATGCCGGACGGCTCGGCGCGCTCGCGGCTGCGGAGGTGATCCAGCATATCGGCGCGCGGCCGCAGACGTTGTTGAAGGAGCTGGCGCAGCAGAACGGCTTGCCGGTGTAGCTCTGCGTTGCGAGCCGCCGCACTCTCCCTCGTCATTGCGAGCGCAGCGAAGCAATCCATGCCTCCGCAAGTGGCAAGATGGATTGCTTCGCTGCGCTCGCAATGACGGGTTGAGAGTTCTGGTTCAATTGTCAAACAGTAGCCCGTAGCCCGTAGGATGGGTAGAGCGAAGCGAAACCCATCAGCTTCGGAGCAAGCTGCGTGAATGATGGGTTTCGCTGCGCTCTACCCATCCTACGTCTGATTCAAACGGCGGATGTGAGTCCGCATTCTCGCGGCGTACTCCGCCCGAGCTTTGCTTCACTTTCCACCCTCCTCGATAGTAGAGGGCGCAGGGAAAGCCGGGTGCCGGCTGCACCCGTGGGCCCCGTGCAACAAAAAGCACGGGGGTAGGACCACAGGTCAACCGGAGCAACACCGGCTTTCCCTGCGCAGTGGTTTACGGCTTACTTCGTGCTCTTCCCGGTGACCGGGCTTTCTTGCCACCGTCATCTCTCGCGCGAACTTGCTTCGCGCAAGAAACTTAGCGCCAGCGTCGGGGCGCCAGAACCACACGACTTCGCCGTCCACGGATAGTCACGCTCGTCAGTCGCAACACCCGCGTCCACCGCATCTCACCGCAACGTTCGTGACGATCGCGACCCGCCCCTCATCTGCCGTGAGACGCGCGGATTAATAGTGCTGATTTGCCCGACGGGTTAAGCGATTTATTTTTCGCGCGAGGGCTGGCCGACCCAAATCACGTTGGAATCGCGGGCGAATTTTTCTCCGCCGTCATTCCCGGGCATCCGAAGGACGAGCCCGGAATCCATTTCTCCGCCAGCGCACACGGCCTGATAGATTCCGGGCTCGCGCCAAGAGGCGCGCCCCGGGAATGACAGAGAGTAATGACTTCATCGCCAGTGACGGCGTGGTTGTGGCGAGCGCCGGCGGATTAGGCTCTGCGCCTTCGCTCCTAGCGAAGACGCAAAGCTAATCCACCCCACTTCATCACGCCGCCTTCTGGCCGCTACCGATGTCGAGCCCGTCATAGACGCCGCGCTCGAAGCCCGCAAAAGCTTCCAGGCACTTGCCGTCGCCGAACGGCAAGAGTTGCATCAGGATCACGCCGGTGACGTCGCGGCTCGGATCGATCCAGTAGTAGGTGTTGGCGAGCCCCGCCCAGGCGAGGCTGTTAGCGCTGCGTCCCTCCGGCGTCTTTAAGGTGTTGATGAGGAAGCTCAGGCCCCACTTCTTGTCCATGTCCGGATAGAGATCGACATGGTTGGACAAAGTGAGGTCGGCCGAGACCATCTTGGTGACGTTGAGATCGCCCATATGGTTCTGGCCCATCAGCGCCACGGTCTCCGGCTGCAGCACCTGGTTGCCGTTGCCGCGGCCCTTGTTGAGGATCATCTGCGTGAACTTGATGTAGTCGCCGGCGGTCGAATAGAGGCCGCCGCCGCCCATGTGGAATTCCGGCTCCTGCTCCAGTTCGAATGGGATCGGCGCGAGCGTCCCGTCGGGGGCTCTCGCATGCATGCCGACCAGGCGCTGGCGCATCGCGTCGGTGATCTTGAAGCCGGTGTTGGTCATGCCGAGCGGCGCGAACAGATGATCGCGCAAGTAGGCGTCGAGCCGCTTGCCGCTCACGGCCTCAACTGCCTTGCCGATGAAATCGATATTGATGCCATATTCCCAGCGCGTGCCGGGATCTGACGTCAGCGGCAGCTTCAACGCATCATTCTTGCAGGTGGTGACAGTCGGTAGCTCGGTTTTCGCGAGGTACTTCCCCATGTCACCATTCCACATATGGTAGCAGAACCCCGCAGTATGGGTCATCAGGTGGCGCAGCGTGATTGGTGTTTTCGCCGGCCGCAGCTTGGGCTCGCCGTCGGCATCGAAGCCTTCGAGCACCCGCGGTGAAGCGAGATCCGGCAGCAGCTTGCCGATCGGTTCATCCAGCGAGAGCTTGCCCTCTTCGACCAGCTGCATCGCGCCTGCGCTCGTCACCGCCTTGGTCATCGAGGCGATCCAGAACACGCTGTCCGTGGTCATGAGATCGTCTTTGCCGAGGTCGCGTTTGCCGAACGCGTTCTCGTAGATGACTTCATTTCCGGTCGCGGCAATCGCAACCACGCCGGGGATTTCCTTTGCGTCGCATTTCTGACGCAGGAGCTGATCGATCTGAGCTTTGCTCTGCATGGGGCGCCTCCGGATTTATTGTTGTGGAGACGTTGATCTTCTTACCGTGTGGCGCGTCCCGCAAGCCGGCTGCTCGCGGATTTTGATTTCAGCGGAAATGCGGCGACAGCGGCCCGGCTAAATCTGGCGCGGATGGCCGGCGATCTCGACGACGGCTGGGAACCGTCCACGATAACGTGATTTGGTATAGGTTCCCATCAATGATTTCGTGATGTAACGCATTCTAATTCCAAGCCAAATCGTGCTTCTGGACTGAATGTTTTGAGGCAAATGGTTGCTTTTTGAAGTTGCGAGGATGCGTCGATGATCTCGACCTGGAGTGAGTGGAAACGGTATCCCCGGCCCAGCCGTGGCGAGAACATCGAAGCCCCGATCAGCCCCGGCCTTTACGAGGTCCGCTACGCCGGCACCGGCGCGCTGCACTCCTTCGAGGCGGTCGACAATGTCGCACAGGCGCTCGCGCTGTTGCAGGTCGCGCCTAGGTCGTGGTTCGGCCGTCGTGACCCGGCCAAGTTGCCGGATCTCGAATACCGCACCTGCGCGACATCTTCGAAGGCGGATGCCAAGGCGGCGGCGGAGCGCATGATCGGGCGTCGTGAAACCTATCTGAACGGCGCGGCCTGACCGGCCGAACCCGAAGACCCACAAAATTGCTTGCGACGTCCGCTTTCAGCGGGCGATGCGTCGCGGATGATTTCCGTCTATACTCGAACAGCATCCCAGAAATTTCGAGGAGTAACGCCATGAATCCGCCCGTTGCCGCACGCGCATCACAACCTTCAGCCACCTCGCTGCGAGACCGCCTCAAGGATTCCTCGCTGCTGCGCGACCGCTGCTACATCGATGGCGCCTGGGTCGGTACGCCCGTGTTCTCCGTGAACAATCCGGCCACCGGCGCCGAACTGGTGAAGATCCCGCAGATGAGCGCCGATGACGCCACCAAGGCGGTCGAGGCCGCGGAACGCGCGTTTCCGGCCTGGGCCAAGCTGACGGCCAAGCAGCGTTCCAACATCCTGCGCAAATGGTTCGAGCTGATCATCGCCAACCGCGAGGATCTGGCGCTGATCCTGACCTCGGAACAGGGCAAGCCGCTGGCCGAGGCGCTGGGCGAGGTCGATATCGGCGGCGCCTATGTCGAGTTCTTCGCCGAGGAGGCCCGCCGGGTCTATGGCGAGACCATCCCGACTCAGCGGCCGGATGCGCGGCTGCTCGCGATCAAGCAGCCGATCGGCGTTTGCGGCGCGATCACGCCGTGGAACTTCCCGAACTCGATGATCACCCGCAAAGTTTCGCCGGCGCTCGCCGCGGGTTGCACCGTGGTGCTGAAGCCTGCCAACGAGACGCCGCTGTCGGCGCTGGCGCTGGCGGCGCTGGCCGAGAAGGCCGGCGTGCCCAAGGGCGTGTTCAACATCATCACCGGCGATGCGCCGCCGATCGGAAAAGTGCTGTGTGAGCATCCGGCGGTGCGCTTTGTCGGCTTCACCGGGTCGACCGAGGTCGGCAAGATCCTGTACCGCCAGGCGTCGGTCGGCGTGAAGAAGCTGGGGCTGGAGCTCGGCGGCAACGCGCCCTTCATCGTGTTCGACGATGCCGATATCGATGCCGCGGTCGAAGGCGCGATCGTCTCGAAATACCGCAACATGGGCCAGACCTGCGTCTGCGCCAACCGCCTCTATGCCCAGGACAAGATCTACGACGAGTTCGTGCAGAAGCTCTCGAAGAAAGTTGCCGCGATGAAGATCGGCGACGGCACCGAGCAGGGCGTGGTGCAGGGGCCGCTGATCAACATGGAAGCGATCGAGAAGGTCGAGCGGCACATTGCGGACGCGGTGAAGGGCGGCGCCACGGTCGTCACCGGCGGCAAGCGCCACTCGCTCGGCCGCACCTTCTTCGAGCCGACGGTGCTCTCCGGCGTCAAGCCGGATGCGCTGGTATCGCAGGAAGAGACATTCGGCCCGCTCGCGCCGGTGATCCGCTTCAAGGATGAAGCCGACGTGATCGCGATGTGCAACAAATCGCCGTTCGGCCTCGCGTCTTATTTCTATTCGCGCGACCTCGGTCGGGTCTGGCGCGTCGCCGAGGCGCTGGAATCAGGCATGGTCGGCGTCAATACCGGTTTGATCACGACAGAAGTCGCGCCGTTCGGCGGCGTCAAGGAGAGCGGCCTCGGCCGCGAAGGCTCGCATCACGGCATGGAGGAATACGTCGAGATCAAATACGTGATGATGGCGGGGGTGTAACCCGTCGTCGGCGCGAAGTCGCGTAGGGTGGGCAAAGCGCAGCGTGCCCACCATCCGCACTCCACTCGTGATGTGGACGCGCTTAGACCCGCGTCTGTTTGACCGACGGTGCGTGAAGTCGCTTTGCCCACCCTACGGCTCAATCGGTGTCGCCGCCGAAGGCGCCATGGCGGCCGGTGCCGGAGGCGAAGCGGGTGGCGCCGGCGAGCGTTTCGCCTGACGCGATGACTTCGAGCCCGCCGCGCATTTCGTTGAGTATAGCTTCTTCCTCCTCGAGGTCCCATTGCCGCAGCGCTGACAGGCGGTCCGCGCGCAGGCATTGTTGCGGGAAGCGCGCGATCTCCTTGGCGAGCGCTATCGCATGCGCGCGGGCCTCGCCCTTGGGAACCAGGCGATTGGCGAGGCCCATCCGCTGCGCCTCCGGTCCGCCGACCGCGCGCCCGGTCAGGATCAGGTCCATCGCCTGGGAATGGCCGATCAGGCGCGGCAGGCGGATGGTGCCGAGATCAATCAGTGGCACGCCGAAGCGTCGGCAGAAGACACCGAATGTCGCGTCTTCAGCGGCTACCCGCATGTCCGCCCACAACGCCAGCTCCAGGCCGCCAGCGACGGCAAATCCTTCGACCGCGGCAATGACCGGCTTTGAAAGCCGCAACCTGCTGGGCCCCATCGGCGCGATCGACTTGTGTCCGCCGATCTCGCGCTTCCTGGCAGGATCGCCCGCGGCAACCGCCTTCAGGTCGGCACCGGCGCAGAAGGTGCCGCCGGTGCCGGTGAATACAGCCACCGACGTAGTCTCATCGGCATCGAAGGCGAGGAAAGCGTCGTAGAGTTTGCGGGCGGTGGCGCCGTCGACGGCGTTGCGGCAATGCGGGCGGTTGATGGAGACAATGGTCACAGGACCATCGCGTTCGACGAGCACGCTGTCGGCCTCGCTCATGTTTCGCTCCCTTGGTTTTGTCTGCCGGCAGCTTCGCATTGGGGACAAGGGCGATGCAACAAGAGCGAGGACGGGTGCCACGAGCGTCATTGCGAGCAGAGCGAACCAATCCATGCCTCCGCATGTGGAGAGATGGATTGCTTCGCTGCGCCCGCAATGACGAGCGGCTAGATCTCGAGGTCTGACCCCGTCACGCGCCGATAGGCTTCGAGGTAGCGCTTGCTGGTCGCCTCCACCACGCTTGCCGGCAATGGCGGCGCCGGCGCTTCGCCGTTCCAGCGGCCGGCGCGGCGCTCAGTGTCGAGATAGTCGCGCAAGGGCTGCTTGTCGAAGCTCGGCTGCGGCTGGCCCGCCTTGTAGACATCGACCGCCCAGAAGCGCGAGGAGTCCGGCGTCATCACCTCGTCGATCAGGATGATCCGCCCATCCTGGTCGCGCCCGAATTCGAACTTGGTGTCGGCGATGATGATGCCGCGCTCGCGGCTGACCTTTTCGCCGTAGGCATAGACCGTGCGCGCCATCCACTCCAGCGTGTCGGCAACCTCGCCGCCGACGATTTCACGCACGCGGGCCACCGTGATGTTCTCGTCATGCCCGGTCTCGGCCTTGGTTGCCGGGCTGAAGATCGGTGGCTCCAGCCTGGCGCTCTCGACCAGACCCGGTGGCAGCTTCTCGCCGGCGAGCGTGCCGTGCGCGGCATATTCCTTCCAGGCCGAGCCCGAGATGTAGCCGCGGATCACGCATTCGATCGGGAAGACGATGGTGCGCCGGCACAGCATCGCGCGCCCCACGATCTCGGCGCGATGCGCTTTCAGTGCGGGCACCTCGCGGATGATCTCGTCGGCATCGGCGCTGATCATGTGATGCGCAACGGTGTTTTCGAGCTGGCGAAACCACCATGCGCTGATCTGCGTCAGCACCGCGCCCTTCATCGGGATGGTCTCGGCCATCACCACGTCGAACGCCGAGATACGATCGGTGGTGAGTAGCAGCACGCGGTCGTCGCCGGCGTCATAGATATCGCGAACCTTGCCGCGGCCGATCCGCGGCAGGGGCAGGTCACTGGCGCGCATCGCATTCATTGGGTCGGACCTTCAAAGCGGTTGCCCGCTTGATTGCGGGCGACAAAGGGCGAGGAGGAAATAGCTCACTCCGGCAGTGGAATGAACTCATGTTCCTGCGGAACGGAGGTGAAACGCCCGGTTTTCCAGTCCTGTTTGGCCTGCTCGATCCGTTCCTTGCTCGAAGAGACGAAATTCCACCAGATGTGGCGCGGGCCTTCCAGCGCGTCGCCGCCCAGGAACATCATGCGCGTGGGCTGCAGCGCCTTCACCGTGATGCGGTCGCCGGGCCGGAAAATCAGGAGGCGCGGACCTTCATAGCGCTCGTTGGCGATCTCGACTTCGCCGTCGACGAGATAGATCGCGCGCTCCTCGTGATCGGGATCAAGCGGCACGCTGGTGCCGGCTTCTGCCGTGACTTCGGTGTAGAACCAGGGCGAGACCATCTCGACCGGCGAGGCAATGCCGAACGACGAGCCCGCGATGACGCGTGCGGTGAAGCCGCGCTCGGTGATCATGGGCAGGTCGCCGGCAGCATAATGCTGGAACGAGGGCGCGATCTCCTCCTTGGCCTGAGGCAGCGCGATCCAGCTCTGCAGGCCCAGCATTTTCTGTCCATCGCGGCGCTGGACGTCCGGCGTGCGTTCGGAATGGGCGATGCCGCGGCCTGCGGTCATCAGGTTCATCGCGCCGGGCTGGATCTCCTGGATGTTGCCCTCGCTGTCGCGGTGCATGATGCTGCCGTCGAACAGATAGGTGACGGTGGCAAGCCCGATATGCGGATGCGGCCGCACATCCATGCCCTTGCCGGCGAGAAACTGCACCGGTCCGAAATGATCGAAGAAGATGAAGGGGCCGACCATCTGCCGCTTGCCATGCGGCAGCGCGCGCCGCACGGCGAAGCCGTCGCCGAGATCGCGGGTGCGCGGCACAATAACGAGCTCCAGCGCATCGCAGGTCTTGGGATCGCCGAGGATCGGATCGTTGGAGGGAAGCCAGCTCATGAGGGGGACTCCTTTTTTGTTGCCGCAATAATAGCAGGAATCCGCCGCTTGCACGCCATCATCCCCGGCCATCCCGCCGGCGAGGGATTGGTGTCTCTTGCTCGCGCGTCATCGTGGCTTGACTCACGAATCGGCATTAGGGCATGGCATAAGGTTCAAGGTTCCCGCGAGACCATCAGGACATGACCTTCACGTCGTGGCAATTCGGCTTGTTTGCCGCGATCGTATTTGTGGCCTATTACCTTCCGCCGTTCCGGCGGTTTCAGGTCCAGCTCCTGGTGGTCGCGAGCCTGTTCTTCTATGGATACGGCCAGCCTGAGTTGCTGCCGCTGCTCGCGGTCGCGGTCGGTGGGACCTATCTGTTCCTGGCGCTGTCGCTAACTGACCGGCGCTGGCTGCCGGTCGGCATCGTCTTCAACCTCGCCCTGCTCGCCTTCTTCAAATACAAGTTCCTGTTCCTTGATCCAAAGGCGCCGGCCCTCGTCGACAATGCGGCGATCGACTTCCTCTTGCGGCTGCCGTTGCCGATCGGCATTTCCTTTTTCGTCTTCCACAACATCAGTCTTCTGGTCGACCTCACGCGCAGCAAGGCGCTGCGGCCGCCTCTTGCCGACGTCTTCCTCTACATCATCTTCTTTCCGCAGCTCGTCTCCGGGCCGATCACGCGCGCCGGCATGTTCATGCCGCAGATCGTGCCGAAGCAGATTGCCGACGTGCCGTTCGTCGAAGCCACGAAATGGATCATCGCGGGCTTCTTCTTCAAGCTCTTTGTGGCCAACAATCTCAACGAGATGACGGCCTATATGGACTTCCCGCTCTACGAGACGCTGCAAACCCAGGACCGCTGGCTGCTCGTTTTCCTCTACGGCTACCAGATCTACGCCGATTTCTTCGGCTATTCCGCGATCGCGATCGGCCTCGCGCTTCTGTTCGGCTACCGCCTGCCGATCAATTTCGACCTGCCCTATACGTCGCTGTCGTTTTCGGAATTCTGGACCCGGTGGCACATTTCGCTGTCAGCCTGGTTGCGCACCTATCTCTACATTCCCTTGGGCGGCAACCGGCATGGACGTGTCAGAACCTATCTCAACCTGATGATCGTGATGGGGCTCGGCGGCCTCTGGCACGGCGCAGGCTTCAGCTATCTGGCGTGGGGCGTGTTGCACGGGTTGTTCCTGGTGATCGAGCGGCCGTTCCTGCATCTGCTGCAGGCCATCGATTCCGTGCCGCTGCGCCTCTTGCGCATGGGCGTGGTGTTCTTCTGCGTCACCATGGCCTGGATCTTCTTCAAGCTGCCGAACTTCGACCATGCGCTCAGCTATCTCACCGGCATGTTCACGCCGACCACCAATCCGAATCCGCCAAAATTGTTCTACAATCTTGCGCTGCTCTACGCGCTCCCGGTCCTGCTGCAGCATATGCGCATCGCATCGCTGTTCGAGACCGCGCTGATGCGGTGGGAGCCATATGTCTACGGCGCGCTGGTCGCGCTGGCCTATCTGGAGGCGGGGCCCGAGAGCGCCTTCATCTATTTCCAGTTCTGATCGCATGGAGCAGCCGAAACCCACCGCCTGGTTGATCAAGAGCGCCGCCGCGGCAGCGCTGCTGCTGCTTGCCTGCGGCATCGCGACCGCGCGCTTCGGGCACACGCTGCAACTGCCGGCGGCGACCGCGCGCGATGGCGCGCTCGTCACCATGAACCGCTATGTCGACAATCCTGTGCCCGACATCGCGCTGGTGGGTAGCTCGCTGACGGTCCGGCTTGGGGAGGCATATTTCGAGACGCCGCGCGTGCGGAATCTGGCGCTGGCCGGCGGGTCGCCCGTCACCGCGCTCGAGATTCTCGCCAGCCAGCGGCAGCTCCCCAAGCTGATCGTCGTCGAGATCAACATATTGTCCCGCGCGCCCGATGCGGAGTTGGTGAAGCGCTTCTCCTCCAAGGAGGGGCGCGATGCGCTGTTCTTACGTCCCCTCCGGACCGCCATTGCGGCCTACGAGAGCCGGGTGCATGCCCCGGTTACCCACGCCGAGATCGCGGGCAGGCTGAAAAGCTTGCTCGAGCAGCCGCCGAGCAATTTCGACAACCACGTCTATCTGGAGCGGGCGATCGGACAGATGGAGTCCGAAGACCCGAGCGCCGCCGCCAAGGTCAATGTCGAGACGATCGGCCGCCTGATCGAGGTGCTGGAAAAGCGCGGCGCGCGCGTGCTGCTGATGGAAATGCCCTACGCCGCTCCGATCGAGACATCGCTTTATGTCAGGACCACGCGCGAGATCGTCCATCGCGCGTTTCCGGATCAAAGCCGCTGGCTGCCGATCGAGGTCGACCGCAGCGAACTGCGGTGGGATGACGGCGTACACCTTGACGCCCGATCGGCGGTACTGGTGAGCCGCTACCTGGACGGGTGCTTTTCGTCTAGGTTGAGCGATATCCGAGCATCTTCTCGTCCTGGTCAGTAGGAGTCAAAAGCAATGGTTGCTTGGCTCAAGTCCGGCGCAGCGCAGGCGCAATTGCACGGTCCCATGATCGAGACCACGCGGTTGATCTTGCGGCCGTGGAAGGCTTCCGACATCGCGCCGAATACCGCCATGCTGGCCGATCCCGATACGGCGCGATTTATCACCCCCGACCACAAGGCGGTGACCAATGAAACGACTGGCTGGCGCAACGCGGCCATCATCGCCGGGCACTGGGCGCTGCATGGTTTCGGCATGTTTGCGGTCGAAGAAAGATCATCCGGCCGGTACGTTGGCCGCGTGGGTCCTTGGTACCCGCCGGGATGGCCGGGGTTCGAAGTCGGCTGGGGCATCGCCAAGGAATATCGCGGCAAAGGCTATGCGGTCGAGGCCGCGCGCGCGGCCATCGACTGGGTGTTCGCCAACCTTGCGGTCGACCGCATCATTCATTGCATCGATCCGATCAACGCCGCCTCGCAGAGCGTGGCGCGCCGGCTTGGTGCGAAAATCGACGGCCAAGCCCAGTTGAACGGCGATACCGTCGATATCTGGGTGACCGATCGCGGTCGATGGACGGCTTGAGTGCTTACTGCCGTCCCAATTGCGTCGCCTTTTCCACGCGGTCGAAGCGGTCCAGTGACAGGATCGCATCGGCGAACTGGTCGGCGCGGCCGTTCAGGACCGGGCGGGCGAGGGTGAGGAATTTCTGCTGCATCGCCACCGCGTCGGGGAACGAGGTCGGTTCGCCCGAGGGATCGGCATTGAGCCGCTCGTGCACAGCGTCATCGGTGGTGATGCTGACGCGCGCGCCGAACGGATGGGTGCGGCCGACCTCAAGCCGATCGTCCTGCACCACGTCGAACTTGTCGGCGAGCGCATCGATCGCGGCGTCGCCAAGCCGGTTGTAATCGTCCCAGCCGAAGCGGCCCTGGTCGAGGGCAACAGCGCCGGTGAAGAACATCGAGAACTGGCCGCCGACGATCGAGGTCGGATGCCGCTTGGTGGCGGCGTCGCCGGTCAGGGTGATGCCGTTGCGATGCAGGCCGATCTCGACCCGCTTCACCTGATCGGGTGTCAGATTGTGCTCGCGCCGCATCGCGATCAGCGCATCGATCGCCGCATGGGTGTAGCGGCAGCTCGGATAGGGTTTGACGCCGATCTTCATGGTTTCAAAGATGCTGCCGAGCCCCGCAATCGCCTTGTCCGGATGCGCATCGTCGCTGTAGCCGACCAGGAGGCCATGCTTGCCTTCCACCGATTCGACCGAGCCGACGAAATCGTTGCGCGCCAGCGCCGCGGCGATGACGCCGTTCATCGCGGCGGCGCCGACCTGGTAACGCTTGTTCCACGCGCCGTTGATGAGGAACTGCAGCGAGCCCGCGGCCTGGCTGCCGGAGACGCCGAAGGCCGCAATGATCTGCTCCTTCGGCAACCCGAACAGTTTCCCGGCCGCCGCCGCGGCGCCATAGGTGCCGGCGGTCGCAGTCGGGTGGAAGCCGCGCGCGTAATGCGAGGTCGGATCCAGCGCGTTGCCGAGCCGGCAGCAGACCTCATAGCCCGCAACAATCGCTGTCAGCACGTCGCGGCCGGATGCGCCGACCATCTCGCCGACCGCAAACGCGGCCGGCACCACTGGCGCGCTCGGATGCAGCGAGGAATCCGCATGCGTGTCGTCGAAGTCGAGCGAATGGCCGAGCGCGCCGTTGAGCAGCGCCGCGACCGCCGGCGTCCAGGTCTTGCCGTCGCCAAACACGGTGGCTTCGCCCTTGCCGTCCAGCGCCAGCGCTTCCAGCATCTTCAACAGCGAGGGCGTGGATTCGGCTTCGCGCCGCGCCCGGATCGTGCTGCCGAGGAAGTCCAGCGTCAGCACCTTGGCGCGCTGCAATACTTCCGGTGGAATATCTGCAAATTTCAGGTTAGCGACATAGGCGGCGAGCGTTGCGGTTTCGTTGGCCATCGTGTTTCCTCGTTCTGGTTCACAGGGTAGGCGGGCCGGATTTGCGTTTCAAGCCGCCTTCACGCCGCGGGCATCAGCCATGCCGAACGTCAGCCATGGGATCGTCGTGAGCATCAGAGAGTCGGTCGCATGACAACAGCCGCTGCGAAACATGTGCTCGGCTGGATCCGCACCCGGAAGGGGCAATTGGCGCTGGCGGTCAGGGTCACGGTGGCCGCCACGATCGCCTATGCGGTGGCCGTCGCGCTGAACCTCCTGCTGCCGCTCTGGGCGGTGCTGACGTCCCTGATCGTGACCCAGATGAGTGTCGGCCGCTCGCTGAAGGCGACCCGCGACTATATGCTTGGCACCATCGGCGGCGCGATCTATGGCGGCGCCATCGCGCTGCTGATCCCGTATTCCGGGGAGGGCGGCTTGCTGGCTCTGCTGGTGCTGGCGGTCGCGCCTTTGGCCTTCATCGCAGCCATCAACCCCAGCCTCAGTGCGGCCACGGTCACGGCCGTGATCGTGCTGCTGGTCCCGACCATGCATCACGCCGATCCGCTCGCCTCCGCAATCGACCGCGTCAGCGAGGTCGCGGTCGGCGCGGTCACCGGGCTTCTGGTGTCGTTCCTGGTGCTGCCGTCGCGCGCGGTGAGCCAGATCCGTGTCAATGCGGCGCGGGTACTGGAATTGATCGCGGCCGCTTTCACTGAGCTGCTCGCCGGACTGACGCGCGGGCGCGACAATGACGCCCTGCACCGCATCCAGGACGGCATCGGCACCGCGCTGGTCGGCCTGAACGCAACCGGTGCGGAGGCCGAGCGCGAGCGGGCAGCGCATCTATCGTCCGGCCCGGACACCGGGCCGCTGCTGCGGACCATTTTGCGACTACGCCACGATGTCGTGATGATCGGCCGCGCTACCGTCGTGCCGCTGCCCGCGAATGTGCAGGCGCGGCTTGCGGCGCCCCTGTCCGAAGTCAGCAAGGCGATCACGCTCTATCTGCGTTCGGCCGCCGCAGCGTTGCGCATGGGCGCCGGCGCGCCGCCGACTGCGCCTGTTCATGCCGCCCTGCAGCGCTATGCTGGCGAAGTCGCCGCCGTTCGCAGCGAAGGCCTGATCCGCGGCCTGCCCGGTGACATGGCGGAGCGTTTCTTCGCGCTCGGATTCTCGTTGGAGCAGATGCGGCAGAACCTGCTCGATCTCGATCGCGTCGTCGGCGAGTGGTCGGAGATGTCGGTGGCCGCGAGGGAGCCGGCTGAAGACTAGGGCGTGTACTCAAAGGCGACGGCGACACACTCATTGCACGCGCGTTCGCCTGTGGGGCATCGATGCGCCAGAGGCCCCGTGATCTTTTTATAGCTCCGGGTCACCCAAAAGGGTGCAGCGAGGACAGTAACGGTCAGCGGCTTGGCTGAGTTGACGTCTAAACTCTTTCCCAAGCGCTTCTCGCTCCCACGTCGTACCATCGCTCTTGACGAGCTTTCTAGCCCGCGCAAAGGCATGGCTTTCAGCCGCGTCATCACCAATGCGGATCGTGAGATCCAAGTGGAAAGGACATACGGCTATGGCATGGGTCGTTTTCAGCGCGTAGTGCACGGCGGATCCCAAATCATCCGCATAGCTGGTTACAGGCATGCGAGCCTCCTGCTCGGACGAAGCGGGGCTCGGAGTGCCTAGGAGCCCGAGCCCCATAACCTCAACAGCCTTGGACAGGCAGGTTGTTCGGTTACATCGCTTCTTTAGCGCGATAGGCAAACGTGTTCTTGACGTAGCGCAAAGGAAATTCCAGTTGTTGATTGGAGAGCTACGGGCGAAGCGTCTCAGGACAAAGCCCGGCCGCCAATTAAGACAGTCAGGCAAACGCCAATACTTCATGTCCGCCGTGACTATGCCGCACCTGATCCGCCTACCGGCTGGAAACCCGCAGCGCCGCCTCCAATTCTGCAACGATGTCTTGTAGGAGGCCGAGTGCAAGCGGATCAGTGACGTCGCGCTCCATCATGCGGTAGCGCATGATGCGATCTTGAAGCTCTCGTTGTTCCTGGTCGTCGTCCATAACGCGCTCCGCACCTGAACAATGACGCCGGACGAGATCGATGGTTGCGGGGAACCTTGAAAAATTTCAGCCGGAATTGAGGCGTTCCCTTCGGTGTCAACGGGAGTGTTGACGGGGCGGCTGCAATTCAGCCGATGCCATCCACCGGTCTGTCCGAAATGCCCTTTCGATCTGCCGCAGCCTTCGCTCACTCAATTCTCGCTGCCGGTCTTGGCTTGCATTTTTCAGTTGCTCCTGGAGCTGCATCTTTTCCGCTGACAAGAGTTTGTGGAACGTATGGGGGATAAAGCGTTTGCGCTGCATCGCTCTCTCTGCAACGTTAGGCGGGAGAACGACATTGGTCTCTCAGTCACCGGCGCCTGGGGTAGTTTGCCGGTGATGTCGAGTTAACGGATCAATTGATAAGGCAGTTCAAATGGTTCAGTCGAAGGCGCAAAGAAATGATCGAGATCGGAGCAACGGGCGTTCGCGATCCGGCTGAGATTGCCAAGATCGTCCCGAAGGTTGCTCTCCGAACCTTTATTCATAATCAGTGTTGGTTATTTGAGACCGTTGCCCGCCGCTAAAGGCGGCGCATGTTGCGGATAGCCAAAGGCCCCTTGCCCGCTGTTCCACAGCGCTCGCGACGGATAGCCAAGGGCGGCGGTCTCGGCATCTAAACCAAGGGGCGGCGGCCGAAGGCGGTCCTTCATCATCGGGGTTTCCGCCGGAACAAAAAAGGTTCCACTATGCGAAACCGGCTAGCTATCGATCAGGCGACCAGCCGCGCCATTGTGCGAGAGATCGGCGAGAGATTGCGGGCTTCGCTCAAGCCAGAGCCGGAATTGCCGGCGAGTGTTAGGACGCAAATCAACCGGCTCCGGGACTTGGAAGAGCCGTCACCATCGATCATTCCAGCGGCCGACCGTTGGGACAAGCCGAGCCGTTAAGCCGCGTTGGGACAGCACAGATGGCTCGGGCGGAACAGGGGCAAGCCATGTCATCGGTTAAGCTCCGTGCGCATCAAATTTCCGGAGGACTAGAGCATGATCCGGAAAAGTGTGAAGCGGTTTTCCGAAAAGATCATGCTCAAACAACAACCTAAAGCGCGATGATGATTCATCCTCATCTCATCGCGCTTTAGTTCCTTGCATCCGGCCGCGCGCCGCACACGGCGCGCGTTCCTTTCAGAACATTCCGATCAGGATGAAGAAGCCGACCTCGATCAGAAACGTCGTCGACATGATGGCCACGGTCAAGAACACGTCGCCCGCTGAGAAAGGGTTCATGACTGCCTCGCATCTTGCGAAGCCCCGTCATGGAATGCACATGGGCTAGAAAGGTTTCGGTTCCGGACGCGGGAGATGCGAGCGCGCCCGCCTTATCGCATTTCAAGTCCTTTGATCGCCAGAGCTGAAATCTTCGCGGGGTCTTCGACACCTGATTGCGCGATCTTGATGATCTTCTTTGCGATCATTTCCGTTAGAGGGTCGTCGCGATCCTTGACGCAGAGGGTACGCAACGCGCGCTCGTAAGCCGCTGTGATGCGGCTGATCTCCTCCGGCTTCACGCCGGAGTTTTGCAATAGTCGATAAATGGCCAACTCTCACCGCCCAAGCCCATGCCGGTGAGCGAGGAAACCATAGTATAGGAACCCTGTATACGGTCGGAGAACTACGGGTGCTTGCCGCCCCGGCCGTGGTGTTTCCCACCCGGCCGCCATGGCTACTGCTTCTGCTCGCGCGCAGCAGTGCCACTCTCGTCCTTGCTGGAAAGAGACAAGTCCTCGCCTCGCTCGTTGAGGTCGGCGGCCTTCTCGACCAACGCGGCCGTCAGGTTGGGGTCGGAAGTCGATTTTGCAAAACGGAGCAGCGTCGCTGCCGCTTCGCGAGCATACTTGCCTCTCACGATCCAATGTCCGCGCTTTTCCCGGCGCACTCATGACGCGTGACAAGGCCATTCGTTCCACGGCAACTGTCCTGCACGCCCTGCTCTGCGGCGCGGGGTTCATGAGTACGCGCCCTAGCGCGCGATGCGGTTAGGGCGAAGCTAAAGCACGACCTGCCGCAGCATCGCGGCCACGACCAGACGGTGAAAGGGCAGGATGATCGCGAGGTAGGTCCGGCCGAGCCAATTATGCGTCCGCACCAGCGTGGTGGTGGTGACCTCCTGGCCGCTGGCACGAGCGACAACATCGACCACGACGCGAAAATCGAGATGGCTGTCGTTGAAACCTGCCACCAGCCGTTCCTGCGTCTCGCTGAGAACCGGAAAGATTCCGACCATGCCATGCGATGCCTTGTCGCCTTCGCCCGACGTCTTCAGGCCAAGCGGCGCGACAATCAGATTGCGTAACCGCAGCAGCGCTTCGATCCAGCGCTGGCGGCGCGCAAACATCTTCTCGGCCGCCCTGCGCGCATCGAGTGTGGTGCCGTCGACGGTGATACGAAAGGCGTCGATGAACTCTGCGCCCGCGAGCAGCGGGCCGGGATCGATATCGGGCGTGACCTCGCGTGCTCTCATCGCAAGGCCAATCGATTGCTCAGCAGGCGGAAACGCAGGATGAGCATGATGGCATAGGCCGCGGTTCCGGCCGACAGCCCGATCCAGATGCCGACTGCGCCGAGCGTGGTCGCAAATCCCAGCAGGCAGGCGGAGGTGAAGCCGATCAGCCAATAGCTGATCGTGGCGAACAGCAGCGGCAAGCGCGTATCGTTCATGCCGCGCAATGCGCCAGCCGCAACCGTCTGCACGCCATCGGCGATGAAGAACGTCGACCCGACCAGGAGCAGCGAGGCCGTCAATTGGGCAGTTGCTTCCGCGGCTTCGCCGAGGAAGATCTCGGCGATCGCGAATCGTCCGAAGATGATGAAGAGCGTCATCGCCGACATGAAGGCGATCCCGAGACCGGTTGCGACCAGCCCTGCGCGTTTGACGGCGGGCGCATCGGTGCGTCCGACCGCATGGCCGACACGGACGGTCGCGGCCATGCCGATGCCGAACGGCACCATGAACAGGATGGCCGCGATCTGCAGCGCAATCTGATGCGCGGCCAGTGCGGCCGTCGAGATCAACCCCATCAACAGCCCGGCGGCGCCGAACAGGCCATATTCCAGCAGGAAGGACACTGAGATCGGCGCGCCGACAATGACGAGTTGCCGCATCAAGGGCCAGTCGACGCGCCAGACATTCCCGAGCACCTGATACTTTCGGAATGGCTGGCGGCGGTAAGCAAACCACAGGCCGGCGAGGAAGGTGGCCAGATTGACGATCGAGGTGGCAATGCCTGTCCCAAACAGCCCGAGCGGTGGCAATCCCCAACCACCATAGAGCAGGAGATAAACCAGCAGTGCATTGGCCGGGATCGCCGCGAGCGTGATCCACAGGATCGGCTCGGGCCGGTTGACCGCGCTCATGAAGCCGCGGATCGCAATGAACCACAGCGCCGGCAGCATGCCCCAGGCGAGGCCGAACAGATATTGCTGTGCAAGTTGCGCGGTCGTGGCGGCCTGGCCGAGCGCCAGCAGGATCTGCTCGCCGCGGAATGGCAGCACCATCAGCGGCAGCGTGATGAACAGTGCAGCCCACAGCCCGACGCGGAGCGAGCGCCGAACCATGCGCGGATCGCGCGCGCCAAAGGCTTGCGCCGCCAGCGGGGCGACGGCTGACATCAGGCCCATGCCGAACGTGAAACTGACGAAATAGACCGTTCCGGCCAATGCCGCCGCGGCGACGGCCTCGTCGCCGAGCCGGCCGATGAAGGCGAGGTCGGTCGTCATCATCGCGATCTGGCCAAGCTGCGTCAGCGCCATCGGCACCGCAAGGCGGAGGGTCTCACTGAGCTCGTCGCGCAAATGATGGTGAGGCGCACGCGTGACCACGCGTGGCGCCATCGAAGCGCGTTCGATGTTCTCAGATGTGGTCATGGGGAGAGATTAGCACTGCCGCGGGCCAAAAAGGTGGCAGAAAAGGCAGTTATCTGGCCGCAGTGCTGTAGCCCGGGCGGAGCGCCAACGTAACCCGGGACCGCTCGTAGACGTTGATGCAGTTATCCCGGGTTGCGCTGCGCTCCACACCCGGGCTGCGAGGCTCACCTCTCCCGCTTGCGGGGGAGGTCGGCGCACCCGGATCGGCGCTTCGCGCCGTCCGAGTACAGGCTCCGCGCCGGGTGGGGGCTCTCTCCGCTGGGGGACTGTCGGGAATCATGCCGGTCCAACCCTGTGGAGGCACCCTCACCCCAACCCTCTCCCCCAAGCAAGCGGGAGAGGGGGCGCAGCATCCATCGCGGATGCGGTTACGCCTTAATTGCCTGGCCGTAGCGGCAGGCCCTTGGCATCGGTGGGAACCGGGCCCGTCTCGAAATTGCCGGCCGACTGCCTGATCGCGCTGATTTCACGCTGCTGGGCCTCGATGAAGCCGTCAGCAATCTGCCCGACGCTGGGGTCGCGGACGTGCGCCCGCTCGCTGGTCAGGAGCGCCGCCGAATGGTGCGGAATCACGACCGGGATACCCGCAGCGCTGCCCGGGGTTTCGAAACTGCGCGCGAGCCAGAGCGAAATCGTCAGCGCTGCGACTGCTGCTGCGGCAATGGTGAGATTGGCGGCGTCGCCGCCGGTGATCTGGAGAAATCTTGGCAGACGAACGCGCATGGTCGCACCTGCCTATGGGAGACTGCAGTGCAACGGGCAGGTCGGCCGATTGTTCCAATCTAACGCACGCGTTCGGGCACGCGGGTGATCCTGGCGCCGAGCGCGTTCAGCCGCTCCTCGATCCGCTCGTAGCCGCGCTCGATCTGGTCGGCATTGTTGATGGTGGAGGTGCCCTCGGCGCAGACCGCCGCAAGCAGCATCGCCATGCCGGCGCGGATGTCGGGGGAGGTCATCGGCGCGCCGCGCAGCCGGCTTGGGCCCGCGACGATGGCGCGATGCGGGTCGCACAGCACGATCCGCCCGCCCATCGCGATCAGCTTGTCGACGAAGAACATCCGCGATTCGAACATTTTCTCGAACATCAGGATCACGCCGTCGCATTGGGTCGCGGTGACGATCGCGATCGACATCAAATCGGCGGGGAAGGCCGGCCAGGGCTGGTCCTCCAGTTTCGGCACATGGCCGCCGAAATCGTCGTGGATCTTCATGGTCTGGCCGGAGGGCACGACGAGGTCGTCGTCCTCGACGCCGCAGACGATGCCGAGCCGCTCAAAACCCATCCGAATCGAGCGCAGATGTTCGACGCCGGCCCGCGCGATGCGCAGCGGCGAGCGCGTCACCGCGGCAAGCCCGATCAGCGAGCCGACCTCGATGTGATCGGGTTGGATCGCGTAGTGCGTGCCGCCAAGCGTGGCGGGGCCGTGCACGATGATGGTGTTGGTGCCGATGCCCTCGATCTTGGCGCCGAGCGCGACCAGGAAATGCGCGAGATCCTGCACATGCGGCTCTGACGCAGCGTTGCGCAAGTAGGTGGTGCCGCGGGCGGCCACCGCTGCGACCAGCGCGTTCTCGGTCGCCGTGACGCTGGGCTCGTCCAGGAACACGTCGGCGCCCTTCAGGCGCGAGGCGCGGAACTCAAGCCGATGGGTTGCGGTGACGCTTGCCCCTAACTGCTCGAAAGCAAGGAAATGCGTGTCGAGGCGCCGCCGGCCGATCACGTCGCCGCCGGGTGGGGGCAATGCGACCTCGCCGCAGCGGGCGAGCAGGGGCCCCGCGAGCAGGATCGAGGCGCGGATCCGCGCGCACAGTTCCGGATCGAGATCGGCCGCGCGGATCTCCTTGGCGTGGATCAGAAGTGTGTTGCGCTCGGTCCACTCGGCCGCGGCGCCGACGGAGCGGGCCAGCTCGACCAGCGTCTCCGTGTCGCGAATCCGCGGCACGTTCGTCAGCGTCACCGGATGCTCGGTCAGCAGCGCCGCCGCGATGATCGGCAGCGCCGCATTCTTGTTGCCGGCCGGCTCGATCGTGCCGGAGAGCCGGTGGCCGCCCTCGACGATATATTGAATGGGCGCCACGTTGTCCTCGACGGGTTGGTTGGTTCACTCGCGGAAGATTCCGTAACGGAATCAATGGGCAGTTCGAGCGACATACCACATAAGGCTCGTCGAAGTCATGCAATTAACGATTCGCCGTTCGCAGCGGTCGCCTCATCGCCACTGCCCTGGCCGTCAGGCCGGGACCGTGGCTGCCTGTTCAATGAGTCCGCTTTCTTTCAGCTCCTGCCAGAATTCCGCGGGGATCTTGGCCTGCATCGAATTGTAGTCCTCGAGGATTTGCCGGTGGCTGCTCGCGCCCACGACCAAGGCGACGACGACGTCAGGGGCTGATGAAAATCGCAATGCTGCCGTCCGCAGATCGACGCCGTGGCGGGCCGCCACTGCGCGCAGCCGGTCACGCTTCTCGATATGGGCGGGAGAGATCTTGTAGTTGTTCGGCCCGTAATTGTAGCGCGGACTGCCGGAGATGAAACCTGCGTTCAGCGCTGAGCCGATCACCAGCGACACGTTCTTGTCCCGCACCGCCGGGAACACCTGATTGACGGCGTTGGCGTGATCGATCAGCGAGTATTGCGAGGCGCACAGGCAGACATCGGGATCGGCAACGTCGATGACGCGCAGGATCGGCTCGGGACAATTCACGCCGATGCCCCACGCCTTGATGATGCCTTCCTCGCGCATGCGCGAGAGCACCGGAAACGCGCCGCGCTCGGCGATGGCGAACTGCTCCTGCCATGAGGTCGGGAAGTATGGAAAATCAGGCGAGATGTCGTGAACGAACGCCACGTCGAGGCTGTCGACGCCAAGCCGCTGCAGACTGTCCTCGATCGAACGGCGAACACCGTCGGCGGTGTAGTCGTAGGTGACATCATTCGGCGAGTCCGTCAGTGGAAAGATCTCGGCATGCCGGTTGTTCTTCGAGGCCTTGAAGAGTTTGCCGACCTTGGACGACAGCACGTAGTCGCCGCGCGGCTTGTTGTGCAGGAAATGGCCGAAGCGGCGCTCGGACAGGCCGAAACCATACCAGGGAGCTACATCGAAATAACGCACGCCGGCGCTCCAGGCCGCCTCAAGGGTCGCCTCGGCATCCTCGTCCGTGACCTTGTTGAACTCGTTGCCAAGCGGGACGCCGCCGAGCCCGAAGCGGAACTGCGGCTTGAAAAGTTGTGTGGCCCGATTTGCCTGTGCCATGCGATTGTCTCCTTTGCTATCGGTGGCGGCTGTAACCAATGACGGTGCTGCGAGCGTGCCGACTGCTGCTGCGGCGACGGTGAGGAAATTCCTGCGGCTGCCGGTTCGTTTCGTCATCACGTGTCTCCTTCGGTCGTGCGGGGCGCCGAGAACGTGGCTCCATGCTCGACGCCTCTCCTTGATGCTTGAGTATGGGTCGTAAAACGGTGCCCACCAGGGTAGGTTTGTTGAGTACAGCTCAACGACGCCTTGAGGGGCCGTTCATGAAGACGTTCGACCGAAACATGCTGGCGGACTTGAACGTGTTTCTGACGATCGTCCGCCGAGGCAGCCTCGCCAAAGCGGGCATCGAACTCGGCGTGAGCACGTCCGCCTTGAGTCATCGGCTGCGCAAGCTGGAGTCGGATTTGGGTGTAAGGCTCCTGCATCGCTCCAGCCGCTCCATCAGGCCGACCGCGGCCGGAGCCTCGCTTGCTGCTGAATTGGAGACCGGGTTCCGCACCATCCACGATGCCTTGACCGGGTTGGAGAACTATCGACGCGTGCCGGTTGGGCGGCTTCGCCTCAACGTTCTCCGAGACGCCGCGCGCCTCGTTCTTGGTCCTGTGCTGCCGCGTTACTGCGAGGAGTTTCCGGGCATGCACCTCGACGTGACCGTCGAGGACCGCATGGTCGAGATCATCGCAGAGGGTTTTGACGCCGGCATCCGCTACGGCGATCGCGTGCCGCTCGACATGGTGGGGATCGCGCTGACGAAGCCGTTGAAGTGGGTCGTGGTCGGCTCGCCCGAACTGATCGCGCGTGCTGGCCGTCCCGATACGCCCGGCGATCTGCTGCAGCTTCCATGCGTCGAGATGCGCGTCGGCGACAACCGCAACTTTCCCTGGGAATTGGGCAACGGCGATTCGATGATCCGGCTCGATGTCCGAGGGCCCGTCTGCGCCAATGAGACCGAGCACGCGGTCGACATGGCGTTACGCGGCGTGGGATTTGCCTATTGCCTGCAACGGCGGGTCGAAGCGGAAGTCGCATCCAGCGCGCTGGAGATCCTGCTGCCGGAATGGGCCTCGGAAGGCCAACCTTTCACCATCTACTATCCGAGCCGCCGACAACCACCGCCCGGCCTGCGCCAGTTCATCGACCTCACGCGCAGGTGCGAAAAGCTGCCGCCATTGGCGGCGACTGACGCCGGCTAAGACACAAAGCCGCTCCGGCAGTGCGAGCGGCGTGGTTTTGGCGCTGCGCGAGCAAATGGCGGTCGCCTTGGCGAGGTCGCCGCCACAGAAATTCCGTATATCCGGTCTTTACAGTAATCGCCCTGTCCTGATGGCCCTATCAGGCATTCTCAACATCAGAGTACACTCTCCGTGGCAGGGTGCAGCAGTAAGCTTGAGCGCAATCGCGGTTGACGTGGTGCCTGCGGCGAGCTCTTCGTGTGAAAAGCGGAGCTGGCACGCGGATGGCAAACGGACGTCGTCGGTTGCGGCAGCCCGGATGCGATCCAGAGTGGGACCAGGCCCACGCCTCCGTCAAACAAAGGGCCGTAGATGGGAACCGACCTTGGGGACGGATCGCGCGAGGGGCCGAAGAGCAAAGCACGATCGCTGTCGTGGATCGACGACCCCCGGGGCGCACCGTCCTTGTCCCCGCAGGCCCCGCCGTGGCTCACCGCTGCCGGACCGCGCGGTTTGGGGCGGTCGGCCGGACCGGTAGCTTCGGCCAGCAAATTTCCGCTCGGCCTCACCGTCGCGCTGTTCGCGCTCGCCTTTCTGGTGCAGGCTTGGCCGTGGCTATCCGGGCACGTCACGATTCCCTGGGACGCCAAGTCGCAATTCCTGCCGCCATTGCAATTTCTCGCCACATCGCTGGCGAACGGCCAGTCGCCATTCTGGACGCCCAACGTCTTCGCGGGCTGGCCGCTCATCTCCGATCCGCAGTCGCTGATCTTCTCTCCGCTGCATTTTCTGCTCGCCTGTTTCGATTCGAAGCCGAGCTTTCGTGCGGTGGACGGCCTGACCTTCGTCTATCTGCTGCTTGGTGGCGTCGCCATCATTCTGTATTTCCGGGATCGCGGCTGGCATGCGGCCGGTGCGCTTGTCGCCGCGCTCGCCTTCGCGTTCGGCGGCTCGGCGAATTCACGACTGCAGCATACCGGCCAGATCATCAGCCTGGCCTATCTGCCGTTGACACTGTGGATGCTGTCGCGCGCGCTCGAGCGCTCGTCGTGGCGCGCCGGGCTGGTGGCAGGTGTGTTCGGCGGCCTGCTCGCTTCAGGGCGGGATCAGGTTGCGCTTGTCTCGCTCTACGTGCTCGCCGGCTTCGTCGTGTACCACTGGATCGAGGGTGACGATTGGCGCAAGCGCATGCGCATGAGCTTCAAGCCGCTCGCGGCCTGCTGCCTGGTCGGGATCCTCATCGCCGCCATTCCCGTCACGCTGACGGCGCTGCTGGCCGAGCGCTCGAACCGGCCCGAGATCGGCTGGATGCTCGCCGGTCAGGGATCGCTGCATCCCGCGGATCTCCTGACTCTCGCCTTCGCCGATCTCTATGGTGCGATGGATCCGGCCATCGATTACTGGGGGCCGGCGACGTCGTATTGGAAGACGACGCTTGGCGGTGCGGATCTCTCGCTCGCGCAGAACATGGGCCTGATCTATGCGGGCGCCCTGTTACTCGTCGTCATCCTCTCGTTTGGCATTGTGCGCGGCCTCGCCTGGTCGCGCGACATCCGCTTCTTCTCGATCGCTGCAGGCGTCGCCTTGCTCTACGCGCTCGGCTGGTACACGCCGATCTTCCATGCGATGTATGAATGGGTGCCCGGCGTGATGCTGTACCGGCGGCCCGCAGATGCGACGTTCGTCATCGGGGCGCTGCTCGCCATCATCGCCGGCTATCTCGTGCATCGCTGGCTCGAAGGCACGGTGCCGCAACCCAGCAGGGTGCAGCGGGCGATCGAACTGGCTGTGCCGCTTGTGCTCGTTGCGGTGGCGTTGTGGCTCGCCCACGCGGTCGTGTCCATCGCGCTGGTGATCGTGCCTGTCGTCACCGCGCTCGCCTTCGCCTGCGGCGCCGTCGCCGCTCTGATCTTCGCGCGTCGGCTGAACGGTCTCTCGCCGCTTGCCGCCATGCTGCTGCTCACCTCGTTCTCGGTGGCCGACCTCGCCTGGAACAATGCGCCGCACGTTTCGACAGGGATGGCGAGCTCGACATTCGATGCGGCGCGCCTCGACACCAGGAATGCGACATTGGCGCTCCTGAAATCGAAGCTTGCGGCTGCCTCAGAGCCTGACCGGCGCGATCGCGTCGAACTGATCGGCATCGCCTATCACTGGCCGAACCTGTGCATGATCCACGGCTGCGACCACGTGTTCGGTCACAATCCGCTGCGCCTCAAATGGTTCTACGACGCCACCCGCGTGGGCGATACGGTCGTGGACTATAACCAGCGCCAGTTCTCGCCGCTGTTTCCGTCCTATCGCTCGGTCTTTGCCGATTTGCTCGGCCTGCGCTTCATCGCCGTCGGCGTGCCGGTCGAGAAAATCGACCGATCGCTTGCCCCCGGCGACCTCACGCTGGTCGCGCACACCCCGGACGCCTATGTCTACGAGAATCCCCGCGCGCTGCCGCGTGTGATGGTGGTCTCCGATTGGCGCATCGCGGACTTCGATCAGCTTCTCGCCAACGGCTGGCCAGCGGACGTCGATCCGCGCCGCACCGTCCTGCTCAAACGCGCACCTGCGCTGCCGCGCGCAAGCGCAGCCGGCGCGGTGCCCGGCACGGCGCGCTTGACCCGCTATGAGAATACGGAAGTCGATGTCGAGGTCGACGCCCCGTCAGGCGGCCTGCTGCTGCTCAACGACGTCTGGCATCCGTGGTGGCGTGTAACTGTGGATGGCAGGCCGCGTGAGATCTTGAGAGCCAACGTCATCTTTCGCGCCGTCGCACTTCCGCCGGGACACCACACGGTGCGCTTCACGTTCCATCCATTCGCAGGAGCCTTCGCCGAGCTCGTGGGCCGGTTCCGCCACACGCATTGACTGGGCTCTGCCTTCGTTCGCGAAGGCGTCAGATGTCGATGGTCGCACTTAGCGAATTTTCCTGGATGAAGTCACGGCGCGGCTCGACCACGTCGCCCATCAGCTTGGTGAAGATGTCGTCGGCCTCGTCGACCTCCTTGACCTTCACCTGCAACAGCGAGCGCGCATCGGTATCCAGCGTGGTCTCCCAGAGCTGCTCCGGGTTCATCTCGCCGAGGCCTTTGTAGCGCTGCAGGCTCAGGCCCTTGCGGGCCGCATCCGTCACGGCTTCGAACAGGCCGACCGGGCCGTGGATGGCCTGCTCGATATCCTTGCGACGCAGCTTACCCGCGCGGGCATAGATCTCCTGCAGCTTTGACGCGTATTCGTCGAGCCTGCGGGCATCGGCCGAGCCGAGGAATGCGTCGTCGATGATCGCGACGTCCTTGACCCCGCGCACGGTGCGCTCGAACTGGAAACCCTGGCCTTCGACGAACTGGCCAATCCAGCCCCGCTCGACTTCTTCAGCCACCGCGTCCATGCGCTTGGCGATGTCGTCGGCTGCCGCATTGGCGGCGTCGATATCGCGGGTGATCCTCGGGTTCAGGACGCCCGCGATCGCAGCCTGCTCGACCACTGCGCGACTATAGCGGCTGTGCAAATTGCGCAGCACGGCGCGGATGACGCGGGCGTCATCGATCAACGCTCGCAGGTCGAGGCCCTTGCGTTCTTCGCCGGTTCCAAGCGTGAACACGCAATCGTCGAGCCCTGCCTCGATCAGGTAATCTTCCAGCGCGCGTTCGTCCTTCAGATACTGCTCGGACTTGCCGCGCGTGACCTTGTAGAGCGGCGGCTGCGCGATATAGAGAAAGCCGCCGTCGATGATCTCGCGCATCTGGCGATAGAAGAAGGTCAGCAGCAACGTGCGGATATGGGCGCCGTCGACGTCGGCGTCCGTCATCACGATGATCTTGTGATAGCGCAGCTTGTCGATCGAGAAGTCGTCGCTGATGCCGGTGCCGAGCGCGGTGATTAGCGTACCGATCTGCTCAGAGGACAGCATCTTGTCGGGGCGGACGCGCTCGACGTTGAGGATCTTGCCGCGCAGCGGCAGCACCGCCTGGAATTCGCGATTGCGGCCCTGCTTGGCGCTGCCGCCTGCCGAGTCGCCCTCGACGATGAAGAGTTCCGACTTGGCCGGGTCCTTCTCCTGGCAATCGGCCAGTTTTCCCGGCAGCGAGGATATTGCGAGCGGATTCTTGCGGGTCAGTTCGCGCGCCTTGCGCGCGGCCTCGCGGGCGGCCGCAGCCTGGATCACCTTGCCGACGATGACTTTCGCCTCGCTCGGATGCTCCTCAAACCAGGCCGCCAAGGCCTCGTTGATGACATTCTCGACAACGGGGCGCACTTCCGAGGACACCAGCTTGTCCTTGGTCTGCGACGAGAACTTCGGATCCGGCACTTTCACCGAGAGCACGGCGGTGAGGCCCTCGCGGCAGTCGTCGCCGGTCAGCGTGATCTTTTCCTTTTTCGCATTGGCATCCGCATAGCCGTTGACCTGGCGCGTCAGCGCGCCGCGGAAGCCGGCCAAATGGGTGCCGCCGTCGCGCTGCGGAATGTTGTTGGTGAAGCACAGCACGTTCTCGTGGTAGCTATCGTTCCACCACAGCGCGGCTTCGACGGCGATGCCGTTCAACTCCGAACGGACTATGATCGGGTTGGCGACGATCGCCTTCTTGTTGCGGTCGAGATATTTGACGAATTCCTCGACGCCGCCGACATAGTGCATCTCCTCGCGCTTCTCGACCGCATGGCGCATGTCCGAGAGCACGATGTTGACGCCGGAATTGAGGAAGGCGAGCTCGCGCAGGCGGTGCTCCAGCGTCGCGAAATCATATTCGATGTTCTTGAAGGTTTCGGTGGAGGCGAGGAAGGTGACCTCGGTGCCGCGCTTGCCATTGGCATCACCGACCACCTTCAGCGGCGCGATGGAATCGCCATGGGCGAATTCGACATAATGCTCCTTGCCGTCGCGCCAGACGCGGAGCTTCAATGAACTCGACAGCGCATTGACGACGGATACGCCGACGCCGTGCAGGCCGCCGGAAACCTTGTAGGAGTTCTGATCGAATTTACCGCCGGCGTGCAACTGGGTCATGATGACCTCGGCCGCGGAGATGCCTTCGCCCTTGTGGATGTCGACGGGGACACCACGGCCATCGTCGCGCACGGTGACGGAATTGTCGGGATTGAGTACGACCTCGACGCGCGTCGCATGGCCTGCAAGGGCTTCGTCGATGGCGTTGTCGACGACCTCATAGACCATGTGATGCAGGCCGGAACCGTCGTCGGTGTCGCCGATATACATGCCCGGCCGCTTGCGCACGGCATCCAGGCCCTTCAAGACCCGGATCGATTCCGCACCATATTCCACGGGAATGGGATGCTGGCTTTCGGCAGGGGGCTGCCGGGCTGGTTCTGTCATGTGAAGCCTTGAGGTGTCCCGAATCAGCGGCGCAAAACTGAGGGCTGATTACACTACTTGTGCCACGAAAGATGTATCGCGCCTAGCGCAAAGTCTGCGTCTGCAAGCTGTTGAATAAGTAGTATTTTTCTGCCTTTTTTCAAGGCGGTTTCAGGTCGTTTCAAGGGCCGCGAAAAAGCGCGATTCGCGGTCGATTTCAAGGCTACGAGAATCCCGATTTGGAGCGCTTGGAGAGCACCCTCTGGCGGTGCGTCGCGGACCTGCTAGAGAGGGCATCGAAGCAGGCTGACTTCGATGCTTTCTGCTTGTTCCGCGATTTTTCGGATTGTCCGCCTTTGTCCCTGCCTTCCCAGCTCTACCGGCCCGATATCGATGGCCTCCGCGCCATCGCCGTGCTGCTGGTGCTGATCTTCCACGCCTTTCCGGACGCGGCGCCGGGCGGGTTCGTTGGCGTCGACGTCTTCTTCGTGATTTCCGGCTTCCTGATCACCGGTATCATCGCGCGCGAGCTCGATGACAAGCGCTTCAGTATCGCCGGCTTCTATGCCAGGCGCATCCGGCGGATTTTTCCGGCGCTGATCGTCGTGCTCGCGGTTGCGCTGGTGGTGGGCTGGCTATGGATGCTGCCGTCGGCCTATGCGCAACTGGGCAGTGACGTCTTTGCCAGCACCGCGTTCTTCGCCAACATCGCGCTTTTGCTGCAGTCGGGTTATTTCGACGTCGAATCGGCGAAAAAGCCGCTGCTGCATCTGTGGTCGCTCGGCATTGAGGAACAGTTCTACCTGTTCTGGCCGCTGCTGCTGATCGTGGCCGCGCGGCTGCGGCTGAAACTGTTCTGGACCGCCGCGATCCTCGGCGTCGTCTCGTTCGTGCTCAATCTGCTCATGATCGGCGCGAACCCGGTTGCAACCTTTTATCTGCCGTTCACGAGGGCCTTCGAATTGCTCGCTGGTGCCCTGCTGGCGCTGGGCTGGAACCAAACCGGCAAGGCGAGCGCTGCGAGCGATTGGCGCGCGGTTGCGGGTCTTACTCTGATTGCGCTCGCGGTCGGCATGTTCGACAGCCACAGCGCGTTTCCGGGTTGGCGAGCGGCGCTGCCGGTCGCCGGATCCGTGCTGCTCCTGTCGGCGCCCACGGCCCGGCTCAACCGCGCCGTGCTCGCCAGCCGGCCGATGGTATGGATCGGGCTGATCAGCTATCCGCTCTACCTCTGGCACTGGCCGCTGCTGGTGTTCTTCGCGCTGATCAAGTTCAGCCCGCTGACGCTGCTCGAGCGTGGCCTGATCCTGCTGCTCAGCGTGCTGCTCGCCTGGGCGACCTACCGTTACATCGAGAAGCCGCTGCGTTTCGGCGGCTATCGGCCGCGCAAGCTGATTGCGCTCGGCGCCAGCATGGTGCTGCTCGCTGCGCTCGGCGGCGCCGTGGTTTGGGGGCGCGGCTATGATTTCCGCCTGCCGCCAGAAATCCGCGCCATGGCCGGTGTGTCGACACAGTCAGCGCAATGGCGATTCCACCAATGCCTGCTCGATCTCGGCCGGGATACGTCGTTCGCCGATGATTGCGTTGACCGCGACCGCCGCCCGCTGGTCGTGGTCTGGGGCGACTCGACGGCGGGCGCGCTGTTGCCCGGCTTGCGGAAGGCGCAGGAGACGAGAAACTTCGGCATCGCGCAGTTCACCTCGGCGTCCTGCGTCCCCATCCTGAACGTCGACGTATCAGGTACGCCCAACTGCCGGGCCATGAACGACAAGGTGTTCTCACTGATCCGCGATGTCAGGCCCGACATCGTGCTGATGCACGGCACCTGGGATCGATATCCGGATAAGATCGCCGAGACCGCCGCGGCGCTGAAGCGCGACACCGGCGCCCGCGTGGTCGTGCTTGGTGCAGTGCCGACCTGGCGGCGCGGGCTGCCGAATGAAGTGCTACGCTACTTCCTGCTCTATCACGGCCTGATCCCGGCGCGTTGGAGCGGCGGCGTGACCAGTGGATGGTTCGACGCGGTGATGCGCGAGCAGCTTGCGCTCGCCGGCGCCGAATTCGTCTCCGCCTGGGATGTGCTCTGCAATGGTGACGGCTGCCTGACGCGGATCGGCGACAGCGCCGGCGATATCACTGCAAGCGACGGCATTCACCTCACCGAAAAAGGCTCGACCTATCTCGTTGACGTGGTGATCGACCGCGTGCTCGATGGGCCCAAAGCAGGTAAGCTGCGATAGCTGCTTCAGCCGCGGCGGGTGATGCGGCCTGCGTCGACGTCAAAGATCTCGCCGCTCGCTCCGATATCGACGAAGCCTGCGGGATCGGCGCCGGTCATCCAGACCTGCGCGCCGAGCTTTGCCAGTTCATCGAACAGCGCCCTGCGCCGGTTCGGGTCGAGATGCGCCACCACTTCGTCGAGCAAGAGCAGCGGCACGATGCCGGTCATCTCGGCGACCAGCGTGGCATGCGCCAGCACCAGCCCGATCAACAGCGCCTTCTGCTCGCCGGTGGAGGCGTCGCGCGCCGGCATGTTCTTCGGCGCGTAGACGACCTGCAGGTCGGTCAGATGCGGGCCGTCGAGCGTGCGTCCGGCGGCGGCATCGCGCGCGCGGCTGAGGCGCAGGATCTCGCGGTAGCGGTCTTCGACCGCCGTTGCGGGCTCGCTGAGCAGCGCATTCTCCATCCAGCCGTCGAGCGCGATCTCGGCTGAAGGAAATACTGAGCCTTGCGCGCGCTCGCGCAGCATCGCCGAGAGCCGTGCAGCAGTCTGGCCGCGTGTCGCCGCGACCGCGACCGCAAGCTCAGCGGTCTCGCGTTCGATCGCGCCGCACCAGTGGTCGTCATAGTTGCGCACTTCCAACAGCCGGTTGCGCGAGCGCAAGGAACGCTCCAGCGCCGAGACGCGGCTGGAATGCTCGGAGTCGATGGCGAGCACGAGCCGGTCGAAGAACCGCCGTCGTTCGGAGGCTGCGCCCATGAACAGGCCGTCCATCGCAGGCGTCAGCCACACCATGCGCAGATGGTCGCCGAAGGCCGCAGCCGAACCCACCGGCTCGCGATCGATGCGGCAGCGGCGGCTGACGCTCTCGCTGCCTTGCGCGGGCGCTTCGATGCCGGTGCCGAGCGTCGAAAGCCCCAGCGCGCCCTCGACCTCGGCGGAGACCGCCCAGGATCCGTCGCCCTGGTTGTCGGCGACGTCTTCCAGCGTCGCGCGGCGCAGGCCGCGCCCCGGCGCCAGAAACGAGATCGCTTCGAGGCAATTGGTCTTGCCGGCGCCGTTCGGTCCGACCAGCACCACGATGTCCCCACGCGTTGCCACGCTCGCCGCCCGATAATTGCGGAAATGCGTCAGCGACAGCCGATGGATGCGCGAAGGGGTCATGTCGTTCCGTCATTGCCGGGCTTGACCCGGCAATCCATCGTCCGCATCAGCGGACAATTTCATCATATAGGTCTCGCCACTCGGGATTGCCTTCGACGATCAGATCGATCTTCCACTCGCGGGACCAGTGCTTGATGTTCTTTTCGCGCTGCAGGGCCGCCGCGATGGTTTCATGGGCTTCGAAGTAGACCAGGGTCTTCACGCCGTGGCGCTTGGTGAAGCTCTCTGCCAGTCCCTCGCGATGCTCGTAGATGCGCCGGACCAAATTATTGGTCACGCCGACGTACAGCGTACCACCGGGTTTGCTGGCGAGAATGTACACCCAATAGGTCATTTTTCTTGATGGATTGCCGGGTCAAGCCCGGCAATGACGAAGGATACATCACACCCGCATTGGCATCAGCACGTAGAGCGCGCTCTTGTTGTCCTTGTCCTGCACCAGTGTCGGCGAGCCGGGATCGGCGAGTTTCAGGACTGCGACTTCGCCCTCGATCTGGGCGGCGATATCGAGCAAATAGCGCGAGTTGAAGCCGATATCGAGCGCATCGGAGGCATATTCGACCTCCAGTTCCTCGGTGGCGCTGCCGGAATCCGGGTTGGTCACCGAGAGCACGAGCTTGCCTGCCGACAGCGACAGCTTGACCGCGCGGCCGCGCTCGCTGGAGATAGTCGAGACGCGGTCGACGGCGGCTTCAAAATCCTTCTTGTCGACCACCAGTTCCTTGTCGTTGTTCTGCGGGATCACGCGGCCGTAATCGGGGAAGGTGCCGTCGATCAATTTCGAGGTCAGCACCACATTGCCGAGCGTGAAGCGGATCTTGCCCTGAGAGAGCTCGATGGTGATTTCCGCTTCGGTATCCTCGATCAGCCGCTGCACTTCGCCCACGGTCTTGCGCGGCACGATCACGCCGGGCATGCCGGAGGCGCCCTTCGGCTGCACCAGGTCGATCTGGGCCAAGCGGTGGCCGTCGGTGGCGACGCCACGCAGCGTCGCCTGTTTGGCGCTGCCTGCCGCATGCAGGTAGATGCCGTTGAGGTAATAGCGCGTCTCCTCGGTCGAGATCGCAAACTGAGTGCGGTCGATCAGCCGCTTCACGTCGGCGGCCGGCAGCGCGAAGGCGTGCGTCATCTCACCGGCGGCCAGGTCCGGGAAATCGCTCTCCGGCAGCGTCTGCAGGGTGAAGCGCGAGCGCCCGGCCCGGATCGCCAGCACCGAGCGGTCGCCATCCGCCTCCAGCACGATCTGGGCGCCGTCGGGCAGCTTGCGCACGATGTCGTAGAACATATGCGCGGGCACGGTGGTCGAGCCGGCGGTAGCGGTTTCCGCAGCCAGCGTCTCCGTCACCTCGAGATCGAGGTCGGTTGCCTTCAGCGAGAGCTTGGCGTTTTCGGCGCGGACCAGCACATTGCCGAGGATCGGGATGGTGTTGCGGCGTTCGACCACGCGATGCACGTGGCCGAGCGATTTCAAGAGTTGCGCGCGCTCGACGGTGACCTTCATTGCAATACCCGCCAGATCCCTGAGTGGAGCATGGTTTATCCGAAAACCGGTAACCACCGTGCTCTGAGATGGAAAGGCCGGGGCGGCCATGGGCGCGCCGCGGCGTTTGAAGCCCGAAAGCCGGGTCAATCCCTGGGATTTGACCAAACCGTCGGGGGGACCGCAAGGTGGCGCGGATAACGCGCGAGCGCAAGGGAGCGGGACGCCGTTCCCCCACGTTTTGCAGGCTGGAAGGCCGTTCCCGCCCCGGAAAAGGGCGGGAGGGAAGAATTCATTCCTGCAATTGGCGCTTCAGGGATTCGACTTCTTCGGAGAGCGAATTGTCCTTGGCGACCAGTGCCTCGATCTTGCGCACGGCGTGCAGCACCGTGGTGTGGTCGCGCCCGCCGAAGCGGCGGCCGATCTCGGGCAGCGAGCGGAGCGTCAGCGTCTTGGCCAGATACATTGCGACCTGGCGCGGGCGCACCACGTTCGCGGTGCGGCGCGAGGACAGGAGGTCCGAACGGCTGACATTGTACTGCCGGGCGACCACGCGCTGGATGTCCTCGATCTTGATCCGCTTCGGCTCCTGCGGACGGATCAGGTCGCGCACCTCGCGCTCGGCCATTTCCAGCGTCACCGGCTGGCTGTTCAGCTTGCTGTGCGCGAGCAGCCGGTTGATCGCGCCCTCGAGGTCGCGGCCGTTATGGGTGATGGTGCGCGACAGATAGTCCAGCACCTCGTCCGGTACGTTGAAGCTTGCGTGATGGACGCGGGCGGCGGCTACGCGCGACTTCAGGATGCCCAGGCGCAGCTCCTCGCCGAGCGAACCCATCTCGACCACGAGGCCGCCGGCGAGCCGCGAGCGCACGCGATCATCGAGGCTTTCCAGATCGGACGGCGGACGATCGGCCGCGATCACGACCTGGCGGCCGGCATCGATCAGCGCATTCAGCGTATGACAGAACTCGGCCTGGGTCGACTTGCCCTGCAGGAATTGCAGGTCGTCGATCACGAGCACGTCGATGCCGCGCAGCGCTTCCTTGAATGCCAGCGCCGTTTGCGTCTTCAGCGCGGCGACGAAGCCGTACATGAATTTTTCCGCGGTGAGATAGAGCACCTTGCGCTCGCCACCGGAATTGCCGGCCCAGGTTACCGCCTGCAGGAGATGGGTTTTGCCGAGCCCCACACCGGCATGAATGTAGAGCGGGTTGAACATCACGGGATCGCCGCGACGACCTTCCGCAACCTGGCGCGCCGCGGCATGCGCGAGCGTGTTGGAGCGGCCGACCACGAAGCTTGCAAATGTCAGCCGCGGATCGAGCGGTGAGCCGCCGAGCGCATCGTGACTTGCCGATACCGGTGCGGTTGCGATCGAACGCAGTTCGACAGGGGGTCGTCCTTCCGGCCGCTCGACGCGGCGCGTTTCCGCCGGCGCAGGAGCCTCCTTCGTGATGGCCGCAGGCCGCACGGCCGAGCGAACGGTCAGATCGATGCGGTGGACTTGCGGCATCTCGGCCTGCCAGCAGGAGAGCACGCGATCGGCGTAGTGCGCCTGGATCCAGCTCTTCAGGAATCGGGTCGGAACCGACAGGCGGACGCTTTGGTCCTGCACGCCCTCGAGATCCATGCGCGCAAACCAGCTCGTATAGACATCCTCGCCAACGGTCGTCCGCAACCGTCCCTTCACCCGCGACCAGCGATCCTGTTCCGTGTTTGTCATTGCCTGAAGACTTTTCTCAAAAGTAGTGCCGTTGTTTGTGAAAGCGCCGTGCATGTTTCCTGCCACGACGCGACCTCAAGCGAGGCGTCCTGCTCCGGACACACTTCCTCCGTTCGGCGAAACCGCCGCGCGACAGATCATGTGCTAGGAGAGACGTGCGCTCGCGAGGTCAGCGCGTACTCGACGGTGTATCCGGGGTTCGCGTGGGGGTGTTTGCGGGAGTGCAGCTGAAGGTGTCGAATACGGGCTTGTCTGAAATGCGCAATTCGAATGCTGCGATAGTTTCGTCAATCATACTGCCTCCCCCTTCTCGCCGCGATTTCGCGCGGCGAGCAATCCGCTCGCAAGTGGTCCAAATCAGTGCCGCTACCGAACAACGGAATGCCCAGTGCTGCGCCGCCGTGTAGTTCAGTCATCGTCAACCCTTTACACGGGCTCCGCGTTCCTCGCTGCTTTGGGCCGCGGCTGTTTAGGTGTCTCCCCAGTTTGCCTCTCTCTTGGCGCGGACGCGTCGATCGAGAAATCCAGACACAGAACAGCCGTTCTCATATTACTATGAGTTGCCAACTCAGCTTCGCTTGGAAAGCGTCGCTAACGCGCACACCGCCGCCGATTTGCACGTCCGCCCGTGGGTCTAAAATCGCTCTGATCTTAAGAGCCGTGGGCGCCGCGAACGGATAAACAAATACACCAAGCGCGATTTCTGACAATCCGTTGTTTGTTGCTCGTGAGTTGAGTCTTCGCAGGTGTTGCGGCATTGCAATTGCGAAACCTGAAAGCAAGTTTTTGAATCAGCGCGTAGATTCGCGCGTGTCACAAAGCGCGGCGTAACGGAAAAAAAAGTTCATAAAATATTTACGTACCAAGTCGGCGGCGCCAATTTTCAAACAAGTTGGCTTCGCTATGTAGGTAAGTGATTAGCGAGACGGAGTTTTTCGCGATTGCTTTTGGAGGGTAACCCTTCGCGGCTTTTCGCCGGGAAAGTGCTTAGCGCTATTCTATTCATGCGCCGCATGCGTGCGCATTTGATCGCGTAGTTGCGTCCGAAGCTCGGCAAGAACTGCAGCCTAGTAAAACTACGGATGCGCAGAATGTGCCACGCGCTGTCGTGGGGCAACGAGTCAATTCGCGAGAACACAGTCGTTCAAATTTGCGCAAAAGAAAAGGCCCGGCGAAAAGCCGGGCCTTCGACGAAAGGTTTTTTCTGTCAGCTCACTTCGCCAGCTTGGCGATCTGATGCGTCAGGCGCGAGACTTTTCGGCTCGCATTGTTGCGGTGAACGATGTTGCGCTGCGCGGCCTTCATCAGTTCGGGCTCGGCACGTGCCATCGCCTTCAGTGCCGCGTCGCGATCGCCGAGCTTGATCGCTTCTTCGACCGAGCGAACGGCACCACGCATCTGGGTGCGGCGCGACTTGTTGATGATGGTGCGGCGGGCAATCTTGCGGGTCGCCTTCTTGGCGGAAGTGGTGTTGGCCATGGTCTCAATTGTCCTTCGGCGTTGTTCGCTCTGTTGGTCGGGCTCGAGCGCGCCGGCCGTTGAAATCGTGTGATCTACTCTGCTGTGTTTTCGAGATGCGTTCTTGAGGGAGCCGTGCCCAGAAGCAAAAGTCCCGGCAGCCGCCCGTCCAAAGAACAGCGGCGGCAGGATTGCGCCCGCCGCCATTGCGCGGTCTTATAGAGGGCCCGGCCGCCAGCGTCAACGTTTTCCACCCGGCTCGGAAGGCCGGAATCCGGCAGAAAATGGCCGCCAAGGTGCTGAACAGGTTGAATTTCCGCCCTCCCTGCCGTTAATGGGCCTTGATGCGCTTGGGGCGGATAGGGACTAGGGTGAGGCATGATCCGCGGGTTTTTTCGGCTAATCGGCCTGCTGCTGCTGGCCGGCGGATTCGTTTTCATGGTCTATGATGGCGCCCGCTTCGTCGCCGATCAGACCTTGAGCTTCACCCGCTTTGGCCAGTTCTGGAACGACATCCACCAGTCCAGCCAGTCCGCATTCCGCGCCTGGATCGAGCGCACCGCGCCTTTCCTGTGGGACAGCGTGATCAAGGTCGTCCTCGATCAGCCAGTCTTCGTCGTGCTCGGCGTTGCCGGCATCCTGTTGATGATCCTGTTCCGGCCGCGCAAGCCGCTGATCGGCTACGCGCGGGACTGATCGGAACTTTGCTCCTTTTGGTTGTGAGCCCGCAACGGGGCTGCCAGGTCCGGCGTAAACACCTATATACGTAAACACCTATATAAATGGCCAAGCCGGCTGAAGCCGCTCTCGGCTTCAGGCCGATGTCCCGCCTGGAGGTAATCCATGTTGTTCACGCGCAAGACCACTGCGTTGCCGACTGCAGCCGAAGCGCTGCCGGGACGCGCCACGCCGATCCCGACTGCCACCACCCACTTCGTCAATGGCAGCAAGCTGCAGCCGCCTTACCCTGAAGGCCTGGCGCAGGCGGTATTCGGGCTCGGCTGCTTCTGGGGCGCGGAACGCAAATTCTGGGAACTCGGCGACGGCATCTACACGACCGCCGTCGGCTATGCCGGCGGCTTCACGCCAAATCCGATCTATGAGGAGGTTTGTTCGGGCCGTACCGGCCACACCGAAGTGGTGTTGGTCGTGTTCGATCCGAAGAAGATCTCCTACGAGCAGCTTCTGAAGACGTTCTGGGAAAGTCACGACCCGACGCAGGGCATGCGTCAGGGCAACGATATCGGCACGCAATATCGCTCCGCGATCTACACCTTTAACGACGCGCAGCGGAAGGTGGCGGAGGCCTCGCAGGCCGCCTACCAGAAAGCGCTTTCGGCCAAGGGTCTCGGTCCGATCACGACCGAGATCGCAAAGGCCGGCGAGTTCTATTTCGCGGAAGATTATCATCAGCAGTATCTCGCCAAGAATCCGGCGGGCTATTGCGGCCTTGGCGGCACCGGCGTGTCGTGCCCGATCGGGGTCGGCGTCACCGCCTGATCGCTGTCTCTCTCCTTGCCCCGCCAGCGCGGGGCGAGGGCATTCGTTTGCCTCCAACAACCATTTATTAACCATAACCGGTGCAAGACTAGGCTGTCTCGCTTTTGAGGGATGGCCACGGTGCGGGTTGTGCGCGCGTTTCGATTGTCGATCACTGCCGTCATGACTGCGCTCGTGCTCTCGGGCTGCATGCGCACGAGCGGTCCGGTCGCGGTCGCGCCGGCGCGGAGCGATCTCGATTCGATGGCCTATGGCGGGCCCGCCACGCCTGCGCCGGTGGCGGTCGCCGACACCACCGGTGGCGCAGTCGGCGCCCTTCGCTCCGCTTTTGCCGCTTCGCCCCGTGCGGCCTATGCAGCGGCGCCTGGGGCCGCTGTCCGCTATGATTCAGCCTATCATCTCGATGCCGGCGACCGGCTGCGCGTCGTGGTCTACGGCCAGGAAGGTCTCACCAACACCTACGCGATCGATGCTGCCGGATCGATCACCATGCCGCTGATCGGGCAGGTGCCTGCGCGCGGCCGGACGACGTCGGGGCTTGCAGCTGAGATCGCGGCAAAGCTGCGCAGCGGCTATATCCGCGAGCCTTCGGTCGCCGTCGAGATCGAGGCCTATCGTCCCTTCTTCATCCTCGGCGAAGTCGCTGCGCCCGGACAATATCCGTACGTGCCCAACATGACCGTCGAGAGCGCGGTCGCGATTGCGGGCGGCTTCTCGCCGCGCGCTAAGCGGGACATGGTGACGTTGACGCATACTGATGGCAACGGCGCGGCGCGCTACACGGTACCGCTCGGCACACCGATGAGCCCCGGCGACACGGTGTTCGTCAGCGAGCGCTGGTTCTAACAACACCATTCGTCATTCCGGGGCGATGCGCAGCATCGAGCCCGGAATCCATCGGGCCGCAAACCGTATGGATGAATGGATTCCGGGCTCACGCTTCGCGTGCCCCGGAATGACAACCGAGAAAGCTGCGCGCTACTTCAAATGCTTCGCGAAAAACGCCAGGCTGCGCGGCCAGGCGATGTCGGCGCTGGTCTTGTCGTAGCTTGCCCGTTCGTCGCAATGAAAGCCGTGCTGCGCGCCCGGATAGATGTGGACCTCGACCTCAGGCCGCTTGGCCTTGATGGTCTCGACATCGGTCAGGGGAATGCCGGTGTCCTTTTCGCCGAAGTGGAGCTGCGTCGGCACCGTCGGCTTGTCGTCGGCAAAGCGGACGATGGCGCCGCCGTAATAGCCGACGGCTGCCTTGAGGCCAGTCAGCTTGGTTGCCGCGACATAGGCAACGCTGCCGCCAAGGCAGAAGCCGACGATGCCGACCGGGCCGACATCCTTCACAGCATCAATGGCGGCCTGGGTGTCGCGCAGCATCGCCGCCCAATCCGGATTGGCGACGAATTTGCGCGCGACCGCCACTTCCTCCGGCGAATAGTCGCTCTGGAAATTCGGCTCGCTGCGGTCGAAGATCGAGGGCGCGATCGCGACATAGCCTTCCTGCGCGAGCCGGTCGCAGACCGAGCGGATGTGGTGGTTGACGCCAAAAATCTCCTGGATCACCACGATCGCGCCCTTCGGTGCGCCGGCGGGATCCGCGCGGTAGCCGCCGAGTCTGAAGTCGTCCGAAGCCGTCAGTGTGATGTCTTTTCCCACGGGGTCATCCCTTCTCGTTTGAGGGTTGCAACTACGTTTCGCGAAGGTGCAGGTGGCTGGCTACCGCCACATCCAGTTCTGGCCCCAATCGGCTTTCCAGCCGGCGAGCCGGCCTTTGCGGAATTGCAGAAAGAGCCGGTCCTTGTGCGGGAACAGCCCGCTGCCGCCGATGTCGCGGAAGGTGAGATAGATCTCATTGCCGGGACGCCCGCTGATATAGGTGAGGGGCGTGCCGAGCGCGCGCGAGGTCTCTTCCACGTCCATCCCGAACACCAGCGGCGCGGTGTTCGACAGTGTCGTCGTGAAGTAGGACGGCGCAGGGGCAGCACCGCCAAATGGCGGCAGGTGCTGCGCGCGCGCCGGTGCCGCAGCAGCGACGAGCACGAGCAGTGTCGCGGCCATTATCCTCATGACGCCGCCTTCTGCGCCGACTTCGCCTCGAGGCTATCGAGGAACGGCAGCACCGCCTCGATGAAGCCCTGCGGCTGGTCGATGTTGACGGCGTGGCCGGCCGCCGGGATCACAACTTTCTGCGCGCCGGGAATCTTGGCCGCCATATAGTCGGAGGCGGCCAGGAACGGCGTGTCGTCAGCGCCGACCACGATCAGCGACGGCACCTTGATGTCGGGCAGCGACTCGATCACGCGCGCATCGCGCTGGGTCAGCATGCCGCGCGCAGCAAGCGCAAGACCCGAGGCATCGCGGTGCGTTACCGTCGAGCGTTCGCGGCTGAACGACTTCAGGAGATCCAGGCCCTCGCGTTCGAACTTTTCGGCGGTGTCGTAAGCGCGCTTGTTCCAGGCTTCGCGAGCGTCGTCCTTCTTGAAGCCGGGGCCGGTGTCGATGATCAAGAGCGCCCGCACCCGCTCCGGGTAGGTGCGATAGAACGCAAGCGACATATAGCCGCCGAGCGAGAGCCCGCCGACGATCGCCTTGTCCTCGCCGACCGCATCCAGCAGCGCGGCCATGTCGGCCACCGTCAGGGCTTCGCTATAGGCGGAGGGATCGCTGGGATAATCCGACTGGCCGTGGCCGCGCATGTCCCACAGCACCAGCCTGTAGTGCTTCGACAGCGCCGCGATCTGGCCCTGCCACATCGCCGAGGTCGATGAATAGCCGTGGGTCAGGAGCAAAGGCGGGCCGTCGCCGTGGACTTCGTAATAGATCTCGACCCCATCGCGCTCGATCTTCGGCATTGCGTTTCCCCGACCAACTTCAGGCAATCCAGTTGCCGCATGATCCTAGCGCGATCCCTTCGCGGTTGGGAAATGCGGAAATGGAAGGCCGATCGTTAAAATTCTAGCATTTCCGCTAGAGCGCTGTTCATCGTGCCCATTAAGCCGCGGGGAACCCATTCCCGGCTAAGCCTGGGCTGTCGATCGTCATTGCGAACGCCCAGGGATTTCATGACCGCGTTAGCCAACAAGACCTCGTCGAGACGCCGACTGTTGCTGGCGTCGGACCGAGGCGACCAAAGCAGCGAGCTGGCCAGGATCTTGAGATCGATCAGCGAGGTCGACACTATCTCGACCGCGGAGCTTCCCGAGAAGCCCGCGGCCAATCTTTCGGGCATCGTCGTCGACATCAACCTGCGTGCGCCGGAGAGCGTGCAGCTCGTGCGCAACAGGCTCAGGACGGAAGCCTATCGCGAAATGCCGCGGCTGTTCGTGCTGCAGGACGCATTGCACCACGCGACCATGCAGGCCTGGGCATTGGGGGCCACCGACACGATCTCGCGTCCGTTCGACGCCGCCGGACTGTTGCAGCGCATCCGCTCCGCGTTTCCCGACGCAGACGGCTACGATGAAACCGATCGCGGCAAGGCACTGAACCGCGGCGTCGAGGCGGCGCATGCGGTGATGGTCAAGATCTTCGAAGGGCTGCCGGCCGGCGTGCCCCTGAACCTCAGCGACATCGTCGCCGCCGAGCGCAAGATCCTGAAAGCGATCAAGCACTCGTCCTTGCGCGAATGGCTGACCATGGTCGGCTGCCATCACACCGACACCTATCGCCATTGCCTGTTCGTCACCGGTTTTGCGGTGGCATTCGCGCAGCACCTCGGCATGCGAGAGGACGACCAGCGCCGGCTTGCCCGCGCGGCGCTGCTGCACGATGTCGGCAAGGCGTTCATCCCGACCTCCATCCTCGACAAGCCGACCGAATTGACGGCGGACGAGATGGCCGAGATGCGCGAGCATCCGAGGCGCGGCTACGAGGCGCTCTCCGTCCAGGGCGGCTTTCCGCCCGAGATGCTCGACGTGGTGCTGCACCATCATGAGATGCTGGACAGCACCGGCTATCCGGATGGCTTGCACGGCGGCCAGATCAGCGACATCGTTCGGCTCACCACCATTGTCGACATCTACGCCGCACTGGTGGAGAAGCGCGCCTATCGGCTGCAGTTCACCCACGCGAAGGCGTTCGCGATGATGGAAGACATGGGCGGGAAGCTCGACCAGCAATTGCTGCAGGCGTTCCGTCCTGTCGCGTTTGGGTACTATTGATTCAGTTCCGTAGGGTGGGCAAAGGCGCGCATGCGCCGTGCCCACCATCAAGTGCTCGGCAGGCAATGGTTGGGCACGCTCCGCTTTGCCCACCCTCATATGGGGATTTGTGAGTCAAGGCCTTTCGATTGGCTTGAGTGAGGTTGGCACGGTGCGAGGGCGGCGCGCGGAGCCATGCGTAGCGCAGCGCGCCGACCGTGTTCCGGGCGAGGATTGGCTTCCGAAGATTTCTGCAGCTCACTGCATCACCTCATATCCGGTCGGACTGGTGTGGTCCGGACCCACATTCCGCATGCTTGCGGCGAGGAAGCCCTGAGGATGAGACCCATCTACAAAACGGCTGTTTGTTCGGCCCATGGGTGGCACGGTCATCATCCAT
>NZ_JAGKJI010000051.1 GCF_020329485.1 Bradyrhizobium cenepequi
GCCGTCGAGCGCCACGTCCAGCTTCCGTTTGCCGGTATCGATCCCGGCGCAGATTGTGATAGGCTTGGCCATCTTCGTCGACCCTCCCTTGTGATGCGAACCTGAAGTTCGTTCAACCATTCGGGTCCCGATGAAGCGCCGACCGCGATCTTGCTACAAGGCAGCCTCAAGGCTTCGGTGGGCAGCGATCCGATCGATCGGCAGCCCAGCTCGGGCGGCCACCCGGGCTGGGCCATTCCTCACGGAACGATCTCACTCTACTCCAACGCGCTAATACAAGGGTGGGCAAAGGCGCGAAAGCGCCGTGCCCACCATCAAGCACTCCGCTCGCGATGGTGGGCACACTTACGCTTTGCCCACCCTACAAATTCCTCGTGATTTGAACTACCCTCCATGCGGCGTTCAACAACAAGCAAGAGGAAACATCCATGGCCTTTCTCGAAAACCACATCGCCGTCGTCACCGGCGCGGGCTCCGGCATCGGCCGCGCGATCGCAGCCGGCTACGCGCGCGAAGGCGCACGCGTCGTGCTGCTCGACGTCAACGAGGGCGCGGCGGCCGAAGCGGCGAAGGAGATCCGCGACACAGGCGGCAAAGCCGACAGCTTTGCGCTCGACGTCACCAGGCGCGAGGATTGCGTTGCGCTTGGAAAGGAGATTGCCGGGAAGATCGGACAGGTCTCGATCCTCGTCAACAATGCCGGGATCGCGCGGCGCAACGGCATGCTCGGCGCCGACGAGGCTGTCATCAAGGATTGGGAAGACGTCATCGCGATCAATCTCACCGGCGTCTTCAACGTGACGCATGCGTTCCTTCCGCAGATCCGCGCCGCGAAGGGGCGCATCGTCAATATCGGATCGATCCAGTCCTTCGTGCATGTGCGCACGCCGAGTTCACCGGCCTACACCGCCTCGAAGCACGGCGTGCTCGGATTTACCAAGGCGCTCGCCGCCGAGCTCGGCAAGGAAGGCGTGCGCGTCAACGCGATCGGTCCCGGCTTCATCGAGACGCCGCTGAACGCCCAGACGCGCGCGACCAATCCGGAGCTCGCGAAGACCTTCATCGCGCATACTCCACTCGGCCGCGCCGGCAAGGCGGAGGACATCGTGGGACCGGCGATCTTCCTCGCCTCCGATCTGTCGGCCTATGTCACAGGATCGATCGTGATGGTGGATGGCGGTTACCGGGCGGTGTGAGCACCGCCGCCGGCGGGAACCATGCGCAAATGTGGATGGTAACGATTTCGTTAAGCGTTTGTTAACCATCTGCGCCCACCGTCTCGCGCGGGCATGGGGTTTTGGTGTTCTCGATGTTTCCGATTCGCATGTTGCGAACGGGCGTTGCTCGGGAGGTGTCATGTCCTACGTGTCCACGCATCCCCTGCCGGAGATTCCGGCGGCCTCACTTGCCCCCAATGAAATCGTGCCGCTGCTGATCGGAGCCACCGTCGGCGAGGTCGAGCGCGAGCTGGTGCTGCAAACACTGATGCGCTGCAATGGCAACCGCACCCGCGCCGCGCGCGTGCTCGGCGTTTCCGTGCGCACCTTGCGCAACAAGATCAGGAGCTATTCGGCTGACGGAATCGAAGTCCCCGGGCCGAGCGATTAAGCGGAGCTGGCTACGCGTGCGATCGCGTGCTTCTCACCCAGGCGCCGAGCGTGATGACGAGCGAGAGCGCCGCGACGCTTCCCGCGATCAGTTCGATAGCGCGCAGCACGAAAGCGGTCTGGACCGACAACAGCGGCTGAGGCTCCTCGGCAAAGCCGATCGGCACGATGTCGGGCACCAACAGCCGCTCGGCACCGAAGGCAATCGCGAATAGGGCCAGCGACAGCAAGAAGATCTTCCAGCCTGCGTTCACGGCTTCGCTCCCGTTCCACCACCACACTGCGACGATGCCATGGCCCGCGAATGCATCATTGATGTTGATCAATCCGGCAATGGCCGCTCGCGCAATTGAAGCAGTCGCGAAACGCCGCTAAGAACGCGCGACGCAATTTTCTTTCGGAGTGCAGCTGTGGCCGATGATGCTTCCAGCCGGCGCGGACCACCGGGACCGCCGGGCCCACGTGGCCGGCCCGGCGAACAGGGGCGGCCGGGACCGCAGGGACATCCCGGCCGGCGCGGCCCGGATGGCGCCCGCGGCAAGCCGGGCCCTCAAGGCAAGCCGGGAGCACCGGGCAAGCCCAGTCCGCAAGGCAAAAGGGGCGAACCAGGCCAGCAGGGTGCGCCCGGTCCGCAAGGTCCCGCCGGGCCGCAAGGGCCGGCCGGTCCGCGCGGCGAGCCGGGCCCGCCCGGGCAATTGCCGTCGATCGAACAGGTGATGCCCTGGCTGCACATGATCTTTGACGCCTGGGAAGACTATCGCCGCCAGCGCGAGCAGGAGGCGGCCGAGCGCGAAGCGCTGGCTGCGGCCGTGACCGAGCAGCCCGACGGCCTCGACGATCCCGATGATGACGAGGATCGCAAGGAGAAGAAAAAGAAGAAGAAGGACAAGAAATAGGCCGCCAGTCGATCGAGCCAGATCACGCCCGGCGCAGCTCACCCGAACCGCAGCCGCGAACGCTCCCTCGCCTTTTCCGCCTCCACCTCGCGGTCGCGCGCCGGTGCCGTGGTGTGTAACGAGGCGAGAAGCCGGCGCGCGGCATCGGAGACCTCGGCAACCGCGCGATTGAAGGCGGCTTCATTGGCCTGCGACGGCTTGTTGAAGCCGGATAGTTTGCGCACGAATTGCAGCGCGGAAGCGTTGATCTCGTCCTCGCTCGCGGGCGGTTCGAAGTTGAACAACGTCTTGATGTTGCGGCACATGCTTTGCTCCTGTCACCGGCGAGCTGGATCCATCGCCCGATCCCAGGACGATCGGCCCATGGAAATTCCTACATCATCGCCTATTCTGTCATGAAAGCGCCGGTAGCTTCACCCTCCCGGCCGCAGCTGTGAAGCGAGTTCCCGATGAGCCATGTGATCTACAAGGTCGTCGAACATGATGGCGGATGGGCCTACACGGTGGACGGCGTGTTCTCCGAACCGTTCGCCACCCACGCCGCGGCGCTGGCTGCAGCTCGCCGTGCCGCCGCCGAGCAACGCGTGCCCGGGCGCACCGAGGCGATCGAGTATGAAACCTCCGACGGTCAATGGCGCACCGAGACGGCCGCCGGCACCGACCGCCCCGAGACGGATGTCGAGGATCGCGGCTGAGCATGAACACGCTTCCGCCAGTGCGGGATGACGGCGGAATTGCGTGATGATACGCTCGTCACAAATACGACATCCGGAGAGCGCCCGTGACTGATCTTGCCGCCACCGACCTCGCCTCGATCTATCCAAAGCCGACCGCGCGCGTGATCGCAAAAGCACGGCCGGAGATCGATGTGCATGCGAGGAAGTTCATCGGCATGTCGCCGTTCTGCGTGCTGGCGACGTCCGGCTCCGACGGCAGTGTCGATGCCTCCCCGCGCGGTGGCAATCCGGGCTTCATCAGCGTCGCCTCGCCGAACCTTCTGTTGATGCCGGACCGCTCCGGCAACAACCGCATCGACAGCTTCCGGAACATCGTCGAGGGCTCAGGCTTTGTGCAGCTCATCTTCTTCGTGCCGGGAATCGACGAGACGCTGCGGGTCGGCGGCAAGGGACGGGTGTCGGGTGATCCCGACCTGCTGGCTTCGATGGTGGAATTCGGCAAGCCGCCGCGCGCGGTGCTGCGCATCGACGTGACGGAAGCCTATTTCCACTGCGGAAAGGCCTTGATGCGCTCGAAACTGTGGTCGGCTGACACTCGCGTCGAGCGCAAGGTCTTCCCGAGCATCAGCGAAGTGATCCACGACCAGACCACGCTCGGCGAACCGGAGAGCCAGGCGGCGGTGGAAGAGCGCTACAAGACGCAGCTCTGAGGGCTGGCGCGCATCACCCTCCCCTTTCAGGAGTGGGTGATGATCCGCAGCGCTCAGTCCCCGTTCTCGAGATGGCCGACGTGCTTCTGAGTGTAGAGCTCAAGGCCGATGCGCTCGATCAGGTCGAGCTGAGTCTCGAGGAAGTCGATATGGTGTTCCTCGTCCTTCATCAGTTTCTCGAATAGGTCGCGGCTGACGTAGTCTTTTACGCTGTGACAATATGTGGCCGCTTCCTCGTAGAGTGCGCGGGCGCTCATCTCGGCGGCCAGATCGCACTCGATGATTTCCCGAACGTTTTGGCCGATCCGCAGGGGATCCAGCACCTGCATGTTGGGAAAGCCGTCGAAGAAAATGATGCGGTCGGTGAGTTTGTCGGCGTGCTCCATCTCCTCGATGGATTCCTTGCGCCATACCTTGGCCATCTCCAACAGACCCCAATTGTGGAGGAATCTGTAGTGCAGCCAGTATTGATTGATAGCCGTAAGCTCGTGGCGCAGACCCTTGTTGAGATATTCGATGACCTTAGGGTCGCCCTGCATAGTCCACTCCAAATCCTCAGAGGGCCCCGATCGGGCCTGAATCAAAATTTAGAACGCTTCTAAATCAGATTTGAGGCAGGAGCAAGGCTCCACCTTGGCGACACCAGCACGAAAATCGGGGGAACTCGGGGATTCAGCAGGCCGCGAGCGCGAACTCAGTCTGCACCGGTTCCTCGGCCGCCTCGTGACTGTGCGGGCAGCCGGCACAGCAAGCCTTGGCGCAGGGGCCGAGGGCCTCGTCGATGATGGTCTTGATGGTCCGGGCGCAGCGGCCGCATTCGGCGCTGCAGCCGAGGCAGCCATAGAGCTGCTTCGCATTTCGCGGCAAGGACTGGCCGGCGCTCACGGCATTGCGGACGTCGTGGTCGCTAAGGATGTTGCAGGAACAAACGATCATCGAAAAGGCGGGTCCGGTCGGTGATACTGACCTAAGAAATATTGAACGCGACCAGACGAAGCAAAAGGAAAAACCGGAATTTGAAGCAATTCCAAACTGATGGCGGAGGTAGATTGGAATGGCTCTAAGTCTGATCTGGATCATCGCACCACACGCTAGCCACTGTTTCTCCGATCATCCGCCGCGGCGTTGATTGATCGTCACGGGGAAATGTGGAACTCTGATAGAGATCAGCGCTCCAGGAGATGACTCGAAGAAAGGTGAGGCCATGAGGAAGACATTGCTCGGATTTGCCGCCATTGCATTGGCCGGCTCGATCGTGGCGGCACCTCCTCCAGCGCACGCGCAGCGCGGCGTTGCCGCGGGCGTTGCAGCCGGCCTTATCGGGGGCGCCCTTATTGGCGGCGCGATCGCCTCGCAGAACCGCTACTACGGACCCGGCTACTACGGTCCGGGCCCAGGCTACTACGTCGCCGATCCCTACGAATACGGTCCGCCCTGCGTATGGCAGCGCCAACGTTTCTGGGATGGCTATGGTTGGCGGGTTCGTAGCGTGCGCGTTTGCGATTAACGCGCATTCACCTTCATTAAATCTCACACAGGAAGCTGGAAAAACCTTGGGTTTTCCGGAACCTTAACAGCTGATGGCCAGAAAAAACCTTTTTCTCAGGCCATTAGCGCGCAGACGTTTACTTTCGATTGACTGTTGTGCGCTCTTTTTGCGACAGGCGTTTCGAAACCAGCGTGCGAGTCATCGTTAAACCCGGCGTCGGCTGAAGGCGCCATCCAGGAGAACCCAAGACATGAAGAAGACATTAGCTGCCTTCGTCGCGGTCGCCACGATTGCCGGTTCGCTGGCGGTCGCCCCGGCTGCTAACGCCAGAGACGGCGCGGTCGCGGCCGGCGTTGCCGGCGGCCTGATCGGCGGCGCGCTGCTCGGCGGCGCCATTGCAGCGAGCCGTCCGGCTCCGGTCTATGTCGCGCCGGCCCCGGTCTATGTCGAAGAACCTCCGTGCCGCATGGTTCGCGAGCGCTTCTGGGACGGCTACGGCTGGCGTTTCCGTCGCGTTGAGGTTTGCGACTAACCGCCATCGACGCGAACTCCGCGTTTTGCTTCAAAACCCGGCCTTTCGCGGCCGGGTTTTTGTTTGTCGATCGCAGCCCTAGCCTAGCGCGCCGCGCTCATGGAACGCAGCACCGCTTCGCTCGGCCAGCAATCGACCTTCAGGCCTGCCGATTTCTGGTAGGCGCCGAGCGCGGCGCGGGTCAGCATCCCGGCCTTGCCGTCGAGCTTGTCCTTGTAGAGACCGATCCGCGTGAGATGACGCTGCATCGCCTCGACATCGGTGGTGCGTAATTGCGTCGTCGCCGACCAGGGCGTCGCGAACGGCAGCGGACTCGTCATTCGGTCGGCTAGATGGCCGACGAACAGCACATAGAGATCCGAGAAATTGTATTCCTTGATGACGAAGTAGTTCTTCGTGGTCAGGAATGCCGGACCGTAGATGCCTTCGGGCTGCAACAATGAGGCGGGCTGCGCCTGCTCCGTCGCATTGAGCTTCTGTCCGCGCACCGGCACAAAGCCTGAGCGCAGCCATTCGCCGATCGGTCTCGACACTTCGGGCACGCCCATCGTGCAATCGACATTGGTCGGCGCCTTCACCTCGTAGGCCCAGCGCACGCCCTTCTGCCACCCTTTGTTGACGAGCTGCTGGGCGGCGGAAGCGAGCGCATCCGGCACCGAGTGCCAGATGTCGATGCGGCCATCTCCGTCGAGATCGACGCCGTGCTTGTAGTATTCGGACGGCAGGAACTGCGTGAGCCCGGTCGCGGCGGCCCAGGACGAGCGCATCTCCTGGCGCGTCACCGCGCCCTCGCCGAGGATCTTCAGCGCGAGGATGAACTCGGTGCGGTACTGGTCCTTGCGGCGGCCGACATAGGCCTGCGTCGCGACCACGCGCAGCGTGTCGTAAGGCAGCTTGTAGCGGCCGTAATCGGTCTCGCGCCCCCAAATTGCGAGCACCACGGTCGCGGGCACGCCGAAGCGATTTTCGATCTCATTGAGGTCAGCGCGATATTTCTGCATCAGCCGCTGCCCTTCGGCCGCGAGCCGCGCAATCGAGGCTTCCTTGATATAATCCGCCGGCACCTGGACGAATTCGGCCTGCGACGGCGCACCGGTCGCCGGACGGCCCGGCAGGATCAGGTCCGGCAGCTTGTAATCAGGCTCAAGCCCGCGCGTCTCGCGATCGAACGTCGCGCGCGATACGCCGGCAGCCTGCGCCTCCGGCCACAGCGAAGCGATGAACTGAGTGAAGGCCGCATCGGCGGCGCGGGCGGGTGAGGCCGCTGCTAACGTCAAGAAAAGGCCGAAGGCGAGCGCGCGAAGGAATGGCAAGTCGAACGGCCTATTCACACAGCGGTCCAATCGGAGTGCCGTCCTGTTCTCACAGCGGATATCGGTCGCACTCCGTGTATAAACCTAGCACGACCTCCCGATAGCTGCACGTTCAATGTTCAGCCGCCTGCCTGGCGTCTTCAACCGACGCGTTCGACAGCCGGTCGACCACGGCAATGCCGATCGCGGACAGGATGAAGACGGTGTGGATGATGGTCTGCCACATCACGCCCGTCTCTGTGTAGTTGGTCTTGCCCGACGCCAATGCACCGGCCTCGATGAATGTCCGCAACAGGTGGATCGAGGAGATGCCGATGATCGCCATCGCGAGCTTGATCTTGAGCACGCTGGCGTTGACGTGGCTCAGCCATTCCGGCTCGTCGGGATGGCCCCGCAGGTTGAGACGCGAGACGAAGGTCTCGTAGCCGCCGACGATCACCATCACCAGGAGGTTCGAGATCATGACGACGTCGATCAGGCCGAGCACCGCCAGCATGATCTGCTGCTCGCTGAAATCGAAGGCGTGGGCGAATAGGTGCCACAACTCCTTGATGAACAGCACCACATAGACGCCCTGGGCGATAATCAGCCCGACATAAAGCGGCAATTGCAGCCAGCGCGATCCGAAGATCAGCATGGGAACCGGACGCAGCGATATGCTCTTCGGCGGCACGGATGCGTCGGAGGTGGCAGACATTCTGAATGGCTCGCGGCAGGATTGGAGATTGCGGAGCGCTATATCTACGCAATCTCCCGGCGGTGAAAAGCGACAACTGGCCGCAGCAGGAACGCCGTTACCGCGTCAGCTTCTTATACTTCAGGCGATGCGGGATGATCGAATCCTGGCCAAGACGTCGCAGCTTATCCTTTTCGTAATCCTGGAAATTGCCTTCGAACCATTCGACATGGCTGTCGCCTTCGAAGGAGAGGATGTGAGTGGCGATACGGTCGAGGAACCAGCGGTCGTGGCTGATGATCACGGCGCAGCCGGCGAAATCCTCCAACGCCTCTTCGAGCGCGCGCAGCGTATCGACGTCGAGGTCGTTGGTGGGCTCGTCGAGCAGCAGCACGTTGGCGCCGGACCTCAGCATCTTGGCAAGATGCACGCGGTTGCGTTCGCCGCCCGAAAGTGAGCCAACCTTCTTCTGCTGATCGGCGCCCTTGAAATTGAAGGCCGAACAATAGCCGCGCGAATTCACCTCGCGCCTGCCGAGCAGGATCAGTTCGTTTCCGCCGGAAATCTCCTCCCACACCGTCTTGTTGGCCTCCAGGCTGTCGCGCGACTGGTCGACATAGCCGAGATGAACGGACTCGCCGATCGTGATGGTGCCCTGATCCGGCTTCTCCTGGCCGGTGATCATGCGGAACAGCGTGGTCTTGCCGGCGCCGTTCGGACCGATCACGCCGACGATGCCGCCGGGCGGCAGCTTGAAGGTGAGATTGTCGATCAGCATGCGATCGCCGAACGATTTCGTCAGGCCCTCGAAATCGACGACGTTCTGGCCGAGCCGTTCGGCAACGGGGATGATGATCTGCGCGGTCTGCGTCTGCTTCTCGCTCGCCTTCTTGAGCAGTTCTTCGTAGCGCTGGTAGCGCGCCTTGGATTTGGCCTGGCGCGCCTTCGGCGAGGCCGCGATCCATTCCTGCTCGCGCGCGAGCGTGCGCTGATGCGCGGCCTCTTCGCGGCCCTCCTGCTCGAGCCGCTTCTGCTTCTGCACCAGCCAGGAGGAGTAATTGCCCTCATAGGGAATGCCGCGGCCGCGATCGAGCTCGAGGATCCAGCCCGTGACGTTGTCCAGGAAGTAGCGGTCGTGGGTGACGATCAGGATCGCGCCGGGATATTGCCGCAGGTGGCCTTCCAGCCAGGACACCGACTCGGCGTCGAGATGGTTGGTCGGTTCGTCCAGCAGCAGCAGCTCGGGCTGGTCGAGCAAGAGCCGGCACAGCGCGACGCGGCGGCGCTCGCCGCCGGACAGCTTTGTGACGTCGGCGTCGTCGGGCGGACAGCGCAGGGCGTCCATCGCTTGGTCGACCTTGCTGTCGAGATCCCAGAGGCTCTGCGCCTCGATCTCGTCCTGCAACTTAGTCATCTCGTCGGCGGTCTCATCCGAGTAGTTCATCGCCAGCTCGTTGTAGCGATCCAGGATCGCCTTCTGCTTGGCGACGCCCTGCATCACGTTCTCGCGTACGGTCAGCTTGGGATCGAGTTGCGGTTCCTGCTCAAGGTAGCCGACGCGGGCGCCCTGGGCGACCCAGGCTTCGCCCGTGTACTCGTTGTCGATGCCGGCCATGATCTTGAGCAGCGTCGATTTACCGGCGCCGTTGACGCCGAGCACGCCGATCTTGGCCTCCGGGTAGAAGCTCAGGTGGATGTTGTCGAGCACCTTGCGGGTCGGGTAGCTCTTGGTCAGACCTTGCATGAAATAGACGAACTGGCGGGCCATTGAGTCCCCTGGAATCGGCAGGATTTGTGGAAATTTTTGCTGCCGCCGATGTAGCCGCCGGGCCTTCAAAGCGCAACCGCACCCCGCACGTTTTCCATCCGTTCACCCCGATGATTACGGGGTCGAAACCATGTGTGCGCAAGATGACGACAATTGAAACCATCTTTTAATAAATCGGGCGAAATCTCGCTTTCGGCGTCGAAAACGGCATTTTGCGCGAGAAAGCCGCGCATGACGAACAGGAGGGCTGCGTTATGGCAACGAGCACTTCCCTGCCCGCAACCGGGACCGGCCGCGCTGGCCTTGTGAAGATTGTCGCCGAATTCCGCGCCTTCTGCCACGAATTCTTCATCAGGGCGTTCAACCCCTACCGGCCGGAACTGCACTACATGCGCGGACCTGGTCCGGCCTGGCGCGCCAAGCACCGGGTGCGGTCGAGCCTGTCGGATATTTGAGCTGACGTTCCTCAAGTCCGCTTGCGCGACCCGACGATTGCGCGCAACCATGACGATCTCTCCTGACGGTATTCTGTCGTCCTCTCACCAGAGACGGATTCTCCGATGACGCGGCTGCGCTGTGCAATCCTCGACGATTATTTCAACCTGTCACTTTCGGTCGCGGACTGGTCCGGGATCACGGGCCGCGTCGACGTCACCGTATTCAGGGAGCCGTTTGCGAGCCAGGCGGCGGCCGCGAGCACGCTCGCCGATTTCGAGATCATCTGCGCGATGCGTGAGCGCACTGCATTTCCGCGCACGCTGTTCGCAGCGCTGCCCAAGCTGAAACTTCTGCTGACATCAGGCATGCGTAATGCCGCGATCGATGTGGACGCCGCCAAGGACCACAAGGTGGTGCTGTGCGGGACGCAATATAGCCGCGACCCGACAGCTGCCCTGACGCTCGGCCTGATCCTGGAACTCACGCGCGGCATCGGCCGCGAGAACGCGCGGATGCATGCCGGCGAGCCCTGGCAGACCTTTGCCGGCGTCGAGATCGAGGGCTGCACGCTCGGCGTGGTCGGGCTCGGCAAGCTCGGCAGCCGGGTGGCCAAGCTCGCGCAGGCGTTCGGCATGAACGTCATCGCCTGGAGCCCCAACCTGACGGCCGAGAAATGCAAGGAGGTCGGTGTCGGCTACGCCAGCAAGGAGGAGTTGTTTTCGACCGCCGACATCGTCACCATCCATGTGGTGCTGAGCGAGCGCTCGCGCGGGCTCGTGGGCGCCGCCGATCTCGCGCGGATGAAGCCGACGGCCTATCTCGTCAATACCGCGCGCGGGCCGATCGTCGACGAGAACGCACTATTGGAAGTCCTGAGCGCGAAGAAGATCGCGGGTGCGGGCATCGACGTGTTCTCGGTCGAGCCGCTGCCGGTCGACCATCCCTTCCGCAAACTCGGCAACCTCGTGCTGACGCCGCACCTTGGCTACGCGACCCAGGAGAGCCTTGGCATCCATTACGGCCAGATGGTCGAGTGCATCGATGCCTGGACCAAGGGTGGCGAACCGCCGCGGCGACTGGCGTAATCACCGATCTTCGCAAAGGGCGGTCGCGACACGTTCGTCCGTGATCAGGATGTCGGCGAGCCCCGCGCGGATTGCCGCTCTGATGATCGGGAGCTTCTGAAGGCCGCCGGCCGCAAGGATGCGCTCGCGCACCGCCTTGAGATCGCGCATCGACGGATGGATCACGCGCTCGGTCAGGGGATGCGTGACGGTATTGCCATCCTCGTCGAGATAGTGGCCGCAGATATCGCCGACGGCGCCGGCGTCGCGCAGCGATTGCCATGTCTGCCGCGATATAACGCAGTATTCCAGCGCTTTCGATTGTTCGGACAGATCGATCGCGCTGAACAGGGCGATATCCAGCTCGGCGACAATTGCGAGAACCGAGCGAACCGGCTCGCTGGAAACCAGCGCGTCGCGGAGCTGTGCCGTTGGCGCGAACATCGGTGCGGTCACATAGTAGCACGTCGCGCCCAAAGCGCGCGCCATCATCGCTGCGTTGTCGTAAGGGTTGATCGCCGTGCTTTCGGCAAGCCCGCCACACAGCAGAACGACACGACAGCCGTCGCCGGAGCGGCGCCGCAGATTTTGCGCGGCCATGTTGATGGTGCCGCCCCATGTGATACCGAGCGTTCCGGCGGGCGGCAAGTGCTCGGAAATGTAATGGCCGGCGGCGGCGCCGACGAGGTTGCGGACATCGGTATCGCCAATCGGCCCGGGCACGACGATGGCGTTGCGCAACCTGAACCGCGCAACTAGGCGCGCCTCAAGTTCACTGCAGGGACCGAAGGGGCTGGCGATAGAGATCTGGACGACGCCGCGTTCCCGCGCCTCTCCGAGGATCTGGTTGACGCGCTTTCGGGTGATTTTCAGGTGCTGCGCGATGACGTCCTGGGTCTGCCCCTCCTTGTAGTAGTGCCAGCAGATGCGGGCGACCAACGCGTCCCCGTTCTCCGTCTCCGGCCCGAATGTTTCGATTTCCGTCGCCTGTCTGGTCACGCTCTTTCCCCATCGACTTCGATATCTAGGCCGCCTTCATCAGCCGACACATATGTACCACATATGTCACATATGTGTCGCGCCGAATTGTTAGGGTGCGCTGCACCTCACGCGGAGCAGCGAAATGTATCGAAAAATCCTGATTTCAATTGCACTTAGCTCAATACTCACGTCGCCGGCCTTCTCTCAATTTTCGGACAGTAAGGTCGTCATCGGGGTCATGGGCGATCAAAGCGGCGTGGTCTCCGATGTCGGCGGGCCGGGCTCGATCAAGGCCGCGCGGATGGCCGTTGCCGATTTTGGCGGCTCGATCGACGGAGTCCCGATCGAGATCATCACCGCCGATCATCAGAACAAGCCGGATGTCGCTTCAGCCATTGCACGCGAGTGGTTTGACCGGCAAGGCGTCGACGCCATTGTCGACCTGCCCCATTCGGGCGCGGTATTCGCGCTGATGACGATCGCGACCGAGAAGAAGCGGTCGCTCCTGGTATCGGGTGCCGCCAGCGTCGAGATCACCGGCGCACGTTGCTCGCCCTACGTCACCCACTGGACCGACGACACTTACGCGCTAGCGCGCGGCACGGCTGCGGCGCTGACCGAGCAGGGGCAGAAGTCCTGGTTCTTCCTCACTGCCGACTACGCTTTCGGCCACGACCTGGAGAAAGATGCTACCGCCGTGGTGCGGGAGCGCGGCGGCAAGGTGCTCGGCAGCGCGCGCCATCCGCTCAACACCGCCGATTTCGCCTCGCTGTTGTTGCGTGCCCAAAGCTCGAGCGCGCAGGTCGTCGCACTCGCGAGCGCCGGCGCCGATACGGTCAATGCGATCAAGCAGGCCGGCCAGTTCGACATCATGCGCACGCAGAAGATCGCGGCGCTCCACGCTTTCATCACCGATGTCCACAGCCTTGGCCTGGAAGCGGCGCAAGGGCTTATCATCACCACCGGCTTCTATTGGGATGACAGCGACGGCACCCGCGATTTCGCGCTGCGTTTCCTGAAGGAGCACGGCCGAATGCCGACCCGCGAACAGGCCGGCGTCTATTCCGGCGTCCTGCATTTCCTGAAAGCCGCGAGAAGCGCCAATAGCGACGATGCCGTGATCGTCAATGCCGAGATGCGCCAGCTCCCCGTCGATCGGTTCGGGCAGCGGGCTGTCCTGCAGCAGAACGGCCGCCTCGCCTATGACCTCGGCGTCTACAGCGTGAAGTCGCCCGCAGCGAGCCGGCAGCCCTGGGACTATTACGAGCGGATCGCCACCGTTCCCGCCGCGACCGCGTTCCGCTCGGCCGCCGAGTCCGGCTGCAGCATCACAGCCTCGGTTCGATGATGACCGGGTCCACGCTTCCAAATCACCTGTCGGCCAGCGTGCTGGCGAGCAGGCTTAAGCGGGGCGAGACAAGCGCCCTCGATCTGATGAATGCCTGCCTCGACCGGATCGCCGCGCGTGAGCCGGAGGTCAAGGCGTGGACTTTCCTCGATGCGGAACGGGCGCGCGAGCAGGCACGGCGTGCGGACGCGCAGCGCGCCTCAGGCCAATCGCTCGGCGCGCTGCATGGCCTGCCGATCGGGGTGAAAGACGTATTCGACACCGCCGACATGCCTTCCGAATATGGCAGCGAAACGCTTCGCGGCCGGCAGCCGGATGCCGATGCGGACGCCGTTGCGGCACTGCGCCGCGCAGGCGCGATCATTGTCGGCAAGACCGCGACATCCGAATTCGGGATGTACCATCCGAGCCCGACCCGCAATCCTAAGGATCTGTCGCGCTCTCCGGGCGTGTCATCGGCGGGTTCTGCCGCCGCGGTCGTCGACCACATGGTGCCGCTCGCGCTCGGCACGCAGCATACCGCTTCGACTACCCTCCCCGCATCGTATTGCGGCGCATTCGCGTTCAAGGCCTCGTTCGGATTCACGTCGATGGCGGGATCGAATGTGCTGGTGCCGAGGATGGCGCATCTTGGCCTGTTGGCTCGCTCGATCTCGGATTTGTGTCTTTTCGCCGGCGCGTTCGATCCCGCGTTGGCTGCTGTCCAGCCTGCGGCCCCAGTGCCTCGTCTCGGCGTGGTCAAGGGGCCCGGCTGGAAGCTGATCAACGACGATGCGGGCCAAGCATTCGAGACGTTCATCGAGGCACTGCCGACCAAGATCGTCGAGGTCGAACTCCCGGTTGAATTCGATCAGGCGCTCGATGTCGCCTTCGGGCTGCTCAACGCGCATCTCGCTTATCGCTTCGGTTCGAGCCCGGCCGAAATCATCCGCCGCTATTGCGCGCCACTGCAGCAGGGCATCGAAGCCGGCCGCATCATCAGCGCGGCGCGCTACCTCACGCTCGATGCAGAGGCCGACCGTCTCGTTGAACTGGCCTCGCGACTGTTGGTCGAACACGATGCGCTGATCACCCTGTCGGCGCCGGGCGAGGCGATGCGGCTGGAAGAAGGACCGGGCTCCGGCGTCATGTCGATGCCATGGAGCCTCTGCGGCCTGCCGACCGTCTCGCTGCCGCTGCTCAGGGGTGGCCATGGGCTTCCAATTGGCGTTCAACTGATAGGCGCTCGCGGGCGCGATGGCGATCTGTTGCGCGTCGCCGGTTGGGTCGAGAATGCGGCCTGCGAACGCGCTGATGGAGCGGAGGCCTGATGCGACGCACGATCCTTGTCACCCTCGATGGGCTCCGGCGCGATCTCATCGCCCCGGAAACCATGCCGCACCTGGTCGCCTTCAGCCGACGTGCCGAGACTTTCGCCGATTACCGCACCGTATTTCCCTCCTGCACGCGCGTGGTCTCGGCCAGCATCGCCACGGGATGCTTCCCGGCGCGCCATGAACTGCAGGGCAATTCGATGGTGCTGGTGGAGAACGGCGAACTGGTCCCCCATGACGCAGGCACGCCCGACTTCCTGCAGCACAAGCGCAATATCACGGGCCGCTCGCTGGCGGTGCCGACGCTTGCCGAGCGCGTGTCGACCATCGGCGGCGCGATCGTCTTCAGCAATGTCTCGCCCGGTGCCGCGTACGCGCATGATCCCGATGGTTATGGCCACGTCTATCATCGCGCCGGTTCGTTCGGACCGGGCCGTATTCCGATCCCCGAGCCCGATGCGTTGCATGTTCAGCCGGACCTTGGCAGCGATCGGGCGATGACGGAGCGGTTCATCCATGAAGTTGTGTTCGGGCGACGCCCGGCACTCGGCATTCTCTGGCTGGGAGATCCCGACGCAACCCAGCACATCTCTCCCTTGGGCTCCGCCGAGCATCTCGAGGCGCTAAGGCAATCGGATCTGCGGGCGCAGGAGGTGATCGAAGCCGTCGAGGCTTGTCGTGCCCGCGCTGAGGACATCCTGCTCATGATCGGTTCGGACCACGGCCACCAAACCGTGACCAGTGTCGTCGATATCGATCAGGATCTGGTCGCGGCCGGGCTCAAGGATTCCGAACCCTCGCGTGACGTTATCGTCAGTTCGAACGGTACGTCCGCCCTGATCTACGTGCATCCGGATTGCTCCGATCGACTAGGCGCGCTCGCCGCCCACCTCGACCGAGCCGCGTGGGCCGGTCGCATCGTATCGGCCGACGACCTGCACCGTATTGGGCAGGCGCCGCACCATCAGCTTGCCTTCGCGGTTTCAATGCGCGCGAATGATGAGCCCAATGCCTATGGCGTGCGTGGCACGAGCCTCGTCGCCAAACCTTCGTCCGGCAAAGCGGATCGGTTGGGCTGTGGCCAACACGGCGGATTTGGCGCTTACGAACAATCGCCGTTCCTGATGATCAGCGGCAACGGTTTTGCAGCGGGCAAGGTTCGCGAGACCGCCGCCACGGTGGTCGATATCGCCCCAACGATCCTGGCTCACCTTCGACTGGCGCAGGACGGCATGGATGGCGCCGCCCTGCAGCGACGATCGGAGGGCTGACCGCACGGCGCCTTGGCACCATCTGCTCAAGCGGCGGCGCTGTGCCCGTCGGAATGCCCAGCGATTTCGGCACAGCCGGTGCGCCAGGATGGATGCGATGGCTGCCAGCCGAGTTCGCGCCTGGCTTTGACGTTCGAGCCCGCCCGCACCTCGGTCATCATCGCCACCAAGTGTTCGCCGCCGAGCAGGCGGCCGAGCCAAGCCGGCACATGGAATGGCAGTTTGGCGCCTACGATCGCTGCAAGCGCCGGAAGCCATTCGCTGACCTCCGCGGGCTCGTCGTCGACAATGTTGTAGATGTTGCCGGCCTTGCCACGCTCGATTGCAGCAACAGTCGCGGATGCGGCATCAGCGACATGGATGAACGACCACCAGCCGCCGCCATCGCCGATCATAGGTACGCGCCGGCGCCGCAATTGATCGATCATAGCCCGCGAGAGTATGCCGGTATCGGGACCGTAGAACGATCCGTATCGGAGCACGATTCCTTCCGGTTGTTCCGAGCCGGTGACGGTCCGCTCCAGATACTGGATCGCTTCCAGGGTGCGGCGCAATTCCTGCGGCGGATCGGGATCGAGCGGATCGGCCTCTGTCTTGACCGGTGCGCCGCCGCGGCCATAGGTCCAGCCACAGAAGCTTTGCGCAACGAAACGCCGTGTGCCAGCTTCGCGTGCGGCCGCCAGCAGAAAATCGGTGCCGAGGGTGCGCAGCCGGTTGGTGACGGCGAAGGCGCGATCGAAATGGCGGAGATCGGTGACAGCAGCGAGGTCTGTCATCTGATGGACGATCACTTCGGGCTGCTTCGCAAGGACCGCCGCGCGAACGGCCTGTGCATCGAGCCCATCGAGGATGACAGGCTCCGCGCCCATCTGCTTGATAGTCTCGGCTTTGGCTGATGTTCGCGTGGTGCCGATCACCGAATGGCCGGCCAGGATCAGGGCGGGAACGAGTTGCCGGCCGACGGCGCCGGTAGCACCTGCCACAAGGATGCGCATGGCGTGGTTCCCATGTTCGTTGCGACCGCCCGGGACGTAATCGGGCCGAGAATGAATTCAAGCACGCGAGTGTGACGGACGCGCAAACTGACGCAGCAAAATCCAGCGGAACGCGCGCTGCAACTCGGCGCGGCCATCGTGGTCATACCAGCGCCCATGGGCGAGGATGATCCGTTCCGGATCCCAATCGATCATGACTTGGACGGCAGCCTTCACCGCGGCCTTGTTCCGCCAGAAGCTCAACCGCATATCGCGCGGTGTGCTGCCATTGGGGTCTCGAACGCCCCCTGCGCAGATAAGGAACCGCATGAGCCGCGCTTCGACCTTTCGTGCCTCGAAGTTCTCGATCAGGTCGGTGAGGACCAGCGTCCGGGATGACCTGTGGAAGAATGCAACTTCGGTCATGTAGCTGCCCGCGATCGGCAGCGTCGCGATCCGGTCATCCCAGGGATAGCCGGAGGTCCGATCGAGCGTTTCGCAATCGAGGTCCAATCGGCTGCCGGCCTGCTGCCTCGTCTTGGGCGCAAGGAAGACCCGAGCATCCGGATACGCCGCACGCCAATCCGGTATCCACCAGTAGTGCAGCCGGTTCGGCCCGATGATCCAGCGCGGAACCCCCGTCCTGTCGATCTCTGCCTTCAGTTCGGGAACCAAGGGTGTCGGCGAGTGAACGAACAGGTTTCCTCCGGCCAAGCGAAATATCGTCGCCCGCGTGGGAAATGGTGCCTTGAACCAGAACGGGCCGAATTGGATCGCTGGGCCGTCAATGATCCAGACGTCGCCAGCGACCTGCTTGAGCGTGTTCAGTGGCGGATATGTGAGATGATCTTCGTGCAGCATCGCTTCTGCAAACGTCGAAGCGCCGCGTGATGTTGCAACAAACAAAAGGCGCGCTATTCGCGCGCCTTCCGATGTTGGAACTGCAATCGCCCTAGCGGATCGTGACCGGTGCCGGCAGCGGCGGCACTGCGGTTGGCTGCGTGCCCGGCAACGGCACGGCGGCCTGCGCCTGGGTCGGCGGCGGAGCGGCGGCAACGGGCCCACCGGCGGGCGGCGCAGCGGAAGCGGTGGCGGTTCCAGGCGGCGGACCGCCCGGCAGCACCACCACGCGGGTGCCGACCTTCACGCGATCGAAGAGATCGGAGACGTCCTCGTTCAGCATGCCGATGCAGCCCGATGAGACGAACTTGCCGATCGTCGATGGCTGGTTGGTGCCGTGGATGCGATACACGGTCGAGCCGAGATACATCGCGCGCGCGCCGAGCGGATTGCCGGGGCCACCTGCCATGAAGCGCGGCAGATAAGGCTGGCGCTCGATCATCTCGGTCGGCGGATACCAGTCCGGCCATTCCGCCTTGCGGCTGATCTTCTGCACACCGGTCCAGGTGAAGCCGTCGCGGCCGACGCGAACGCCATAGCGCATCGCGCGGCCATTACCCAGGATGTAGTAGAGGTAGGTGTTCGCCGTATCGACCACGATGGTGCCTGCCGGCTCCTTGGTCGCGAACGAGACTTCCTGACGACGCAGGTTCGGCGGTAACTGCACGGGAGCGGCTTCCGGCTGCTCCTCAGGCGGCAGGGCCGCGACCGTCATCGGCTTGCCATCGTTGCCGACCTGCGGCTGCGGCACGGCGCCGGTCACAGTGGGCGTGCCGCCTGCGGCGCCCACGGACTCCGGCGGACGCAGGGCACGATCGTCGCCGCGATCGGGATAATTATAATTTTGCGCCGGGCCCTGAGGACGATCGGCATAGATCACCGGCGGCGGGCCGGACGGACGGCCGTAGCGCGGATCATCCGGCGACAGGATCGGGCCGGTCGGCACGTTACGATCCGAATAGACCGGGGGCGGTGCGGCCATCGGGCGGCCATAGCGGGGATCGTTGGGCGAAAGCACCGGTCCAGGCGACGACAGCGCCGCCGAGTTCTGGCCATTCGGCGCCGACGCGTCGTCGTCCTCTTCAAAGACATCAAAGTCCGACGGGCGGCGATCGTCGCGCACATAGCCGGGCGCCGGCGGAGGATAGGAGCCCTGAGGAGCAGAATAGACCGGACCAGGCCCTGGGGGATAGGCTTGCTGTGCCTGGGCAACCGAAGTTCCTGCCGCGCCGAGCGCAGCGGCAGCACAAATCGTTAGAATGCGGTTGATCATCATCGCTCTTGTATAGTCCCCAAGCCACACCGGACCGTTAACGGCAGTTGAAGGAAGATAGCGGCGCATTCAAGACAATTCCGCGAAATCCGGTCCAGATCGGTCATTTTGTGATTGGGCAGCGATCGCTGCGGCAAAGATGTCTCACCGCCCGGGAAAAATTATTCCTGTGGACTACGGACGTCATCTCTTCGACATTGGTTGCGATATCCTCGAATCGGCTTGATTCGCTGCCTGCGAGCCGGCCTTTCCCTGTGGTCACCGCGTTTCCTCTGGCTCAAAAACACTTCGGCAAAAACGGAACCGCGCCCATGCTTCCCGGCCTTCGCTTCCTGTTCGCGGCGATCGTGCTGTCGACCTCGGTCCTGATCTTTGGGCTGGGCGCCGCCGCGCTGTTGCGGGCTGCCCATGAGGAAGTCGCGAATATCCCGGCGCGGCGCAGCCCGCCAGAGCCGGTCTTCGCGCAAGTCCAAGAGAAGCCATCGACGGAGCCGCCGCCGACACTCGCCATGCTGCGCGTTGATCCGCCTGCGGTAGAGACGACAGAAAAGGCTCCGGAAAGCGCCGAGACGTCGCCTGCTCCCGCTGCGCCAACCGCCGATGCATCCGCGCCAGCCGAGCCCGAGCAGATGGCCGCTGTGACGCCCGATGAGCCTGCCTCGACCGAGGCGCCGCCAGTCGGGCCGCCCGTGGCAGATGCTCTGGAACCCCAGGCACTGCCAACGGCGCCCCAAGCGGAAGCTCCCGCTCCCGCCGCGGAAGTTCCTGCTCCGACCGAGCAAGCCAAGCCCGCGGCGGTTGCCGAGGCTCCGCCTGCAAGCGACGCCACGCCTTCCGCACCGGAGGCGCCGGCCGCGGCGGAAGAGAGTCCGGCGGCGACCAAGATCGCCACGCTGGGTGGCCCAGCCGTCACCGTTGAGAAAAAGACGCCGACGAAACGCGCCGAAACCAAGCCAGGGCAAAGCGGGACCAAGAAGCAGGCACGGACGCAGCGCGCCAAGGAACGCCGGCGCGTCGCGCAGCGCCCACCCACGACGCAGCAGGCGTTGCCTCAGCAGACCTTCGATCCGTTCGGCCAGCCGATGCTCGTGCGCCCGACGCGCTGATTTTCTGGATCACGCAGGTCCTGTTGCGATCGGCGGCCCGTCAGGCAGGCCCCATTCGGCCCAGGATCCGTCATAGAGGGCGCTGCCGCGCACGCCGAGGCGATAGAGCGCGAGCGTCAACACCAGCGCCGAGACACCGGAGCCGCAACTGGTGACGATCGGCTTTGCCGTATCGACGCCGGCGGATGTGAATGCCTTGCGCAATTCATCGAGCGGCTTCATCGCCCCGGTCTTGGCGTCGAACAGATCGGCATAGGGAACGTTGCGGCTGCCGGGGATGTGGCCGGAGCGCCGGCCGGGCCAGGGTTCAGCGATGGTGCCCTCGAAGCGCGGGCGCGGCCGCGCGTCGATCACCTGCTCCTTGTTCATCTGGATATTGCCGAGCAATTGCTCCTTGCTGCGGACAAAGCTCGGATCGAACGTGGCCTGGAATTTTCCAGGCTTCGGTGTGACGGAACCGGATTCGGCCGGACGTCCCTCCGCCTTCCACTTCTGCAAGCCCCCGTCGAGCACCTTCACGTTGGAATGGCCGAACGACAGGAACATCCACCACGCCCGCGGCGCTGCGACCCAGGCGCCAGCGTCGTAGGCGACCACGGCGTCGTCGGAGGAGATGCCGAGTGCGGAGACGTCCTGCGCGAACTGCGCAGCAGTCGGATACATATGCGGGCGCGGGTCGTTCTTATCGGCAATCGCATTGACGTCGAAGAACACCGCACCGGGAAGGTGGGCGGCGATAAAATCGTCCGCCGGCAACGGCAGCACGCCCGGCATCTTGTAGGAGGCGTCGATCACCTTGACCTTGGGGTCGCCGAGATGGGCTGCAAGCCAGTCGGTGGAGACGAGCGGGTCATCGGTTGCGGTCATGCTGCGGATTCCTTGATGTCATTCCAAGAGACGCCGACGGCGCAGATCCAGGATCTTAAGATGAAGCCTCCGGTATCGCCCGGAGCTTTTTCATTCCAGCATCTGCTTTAGATAGGTACGCGGTAGCGCTTCGCGCTATCGCTGCCCTCTTTGGGCGTTTCCTCCCTAGACTTGGGCCGCCTGCATCCCGCAAGCGGCCCTTTTTTCAGGTCAGGAGAAGTGTAACCGTCACCTGCATACGCGCACACGCTTGACAATCCGCCTGCCATGCGGGCCGCGCGTAACCACACTGCGCACCGTGCAAACCTTGCGGTGGTGATAACGGGCTTGGATGATCTCTGAACTGGGAGCCACTGGATGCATCGGCATGGCGGTAGCAGGAACCGAGAAAGACGACAGGCCGACCAAGACAGCGGCGGCAGCGAATCCGAGAGTAACCTTCTTCATTTGCATTTCCTTCATTCCAAGCCCCGCGAGCGCTTCTAAGTTGCACAGGTGAACGCCCGATGAACGCGTGCTCAGGTACCTCGAGCCGATTGATTCAGTGTGCAAGCTTGCGGGCTCGCGCAGAGACTGTCTATCGGGCCGCATTTCGTGCGGACCCGTTTGGGCGCCCTGGAATGACGAGGAGAGAAACGCCGGCGCGTCTCTAATCCCTCTTCAATCCCTCTTCTTCGGCTCCCACTTCTCGATCGGGCCACCGGCATCGCGCCAGGCGGCGAAACCGCCGCTCATATGGGCGACCGGCTTCAGCCCCATGTCCTGCGCAGTCTTCGCGGCGAGTGCCGAGCGCATGCCGCCGGCACAATGGAAGATGAACTTCTTGTCCTCTTGGAAGATCGGCTTGGCGTAGGGGCTCGCCGGATCGATCCAGAATTCGAGCATGCCGCGGGTGCAGGAGAAGGCGCCGGGGATCCTTCCCTCGCGCTCGATCTCGCGGGGATCGCGGATGTCGACGATCACGACATCGTCGTTCGGAAGAAGCTCGACGGCATCGGCCGCGCTGATGGTCTCGATCTCGGCATTGGCATCGTCCATCATCTGCTTGATGCCGCGGTGGATGGTCTGGGGCATGTGGCTCTCCCTGATTGATTCTTGTCATTCCGGGGCGATGCGTAAGCATCGCACTATGACGTGCAATTGCACATCAGAGATTCCATTCCTCCGCCGAAGCAAGTGGCCAAATGGATTCCGGGTTCGCGCTTCGCGCGCCGCGGAATGACGGCGGTTGAACCTATCTTACCAGCTCCTTCATCGCATTCTCCAGACCTTCGATCGTAATCGGGTACATGCGTTCGGAGAAGATGCGGCGGATGATGGTGGTTGATTCCGAATAGTCCCAGTGCTTCTGCGCGACCGGGTTGAGCCACACCGTGTGCGGATAGGTTCGAATGATACGCTCGAGCCAGACCGAACCGGCCTCCTCGTTGACATGCTCGACCGAGCCGCCGGGGACCATGATCTCGTAAGGCGACATCGAGGCGTCGCCGACGAACACGACCTTGTAGTCGTGCGGATATTTGTGCAGCACGTCCCAGGTCGGCGTGCGGTCGGTGAAGCGCCGCTTGTTCTGCTTCCACACGCCCTCATAGAGGCAGTTGTGAAAGTAGAAATATTCCATATGCTTGAATTCGCTTTTTGCCGCCGAAAACAATTCTTCGACCTGCTCGATGTGCGAATCCATCGAGCCGCCGATATCGAAGAACACCAGGACCTTCACGGCATTGCGCCGCTCGGGACGCATGTGCACGTCGAGATAGCCGTGATTGGCGGTTTCCTTGATCGTGGTATCGAGATCGAGTTCATCGGGCGCGCCGGTCCGGGCGAATTTGCGCAGTCGCCGCAGCGCGATCTTGATGTTGCGGATGCCGAGCTCGACATTGCCGTCGAGATCCCTAAATTCGCGCTTGTCCCACACCTTCACGGCGCGGTTGTTGCGGTTCTTCTCCTGCCCGATGCGGATGCCTTCGGGATTGTAGCCGTGGGATCCGAAGGGCGACGTGCCGGCGGTGCCGATCCATTTGTTGCCGCCCTGGTGTCGCCCCTTCTGTTCCTCGAGGCGCTTGCGGAGCGTCTCCATGAGCTTGTCCCAGCCCATGGCTTCGATCTGCTTCTTCTCTTCCTCGGTGAGGTATTTTTCCGCGAGCTTCTTCAGCCACTCCTCAGGGATCTCGGCCTTGTCCATGGCATCGAGCAGGCTCTCCAGCCCCTTGAACACGGCGCCGAAGACGCGGTCGAACTTGTCGAGATTACGCTCGTCCTTCACCAGCGCCGAGCGCGACAGGTAATAGAAATTCTCGACGCTCTGCTCCGCGAGGTCGGCGTCGAGCGCCTCCATCAGCGTCAGATATTCGCGCAAGGTCACGGGGACCTGGGCGTCGCGCAGCGATGTGAAGAACTGCAAGAACATGTTCCATAGATCGCCCGCCGCCGTCGCGGCGTCAAGGGCGCTCAGGTCCCAACTTCGGCATTACGGGCTCGGTACCAAGCTGTGAGGATCATTCCGCAAGGCGGAAACGGTCCGCCTAAATTCAAGGCGGTCGCGATGACCCAGTTGCGTGCAGGCGCTGGAATCCACGCTAGACCTGCAGGGTTTTTCCACTAGTATCAAATTGAAACTCATTCTGACGGGGTAGTATGAAATTCACTGGTACCAAGGATTATGTCGCCACCGATGATCTCAAAGTCGCTGTCAACGCCGCCATCGTGCTGGAGCGCCCGCTTCTGGTGAAGGGCGAGCCCGGCACCGGCAAGACGGTGTTGGCAGAAGAAGTCGCCAAGGCGCTCGATGCACCGCTTCTGACCTGGCACATCAAGTCCACCACCAAGGCGCAGCAGGGCCTCTACGAATATGACGCGGTGTCGCGGCTGCGCGACAGCCAGCTCGGCGATGCGCGCGTCTCCGACATCAAGAACTACATCAAGCGCGGCAAGCTGTGGGAGGCCTTCACCAACGAGAAGCGCCCGGTGCTGCTGATCGACGAGATCGATAAGGCCGATATCGAATTCCCCAACGATCTCCTGCTCGAGCTCGATCGCATGGAGTTCTTCGTCTACGAGACCGGCGAGAACATCAAGGCCAGGCTCCGCCCGATCGTGATGATCACCTCGAACAACGAGAAGGAGCTGCCGGACGCCTTCCTGCGCCGCTGCTTCTTCCACTACATCAAATTCCCCGACGCTGACACGATGGAGAAGATCGTCGACGTGCATTTCCCCGGCATCAAACGGCGCTTGGTGGAAGAGGCCTTGCGCATCTTCTTCGAGGTGCGGGAAGTGCCGGGATTGAAGAAGAAGCCTTCGACCTCCGAATTGCTCGACTGGCTGAAGCTGCTCCTGAACGAGGATATCACGCCGGAGATGCTGCGGGAGCGCGATCCGCGCAAGCTGATCCCGCCGCTGCACGGTGCACTGCTCAAGAACGAACAGGATGTGCACCTGTTCGAGCGGCTGGCCTTCCTGAGCCGCCGCGAAGTCTGATTCGACGATTTGCGAGGCGCCGGAGATTCCGGCGCTTCGTGCGCACGACCAACGAAACAATAAAAGAGCTGGGAAGATGAACGTCCAAACGCAGATACGCACCGCCGAGCCCGTTACGTCGGAGCATTTTGACGTCCTGATCGTGGGCGCCGGCATTTCCGGCGTCGGCGCCGCCTATCACCTGACCACGCAATGCCCGGGAACCAGCTTCGTCGTGCTGGAGACGCAGAAGACGTTTGGCGGCACCTGGAGCACGCACCGCTATCCTGGCATCCGCTCCGATAGCGACCTGCACACCTTCGGCTATCGCTTCAAGCCGTGGACCAGCGCGCCGATCGCAACCGCGGCGGAGATCCTGAAATATATGGGCGAAGTGGTCGAGGAGAACGACCTCGCGCGCCACATCCGCTATCGCCACACCATCACTTCAGCGAAGTGGTCGAGCGAGGCCAACCTCTGGACCATCGACGCCACGCGCACCGATACCGGCGAATACTTCCGCTTCACCACCAACTTCTTCTGGATGTGCCAGGGCTACTATCGCCATGCCGAGGGCTATACGCCCGAGTGGAAGGACATGGCCAAGTTCAAGGGCCCGATCGTGCATCCGCAGAAGTGGCCCGAGGACCTCGACTACAATGGCAAGCGCGTCATCGTGATCGGCTCCGGCGCCACCGCCGCGACGCTGATCCCCGCGATGGCCAAGGACGCTGGCCATGTGACCATGCTGCAGCGCTCGCCGACCTATTTCCGCACCGGCCGCAACGCGATCGAAATCGCGGAGCAGCTGCGGCAGTTGCAGATCGACGAGACATGGATTCACGAGATCACGCGTCGCAAGATCCTGTTCGACCAGGACGCTTTCACCCGCAAGACCTTCGAGAAGCCTGAAGAGGCCAAGAAGGATTTGTTGTCGGCGGTCGAAGCCTATCTCGGCAAGGACTATGACATCGCCACCCACTTCACGCCGCGCTACCGCCCGTGGCGCCAGCGCATCGCCTTCATTCCGGACGGCGACCTGTTCCGGGGCATCAAGGACGGCAAAGCTTCCGTCGTGACCGACGAGATCGAACGCTTCACCGAGAAGGGCATCCTGCTGAAGTCCGGCAAGGAGTTGGAGGCCGACATCATCGTCACCGCCACCGGCTTCAATCTGTGCGCCACCGGCGACATCGAGTTCGAGGTTGACGGCAAGCCGCTCGATTTCGCCGATACCCTGACCTATCGCGGCATGATGTTCACCGGCGTGCCCAATCTCGTCTGGGTGTTCGGCTATTTCCGGGCGAGCTGGACATTGCGCGTCGATCTCGTCGCCGATTTCGTCTGCCGCCTGCTCACGCACATGAAGCAGACCGGTGCGAAGAAGGTTACCCCCGCGTTGCGCGCCGAAGACCACAACATGCCGATCCTGCCGTGGATCGACGAGGAAAACTTCAATCCCGGCTATATGCTGCGCGGCATGCACCTGTTGCCGAAGCGCGGCGACAAGCCGGAATGGCAGCACAACCAGGACTACTGGGCCGAGAAGGACGAGTTTCCGACCATTGATTTAACGGATAAGGCGTTCGTGTACGGGTGAAGTGCCCGCCCCTCATGGTGAGGAGGCGCGCAAGCACCGTCTCCGGACGATGCTTCGCATCGCCAGGAGAACCATGAGGCCCCGCCGGTGGCCTCATCCTTCGAGACGCGCTTCGCGCTCCTCAGGATGAGGGGAAACAGCGGCGCGCTCCATACAGGAGAGACCGCGCTCGCAGCCGAGTATCACGCGTACTCCGCCAGCGCCACAGTGGACATCGCCTGCTTGCCGCGGATCATGTCGGAGGCCTTGTCGGCGATCATCATCGTCGAGGCGTTGAGGTTGGCCGAGATCATGCGCGGCATGATGGAGGCGTCGACCACGCGCAGGCCCTGCAATCCATGGACGCGGAGCTGGTCGTCGACCACGGCCCATTTGGCATCGACCGGGCCCATCCGGCAGGTGCAGCCCGGATGGAACGTGGTGGTGCCACGCTCGGTTGCCGCCGCCAGAAATTCATCGTCGGTCTGCACGTTGGGTCCCGGAAAATCCTCGTAGTCGTAATAGGGCGCAAGCGGCGCCGACAGCCGGCGCGCCAGCTTCATGCCGGCGACGACAACGCGGCGGTCGAGCTCTTCGACGAGATAGTTGGTCTGGATGATCGGCGGTGCGAACGGATCCGACGAGCGGATGCGGACATAGCCGCGGCTCTCGGGGCGCTGCTGCCAGGAGGCGACGGTCATGCCGGGCTCGTCCTCGAGCTGGCCCTGCACGCCTTCCTTGTAGCTCGCGGGCGTGAAGGTGAGCTGGAGGTCCGAGCTCTCCGTGGTCTCGCCCGAATGCCAGAAGCAATAGACCATGGTCGGCGACAGCGACAGCAAGCCGCGCCGCGTCGTCGCCCATTTCAACGCCTCGACCCACAGGCTTAAGCCCCGCCTGAGCTCGTTGATGGTCTTGATGTTCTTGACGCGCGCGACCGAGCGCGGCGCGTAATGGTCCTGCAATCCCTCGCCGACGCCGGGCAACGCATGACGCACCTCGATGCCGTGCGACTGCAACAGTTCCGGCGAGCCGACGCCGGACAATTGCAGGATCTGCGGCGAGTTGTAGGCGCCGCCGGAGAGGATCACCTCCTTGTTGGCGCGCACCTCGACCGGCTCGCCGCCCCGTCCTCCCTTGAGATAGCGCACGCCGACCGCGCGCTTGCCTTCGAAGATGATGTTGGTGACATGCGCATGCGTGTGCACGTGGACGTTTGGCCGTTTCCGCGCCGGATGCAGGAACGCCTTCGCCGCGCTCATGCGCAGGCCATTCTGGATCGTGCGCTGGCAGTAGGACACGCCTTCCTGGATCGCACCGTTGTAGTCGGGGTTGCGCGGAATACCGAGGCTGACGGCGCCCTCCATGAAGGCCTCGCAGAGCGGGTCGTTCCAGTCCATGGTGGTGACGGTCAGGCTGCCGTCGCGGCCGCGATAGGTGTCGTCACACTCGCCGACGCGGCATTCCATCCGCTTGAAGTAGGGCAGCACGTCCGGATAGCCCCAGCCGCGATTGCCGAGCTGCGCCCAGGTGTCGAAATCCTGGCGCTGGCCGCGGTTGTAGATGTGGCCGTTGATTGACGACGAGCCGCCAAGCGTCTTGCCGCGCGGCGCGTAGATGCTGCGGCCGCCGGTCCACGGGCCCGGCTCCTGCTGGTAGGCCCAGTTGACGCTCTTCATGTGGAACGTCTTGATGAAGCCGGCCGGCAGATGGATGTAGGGGTGCCAGTCCTTCGGGCCTGCCTCGAGCACGCACACCGTGGTGCCGGCATCCTCGCTCAAGCGGTTGGTGAGAACGCTACCGGCGGAGCCCGCGCCGATGATTACATAATCGAACGTTTCCATCGTCTCGTTTCTGGCGCGGCAGAGCGGCTACCGCGGCTTTTCGTTGAGTTGATAGTTGAGGTGCGCCTTCACGGTCGGCCATTCGCTGGCGATAATGCTGTAGACGACGGTATCACGCAACGTGCCGTTTGGTGCGATCTGGTGGCTACGCAGGACGCCGTCCAGCTTGGCACCGAGCCGTTCGATGCCGCGGCGGCTCTGGTGGTTGAAGAAATGCGTGCGGAACTCTACCGCAATGCAATCGAGCGTCTCAAAGGCGTGCGTCAGTAACAACAATTTGCACTGCGTATTGACCGCGCTGCGCTGCACACACTTCGCGTACCAGGTCGAGCCGATCTCGACGCGGCGGTTGGGCGCATCGACATTCATGTAGGTCGTCATGCCCGCGATGGCGCCGCCGGCATCGAACACCGTGAACGGCAGCATCGATCCCGTCGCCTGCAGGCCAAGCCTGCGGTCGATCTCTTTGCGCATGTCCTCGGGACGCGGAATGAACGTGTACCAGAGCTTCCAGAGCTCGCCGTCCTTCACGGCCTCAATGAGCCCATCGGCGTGATCCTGCGACAGCGGCTCCAGCCGTGCATGCGCGCCGCCAAGGGTGATGGGTTCAAGCCAGGGCATTTCGATCGTCTCTCCTCATCCCGAGGAGGCCGCGCAGCTGCCGTCTCGAGGGATGGCCGCGGGCGATGGCCTCATGGTTCGAGACGCGCCGCTGATGCGGCGCTCCTCACCATGAGGGTCTAGCATTGCACAGCCATCACCTGTTCAAAAAATTCAGCGGCAACCCAGGCCGCGACCAATCCATGGCGATCAGTTCGCCCTTGCCCGACAGCGTGATGTAGGCGGTCTTCAGCTCGGGTCCGCCAAACGCGATGTTGGTGGTGACGCGGTCGCCGGTCGGAACCTGCTCGACGAGGGTACCATCGGGTGCGATCACGGAGATGCAGCCCGAGACCAGGGTCGCCACGCAGACATTGCCGCTCGCCTCCACCGCGAGCGAGTCGAACATCTGGTAGCCGCCAAGCCCTGCGATCGGTTTGCCGCGCTCGCCGCGATAGATCACCTCGCGCGGCTTCACCGTGCCCGGCTCGGAGAGTTCGTAGGCCCAGAGCCGCGCGGTCGGCGTCTCCGCGATGTAGACCGTCTTCTCGTCCGGCGACAGGCCGATGCCGTTGGCCGGCAGCAGGCCGTGCACGCCTTCGACGATCTCCTTCATGCCGGGTTTGATGTAATAGAACGCGCCGACATCCATCTCGCGGGCACGGCGCTTGCCGAGATCGGAGAACCAGAGCCCGCCCTGCCTGTCGAAGACAAGGTCGTTCGGTCCCCTTAAGGCATGCTCGCCGCATTTGTCGACGACGGTCTCGACCTTGCCCGACTGCAAGTCGACGCGCTGGATCGAGCCGCCGAGATAGTCCTCCGGCTGCGGCCCCGGCATGATCGTGCTGCGCGTCGGAATCCAGCTAAAGCCGCCATTGTTGCAGATGTACATCTTGCCGTCGGGACCGAGCGCCGCGCCGTTGGGACCGCCGGGAATCTGCGCCACCACTTCCTTGCGCCCGTCCGGATAGACCCGCGTCAACCGCTTCCCACGGATTTCGACCAGCACCACCGATCCGTCCGGCATCACCACCGGACCTTCCGGAAATTCAAGATCGGTGGCGAGAACGCGGATATTGGCCATGAAATCCTCCCGGCTGCTTATGGCTGCAAGGGGATTTTCAACCGCCCCACGCAACGTGTTGTTGGCGTGACGTTATGACAAAGACACCGTTGCTTGCCAAGCAAGGGTGAAGCAAGGCAGCTTTGCGAGCTGCCGTAGGATGGGTAGAGCGAAGCGAAACCCATCATCTCGCCTCGTCTGACCCGGCGCATTGATGGGTTTCGCTTCGCTCTACCCATCCTACACGCTACCCTACTCCTTCACGGGCACCCAGATCTCGAGGCCGCCATTGCCGGTGGCCGGATCGAACTTCTCGTCGTAGCGCTCGAAGTTCGGCGCATCCGCGGCCTTCATGCCGGATGCCGGCAGCCAGTGATTCCAGATCGTGTTCACGGTCCGCCGGATCGTGGAAATGTGCTCGCCATGAGTGAAGACCGCATATTTCTGCTCGGGAATTCGCACCCGGCTGAACTCGCGCGGCAGGTCCGAGAAGTCGGAGACCTCGACGCCGGCGATGTAATCGAAATTGCCGGCGTCATCGCCATTGCAGCAGACACCATAGGCCACGTTGCCGATGCGGCCGGGAATATGATCGACCGTTTGGTGAAAGCGTTGCCACTGGCTCGGAATGCCGGCACCGCCGCCGCAATCCCCGTGATTGTAGCGCTCTCCGACGCCGGCGACGAGGAACGCCTTGCCGGTCGCAATACGCGGCGGATTGAGATGATCGAGCGCGGTTGAATCCATCATGATCGGCTCCTGTAGCTTCAGCTTGCTGAGGCACGTCGTGGCGCGAACCGTTTCGGGCGTGACGCCGAAATGGTCGCGGAACGCGCGGGTGAACGCTTCGTGGGAGCCGTAGTCCGCATCCAGCGCCAGGCTGAGAATATCAGGTGCGCCGCTCGCGAGCGCGCGAGCCGCCTCGCTGAGACGGCGGGCGCGCACGTAACGCATTACCGAGAATCCTGTGGCCGCCGCAAACGCGCGCACCAGGTGGAAGCGCGAGATACCGGCGATGCCGGCGATCTCGTCGAGCGTCAGCGGCTGACCGAGATGGCTCTCGATGTACCAGAGCGACTTCTGGGCTGGGTTCATGACTGTCGGCCTTCCTTCGAAGCGCATCCATCATGCGCGATCGCACCCTGCACCGTTTGACAGTCCTTGCTGTCCCGTGAGCGACCGGAGCGTTGTTCCATCCCGCGGAAATTACAACCCAGCCCTTCGCTGGCAAGACCAAGCCAATCGTGCATACTCGCTGACGCATCGATCCGACGGCTCATCTCAAGCTGCCCATAATCAAGACTGCAGAGCCGCGGCGAACTGTCAGGGAGGACAATGATGCATGACCGGCTCTTGAACTATAACTATGCCCAATCCACGCTGCTCGCTGGACTTCTCGCCGTCGCGCTCGCCGGAACAGCCAGCGCACAAAAGAAATACGACCCCGGTGCAACCGACACCGAGGTCAAGATCGGCAACATCATGCCCTACTCGGGCCCGGCGTCGGCTTATGCCACCATCGGCAAGACCGAAGCGGCCTATTTCAACAAGCTCAACGCCGAAGGCGGCATCAACGGCCGCAAGGTCAACTTCATCAGCTATGACGACGCCTATAGCCCGCCGAAGACAGTCGAGCAGGCACGCAAGCTGGTCGAGAACGACGAGGTGCTGCTGATCTTCAACCCGCTGGGCACGCCGGGCAACACCGCGATCCAGAAATACATGAACTCGAAGAAGGTGCCGCAGCTCTTCGTCTCCACCGGCGCCGCCAAGTGGAACGACCCAAAGAATTCCCCGTGGACCATGGGCTGGCAGCCCAGCTATCAGGTCGAAGCGCGGATCTACGGCAAGTACATCCTGCAGAACTATCCCGGCAAGACCATCGGCGTCCTCTACCAGAACGACGATTTCGGAAAGGACTATGTGATCGGCCTGCGCGAAGGCCTTGGCGATCAGGCAGGCAAACTGATCACCGTGGAGGCCTCCTACGAGACCAGTTCACCCACGGTGGATTCACAGGTGGTGCAGATCAAGGGCGCCAATCCCGACATCTTCGTCAATATCGCCACCCCGAAATTCGCGGCGCAGGCGATCAAGAAGATCGCCGAGCTGGACTGGCACCCGGTGCAGTTCCTGACCAACGTATCCGGCTCGATCGGCGGCGTCATCAAGCCTGCCGGTTACGAGGCCAGCCAGGGCATACTGTCGACCGCCTATTTGAAGGATCCCAAGGACGCCGAATGGAAGAACGATCCCGCGATGAACGAGTGGCGCGCGTTCATGGCCAAGTGGTATCCCGAAGGCGATCTCGACGATGCCGCGACCGTGTTCGGCTATGGCGTCGCCAAGGGGCTCGAACAAGTGCTGCGCCAATGCGGCGACAACCTCACCCGCGAGAATATCATGAAGCAGGCGGCCAATCTCGATTTCCAGATCGGCATCTACCTGCCGGGCACCCGCATCAAGACCGGCCCGAACGACTATGCGCCGATCGAGCAGCTCCAGATGATGCGCTTCAAGGGCGAGAGCTGGGAACGGTTCGGCCCCGTCATGAGTGGCGAGAAGAGCTCTTAAAACTAGAGCGTTTTCGAGCGAAGTGGACACCGGTTCGCGTGAAGAAAACGCGTCACAACAAGAATCCAGCATCGCTTCAAATCGGCGTATCCCGCTCCCGCGGGATACGCATTCCGCCCTGGAGAAACCCCATGAAAATCACGAATGTCCGCGCGCACCACATCCGCATCCCCTATGACGCCGGCCCCGCGAGCTTCCGGCAGGGTGCGTCGTCGATCGCAGCGCTTGATATGGTGCTGGTCGAAGTCTCGACCGATGCCGGCCTCACCGGCTGGGGCGACGCCTTCGCCTATGTCTGTCCACGCACGACCTGCACTGCGATCGAGGAGATGATCGCGCCGCAGGCGCGCGGCCTCGATTTGCCTGAAGCCTCCGGCATTCCTGCCGTGATAGAGCAGATCCAGCGCAATCTGCACCTGTTCGGTCGCTACGGCATCACGATGTTCGCGATCTCGGGCCTGGACATCGCGCTGTGGGATCTCGCCGGAAAGATCAAGGGCGTGCCGCTGCATCGGCTGATCGGCGAGGCCAGACGCGCGAAGATCCCGGCCTATGCGAGCCTGATGCGGATCGGCAAACCGGAACATATTGCCGGCGAATGCGAAGCCGCGCTCCGTCGCGGCTACGGCGCGATCAAGCTGCACGAGACTACGACGCCAGCGGTGTTTGCGGCACGCAAGGCGATCGGCAGCGACATCCCGCTAATGGTGGACATGAACTGCCCGCTGGATGGCCCGAGCGCGATTGCCTTCGCGCGAGACTGCCAGGCGGCAACCCCGATGTTCCTCGAAGAGCCGGTCTGGCCACCGGAGGATTTTGCTACGCTCGCCGACGTGCGCGCCAAAGGCGGCCTCGACATCGCGGCCGGCGAGAATGCCTGCACCGTACACCAATTCCGCCAGATGATGGCGGCAGGCGCCGTCAGCCATGCCCAGCCCTCGGTGACCAAGGTCGGCGGCATCACCGAATTCCTGAAAGTTGCGGCGCTCGCCGACGAACTCGGCGTCAAGATCGTTCCGCACTCGCCCTATTTCGGACCGGGCTTCCTGGCGACGCTGCACCTGATGTCGATGCGGGACGACGGCTTTATCGAAGTCTTTTACATGAAACGGCCGGCCTGCCTCTGGCGCGGCCGCGCCGATGTCGATGCAAACGGAGATATCGAGGTGCCGCGAGGGCCCGGACTCGGCTATGAGCCCGACAGAGACGTGATCGAGCACTACCGCGTATAGGGGCTTGTCACCCTCAGCTGTCATTGCGATCCACCGGGTCGGCGCGTAGCGCCGCCCGATGACAGGCTCCGCGAAGCAATCCATGCCACCGCAAGCGGGAAGATGGATTGCTTCGTCGCTGTCGCTCCTCGCAATGACGGACTATTTGCCACCTTCTTTCGCTGCCGGCGCCGCGTCCTTTGCCGGCACGTCGGCTTTCTTCTTCAAGTCCTCGTCCATCTTCTTCTGCGCAGCCAGCAGATCGTCCACGCGCTTCTGCAGGGTCGCAGATGCACTCTTGAGGCTTTCGATCTGGCGATTGGCGGCATCGAGCTTCTGCTGGTGATCGGTCACAAGCTTCGTGATCGTTTTCTGCAGGAAGTCGACGTTGCTCTGCAGGCAACTCGTCCGCCGCTCCCAGGTTTTCTCGACGGTACAGATCTCAATGCCTGGGACGTCCTGCGCATGAACCTCGGTGCATCCCAGTGCGCCGGATGCAAGTGTCACGAGCGCTGCGAGCGTCATGTTAATGTTCATTAAATCCTCCACGCGCTCTTCACGGCAATGTGCTCGAAGGGCGGCGACATCGTCAGAGATACCACACTCTAACCGTATTCCGGCGTTGTCCTTTGCCTATTGCGGGGTGCGGGGGGCTTTTGGGAACTCAAACGTTTCCACGCATCGGAAGTGGAGAATAATCAGATGGCAACGCGCGAAAAGCGACTGGCGCAATTCGATGGCAGCGGCGAACCTCCGCCGAACGAGATCGTCGAAGTGCTTTGCGAAGATCAGAGCGGCACATATCAGTTGCCGTTCGCCTGTCGCTTTATCGACGGTCATTGGCTCAATGACCAATCCGGCGGCATGGTCGAGGCGACCGTGATCGCCTGGCGCTTTCCACGCGTCAAGCAAACGGGTGCAGCTTAGGGAGATCGCAGAAGAGTTGCTACCGTTCTTCTTCGCGACAAAGCGCTGCGCGGAGATCATGCTCAAACGGAAAGTGCGAGAGGGATGAAGGATCATCCCTCCCACACCGTTCTGTCTCAAAATGCAACGGAAGAGTTCGCTGCCTTAAGGTTCGGAACGCCGGTGGAACGAAGCGCGTCCGAATCAGTGATGGAGCGCCGTACGCTGTTGTTCACGGCTAGATGTCGGCGCCACTCCAAGACGACGCACCACATGCAGGAGCACAACGAGCGGCTGCAGCCAACGGCCGACCATTAAAGTTAATTCCTCCGGGGGCGACATGATCAGTCACTTTCAATCGGCTACTTCCGGGGCGTCACTGGCGGCACCTTCTCGGTCGCCGGCGGCATGTCGACGGTCGTGAAGTCCACCGATTTTTTGCGGCGCAACCGACGTCCTGCGACCGCTACTCACGCGGGCTTTCGTAGCACGAGCTTTAGGCCAAACCTGCACCGCACTTGAGCCCGCCGAACGAGCATCCCGCCGGCCGCACTGCCTAATATTCGACCTCCAGCTCCTCGACGTCGGCGGGCTCGGCCTTGGCAGCCTCGACCCACTCGCGCATCTCCGGCATCGACATGATGGTTTCAGCATAGGCCGCAAGCGTCGGCTCGAGCTTGACGTCATAGGTGATGAAGCGGGTGACAACCGGCGCATACATCGCGTCCGCCATGGTGCGGCGCTCACCGAACAGGAATGGCCCGCCGGACTCCGCAAGGCAATCACGCCAAATGGTGCAGACCCGGTCGATGTCGGCTTGCGCGCGCGACCAGATCTTGAAGCCGGGGAAACGGCCTTTCAGGTTAACCGGCAGTGAGGCGCGCAGCGTCGTAAAGCCGGAATGAACTTCCCCGCAGATCGAGCGGCAATGCGCCCGCTTGATGCGGTCTTCCGGCAACAAGCCGGCATTCGGCATGATCTCGTTGAGGTACTCGGCGATCGCCAGCGTGTCCCAGACGGTGGCGCCCTCGTGGCGCAGGCAGGGCACCAGGATCGATGACGACAGCAGCAGGAGTTCCGCGCGGGCCGAGGCGTCGTCGAGAGCGGTGATGACCTCCTCGAATTCCAGCCCCGCGAATTTCGCCAGCAGCCAGCCGCGCAGCGACCATGACGAGTAGTTCTTGCTGCTGATGGTCAGTGTCGTTGTCGCCATAGGGCCTTTCCCTCACGCCTCAACGTCGACCGCAGGAACTTAAAGCGGCGAGCCTATCCATGCGGATATCGCCCCTGCTTATTGCCTGGGCGCCAAGTATCCCGAGCAGCAAGCCACGTGCCAATTTCGAGGGCGGTTCGACTCCGCGTTGGCTCCGATATTGCATAGCACCACGGGGCAAAGGCGGTCGTGTATGATGTCAATGCTTTACCAAGCCTACCAGAATCACATGGACCTGACCGCACCATGGCGCACGGGGGCGGCAGCGGCACTTAGATATCTTAATCTGGTACCGCAGGGAGCCTCGGACCGGCTGCTCGGCCGGCTTGCGGCCACACTCGAACTGATCTCGCGCTCGACCCTGACCTATACCCGACCCGATTATGGCATCCGCAGCGTGAAGGTTGGCAATCGGGAATTGGAGGTGCGGGAGGAAGTCACCTACGCCACGCCGTTCGGATCGCTGCTGCACTTCAAGAAAGTCGATGGGCCCGAGCACCCGAGCCTGCTCTTGGTGGCGCCGATGTCCGGCCACTTCGCGACGCTATTGCGCGGCACCGTGGCGACGCTGCTGCAGGACCACGACGTCTACATCACCGACTGGCACAACCCGCGCGACATTCCACTCGATCAGGGCCGCTTCGGGCTCGAGGATTACACTGACCATCTCATCACCTTCCTCGACAAGCTCGGCCCGCGCACGCACATGGTCGCGATCTGCCAGCCCTCGGTGTCGGCGCTCGCGGCGGCGGCGATCATGTCGGAGGACAATCATCCCGCACGGCCCGCATCGCTGACCTTGATGGCGGGACCGATCGACACGCGCATCCAGCCGACCAAGGTCAACGAATTTGCGAAGAGCAAGCCGATAAAATGGTTCGAGGACAACCTCATCAACTATGTCCCGATCCAGTGCCGGGGTGCGTTCCGAAAGGTCTATCCGGGTTTCGTGCAGCTCACGGCTTTTGTGTCCATGAATCTCGAGCGCCACATCAAGCAGCACATGGACCTCGCCAATCATCTCGCCAAGGGGGAGAAGGAGAAGGCAAACGTCATCAAGACCTTCTACGATGAATATTTCGCGGTGATGGATCTGCCGGCGGAATTCTACATCGAGACCGTGCGCGACGTGTTCCAGGAGCACCTGCTGCCCCAGGGCAAGCTGATGCACCGGGGTCGGCCGGTGAATCCCACCGCAATCAGGCGCATGGGCCTGATGACCGTCGAAGGCGAACGCGACGACATCTGCTCGATCGGCCAGACGCTGGCCGCGCAAGACCTCTGCGCCGGCGTCCGTGGCTATCGCAAGGTGCATCACATGCAGGCCGGCGTCGGCCATTACGGCGTGTTCAGCGGCAAGCGCTGGAACAACGAGATCTATCCGCTGTTGCGCGACTTCGTGCACGTGAATTCGTGACAAGCAGCGAACTCGCCTCGTCCCTCTCCCATGGCATGGCTGAACATACTTCAACATGCGCGGTAACTGCTGGCCGTGTGTCGCTCGCCGAAGTAACGTCGCACCGTGATCAAAGAATCTTTTGGGAGAAACGCCCATGCGGCACCGCGCCAGCTTCCGCGCATTCGCCCTCGCCTGCTTCGCCGTACTCTTCCTCACCACTTCTGCGTCCGCCGCCGAAATCCACGTGATGATCTCGGGCGGGTTGACCGCCGCCTACAAAGCCTTGGTGCCTGAATTCGAGCGCAAGACCGGCCACAAGGTATCAACCGCCTACGGGCCGTCGATGGGAACCACCGTCAACGCGATTCCGGTGCGGCTCGCGCGCGGCGAGCCCGCCGATGTGCTCATCATGGTCGGCTACGCTCTCAATGACCTCGCCACACAGGGCAAGGTGATTGCCGATAGCCGCGTCGATCTCGTCAAGTCGCCGATCGGGATCGCAGTGAAATCAGGCGCGCAAAAGCCGGACATCAGCTCGGCGGATGCCGTCAAGCGCGCGCTGCTTGCGGCAAAGTCGATCGCCTATTCCGATAGCGCCAGCGGCGTCTATGTATCGACCGAAATGTTCCGGAAGCTCGGAATTGCAGAGACGATGAAGGACAAAGCGAGGAAGATCCCAGCCACGCCGGTTGGCGAGATCGTGGCCAGGGGCGAGGCCGAGATCGGCTTCCAGCAGATCAGCGAGCTGAAGCCCGTCGCCGGCATCGATATCGTCGGGCCGCTGCCGGACGAGCTGCAAAAGATCACGGTGTTTTCCGCGGGGATCGTCAGCGTATCCAAGGAACCCGACGCCGGACGGGCGCTGATCCAGTTTCTCGCATCTCCGGACGGCCGCGCTGAGCTGATTAAGAGCGGGCTGGAGCCGATCCCTTCCGGCACCACGCACTAATGAACATGATGCGAGACGTAGGCCAGCAAGAGAACCAGGGCGAGCGCCAACACGAGCGTCGTGCATTTCCAGAACAATAGCGGGTTGCGCTCGATCAGTGGCGTCGATGACGTCGTGAGATATTTTGCGTTGGGATTGCGGAGGTCGAACAAGAACTCCGACAGGCTATCATATCGCTTATATGGATTGGGATGCACGGCCCGCTCGATCGTTCGATCGACCCAGATCGGGATCTCCGGACAGATGTGCGTGGCCGGGCCGTAGATGACTTTGTTGAAGTCCGATCGCGTCCTCGCGCGGGCGAGCTGGGCGCCATAGGGCAGTCTTCCCGTCAGCATGTGATAGGTGATGACCCCGAGCGAGAACAAGTCCGAGCGCGGCGTGCCAGGCTCGCCCAGGAAATATTCCGGGGCCGTATATTGCTGGGTGCCGAGGATGTCGTTGCGGTCCTCCGAAGGCGCCGCTTCGACCACGCCGGTGATCCTGGTCGATCCGAAATCGATGATTTTCACCGTGCCGGTCTTGTCGATCATGATGTTGTCGGGCCTGATGTCCTGGTGCAGCATCTCCTTGCGGTGGAAGGCCCGAATGCCCTTGGCGATCTGCTCGACGATGCCGCGTACCGTCTCCAGCGCCGGCTTCGGATTGTCGATCATCCATTGCCGAAGCGTCTGCCCATCGATGAACTCGGTCGCGACGTAGAGATAGTTGCGCTTGCGTGATGGCGACCAGGGTTTCAGTACATGCGGGCTGTCGATGCGCTTGGCGACCCACTCCTCCATCATGAACCGCTTCAGATAGGCGGGGTCGTCGCGCAGATCGATCGACGGAATCTTGAGCGTCACCGTGGCGCCGGTGTCGTCGTCGACGGCGAGGTAGATGTGGCTGCGGCTGCTGCCGTGCAGCTCGCGCACGATCGTGTAGCCGTCGAACGCCATTCTGGCTTCCAGGAGCGGCGGCAACGGCAACTCGCTCGCTTGGCCGAACGCCTCGCTGGCGCTGCTCTCCGGCAGTTCGTCGACACGCACGATCTGGATCGTGAGGTTGTCCTGACTACCGCGCTCATAGGCCTGCTCGACGATGGTCTTGGCCGTCTTGTCGAGATCATCGGCGCCGTCGGCGATGACCCTCGCCAACTGGCGCGGTGTGACATGCTCATAGATACCGTCGGTCGCCAACAGAAACGTATCGCCGCGCTCGACCCTGAATGACTGGTAGTCGATCTCGACCTGCGGATTCACGCCGAGCGCACGGCCGAGATAACTCTGCACTGAAGAGAGAACCACGCGGTGATCGCTGGTGAGCTGCTCAAGGCTGCTGCCGGCGAGGCGATAGATCCGGCAGTCGCCGACATGGAAGATATGCGCGGTGGTCGACTTGATCACCATCGCGCTCAGCGTGCAGACATACCCCTTGTCTTTCTCGTATGGGTTTTGGCTGCGCCTGGTCTGCGCGTGCAGCCAGGAATTGGTAGCCTCCAGCACGCGCTGCGCCGACGTCTTCACCGACCAGGATTCCGACGTGCAGTAGTAATCCGTCAGGAAGCCCTTGACGGCCGACTCGCTCGCGATGCGGCTGACGCTGCTCGAGCTGATGCCATCTGCAAGGACGATGGCGATGCCCTTCAGGCCGAGCAGCGGCTCGCTCGGAATCAGGACGCCATGAAAATCCTGATTGGTTTCCTTGCGGCCCTTATCGGAACACTGCCCGACCGATATTTTGAGTTCGCACGGCATCGCGTAACAGTAGCAGACGGATCCGTCCTGACGGGAGGGATCCGTCTGCCCACAAAGATCAAGCTGCGAGGCGCTGGCGCTCGCGCTTCGGCGCTGTTTTCACATGCGTGGCGTAGAGCGTCAGCCCGGTGAAGGCGAGACCGCCAACGAGGTTGCCGACCACGGTCGGAATCTCGTTCCAGATCAGATAGTCCATGATCGTGAACTTGCCGCCGAGTAGCAGCCCCGAAGGGAACAGGAACATGTTCACGATCGAATGCTCGAAGGTCATGAAGAAGAACAGCATGATCGGCATCCACATCGCGATCACCTTGCCGCTGACACTGGTCGAGACCATCGCGCCGACCACGCCGGCCGAGACCATCCAGTTGCAGAGCATGCCGCGGACGAACAGCGTCAGCATGCCCGCCGCGCCGTGCGCCGCATAACCGACCGTGCGGTTTTCACCGATGGTGCCGATGATCTGGCCGACCTTGTCGGGCGGCGAAGAGAAGCCAAAGGTGAACACGATCGACATCATCACGGCCACCGTGAAGGCGCCGGCAAAATTGCCGATGAACACCAGGCCCCAGTTGCGCAGCACGCCGCCGAGCGTCACGCCCGGCCGCCTGTCGATCCAGGCGAGCGGCGACAGCACGAACACGCCGGTCAACAGGTCGAAGCCGAACAGATAGAGCATGCAGAAACCGACCGGGAACAGCGCCGCGCCGACGATCGGCACACCGGTCGATACGTTGACGCTCACTGCAAAGGCCGCGGCGAGGGCGAGAATCGCGCCGGCCATGTAGGCGCGGATCACCGTGTCGCGCGTGGACATGAAGATCTTCGACTCGCCAGCGTCCACCATCTTGGTGACGAATTCCGAAGGCACGAGATAAGCCATTCCAGTTCCCCTTATTCGCAAAACACAGGGCACCACGGCTTGGCCGCGGCGCTGATATGAAGGATGAGTGGACCGTCCTGGACACGCGCCGGATTTACGGCGCGACAGGAATGAGACAATTCCTGCTGCGACGCTGCGGTTGGCGGAGCCCGGTTGGAACAGGGATGTGGTGGCGTCTTTAATGACCACTCGTAGCGCCCTGATAAGGTCGCCTTGATCCCTGCGCCTTCAGCCAACGCTGGCCAAGGCAATCCGACGGACGGCAGTCGTCATTGACTGGTGGACCTAAAAGCAATGGATGTGCCAACAGCCGTCTTCGCCGATTGCTGGAAAACGGCGCGGAATTAACGGGATTGCAGGTGTCCGCGCGCCGGCTCGCCGAATGCCCTGCCCTCGATTTGGGCAAGCTGCTCATATGGCACGCACGTTGAGGACGGTGCGCCTTATTTGGCCTTCGTCCGGATCGGCGCGTCCTTGAGCCCGCTGTTGTCATAGGCCTTGCGCAGCGTGCCGTTGGCAGCGGCTTCCGTCATGAACTTGGTCGCGAACGCCGCGGACAGCGGATGGTTCAACGGGACCGCGACCGCGGTCACCGTCTGCTTGAAGGTCTCATCCAGCACGCGCGTGCCCGGAATCTTCTTTGCCATCGCATTGAGCTGGTCGCGCGACAGTGCGAACGCGTCGACGTCGCCGCTTTTCAGGAGATTGAATATCTCGTCATAAGTCTGATAACCGGTTACTTTCGCATTCTTCAGGTGCGCGATCGCGCCGCGCATGGTCGTGGTGTTGTTGACGGCAGCGACCTTGATGCCCGGCTGGTCGAGGCTTGCGAAATTCGTCACCGTCGAGCCGGGCTTGACGATGTAAGTGGCATCCGCGACCTCATAGATCGGGCCGAACGTCATCCTGGTTTCGCGCTCGGGATCCTTGGGCAGGAAGGTGACGTCCCAGGTGCCCTTCGAGGCCGCATCGGTGATCTGCCCGGAATTCTGGTGCACGATATATTCCACGGGTACGCCGAGCCGCGCGGCCATTGCCTTGCCGAGATCGACCGGCACGCCGGCATAGCCGGTTTCGGTCTTGGTGCACCAGAACGCGCCACCCGCCGGGCTGATCGCAATCGCGACACGGAGCTTGCCGGCCGGAGCGATCTCGTCCTTCAGCGCGTCAGCACTGGCCGGCGCTGCCATCATGGCGGCTGCGAGAACAAGGCCTGCGAGACGCAACACACTCATCTGACGCGGATCGTGATCTTCTCCGAGACGACCGGCGGGTTGAAGGGATAGTGCTTGGCGTCACCGAGCACGAGCTGCAAAGTATGTTTGCCGGGCGGCAGCTCAATACGCGCTTCGGTCTGGCCGGCGCCGAAGTGCAGATGCGACTTGTCCGACGGGATCGGCTCCTTCGGATTGAGCGGCTCGTTCACATCGATCAGCAGATGGTGATGGCCGCTGTTCTGATACTCGTCGCCGGCATGGGTCACGCCCATGTTACGCAGGCCGAAGCGGCACCAGAATGCCCCCTTGATCGTCGTGCCATTCTGCGGCCAGACAAAATACAGGACCGCGTCCTTTGGCGCTGGCTTGTCTTGCGCCTGCGCGACGTTCGCAAGCGACGACAAGACCGCCGAAATCAGAAGCGTGCGCGCGACTTTCATTGCCCCCTCCCCGATCCGAACACTAAGGCGACAGCGCGACCCGCAAGCCATGGGTCGGATACCGAACGTTGGTGTCGTAGTTGTCCCGATTGGCCGGCCGCACATAACGCGAGTCATTCTTCCATGAACCGGAGCGCAGCACATGGGACGTGCAGTCTCCCCCGAGCCAGGCTGAACCGTCGGTCGGGGCGCCCTGGTAGTTCTTGTGCCAGCAATCCTCTACCCACTGGTCGACGCCGCCGCCCATGTCATGCAGGCCAAACGGATTGGCTTTGAAGTTGCCGACCTTGATCGGCTGCTCGGCGGCGGCGCTGTCGCCGCAATCCTTGCAACTGGCCATGCCCAGCTGCATCTGGTCGCCCCACCAATATTTGGCCTGCGTTCCGCCGCGAGCGGCGAATTCCCATTCGGCTTCGCTCGGAAGCCGATATGGTTTCTTGGTGACGTCCGCGAGCCAGGTGACGTACTGCTTGGCATCGCTCCAGCTCACATTGGTGATCGGCGCCTCGTCGTTTCCGGTCGCGGTGAAGCCGCACACGTTGGCGGCGGCGCACGCGTTCCATTCGCCGACCGTGACCGGATATTTGCCGATGGAGAACGGCTTGATCGTCACCCTTCGGATCGGCCGTTCCGACGGATCATCATTGCTGCCCATCGAGAAGCTGCCGCCCTGGAGCGAAACCATCTCGGGCTCCCGCGCAGGCGGCGGCGGGGTGATCGCAGTCACGGCCGGGCTCGCGGAAGGCTGCGGCTGTGGTTGCGCTGTGGGACTGGCAGCAGGAGCTGTCGCCTGCTTCTGGGCGGGGGCCGGCTCGGCCGCCTTCGGGGATGCCGCAGGCGACGGCGATGACACTGGCGCCGGCGTCCGGTCCGCCACCTTTTCGCTCCGCGGGATCAGCATGGACCAGAGAATGCCGCCGGCGATAATCAGAAGCGTGATGCTGAGCAGGAAGATCAGGATGTTCTCGCGCCGCCGGCGCGTGCGGTGGAAGGCCGAAGCGTCCGGCAGCACGCGATAGACCCGCACCGGGTCGGTGATGTTCTTGACCTTGCGGTCGCCGAGCGACTCGTAGCCGCACACCAGCTTGTGCTTGATCTGCTCGTAGATGCCGCCGGAGATGAAGACCTGCCCCGGCTCGGCGATGCCTTCGAGGCGCGAGGCAACGTTGACGCCGTCGCCATAGATGTCGTCAGGCTCGATGATGACGTCGCCGAGATTGACGCCGATCCGATACTCGATCCAGTAGTCCTTCGGCACCGCCGCATTGCGGCCGACCAGGTTCTGCTGGATCACGATGCTGCAGCGGACGGCTTCGACCGGACTGTCGAACATCGCGATGAAGCCGTCGCCAGTCGTCTTCACCAGCCTGCCGTGATGCTCGACGATGGTTGGCTCGATCAGGTCACGCTCGATCCGCTTGACGCGGTTGTGCGTGCCCTCTTCGTCGACCTGCATCAGTCGGCTGTAGCCGGCGATGTCGCCTGCGACGATCGCAGCAAGACGCCTCGGCGTCGGATCGCCCGGCGGCCGCTCTTGCCTTCCCGACTTGAAGTCGCGAATCTCACCCATGGATCGGTTGGGCTCCAATAACCGCAAATACAGCGTTAAGGCGCAATCAGCCTCAGCCCCCGAAACCTAAAGGTCTACCCATAAAGAGCCTATCACACTCCTTACCCGGAACAAGCTTGCCAGATATTGTGCGGCGCATGAAGTGATGTACTTCACATATCAATCAAGCTTGCGTGTCCGCGACAAAATATCCCCATGCTCAGTTCAGCTGCGGCGCCGGCGTTCTGATCTCATTGGGCAGGATAATAGCCGCCGCAATCGCCAATAGACAGAGTGCGGCGAATGCATGCAACATGGTGACGAACCCGCCCTGCTCGTAGAGCCAGGCGACCAGCCCGACCGAGGCGCCGGCCGCGGTGAAGCCGACGAAATAGCGCACCGCATAGGCGCGCGAGCGCCATTCCTCGCTGGTGTATTTGCCGACCATGGCATCGTTGACCGTGACCTGACCGAAAGCGCCCATCACGATGCCGATCGACACCAGGATCAGCGGCAGGTCCGACAGTGTCGCTGCCAGATAAAGGAACGGCGCCAGCATGAAGGACAGCGGCAGCGCCACCGTCTTGAGCGAATGGCGGTCGAGCAATTTGCCGATCGTATACTGCGTCATCGCGCCGAACACATAGACGCCGGCCGCGATCACGCCGAGCAGCGCCGGGCTCCTGGTCAGGTCGGCGAGCCGCTCGGCGAACAGTTTCGGCAGCGCCACAGTCACCGCGTTGAACGTGGTCGAGATCGCGATCACCACGATCAGGAGCGCCAGGATCACCCGCCACATGTCCTTCTTCGCGACGCGCGCTTGCGCAGCGGCCTGCTTGCTGCCCTTGCGATCCTCATGCACCACGGCAAGTGCGAAGGTGATGCCGAGCAGCACGGTGACGACGCCGGGAATGATGAAGGCAAAGCGCCAGCCGAGATACTGGCCGATCACGCCCGTGACCAGCGCCGAGGAGGCAACGCCGAGATTGCCCCAGACTCCGTTCAGCCCCATCTCGCGGCCGAGCTTGTCGGCATAGGACACGATCATGGCGGTGCCGACCGGATGATAGATCGAGGCGAACACGCCGATCGCGAGTAGCGCCGCGCCGAGCTGCAGCGGGGTCGAGACGAGGCCAACCGAGACCATGGATAGCCCGATGCCGATGAAGAAGATCACCATCATATGGCGGCGGCTCCAGCGGTCGCCGAGCCAACCGGTGAGCAGCGAGCCCGCGCCGAAGGCGATGAAGCCCGGGGTGGCGTAAGGCAGCAATTCCGAATAGGCCATGCCGAGCGCCGGCCCCATCACGATGACGGCGGCGGCGAAGATCAGCATCGAATAATGGTCAATGAAATGGGCGGCGTTGACGAAGGCGATCACCCGGCCGGGGTTGTTCATGTGTTGATCCTGTTTCGATCCCTTTTGGAAGGTCTTTTTGGGAATCCTCTTGATTTCCGAACTAGGTTATAGGGACTTGTCCTGACGGGATGTCGCCAATGACTGTCGCCGAAACGCCAATCGCTGGGATCTTGCGAGGCCAGCGCGCCACCGACGACGGCGTGCATCTGGTCGCGCGCCACTACCGGCGCGGCGTCCGCCTCGACACCCACATGCATCGCGAATCGCAACTGGTCTACGCCGCCGCGGGCACGATGCAGGTGACGACTCCCAAGGGCCGCTGGCTGGTGCCGCCGGACCGCGCGGTATGGGTGCCGGCCCTGCTGGAGCATTCGATCGACGTGCTGGCTGATATCCAGATGCGGACGCTGTATTTCGAGTTGCCCTGGCTGAAACGCAACACGCGCGGCAACAGCCTTGGTGCCGAATTCGTGGTGCGGGTATCGCCACTGTTGCACCAGACCATCCTGGCGTTGTTCGACAGACGGGACGATCACGAGCGGACCGGACTTCTGCTGCAACTGGTCATGCTGGAACTGAATCAGGCCGAGAACTCTGCGACCTTTATTCCGCTGCCTCAGGAACCGCGCTGCCGGCGTGCCGCCAACATCGTGCTTGCGAATCCCACCGCTCAGCATGAAATCGAAACGCTGGCACGTGAGGTCGGCACGTCGGCGCGAACATTGTCGCGCCTGTTCTCGTCGGAAACGCAGCTCAGCTTCAAGAGCTGGTGCCAGCGTGCCCGCATCGCAGCCGCAATCGAACGATTGTCGACAGATTCTAGTGTGTCGATCAAGCAGATCGCCTCCGATCTCGGTTATGCCAGCATTCCGGCGTTCTCCCATGCCTTCCGCCAGGTGACCGGCAAGACGCCGACAAAATTCGCGGGCAAGGAATGAATGGAAGACTTCGTTGGCAAGTCATGACAAAATGGTGTTCTTGATTATAGTCGGCAGGAACCTAAATCCTCTGTAACGTTTGGCATCACCGGATTCGATCCTTCCCATGGCCAGCGCCTTTTTCTCCGACCTGCTTGCAACGATTTCCGAGCGTGGCCGCACTCTGTTGCGGCGAGGCAATTCGTTGGAGACGAAGCAAGATGCCTCCGAGCTTCTTGAACTGTGCGAGGCGCTGTTGTCGGGCCTCGGCGAGGCGTCCGGCACCGCCATGGCGCGCGAGGTGCTCGACCGCTATCATCATCTCGATGCTGAGGGGCGGCTGTCGTTCTTCCAGACGCTGGCGCGGGATTTCGGCCCTGACCGCGCAAAACTCATGCAGGCGATCGAGGCCTGGCGCAAGGGTTCCGATGACGGCGAAGCCAGCGAGTTGCATTTCGCCTCCGAGCCGCGCCGGCAGGAACTGATCCGCCGGCTCAACCGCGCGCCGGGCGGCACCAGCGAACTGGTGGCGATGCGCGCCGATTTGCTCAACCTGATGAAAGGCAACAAGGACCTGGCGTCGCTCGACCGCGACGTCACCCACCTGCTCTCTTCTTGGTTCAATAGGGGATTTCTCGTGCTGCGCAGGATAGACTGGTCGACGCCGGCCAATATTCTGGAGAAGATCATTCGCTACGAGGCGGTGCACGAGATCCGTGACTGGAACGATCTGCGCCGCCGTATCGATCCCGTCGACCGCCGCTGCTACGCCTTCTTCCATCCCGCGCTGAACGACGAGCCGCTGATCTTCGTCGAGGTCGCGCTGACCGAGACGATCCCCGGCGCGATCGCACCTCTCCTCGCCGAGCAGCGTGAGCCGGTGCCGGTCGAGCGCGCCCGCACCGCCGTGTTCTATTCGATCTCGAACACCCAGCGTGGACTCGGCGGGATCTCCTTCGGCAGCTTCCTGATCAAGCAGGTGGTCGAGGAATTGCGCCGCGAATTGCCGAAGCTCGACAACTTCGTGACGCTGTCGCCGGTGCCAGGCTTCATGCAATGGCTGAAGCAGGCGACCGACGTGCCGCTCTCCGACGAGGACCGGCAGCTGCTCGAAAGCCTCGGCAAGCCCGACTGGTTCGAGAACGCCGAACTGGCCGCGCAGCTCCGCGCGCTGCTGGAGCCGCTCGCCGCCTATTACTTCCTGAAGGCGCGCACGCCCAAGGGACGGCTGATCGACTCGGTCGCCCGCTTCCACCTCGGCAACGGCGCGCGGCTGGAACGTATCAACTGGCTTGGCGACCTCTCGCCGAAGGGCCTGCGCGAATCCGCCGGCGTCATGGTCAACTACCTCTATCGCCTCGACGATATCGAGAAGAATCACGAAGCCTATGCCAACAACGGCGAGGTGATCGCCTCCAGCGCGGTGAAGAAGCTGCTCAAGGGCGAAGGCAGGCGACTGCTCGAGATGCGGCTGTCGTGACGGGCGCCCCGTAGGATGGGTTTCGCGAAGCGAAACCCATCGCGATGGAGCAAGCTGCGCGACTGATGGGTTTCGCTGCGCTCTACCCATCCTACGATTCTCTCACGCCTCGCACCGGTGTCGTTCCCGCGAAAGCGGGACCCATAACCACAGGAAGATGTTGTGGCGCAGGCAAGCTGTTGCAGCGGAGCACAGGACAAACGCCTGTAGTTATGGGCCCCGGGTCAAGCCCGGGACGACGGGAGGAGAGATCTGATTCAATTGTCAAATAGCGGAGGGGATGTGAGTCTATATTCTCGCGGCATGATGTGCCCGAGGTTTGCGTCTCGTTCGCCCTCCTCGATAGCAGAGGGCGCAGGGAAAGCCGGGTGCCGGTCGCACCCGTAGGCCCCGTGCAACAAAAAGCACGGGGGTAGGACCACAGGTCAACCGGAGCAACACCGGCTTTCCCTGCGCAGTGGTTTACGGCTTACTTCGTGCTCTTCCCGGTGACCGGGCTTTCTTGCCACCGTCATCCGCGGCAGCTCTTGCTGCTCGCGTACTTAGCGCCAGCGTCGGGGCGCCAGAACCACACGACTTCGCCGTCCGCGAGTGCCGCGCTCGTCAGTCGCGACACCCGCGTCCACCGCATCTCACCGCAACGTTCGTGACGATCGCGAGCCGCCCCTCATTTCGGGTGAGACGCGCGGAGTTAAATCACTGATTTGCCCGACGGCGGAAGCGGAATGTTT
>NZ_JAGKJI010000052.1 GCF_020329485.1 Bradyrhizobium cenepequi
CTGCCGCGATGGCCGGTTATGGACAGTTTTGCTCGATCGCGCGCGCCCATGAAGTCTTGGGTGGACGCTGGACGCTGCTTGTGGTGCGGGAACTGCTCTGCGGGAGCCGACGCTTCAACGACATTCGCCGAGGCATTCCTCGCATCTCCAAAACCATGTTGTCGGAGAGGCTCCAGGAACTGATCGCTATCGGCGCAGTCGAGCGCCACGATGGAAACTCGGGGCCGGAATATGAACTCACGGCGTCCGGGAAGGAGATCAGCTCCGTCGTCATGGCCTTGGGCACATGGGGTCAGCGTTTCCTGCCGCGTCAGTCCGAGAAGGAAAATCTCGACGCGGAGCCGCTGTTCGTCGATATGCAGCGGCGCGTGCGGAGCGATGCGCTCCCCGCTCGACCGATCGTCGTTCGGTTCGAGATCGACGGTATGAAGCCCCGCTTTCTGCTGCTCAAAGCATCTGAAATATCTTTTTGTCTGGTGAACCCCGGGTTCCCCGAGCCATTGCTCGTGCGCGCAAAGCTACCAGTTCTAGTTGCGTGGTGGCGGGGGGACGTCAGCTTCATCGAAGCGAAACGGCTGGGGCTCGAGCTTTCTGGAAAGCGCGATCTGGCCCGCGCGTTTCCGACATGGTTCGATCGGTATCTTTTCGCGGATGTATTGCCGGTCGACGCCAGTTCTCAGCCGCGCAGGCAGCCGACGATCGCTCAATCCGACTCGTAAACTAGGCCGTTCGGACGAAGGAGGTCTCGCCGATGCTCATCGACCACTCCGACTTCCGATCCGCGAGCCTTCAGTGGGCGAAGGTCGAAGCGGCCGAGTTATCAGGAAGGTAAGTTGGACAAGGCAGGAAAAGCGCGCGTCGTCGGCTTCAATCACGTCGCGCTCGAGGTAGATAAACAGCAGCAGAATATCGGAAAGATTGGCGTGGCCCTTGGCCAGCATCCCGATGAACGTTGCGACCGCAGACCAGACCGTCGTTGCGCCGATTGCAAACAGGGCCAATAGATGGAAAGCGTCGACCAGGAGTTTTCCAACCGCATCGGAGATCTCCTTTATCTTGCGGTGGAGGTTGGCCGTCGACGTGGATAACGTGCGTGTTGCCTCTGGCATCGGCTACTCCTTGGATCGGGCTCGCCCCGCGCTCGGGACTTCTCAGCTACGCACCCATGGTACCACTTCCCTAGCACGAGGGGCTCTGGTCGCAACCAAGTCCTTCAAAGAGCGCCAGGGGAGGTTTTCGGGATCGATGCACTGGAATTGTCGCGCACTTTCCTAGGGCGCCCAGACGGGGAATACGAACTGCTCTTTCGGAGTTGAGGTCTCCTTGTGGCCCATCGCGCCATTTAGCTGCGCTGCAAACTTCGGTCGCTATCGGTGCATAGCAGACTTCGTCATGTCGTCAGTCCGGCAGATTTATGGGGTTACGGGGGAGGGAAACGAAGCCTCACTCCTTCCGAAGATATCTCCGGCATGGTCGGCATCCTTTTTCCTTACGAAAAAAGGATGGGCGAGTTAAAATTCCACATTTAAGCTAGGGGCTGGCACCGGAGTGCGCCCCTTCGCTCGTCGCAGCGGCTGCTATCAGGCTGTCGTAACGCTGCGCGTGGTCGCCTGCTCCGCCGCCGTCTCGTTGCCCAGGATGAAAGCGCGTCGCATCGGCTTGATCACGAACAGCGCCATCAGCGCCGCCGTCGCGTTGAGAGCTACTCCGATCACGAACACGGCGTGCCAGCCAAAATTCTTGGCGACGATGCTGGCGAGCGGCACCAAGAGCGAGGCGGTGCCTTTCGCCGTGTACAGCATGCCGTTGTTGGTGGCGGCGTACTTCACACCGAAGGTGTCGCCGCTGGTGGCCGGAAACAGGCTGTAGATCTCGCCGAACACGCCGAAATAGACCGCGGTCGCGAGCACGAACACGATCGGGTGGGCGCCATAGGTCGAGAGCGTCAGCAGCATCACTGCCGCCGTGCCGAAGGCGATGAACATCGTGTACTCGCGGCCGATATTGTCGGAGATCCAGCCGAACATCGGCCGACCGAATCCGTCGAAGATGCGATCGAGCGAGATCGCAAACGTCAGCGCCGCCATCTGGATGCCGGCGAGCGAGACCGGCGTCTTGGCGATCTGGAAGTCATCGGCGATCGGCGCGATCTGCGCGGCGGTCATCAGGCCGCCGGCGGCGACCATCACGAACACCAGATACATCACCCAGAAGATCGGGCTGCGCAGCACCTGCGGCGGCGTGAAATCAATCCTGGTCTGCGGCAGGTTGAGCTGCTTCTTGCTTGCAGGCACCGCGACCGAGGGCGGACGGATGAAGAAGGCGAGCACGAACACGATCAGGCCTTGCCCGACGCCAAAGTCGAAGAAGGCTGTCTGGTAGCCGCTAGCGGCGATCATGCTCGCGATCGGCACCACGGTGATGGCCGCACCCGCACCGAAGCCGGCGGCGGTCGCGCCAGCAGCGAGTCCCCGACGATCGGGAAACCATTTCAGCGCGTTGCCGACGCAGGTGCCGTAGACCGCGCCGGCGCCCATGCCGCCGATCACGGCGGCGGTATAAAGCAGCACCAGCGAATCCGCGTAGGAATTGAGGACCCAGGACAGTGCGATCATCACACCGCCGAACATGATGACCATGCTCGGTCCGTATCTGTCGACGAACCAGGCTTCGACCGGGACGAGCCAGGTCTCGGTCACCACGAAGATCGTGAAGGCGAGCTGGATGCCTGCACGGCCCCAGTGGTGCTTCGCGTCGATCGGATCGACGAACAGCGTCCAGCCATATTGCAGGTTGGCGATCATCGCCATGCAGGCGATGCCCATGACGAGCTGAAGCCAGCGGAAGCTGTTGGATGAAGGTGCTGAGGGTGCGGTGGCAGCGTTGCTTAAAGCCATCAAGTCCTCCCGAGCGCGTGCCTGCGGTTGCGACCTTCTGCCGCGAGTTTGTGACTTATCGTCGCAAGCACTCGGTAGATAGTTGGTATACTATATCCCACATTGCAAGCCAATCTTGTGCTGCGGTGCGGTACGTTGCCCCGCGGCAGCCCGGCAGTCACGCCATTTCGGAAAATCGGAAAGCGCAGCAAAAAAGCGCCCGGCTGGTGAGCCGGGCGCTTCATGACCTGCTGCGTAGCGCGATCTAGATCGCGCTCGATTTCTCCACCACGACCTTCCGCCACGGCTTCAGCATGAAGATGGCGAGCAGCGATGCCAGGATGTTGGCGCCCGCGGCGATGAGGAAGACATTGTCCCAATTGCCTGCGGTCTGCTGCACATAGTTCGCAACCGGCACCAGCAGCGCGGCCGTGCCCTTGGCGGTGTAGAGCAGACCGGCATTGGTGGTCGCGAATTTCGCGCCGAAGGTATCGGTACAGGTGGAGGGGAACAGCGAGTAAATCTCACCCCACGCGAAGAACACGAAGCCCGACAGGATCACGAACCAGATCGGATCGTGGCCGAACATGTAGAGTGCCCAGATGCCGACGCCCTCCATGCCGAAGGCGATGAACATCGTGTTCTCGCGGCCGATCATGTCGGAGATCCAGCCGAAGAACGGGCGCGTCAGGCCGTTGAGAACACGGTCGATGGTCGCGGCGAAGGTCACGGCGGTCATCGTCACGCCGATCAGGGTCACGGCGACACTGTCGATCTTCCAGTCCACGGCGATCGGCTTCAGGTTCGCCGTCACCATCAGGCCGCCAGCGCCGACGATCACGAACATGAAGTACATCAGCCAGAAAATAGGCTGCCGCAGCACTTCCGTAGGCTGATAGTTGCGCCGGCTCTGAACCAGGTTGGGGTTCTGGGCGACCATCGGCACCTGTCCGGCCTTCGGGGCGAGAAGGAAGAAGGAGAGCAGCACGATGATGATGCCCTGGCCGAGACCGAAATAGAGGAAGGTGGTCTGGAAGCCAGAGTCCTTGATCATGGCCTGGATCGGCGCGACCGTCAGGGCCGAGCCTGCGCCGAAGCCGGCCGCGGTGATGCCGGCCGCGAGACCGCGCTTGTCGGGAAACCATTTCAGCGCGTTGCCGACGCAGGTGCCGTACACGCCGCCGGCGCCGATGCCTGCGATGATCATGCCGAGATAGTAGCCGTTGAGCGAGGTCGCCTGGGCGTTGATGGCCCAGCCGATGGCGCAGAGAATGCCGCCGATGAGAACCACGAGGCGCGGGCCGTATTTGTCGACGAACCAGCCTTCAATCGGCACCAGCCATGTCTCGAACAGGACGAACAGGGTGAATGCCCACTGGATCGAGGCGCGATCCCAACCGAATTTCTTCTGGATATCGGGGACGAAGAACGTCCAACCGTATTGGTAATTGGCGATCATCACCATGGCCGCGACGCCGATCGCCAGCTGTGTCCAGCGAAAGGTGTCGCTGACACGGGCGGCGGACGGGGCCGTAGCCTGCACCATCTCTGTCATAGGTCCTCCCAAGGCGCGCCTCTGTTATCTTATGTCCCGAACGCGCGCGCGGGCATCTTGGTATCTAATATGCCAACATTCAAGCGCTCGCGTGCCCCGCGCGCAAATGTCGCAGGAGGGTGTCGAGTACGCAGTCTGAGGAGCTTAGTTCAACTCAAAGAGGATCGCCTCAAGCATAAGGCCGTGATCCACAGCGCAATTTCGATTGGGCGTGAAACGATTGGATTCATGAAAGAATCAGCGTCGGTAAGCTGAGGGGCACCTTTTGAAAAGCGAGTCCGGGCATCCATATCGGAGCGGTCGGTTGGGGAGGCCGCGCGCGACGAACTGGAGAGCAAGAGGCGCGATAGCGACGATCAGGCAGTCGTTTTGACCGTTGGTATTTTATATCCCAGCATCTAGGCGATTCCGGACTCCAGCATATCCTCGCGGATCGCGTCCTGCCGCTGCAAGCGCGTCAGGCGACCGCTGTTCGCAGCCGGCTATAACCTTCCTGAATCGCGGACCAGAACAGGGCAACTAGCCCCAGGACCATGATGGTGCTGACCAGCCCATTCGAGAAGAACACGCTCAGCGAACCCTGTGAGCCGAGCAGCGATTGCCGGAATGCCTCCTCGGCCTTGTCACCGAGCACAATGGCCAGCACCAAAGGGGCGAGAGGATAGTTGCACTTCTTGAGCAGATAGCCGAGCACGCCGAAGACCAGCATCAGCATCACGTCGAATGTGCTGTTGTGAACCGAGTAGGCGCCGATCGCGCAGAGCACCAGAATAAGCGGCGCGATAATGCTGAACGGCACGCGAAGTATCGCGGCGAATATCGGCACGCAGGTGAGCACGACGAGGAGACCGGCGAGATTGCCGAGATACATCGAGGCGATCAGACCCCAGACGAATTCCTTTTGCTCGACAAACAGCATCGGGCCGGGCTGCAGGCCCCAGATCAACAGGCCGCCGAGAAGAACGGCGGCCGTCGGAGAGCCGGGCACGCCGAGCGACAACATCGGCAGCAATGCCGAGGTACCGGCGGCATGCGCTGCCGTCTCCGGTGCGATCACGCCTTCGATTTCTCCCTTGCCGAAATTCTTGCCATTCCTCGCGAGCCGCTTGGCGATGCCGTAACTCATGAAGGATGCCGGCGTTGCTCCGGCCGGCGTGACGCCCATCCAGCACCCGATCAGGCAAGAGCGCAATGAGGTGACCCAGTATGAGGGTAGTTCTTTCCAGGTTTGCAGCACGACGCGCAGGTTGATCTTCGCGTTGCCGCCGCGGAAGCTCAATCCTTCCTCCATGGTCAGGAGAATCTCGCCGATACCGAAAAGACCGATCACGGCGATGAGAAAGTCGAAGCCGTTGAGCAATTCGGTGATCCCGAACGTCAATCGCAACTGCCCCGTGATTGAATCGAGTCCGACCGCTGCGAGCGCGAAGCCAATCATCATCGCGGCAATTGTCTTGAAGGGAGGCTCCTTGCTCAGGCCGACGAAGCTGCAAAACGCGAGAAAGTACACCGCGAATTTTTCCGCGGGGCCAAATCGCAACGCGAAGCTTGCGACCAGTGGCGCAACCAGCGTGATCATGGCGACGGCGAACAGCGCACCGACGAACGAGGAGGTGAATGCTGCCGTCAACGCTTCGCCAGGCTTGCCCTGCTGCGCCATCGGATAGCCGTCGAAAGTCGTCGCTACCGACCAGGGTTCACCCGGTATGTTGAACAGGATCGAGGTGATCGCGCCGCCGAACAATGCGCCCCAGTAGATGCAGGACAGCATGATGATCGCCGATGTCGGCGGCATGCTGAAGGTCAGCGGCAAAAGGATCGCAACGCCGTTGGCGCCGCCGAGCCCGGGAAGCACGCCAATGATGACCCCGAGCATGATGCCCACGACCATCAGCATCATGTTGTAGGGCTGCAGGGCGACGGCGAAGCCGTGAAAAAGATTGGCGAGTTCTTCCATTTCGATACGTCCTGCAGCAGCGAACCGGCTCTATAGGCCGAGCCATTCCTCGATAGGGCCTTTGGGAAGGGGAACCAGGAACCAGCGTTCGAAGACAAGGTAGGTGATGATCGGCATGCCAAGTGCCACGGCAATGGTCGGGAGCCATCGGTACCCGCCAAGCCACCGCATGAACCAGCCGATGAAAATGATCGAGGCGACGTAGAGCCCGACGAAGGGCATCGAACCGACATAGATTGCGGTGGGCACAACGACGCTCATCACCTGGCGAAGTTGTCCCCACTCCGCGAATAATCGGTCGTCAGTTTCGCGCAGCGCGCTCCAGAGATTGATGGCGCTCGCAGCGACGATGGAGACGCCAATATAGAAGGGGAAGAAGCCCGCACGCGGCCCTTCCGCGCCCCAATTGATGCCGGCCTTCAAACTGCCGATGATCACGATGATGCCGAAGGCTGCAATCAGCAGCGCGACACCGGTTTCCACTGCCTTGTGTGCCGGGCCGGCAGCATCTGATCTACGCGCAGTCATAGGGCCTCCAGGCTAATCGTAATCGCGTGACGCGAAATCGCGGGATGCAGGCTCGTCCGAGCCTGGTTGATCTCGCCGGATCAATTGCCCGGGGAGAGGAAACCGGCCTCCTTCATCAAGACCTCGTGGCGCTTCTGCTCCGTCTCGAGCCACTTGGTGTAGTCGGCTCCGGTCAGGAAGCTGGTGTTGAATGCGCCGCTCTTCATGAAATCCTGCCACTCGGGCGTGGCGCGCACCTTCGTGAATAGGTCGACATAGTATTCCACCTGATCCTTGGTGGCTCTCGGAGACATGAAGATGCCGCGCAGCATCAGATATTCCATATCGAGGCCCTGCGATTTGCAGGTCGGAATATCGTGCCAGCTCTTGCCGTCGGCGATCGCCTCGTTATAGGCCATCGGCTGGGCGTCGAAGACGCAGAGCGGACGGAGTTTGCCGCCGCGCCACTGGGCGACTGCTTCGATCGGATTGTTCACGGTTGAATCGATGTGGTTGCCGACCAGTTGAACGGCGACTTCGCCACCGCCCTTGTAGGGAATGTAGGTGAACTTGGTATCGACCGCCTTCTCAATGCCCACTGTGATGATCTGATCTTCCTGCTTCGAGCCGGTGCCTCCCATTTTGAACGTACCGGGCGCCGCCTTCTTTGCCGCGTCAACGTAGTCCTTGACGCTGTTGTACGGCTTCTCGGCATTCACCCAGAGCACGAATTCATCGAGCGCCAGCATTGCGACGGGAGTCAGATCCTTCCAGTTGAAGGGAATGCCCGTTGCCAGTGGTGTCGTGAAAAGGTTCGACAGGGTGATGATGATCTTGTGGGGATTGTTGGAGGACGCCTTCACATCGAGAAAGCCTTCACCGCCCGCGCCGCCAGCCTTGTTGATGACGACCATCGGCTGTTTCATCAGATTGTGCTTGGTGACGATGCCCTGGATCGTGCGCGCCATCTGGTCCGCACCGCCGCCTGTGCCGGCGGGTACGATAAACTCGACCGGACGAACCGGCTCCCAGGCGGCTGAGGTTTGGGTGCCGCTTGCGCACAACGCTGCGACGGCCACCAATGCAACGTGCAGAATGGAATGCTTCATCTGGTATCCTCCCTGTCGAACTTTTGAACGCGCCGTTCTTTGTCGGCTTGCGATCAACCCATCCCGATCACGTGCTTCGGGTCATACGGCACCTTTCATGTGATCGATCACCCGTTGCTATCGTGTCGCCGATTGGAACTGTATGAGGGCTGCTCAAGCGCCGCATCCGCTTCTTTCGAACAATGCTCGATCTTCGAGAGGAACCATGGGAAGGATCGAGCATCCTCCGGCCTCTCGCGCCGGACTGACCGCCCCCACGGTGCACCGGCGTTTGCGCGGTGGCTGTCGACTAGCGTTGCTACTCTAAGGTATGCGACATACCAGCTTGCAAACAATCGGCGTGGTGGACCACCGTCCGAGCCACTTTGTCGCAGATGGTCTGATCGTCAGCGGTCAGTCGGGACGAAAAAGAATGGCCCCGAAGCAAGGGCCATTCTTTCGAAAGCATCAATTCTCGTCAGCGCCACTTCGGGGGCATTCGCGCCGGAATCGCAGTAGTTGCAAGGCCTTAGAGGCCAAAACGCGGCAGGTCGCCGTTGCGGATGGAGATCTCGGCGCTCTTCATCAGCAGCCGATCGATCGTGGCCAGCAAACGTCCCCACAGCGAGGTCGGGGCCGAAATGGCGATTGAGGCGGTCTTGGACATCAATGTCCCCTTCTTTGAAGTTGCAGCGGAATTCCGCTTCGTTATCCTGGGAACTATCTATGTATACCAGATGCCAGAAACAATGCATTTGTTTGCATAGCAGCATCCGCTTACTGCAATGCAGCAAAGATCGATTATTTGGCATTCGAAATAGCAAAAAGGCCGCCGGGATCCGGCGGCCTTTTGCTTCCAGGTTGGTGGCCTGCTTACTCGGCCGCCTGTTTCTGCGGCGGGTCGAGCGCGCCGGAATCGTGGATCTCGGCGACCTGGTGATCGCTGAAGCCGAGCACCTGGCGCAGCACCTCGTCGGTGTGCTCGCCGAGCAGCGGCGAGCGAAGCACCTCGCTCGGGCTGTCGGACAGCTTGATCGGATTGCCGACCGACAGATACTTGCCGCGGGTGGGGTGATCGACCTCGACCACGGTGCCGGTCGCGCGCAGCGACTGGTCCTCGGCGAGTTCCTTCATCGACAGGATCGGGCCGCAGGGGATGTCGTATTGGTTGAGGATCTCCATCGCCTCGAACTTGGTCTTGGTCGTAGTCCACTGCTCGATGCGCGCGAAGATCTCGTTCAGCCGCGGCAACCGCGCCGCCGGCTTGGCGTAGTCGGGATGCGTCTTCCAGCCGGGCTCGCCGATGACGTCGCAGATCTTCTCCCAGACCGGCGCTTGCGTGATGAAGTAGATGTAGGCGTTGGGATCGGTCTCCCAGCCTTTGCACTTCACGATGCGCCCTGGCTGGCCGCCGCCGGAATCATTGCCGGCGCGCGGCACGGCGTCGCCGAACGGAATGCCTTCGCCGAACTGGCTGTATTCCTTGAGCGGGCCATGCGCGAGGCGCTGCTGGTCGCGCAGCTTGACGCGGCAGAGATTGAGCACGCCGTCCTGCATCGCAGCCGTCACCCGCTGGCCCTTGCCGGTCATGGTGCGCTGGAAGAGGGCTGTAACGATGCCGAGCGCGAGATGCAACCCGGTGCCGCTGTCGCCGATCTGTGCGCCGGTGACGAGCGGCACGTCGTCGCGGAAGCCGGTAGTGGAGGCCGCGCCGCCCGTGCACTGCGCGACGTTCTCATAGACCTTGCAGTCCTCATACGGACCCGGGCCAAAGCCCTTGATCGACGCCACGATCATCTGCGGGTTGATCTGCTGGATCTTCTCCCAGGGGAAACCCATGCGGTCGAGCACGCCGGGGCCGAAATTCTCCACCAGCACGTCGCACTTCTTGATCAGCGCGGTCAGGACTTCCTTGCCCTTCGGGTTCTTGGCGTCGAGCGTGATCGAGCGCTTGTTGTGGTTGAGCATGGTGAAATAGAGGCTGTCCACGTTCGGGACGTCCTGCAATTGGCCGCGCGTGATGTCGCCGACGCCGGGACGCTCGACCTTAATCACGTCGGCGCCGAACCAGGCCAGGAGCTGGGTGCAGGTCGGCCCCGACTGGACATGGGTGAAATCGAGAATGCGAACGCCCGTAAGCGCCTTAGTCATCTGTCCTCTCCTTGTTACTACCTGTTGCTGTCATGCCCGCGAAGGCGGGCATCCAGTAATCACCGTCGATTTAGTCGGGCTCAGTGTTCGCCTCACGTCGTTCAGCGGTTACTGGATTCTCCGCATGCGCGGGGAATGACGCCGACAGGTTGGATCGTTCACTTCTTCTTCAGAACGCTCTGCGGATTGAGATTGCCGATGCGGCCGCTCTCCGAGCCCGCCGCTGGATCGATCACCGCGTTGATCAGCGTCGGCTTGCCGGAATCCATCGCCGCGTTGACGGCACGCTTCAATTCATCCGGCGAGGTCGCGTTGACGCCGACGCCGCCGAACGCCTCGATCATCTTGTCGTAGCGCGCGCCCTTCACGAACACCGTGGTCGCGGGATCGGCGCCCGCCGAATTGACGTCGGTGCCGCGATAGATGCCGTCATTGTTGAAGACGACGACGCAGATCGGCAGGCCGTAGCGGCAGATGGTCTCGATCTCCATGCCCGAAAAACCAAAGGCGCTGTCGCCCTCGACCGCGAGCACCGGCTTGCCGGTCTCGATGGCGGCCGCGATCGCGTAGCCCATGCCGATGCCCATCACGCCCCAGGTGCCGACATCGAGCCGCTTGCGCGGCTGGTACATGTCGATCACGCCACGGGCGAGGTCGAGCGTGTTGGCGCCTTCGTTGACGAGGATGGCGTCAGGCCGCTCCTTGATGACGGTGCGGAGCACGCCGAGCGCGCCGTGATAGTCCATCGGCGAGGCGTTGCTCATCAGCTTCGGCGCCATCTTGGCGACGTTCTCGTCGCGCTTGGCGTTGACCTTGGTGGTCCAGTCGGCGGGCGGCGCCGGCCAGTTGCCGCCCATGCCCTCGAGCAGCGCTGACACGCAGGAGCCGACATCGCCGACCAGGGGAGCTGCGATCTCGACGTTGGAGTCCATCTCCTTCGGCTCGATATCGACCTGGATGAATTTCTTCGGCGCATCGCCCCAGGTCTTGCCCTTGCCATGCGACAGCAGCCAGTTGAGGCGGGCGCCGATCAGCATCACCACGTCGGCGTCCTTCAGCACGGTCGAGCGCGCAGCACCGGCGGATTGCGGATGCGTGTCGGGCAGCAGGCCCTTGGCCATGCTCATCTGCAAAAACGGCGCGCCGCTCTTCTCGACGAAGCTGCGGATCGCCTCATCGGCCCGTGCGTAGGCTGCGCCCTTGCCAAGGATAATGAGCGGACGCTTCGCGCCCTTGAGCACGTCGAGCGCGCGCTTGACCGCCGACGGGGCAGGGATCTGCGCCGGCGCAGCATCGATCACCTTGACCAGCGAGTTCTGACCGGCTTCGGCGTTCATCACCTGCGAGAACAGTTTTGCCGGCAGGTCGAGATAGACGCCGCCCGGACGGCCGGACACCGCAGCGCGGATCGCACGGGCAAAACCGATGCCGATATCCTGGGCGTGCAGCACGCGGAACGCCGCCTTGCAGAGCGGCCTGGCGATGGCGAGCTGGTCCATCTCCTCGTAGTCGCCCTGCTGCAGGTCGACGATCTCTCGCTCCGAGGAACCAGAGACCAGGATCATCGGGAAGCAGTTGGTGGTGGCGTGCGCGAGCGCGGTGAGGCCGTTGAGGAAGCCGGGCGCCGACACCGTCAGGCAGACGCCGGGCTTCTTGGTCAGGAAGCCCGCGATCGCCGCCGCGTAGCCTGCGTTCTGCTCATGGCGGAACGACAACACGCGAATGCCCGCCGCCTGCGCCATGCGGCCGAGATCCGTGATCGGAATGCCCGGCACGCCGTAGATGGTGTCGATGCCGTTCAGCTTCAGCGCGTCGATGACAAGATGAAAGCCGTCCGTCAGCTCTTGTTCCGTGCCCGGTGCTTCGGTCTTGGCGGCGGTATTTAGCATGGGCCTGGTCTCCCTGTGGCTTCGTGGTTCGGACGAGTTCGTCGTCTTCTGAGTGACGCGTTAAGTGAAAAGTTCCTGGCCGTGCGCTTCGACGTAAGCGGCAAGGCCAAGCGTGTGGTCGCGCGCGCGCTTTTCCGCAAGCTCGGTGTCGCGCGCCTCCAGCGCCTCGATGATGCCGAGATGCTCGGGTAGCGAAGTTGCGGTACGATCCTTCCGCCCGATTGTGAGCTGCCGGTAACCGCGCACATGCAAGAGGATGTCGTTGGTCATATCGACCAGGACCTGATTCTCGGACAGCGAGATCAGCGCCTGATGGAAGGCGATATTGGCCTTGGAATATTCCTCGATGTGATCTTCCGGCCGGCGGTCGGCGCCAAAATCCTTGAAGAAGTCGCGCAGCGCCGTGATGTCCTTCTTGCGCGCGGTGGTCGTGATCAATCGCGCGGCCATGCTCTCGAGCGCCGCCCAGGCGCGGATCATGTCGACGATCTCGGTCTTGGTGCGGCGGACCACGACGATGCCGCGGCGCGGCACGGTTTTCACGAAACCGTCCTGCTCGAGCATTGCGATCGCTTCGCGGATCGGGGTGCGGCTGACGCCGAGGCGCTCGGACAGTGCACGCTCGTCGAGCATCACCGGCTCGGGCGTCGCATAGATGTCCATCTTGAGAATGGCTTCCTTCAAGGCTTCATAAGCCTTGTTTTTGAAGCTCGTCTCTGGCGCGATCCGGACGATCGCAATATCTGCCTCAGCCATAGTAGGCGATGCCTTGGTTTCCTTCGATGCTGGCACGACTCGTCTCCTCCGTTTGGAAGACGCCTTCTTAGCAGAAGAAATGCCGTCAGGTTTTTGGCATGCCAAATACCAGAATGTCAAGTTGCCCTTGTTTTCTGCATTCGGCAAGAGAAGACCGGCTTGACTTTTTGGCTTCTGGCATACCAAATGCCATAAAATTTGTCCCAGGAGGAAGCCCATGTCAAATTCAAAAGATGCAGTCCGCAAAGTTCTCGACGCGGTCAAAGCGGACAAGCGCACGAGCCTGACGGCGCCGGAGGGCAAATTGGTCTGCGACGCCTACGGGATCCCGGTCCCGAAGGAGGACGTCGCCAAGTCGGCGGCCGAGGCGGCGCGGATCGCGTCCGGCATGGGTTTCCCGGTGGTGATGAAAATCGTCTCGCCGGACATCCTCCACAAGACCGAGGCCGGCGGCGTCGTGGTCGGCGTCAAAACCGCGGCCGACGCCGAGAAGACCTTTGAGACGATTGTCGCCAACGCCAAGAAGTACAAGGGCGACGCCAAGATCGAGGGCGTGCAGGTCCAGCAGATGCTGGGCGGCGGCACCGAGGTGATCATCGGCTCGATCACCGACGGATCGTTCGGCAAGCTGGTCGCCTTCGGCCTCGGCGGTGTGCTGGTCGAAGTCCTGAAGGACATCACCTTCCGCCTCGCTCCGGCGACCAAAGAAGACGCGCTGTCGATGCTCGACGGCATCCAGGCGCATGAGATGCTGAAGGGCGTGCGCGGCGGCGACCCCGTTAGTCGCGAGGCGCTCGCCGATGTCATCGTCAAGGTCTCCCGGCTCGTCAGCGATTTCCCTGAAATCGTCGAACTCGACCTCAACCCCGTCTTCGCCACCAAGAACGACGCGATCGCCGCCGACGTGCGCATCGTCGTCAATTTCGCCTACAAGCCGCGCCCGGCGCCGCGCCCGACTGAGGAAATCGTCGCCGCGATGAACCGCATCATGCAGCCGAAGGCGGTGGCCGTGATCGGTGCCTCCGCCGAAGACGGCAAGATCGGCAACTCCGTGATGAAGAACCTCATCAACGGTGGCTACAAGGGCGAGATCTATCCGATCCACCCGAAGGCACCTGAGATCCTCGGCTACAAGGCCTACAAGAGCGTCAAGGATGTGCCCGGTGTGATCGACGTCGCTGTTTTCGCGATCCCTGCGAAATTCGTCGCCGCAGCGCTTGCCGAATGCGGCGAGAAGAAGATTCCAGGCGCCGTGCTAATCCCGTCCGGCTTTGCCGAAGCTGGTGCGCCGGAGCTGCAGGCCGAGATCGTCGAGGTCGGCAGGAAATACGACATCCGCCTGATGGGGCCGAACATCTACGGCTTCTATTACACGCCCGCCAATCTGTGCGCGACGTTCTGCACCGCCTACGACGTCAAGGGCCACGCGGCGCTGTCGTCGCAATCGGGCGGCATCGGCATGGCGATCATCGGCTTCTCGCGCTCGGCGAAGATGGGCGTCTCCGCGATCGTCGGCCTCGGCAACAAGTCCGATATCGACGAGGACGACCTGCTCGCCTTCTTCGAGCAGGACCCGAACACCAACCTGATCGCGCAGCACTGTGAGGATTTGAAGGATGGCCGCGCCTTCGCTGAGGCCGCCAAGCGGGTCTCGAAGAAGAAGCCGGTGATCGTGCTGAAGGCAGGCCGCACCTCGGCAGGCGCGAAGGCGGCAAGCTCGCACACCGGCGCGCTCGCCGGCAACGACAAGATCTATGAGGATGTGTTCAAGCAGTCCGGCGTGATCCGCGCCCGCAGCTTGCGCCAACTGCTCGAATTCGCCCGCGGCGTGCCGGTGCTGCCGACGCCGAAGGGGGAGAATATCCTCATCATCACCGGCGCCGGCGGCTCGGGCGTGCTGCTCTCCGACTCCGTGGTCGACAACGGCCTTTCGCTGATGCAGATGCCGCCGGACCTGGATGCAGCATTCCGCAAGTTCATCCCGCCGTTCGGCGCCGCCGGCAATCCCGTCGATATCACCGGTGGCGAGCCGCCGATCACCTATGTCAACACGGTGAAACTCGGCCTGTCGGATGACCGCATCCACGCGCTGATCCTCGGCTACTGGCACACCATCGTGACGCCGCCGATGGTGTTCGCGCGCAACATGGTTGAAGTGAAGAAGGAGATGGAGGCCAAGGGCTTCGTGAAGCCGATGGTGGCCTCGCTGGCCGGCGACGTCGAGGTCGAGGAGGCCGCCGAGTATCTCTATCAGAACGGCATCCCGGCCTATGCCTATTCGACCGAACTGCCGGTCGAGGTGCTGGGCGCCAAGTACAAATGGGCGCGCGGCGCGGGCCTGCTGTAACGAACGCAAAATACGCCGCTTCGGAGCGATCCGGAGCGGCATTCCCGGTCTGGAGCATGATCCGGAAAAGTGGAAACCGGTTTTCCCTCGCGACAAACGCAAAGCGTTTGCGCGGAGATCATGCTCAAACAAAGAGATGAGATCATGATCCGGCATGACCAGCCGCCTGACCGATGATCGCCTGGCCGCGCTCGGCCAGACCGTGCGCGAAGTGGCGCCCGAACTGACAGTTGCGCTCGGCGGCGTGATGCCGGCGAAACCGGCCTGAATGTCAGAGACCGACCGGCGGGACTATCAAAGTGGCCTTGATGACGAAGGCGTACAGGACGAAGGTTGCGATCGAAGCGAGTGCTAGCGCGATCCCGCCTGCAAACGAGAGGCGCTCGAGCTCGATGGTTTGGTTGCTGCGGAGATAGCGCTGCAGTGCAAACAGAAGAAATGGAATTCCGATCAGGAATGATTGCAGGTAGATGGCCAGGCCGAGGCCAGTCAGCACTCCGATCCAGCCTGCGATCAGCGCGGACGTTCGGCTCACCGAGCCGATGAGTGCGTTGAGAATCAGTCCGCCATCGAGCGGATAGATCGGCAACAAATTGGCGGCGTTGACGATGGCAAACACCTCCACGGCTTGCCGCAGGTGCATTTCATCAGTCGCCCGAAACATGGCGAGGAGAACGAGTGTCGGAATGAGGCTCAGACCTGGTCCCAGCAGCGCGATGAAGCCGAGCCGGCCCTCGGTCTGGTAGGCCGTCTTGGGGACGGCGGCACCGCCGAAGAAGGGGATGAGGTAGATGCCACGGACGCCGACGCCGACCATAAGCATCGCCGCGACGTGTCCGGCTTCGTGCAGCACGATCACGATCGCAAGGAGTATCCCCAACTGCCAGCCAAACAGGTACCAGAAGCTCGCGAGTGCCGCGACCGACAGGACCAATCCGTGATTGGCGAGAGCGACGAGGCGGCTATGGGTGCCTGCTTCCTTTTCGCATTGCTGCCTGATCAGGTTTGCAATTCGGCGCAGGCCGATCGGATAGACGATGCGGTCGCGAAAGGTACGCACGGTCAATTCGCTGAACATGGTCAGCGTCGTGCCAGCCGTTGTTGCGTCGATCATGTAGCCCGATTCGATATTGCGGCCGTCCTCGGGTGGGATCGACAGTTCGTGGGCGACCGACTGCGCACGGATTATCCCCTTCACCTCGTCGCGCTCAAGCTCGCGCGCAACGTCCTGCGCCCGGGGTTGGCCGCCGACAGCGATACGTGTGAGCCAAAGCTCGGGATTGTCAGGCACAGGCTCGTGCGAAATTTCCATCCGCGGCGGGCCGTCCAACACCGCGTGGTCGGCGGCGCAGAACCGCCATACGGCATCGCGCGGAGCGTTGATCGAAACCGTGAACTCGAAACGTAACCGATGGCGTGCCCTCAGCGCGTCTATGATACCCTGCAAGGCATAGAAGGCGACGCGCAGCAACTCGATTGGCAATGTCATCAGTGCGAGCATGGAAGGCCTTCCAATGGGAGTAATGGGCACGCGCAGCGGAGGCAGAACGCGGCCGCCGAAGCAGAATTCGACCAACTTTGGGTGGCAAGTACCGACAAGCCGTTCCACAGCTGGACGACCTCGTCTTTTTCGACGAGTGTCGGTCGAAAAGCTGACCGGCGGATAACGTCCGCTCTAACCTACCGTGGACATTTGGCGAAAGACCCGGTTCGTCTAAACTGCCTGCCAATGGATTGGCAGGACCGGTTGCGTCCGCAACCGCAAGAAAAATGCCAGGGAGAAAACCATGGGCCGGAAGATAGCGATCGTCGGAGCTGGTGCCGTCGGCGGGTATGTGGGTGCCCATATGGTGCAGGCGGGTGAGGACGTCACGTTCATCGATCCGTGGCCCGAGCACATCGAGCACATGAGGAGGCACGGACTACGCGTCACCCACGCAAGGGACATCGCGGAGTTCTCGGTTCCCGTGCGCGCGCTGCATATCACGGATGTGCAGCAGCTCGCCAAGGAGAAGCCGCTCGACATCGCCTTCATTTGCATGAAGTCTTACGACACGGCGTGGGCGACCATGCTGATCCGGCAGTATCTGGCGCCGGACGGCTATGTCGTGTCACTGCAGAACTGCATGAATGAGGAGACGATTGCCGGCATCGTCGGCTGGAGCAAGACGCTCGGATGCATAGCCAGCAGCATCACGGTCAACCTGCCTGAGCCCGGCCATATCCATCGGGGCGCTGGCAAGGGCGGGGCGGCGCACACCGTATTTCGCGCCGGCGAAGTGCACGGTCGCCTCACGCCACGGGCGGAAGAAATCTGCCGTCTGGTCGGTTACTCCGACAGCGCCAAAGTCACTGGCAATCTGTGGGGCGAGCGCTGGTCGAAACTGGTCGCCAACGTCATGAGCAATGGGCTCTCGGCCTGCACGGGTCTGCCGGGCGGAGAGATGTTGCAAAGCGAGCCAATCCGCCGTTTCTCCACCCGGCTCGGCAGCGAAGCGATCCGCGTCGGCCAGGCGCTCGGCTATCAATTGGAGGAGATCCTGCACCTGCCGCCCGAGACGATCGCGCGTGCCGGGGAGGGCGACGAGACGGCGATGCGGGTCTGCGACGAGCAGCGCTTCAAGGACGGCAAGCGCACCTCGTCCCAGCAGCGTCCCTCGATGGGCCAGGACGTGCAGAAAGGCCGGCGTACCGAGATCGAATTCCTCAACGGTCTCGTGGTGCGAGAGGGCGAGAAGATCGGCCTCTCCTGCGCCGCCAATGCCGTGCTGACTGATATCGTAAGGCGCGTGGAGCGTGGTGAGCTGAGCCCGGATCCGCGGCACATCACCGAGCTGCGGCTGAACTGAGCCGCTTTGCCAGTCCGGCAGGCGCAGCCCGGATCAGCGAAGCGACATCCTGGCGTGTCGATTTCCGCCGTCCTGCGTGTTCATGCAGGCTGCTTTTTTTGTTCTTTCGAACGAAGTCATGAGCTGAAGTCCTTGCAGGCAGTAGAGATTGTTGGCGATTCTGTGCTTTAGTCGTTGCATGCTTATGGGGGTATATCATGCCTGCTGAACACCGTTCGCCCCGTCTCGCCGTTTTGATCGATGCCGACAATGCCTCCGCAAAGATCGTAGATGGATTGTTCGAGGAGATTGCCAAGATCGGCGAAGCGAGCGTTCGCCGCATCTACGGCGACTTCTCCAATCCTCGATCCAAGGCTTGGGCGGATATGCTGTCGAAGCACGCCATCATACCTCAACAGCAGTTCGCCTACACAACCGGAAAGAATGCATCCGACATCACGCTGGTCATTGATGCGATGGACCTCCTTCATAGCGGCCGGTTCGATGGCTTCTGCCTGGTGTCTTCCGACAGTGACTTTACACGTCTTGCCGCCCGCATCCGGGAGCAGGGCATCGATGTTTTCGGCTTTGGCGAACAGAAGACGCCTGAAAGCTTCAGGCAGGCCTGCCGAAGATTCGTATATACCGAGAACCTGCTAGCCGGCGCGGCGAACAATCAGGATCCCGCCTCGAAGTTGAAGCCGCTTCAACCACCCGAGGCGGCTATTCCTATTATCAATAAGGTCATTGCCCAGATGGAGAGTGAAGACGGGTGGGTAGCTCTTGGGGAAGTCGGAAAACACCTTGCCAACCTGGCTTCCGATTTCGATCCGAGAACCTTTGGTTTCCGCAAGCTGAGTGATCTTGTGCGAAAGACAAACGCCTTCGAAATGGAACAGCCGAAAGGCGGATACGTGCGGATTCGCATGAGGTCCCCTGCCGGATCGCCTCCGAAAACGCGAACCGCGAAAAAATCTGCGGGATGAAGACGGAGCCTTGCGAGAAGATCATCTCGCCATCGCCTCGCCGATAGCATACTGTTTGACCGACGCTCGCTCGACGCGATCGAGTAACGTCCCTCGACGGACCTGGACCTGCACAGTCCATCCATTCTCTGGCTCATTGGCAATGACACGGCCTGAACAGGCGGCAAAGCTGCTCGGCAAGACGTGGCTTCTCGAAGCTGATCGCGAGCACCCGGATTTCATCGTCACCGAAGGCGAACAGCGTTTCGGGCTGGAGGTCTGCGAAATCTTCACCGGCCGGCAGGATCATGCGGGCTCAGTCATGAAGCGGACCGAGTCTGTCGTTCATCGGCAACTCGAAGCCCTCGGTGGCGACATTTGCGGTGTGTCAATCTACTGCAACTGGAACGACCCAGCCAAACTAGTGGCGTCGGCCACGGCGACTGAATGCAGTGGCATTGTCTACGCCAACGTGGTGGCCCCGCTGGTTAGTTTAATCGCCCTTGGGCGCGCTTATTTTCTTATTAGGAAATCTGAGCAAGATGATCTCCAACCGTTGGTTGAGCCAGCGTTGAAAGGGCTGTCGCGCAGCGGGGCAACCGATTTGCTAATCACTGTCATTCCGGGGGGCTTCCTGCTGCATCTTAGCAGCGGCATCGTAATCAGCCTCGCCCATGGCTACGTTTGGGACAAGGGCGCCGAGAATAGGGAAGCGATCTTGACAGTGATGAAGGGCTGTCTCGCTGAATTGCAGAATGGGTTGACCGGGCTTGGGGCGCTTCGGGTTCTGGCCCAAAACGCTGAACGGGGCGCGCGAAATTCTACAACGGCTGCCGCACGCCGAGGCCTAGCATGAAGCGCTCCCTGATATGCACGGGATCGCGACGGGTCGCACCGGTGCCGGGCTTGTCGTCGATGCGCACGCCGATCAGCGTCGGGCCGTCCGAGGCGAGCGACTGATCGATGAGGCGTTCGAAATCATCCTCATCGGCGGCCCAGGAGCTGCTCCGAAGGCCGCTGGCAACCGCGATGGCGACGAGATCGGAGACCGCCGCTGCCGGCGTCGGTTGCGCGCCGGTGATCTGATAGATGCCGTTGTCCATCACGACCATGGTGAGGTTCTTCGGCGCCAGCGTCGCGATCGTCGACAACGACCCGAGCTGCATCAGGAGCGAGCCGTCGCCCTCGAGCGCGAACACGCGACGCTTGGGCTGCGCCAGCGCCACACCGAGCGCGATCGGAAATGCGAGCCCCATGCTTCCCAGCATGTAAAAGTTCTGCGGGCGATGGCCGGCGGCCCAGAGGTCGAAATTGGTGTTGCCGATGCCGCCGACCACGGCCTCTTCGTTCTTCAGCTTTGCGACAAGGCGCGAGGTGAGGTCGAACCGGTTCATCACCTTGGTGTTGCGGGCAGGGGTTTTGGTTGCCGTATTCATGGGACCGCTCACTTGTCAAAGACCTTGCCGCCGGTGAGCAGCGGCGAGAGGATCAGCGCCACCGGCGCCTGCGTGGTGACGGCCTGCTTGATCGAGCGGTCGATGATGAACTCGAACTCGTCGAGCCGGGTCACCGTATGATGCTCCATCGCCAGCGAGTCGAGCACCGGCCGCATGGTGCGGCAGACCAGCGCCTGGCCGTAGTTGAATTCGCCGAGCGTTCCGCGCTCGGAGACCAGCATGATCACGGGGATCTGGTAGGGGACCGCAAGCGACGCCAGCACATTCGCAAGGGTGGCAAAACCGGAGGTCTGCATCAGCACCGCACCGCGCATGCCGCCCATCCAGGCGCCGGAGACGATTCCGACCGCTTCCTCCTCGCGCGCGGTGGGGAAGGTCGTGAAGAAGGGATCGGCGTGCAGGTTCTTGATCAGCGGCGTCAGCACGCGATCCGGCACATACGGCACGAGGCGGACCTCGTTGCGCTTGAGCGTTTGCAGCACGATGCCGTGCCAGCTCTTCTCGCTTGCGGATTTGAGCGAGCTTTGATCCTCCGCGAGCGCCATGTTTGCTCTCCCTCACATCTGGCGACGCTGCGGCCGCTTTCTTGCGGCAAAACTTCACCCGAGCGGCGGGATTGTCAACATGTCGCAGTCGCAACGTGACCTGCGGTTTCCGCTGGTGCGAATGCCGGTCTGGTATGCGATACAGGCGGCAACGACAATAAGACGAGAGCAGTGGGAGGAATGTCATGGCCAGTCGGTTCTGGCGAGCCGCCATTGCGGCGGTCATGTCCTTTGCGGCCGGCTCGGCATTCGCGCAGCCGTTTCCCGCCAAACCCGTTCATATCCTGGTGCCTTATCCGCCCGGCGGGGGCGTCGATGTTTTGACCCGCACGCTTGCCGACGAGGTGTCGAAACAATGGGGACGATCGATCGTCGTCGAGAACCGGCCCGGCGCGGGTGGCGTGATCGCGTCGCAGGCGATCGCCACCTCGCCGCCGGATGGCTATAGTCTGGTTATGGTGGCGAGCGGCCACGCTACCAATCCGTTCCTCTATCCCAAGCTGCCTTACGACACGTTCAAGGATTTCTCGCCGATTTCGCTTCTGGCGTCGTCGCCCAACGTATTGCTGGTGCGCGCGGACTCCCCGTTCAAGTCCGCTGCCGAAATTATCGCGACTGCCAAGGCCAAACCGGGCAGCCTGTCCTACGGCCATGCCGGCAATGGCACATCGACCCATCTGACCGGCGAACTCCTGAAGAACCTGGCGAAGATCGATCTCAACGCAATCCCTTACAAAGGCGGCATGCCGGCGATCAACGACCTCCTGGGCGGGCAGATCCCGATGTCGTTCAACAATGGCCCGGAGTCGGTCGGCCAGCTTCAGGCCGGCACCGTCCGGGCGCTCGCCGTCACCACGGCGGCGCGGGCGCCGTTCCTGCCGGATGTTCCCAGCCTGTCCGAGGCCGTACCGGGCTACGACACCGAGGTGTGGTGGGGGTTGCTCGGGCCGGGCGGCATGCCGCCCGATCTCGTGGCAAAGCTCTCGCATGACTTCGTGGCCGCGCTGAACATGGAGGTGGTAAAGGAGCGGCTGAGCAAGCTCGGCGCGGTGCCGATCGGGAGCACGCCGGAAAAGTTCGATGCCAAGATCCATGCCGACTACGAGAAGTGGGGGCCGATCATCAAGGCCGCCGGGATGACGGCGGAATAGTGCGATGACCGCTTCAGCCATTCCCGCCTGCCTGCCGCCGCGCGAGGTCAGCCGTCCCAAGCTGCCGCTACCGCCGGGCGCTTGCGATACCCATGCTCATGTGTTCGGGCCGTCCGATCATTTTCCCTATGCGGAGGATCGCAGCTACACGCCGCCCGATGCGCCGCTGGAAAAATACCTTGATATGCTCGACACCCTCGGCTTTGCGCGCGGCGTGCTGGTGCAGGGCAGTGCGCACGGCCGCGACAATTCCGCGATGCTGGATGCGCTCCGCCGCACGCCGGATCGCCTGCGCGGCGTCGCGGTGGCCGATGCGAGCGTCTCGCCGGCCATATTCAAGGAATGGAATGCGCTGGGCGTGCGCGGCCTGCGCTTCAACCATTTTTTCCGCGGCGGCCAGTTGCACTATCGTGGCGGCGTTCCGCTAACGGAAGCCGAGAGGCTGGCGCCCGTGATGGCCGAACTCGGCTGGCACCTTCAGCTCTGGATCGACGTCAAGGATTTGCCGCAGACTGTGCCACTACTGAAATCCTTCCACCTGCCTGTTGTGATCGACCATATGGGCCGTACCGACGCCCGCGCCGGCACCAGCACCGAAGGGTTCCAAAGCCTCTTGCGAGCGGTCGGCGACGGCTGGTGCTGGGCCAAGCTCTCCGGCGCGCATCGCCTCAGCCAGCAGGCGCCCGATTATCCCGATGCGCGGCCGTTCCACGAGGCCCTGGTGAGGGCGAACCCCGAGCGCCTGGTCTGGGGTGGCGACTGGCCGCATCCGCGGGTCGAGGGCGAGATGCCTGATGCCGGCCACCTGCTCGACCTGCTCCAGCAATGGACACCGGATGAGGCGACGCGGCGGCGCATCCTCGTCACTAACCCCGCAGGACTCTATGGTTTTCCGAACTGAAAGTTGCAGAAGGACATGACCGTCAACAACAAGCGCGTCTTCTACGTCAAATACCTCGCCCACAACATCTACGCGGACATCCTCAAGAGCCGCCCCGACGTGCGGCTGGACCGGCTGGAGAATGAGAGCCCCGATGAGGTTGCGGCGCCGATCCTCGAAGCGGCGCACGCCTACCAGATCGGGGCGGCGCGCGACGAACTGGCCAGGCACTTCCATGTCGACCGGGACCTGCTCCGCCGCACGCCGAACCTCCTGGTCGTCTCCTCCAATGGCGCCGGTTTCGATCCCGTCGACGTTGAGGCCTGCACCGCGGCTGGCGTGCTGGTGGTTAATCAATCCGGCGGCAACGCCAATTCCGTCGCCGAGCACGCGCTGGCGATGCTGCTGGCTCTGTCGAAGCGCATCATCGAGTCCGACCGTGTGTTGCGGCGCCAGCGGGACGTCAACCGCAATGCGCTGATCGGCAACGAGGCACAGGGCAAGACCATCGGCATCATCGGTCTTGGTAATGTCGGCCGCCGGATCGCCGAGCTCTGCAGGGGACTCCTGCACATGAAGGTGATCGCCTACGATCCCTATTTGACCGCCGAGGAAATGGCGAAGCGCGGCGGCGAGAAGGTCGAGCTCGACGAGCTGCTGCGCCGCGCCGACTATGTCTCGATCAGTTGCCCGCTGACGAAGGAAAGCCGCGGCATGATCAGCGCCCGCGAGTTCGCGCTGATGCAGCCGCACGCGTTCTTCATCACCACCGCGCGCGGCTTCATCCATGACGAGGAGGCGCTGGAGGATGCCCTGCGCAACAAGCGCATCGCCGGCGCCGGGCTTGATGTCTGGGCCAAGGAACCGCCGCCGCCGGAACATCCGTTGCTGCAGTTCGACAATGTGCTCGCCAGTCCGCATACGGCGGGCGTCACCCGGGAGGCGCGCGAGAATATGGGGCGGATCGCCGCCGAGCAGATCCTGGACGCGCTCGATGGCAAGCGGCCGCCGCGGATCATCAATCCCGAGGTCTGGCCGGCTTACGCCAAGCGCTTTGAACGGACCTTCGGGTTTGCGCCGGAGTAGCGACATCGCTGATTTTTAGTCAAATCCACTGCCGAATGCGGAGCAGGGGAGGACGTGGAACCGCGCCGGATCGATCGCCGCGCCGCCATCAGCCGGCGCAGAGGATTACGTTAGAGTTGGGCGACATCGGGCTTGATTTTCCTCAACTCACTTTTCCAAGATGCTAGTATCCAAAATCCGACGCTACCCGTGTAGCAGGAGGCTCCCATGTCACGATTTGTCGTTAGCTTCATGAAGGACGTACTTGGCGACAATGGCCGCGAAAGGGAGGTTTGCCAGAGTTCGCTGGAAGTGAATGCCTTGAACGAAGGCCAGGCCGCGGAAATGGCCAAGCAGAAATTCTGCGAGGTACAGGCGCTGTGTGATTGGTCGCTGCACGCTGACCGCATCCGGATCGACTCGGCAGATTTTCCCGCATAACCGGTGTCACGCTATCTCCTCTTGGCTCATCCTCTCGGTGGATGGCGATGTCCGGCCGGGCACGGCAGCGAGCAGCTCGCGCGTGTAGGGATGTTCGGGCGCCAAGAACAGCGCGGCTGCAGGCCTTAGTTCCACGATTTCGCCGCGCTGCATCACCGCGATCCGGTCGCAGATTTGCGCGGCGACGCGCAGATCGTGGGTGATGAACAGCATCGACAGCCCAAGCCGCGCTTTGAGGTCTTCGAGCAGATTGAGCACCTGCGCCTGTACCGAAACATCGAGCGCGGAAACCGCTTCGTCCGCGACCAGGATCTCCGGCTCGAGCGCCAGCGCGCGGGCGATTCCGATGCGCTGGCGCTGGCCGCCGGAAAATTCGTGCGGAAAGCGATCCATCGCGTTGGCGTTGAGGCCGACCATGCCGAGCAGGTCGCGGGCGCGCTGCCGCGCGACGTCTGGATCGATGCCATGCGCGATCGGCCCGTCCGCGATGATGTTGCCGACCCTGCGGCGGGGATTGAGCGAGGCGAACGGATCCTGGAAGATCATCTGGATACGGCTGCGCTCCTTGCGCAATTCCTTGCCGCCGATCGCGGTGAAGTTGGTATCGCCGACGCGGACCGTCCCCTGGTCCGGCTCGATCAGGCGCATGACGAGGCGCGCGACCGAGGATTTTCCGGAGCCGGATTCGCCGACGAGGCCGAGCGTCTCGCCCTGCAGGATATTGAAGTTGATGGCCTTGGCCGCCTGCACGCGGCGCTCCGGCCGGAACCAGCCGCCGCCGGAGACGTAGGTCTTGTCGAGGCCGATCACCTCGACTGCCTTGGGACGGTCGGTAAGGGGAGCGCGCTGCGGCGGCTGCATCGAGGGGACGGCGGCGAGCAGGGCGCGTGTGTAGGGATGCTGCGGAAGCTGCAGCACGTCATCGGCCGAGCCCTGTTCGACCACCTTGCCGTGCTGCAGCACGACCACGCGGTCGGCGATATCGGCGACGACGCCGAAATCATGGGTGATGAACATCACCGCCATGTTGCGGCGGCGCTGCAGGTCGCGGATCAGCTTCAGGATCTGCGCCTGCGTGGTGACATCGAGCGCGGTGGTCGGTTCATCCGCGACCAGCACCGCCGGCTCGAGCGCGAGCGCCATTGCGATCATCGCGCGCTGACGCTGTCCGCCGGACAATTGGTGCGGATAGGCGCGCACCGAACGTTCGGGGTTGGGCAGGCCGACCTCGCGCAGGAGATTGAGCGCCTTGTGCCGGCGGTCCTTCGGCGTCAGCAGACCGTGCGCCTCGAACATCTCGGCGATCTGGTCGCCGATCCGCATCAAGGGATTGAGCGCGGTCATCGGCTCCTGGAACACCATCGCCATGTGGCGGCCGCGCAGGCCGAGCCATTTGTGCTCATCGAGTTGCAGCAGATTCTGCCCCTCGAAGAGAATCTCGCCGGCCTCGCGGCCGATCGTATCGGGAAGGAGGCCCATCAAAGCGTGGGCGCACATCGACTTGCCGGAGCCGGACTCACCGACCACGCACAGGATCTTGCCGGGGATAAGATCGAACGACACGCCGTCGACCGCGTAGGCGCGGTCGGCGCCGGACGGCAGCGCGAGTTTGAGGTCCTTGATGACGACGATCGGTTTGCTCTCGGACATGCTCAGCGTCCCTCCTTGTTGAGGCGCGGATTGAGCGCGTCGTTGAGGCCTTCGCCGATCAGGTTCAGCGCCAGCACCGAAACCAGGATGGCGATCCCGGGAAACACCGTGATCCACCAGGCCTGCCGGATCACGGTGCGGCCGGCGCCGACCATGTAGCCCCATGACATCAGATTGGGATCGCCAAGGCCGAGGAAGGAGAGCGAGGACTCCAGGAGGATTGCGGTCGCCACCATCAGCGAAGCCAGCACGATGACGGGCGAGAGCGCATTGGGGAGGATCTCGCGCCAGATGATCCAGCGATGGCTCTGTCCCGTGACGATCGCGGCCTGCACATATTCGCGGGTGCGCAGCGACAGCACCTCGCCGCGTACCAGCCGCGCCACCGGCGGCCAGCTCACGATCGCGATCGCCAGCACGATCGAGACGATCGAAGGCTGCATGATCGCCACCAGCACGATCGCGAGCGCAAAACTCGGCACGGTCTGGAAGAATTCGGTGAAGCGCATCAGGGCATCGCCAATCCGGCCGCCGAAATAGCCGGCGAGGGCGCCTACGGGAATGCCGACGGCGAGTGCCGCGAGCGTCGAGACCAGCCCAACCAACAGCGAGACGCGCGCGCCATAGATGATGCCGGCGAACACGTCGCGGCCGAGCGCGTCGGTGCCGAGCGGCAGGGCTGATATCGTGAACGGCGGCAGGAACGGCCGCTGCACCATGCGCCAGGGCGAGTTCGGAAACACTATCGGTCCGAACAGCGCCACCGCGATCGCGGCCAGGAGAATGATGGAGCCGATCAATCCGCCGGGATTGCGCAGCAATAGCTTCCAGAACCGCTTCATGCCGCAAACTCGATCCGCGGATCGACCGAGCGGTAGATCAGGTCGGTGATCAAGTTGAAGGCCAGCACCATCGCCGAACAGACGACGAAGACGCCGAGCAGGAGGTTATAGTCGCGCTGCAGTAACGCCTCATACATCAGGCGGCCGATGCCGGGCCAGGCGAACACGGTCTCGGTCAACACAGCGCCACCGACCAGCGTGCCCGCCTGCAGGCCTGCGAGCGTCACGACGGGCAGCAGCGCGTTGCGCAGGACGTGGCGGCGCTGGATCACCGCGTCACGCAAGCCCTTGGCGCGCGCGGTCTTGACGAAATCGAGCCGCTTCACCTCCAGCATCGAGGCGCGCGTCATGCGGGTGTAGGTCGCCATGAAGAACAGGCCGATCGTCATCGCCGGCAGGATCAGATGCGCGCCGACGTCGAGCACGTGGGCGAAGCCGGTGTAGTTGGCGCCGACCGTCTCGTAGCCGAAGCTCGGCAGCCAATCCATCGTCACGGAGAAGAGCAGGATCGCCATCAGTGCGACCCAGAACAATGGCGTGGCGTAGAAGATCAGCGCCAATATCGTGATTGCGGTATCGGCCCAGGTACCTGCACGTCGCGCAGCCAGTATTCCGAACAGCACGCCTGATAGCAGCGAGATCGCAAACGCCGTTCCGGTCAGCAGCAGCGTTGCCGGCAATCGCTCGAGGATCAATTGTGACACCGGCGCTTGCTGGCGGAAGGAGAAGCCGAGGTCGAGGGTGGCGATGCCCTTCACATACCGATAGAGCTGCACGGGCAATGGCTGATCGAGACCGAATTTCTCGCGGAGCTGCGCGACGAAGAGTTGATCGCTGGCGCCGGCTTCTCCTGCCATCACCACCGCGGGGTCCCCGGGTGCGAGCCGGATCAGGAAGAAGTTCAACACGACGATCGCGAGCAGGACGACGATCGCCTTCATAATTCGTTGCGCGATGAATGCGAGCATCGGAACCTTTCAGCTCGTTCGGGGAGACGATACAGCCGCGGATCTTGGAGGCGGTCGTCGCTCTCGATTCAACGGGTCTGACCTGGCGGGGCAAGGTTAAACTCTCGGCAGTCGGCGCTTAAGGAATGAACAGGAGCGAGTGCATCCTTTTCGCACCGGGCGGCTTTTGCGATTCGGGCGGTTCTATGCAAGGGATGTTCCCATCTCCAATGATGGGAGCCTCCTGGTGAAGGCCGTCTATACCGAACTGCATCGCAGCCATGATCCGCAATTCTTCCTGGTCCGTGGTGTCGTCAAGCGCACCACTGAGCAACCCGAGCGCGCCGACCGACTGCTCACGGGGCTGAAGGCGGGCAAGCACCAACTGGTCGAGCCGACCGTGTTCGGGCAGGGGCCGCGGGCGCGAGTGCACAGCGCCGAATACCTCAGCTTCCTCGCGGAAGCGTGGGACGCCTGGTCGGCACTTGGCGATGCGGGACCCGAGATGATCGGCAACATCCATCCGGTACGAAATGCCGCCACCTATCCGACCCATATCATCGGCCGGCTCGGCTGGCACACGGCCGACACCGCCGCGCCGATCGGGCCGGGCACCTGGGCCGCCGCCTGCGCTGCGACCGATGTCGCGGCGACCGCGGCGCAGATGGTCATGGAGGGCGAGGATGCCGTCTACGCACTTTGCCGTCCGCCCGGCCATCATGCGTACCGCGATATCGCCGGCGGTTTCTGTTTCCTCAACAACAGCGCGGTGGCCGCGGCGCATCTGCGCCTGATGCATGAGCGCGTCGCGATCCTCGACGTCGATGTCCATCACGGCAATGGCACCCAGGGCGTCTTCTACGAGCGAGGTGACGTGCTGACGGTGTCGATCCATGCCGATCCGTCCGCCTTCTATCCGTTCGTCTGGGGTTACGCCCATGAGCGCGGCGTCGGTCCGGGGCTCGGCACCAATCTCAACATCCCGCTGCCGATCGGCACCGGCAACGACGGCTACCTCACGGCGCTCGCGACGGCGCAGAAGACGATCGAGGCCTTCGCGCCCGGCGCACTCGTCGTCGCGCTCGGTCTCGATGCCTCCGAGCACGATCCGCTGGCAGGCCTTGCCGTCACCACGGAAGGCTTTCGCCGCATCGGCGCCGCGATCGCGCGGATCGGGCTGCCGACGGTGTTCGTGCAGGAAGGCGGCTATCTCTCCGACATCCTCGGCGCGAATTTGACCGCGGTGCTCGGCGGGTTTGAAGCGGCGAGGTAAGTTCAGCAACGCCGTAGTGGCGTAGGGTGGGCAAAGCGAAGCGTGCCCACCCATCAAGCAATCCGCTCGCGATGGTGGGCACGCTTCCGTCTGAGCATGTTTGAGCGTCTGTGCGTGAAGTCGCTTTGCCCACCCTACGACATCGGCGCGCTTGGCATGTTCTCTGCACGTCATTGCGAGCGGAGGGAGAGATCGTCGTACAGATCAGCGCTCTTGCTCCGCCGCCTTGATCGCGAGTGACAGGCTTAGTTTGATCTGCGCGACCATGTCGTCGAGCAGTTCTTCGCGCGTGGTCTCGGCGAGCTGGCCGGTGAGCAGGCCTTGCTCGGCGAGCATCACGACGCCGTGCAGCGCGGCCCAGATCTGCAGCGCGTGACGCTCGCGCAGGAGGCCGACCGCCGGCGACTCCAAAGCTTCGAGGAGCAGGCCGAACGTCTCCATCGAGGCGCTGTGCAGCTCGCTGTCCTTTGGCGAACAGGCCATCACGCGTGAGGCGAACATCAGGCGGTAGATGCCGTGTCGGCGCAAGCCGAAGGTGAGGGCAGCTCGCGCGAAGCGCGAGAGCTTGGTCTGCTTCGATGGTCCGTTGATTGCATCGCGCAGCGTTGCGTTGAACTGGCGAAAGGCTTCTGCCGTGACGGCCGACAACAGCGCCTCGCGGTCGGCGAAATGCCGGTAGGGGGCGGGCTGCGAGACGCGAAGCTTCTTGGCGAGTGCACTGATGTTGACGGCCTCGGGGCCGCCGAGTTCCGCTTCCCGCAGTGCGGCGTGCACCAGGGCGTCGCGGAGATCGCCATGGTGATAGGCATTTTGCGGCTTGCGGGCGAGGCGTGTTCCCATCTCAATGTGATAGGCTATAACTTTTCGCTTGACAGCACAACCGGACCGCGAATGTAATGGCTCTAATTCGAGACGTGGCCGAAGCAAGCCGCGTCCGCCGAGAAGCCGAGGAACGCCCGTCCGCACATCGAGCCCCGCGCATCGATGCCGCACACGGCAGGGAAGCGTCCGCATGTCCGGAAAGCTGAAGATCCACGTCGACCAGGATAAGTGCCAGGGACACGCGCGCTGCAACGCGCTCGCGCCCGAACTGTTCGATCTCGACGAATATGGCAATGCGCATGAGCACGGCGATGGCCATGTGCCTGAAGGGCTCGAGGACAAGGCCTATCTCGCCCAAACCAACTGCCCGGAATTCGCGATCGAAGTCATCGAGGAGTGAGGCGCGCAGTCGAACCGCCGCCTTCATCCACACTTGATCTGAATGAACACAGCGGAAGGAAATTGCCGATGTCCGATTCCGTCAGCATGATGCCCGAACACCCGCCGGTGACCGACTGGATCCGTGATTTCGACCACACCGATCCGACCTGGACCGAGAATCCGTTTCCGATCTGGGAGCAGTTGCGCGCAGCCTCGCCAGTGGTTCACACCGAGCGCTTCCTCGGCTGCTATATGCCGACCACCTATGAGGCGGTGAAGCAGATCGCCTACGACACCGAGCATTTCTCCTCCCGTCGCATCATCGTGCGCGACGTACGGCCGGAGATCACCGCGACCTCGCCTCCGATCACATCCGATCCGCCGGAGCACAAGCCGGCCAAGCAATTGCTGCTGCCTCCCTTCACGCCCGACGCGATGAAGAAACTGGAGCCGCGGGTAAGAGCGATCTGCAACGAACTGATCGACGAATTCATCGCCGACGGAAAATGCGACGCCGCCGCACGTTACACCAAGCATATTCCGGTGCGCGCCATCGCCCATATGCTTGGGATCCCCGAGCAGGACGGCGATCTCTTCATCAAGTGGATCCACGAGGTCCTTGAACTCGGCATCAAGGATCACGGCACGCTGATGCGTGCGATCGAGGACATGAGCGCCTATTTTGCCGGCCATATCAACGAGCGCAAGGACAAGCCGAGCGACGATCTGATCACGACGTTGATGAATGCGAAGGACAAGGACGGCAAGCCATTGTCGGACGCCCACGTGCTCGGCGCGCTGCGGCTGCTTTTGATCGCAGGGATCGATACCACCTGGAGCGCGATCGGCTCCTCGCTCTGGCATCTTGCGAAAACGCCCGCGGACCGCGAGCGCCTGGTCGCCGAACCGGAATTGATGCCGAGCGCGATCGAGGAATTCTTGCGCGCCTATTCGCCGGTCACGATGGCGCGCGAGGTGGTGAAGGAAACCACAATCAGCGGCTGCCCGGTCAGGCCCGGCAATATGGTGCTGTTGTCGTTCCCCGCCGCCAACCGCGACCCCACGGTGTTCCCCGATGCCGACAAGGTGGTGATCGACCGCAAGGAGAATCGCCACGCCGCCTTCGGCCTCGGCATCCATCGCTGCGTCGGCTCGAACCTCGCACGCATGGAAATGACAGTCGCGATCGAGGAGTGGCTGAAGCGGATTCCCGACTTCCGTCTCGATCCCGCCGGCAAGGTGACGTGGTCGGAAGGCACCGTCCGCGGCCCACGCGCGCTGCCGCTCTTGTTCGGTGCAGCGGGCTGAGCTTCCGCGAAGAGTTAGTGACGTTCGGATTGTGCCGCATCGTCCACCTCTCCCACAGGGAGAGGTCGGATCGCGTCAGCGATCCGGGTGAGGGGAGGTGCTCTATCGAGTGACCGAAACCCCTCACCCGGCGCTTCGCGCCGACCTCTCCCTATGGGAGAGGTGAAGACTGACGCCGTGTGAGATTACGCCAAATCAAATGTCCATGTTGCGCAGGCGCTGGCGGTTGCGGAGCACGATCTGGCGGGCGCCGGAGAAGCCGAGCACGCCTTCGTCGTTCAGTTGCGACAGCGCGCGGGAAACCGTCTCCAGCGTCAGTCCGAGATAATCGCCGATATCGCGCCGGCACATCGGCAGCGCCATCATGCCGGCGACCGCAAGGCGGCGGTCCATCTCCAGGAGGAAATTCGCGACCCGCTCCATGGCGCTCTTGCGGCCGAGCAGGAGCATGTGTTCTTCGGCGTGCTTGAGATCATCAGCCGTCATGGTCCAGAGCTTGTGGGCGACCTGGACATCGGTGCCGGCTGCCTGTTCGAGGCTGCGGCGCTTTACCAGCCGCACGGAGGTGTCGATGATGGCTTCCGCGGCCAGCCGGTGCTTGATGCCGGACTCGAGCCCGAAGACATCGCCGGGCAGATGGAATGCGCCGATCTGGCGCCGGCCGTCGGAGAGCAGCTTGTAGGTGCGCACCGCGCCGCGGATCACCTGGTAGACGTATTCCGCCGGCTCGTCCTCGCCGTAGATTTCCTCGTCTTTCCGGTAGGTGAATTCGGTCGCGATCAGGCCGGCATGTCCGGCAAGGCCGCAAAATGGCTCGGAGGACGGAAGGGGGCCCGGGACAACCCTGTTGATGTTGAGGGAAGGGGCGGCGGTCGACTGGGTGAGCATGAGCCATCTCCTGTGCAGCGGATGGCCTTTGGTACGCGGAACAAGCGAACGCGGAAATTTCGCTTCATGCCGTAAGGGCAAGCCCTTACGTAGAATTACGTAGTCACGCGGCCGGTGGTCGATCGGTCTTGATCAGCTCCCAGATGCGACTGGAAAGGCTGTCCTCGACATGCGGCTTATGCAGCACATAGCGGATGCCGGCGGCCGCGGCCTTGGCCGGAATCGCCGCGTCGGGATAGCCGGTGATCAGGATGATCGGCGTGTCGATGGCGCGCTGGCGCAGAATCCCGGCGAGGTCGATGCCGCTCATTTTCGGCATCTTGTAGTCGATCACGAAACAGTCGGCGCCGCCCATGGTCATGGCGTTCAGCAACGCCTCGGCGCTGCGGAAGGTGCGGACGTGGAAGCCGTCGGTTTCCAGGAGGAAACGCAGTGAGCCGAGCACGTCGGAATCGTCGTCCACGACGTAGACGAGGGGTGTTCTGGCGGGTGGGGGCATCGTGGCTCTTATCCGGCTTCCGGGCCGGTAATCCGGTCCATCAACGCATATTTATAAGCCTGTCGATGCCGACCGGCTTGATTCAGCTCAATCCTTGAGCGCCCCAGCGCGCATGGCCAGGCGGACCAGCTCGGAAAGGCTGCTTGCCTGCATCTTGGTCATCACATTGGCCCGATAGACCTCGATGGTCCGCGGGCTGATATTGTAGTCGCGGGCGATCATCTTGTTGGACAGCCCGGCCACCAGCCCGTCCATGACCTGCCGCTCGCGCTGAGACAGCGAGGCGATGCGGGCGGCGACATCCTGGATCGCGGCCTCGTCGCGGGCGCCGACCTCGGCCTGCTTGAGCGCGACGTCGATCATTGCGATCAGCCGGTCATCCTCGAATGGTTTTTCCATGAAATCGACCGCGCCGAGCTTCATTGCTTCGACGGCGAGCGGGACATCGCCATGGCCGGTCATGATGACGACCGGAAAGCTCGAGCGGCTCTCTTTGACCCGCTTCAAAAGCTCGATGCCGTCGATGCCGGGCATGCGAATATCCGATACCACGCAGCCGAACTCAACGGCTGCGAGCGTGTCCAGGAAAGCTTGCGCCGACTCGAACAGGCGGACTTCGAAGTCGGCCGAATCAAGCAGGAATTGCAGCGAATCCCGCATCGCCTCGTCATCGTCGATGACGTAGACATTTCCCCTACGTGCCATCTGTCAAACTCTCGTTCGGTACCGCCGGCAGTGTGAAACGGAAGGTCGCGCCGCCTGCGTGATTGGACTCGGCCCACATCCGCCCGCCATGCGCCTCGATGATCGAGCGGCTGATCGACAGCCCGACGCCCATGCCGGTTTCCTTGGTGGTGAAGAAGGTCTGGAACAGGTTTTTCTCCACGTCGTCAGGAAATCCATGACCGGTGTCGGACACCGACACTTCGATCATGTCTTCATCGACCGGTCGGTTCGAGGCGATCAGCTCGCGCCGCTCGGACTGCGCCATCGCCTCCAGCGCGTTGCGGAAGAGATTGACCAGCACTTGCTGAACCTGGACGCGGTCGACCAGCACCAAATCGTATCGCGGATCGAGGTTGAAGCGGATCCGCACGTCCTGCTCGCGCGCGCCGGCGAGCCCGAGCGCGCCGGCTTCTTCGACCATCTTCGACAGCCGCTCGACGCGCTTTTCCGATTCACCGCGGGCGACGAAGTCGCGCAGCCGCCGGATGATCTGCCCGGCGCGGATCGCCTGTTCGGCGGCTCGATCCATCGCGTTCTCGATCTTGGCGCGGTTCGGGTCATCGCTCGCGGCGAGCAGGCGGCGCGAGCCTTTCATGTAGTTGCTGATCGCGGCGAGCGGCTGGTTGAGCTCGTGGGCGAGGGCGGAGGCCATCTCGCCCATCGCGCTCAGGCGCGAGACGTGGACGAGTTCCGACTGCAATTCCTGCAGCCGTGCCTGCGTCTGCTGATGCTCGGTGAGGTCGCGGACGAAACCGGTAAAATAGGGCTCGCCGCCGGACTGCATCTCGCCGATCGACAGATGCATCGGGAAGGTGGTGCCGTCCTTGCGCTGGCCGGTCACGATGCGGCCAATGCCGATGATGTGGCGTTCGCCGGTAGCGAGGTAGCGCGCCATGTAGCTGTCATGGCGGGAGCGATCGGGCTCCGGCATTAACATGCTGACGTTCTGCCCGATGGCCTCTTGCTCGGTATAGCCGAACTGCCGTTCCGCGGCGATCGAGAAGAACTGCATGATGCCACGGCCGTCGATGACGATCATGGCGTCGGGAATCGTCTCCAGGATCGACTGCAGGTGCCCTTCGCGCGTGCGCAAGGTCTCTTCGAGCTGCTTTTCCTCGTCGATGTCGAGCACGATGCCGGAAAGGTGCGGGAATTTCCCGTCGGTGCCCCGCGTCAGGCTGCCGCGGAGTCGCACCCAATGGTCAGCGCCGTCATTTCGGCTTAGCCGGCACGCAAGATCGACGGACCCGCCGCTTTCGGTCGCGCGTGAAATGACCTTTTCGGCGCGTTCGTGATCTCCGGGCTCGAGCAGCGAAAGGAAGCGCTCATAGCTGATCGGCACATCATCGGGAACGCCGAACAGCCTTCGCGCGGTGTTCGACCAGGCGAACTGCATCGTTGAGAGGTCGAGATCCCAGCCACCGACACCGGCTCCCTCGGCACCGAGTCGAAAGCGCCGATCATCGGCGTGGTCGTCGGAGGGGGATGGGTCGAGGCCAGTCACACGCTTTTCCGGTTCTTCGCCGCCCTCGCGGCGGATTCGGACAGTGGTCTGGCAGATTATGGTCCGATTGGCCAGTCCTGCTCAAGAGGAGAGGGAACTTCATCCCGCATTTGCCCTGGCCGCCGCGATTGACCTTGGTCAATATGCCAGCGGGGCGGCCGGCTTAAATGGAGAAGCTGATAGAGGATTCGCCTTGTACAAATTTCTCGAGCAGACCGCCGCCGATTACATGACGCGCGAGCCGAAGACAGTGCCGCGCGACATGACGATGGCCAAATTGTGCGAACGGTTCGAGAAGGAGGACTTCAACACCTATCCCGTCGTCGACGGAGCGCAGGTGGTCGGGATGGTCTCCAAATTCGATCTGTTGTCCTGCTTCATCTTCACGCCTGCGCGCATCCTTCCGCGCTACGAGGATCTGATGCAGAGGACGACCGGCGATGTGATGACGGCGGACTTCATCTATGTCGTCCCGGAGACGCGGTTGACCCGCGTTCTCGAATTGATGATCAATCACCGGTTGCGGAGCGTTCCCGTGCTCGAGCGCGAACGGCTCGCCGGCATCATTTCTCGCGAAGACGTGATGCGCGCGCTGCGGGACTGCGCCGATGCCGCCACCCGAACTGAACGCTAGCTCAATTGCATTCAGTGCGATGACCACAGTTCTCCCTGGCCCCGCTCTTGCGGGGCCGGGACGAGCGGAGCTCGCCCTGAGAGGGTTGGGGTGAGCGACTATCTCCGCGAACACGGTGGCAAATGGATTCGCGGAAGCTCCCCCTCACCCGAAATTCAAGCTGAGCTTGAATTTCGACCTCTCCCCGCAAGCGGGGCGAGGTAGAGCAGCGGGCGAGTTGTCAGCCTGCTTTCGCCCACTCCCTGTCATCGGGCGAAGGCAGATAGAAACCGGACATCGGCTCGACCCAGCAGAGATGGTCGTGGACCTTCTTCACGCCGGCGACGTTTTCGGTGGCGACCATGGCCGCCTGGCGGCTGCGCTCGTCGGTGATGACGCCGCTGAGATGCACGATGCCATCGCGAACGACGACGCTGAGACCGAACGGGCACCAATCCGCTTTCTCCAGCGCATTGATGATGCGCTCGCGGATGTGATCGTCGTCGGCCGTCGGATCGGGAACATCGCGGGCAAGGCTTGCCACTGCCTGCAACAGGTTGGACCGCGATACGATGCCTACGAGCTCCTCACCGCGAACGACCGGCAGCCGCTTGATGTGATGCTTCTCCATCAGCGCGACGATCTGCTCGAGCGGCGTCTCCTCGGTGACCGTGATCGGGTCGGAGGTCATGATCTCCGCGACCTTGCGGCCCTGCTCGCGGACAAAATCCGTCGCCGTCGGGCCGGGGCCGAGCAGGAATTTCAGGAACCGCCCATACTTGCGCTGCGTTCCGATCTCGCCGCGGCGCAGGAAGTCGCCTTCCGAGATGAGCCGACCAGCTTACCGGCGGCAACGACCGGCAAGCCGCTGATATGCCGCTGCAGCATCAGGTTGGCTGCATCGACGATTGTCGTTTCCGGCGTGACTGAAATGACCGGGTGGGTCATGATCTGATGAGCGCGCATGGGCTTGCTTCCGGTTTGGGGATGATCGCTGCAGCCTAGCCACAGCGTAGGCGCGGCGTTTGAGGCAGGTCAACGCCTTCGGGCTCGCCCGAATTGAGGAACCGCAAGGCGGGCGCGGCCAAGGGAACTATCCTGCTGTCACTGGCCGGCCACCATGGCTGGTTACGGTGTCGCATCGGAGCGCCATCGCATCGTAGTCTCGATACCGCCAGTGCCAGCCGAAGGTCCGGAAGCAGAACCATGTCCACTTACAGGTTGAACCACCTGCTGTCGCCGCGCTCAGTTGCCCTCGTCGGGGCCAGTCCGCGCGAGGGCTCGGTCGGACGTGCGATCGTGCAGAATATTTCCGGCGGCAAGTTCAAGGGCCAGTTCGGTGTGGTCAATCCCCGCCATGCCGAGATTGCCAGCGTCGCGACGATTCGCAGCATCGCCGAATTGCCGTTCGTGCCGGAGCTCGTGGTGATCACGGCGCCGGCTGCCGCCGTGCCTGGCATCGTCGAGGATGCCGAAACGCGCGGGGCGGTCGGCGCCGTCATCATCACCGCCGGACTGGGCCACGGCCCGGGCTCGCTTGCGGAGGCTACCGAGCACGCGGCGCGAAAGCATCGCATGCGGCTGATCGGCCCCAATTGCATCGGCGTCATGGCACCCAGCGTCGGCCTCAATGCCAGCTTCTCGACGCATCTGCCGGCGGCGGGCAACCTCGCGCTGATCTCGCAATCAGGCGCGATCGCGGCCGGCATGGTGGACTGGGCCGCGCAGCGCGTGGTCGGATTTTCCGGCATCGTCTCGATCGGAGACCAGCTCGACGTCGATATCGCCGATCTCCTGGATTATTTCGCGCTCGACAGCGCAACCCACGCAATCCTGCTCTATGTCGAGGCTGTCAAGGATGCGCGCAAGTTCATGTCGGCGGCGCGCGCCGCCGCGAGGATCAAGCCGGTCGTCGTGGTCAAGTCCGGCCGCATGGCGCAAGGCGCGAAAGCGGCCGCGACGCATACCGGCGCGCTCGCCGGCTCGGATGCGGTCTATGATGCTGCGTTTCGCCGCGCCGGCATGCTGCGGGTCTCCGACTTGCGCGAACTGTTCGATTGCGCCGAGACGCTGGCGCGGGTGGCCTCGCCGCCCGGCAAGCGGCTTGCGCTGCTCACCAATGGCGGCGGCCTCGGCGTGCTCGCGATCGACCGGTTGGTCGAGCTCGGTGGAATTCCGGCGAAGATCACGCCCAGCATTCATGCCCGGCTCGATGCGGCCTTGCCGCCCACATGGTCGGGCTCGAACCCGGTCGACATTGTCGGCGATGCCGGGGCTTCGCGTTACGCCGTGGCGCTCGAGGCGCTGCTCGCCGATCCCCGCAATGACGCGGTGCTGGTCATGAATGTGCCGACCGCGATCGCCGCGCCGGACGAGATCGCCGCCCGAGTGACCAGCGTCGTCACGGACCACCGCAAGACGCGCGGCAGGGTGGCCAAGCCGGTGCTTGCGGTATGGGTCGGCGCCAACGCCGCGATCGGCGACCTCTTCAGCAACAACAGGATCCCGAACTACATTACCGAGGACGACGCCGTGCGCGGCTTCATGCATCTGGTGCGGCATCGCGAGGTCGTGGAGGAGCTGACGCAGGTGCCGCCGGCCATGCCGGAGAGTTTCACGCCTGACGCCGCGGCGGCGCGGAAGATCGTCACCGCGGCGATTTCGGACCAGCGCCACTGGCTCAACCCGATCGAGATCAAGGCGCTGCTCGAGGCCTATGACATCCCGATGGTCGAGACGTCTCTCGCCGCCGATGCGGAGGAGGCGGTCAAGCATGCCAACACGCTGTTCGCCCAGGGCATGACGGTCGCGCTCAAGATCATGTCGCGCGATATCGTGCACAAGTCGGACATCGGGGGCGTCGTGCTCAACCTGACCACATCAGACGCCGTGCGCGCGGCGACCGGCGAGATCCTGGGCCGCGCCAGGACGATGCGGCCGGATGCGCGGATCGATGGCGTCATCGTGCAGGCGATGATCGTGCGGCCGAAGGTGCGCGAGCTCATCCTCGGCCTCGCCGACGACCCGACCTTCGGCACCGTGGTCGTGTTCGGCCGCGGCGGCGTCGCCGTCGAGATCATCAACGACAAGGCCCTGGCGCTGCCGCCGCTCGATATGCGGCTGGCGCGCGAATTGATCGAGCGCACGCGGGTGTCGCGGCTGCTGCGCGCCTATCGCGACGTGCCGGCGGTGAAGCCGGATGCGGTGGCGACCGTGCTGGTCAAGCTCGCGCAGATGGCGGCGGATCTCCCTGAAATCAGGGAGCTCGACATCAATCCGCTCTTGGCGGATGAGGCCGGCGTGCTCGTGGTGGATGCGCGTGTCGCGGTCGGCATCGTGCCGCGTAAGTTCGCAGGGCCGGGGCTCAGCAATTTCGCGGTCAGGCCCTATCCGTCACAATGGCAGCGGCACCTTGCCGACAGGGACGGTCAGCCGATCGATGGGCGACGCATCTTCGCGCGGCCGATCCGTCCCGAGGACGAGCCGCAGATCCACGAACTGCTGCGGCATGTCACGGCCGAGGATCTGCGGCTGCGCTTCTTCGCGCCGATCAAGGAATTTACCCATGAGTTCATCGCGCGGCTCACCCAGCTCGACTATGCGCGCGCGATGGCCTTCGTGGCGGTGGATGAAAGTAACCAGGAGATCCTCGGCGTGGTGCGGATCCATTCCGACTCGATCTATGAAAGCGGCGAGTATGCGATCCTGCTGCGCACCGATCTGAAGGGCAAGGGCCTCGGCTGGGCGCTGATGCAGCTCCTGATCGAATATGCCAGCTCGGAAGGGTTGAAGGCGATCTCCGGCCAGGTGCTGACCGAGAACATCGTGATGCTGGATATGTGCCGGAAGCTCGGCTTCGAAGTGAAGGCGGATCCCGTCGAGCACGGCCTCTGCGACGTCAAGCTGGCGCTGTGAAGTGAACGAAGCGCGGTGCGAGTGCTCCCTCTCCCGCTTGCGGGAGAGGGGCGGGGTGAGGGTATCTCCGCGAGTCGCGCTGTTCTTGTGCGTGGAGAGAGCCCTCACCCGGCGCTACGCGCCGACCTCTCCCGCGAGCGGGAGAGGTGAAGGAGAATGTGCGGCTAAAGCCGCGACACCATCGTGACGCGATAGGTGTGCATCTTCTGGCCTTCGCCGATCGAGACATATTCGCCGGGGACGAAGTGTTCGTCCTTGAAGTGGAAGCCGATCTCGTCCGGCGCGCCCGGTGCGCCGTCATAGTGCAAGACCCAACCGCCGCCCTGGTGATGGACCAGATGGCCGAGGATATATTCCTCGTCGGGCCGCAGCCGCACCACCCGGCACGCCTCGCGGTTTGCCCGCCACAGTTTCTGGTCGATCCTGTAGTCCTCATCGAGCGGCGCGACCATCACATAGCCGGAGCCGGCATCGCCTTCGGGATAATCAGGCTCGCGCGCGAGCTCGAGGCGGATCTTGCGGAACTGCGGCGGCAGGGACGTATTGAGGATCGGCTTCTTGGGTGCGGTGGTCATGTCGTTTCGTCTACTCGGTTCGATCGACACGGCGTGATGCGTCAGGTGTGGTCCTTCGCGGCGTGCTCGGCCGCGGGTCTTTTCAGGCTCTTGATGATGATGCCGATCAGCGGCACCAGCGTCGGCAGGATTCCATTCAGCGGGTTGTGCACCAGTCCGGAGACCTGCGACTGTAGCGCGCGTGCCTCGACCTGCAGCGCATCGACGGAAGCGCCGTGAATCTCGCTGGCGAGATCGAGCTCGCGGCCGGACGGCGGCCGGAGCGCGAGGGCGAACAGAATAGCCGCGATGGCGAAGTTGGCGGCGCCGAGGATCGCCGCGGCCGCGATCGCGCTCCAGACCTGGACCAGCGCGAAATAGGCCGATAGTTCGAACATCAGAAGTCCGAAGGCGGCGATGAGCCCTGCGAAGGCTCGCAGGCCGAGGCCGATGAGGAGGTGGCGCAGGTGGATGTCGGCGATGATCCTGTCGGTGCGCCAGAGGACGCGCAGCTGCCTGACGATATTTTCCGTGTTCACCTTGCTATCTCCGCATCGCAAAGCCGACGACCACGCCCAGCGCAAAGGCGGAGGCGAGCGACGTAATCGGGCGTTCCGAGATGAGCTGCCGGACCTGGCTTTCTTCGCCGCTCAGGACCTCGCTCAATTCCTCCAGCGCTTCCTTGATGCACGTCGCGAAGGCATTGGCGCTTGCACTTGCAGTCTCGCGTATGCCTTCACCTGACGTGTTGAGGAGGCGCGACACATCGATCTTCAGGGCCTGCAGCTCGTCGTTCAGATGGGTCGTGTTGAACATTGCGTTCACCCTGTTGCATGATGAAGAACTGTTACCGGCCCTCGCGATGCGGTGGTTGATTTGCGTCAACCTCGCGGGCGAGGCATCATCGCGCTATTCCAGCGTCTTGAGGTACGACAGCAGGTCGTGGATCTGGTCCGGGTCGAGCCGAAACTCCGGCATCGTTGGGTGTCCGGTCTGGATGCCTTCCGCGAATGCTTCAGCGAGCGTCTCGACGGGATAGCGCTTGTGCAGGGTGCGGAAGGGCGGCGCGATCTTGAGCGGACTCTTAGTGACCTTGTCGATGGAGTGACAGCGGGCGCAATTGTTGAGCGCGAAGGTCTTGCCGCGCTGCTCGGACGGCGAGGCGGCGAGTGCCGACGTCGTCAGCATCAGCGCTATGAAAACCTGGCGTGCAGTGGATTGCAGCATTGCGGACCCATCTATCGAAAAGCTCCGCGATGGGCGGAGCGGCCATTTGAAAATAGCTTCGCAAGGGTCGTGGCGATTGATCTGCATCAACGCCCAGGCGGTGCGCACGCTAGACTGCGCTGATCCGCCGGGCGCACTCAAGGATGCGCGTCGGCGGCCATTCGGAGCGGCGCGTGAAGGTTTCTCTTTTGGAAGGTTCTCGTCGGCAAACCTGTAGCGATTGCGTGGTGCGCGGCTTTGCCATCTGCGCCGCGCTCGACAAGACCGAGCTATGGGAGCTGGCGAACCTGTCGCGCCATATTCACTGCGAACCCGGCACGACGGTGTTTGCGCAGGCGACCATGGCGACATCGTTCTTCAGCGTGCTCGAAGGCGTCCTGCGTCTCTACAAGCTGTTGCCGGATGGCCGCCGGCAGATTATCGGCTTTGCGTTGCCCGGCGATTTCGTCGGCCTTGCCGGCTCGCCGCAGTATGAATTCTCCGCCGATGCGATCGGCGCGGTAGTGCTTTGCCAGTTCTCCAGGGCCAGCTTTGCGCGATTCGCCGAAAACCGGCCGCGCTTCCTGCGCCGTATCAACGAACTCGCAGGACGAGAGTTGAGCCGGGCGCAGGAGCACATGGTGCTGCTCGGACGCCGCTCCGCCGAAGAGAAGGTCGCGAGCTTCCTGATCGGCTGGCGCGATCGGCTCGCCGAAATCGGGAGCGCCGGGGGTGTGCTGCCTTTGCCGATGGGCCGGCTCGATATCGCTGATTACCTGGGGCTCACCATCGAGACGGTAAGCCGTACCTTCACCAAGCTCGAACGCGACGGCATCATCCGTATTCTTACGGGCGGGATCAGCCTGCTCGATGCGGCACGCGCCGAGGCACTGTCCGCGGCTTGAGCCTCTGCGTCACAGCCGGGCTTCCCTGCTCTCAAATTATTGATCGAAGTCAAAGACGGTTCTCCGGGAGCGACGATATTCGAGCGAGCTTCAATGGAGGTCGCTATGCCCGTCGAATCGATCTTGGTTTCAGCAGCCGTCGTCTCGGTTTTCGTGGTTTTCGCCGCAGTGCTCGCTTGGGCGAGCGTCCAGGCGCCGGGGGCGCGGCAGCCGGTGGTGGAAGTGCGAAAGCGTCGTCCTTTCTGATCAGCCAGCCGCCGCCGAAAGGTCCAATGGCTGGCGCGAGCGCGCATTAGTCAAGGGACATCTGACCGCGGTTGATCTCGATCAAGGAAGTGCCGGCCAAAGCTGGGCTGATGGGGCGGGCGCCCCCTGTAAAGAGAATCAAACATGCAGCAAGTTCAATCCACGAAATGGATGACCCACGGCGAAGCCGGGTTGACGCTATTCTTTACGGTGGCGGCCTTCTTCTGCGCGTTCGCGGCGGCCAAGGCGCTGGATGCGCCGTTTGCCTTCCATGCGTCGCTCGCCGCGGTGGCCAGCGCCGCCGCCGCCTTCGCCATCGTCAACCGCTATTTTGATCGCCCGGCGGCGCTGCCGCCGCAGGAGATCAACGGCAAGCCGAACTACAATCTCGGCCCGATCAAGTTCGCCTCCTTCATGGCGATGTTCTGGGGTATCGCCGGATTTACCGTCGGAGTTCTGATCGCCAGCCAGCTCGCCTGGCCCTGGCTCAATTTCGACCTGCCCTGGACCAGCTTTGGCCGGCTCCGTCCGCTGCACACCTCGGCGGTGATTTTCGCCTTTGGCGGCAACGTGCTGATCGCGACCTCCTTCTATGTGGTGCAACGGACCTGCCGCGCGCGGCTCGCGGGCGATCTTGCGCCATGGTTCGTCGTGCTCGGCTACAACTTCTTCATCGTGGTCGCGGGCACCGGCTATCTCTTCGGCGTGACGCAGTCCAAGGAATATGCCGAGCCGGAATGGTACTCCGACCTGTGGCTGACGATCGTCTGGGTCGTCTATCTGCTGGTGTTCCTGGTGACGGTGATCAAGCGCAAGGAGCCGCACATCTTCGTCGCCAACTGGTTCTATCTCGCCTTCATCGTCACCATCGCTGTCCTTCACCTCGGCAACAACCCTGCGCTGCCGGTGTCGGTGTTCGGCTCGAAGTCCTACATCGCCTGGGGTGGTGTGCAGGATGCGATGTTCCAGTGGTGGTACGGGCATAACGCGGTCGGCTTCTTCCTGACCGCCGGCTTCCTCGCCATCATGTACTATTTCATCCCGAAGCGGGCCGAGCGGCCGATCTATTCCTATCGGTTGTCGATCATCCACTTCTGGGCCTTAATCTTCCTCTATATCTGGGCCGGGCCGCACCATCTGCATTATACGGCGCTGCCGGACTGGGCGCAGACGCTCGGGATGACGTTCTCGGTCATGCTCTGGATGCCGTCCTGGGGCGGCATGATCAATGGCCTGATGACGCTGTCGGGCGCATGGGACAAGCTGCGCACCGATCCGGTGCTGCGCATGCTGGTGGTCTCGGTCGCGTTCTACGGCATGTCGACCTTCGAAGGTCCGATGATGTCGATCAAGGTGGTGAACTCGTTGAGTCACTACACCGACTGGACCATCGGCCATGTTCACTCCGGCGCGTTGGGTTGGGTCGGCTTCGTCTCCTTCGGCGCGCTGTATTGCCTGGTGCCGTGGCTGTGGGGCCGCAAGCAACTGTACAGCCTGAAGCTCGTGAACTGGCACTTCTGGATCTCGACCATCGGCATCGTGCTCTACATCTCCGCGATGTGGGTCTCGGGAATCCTGCAGGGCCTGATGTGGCGCGCCTACACCTCGCTCGGCTTCCTCGAGTATTCCTTCATCGAAACAGTGGAAGCGATGCATCCCTTCTACATCATCCGCGCCGCCGGCGGCGCGCTGTTCCTGATCGGCTCGCTGATCATGGCCTATAACCTCTGGATGACCGTGCGGGCAGGCGAGGTGGAACTCGCCGCGCCGCTCGCGCTGCAGCCGGCGGAATAAGGAGCGTCAGATGTCTTTCTGGACACGCCACCAAATCTTCGAAAAGAACTCGATCATCCTGGTCGCCGGTATCCTGGTCGTGATCGCGATCGGCGGCCTCGTCGAGATCACGCCGCTGTTCTACCTCAAGAGCACGATCGAGGTGATCGACGGCGTCAGGCCGTACACGCCGCTCGAGCTCACAGGCCGCAACATCTATGTGCGCGAAGGCTGCTACCTCTGCCACTCGCAGATGATCCGGCCGCTGCGTGACGAGGTCGAGCGCTACGGCCACTTCTCACTCGCCGCCGAGAGCATGTACGACCATCCGTTCCAGTGGGGCTCGAAGCGGACCGGACCTGATCTGGCGCGCGTTGGCGCCAAGTATTCGGACGAGTGGCACGTCACCCATCTGACCAATCCGCGCGCGATCGTGCCGCAGTCGGTGATGCCGGGCTATCCGTTCCTCGCAAAGACCGAGCTCGATCCCGACGCGATCGCCGACCACCTCAAGGCCAATCGCGCAGTTGGCGTGCCCTATACCGACGAGCAGATCGCCAATGCTGCAGCCGACCTGAAGGCACAGGCCGACCCTGACAGTGCCGGCACCGACGCGTTTGCGAAACGCTATCCGAGGGCGGTGGTCCGCAATTTCGATGGCAAGGGCGGGGCGCCGACCGAGATGGATGCGCTGGTCGCCTACCTGCAGATGCTCGGCACGCTGGTCGACTTCAAGCTCTACAACGAAAAAGCCAATCTTCGCTGAGAGACGGGACGATGAAAGCAATTCTGACGGTTCACAATCTGGCGTCGAACCTCGTGACGAGCGTGTGGACGCCGATCTTCGTCGCCCTGTTCGTCGCGATCGTGATCTACGCGCTCTGGCCCCGCAACCAGGCCGCCTTCGATGAGGCATCGCGGATCCCGTTGCGGGAGGAGTAAGAGACAATGGCTGAAACCGAACTCGATCAAGTCTCCGGCAAGACCACGACCGGTCACCAATGGGACGGCATCAAGGAGCTCAACACGCCGTTGCCGCGCTGGTGGGTGTTGACGTTCTACGCCACCATCATCTGGGCAATCGGCTACTGGGTCGTGTACCCGGCCTGGCCGCTGTTGTGGAGCAACACCACGGGACTGTTCAATTATTCGTCGCGGGCTGACGTCGGCGTCGAACTTGCCAATCTCGAGAAGATCCGCGGCGACAAGATGGTCGCGCTCGGCGCGGCCTCGCTTGAAGAGATCGAGAAGGATCCCGCACTGCTGGCGCTTGCGCGAGCTCGCGGTAAGGCGGCCTTCGGCGACAATTGCGCGCCGTGCCACGGCTCGGGCGGCGCGGGCGCCAAGGGCTTTCCGAACCTGAACGACGACGATTGGCTGTGGGGCGGCTCGCTCGAGCAGATCGAGCAGACCATCCAGTTCGGCGCTCGTTCGGGCAATCCCAAGGCGCATGAGGGCGCGATGCTCGCCTTTGGCAAGGATGGCATCCTGAAGAAGGACGAGATCGTCACGGTCGCCAACTATGTCCGGTCGCTCTCGGGCCTGCCGACGCGCCAGGGTTACGACGCTGCCGCAGGGGCAAAGCTGTTCGCCGACAATTGCTCGGCCTGCCATGGCGCGGACGGCAAGGGCAACCAGGAACTCGGCGCGCCCGATCTCACCGACAAGATCTGGCTCTATGGCTCGGATGAAGCGACCGTGATCGAGACCGTCACCAATGGCCGCGCCGGCGTGATGCCGACCTGGGTTGGCCGGCTCGACCCCTCCACCATCAAGGCGCTTGCAGTCTACGTGCACACGCTGGGCGGCGGCAAATAAGCGACGGATAGTCCGCCGGTTTGCGCTGGATCAATCAGGTCACGGGGGGAGGGGATAGCCTCTCCTCCTGCGATGCCAGAAGAATCCCGGCCCATGAACAAGATCGTCCAGATAGACCCCAATCAAGTCGAAGATGTCGGGCCGCTCTATGCGGCCCGCAAGAAGGTCTACCCGCAGAAGGTCTCCGGGACTTTCCGCCGGATCAAATGGGGCCTGATGGCGTTTTGCCTCGGCATCTATTATTTCCTGCCCTTCGTGCGCTGGAATCGCGGCCTCGGTGCGCCCGATCAGGCGGTGCTGATCGACCTGCCGAACAGCCGCTTCTATTTCTTCTTCATCGAGCTGTGGCCGCAGGAAGTCTATTATTTCACCGGCCTCCTGATCCTCGCCGCGATCACGCTGTTCCTGATGAACTCGGTCGGCGGCCGCATCTGGTGCGGCTATCTCTGTCCGCAGACGGTCTGGACCGACCTGTTCTATGCGGTCGAGCGCCTGGTCGAGGGTGACCGGCGCGAGCGGATGAAGAAGGATGCCTCCGCCCATCGCTGGACGCTGGAGCGGATTTCCGAGCTCATGCTCAAGCATTCGATCTGGCTGATGATCGCCTGGTGGACCGGCGGCGCCTGGGTGCTCTATTTCACCGACGCGCCGACGCTGGTCAAAGAGCTCGTCACGTTCCAGGCGCCGGCGATCGCCTATATCTGGATCGCGATCCTGACCACGACGACCTATCTGCTCGCCGGCTTCATGCGCGAGCAGGTCTGCGTCTATATGTGCCCGTGGCCGCGCATCCAGGCCGCGCTGACCGACGAATGGGCGCTCAACGTCACCTACCGCTATGACCGCGGCGAAAAGCGCATGTCGGTGAAGAAGGCGAACGAGCTGCGCGCACTCGGCCAGCACGCGGGCGACTGCGTCGATTGCTATCAATGCGTCGCGGTCTGTCCCACCGGCATCGATATCCGCAACGGGCCGCAGCTCGACTGCATCCAGTGCGGCCTGTGCATCGACGCCTGCGACAACGTGATGAAGAAGATCGGCCGTCCGACGCGGCTGATCAGCTACGACAACGACATCAATATCCAGCGCCGGATCGAAGGCAAGCCGCCGATCTACCGCATCGTGCGGCCGCGCACCGTTATCT
>NZ_JAGKJI010000053.1 GCF_020329485.1 Bradyrhizobium cenepequi
TTCAAGCTCCGGATCGGACAGTCCATACCATTGCTGCAGCAGCAGCGCCTTGAACATCACCAGCCGCGGGTAGGGCGGCGCGCCACGCTCCGGTTCCGGAAGGCCGCGCAGCACAAGCTCCACAGCCGCCCAATCGACCAGCTCGCCGATCCGCTTCAACGCTGGATTGCCTTTTCCCCGCCGCGATACCAGCGCATCTGCGAAGCTCGGTTGTCCAACCCGCCGATATGTCACTCCAGCCCCCTCTCCGATCCTCTCTTAGAGAATCGCAGATTCGCCCATTATGCAAAGCTCTCGTTTGCGGGAGAGGGCTGGGGTGAGGGTGCCTCCACGATGGGACTCTACCCGTGAGGCGCTTGCGGGTCGGAGTGGTGAACCTGATCGGGCGCGCTCCACCGCTAACCCGCCCTACGAAATAGCACCCCCCGCTCAAGCCATCCGATGCACGGCGCAGATCTTGTTGCCGTCGCGGTCGCGCAGGTAGGCGATATAAAGCTTCACCTCGCCCATCTCGCGGACACCAGGCGGATCCTCACAGGTCTTGCCCCCATTCGCGACGCCGCTCGCATGGAAGGCATCAACCTCCTCCTTCGACGCCGCATTGAAGCCGATCGTCCCGCCGTTGGCGCAGGTCGCCGACTCGCCGTTGATCGGCTTCGACACCGAGAAGGTGCCCGTCTTCGTCCGCCAGAACACGCGATGGCGATCGACAAACCCTGGCTTCACGCCGAGCGTGCCGAGCAGGTCATCATAGAACGCCTTGGCCTTGTCGAGGTCGTTGGTTCCAATCATCACATGCGAAAACATTCCACCAGTTCCTCTCGTTGTGCGACGTTCATTCCGTCGCGACGCCGCTTCGCAGAAGATGTTACTAGCAGAAGGTTGGGCGGGGATGGAAGTCTTATGGGACCGCGGCTGAGGCACTGGAACTGAGCGGGAAAAGAGTCTGCTTTGCCGCGAATGTCGTCCATGAATTTCGTAGAGCCCAGGTGACGCGATGAGCCGCGAAATCGTCAATGCCATCTGCCGGACTTTCCCTGGCGCCGAGGTGTCCGACCCCTGGGGTGGAGGCCACGACGCCTGGAAGGTCGGCGGCAAGATGTTCGCTTGCATCGGCGCCATCATGCCGGGCGTCTCCGTCAAGACCGACGGCGTCGAGACAGCACAAATGCTCATCGACGCCGGAGTTGGTGTGAAGGCGCCGCCCTATTTCCACCGCTCATGGGTGAATCTACCTTGGAGCACGTCCGAGGATGAGCTTCGGTACAGACTTGCAGCATCCTACAGGCTGGTCCGTTCCAGCCTGACGAAGAAGGCGCAGGCCAAGCTCGATTCATTTGAATGAAGCGCGAAGGGCGGATCAGCGCAGCGCAATCCGCTGTTCACGCACCACAAGGCGACGGATCACGCCTTCGGCCAATCCGCCCTGCGTGCTGCGGCACTTCGCCGCCGTTTCAAGGGGCACATCGCTCCGCTGCGATGTCCGCGCACTTCTATCGAACGACAGCCGCCTCGCCGATCCACCGTCCCTCCCAGAGATAAAACCGATCCGTCGATCCGAGCGCTCGCGCAGCCTCTTGGCGACACAAGAACACGAAACCCAGACGCCTCGTTTCGCCCGGCATCATGGCGCGTTCGAGCAGCGGATAACCATCCCAGCCCTCATCAACACTTCTGTCCTTGCTGCATGGGCAGCCCCAGCCAAGACGAACCGGCCCAGTCCTGCCACCTGCCTCGGCAGGATAAAGATAGAGGTCAGCGATCAAGTCAGGCTTCACGGAGTGCAAGGCTTCGCGGAACGTGGTCTCGCCTGTCACAGGGACACCTCAACGCGTAGGGCGGATTAGCGCAGCGTAATCCGCCGTTCACGTACCGCAAGGCGGCGGATTGCGCCTACGGCTAATCCGCCCTACGCGTTGCGTAACCGCTCTTCTTGTTGGCGCGTTTCGACACTATCGATGACTTCCACGACTAACCTCCGGCTCGTGCCGCTATCGACCCACTCGTTGTTGAGACGCCTGCGCAGGAACGTCCTTCTTTTTGTCCGCTCGTAGCAAATCAACCTCCTTTTGAATGACGCGGCGACACATTGAGCGTAAGCGGCTCAAAAGCGTGCGCTCGTGGGCGTTCAAACGATGCTTACCCCGATGGACTATCTGGGATCGAACATCATAAATGTCGCTGAACGTTTTATAGAGATCCTCACGTTCCTCTTGGCTTGATCCGATTAAGTATGCGCATCTGTTTCGAAGTAGCTCATTTAGCCCAATTTCTTTCGACGCAGCTTTGTCTCCTAGCAATATTTCCAGAACCACCATGGCTTGTATGAAGGGCAGGAGTGGATCGGAGCCTGTTGCGCTATCAAAATACCATTGCGACGCAAGCATGATTGGCTCTGCGCGCTTGCCCGCCGCGATGACGTGAGCCATTTCCTCAAGGATACGTGGACACCAATGAGCGTGTTTCTCTGGCGTGTTGACCAAGTCGCCCATTTCGAGTTTTTCAAGGCCCCAACTTATTCTGTCGTCGAGTTCCAGCTTGCGCTCCGCTCGCCAATTCTCTTCGTTGTTCTTTCGATGGACGAAGTAGCCATACTTCGGAGGATAAAGCGGATAGTTTGAGTTGATTTGAAAAAGCCGCAGCGCAAGGCCGAGACCGCAGACGGAACGTATAAATCGACGAGCCTCCAGGTCAGGGACTGAGCCTCCGTAAGGACCAATAAACCCTTCAATATCCATCTGGATATGGACGGCATTTTCTTCCCAGGTCAGCGGCCCAGTAAGAAGCGAAGACAGTAACCCGCCCCCAAAGAGCTGCGCTTTCTCCTTATCGTCCTGCACCTTCAGCGGAAGCAAATCAGACAACTCCTTCGAGGTCCGCACCAAGCGCGAAGAAGTCGTCTCGAACGTCCATTGGTTCTTGTCATCGGGCAGGCATCCCCACAACGCCTTCGGCAATGGGCACGTTATCCTGTATTGGTTTGGTAGCGCTTCGAATTGGCTGATAAGCCGCGCTGCGACCTCGGCCGAATTTTCATAGCCCGGCAGTTCGGCCAGCTTCTTTCGAGCGGGCTCCTTTTGGTATTCGGCGCTTTGCAGCTCAATCGCGAGCGTGTCCAAGATGAACTCGACCAGCGGATAGTCATCCACGTACGCCAATAGGGCGTCATGGATCGGCCCACGTTGAGGCAGCGCGCGGTCCGCCATAACAATCAACAGGACGCCTTCTGATGCTCGGCTGATGTATTTGCCGTGATCTACATCAATCAGCGGGAGTGCTCCCGCGACAATCTCTGTAATTCGGGCTTTGGCGTTTGGATGTAGGTCGAGGGCCACAGCTCTTTCCCCGCCGTGATTTCGGGAATCGGTACACGCGGGAGTTTATTCAGAGCTGGAGAGACGCGCAGGCAGCGCAGTGAGTTATGCAAAGCGAAATCTTCGGAAGTCAAAAGTACAAGGACGGACTAGCGTACCGCGACCCGCCGCTCCATCGGATCATAGCGGTGGGTCACACTTCGCTAACCCACCACATTCCCTCAATCCGCAAACTGCCCCGCCGCCTCGATAATCGGCTTCCAGCGGTCCACCTCGCTCACCAGCTTCACCTTCAGCGCCTCGGGTGTGGCTTCGTCCTGGGCCACCGGCTCGGTGTTGATCTCGTTGAATTGCTTTACGAGGTCCGGGTCGCGCAGGGCGTCCTGCAGCGTCTTGGATAGCTTGCGCACGACATCGTCGGGGGTGCCCTTCGGCGCGTAGAGGCCGTGCCAGGCGCCGACTTCAAAGCCCTTCAGGCCGGCTTCGTCGGCGGTGGGCAGGTCGGGCATGGAGGCGAGGCGGGATTGGTGGTGATGGCGTAGCTCTTGATGAGCTTGCCGGCGATCGGGCCCGTGGTGTTGGTGGTCTGGTCGCAGGAGAGGTCGATCTGTTTTGCGATCAGGTCGTTCATCACGGGCCCGTTGCCCTTGTAGGGCACGGTGAGCACCTGCTTGTCGATCGCGGTCATGAACAGCATGCCGCAGAGATGCGAGGCGGCGCCCAGGCCCGCATTGCCGAAGGTCATCTTGTCGCCGTTCGCCTTGATGTAGGTGATCAGCTCGGCGAGATTGTTCGGTGGCAGGTCGGGCCGGGCGATGATGGTCATCGGCGCGTTGGTGACGAGGCCGATCGGCGCGAACGCCGTTTTCGTGTCGTAGGGCAGCTTGCGGTATAGCGTTGCCGCCGTTGAGATGCCGATGTGGTGGATCAGCAGCGTATAACCACCAGGCTCGGCGCGGGCGGTCGCGATGGTGCCGCCGGCGCCGGTGGCGTTCTCGACGATGATGGTCTGGCCCAGGAGTTTCGACATCGATTGCGCCGTCATCCGCGCCACCGTGTCGGTCGGCCCGCCCGCCGCGAACGGCACCAGCAGGGTGATAGGCCGGGCCGCGTAGGTCTGCGCGGAGGCCGCGGAGCTTGCGATCGCAAGAACGGCGGCAATCATGGCCAGTCTTTTCAAGTCGTGCCTCCCTGAGCTTGTTCTTCTTTGGTCGCGCATTTCTACACGCTTTGCGCCGAGGCCAACAAGCAGCGCGTAGGATAGGTAGAGCGAAGCGAAACCCATCGCGAAGGGATGGAGTGATGGGTTTCGCTTCGCTCTACCCATCCTACGCCGCCGCCCATCCTACGCGACTATTTGTGCTCCAGGTGCCAGGCGCCCTGCCAATCCGCCGCCGGCGGAATTTGCCGGAAGCTGTCGATGCGCGCCATCAACGCCAGCGACGGTCCGTCGCCGGGCGCCGCGGCCAGCGCCGCCGCGAACGCGCGCGCTGCGTCGTCCCAACGCTGCTCGCGGTATGCGGCCAGCCCTTCCGCGTAGTGCTGCCGCAGCAGCGCCTGCTGCGAGGTGAGCTCGCCCTTCGTGCCCATGATCTCGAACACGGTCTGCGGCTGCGTTTGTCCCAGCACCACCAGGCGGTCGATCTCGCGCAGCTCGATCGTGTCGGCGCAAGCCGCGGCGGCGGCTTCCGAGACGAGGCTGCGGCAACCGTAAACCTTGTTGACGCCCTCCAGGCGGGAGGCGAGGTTCACCGTGTCGCCCATCACGGTGTAGCTCATCATGAACTCCGAGCCGATGCTGCCGACCAGCGCCTCGCCGGTCGCGATGCCGATACGAATGTCGCAATCGGTCGGGATCGTGCGCACACCGAGCAGCTCGGGTAATTCCTTGCGCAAGCCACCGACGCGGCCGATCATGTCGAGCGCGGCAAGCGCGGCGAGGTGGGCCTGCTCGGTCTCCTCGACGAACGGAGCGCCCCAATAGGCCATGATGGCATCGCCGATATATTTGTCGATGATGCCGCGCTGGCTGTGGATCGGCTCGGACATAGTCGAGAGATAGAGGTTCATAATCTTGACGAGGCCGCGCGGCGTCACGCCCTCGCTCAGGCTGGTGAAGCCCTTCATGTCGCAGAACATCACCGTCATGACGCGGCGCTGGCCCTCGGTTGCGGCGATCGCGGGCTGTTCGAGCAGGCCTTCGGCGATCCGCGGGTTGATGTAGCGGCCGAAGGTCTCGCGGATCTTCTGGTTGTGGCGCAGCGTCTCGATCATGCGGTTGAACGCGGCGGAGAGCTGGCCGATCTCGTCCTGCGTCGTGATGGTGATGGTGCCGTCGAGCCGGCCGGCCTCGACCTCGCGCGTGCCTTCCAGCAGCCGCATCACCGGCCGCGTGATGCCGCTGCCGACCAGCATCGCGAACACGAAGCCGAGCACGGCTGCGATCGCGGTGACGATGGCCGAGATGATGATGGTGCGGCTCTGCGCGGTCGTCACGGCCTCCGCGGCGGCTGCGACCTGCGCCAGCATGTCGGAGCGGATGGCTTCGATCCTGGCGTTGAACTCGTCGCGGAGCGCCTCGCCCTGGGCCATGGTCTGTCTGGCGCCGGCCATGTCGCGCGCGTCGATCTGGCGCAGCAGCGTCGCATTCGTATCCGTCAGGCGCTTGTGCAGATCGTTGATGGCGTTGTCGATGCGGTCGTCGATGCGGACGAGCTCGGCGTAGTCTGAGGGCGTGTTGGGATCCTGGATGATGGCGTTGATCAATTGCCGCGCCGCCGCCGCTTCGCTGCTCACGGCGGGGGCGACCTCCTCGTAGCTCTTGCGAGCGGCAGCAAAGGCGCCATCGTCGGGCGGCGTCTGCATCTTCGCCATCGCCATGCGCCGCAGCGCGAGCGTGCGCTCCAGCGAGCGGATATCGATCCGCGCGAGATGTGCGTAGGCGGGAATGTAGCGGTTGGTGAGTTCATCGAGGAGATGGCCGACCCGGCCGGCCAGCACCATCGACAGCAGCGAGGTGACCACGGCAAGGACGATCAGTCCCGCGGCGATGCCGACGATCTTCTGCCTGATGGATTTCCGGAACATGCCTCGCGCCAGGACCCGCCGCTGCCATCGAAGGCGATGGCATTCCTCGTCACGGCAAAACAGCAATAGAGTTCGTGGGCAAAGGACGCAAGCCGGCGTTGCGCGAGGGCGCGAATTTCTTCAATGCTTTCAAAGTGATTTGCACTGTCCAGTCGCGCGCGCAAAAAGAAATTGGTTTTCGCCTGCCGCAAATCACCTTAAAAGCCGCCGCCATCCCGGCCCGCTTCAAGAGGGGCGTATCGCGATCGTCACGGACGTAGGGCTCGGGGAAGCGGTGGACGCGAGAGCAGCGCACGACGAACGCAGCTTCCCGCGGACGGCGAAGTCGTGTGGTTCTGGCGCCCCGACGCTGGCGCTAAGTTTCTTGCGCGAAGAAATTCGCGCGAGAGATGACGGTGGCAAGAAAGCCCGGTCACCGGGAAGAGCACGAAGTAAGCCGTAAAACCATCGCGCAGGGAAAGCCGGTGTGAATCGGTTGAACCTGTGGCCCTACCCCCGTGCTTTTTGCTGCACGGGGCCCACGGGTGCAACCAGCACCCGGCTTTCCCTGCGCCCTCTGACATCGAGGAGGGTGGAACGAGATGCAAAACTCGGGCAGTTCGTGCCGCGAGAATGCGGACGCGTATGGTCTCGGCTGTTTGAAAAATTAGATGTGAACACGTTAGTGCCGCGCACTCAACCTATCCCCTCAGCCTGAGGAGGTCGCGCAGCGACCGTCTCGAAGGCCGAGGCCACCGGCGGGGCCTCATCCTTCGAGACGCGCGTTCCGCGCTCCTCAGGACGAGGGGTAGCAGCGGTGCGAGGCGCGGCAGCGCCGAAGCAATGCACGGCTCGCACCACATCACCCCCTAAAACCGCTGCACCACGTGCTCCCGCAACCACCGCCACACCAGCGCGCTGACGTCGCCGAGTTGCAGCAGCACCGCCACCCAGATGAAGGCCGACACGAAATTCGCGATCTGGAACGGCTGCCACGGCATCCGCAGCATCCCGGCGACGATCGGCACCGAGGCGCGCAAGGGGCCGGAGAAGCGGCCGATAACGATTGCGAGCACGCCCCATTTCTTGATGAAGGCCTCGCCGCGGACCAGCAGATGGGGATGCTGCGAGAACGGCCACAGTCGGCGGATCGAATGCTCGAATTTGCCGCCGATCCAAAAGGACAGCCAGTCGCCGAGTGCGGCGCCGAGCGCGCCGGCGACGAGCACCGGCAGGAAGGCGATGCCGCCGGACTTCATCATCGCCCCGATGCCGACCAGCACGGCCCAAGCCGGCACGACGAACGAGAGGAAGGCGAGCGATTCAGCGAAGGCGAGGGCAAACACGATCGGCGCCGCCCAGGCGCGGTGGTCCCTGACGAACTCGACGACATGCCGGCCGGATTCTTCGAGGGACATAGTACCGCCGCTTCCGATCCGCCTTGGCCGTCACGCTTGGCTGTCACCGCCACTGAAAATCCGCAAAGGGGAGGGCGGGTTCCACGAACAACAATGTAGCCCAGGGAACGCGTTGCAGCATCCGCAGTTTGGAATTCCGGTAAAGAGAACGATGGCCCGGGTTTCGTCGCGATCAAAGAAAGTTGTCTATGCGGCCCTGGCGGGCAATCTCCTGGTGGCCGTGACCAAATTTGCCGCTGCGCTGGTCACCGGCAGCTCGTCGATGCTGAGTGAAGGAGTGCATTCGCTGGTCGACAGCGGCAATGAAGCGCTGCTGCTCTATGGCTATCACCGCTCCAGCCTGCGGCCGGACGCGACCCATCCGCTCGGCTATGGCCGCGAGCTCTATTTCTGGAGCTTCGTGGTCGCGATCCTGCTGTTCGCGTTCGGCGCCGGCATCTCGCTCTATGAGGGCGTGTTGCACGTGATGGCCCCGATCGCGATCGAGAACGCGATGGTGAGCTATGTCGTGCTGGCGCTGTCCTTCGTGTTCGAGGGCGCCTCGTGGTGGGTGGCGCTGAAGGCGTTTCGCGCCTCCAAGGGCGGCATGAGCTATTTGGAGGCAGTGCGGAAAAGCAAGGATCCGCCGTCCTTCATGGTGCTCCTGGAGGATACGGCCGCGCTGCTCGGCATCTCGATCGCCGCCCTCGGCATCTATTTGTCGATCCACCTGCAGCGGCCCGAGATCGATGGTGTCGGCTCGATCCTGATCGGCCTGGTGCTGGCGGCAACCGCCTGGCTGCTCGCCCGCGAGACCAAGGAGCTCCTGATCGGCGAGCCCGCACAAAGCGGGATCAACGCATCGATCGTTGCGCTCGCCGAACAAGAGGCATGCGTGGAGGGCGTCAACGGCGTCACCACCGTTCATCTTTCCCCGGACCAGATCGTGGCAAGCCTCAGCCTGGAATTTTCCGACGAATTGCGCACTCCGGACATCGAGCGCTGCGTCGAGGCGCTCGAGAAGCGCATCCGCGCGGCGCATCCCGAAGTGGTCTCGCTGTTCATCAAGCCACAAACCCGTCACCATTATGAAGCGCTGCGCAGCGCCAGGTTTGGCGGTGGCGGGAATTGAGGCGACCATGCCGGCGTGCGAACGCGAAAGATGCGGGGCACCCCTTGCGACTTTGCACTGGCGCAGTCGGAACTTTCGCTCTAATCTCTCATTAGTTTTGCAGTTTCATCCAGCAAGGGAGTGCGGGGATGGCGACGCAAATCGTGATGGATCACACTGGCGACAGCCGGCACAACTTCAATCCCGCCGACGAGAAGGCCCTGCGCGAGGCGCAACTGCGCTTCGACGCACTGATGAAGAGCGGCTATACCGCGGCGGTGCGGGACGTATCGGGGCAGCCGAACGTGATCCGTTCCTTCGATCCGACCGCCGAAGAGACGCTGTTCTATCCGAGACTTGTCGGCGGCTAGGCCGGTCCATGTCCGGGAGGCTGTCGCGGGCGTGCGCTGAGGCCGCGCGGCTGGCGCGGGCAGCTTGGCGGCGGTTCGTCGAATATTGCGTTCTGGATGACAGCCAGTCGCGCGGGCTGACGCTGTTGAAGGAATGGCTGACGCCTGAGCAGCTTGCGCAGTATGAGGCGAGCGGCCATTTCGACGTGATCGGCTGCCACAGCGGCAGGCGCTACCGGATCCGTCACGGCACCGGCATGAACATCTACGAACTGGACGAGCAGGGCCGGCTGCATGCCGGCTGGTGTTTCGTGCCCAGGGACACGCTGGTGGCCGGCGACGTCATGCTGGCGCAGAAGATCGCGCTCGAGGCCAACGAGCGGTCTGCGCTGGCGGTCGCGCGAAGCTTCCCGGTCCGCTGGAGGCCGACATAGCCAGCTGTCAGTTACCGGCGCGACAATGGCGGCGGTGGCGGCGGCTCGGTGGTGCCGGGGCCGAGCGATCGCTGCACCATCGCGGTGTCGGCCCAGCGGCCGAAGCGATAGGCGACGCCGGGGAGCAGCCCGACGCAGGAAAAGCCGAACCGCTCATGCAGTACCAGCGAGGCGGCGTTGTCGCTGTCGATGTAACCGATCATCTGGCGAAAGCCGGCCGCCGCGCACGCGTCGATCAATTCGCCAAGCAGGAGACCCCCGATGCCGCGGCCGACATGGTCGTGGTGGACATAGATCGAATGCTTTACGGCATACCGATAAGCCGGCCGCTTCCGGAACATGACGACATAAGCATAGCCCACCACCTCGCCGTCACGGCTCGCGACCAGGTGCGGCAGGCGGTGATTGCGGAAATTTTTGCGCCGGTCGCGAAAGTCATCCGGCTCCGGCACCCCGCTGTGCTCGACGCTGTCGTCGACGCCGCGCCGGATGTGGCGGCGGTAGATCGAGAGCATGGCCTCGACATCGGCTTCGCGCGACGGCCTGACGACGATACTCTCCTCGTTCATCGGCCGTCACTCGGAAATCACGTAGGTGAACAGGCGCACGCGCCCTGTGGCGTCGATTTCCTTGTAGACGCCCTGGATCTCGACCTCGAAGCCCGGAAACGCATTGAAGGACGCCTCGAACATCTTCAAGTAATCGATCATCGGCCGGGTTCGTTCCGACAATCGTTCCCCCGGCACGATGGTGGCGATGCCCGGCGGGTAGACTACGAACGGCGTCGCGGCGATGCGGCCCGAGATCTCCTCGATCGGGAGATAGTCGACGTCGTTGCGCACGAGGTAGCGTGATGCCTCGCGCGGCGACATCGCGATATCGGGCAGGTGCTCAGGCAGGAACTGCTTGCGCTGCAGCGCGCTCACGTCGGCCGCGCGGAAGAAGCGGTGCATGTCGGCGCAGAGGTCGCGCAGGCGGACGCCGGCATAGCGGACCGGCCGACGGCGGAAGAATTCGGGGATGACGTCTTCGAGCAGCGCATTGTCGTCATGCAATTTCTTGAAGGCGACCAGCCCCGAGATCAGCGTCCCCGCCTTGCTCGCTTCGACGCCCGGCGTCAGCAGGAAGAGCAGCGAGTTGAGGTCGTTCTTCTCGGCGACGATGCGGTTCTCGCGCAGATACTGCGCCACCACCGGGGAGGGGATCCCGTGCTCGGCATAGGCGCCGGTCGCGTGATCGAACCCCGGCGTGAGCAGCGTCAGCTTGTTCGGGTCGGTCATGGCAAAGCCCGTCGTCATCTCGGGAAAGCCATGCCAGGTATCGCCGGGCTTGAGCTGCCAAAATGCGGGATTGCTCGCGAGCTGGTCGGTCGAGATGGTTTCCCAGGCGACATTGTGCGTACCGCCTTCGCGCGCAACATCGGGGATCATCACGCGGTCCGGCACGAACGGCTCGAAGAACCAGCGGCGCTCGGGGCGGGCTTCGTTCTCCTCGAATTCGCGGCGGGTGGCGCGGATTTTCTTGCGCAGCTCGATGCCGAGCCGGATCGTGTCGTCCCACAACACTTCGCCGGAGCGGCCTTTCATCATCTGCGCGCCGACATCGAGGGAGGCGAACAGCGGATAGAATGGCGAGGTCGAGGCATGCTGCATGAAGCTCTCGTTGAAGCGCCGGTGCTCGACTCGGCGCTTCTGGCCCTTGATGTGGCGGTCGCGGACGTGGATCTGCGACGCCTGCGAAAAGCTCGCGAGCTGCTTGTGGGTCGATTGCGTGGCGATGATGCCAGGCGCCTCCGCGCCGAGATCGGCAAGGCCCATGGCGAAGCGGCCGGCATAGATCGGATGGAACTTCATGAAGCCGGCCCAGGCTTCGTCGAACAGGATGTAGTCGCAGAGATGGCCGATGCGCTTGAGGATCATCTCCGCGCTGTGGATGGTGCCGTCATAGGTGCATTGCTCGACCACGGCGACGCGGAAGGGGCGGGGCTTCTTCCAGGCGTCCATGTCCTTGACCAGCGGGTGATTGCGGATGCGCTCGCGCAACGCGGCTTCGTCGAGCGCGTCCCAGCGCATCGGCCCGATCAGGCCCCAGGCGTTGCGAACGGTCGGCACATAGACCGGAATCCCGCCGCCGAGCAGCAGCGCGCCGTGGTGGGCAGCCTTGTGGTTGTTGCGGTCGAACAGCACGAGGTCGCCGTCGGTGACCAGCGAGCCGAGCGCGACCTTATTGGAGGTCGAGGTGCCGTTGAGCACGAAATAGGTCTTCTCCGCACCGAAGATCCTGGCGGCTTCCTTTTGCGCCCGCAGCGCCGGCCCCTCGTGGGTCAGGAGATCACCGAGATCGAGCACGGAATTGTCGAGGTCGTCGCGGAACACGGCTTCGCCGAGATGTTCGACGAACACACGTCCGATCGGGCTGCGGCTGTAGAACACGCCGCCATTGTGGCCGGGGCAAGTCCAGAGCTGGTTGCCCTCTTCGGCATAGTCGACCAGCGCGCCGAAGAACGGCGTCTTCAGCGTCTCGGCATATTGCTTCAGCCGGCTGATCAGGTTCTTGGCGATGAACGGCGGCGTCTCCTCGGACAGGAACACATAGCCGTCGATGAAGTCGAGCACCTCGACCGGCAGGTCTTCAAACCTCTTGCGGCGGATCAACAGGATGATCGGGAAGTCGAGTCCGCGGCGTCGCATCAGGTTGATCAGCGACGCGGTCTTGCCCTCCATGCCCTTCTTGCCCCAGTCCACCACCATGCAGCCGATCGCCGCGTCCGTCTGCACCGCGATCTCGGCATCCTCGAGCTTTCGGGCGCGCACCACTTCGAAGCCGGAGCGCTGGATCTCATCGATGATCTGGTTGAACCGGATGCCCTCGAGATCCTCCGGATCGAACACGGGCGCCGCGAACAGGAAGGTGAAGCGTCGGAAATAGTCCATCGGTGTCCTCGGAATATACCGAGCGAGCTGTCGGCACATTCCGTGACAGGCAGATGACGATGGCGCCGGCGGGGGAAAATTGACGGCCGGGCGGACCGATGCCGCCTCAATCCGGTGCGCCTTGCCTCGGATATTCGAGCTGCATGGCGACGAAATCTGCGGTGCGCCGTCCGTAGCGTGCCTCGATCCGCTGCAGCGTGTGGTCTAGCGCTTGCGCCGGCGGCATCGACGCGACCGGTTGCAGCAATCGCTCGGCGGGCCAGTGGGCGGCGACCTGATCGGGAAGGATGCGCAGGCCGTTGCGGCTTGGCTGCGCTTCCGCCGTCGCGGCAAAGGTCACCGCCCGCGAGCGATAGGTCCGCGACCAGGCGTCGGCTGCAAGCGCGAGCGAGACTTCGTCGATGCCGGGTGCGAGCGCGATGCCGAGCTGCTCGCGGTTCCAGAAGGCGAGCGTGTTCTGGATCGCCGTGAGCGCGAACGGCCGTGTGAACTGGAATGCGCCGCTGTCGTGGCGCGCATCCCAATGGGGGAGGCCGATCCCGCGGGCGACCGCTTGCGCTTTCTCGCGGCCGGCGATCGCTTCGATCAGCGTGAGCGACATCGGCATCGAAGCCGTTATTCCCGTTGTCGTCGCCACGCCCTGGTTGACCACGATCCTGCGATCCCTGACGTAGTCGATCGTCGGATGCTTGTCGCGCAACTCCTTCAGGTAATACCAGTGCGTCGTCGCCCGCCTGCCGTCGAGCAACCCGGTGCTGGCGACGACCTTGGCGCCAGCGCAGACGCCAATGATGATCGCGCCCCTTCCCGCCTGGTCCTTGATCCATTGCACGACCTTCGCGTCGTCATCGCGGCTCATCGCTGGCACGATGACATAATCGGCGCCGTCAGGATGTTGCGCATCAAATGCCGCAATGGTGGCATGCGGCTCGACCTTCAGCACCGGGAACAGCGTGACCGGCCCGGGCCCCGTCGCGAGCGTCACCACGTCGGCGACATCGGCGCGCTTGAGGATGCCATAGGGCAGCAGATAGTCGGTGGTCTCGGTCTCTTCGTTGATGCCGACGATCGCAATCAGCGGCCGCTGCCGCTTCGGCGGTTTCAATGCCGCGATTGTCGCGTCAGCCTCTTGGCTCGCGATCGTCGGCGCGTTTGCAAATGCAGGTCGCGAGGGCAGCGTCAGAAGCCAGCCGCCGAAGATGATCAGGAAAAGCGCGGCAGCGGCAAGACCGCCCCACGCGAGAAATCGCCAATTCATGGCCTAAGTCGCTCTACGAATTCACCACCTCGCCCCCGCCGCGCAAGCTACCCGCTCACGCCACATTTCGAAATGACGCAAATCCGGCAAAAACCGACGCAGGCGCAACAATGGAGAGGGCGGATCGCTGAAACTTCAGTCGAGAGCCACCTGCGAAATTATTCCCCTCGTCAGGCATACACAGCGAAAAAATTGTTCGTGCTCTCCAGCGGAATAGAACGCGCCCTCGCATGTCCTATTCATGCAAGCCATTTTGCCTACAGGAGCTATCATGAAGAACCCATCGATTGGTTTCGCACTCGCCGCCGCCATTTCGCTGGCGACGGTCTCCACAGCGTTCGCCGCGCCGCCGACCAAGACCGGCACCACCGCGAAGGGACCTGTGCTGACGGACGCAAAGGGCATGACCCTCTATACCTTTGACAAGGACTCCGATGGCAAGTCGGCCTGCAACGGTCCGTGCGCGACAAACTGGCCGGTCCTGAAGGCTGAGGCGAGCGACAAGTCGGGCGAGGGCTACACCATCATCAGCCGTGACGATGGCTCCAAGCAGTGGGCCTACAAGGGCAAGCCGCTTTATACCTTCGCCAAGGACCAGAAGCCCGGCGACATCACCGGCGACGGTTTTCTGAACGGCGCCTGGCACCTCGCGCAACCCTGAGGTTGATCTCGGAACAATTTGAGAAGCGGGTTAGCGCAGCCATCGTGGCAGGCTATCGCGCCCTTATCTCGTATGCCCCCACGCCTCGTCCCAATCCGCACCGGCCGCGTCGACGACGCGGCCGTCGGCCTCGAAGAATTTGTTCGGCACCTGGAAGATCGCAAGGATCAACCCGCCTTCGGGGCACCAGGCGACGTGGCGGCTGCCGGCTTCGCGCCACATGAACTCGCCCGTCTTTGCGGCAATGCCCTGCGCCGGGCCTTCCGTATCGACCAGCGAACCTTCGAGCACATAGGTCTGCTCGATATTGACGTGCTCATGGTCGGGCAGTACCGCGCCCGGCGCAAAGCGCATCAGGGCTGTCATCAAGCCCGTCTTGCGGTCGAACAGCAGCGTCTTGGCCTCGCAACCGGGGAAGCGGGTCTTCTGCCACTCCATCTCCTGCGGGCGCACGAGATGGGAATGCGTGTCGGCAGTCTGATGCGCCTCCGGCGTTGCAACGTCCATGGCGTTCCTCCGGTTTCGTTGAACCGAAGGGATGATAGCCGGATCGCGCGGCCGCGTCAGCGGTTACCGCAATCCTTCATACAGCGTGAATCCGCGCGCGATCGCGAGCTTTCGCAGTGCACGCGGCACGAATCTATCCGGCGGATGCAGATAGCGCCACGAGGTCAGTTTAAAATCAGAGAGCGTGGTCGCGACGGTCTCGAACGGTGCGAGCAGGCCGGTGAGGCTCACCGGCACATGGGCGCGGTTGTTGAAAGGGAGCAGCAGCAGTTCAAGATGGGCCGGCGTACCCGTCTGGCTCGATGCCGTGACGCCGGCGATGGCGGGCAACATCTCCTCGGCGACAAAGGTGACGATGTCCTCGATCTGACGGCGGCTCTCGCCGGTGAACAGCGCCGTGAAGCTCTTGTCCTTGAGGTCGCAGCCGAGCAGGGCGCAGACGCGCGTACCGGCGACGCGAAAGGGAAAGCCCGCCTCATGCTCGTACGACAGCACGAAAATGTCGCCGAGCCGCTCGCGAACGGCCTCAGGATCGAGGTCGCTGCGATCGGGAGCGCGCGCGTTGCCGCGCGTCTTGTCCCAGTAAGCGAAGAATTCGCGGCTTCCCGGATGCTTCATTCAAGAACCTTGCCCTGCGCTTGCCATGCCGGGACACACATCTGTCCCGGTTTCGCACAAGCTCATTCATTCTCAGTAGTGCAGGGGAACTTTTGCAGCGTCCATGCCGCGGCCATGTTTTCGCGAGCTTTCCGGCAGTTTTGCGGTGTTAACGTTAAGTTAACTATGAGCTTGGCGCCCCCAGCATGCCCCCTTATTGTTCGTTCATTCCCGTTCTTGCCGGCTGTTCTCCAGGGGCCGGCGGGTCCGTACACAGGTGGCGTCAAACAATCAGGTCATCGCGCGGGGAGGGGTGGGGATGTCCTTCCGTTCCTCTTGGGCGCGACAAGACTGACAGGAGCAGAGGGCGGGCTTTCTCAGGGCCCGCCCTTATTCCTTTTCTTGGCTGCTTGTGCACTTGCACAATGCGGCCAAAGCCGCCTATCTGGGCTGATCACCCATCCGCGCCGCGCTAAGGTCGCCCGTCCCTTGGAATCGCAGTTCGAACCTCCGCAAGATGCGCCGCCGGATCCTCCGCACGAGCCGATCCTCACCTTGCCGCCGGCGCTGACCGCCTATATCGCGCTGATCGCGGTCATCCATTTGCGCGTGCTGCTGCCGCCGGAGTGGGAGAACTGGACCATCGACGTCTTCGGTTTCATTCCGAAGCGCTACGATTCCACGCTGCTCAACATTACCTTTCCCGGCGGCGAAGGCGCCAAGGTCTGGACCTTCGTCACCTATTCGCTGCTGCACGCCAATCTCACCCACATCATCTTCAATGTGCTTTGGCTATTGCCGTTCGGCAGTGCGCTGGCGCGGCGGTTCGGCGCGCTGCGCTTCTATCTGTTCATGGCGGTCACGGCGGCCGCCGGTGCGCTCGCGCATCTCCTGACCCACGAGCATGCGATCGCGCCGATGATCGGCGCGTCCGCGTCTGTCTCCGGCACCATGGCCGCCGCGATCCGCTTTGCCTTCGTCAAGGGCAGCTTCCTCTCCTTCAGTCGCGGCGATGCTGAGGCGGCGGCAAAGGTGCCGGCGCTGTCGCTGTCGCGCGCGCTGCGCGATGGTCGCGTGCTCGCCTTTCTTGCGATCTGGTTCGGCGTCAATCTCATCTTCGGGATCGGCTCGATCGCGATCGGGGCCGACGGCGCCACTGTCGCCTGGCAGGCGCATATCGGCGGGTTTCTGGCCGGGCTCGTGCTGTTCTCGTTGTTCGATCCCGCGCCGCGGGAACGCCGGCATGCTGCAGATGCGTTGTCGCCTGACGGGCCGGACCGCGTCTGATCGCCGCTTGCGGCGCAGGGCGATTTCATCCATCATTGGTTGCAAGCTGTGACGCAAGCGCTGCCTCTTGCGCTGCACGATGGCCGCGCCTGTTGCCCGCCGCGCCGGAAATAAAAACTGCGCGGAACTGTTGATTGAAGCTCGCGAACGATGTCGCGCCCCTTTGGTCGGGGCGCGGCAGTGATTCAGGAGGCGGCAATGACGGTACGTTCCATTCTCGATTCCAAGGGCCACCACATCACGAGCGTCCCGCCGGACGCCACGCTGACCGATGCGATCAAGACGCTCGGCGAGCGCAAGATCGGCGCCGTGCTGGTCATGGACGAAGGCCGCATCGAGGGCATCTTGTCGGAGCGCGACATCGTTCGCGTGCTCGGCGAGTGCGGCGCCGGTGTGCTCGATGAGCCCGTCAGCGCGGTGATGACGCGCAAGGTGGTCAGTTGCCGCCCGTCCGACACCGTCGCCGGCATCATGGAAATGATGACGCTCGGAAAATTCCGCCATCTGCCCGTGTTCGAAGGCGATCGCGTGGTCGGCCTGATCTCGATCGGCGACATCGTCAAGCGCCGGGTCCAGGAATACGAAGCCGAGCAGGAAGCGCTGCGCGACTACATCAAGACGGCCTGAAATCTATTCCTTGGTCTCGTCGGGAACTGCGCCAGCAGTAGGAGCCGTCGTCGCCGGCGGCACCAGGATGTCGATCGCCTCCTGGATCGACTCGATCGCGCGCTCTGCGGCGCGCACGCCATGCGCAATCAGTTCATCCGCGCGATGGAAATCGAACCAGCCGATCTTGCCGACGCGCGGCGAGATCAAGAGGTCCGGCGGATCGCCGGCGAGCCGCGCGCGGGTGATGCGGTCCTGCATGATGTTGAAGGCGTCCACCATCACGGTCGAGATACCCGGCCGCGTGCTGCTGCCGAAGAATTCGCGCTTCATGGTACGCTCGGCCGAGAAGAACTTGCCAAAGCGCCGCTTCGGCGGGACGGGATCCGGCACGACTTCGGGCACAACGGTAACGTCGGTCGGCTGGCCGTGCGAATAGATCGTCGTGGAGTGCGTGAACACATCGCTGGAAAGATTGGCCGCGATTACGATCTCCGCACCGAACGCGCGCGCCGCCGACACCGGCACCGGATTGACCAGGGCGCCGTCGACCAGCCAGCGGTCGCCGACCAGCACGGGTGCGAAGATGCCCGGCAGCGCATAGGAGGCGCGCATCGCATCGACGACGCGGCCGTGGGTCAGCCAGATCTCATGGCCGGTGCGGACCTCGGTCGCGACGCTCGCATACTTCACCGGCAGATCCTCGATTTGGGTCCGGCCGATCGAGGCTTCGAGCTCGGCGGCAAGCTTGGCGCCGCCGATCAGGCCTGAGCCGTTCAGCCGGATATCGAGATAGCCGAGGATGTTGCGCGGCTGCAGGCTGCGCGCCCAAGCCTCCAGCGTGTCCAGATGGCCGGCCGCGTAGGCGCCGCCGACCACGGCGCCGATGGACGTGCCGACTACGACATTCGGGATGATGCCGTGGGCGATCAGCGTCTTGACGATTCCGATATGGGCAAAACCGCGTGCGGCGCCGCCGCCCAGTGCCAGCCCGATCACGGGGCGGCGTTGGGCGCCAAGACCTAGCTTGTCGGAGCCATCGGCGCTCTTCTGGCCGCGGCCCATCCAGCTGTCTAACACTCTGATTTCTCCTGCCGGCGCGAGATTAGGCTCCGCGACGCGGCGCCGCCAGAGTCGTGCATGGTTTATGTCCCAGCAGCATAGGGCCTAGGGAGGGATTGTGACTTGAGCGCGACATCCAAGGCGAGGGTCTGGGGTTCCATGACCGCAATCCCGTAAGACTGTGGAGGCTTGAATTTGCCGTGTTTTCGTTGAAAAGCATCGTTCCATGACTCGTTGGGGCGATGGCGTTGGACGATGCGGGTGGGGCTTGCCGCTTCTCCCGGGGGTTTTGCTTGCCATAGCCCTGGTTTTGGCGGTTCCGACTGCCGTTTCGGCGCAGTGGTTCGGTGAGCGACCGCCCCCAGTACCGCCGGCTTCGGTTCCCGACGCCGGACCGGCGATCAACCTGGCGCCGCCTTCCGGATCGGGCTCTGCGCCGAGCCTGCCGGCGCCATTGACCCAACCGACGATCATGCAGCCTTCGATCGCGACGAGCCCGCCAGCGGCGTCGCCACCAGGGAGCCCCGCTGCGGGCCAGGCGGTCCTGTCGCTGACCGCCCGCTATGGCAAAGATTTGCCGGTCATCAATGGCGGCCTGGTATGGCGGGTTTTTGCCGACAAGCCGGACGACGCCGGCACCTTCAAGCTGGTCCGCGAAGATCGCGGCGCCACGCCCAATATCGTGCTGCCGCCGGGCAATTACGTGGTCCACGTGGCACTCGGCCTGGTTAGCGCAGTGCGGGTCGTGAGCCTGAAGTCGGAGCCCGACCGCGAGTCCTTCATCCTGCCGGCCGGTGGCCTGCGCATCGAAGGCCGGGTCGGCACCAGCAAGATTCCGCCGAACCAGATCTCATTCGCGATCTACAAGGGCAGCCAGTTCGACGGATCGGACGGCAACGCCCTGGTCCCCAACGTCGCCGCCGGCGACGTCGCGCTGTTACCGGAGGGGACTTTTCACATCATCTCCAACTATGGTGACGCCAATTCGGTGGTGCGTTCCGACATCCGCGTCCAGGCCGGCAAGCTCACTGACGTTACCGTCAGTCATCGCGCGGCGGTCATCACGTTGAAGCTCGTCAGCGAAAAAGGCGGCGAGGCGCTGGCGAACACCGCATGGTCGGTGATCACGCCGGGCGGCGACGTCATCAAGGAGTCGATCGGTGCATTCCCGCGCGTCGTGCTCTCCGAAGGCGAATATCGCGCCATTGCCAAGAACGAGGGCAAGGTGTTTGAGCGGCCCTTCAACGTCGTCAACGGCGTCGACGGGGAGGTCGAGGTCGTCGCGCGCTAGATGCGAATAAAATTTTCAGCAATTGTCATAGTCTCTAACGCACACTAACCAAGAGCTGACTTAAAACTGTCATAATCGCGCCGACATCGCGTCGACTGCGCAATCTTTACATTGCTTTAAGCGAGCCCGATTTGGATGCACCGGGGACTGGAGCATGAAATCGGACGCGGAAGCCGGCTTTCCCTTGCGACAGACGCGAAGCGTTTGCGCTGCGATCATGCTCGAATGTGAAGTGAGGTCGTGATCCGATCTTCGTTCGGACCATGATCTGGTAGTTCGGGGCGCGTCATGAGTGCGGCGAAGAAGTCGTCGGGAAGATTCAACACAGAAATGTTCGGCGACGTCCCGGTGCTCAAGCGCAAGTGGCAAGCCGCACTGCGTCCGGGCAATAGACTGCCCCGCTATGAGGACGTGATGCTCGGCAGCCTTGGCCGGCTCGCCGATCACATCGTCCTGCTCAAGGAAAGGGGCGGTACGCTCAGCGTCTCGCAACCCGGCCGGTACATCCAGCAATGGCTGAATGACGAGCGCTGGGACATGACGCTGGACGAGCTGTCGCCGGATTGCGCGACCGCCCTCGGCGAAGCCGCGGCCAACGCGGTTCTCAATCACCGGCCCTATCTTGCCACGGCGCACTGCGTGCGCGACGGTCTTGTCCGTACCTATGACGTGCTGGCGCTGCCGACCTCCTCGCGCTGGGGCGGCACGCTGATCGGCGCCTATGTCAACGAGCGCGGCGCCCAATACAATCTGCTCGACACGATCTTCGCGGCGACCGACGAAGGCGTGCTGTCGCTGGCCGCCATTCGCGACCCGCGTGGCGAGCCGTTCGATTTCCAGATCGTTCATCTCAACCAGGGCGCGGCGAGGCTCCTGAAACGCCCCGAGCGCGAGCTGTTGTGGCAGAGGCTCAGCGCAGGCGGAAACCTGCTCTGCGCCGACGACGTGACCGAGCGTCTGCGCGAGACCGTCTGCGGGGCTAGCGGGACCCAGTTCGAGATCGAGAGCGAAGACCGCTGCCTGCGGCTCGCCGTCACCGCGTTTGGCGACATGCTGTCGCTGACTTTGTCCGATGTCACGGCGCTGAAGCGGCGCGAGGTCTCTTTCCGCCTGCTGTTCGAGAACAACCCGATGCCGATGTGGGTGTTCGACGCCGCAACCATGGAATTTCTCGGCGTCAACGACGCGGCGGTCCAGCATTATGGCTATTCGCGCGAGAAATTCCTGACGATGAAGTTGCGCGAGATCTGGCCGGAGGACGAATGGGCTTCCCATAGCAAGGCGCTGCAGGAGATCGGCGACGTCTATCATTCCAGCCGTGACTGGCGGCACATCAAGGCGGATGGCAGCGAAATCCATGTGCTGACTTTCGGCCGCCGCGTCGCCTTCGACGGCCGCGACGGTTACCTCGTGGCCCTGGTCGATATCACCGAGCGGCGCAAGGCCGAGGCCCGCATTGCCTACATGGCCCATCATGATGGTCTGACCAATCTGGCGAACCGGGACTTCTTTCAGGATCGCCTGCGCGATGCGCTGCAGCGGAGCAAGCCGGGGAGCAAGCGCGTCGCCGTACTGTGCGTCGACCTCGATCTGTTCAAGAACGTCAACGACTCCTTCGGCCACGCGATGGGCGATCGGCTGTTGAAGCAGGTTGCCGAGCGGCTCACGGCCGATATCAGCGGCGACAATCTGGCCGCGCGGCTCGGCGGCGATGAATTCGCAATCGTGCTCTCCGATGTCACGCCGAACGAGACGAGCGACTTCGCCGAACGCCTGATCGAGACACTGAGCGCGCGCTACGACATCGACGGCATCGAGGTGGTGGTCGGCGCGAGCGTCGGCATCGCGCTATCGCCGGGCGACGGCACCAGCTCGGAAGAATTGATGCGCAACGCCGACATGGCGCTCTATCGCGCCAAGTCGGACGGCGGCGGGGTGCATCGTTTCTTCGAGCATGAGATGGACCGCCAAGCGCAGAAGCGCCGCGATCTCGAACGCGACCTGCGCCATGCCTTCGCCAATGGCGAATTCGAGCTGCACTATCAGCCGCTGGTCGACATCGCCTCCGACCGGATCAGCGGGTTCGAATCGCTGCTACGCTGGCGCCATCCGGAGAAGGGCATGATCTCGCCGGCCGAGTTCGTGCCGGTCGCCGAGGACATCGGCCTGATCGTGCAGCTTGGCGAATGGGTGCTGCGCGAGGCTTGCTCGGAAGCGACGAAATGGCCCGACGAGATCAAGGTCGCCGTCAACCTGTCGCCGGTGCAGTTCCGCAGCCGCAATCTGGTGCAGGCGGTCATCTCGGCGCTGGCGCATTCCGGTCTGTCGCCGCGGCGGCTCGAGCTTGAGATTACGGAGTCCGTCTTCCTTGCCGAGACCGAAGCCAATCTCGCGATCCTGCATCAGCTCCGCGAGCTCGGCGTCAGTATCTCCATGGACGACTTCGGCACCGGCTATTCCAGCCTGAGTTACCTACGCAGCTTTCCATTCGACAAGATCAAGATCGACCGCTCCTTCGTGAAGGATCTGGCGCGCCGCACCGATTGCGTGGCGATCGTGCGCGCGATCTCGGGCCTCGGCCGCAGCCTGAACATCACCACCACCGCCGAGGGTGTGGAGACGGTCGATCAGCTCGACTGGCTGCGCGCCGAGGGCTGCAACGAGGTGCAGGGATTCTTGTTCAGCGCAGCACGGCCGGCGGACGAAATCGCAACGCTGTTGGCAGGCTTTGCGACGCGCGCATCGAGGGCGGCCTGACGTCATTTGCCGCGCGGCCGTCTCCGCCCCAAATTTGTCGACTCACGGCGATATGGGACACGGACGATGACCATCGCTCCAGACCGTCGCGTGATCCGGTTCGCCTTGCTGCCGCTTCTGCTTGCGGGCACCGTTTGCGGGCCATTCGAGGTCTCCGCTCAGTCGGATACTGCGACGGCGGCGCAAGACATGTTTGCCGGCGTCACCGTGCGGATGCCGGATGCATTCTATGATCCGCCGGCGCAAGTGCCGGATACGCCAGGCGCGCTGCTGCGCAGCGAGCCCCTCCGGAACATCAGGCTCCCGGCTGGTATGCGCGGCTGGCGTATCCTTTATACGACCACCGTGAACGACATCACGCGCGCAACCGCGGTCGCGACCGTGGTTGCGCCGATCGATCCGCCAGCGGGGCCGCGTCCCCTGATCACCTGGGAGCACGGTACAACCGGCCTGCAGCAGAGATGCATGCCGTCGCTGATATCGGCGCCGACCTTGGGCATTCCCGCGCTCGATCAGATCGTGCGGGCAGGCTGGGTCATCGTCGCGACCGACTACTCATTCGCCGAGAAGGGCGGCCCGCATCCGTATCTCATCGGCGAAGGCGAGGCGCGCGCCGCGCTCGACTCGGTACGCGCCGCACGGCAGATGTCCGAGCTGACGCTGGAGGCGCGCACCGTGGTGTGGGGGCATTCGCAAGGCGGACATTCGGCATTGTGGACCGGCATCGTCGCTCCACGTTACGCGCCGGAGATCGAGATCGCAGGCGTCGCCGCGATCGCGCCGGCCACAAACCTGCGGAACATCCTTGCCATGAACCAGGGGATCGACAAACGGCTCGGGCCGTATGTCGCGCTGGCCTACAGCCGCTTCTATCCCGACATTACCTTCGAGCAGGCGGTTCGCCCCGAGGCGCTCCCGGCCGCGCGCGGGATCGCAGGCCTGTGCGGCTTCCTCCCGGCGGAGGAGCCGCTGCGGGCAGCGGCGCTCACTGCGACGTTTGAAGGTCCCGCATTGGCCACACGCAGCAGTGCAGCGCTTTCCGCAAGACTCGCGCAGAATAGTCCCGACCATCCTATCCCGGCGCCTGTGGTGATCGCGCAGGGCGCCGAGGATGATGTGGTGCCGCCGGCGGTGACCGCCAGCTATGTCGAAGAGCGCTGCGCTGCCGGCCAGCGGCTCGAATATTGGACCTTCGCGAGGCTCGATCACGGCATGGTGCAGCCGGGATCAAAGCTCGAAGAGCCGCTGATTGCGTGGACCGCGGCACGATTCGCAAACGAGCCGCCGCCAAAGGGCTGTACACGCAAGTCGCTCTGATGCGAACTGCGTCCACGATCGATGCTGCGCTCCCTCTCCCGCAAGCGGGAGAGGTGGGAAGACCACGTCAGAACCGCGTCACGATATCCGACAGCGCCGGACGCGGGCGGTCTTCGCTCGGCTTGGTCGGTTTGCCGATATGGATCAGCCCTGCGAGCTTCTCGTCGGGCTTCAGGCCAAGCCCATCGAGCACATCGCGGTCGAAGGCGAACCAGCCGGTGAGCCAGCATGCGCCGTAGCCGAGCGCGGTCGCCGCGGTGACGATGTTCATGGCGCTGGCGCCGGCCGAGAGCTCCTGCTCCCACGGCGGCACCTTCGGATGCGGCTTGGTGAAGCTGACGATGCCGATCACCAGCGGCGCATCGGTGAGCTGCCGCTTCTGGGTCTGGACATCGGCCGCCGGCGCGCCCGGGTTCTTCTTCGCAAACACGCTCGCGATCACGTCGCCGGCGCGGTTGCGCGCCTCGCCCTCGAACACGATGAAGCGCCAGGGCGCGAGCTTGCCGTGGTCCGGCACCCGTGCGCCGATCGTCAAAATGGTCTCGAGCTCGGCCGGCGAGGGGCCGGGCCCGGTCATCTCGCGCGGCTTGACCGAGCGGCGGGTTTTCAACAATTCAATGGCGTCGGGCACTGCAGCTTTCCTCAAGGTCACGGGCATTCTGCCCAAAAGATAGGGTCGAACGCCCGCGACCGGAAGCGAGTTTAGATGGATTACAGCGTCAGGACAGCGACTTTGCCCGCTTGATGTCCGGGGCCGTTGCCTCGTCTGCCAGTGCGGCGAGCGCATCCGCCGTCGGCATCACGGTCTGACGTTCGCTGCCGAGCCGGCGGACCGAGACCGAATGGGTCTCGGCTTCCTTCTTGCCGACCACGAGCAGCGCCGGGATCTTTGCCAGCGAGTGCTCGCGGACCTTATAGTTGATCTTCTCGTTGCGCAGGTCGATCTCGACGCGCAAGCCCGCGCTCCGCGCCGCAGCGACCACCTGCTTGGCATATTCGTCAGCCTCGGAGGTGATGGTGGTGACGACCACCTGCATCGGCGCCAGCCACAGCGGGAAGTTGCCGGCATAGTGCTCGATCAGGATGCCGATGAAGCGTTCCATGGAGCCGCAGATCGCGCGGTGAACCATCACCGGCGCCTTCTTCGAGCCGTCATGGTCGATGTAGAACGCGCCGAACCGCTCGGGCAGGTTGAAGTCGACCTGCGTCGTGCCGCACTGCCAGTCGCGGCCGATGGCGTCGCGCAGCACATATTCGAACTTCGGCCCGTAGAACGCGCCTTCGCCTGGATTGATCGCGGTCTTGATCTTATGGTCGTGACCCTGCGCCTCGATCTGCGACAGCACGGTCGCCATCACGCGCTCGGCATGGTCCCACATCGCATCGGTGCCGACCCGCTTCTCCGGCCTCGTCGAGAGCTTGACGGTGAGTTCGCCCTCGAAGCCGAAATCGGCGTAGGTCGACAGGATCAGGTCGTTGATCTTCAGGCACTCGTCGGCGAGCTGCTCCTCGGTGCAGAACACATGCGCATCGTCCTGCGTGAAGCCGCGCACGCGCATCAGGCCGTGCATCGCGCCTGACGGCTCGTAGCGATGCACGATGCCGAATTCGGCAAGCCGCAAGGGCAGGTCGCGATAGCTCTTCAGGCCATGCTTGAAGATCTGCACATGGCCGGGGCAATTCATCGGCTTCAGCGCGAACCAGCGCTTGTCCTCGGCCTCATCGCCGGCGGACTGCGCCGCGAACATGTTCTCCCGGTACCAATCCCAATGGCCCGAGGTTTCCCACAGCGCTTTGTCGAGGATCTGCGGCGCGTTGACCTCCTGGTAGTCGCCGGCGAGGCGGCGACGCATATAGGCGATCAGCTGCTGGAAGATGGTCCAGCCCTTCGGGTGCCAGAACACGACGCCCGGGCCTTCCTCCTGAAAGTGGAACAGATCGAGCTCGCGGCCGAGCTTGCGATGGTCGCGCTTTTCGGCTTCCTCGATCTGCTTCAGATAGGCGTCGAGATCGTCCTGCTTCGCGAATGCCGTACCGTAGATGCGGGTCAGCATTGGATTATTGGAATCGCCGCGCCAATAGGCGCCCGCCACCTTCATCAATTTGAAGGCGTTACCGATCCTGCCGGTCGAGGTCATGTGCGGACCGCGGCAGAGATCGAACCAGTCGCCCTGGAAGTAGATCTTGATCGGCTCGTCGCCGGGGATGGCGTCGACCAGTTCGACCTTGAACGCCTCGCCCTTGTCGCGGAACACCTCCTTGGCCTTCTCGCGCGACCACACTTCCTTGCTGAAAGGTTTGTCGCGCGCGATGATCTCGCGCATCTTCTTTTCGATGGCGGCAAAATCTTCCGGGGTGAACGGCTCGTTGCGGAAGAAGTCGTAATAAAAACCGTTCTCGATGACGGGGCCGATCGTCACCTGCGTGCCCGGCCACAGCGACTGCACGGCTTCCGCCAGCACATGGGCGCAATCATGACGGATCAGTTCCAGCGCGCGCGTATCGTCACGCGAGATCAGTTCGATCTTCGCATCCTCCGTGATGGGATCGTTGAGGTCATACAGAACGCCATCGAGCGCCATCGCCACCGTGCGTTTGGCCAGGGAGGGCGAGATGTCCTGGGCGACCTCGAGCCCGGTGATGTTCCTGGCGAACTCGCGTTTCGCCCCGTCAGGGAAGGTGAGGGTAACTTTTTCCACGGGCTGGGCGGGCTTGAGATTGGCGATGCTGTACTGGAATCCGGATTCGGACTTGTGATCGTCGGACATGTCATTCTCCTGTGGCTCACTCCTGCGAACGAACGCAGGTAAGCGGAAAGCAGCGATATAGCAGGCGATTCGGCCGACGCAATCCGGCAATATCAAGAAATCAGCGAGGAATTGACTTGGTTGTCCTCGCTGCAGGACATTCAACCGCTGCGTATCAACAGGTCTCCGATCGTGATCTCCGCCGCCGAGGTTCGTTTGCAAATGCGCCCTTTTCTTCTTCGTCCGGCTGGTTTACATGCATCTGCATGAAAATGATGCCCGCGACAGAGCGCTTGGCGCCCACCTCTCTCATGCTTGGAAATATCGTCACCGGCTGCTCCGTGCTGGCGCCGGCGGGGATGCTTCCGGAACTATCCAGTGCACTGGATGTCTCGATCCACGCCGCGGGGCTTTTGATCACGTTCGGTGCGATGGTCTTGTGCGTCGGTTCGCCGCTGACGGCATGGCTGACCAGCCGCATCGATCGCCGCACCTTGCTCGGCGTGACGCTCGCGGTGCTCACGGTCACCAATCTCGCCTCCGCCCTGGCACCTGATTACGCGAGCCTTCTTGTCATTCGCCTCATCATGCTGGCGATCGGCGCGCTCTATACGCCGCAGGCGGCCGGCACTGGCGCGCTGATCGTGCCGGTCGAGCGGCGCGGCTCGACCATCGCTTATATCTTCCTCGGCTGGTCGCTCGCGGCTGCGGTCGGGCTGCCGCTGATCACCTTCATCGCAAGCCATTACGGCTTCCGCGCCGCCTATGGCGGCATCGCGCTGGCCGGCTGCGTGAGCTGCGCGCTGCTGGTGTGGCGATTGCCGCGCGGGTTGCTCGGCGCGCCCGTCGATCTGAAGACCTGGACCGAGCTCGGCCGCAACCGGATGGTGCTCGTGCTGCTCGCGATCACGACGCTGCAGATGTCGGGCCAGTTCGTGGTGTTCACCTTCATGGGACCGCTGCTTGCAAGATTGACCGGCGCCGGCCCCAACGCCATCGGGCTCGTCTTCGGCCTTTATGGCGTCTGCGGCTTCATCGGCGTCATGATCGCGACCCGCATCGTCGATTCCTGGGGGCCGTATCGCACGTCGGTGCTGTTCACCACACTGATGCTGATCGGCGTGACCGGTTGGGCGCTGAGCGCGGGCGTCTATGCACTGATGGCCGGCTCAGTTGCGATCTGGGGGCTCGGCTTTGCTTCCACCAATTCAATGCAGCAGGTGCGACTGGTCGCAGCGGCTCCGGCGCTTGCATCGGCGTCGGTGTCGCTGAATACCTCCGTGCTCTATATCGGGCAGGCGATTGGCTCCGCGATCGGCGGCGCGCTGTTTGCGCACGGCTGGTTCCACGGTACGGGCTATGTCTGCGCGGCTTTCGTGGCGCTGGCGCTGGCCACCATCGTGCTGACTGGGCCCCGCCGCGCGGCGGCGGAGCAATGAGCTAGCGGCTAGCCGATGGAGCGTTTGCGATCCGCGCCAGCGATGTGGTTCCTGCCATCTTCACCAGCACTTCCTTCACCGGATACTGCGTCCAGGCTTGCGTCACGTAATCGCGGTGGGTGACGCCGTCGGGCGTCTGCACGAACACGACGCTGCCGGGCTGCAGCGGTCCGTCCATGCTCTCGCGGACCCGGATGCCCTTGTTCCTGAGCATCGTCATCAGTTCCTCGTCATGTCGCTTGGTGTAGCGAGTGTAGGAGCTCACGAAAAAGCCGGTGCGGTTGTTCTCGATCCAGGAGGCGAACTTGTCGAGCTCACCGTAGACCGCATCCAGCAGCATCACGCCGCGCACGCGGCTGGTGGCGCCGCCGACATCGAGGCTCCAGGCGGTCGGCAGGAAGCCGCCGCTATAGCCGACGATCACGACCGGCATGTTGGCGAAGGCCGCCGCCGATTTGGGATCGCCATAGAGGCGGGCGAGGTGGGAGGTGGATTCGTCGAGGAAGCGCTTGAAGCCGCCCACCTGCCAGAATTTGCCGGCGCTGGAATCGGCGGCATCGACCGCCATCTGCGGCGCCAGCAGCACGGCGTTCACGCCGGAGTCCGAGATCTGCTGCGGCACCAATTGCCGGTCGCGCACGTCGCGCTCGAGCGTTGCGCCATTGCCGTGGAAGAACACCACGATCACGCCCGGCTTGCGGACGTCGAAATTCTCAGGGACGTGCACCAGCACGCGGCTGTCATTGTAGGTCTCGTCCTGCCAATAGACGCGGCCCGAATAGCTGCGATGGCCTTTGCGGCCGGCGTTCGCGACGTTGAGGAACGGGGCATCCGAGCGCGGATTGTTGCCGAAATAGGGGAAGGCGGAGGATTTCATGCTAACCAGCGTCGTCAGCCCTTCGCGTTCGCCAGGCCGCGGCAGATTGAGCGTGGGCATCAGCGAGGCCACGCGGACCGGCGCGGCACGCTGCGGCTGCGGCTCCGCGCCGGGGACGGCGGCCTGCCGCTGCACGAAGCTTTCCTGTTCGGTCGGGAAGCGCTCCTTGAACGATGGTGCCGGGAAGCGATCTACAAATGCGTCGCCCGAAACGGCTTGCGTGTTCGCGGCGAGCGCGGTGGCGCTAGGCGCTCTGCCGCATTGAGCCAGCATGGCAGCGAGCGGTAGAAGCAGCGAGCAGGTCGCGATCCAGCGCCGCGGCGAGCGCAGCCGCGGGGCTGGGTATATGACCCGGTCCGCGCGATCATGCTTCTGGAACGTTGGGTTCGCCGCCCCGATCATCCACCCACTACCCCGAACTCCCGGCAAACGCCGAATCTGAGCGCACCGGTGTTTAGGTGACGTTAAGCTTCCGGAAAACTTCCCCATCCGGAAGTAGCAAGAAGACCATCCAATCGTGTCGCGATTGTGGGCCGGCCCTGGTGTTTACACAAACGCCGGCTCCTTGAAGGCACCAATGTGGTATTTTAATACCCGAATCTCGGCTTTAGTTAGATGCTTGTTAACGTTGCTTGAATTGGCCGTTTTCCGCCTGCACGATGAGAATCGTTGAAGCGCGCGGCGCTGAAGGTACGGTCCGATATGGCGGCATCACACACGGGCAGCGCGGCATGGTCCGGTTCGCTCCCCGGAAGCGGCTCGACCGTTTCGGTCCTCGTGGCCACGGCCATTGTGGTGGCCGACATGGTGGGCGTCGGCGTCTTCACCAGCCTCGGTTTCCAGGTCAAGGACATTCCCTCGGGTTTCTCGATCCTGCTGCTGTGGACCGTCGGTGGCGTCGTCGCACTGTGCGGCGTATTTTCCTATGGCGAACTCGGCGCAATGTTTCCGCGCTCGAGCGGCGAGTACAATTTCCTGAGCCGCGCCTATCACCCGGCGTTCGGGTTCGTCGCCGGCTGGGTGTCGGCGACCGTCGGCTTCGCCGCGCCGGTCGCGCTCGCTGCGATGGCGTTCGGCGAATACGGCAAGTCGGTCTTGCCGAACGCGCCGCCGCTGGTGCTCGCGCTAGGCGTGGTGTGGCTGGTATCGATCATCCAGCTCACCGGCGTCAGACATTCCTCGACCTTCCAGCTGGTCTCGACCATCCTGAAGGTGGTGCTGATCGTGGCGTTCCTGGTCTCCGGATACTTGATCACGACCCCGCAGCCGATCTCGTTCGCGCCGAGTTCGGCCGATCTTTCCCATATCGGCAGCGCGCCGTTCGCGATCAGTCTAGTGTTCGTGATGTATTCGTTCTCCGGCTGGAACGCGGCGACCTACATCATAGGCGAGATGCGCCTGCCGGAGCGCAACCTGCCGCGTGCGATGCTGTCGGGAACGCTGATCGTGCTCGTGCTCTACGTCGCGCTGAACGCGGTGTTCCTGCACACCGCGCCAATCGACAAGCTTGCCGGCCAACTCGACGTTGCCCGCATCTCCGGCAGCTATATCTTCGGCGAGGTCGGCGGCCGCATTGTCGGCGCGATGATCTGTGTCGGGCTGATCTCCTCGATCAGCGCGATGATGTGGATCGGTCCGCGCGTGATGATGACCATGGGCGAAGACATCCCGGCACTGCGGATCTTCGCCCGCCACTCGACCAGCGGCGCGCCAGCCTACGCCATCCTGTTCCAGCTTGCGGTGGCGACGTTGATGCTGTTCACGCGCAGCTTCGAGGCGGTGCTCGACTTCATCCAGTTCGCACTTCTGTTCTGCTCGTTCTTCACGGTGCTTGGGGTGATCAAGCTGCGCATCACGCGTCCCGACCTGCCGCGGCCTTATCGCGCCTGGGGATACCCGGTCACCCCAGTGGTTTTCCTGCTCGTGACCGGTTTCATGATGTACTATCTACTGACCGGCCGGCCGCTGCAGTCGGCGCTTGGTACCTTGATCATGCTTTCCGGCCTCTTGATCTACGCCGTTTTCCGCAAAGGGGCGGCGGACCCGGTGACGTCAGGAGCATCGGGTCGCGAATGAGGATGTTCCCGTCATTGAAGATTGTCGCGCTCGCTTTCGCCATCATGCTTGCGGCGCTGCCGGCGCGTGCCGCCACGACTGTGACCGCCGACGACACCGCGCGCTTCCTGGCGGGCATGATGCCGTCGGCGGATTCTCCACTGATCCCGCTGACCAGGGATCCTGCCTGGCAACAGCACGCCCGATTCTTCGACCAGGCCTTTGCGCAGCTCGAGCAGCGCCAGTTGTCGAAGATCCGCGCCTGGGCGGAGACCAATCTCGCAGCGCCGCGGCCGACCATGTTCTACATGTTCTCCGGGCCCGACTTCATCTACGCCGACGCCTTCTATTCCAGTGCGACGACCTATGTCTTGAGCGCGCTCGAGCCGGCGGGCTCCGTGCCTGACCTGACGCGATTGCCGCGCGGCGACGTCGCTGCTGCGCTTTACAATGTCGAACGCTCGCTGTCCTCGATCCTCAGCTTCTCCTTCTTCATCACCAAGAAGATGAAGGTCGATCTGCATGAGGGCGAGATCAGCGGCACCTTGCCCATCCTCTATGTGTTCCTGGCGCGCTCGGGCAAGACCATCCGCAGCGTCACGCCGGTCGCGCTCGACGAGAATGGTGTCGTCGGCACGGAAGGCGGTGGCAAAGGCGCGGTGCGCGGCGCGCGCATCACCTTCGCCGGCAATGACGGCGTCGAGCGCACGCTCTATTATTTCTCGACCGATCTCTCCAATTCCGGCGTCAAGGCGAGCGGCTTTTTGAAATTCTGCGAGACGCTCGCGCCCGGCAACAGCCTGCTCAAGAGCGCGTCCTATCTCATGCACGCCGGCAATTTCACCGTCGTGCGCGACTTCATCCTCAAGAACAGCGCCACCATCATCCAGGACGATTCCGGAATTCCGCTCGTCTACTTCAACCAGAGGCGCTGGCGCTTCTTCCCGTTCGGCCGTTATGCCGGCCCGATCGCCGAGTTCCCGGGCCGCTATCAGGACGCCTACGCCGAACTGTTCCGCCGCGCGCAGCCGATCGATTTCGGCATCGGCTATCGGTGGCGCACGCATGAAACCAACCTGCTGCTCGCCGTGCAATTGCCAGGCGATGGCTTCGGAACCGCCGACGCGGTTGCGCAGGATGCGCCAGCGCCCAAACCGCCGCCTCGTCCGAGGCCGCCGCGGCCGCCGGAGACGTTGTTCGGTCCGCCGCCCGGGGGCTTCTTCTGGTTCGGGCGCTAGATTCCACTCGCGCTTCAACATCCGGTGAGTATTGCGATCGTAACTCACTAGCTGGATCGATCGCGATTCCTGCAATCGATCCGTAACCGCGCGTCGTCAGTGATCTGTCACCCAAGTCAGAGGGATTGATATGACCGCTACCGATGCCGACGAACGGTTCAGCAAATGGCTGGGCCTCTTTAATGCCAATGCAGCGGCCGCAGACATTGATGCGCTGCTGATCCTGTTCCATCCGGACGCGTTCTGGCGTGACCTGCTGGCATTCACCTGGAACGTGCGTACTGCCGAAGGTCGTGACGAAATCCGACAGATGTTGGATGCGTGCCTTGCGCGTACGGCGCCCGCGGCATGGCGGCAAACGAGACCAGCGCGTCTCGAAGACGGCATCGTCGAAGGGATAGTCGAGTTCGAGACGCAGGTCGCTCGCTGCAAAGCAGTGATTCGCTTGAGAGAAGGCAAAGCCTGGACATTGCTTACCTCGATGGTGGAGCTCAAGGGCCTCGAAGCATCGCCAAGCCCCGACGATGTCAGCCATAGCGGAGGCGCACATCCCGAAAAGCGAGGCAGCGACATGTTCGCCTCGACGAACCAACCCTATTGCGTCATCGTTGGGGCCGGACACTGCGGCCTTGGCTTGGGCGCGCAGCTCCGGAAGCTCGGCGTCCCGACGCTGATCATCGATCGCCGCGAACGACCCTCCGATACCTGGCGAGACCGCCACGATTCGCTGACGCTGCACTCGCCCTCATACTTTGATCAGATGCCAGGGTTCTCCTATCCCGATGACTGGCCGCTGCATCCCTCGAAGGAGCGTTTCGCCGACTGGCTGGATGCCTATCAGTCGGTGATGCAAGCCGACGTGATGACGGGCGCGGAGTGCGTAGGGGCCGAATACGATGATGCGCGAGGGAAATGGCGGCTGCAGGTCAGACGTCGCGATCGCGGGATCATCGAGCTTAGCCCTGCGCAGCTTGTGCTCGCGACCGGACTATTCGGGGCTCCGAAGGTCCCGGACATACCCGGAAAGGAGCGGTTCAAGGGACTGCAACAACATGCAAGCCTGTATCGTCGCAATCCTCATCACAGGAACCGCCGGTGCGTGGTGGTGGGATCAGGCACCACGGCGCACGATATTTCCGCGGATCTTTTGGCATCCGGCGCAAACGTCACGATGATTCAGCGCAGCCCGACCATCGTAATGAGATTGGAGACCTTGCTCGAAGGATTTGCCAAGTTCTATGGCACCGAGCCGAAGGCGCAGGGTATCACAATTGACTTGGCGGACTTGTTGTTCGCCTCCATCCCTTTGCGCGTTCTAGTGGGCATGCACCAGAAGCTGGTGAAGCACGTGAAGGAGAAAGACGCGGCCTTCTACCGGCGATTGGAGAGTGTCGGCTTTCGACTGACCTTCGGTGAGGACGAGAGCGGCGTGTTTCCCCAGGTCCTGCGCGATCCCGGTGGCTACTACATCGACGTCGGTGCGTCCGAGCTGATCGCCGACGGCAGCATCAATCTGAGAAGTGGCGTCGGCATCACGGCGCTTCGCGAAGAAAGTGTAGTTCTCAGCGACGGGAGCGAACTTCCCGCTGATATGATCTTCTACGCAACCGGCTACGAACGCTCCTCGTTCGAAACCATCCTGCCCCCAGGGACGGTGAATAGGGTCGGCCCGCTCTGGGGCTTTGGCTCAGGTACCCGTTGCGATCCCGGCCCTTGGGAGGGGGAGCTGCGGAATATGTGGAAGCCCACGCAGCAGGAAGGGTTGTGGTTTCACAGTGCCGGAGTTGGAATGGCACGATTTTACTCACGCATCCTGGCCCTGCAGATCAAAGCCCGACAGGCCAGGATGGCGACGCCCGTGTACAACGGCGAAGCTGTCAACGCGCTCGAGGCTGCGTGAGCCGCTCCAATTCACGCAAGCCGCATCACCAGTGCACGCTCTGGCTCGGCACGATGAAGGCGCTGTTATCAGGCGTCTTCGGCTTGTGGGTGAAATAGAGGAACGCGGAAACGATCAAGATGAGCAGTGCGATGATGGCCACCAGATCCACCTGGCGGGGATCGTGACCATGGCGGCTGATTTTCCAGCGCATTGTTGGTGTCCTCCCTGCGGACGCAGGAAGTCAATGCCGCACTGCCGCCACAGTTCCCGCACGCCAGCGATGCATGCGTCGCCTGAAAGCGCTGCAGCGAAGAGGCTTGAGCATGATTCGGAAAAGTGGGAACCGGTTTTCCTCGCGACAAACGCAAGCGTTTGCGCGGAGATCATGCTCAAAGAAAGAGCACCATCCCTCTACGGCCCGTTGACGCCGCGCCAGCGGCCATAACGCCAGGGCAGGTACCAGCGCGCACCGGGCGGCGCCTGCTCCGGGATGTTGTCGATGCCCGACGTGCCCCAGGGGTGGCAGCGTAATAGACGCGCCAGTGTCATCCAGCCGCCGGCCCACAAGCCGAAGCGCTCGATTGCCTCGTCGCCGTACACCGAGCAGGTCGGCAGATGCCGGCAGTTGTAGCCGACCAGCGGCGACAGCGTGTGCCGGTAGATCCAGATCAGTGCGCGACCGAGATTGCGCGGCAGCCGCCGGGCTGCGCTGGCACAATCCGTGCATCGCGATTGACGTGATGTTCGATGATACAGTGTCATGCCGCGAACTTACGTAGTCTTGCGGGGGTTCCAAAGCAAGGAACTCTGTTTTTGCAGATATTTACGCCACAGTTCGCAACTATTGCCCCGCACGGGCGGCGCTGCAGCGAAGGTCCTATGGACGATACAGGTCAGTACGGTTACCGTTTTGATAACGCTTCGATGACACCATCATGTCACGTTGCGATGGGGCCGTTGCCACTGCTCATCCATGGGGCCTGGGGGAAGGAACCAAATTGAAGCTCGTGACGTCGCTTCGTCTTCGCGGTCTGGCACTCATCGGCGCCGCCGCCCTTTGCATCACAGTGCCCGGCTCGGTTACGACGCTGGGTAATTCGGCCCGTGCCGGCGCCAGTCTCGAACAACGCAAGATGCCGATGCGGTTCAGTTGGGTGGCTTGCGAGCCCAACTGCCGAGGATGGGTCTCCGCCGTCGGCATTATCACCGCCGACAGCCCGCGTGAGTTCGATGAGTTCGCTCGCGGCCGCCAGCTCGGCGGCGCCACCATTGTGCTCGACTCCAGCGGCGGCTCGGTCAACGACGCCATCACGCTCGGCCGCCGCTTCCGCGGCCTGGGAGCGTTGACCACGGTCGGCACGACCGTCATCAACCAGACGTCGCAGGGCCAGCGCGCCAGCATCAGGCCGGAAGCCTATTGCGAGTCGATGTGCGTGTTCCTGCTGCTGTCCGGCAAGACCCGCTACGTGCCGGAAACCGCGCATGTGCGTGTTCACCAGATCTGGATGGGCGACCGCACCGACGATGCGCGTGCCGCCAGCTACACCGCGCAGGACCTGATGATCGTGGAGCGCGATATCGGCCGTCTCGCGAAGTATACCTTCGATATGGGCGGCGCGGGCGATCTCTTGTCTCTGGCGCTGAGCGTTCCCCCTTGGGAGGAACTGCACGAATTGTCGCGCGACGAGTTGCGGCTGTCCAATCTCATCACCACCGAGCAGGTCGCAGACGTGCTGCCGCCGCAGGACAAGGCGGGCACCGTGCCAGTCGCGGACGCGAAGTCGAAGCCGACACAGGACCGTTTCGTCACGAGCGCGGCTGAAAGCGAGACGCAGGCCCAGCCGGCGAAGTCGACATCGACTTCGACATCGACCAAGACCGCGGAAGCCCTGGTTCCCACCGGCGGCAGCGCCACGCCGCCTCCAGTCCAGCCGGCGAAGTAAACCCGCTCCGTTGCCTTGTCATCATCCGCGAAGGCGGATGATCCAGTACGCCGAGACTGTTGTGTTTGACGGACAATTCACCGTGTACTGGATGCCCGCCTTCGCGGGCATGACGACGGTACGTGCGGCGAGATAGCGCCTACGCCGGCTGCCTGGCCTTGGCCTCGATCTGGCCGATCGCATCGACCACCGCATCGAAGGTCAGCATGGTGGAGGCGTGGCGGGCCTTGTAGTCGCGGACCGGCTCGAGCAGGCCGATCTCGGCCCATTTGCCGTCTTCCGGCGGCTTGCCGTTTTCCTTGAGCATCTTGCGCACGGTCTCGCGCAATTCGCGCAGTTCATCGGCGGTTGAGCCTACGACATGCCTTGCCATGATCGAGGAGGAGGCCTGCCCCAGCGCGCAGGCTTTGACGTCATGGGCGAAGTCGGTGACGACGGGGCCGTCCATCTTGAGGTCGACCTTCACGGTCGAGCCGCAGAGTTTCGAGTGCGCGGTGGCGCTGGCATCGGGGTCGGGAAGGCGTCCGAGACGCGGAATATTCCCGGCCAGTTCGATGATCCGCTTGTTGTAGATATCATTCAGCATGCGAATATAAGGTCGTAGGCACAGGGGCAGGGGCGCCCTTGGCGGCAGGGTTCTATGGTCCTATATATGGCCGGTATCGGCCGAAATACAGTCCGGCCATGCCACCGGCGCGGGCCAGTTCAGAAGCCAATGCTATGCTGCCGGTGTTAGGATGAAGGGACTCCAGGCGTCCGGCGGCACGAAGCCGCCCCGTCTGCCCGGTGACACACCCGGTCCGAGAAGGGGACCGGTCGAACGGAGAGACGTCGAATGGACGCTGCAATCAAATCAATTCGCCCTGCCAAGAACAACGAGCCCAAGGTGGTCGAAACCCGGCCAGCCGAGCTTGATCCGTCCGAATTTCTTGCCGCTCCCGTCCGTGCCGACCAGCCGCGCCCGTCGCGTGCTGAAGCGGAAGGGGCGGTGCTGACGCTGCTCAGCTATATCGGCGAGAATCCGGGCCGAGAGGGCTTGTTGGACACGCCGCGCCGCGTCGTCGAGGCCTTTGACGAGCTTTACCAGGGCTATCACCAGTGCCCGGCCGAGGTGCTCGACCGCACGTTTGGTGAAACGGCTGGCTACGACGATTTCGTGCTGGTCCGCGACATCGAGTTCACCTCGCAGTGCGAGCACCACATGATGCCGTTCTACGGCAAGGCACACATTGCATATACGCCGGTCGAGCGGGTGGTGGGCCTGTCCAAGCTCGCCCGACTTACCGACATCTTTGCGCGCCGGCTGCAGACGCAGGAACATCTGACCGCCCAGATCGCGGCTGCGATCGACGAGATCCTCAAGCCCCGCGGCGTTGCCGTCCTGATCGAGGCAGAGCATACCTGCATGTCGGTGCGCGGGGTCGCCAAACATGGTGCGTCGACCTTCACCAGCCGCTTCACCGGCATGTTCCGCGACAATCCGGCGGAGCAGCAGCGCTTCCTGTCCCTGGTGCGAGGACCTAACCGGTAACCTCGCACAACATTGCGAGGTTATCCCTTGTCCACGTCAGCACATGATCACGACCGCGAGGAGGGGTTGGCATTCCAGCCCAAGTTCGACGCGTCCGGCCTCGTGACCTGTGTCGCAACCGACGCCACGAATGGCGACGTGCTGATGGTCGCGCATATGAACGACGAGGCGCTGCGCAAGACGATCGCGACAGGCGAAGCCTGGTATTTCAGCCGCTCGCGCAACGCGCTCTGGCGCAAGGGGGAGAGTTCCGGACATACCCAGCGCGTGATCGAGATGCGTATGGATTGTGACCAGGACGCTGTATGGATTCGCGTCGAGCAGGTCGGTGCAGCCTGCCACACCGGGCGCCGTTCCTGTTTCTATCGCGCTATCAAGAGCGAAGATGGCAACATACGTTTGTCATTCATCGACGCCGAACGCTTGGTCGATCCATACAAAGTCTATCGCAAATAGACTCAATATTCTCGTCGTTGCGCGTGTGCACGATGCAACGCACGAGCTTCGTTGCCACGGCGCGCGTGATGTGTAAAAATTCCCACTCGTCGTCGAAGTGGGGTCGCAGCGGTGGCGCGTCGTCTTTCTCTGATTCAATCGTGTTTTGTCTTTTTCGCGCTGTCGTTCCTTCCCGCGCACGCGCAGACGCCGGAACGCGCGCCCGACACGATGGCGGCGCGCGTGCTCGCTTGTGCCTCCTGCCACGGCGCGCAAGGCGAGGGTACGAGCGACGTCTATTTTCCCCGCCTTGCCGGCAAGCCCGCAGGCTATCTCTATAATCAGCTCGTGGCCTTCAGGGATGGCCGGCGCAGATATCCGCCGATGAACTATCTCTTGGAGTTTTTGCCCGACGACTACCTGAAGAAGATGGCCGACTATTTCGCATCATTGCGGCCGCCATTCCCGGAGCCTGCGATCCCGACCGTCAGCGACGCGATTCTCGCGCGCGGCGAATCGATCGTGAAGAATGGTGACACGCAGCGCGGCATCCCGCCCTGCGTGAGCTGTCATGGCCCAAACCTCGGTGGCATGGAGCCCGCGATTCCCGGCCTGCTCGGATTGCGCGCGAGCTATATCAGCGGCCAACTCGGCGGCTGGCGCTACGGAACGCGCACTGCCATCGCGCCGGATTGCATGCAGATCGTCGCGAGCCTTCTCACCGAAGACGATGTGAAAGCGGTCGCCGCCTATCTCTCGTCGCGCCCGGCGCCGACGGACCCGTCATTCGCGCCGCAAGGCAGCTTGCCGATGCCGCTCGCATGCGGCAGCGAACCGCGTTGAAGGGAGATCGCCGATGCAACGACTCTCGTCAAAGCTGATCCTTCTGACGCTGTGCCTTGCCGGCACGACGGTCGCAATTGCGCAGCAGAACCCAACTACCAATGCCGAACTGCTCAAGAAGGGCGAATATCTCGCCCGCGCCGGCGACTGCATTGCCTGCCACACCGCGCGCGAAGGCAAGACCTTCGCCGGCGGGCTGCCGATGAAGACGCCGTTCGGCACGCTCTATACGTCCAACATCACGCCAGATCCGCAGACCGGCATCGGCACCTGGACCGCGGACCAGTTCTACCACATGATGCACAACGGCCGCTTCCCCGACGGCGGCCTCGTCTATCCTGCGATGCCGTTTGGCTCATATACGAAAGTGACGCGGGAGGACTCCGACGCGATCTACGCCTATTTGCGTTCGGTCCCGGCGGTGAAGCAGGTCAACAAGCCACATGAATTGACCTTTCCCTTCAACAATCGCTCGCTGATCATTGGATGGCGCACGCTGTTCTTCAACGAAGGCGAGTTCAAGCCAGACCCGACCAAATCGGCGGAATGGAACAGGGGCGCCTATCTGGTCGAAGGCCTCGGCCATTGCGGCATGTGCCACACCGCGATCAATGCGCTCGGCGGCAGCTCGGAATCGCAGGCGTTTGAGGGCGGCCTGATCCCGATGCAGAACTGGTACGCGCCGTCGCTGACCTCGAACAAGGAGGCGGGCCTCGGCGAGTGGAGCATCCAGGAAATCGTCGACTATCTGCGCACTGGCGTCTCCGCGCGCGGCGCGGTCTACGGGCCGATGGCGGAAGTCGTCTACAACAGCCTGCAATATCTCAACGACGAGGATATCCGCGCGATGGCGGTTTACTTGAAGGGCCTCGCGCAAGGCGCTTCGCCGGACAGGCCGTCGCCGCCATTGCCCTCGTCCGAGAGCAGCCTTCTGCTTTCGCTCGGCAAGCAGATCTATGACCGCGACTGCGCAAGCTGCCATGGCGCGACCGGGCTCGGCATGCCGCCGCATTATCCGCCGCTCGCCGGCAACCAGTCGATCCAGATGTCGTCGGCGGTGAACGCCATCCGCATGGTGCTCAATGGCGGCTATCCGCCGGGCACCGCGGGCAATCCGATGCCCTACGGCATGCCGCCATTCGCGCAGCGTCTGTCCGATGATGAGGTCGCCGCCGTCGTCACTTACATCAGGACATCCTGGGGTAATCGCGGTGCGCCGGTATCTGCGCGCCAGGCCAACGAATTGCGCACGGCCACGCTGAAGTAGAAATGATGAGATCAGGTCGAACTGCATCCGCGACGAATGCTGCTCTCCCTCTCCCGCTTGCGGGGGAGGGCGGGGTGGGGGTGTCGCCGCGATTCACGCTGTCCGAACGCGTGGAGAGAGCCCTCACCCGGCGCTCCGCGCCGACCTCTCCCGCAAGCGGGAGAGGTGAAGCCACTCGCGGTATCGCGCTATAGGGGACCTCCATGACGGATTCATCCTCGCGAGAGCAGGCTCAGCCGTCCGATGACGAGGCGGTGGATGCCATCGTGCGTGCAGGTCCGAGCGGCGCGATCGCGGTTGCTGGCATCGCGACCGCGATCGTCATCGCTCTATGGTTCGCCTTCTATCTCTTCGTCTTCCTGCCGCGGAGCGCCTGATCGTGACCAGCGAGACCGATCATAGTCACGGCCCGCATGGCCTCGGCGAGGCGGTTGCCGCGCGCATCGAGCGGCGCTGGGCGGCGCTATCGATCGTGATCGTCGGCGTACTCGTCTGCATGGCCGCCTTCATCGGTATCCACCAGGCGACGATGCCGCAGGGCCGTGTCGAGACTGCCGATCCCACCACGTTGCATCTTTCCGGCGAATTCGTCGAAAGCAATCTCGGCAGCGCGCTGGAAGCCGACGGCTCGGTGACGGTGCGCGCGATCGGCCAGCAATATTCGTTCACCCCGCAATGCCTCGTGGTGCCCGCGGACACGCCGATCACGATCCGCGCCACCAGCGCCGACGTCGTGCACGGCTTGCTGATCGAGGGCACCAACATCAACACCATGCTGGTGCCGGGCTATGTCTCGGATCTGCCGATCCGTTTCAAGTCGCCGGGCGAGCACGTGATGCCCTGCCAGGAATTCTGCGGCATCGGTCATCAGGGCATGTGGGGCAAGGTCCAGGTGGTCGACCAGACCGCGTTCCGCAACATGGCGGCGAGCAAGCGGAGGCTCACCTGTGTTGATTAACAAGCGGCTGATTCTTTCGCATTTCTGGCTCGCCTTCATCGTATTCGGCGCGGCGCTGGTGCTCGGCGCCTGGCAGATGTTCGTGCGCAGCCCGCTGAACGCCTGGCACTTCAATCCGGAATTCTATTATCGCTCGGTCACCGCGCACGGCACGGTGATGGGCTATGTCTTCCCGACCCTGGTCGCGATGGGCTTTGGCTACGCCATCAGCGAAGCGGCGCTGGAGCAGCCGCTGATCGGGCGGCGCTGGGCCTGGGCCGGCTTAATTCTGGTCGCGGTCGGCAGCGTAGTCGCGATGATCCCGGTCTCGCTCGGGCTAGCCTCGGTGCTCTACACCTTCTATCCGCCGATGATCGGCAATCCCTTCTATTACATCGGCGTGGTCCTGGTTGTAGTCGGCTCATGGATCTGGGTCGCGCTGATGTCGATCAATCTCGCGGCCTGGAAGCGCGACAACCAGGACAAGCCGGTGCCGCTGGCGATGTTCGCCAACGTCGCGGGCTCCTATCTCTGGGGCTGGACCGCGGTCGGCGCCGCGCTCGAGCTCATTTTCCAGATCATTCCGACCGCGCTTGGGCTCACCGCCACCATCGACGCAGGCTTGGCGCGCGTATTCTTCTCCTGGACGCTGCACGCCATCGTCTATTTCTGGCTGATCCCGACCTACATCGCCTATTACGTCATCTTCCCGCGCGCGATCGGCGGCCGGCTCTACAGCGACGCGATGGGGCGGATCGCCTTCATCCTGTTCGTCGTCGTCGCAATGCCAATCGGCGTGCATCATCTGTTCGCCGATCCGCAGGTCGGCGCCGGATTGAAGTTCATGCATTCGGTGTTCACCGGCCTCGTCGCGCTGCCGACGCTGCTCACGGTGTTCACGATCGTTGCGTCCGCGGAGATCGCGAGCCGGCTGCGCGGCGGCAAGGGCGTGTTTGGCTGGATCGGCGCGCTGCCGTGGAAGAACCCGATCATGCTCGCGACCGCGCTGTCGTTCGTGATGCTTGGCTTCGGCGGTGCCGGCGGGCTCATCAACATGAGCTACCAGCTCGATTCCACCATCCACAACACGCAATGGGTCACTGGCCACTTCCACCTGATCTTCGGCGGGGCCATCGTCATCATGTATTTCGCGATCGCCTATGATCTGTGGCCGCATTTGACCGGGCGCGCGCTGGACAGCCTTGGGATGATGCGCGCACAGCTCTGGCTGTGGTTCATCGGCATGATCGTGACCACTTTCCCGTGGCACTATGTCGGCATCCTCGGCATGCCCCGCCGCATGGCGTTCTACGATTACGCCAATCCCGCGATCTCGCCGCAGGCCTTCTCGGTGACGATGTCGGCGGCAGGCGGATTGATCCTGCTGACGTCTGGCATCCTGTTCCTGATCGTGCTGATCCGCGGCCAGTTCGCGGCAAGAGGCGAGGCAGGCGCTTATCGCTTCGCCATCCCCTTGCACATGCCGGTGCGCATTCCTGTCGCGCTCAACAGTTTTGGATTGTGGCTGGCGCTGATGATCGGGCTGACGGTCATCAATTACGGCTATCCGATCGCGCAATTGATGGTGCTGAAGGGCACCAGCGTGCCCGCCGTCTATGTCGGAGCGGCCAGATGAGCGAGGAGAAGCTCTATTCGCTGCGCAATCCCTGGTTCAGCATCAGCGTCGGTATCACCGTCGCGATCGCCGTGTTGTCCGCGGTCGCAGGATTGATCTGGTTTCCGCTGCTGCAGCCCAATCTGAAGCTTTCCGGCATCTGGGATGCGATCTGCAGTGCCGCCGGCGTGCCCGGCCTGTCGACGCAGGCCGGCGCGGTCCCGCCCGCGTTCAAGACCTCTAATGTCGTGATGACTCCGGAAATGCTGACGCGGCAGGACCAGGTTTCGATCGGCCGCGGTGCGACGCTGGCGCAGCGCTGCGCGATCTGCCACGGGCCGCAGGGCGTGAGCGACGCGAACTCGCCGAACCTCGCCGGGCAGTACGCCGCGGTGACGTACAAGGAATTGAATGACTTCAAGACCGGTGCGCGGGTCAACGTCGTCATGACCCCGTTCGCGGCCAACATGACCGACCAGGAGATGCGTGACGTCGCCCTCTATTACGCCTATCTGCCGCGCGTGCCGTCCAGCCTGGTCAATCCGAACCTGACGCCGCCTGCGATCGTGGTGACGGGCGCGCCGATGCGCAACATTCCGCCCTGCGGCTCCTGCCATGGCGAGATCGACGTCAAGGCTGGCAGCCCGTGGCTCGGCGGCCAGTCCGCCGTCTATATCAAGGCGCAGTTGCAGGCCTTCGCATCGGGCGCCCGCCGCAACGACATCAGCGAGCAGATGCGCAATGTCGCCCGCCAGATGACCGCGGAAGAGATCGATCAGGTCGCGCGCTACTACGAGGCGCAGCCGTAGGGCGTCGCGACGCCGCTGCAGCGTGCTACAGCAGTTCGCCGATCATGAGCGCAGCCTTGCTCGCGCCGTCAGCCTCGACCGGCTGCGGCCTTTGTGGGCTGGAAAGAGCCAGCACCATCGCGTCGGCAATCACCGCGGGAGTGGACGCCGCAAAGTCCAGTTGAACGCCGGCGCCATAGCGGCGAAGGCGGTGGGCGACGTGAAAGTTCTGCTCAAAATGGTTTCGCAGCGGAAAATAGATGAAGGGCGTGCCGGCGGCGGCAAGCTCCATGCAAGTGGTCAACCCGCCCTGCACCAGCGCGAGATCGCACGCAGCGAGATGCCGGTCGAGATCGGCGACGAACGCCCGCAGGTCGACGCCGGCGGGGGCACCTAGCGAAGCCGGATCGATCCGCGGGCCGGCGACGACGACCATGCGCAACTCCGGCAGTTTTGCCTTCACGATGGGATAGGCTTGGAGAATGCGCCGTATCAGATGTGCACCGATGCCGGAGCCGCCGACGCTGACGATACAAACGTGCTCGTCGTCGCGGTAGCCCTGCCGTTCGCGCAGCTGTTTGCGGCCGCCAAATGTCTTGGGATGCTCGCCGATGATGTAACCGGAAAAATCGAAATGTCGTGGTACCCAGTCGCGCATCAGCGGCAGATTGGCGCCGAACGACAACGGCACGATGTCATCAGCCGTGCCGACAAAGATCGCGCGGTCGCGCACGCCGGGATGACGCTCGATGTGCTCGATCATCTCCGCATTGTAGTCGGCCGTCAGCATCGCCTCGTGCTCCCCGCCTGGCGGCATCGGGACATAGCCGACGAAGTCGGTCAGCCAGGCCAGTTTGGCCTTCTTCAGTTCGGGATGCTCATGCCAGTAGTGATCGATGTCCCACGCCTCGTCGGCGATCACGAGATCGTAGGCGCCTTGTTCGACCGCGTCCTGGAAGATCATGAAGTTCTTGATCAGCACTTCGTCCATGCGGCGCAGCGCCTGGAAACAGTGGAGTTCATGCTCGCCGCTTTCGAGCTCGATATGTCGCGTTTCGCTGGCAAGCCGCGGGCTTGACGGGTGTACCCGCTCGTTGCCTGCTTCGAGCAAGCGCGTGACCGGGTCCTGCGCCAGCCAGTCCACCTGAATGCCGGGATTGAGCTTGCGCAGTTCGTGCGTGATCGCGATATCGCGGCGGCCGTGACCGAGCCCGATCGGCGAGGAGAGGTAAAGCACGCGCTTCTCTCGCGCGGCTCGCGGCAAGGTTGGCCGCGACGGCGCGGCGACGCCGAGCCGACGCTCGAGGAAATCGTTTATCAAGGTATTCGCCTTGGCCGGATATCGGCCGAGCGGGTTGTGGCCGCCGCGTTTGACACTTGCAAATTCGGAGCCGGGCGTCTCGGCCTGCGCTGCTTTCGCACGCTCGCAGGGCTGGATCTGGTCGTCGTCGCCATGGATGAACAGCACCGGGCAGCGGGTCTTGCGGTACATGTCCACGCTGATGTCGAATTCGGGCGGAATGCTGCGCGCCTCCACCGTTCGGATCAAGGTCGGCCCGGTCGTCTGCGCGGCCCAGCCGATCCCGTCCTCGATCTGCTTGGTCGAATGCGGCTCGCTGCAGATCTTGCGGACAAAGAACTCGGCGAAATCAGGATAGTCGTCGAGCCAGTAATTGCGGTTGAACTTGTCCCAACCTTCGTACCGGTCATGACTGGCCGCGAAATGTGAAGGCGCAAGCCGTGCATGGTGCGCAGGTCCGATGGTCGAGACCGTGCCGGCCACGATCGCCGCCCTCACGCGTTCGGAATGGTGCGCGGCGAGAATGGATGCGACCAGGCCGCCGAAGGAGAGTCCGACCAGGATCGCTTGCCTGACGTCAAGCGCATCCATCACCGCGAGCGCATCGGCCACATAATTGTCGAGCGTGTAGGCGGCGACCTCCTCCGGCTGGTCGGACTTTCCGTTGCCCCTTCCGTCGTAGGCTATGCAACAAAAACGCTCGCTGAAATAGGGCAGTTGCGCCTTATAGATACGCGAATGGACAATGCTCCATGGCGGGACGAACAGCATGGTCTCGGCGCCATCGCCGTAGACCTCATAGGCCAATTTCACGCCGTCGCGTGTGACGAAGCCGTGGCTGTCGGGCAATTTTGCGCGCATGGCATTACCCTTCGTCTGGTCGAATACCTTCCGCAATCCGAATGAGATCGCCGACGCGTCGCAGTGACGCGCGGATCGGGCTTCCGTTCTTTTCCAGTCCCAGCAGGAATAGGCTTTCGCCGCCGATAAAGCTGGAGGCGGCGATCGCGCCGATCTCTTCGGCCGAAAAAGGGCCGAGCGGTCCGATCCTCCGCTCCGCCTTCCGTGCAAGGTCTGTAACCAGGTCGACCCAGCCCATGATGCCAGCCCGGATCACCTTGGCGACCTCAGCATCGTGCCAACTCACGGCGATCAATTCCTGCAGCACCCGCACATAGCCAGAGGCGATGTCTTCGTCCAGGTAATCGCAGGCGCGGTCCCATTGCTCCGACAGCTTCAGCGATGTGTCGCCGAACAGCGAATTCTGCCGTTCGAGCAGTTGCGCGTTCAGATGTTCGAACAGCTTGAGCACCAGGTTCTGCTTGGAGCCGAAATGATAGTGGATCTGGCTCAGCGGCATGCCGGCTTCGGCTGCGACCTCACGGGTCGAGAGTCCGGCATAACCGCTGCTGCGCAGCACTTTCTTCGCTGCTTCGAGCAGGCCGGTGCTCGTCTCGATCTTTCTTGCTGCTGCGCGCCCCATTTTCGTCCCCTCACGTCATGGTCAACAGGCCAATGCCCGGCAAAAGGCCGGGCATCACGGCATCATAGAACTAGGGTCTGTTGGGATTCAGGATTTTCATCCGGGCTCGGTTGTGATTCAAGCTATGGATGGACCGATTCGTTTTGACTGATGCCCAATGGGCGAAGATGGAGCCGCTTTGTCTTGGCAAGCCAAGCGATCCCGGCCGCAGTGGCAAGGACAACCGACGGTTTGTCGAGGCCGTGCTGTGGATCGCGCGAACCGGCAGTCCCTGGCGGGATCTGCCGCCCTCGTTCGGCCACTGGAACAGTGTCTTCACGCGCTTCCGCGACTGGGTGAAGGCGGATATCTGGAAGCGGCTGTTCGACGCCGTCTCCGATGATCCCGACTTGGA
>NZ_JAGKJI010000054.1 GCF_020329485.1 Bradyrhizobium cenepequi
CGAGCGTGACTATCCGTGGACGGCGAAGTCGTGTGGTTCTGGCGCCCCGACGCTGGCGCTAAGTTTTTTGCGCGAACAAGTTTGCGCGAGAGGCGACGGTGGCAAGAAAGCCCGGTCACCGGGAAGAGCACGAAGTAAGCCGTAAACCACTGCGCAGGGAAAGCCGGTGTTGCTCCGGTTGACCTGTGGTCCTACCCCCGTGCTTTTTGTTGCACGGGGCCCACGGGTGCAACCGGCACCCGGCTTTCCCTGCGCCCTCTACTCAATGAGAGGGTGGAACGAGATGCAAAGCTCGGGCTATGCATGCCGCGAGAACGCGGACGCACATCCTCTCCGCTGTTTGAAATTCAAATCCGAACCTTTCCCCACGTCGTCCCGGGCTTGACCCGGGACCCATAACCACAGGCCTTTGTGATGTGTTCCGCTGCAACCGCTCGCTCGTGCCACAACATCTCCCTGTGGTTATGGGTCCCCGCTTTCGCGAGGACGACAGCGTGCGGGCGTTGGGAGAATCGTAGGATGGGTAGAGCGAAGCGAAACCCATCATCGCGTGGCTTGCTCCATCGCGATGGGTTTCGCTTCGCTCTACCCATCCTACGGAGCAGGCATGGGACTGCGTCTCACGACCCTTCTTCGTTGAACTTGCTGGCGACGAGTTCGGCGATGGCATCGAGAGCGGCTTCGGCTTCGGGGCCGGTGGCGGAGACGATGACGGAGGTGCCGGGGCCGGCGGCGAGCATCATCAATCCCATGATCGACGTGCCGCCGACGGTCTCGCTGCCGCGCGTCACCCAGACCTCGGCGTTGAAACGCTCGACCATCTGCACGAATTTGGCGGAAGCGCGCGCATGCAGGCCGCGCTTGTTGACGATCTGGAGTTCACGGGAGATCGCGCCCGTAGGAACGGTCGGGCCGATTTCGTTCTCGCCCGAGTCCTCGGCGCTCATTTGCCGGCAAGGACGCGGCTGGCGATGGTGACGTATTTGCGGCCCGCTTCCTGGGCCATCGCGATCGCGTCGGGCAGCGACCGCTCTTCGCGAACCTTCGCGAGCTTCACCAGCATCGGAAGATTGATGCCTGCGAGCACCTCGACCTTGGGCCGGCTCATGCAGGAGATCGCGAGGTTCGACGGCGTGCCGCCGAACATGTCGGTCAGGATCGCGACACCGTCGCCGCTATCGACGCGGTTGACCGCTTCGATGATGTCGCTGCGACACAGATCGGCGTCGTCTTCGGCTCCGATCGTAATTGCTTCAATTTGTTTTTGTGGGCCCATCACATGTTCGAGCGCTGCCTTGAACTCGTCGGCAAGGCGCCCGTGGGTCACAAGCACTAGACCAATCATCGGAAACTCCTCGCGGGTGCTTCTTGGTGCACCGCACGAACGCGCCACTTTGACCATCCAGAGGCCCCGCGCAAGAGGGCATCTAGGCGATTTCCCGGAATTTGGGAGCGGAGAAATACGGATCTGCGCCGGTCTATTCAGTGGCCATATTGCGGCTGATATGGTTACCGATCTGCCCCAAGCAATCATCCGCAACATTACGGGAACATGAACTTTCAGTTGTCGTCAACGCTGCGACAACCAGTAGCAGGGGTGAAATGCTCTCACTGATGGGGATTCGCGGTAGTGAAACACCGTTTATCTCGGTCTGCAGGGCTTCCGGCGGCGGCAGGCGCTCGGCATCGCCAGCGGCGAGATCGACCACCAGCCCCACGATTGCCTCATGTGTGAACTCGCAGCGGCGGATGCCGAGCCCTCGAATCTCGATCAGCCCGGCCAATTCGGGCACCGGCCGCACCCGCAATTCTTTGCCGGCTGTGTCGAGATAGACACGGTCATCGCCCACCAAAACGGCATGCGGAAGCTGCTTGGCGCGGCCGGCCAGGATCAGATCGAAGGCGAGGCGTGACTTACCGGAGCCGGACGGTCCGCGGATCAGCACCGCGCGCTCTCCCACCAGCACTGCGGAGGCATGCACGCTGGCGCTGTGGCTCATAGCGCCGGCAGCCTGACCACGAAGCGCGCACCTGATACCGTCGGCTTGCCGTCGGTGTTAGCGAGACCAGGTCGGTTCTCGGCCCAGATGCGTCCGTGATGCGCCTCGATGATCTGCTTGGAGATCGACAGCCCCAGTCCGGAATTCTGACCGAAGCCCTGGTGCGGCCGGTCGGTGTAGAAGCGCTCGAAGATGCGCTCGAGTGCATCCTCGCCGATACCCGGGCCGTCGTCGTCGACCACGATCTCGATCTCCGCGCGCATGCGGCGGCAGACGATGCGCACCTTGTCGCCCGGCTGCGAGAACGACTGCGCGTTGGAGAGCAGGTTGGAGATCACCTGTCCGAGCCGCGAATCGTGGCCGGGCACCGCGAAGGTATCCGTCGGACCGCGGCCCTCGAAGCGGGCTTCGACCGCAACGTCGTGGCCGAGCTTGGTCTCGTTGGCGACCGAGGTCAGCGTCGTCAGCAGGCGGCGCAGATCGACCTGCCCCATGTCCTGGCGCTGCAGCTCGGCGTCAAGCCGGCTCGCATCGGAGATGTCGGAGATCAGCCGGTCGAGCCGCCTGACGTCATGCTCGATCACGGCAAGCAGCCGGGAGTGGCTGCTTTCGGTGCGCGCCAGGGGCAGCGTCTCCACCGCCGAGCGCAGCGACGTCAGCGGATTCTTCAGCTCGTGAGCGACGTCGGCCGCGAACATCTCGATCGCCTCGATCCGGCTGTAGAGTGCGTTGGTCATGTCGCGCAGCGCGCCGGAGAGATGGCCGATCTCGTCGCGGCGTCGGGTGAAGTCGGGAATCTCGATGCGGGTCTGGATGCGGCGGCGGACCCTTTCAGCGCCATCGGCGAGACGACGAACCGGTCCGGCTATGGTGCTGGCGAGCAAGAGCGACAGCACGATCATCACGGCGGCGGCTACCCCGCCGACCTTCAGGATCGCGAGCCGCTCGGCGGTCACCATCTGGTCGATGTCGTCGCCCTGGGTGGAGAGCATCAACGCGCCATGCACGGCGCGGAAGCGCTGCACGGGGACGGCGACCGAGACGATCACCTCGCCGCGATCGTTGACGCGCACCATGCTGCTCTTCTGGCCCTTGAGCGACTGCGCCACTTCCTGGTAGCCGTTCCCGTTCTCCGGGCCGAGCTCGCGATAGAGCGGCAGATCGCCCCGGTTCAGCCAGGTGCGGATCGCGATCGTGGTCCGCTCGGCGATTCCTGGCTTCTCCGCGGTCGGCGGCGGCAGCTCGATCCTGAACACGTCGCCCTTGCCGTAGAGGCTGCGGCTGTCGAGGATCAATGCGCCCTCGCGGTCGAAAATGCGGGCGCGCGTCTTGGTCGGCGAGATCAGCCGCCGCAGCACCGGCGCGACGCGTTCGGGATTGATCGGGAAGTCGGAATATTCGTCCGGCACGCCGTAGCTTTCGCCTGGCTTGAGGTCGAGCAGACGCTCCGGATCGATGGTGATGGTGTTGGTCTCGACGGTAGCGGAGGCCGCGATCGCGCCTGCGATGATCTCGGCCTGCACCAAAAGACTCTGGGCGCGGGCATCGATCAGGCCGGCGCGGAATTGCGAGAGGTAGAGGATGCTGGCGACGAGGGCGACGAGGCCCGCGAGATTGAGCGAGACGATGCGGCGGGTCAGGCTCGAGAAGGACAGCGCGAAGAAGAACTGTCCGGCGCGGCTCAACAAGTCCAGCGGACGCCAGCGCTTTGCCGTCGCCTTGTCGGCAAATTGGTCCTGCTCGAGGAGCGCCTGGGCTTCCTCGACCGTCTGGCCTGGTTCGGGCTGCGTTCGATCAAGCACTGGCAGAACTGCCGGTTCGTTGACGAGAGGACTTACCATGCACGCTGTTGAGCTCGCACCCTACCCCATAGGTGCGGACCATGTCAGTTAACAAAGCGGGCTTTCACCGCAGATCAGGCTTCCTTGAAGCGATACCCCACGCCGTACAAGGTTTCGATCATCTCGAAATCGTCGTCGACCACCTTGAACTTCTTGCGCAGCCGCTTGATGTGGCTGTCGATGGTGCGATCGTCGACATAGACCTGGTCGTCGTAGGCGGCGTCCATCAGCGCGTTGCGGCTCTTCACCACGCCGGGCCGCGTCGCCAGTGCCTGCAGGATCAAGAATTCGGTCACCGTCAGCGTCACCGGCTCGTTCTTCCAGGTGCAGGTGTGACGCTCCGGGTCCATCCTGAGCAGGCCGCGGTCGAGCGCGCGCGTGTCCGGCTCCTTCGGAGCGGCGGTCGGATCTTTTGGCTGGCCGCGGCGAAGCACGGCCTTTACGCGCTCGACCAGGAGACGCTGCGAGAACGGTTTGCGGATGAAATCGTCGGCACCCATTTTCAGGCCGAACAATTCATCGATCTCTTCATCCTTGGAGGTCAGGAAGATCACGGGCAGATCGGATTTCTGCCTGAGCCGCCGCAGTGTTTCCATGCCATCCATGCGCGGCATCTTGATGTCGAGGATCGCCAGATCCGGCGGCGAGGTACGGAAACCGTCCAGCGCCGACGCACCATCCGTGTATGTCATGATGCGGTAGCCTTCGGCTTCCAACGCGATCGAGACAGAGGTGAGAATATTGCGGTCATCATCGACCAGGGCGATTGTGGGCATGAGCCTGCTTTCAGTTTCCAGTTGGCTGAAACGGCGAGCATTCCGGTGATGCGCCGCATAATTGGGCTTCGGACGCGGTCAGCGAGCATTGTAAGGAAGGCTGAAGTGTGACCGAGTTCCGCCAAACGCCTCGCCCCCCGCGACGCGTCCGACCCATCTGAAGCCGTTTACCCGAAAAAAGCCCCGAAGTGCAACCACATGGCCGGACAATTGCTAGGTAATTTCGATGCAACCGAGCGCTGATTTCGACCCCGCCAGGCTCGCCCGCTCCCTGCTGCGCAGGTGCCGGCAAGGGGCCTTGGCGACGCTGATGTCAGGAACCGGTGATCCCTATTGTTCCCTGGTCAATGTCGCGAGCCACCCGGACGGCTCCCCGATCCTGCTGCTCTCTCGCCTGGCGGTCCATACCAGGAACCTGCTCGCCGACCCCCGGGTGTCGCTGATGCTGCACGAGCAGGCTGAAGGCGACCCTTTGGAGGGCTCCCGGATCATGCTGGCCGGCCGGGCGGAACAGGAGGAAGGCGACGCCGCAAGTCTCGTGCGTCGCCGCTACCTCGCCGCCCATCCTTCGTCGGAAGCCTTTGTAGAATTTAAGGATTTCTCCTTCTTCCAGATCATCCCCTCCGCCACCCACCTGGTCGCCGGATTCGGCCGGATCGTCGATCTGGGGCCCGAACAGTTCTTGACCGATTTGGCTGGGGCGAACGGCTTGCTGGAAGTCGAAGCGGGGGCCGTCGAGCATATGAATGAGGATCACCGCGACGCCATGGACCTTTATGCGACCCGGCTGCTCGGGGCCGAGCGCGCCGACTGGCACTGCGTTGGCTGTGACCCCGAGGGCATGGACATGCAGGCGGGTCGTCGGACGCTGCGGCTTGAGTTTCCCGAGCGCGTGCGTGACGCTGCCGAGCTGCGCAAGATGCTGGTCCGACTCGCAGAGGAAGCCCGTGCAAAGTAAAGTGATGACGCGAGGTCGCAGCGCGTAGCGCATGAAGAGAGCGCGGTCGTCAACGCGCTTGGCGTCATGCTTCTTATGCTCAACTGCGCGGAACGTTTGCGCGCGCCGAGCATTTTAAAAGCCGTCAAATTTGCGTCGAGTGAGGCTGTGCGATCAACTCCCATTGTCGATCGGATTGTGCGGTCGAACCGCAACAGCATTGCCGCCGGCAAGACCGACGTCTCATCTCCCCCAAATTGCATATCGGGTATTCTACGCGTTGATCGACGACGCAGCGCGTCGGATGGCATCAATTGTGCATCGCAAAGATGTCGTCACTCGCGTTGATCGCGGCGGATCGTCGCGCGATCTATGGGCAAAAATCAGCCTTGCGCTGCAGCAAGTGCTTGAACCACATGGGAGCAGATGCCTTGGAATAAACCAAAATTCGGGGACTAGCTTGGCAAGCGCGGATTGCCCCATTATGAGGTCGCTGGACCGGGGCCTTCGGGCTATATTTGTTGTTGGAAAAGGTCACCGCGACTGACGCGCGTTAGCGACATTCGCGCGATGGGAAACGCGGGTTCGAGGAGGTCTTCGTGCAAAACACGGGCGTGTACAACGGTGCCTTTGGCGCCGATAAATTCGGCTTTAAAAAACTCAAGCGCGTGCACTGGAATCTTCGCGCGCCGCAGCTCTATCAATATTCGCTTGCGGCAGGCGAGGCCGTGCTCTCGGCTGATGGCGCGCTTTGTGCGGACACCGGCGAATTCACCGGCCGCAGTCCGAAGGACAAGTTCACGGTCCGCGACGCGACCACCGAGCAGAACATGTGGTGGGCCGGCAACCAGTCGATCACATCAGAGCAGTTCGAGGCGCTCCATCAGGATTTCCTCAAACACGCCGAAGGCAAGACGCTGTTCGCGCAGGATCTCTATGGCGGCGCCGATCCGACCTATCGGATCAAGACGCGCGTGTTCACCGAGCTCGCCTGGCATTCGCTGTTCATCCGTACGCTTTTGATCCGCCCCGAGGCGATCGAGCTGTCGAGCTTCGTGCCCGAGCTCACGATCATCGACATGCCGAGCTTCCGCGCTGATCCCAAACGTCACGGCGTGCGCTCGGAGAACGTTGTCGCGATCGATTTCGCCCGCAAGATCGTCCTGATCGGCGGGTCTTATTATGCCGGCGAGATGAAGAAGTCGGTCTTCACCACGCTCAACTATTATCTGCCCGCACGCGGTGTGATGCCGATGCACTGCTCGGCCAATGTCGGATCGAAGGGCGACACCGCCATCTTCTTCGGCCTCTCCGGCACCGGCAAGACGACGCTGTCGGCCGATCCCAACCGCACGCTGATCGGCGACGACGAGCATGGCTGGGGTCCGGACGGCGTCTTCAACTTCGAAGGCGGCTGCTATGCCAAGTGCATCAAGCTGTCGAAGGAAGCCGAGCCTCAGATCTATGCCGCGAGCAAGCGCTTCGGCGCGGTGCTCGAGAACTGCGTGCTCGACGAGGATACCGGCGAGGTGGACTTCGACGACGGCTCGAAGACCGAGAACACCCGTTCCGCCTATCCGCTCGACTTCATTCCCAACGCCTCGCGCACCGGCCGCGCGCCACAGCCGAAGAATGTGGTGATGCTGGCGGCGGATGCGTTCGGCGTGCTGCCGCCGATCGCAAAACTTTCGCCGGCGCAGGCGATGTATCACTTCCTGTCCGGCTACACCGCGAAAGTCGCCGGCACCGAGCGCGGCCTCGGCTCTGAACCGCAGCCGGAATTCTCGACCTGCTTCGGCTCGCCGTTCCTGCCGCTCGACCCTTCCGTCTATGGCAACATGCTGCGCGACCTGATCGCCCAGCACAATGTCGATTGCTGGCTGGTCAACACCGGCTGGACCGGTGGCAAGTATGGCGTCGGCTCGCGCATGCCGATCAAGGTCACGCGCGCGCTGCTCACCGCGGCGCTCGACGGCAGCTTGCGCAATGTCGAATTCCGCACCGATGAGTACTTCGGCTTTGCGGTGCCGACCGCGCTGCCGGGCGTGCCGAGCGAGATCCTCAATCCGGTGAACACCTGGAAGGACAAGGCCGAGTTCGACAAGACCGCCCGCGCATTGGTCGGCATGTTCCAGAAGAACTTCTCCAAGTTCGAGAGCAAGGTCGATGCTGAAGTTCGCGCCGCCGCGCCGGACGTGAAGCTCGCGGCCGAATAGCCTCAAAGTCAATTTCCTCGAATGAAAAGGGCGACCCGTGCGGTCGCCCTTTTTCTGTTCCGGAACATGTCTGCATGGTAGTCAGCAACATCCGGAAACACTCCGCAAGCGGCCGTTAACCGCCCTCGCCTGTAACTCGCGCATCTGGATTCTTCTACGGGAGCGCGCGATGGCGCTATCATGAGCATTCTTCAGAACGCCTACACGTCGGCATCGCTCTCGACTGCCTCCAACACCCCCTATGTCAATGTTGATCCCGCGAGCTATCAGGGCACCTGGGATGGCGCCTATTCGAACGGCCAGAAATTCCAGTTCAGCATTTCGCAGGTGAACGGATTCCGCGCCCAGGTGAAATACCAGAGCGGTGCGACCGTCCAGTACCAGCAGGTGTTGATCAAGGACAATGCGTTCCGGATCGGCGACACCAAGTTCACGCTCGCCTCGCAAGGCAATGCGCAAGTGAGGAACGTCATCACCGATCCCGTGTCGGGCAATACGACCCTCGTCACCGGCAACGCGACGCAGGATACTTAATCGGGTAACACTGCGTTCGTCGGTGTCGGGCGATCGGTGATCTGCAACCCGAACAGGCTGCCGATCAGCTCGACCGCGACCCGCGCGGTACGGCCGCGCTCATCGAGGAAGGGATTGAGCTCGACGATGTCGACCGAGCGCACCAATCCGGAATCGTGCAGGAGCTCCATGATCAGGTGCGCCTCGCGATAGGTCGCGCCGCCCGGCACCGTGGTGCCGACGCCGGGCGCGACCGAAGGATCGAGGAAGTCGACGTCGAAGGAGACATGCAGCACGCCGTTCTTCGCCTTGACGCGATCGATCACGCGGCGGATCAGCACGGCGACGCCGAACTCGTCGATGGCGCGCATATCGGCGATGGCGACACGCCGCTCGCGCAACAGCTTGCGCTCCAGCGGGTCGATCGAACGGGTGCCGATCAGGTCGAGCTGATCAGGTGAAATCGAGGCGCGCGGCAGGCCGCCGAGCAGGCTGTCAAGCCCAGGCTCGCCGCAGAGGAAGGCAGCGGACATGCCGTGCATGTTGCCGGTAATTGTCGTGTCGGGCGTGTTGTAGTCGGCATGTGCATCCACCCACAGTGCGAACAGCGGCCGGCCCTTCTCCTGCCAGTAGCGCGCGACCCCATTGATCGACCCCATCGAGAGCGAGTGATCGCCGCCCATGAAGATCGGCACCGCACCGGACTGCGCCAGCCAATAGGCGCGCTCGGAGAGCAGGCGGATCCAGGTCTTCACCTCGTCATAGACCTTTGTATTCGCAGGCGCCGGTTCGTCCGAAACCACCGCGGGGATGGAGAGATCGCCGTGGTCGTCGACGCCAAATTCCAATTGCTCCAGCACGCGCGCGATTCCGGCAGTGCGCAGCGCTGCCGGCCCCATCAGCGTGCCGGCCTGTGCGGCGCCGATCTCGATGGGAACTCCGAGGAGTGCGATGCGCGAGGGTTTTGAATTGTCAGTTTCGGGCATTGCGGCGGCGCTCTCAGTGCGTAGGGTGAGCAAAGCGTAGCGTGCCCACCATCCACGTTCCGCAAGAAGTGATAGGCACGCTACGCTTCGCCCACCCTACGACGTCTACGCTTTACCGCCTACGCCTTGAAATAGGCGATCTGCGTCGTGGTGGCGAGCAGGTGGCCGGAGGGCGACCACAGCTCGCCGTTCTGGTCGCCATAGCTCTTGTGGAAGATCTTGGCATCGGCCGCCGCCAGCACGCGGGTGATGTCCTCGGCGGCAAGATCGGCGGCGTCGACGTGGAAATAGGTCGTCAGCGACACCGTGCCGAACGGCACCAGTTCGCGCTTGGCGTGGAAGACGCGGCCGAAGAAGGCATCCGACATCGCGGTCAGCGATAGCGCATCGACCTTGCGAGGCACGCGGTCGGAGATCCAGAGTTTTGAGTAAGCGTCCGGCGGCGCGCTCGAGGGCGTGCCGAATTTCGGCTCGCCCTCGACGAAGCGGAAGTCATACTGCTTGACCCACGATGCCGCGGTCTTGGGATAGGGTAGGGTCTGTTCGAACGGCGTTGCGTCCGGAAACCTGGCCTGCTGGTGCGACCAGGAGGGGCGGCGCTCGGCGAACACGGCGGTTGCAAGCGTTGCAACCTCGCCGCCGCGCTGCGTCATCTCCACGGACCAGTGCTGGCTCGAACGATTGGCCTTCACCAAGCGGACATCGAGGTCGAAGGCGCCTTGCGCGATCGGCGCGCAATAATTGACGGTGAGCGCGAGCGGATCGCCGGCGCGTTGCGGATGATCGATCAGCGCCCGCAGGATCGTTGCGGCGGTGGCCCCGCCGAACGGGCCGACAAACGCCCAGTAATCGTCGCTGGTCTTCCCCTGCCAGCGGCTGTCGCCGGCAGTGACCGCTGTGGCGTCGTCAAACAAATGCGGGGTCTTGGTGAGCATGAAATTGTCCCGGTGTTGCGAAATACTCCGTCATTGCGAGCGAAGCGAAGCAATCCATTTCACCACTTGCGGAGGCATGGATTGCTTCGTCGCTTACGCTCCTCGCAATGACGAGGATGCAGTATCGCGGGTGTTCGGCGGAATTCAATGACGTCAGAGGTAATCGATTTCCACCTCGTGTGATTAGCGCTTGGCGCCCCGCTGCGCCTGCTCCTTGAGCGTGCGCGGGGTAGGCGGCCGCACCGGCACGTTCCAGATGTCCTCGGCGTATTCGCGAATGGTGCGATCGGAGGAGAACCACGGCGTCCGCGCGACGTTGAGGATCGAAGCCCGCGTCCAGGCCGGCACCACCTGCCAGCGCGCATCGATGCCGCGCTGGGCATCGTAATAGGAATCGAAGTCGGCGCTGACCATGTAGTGGTCGAGATGGCGCAGCGCATGGCCGATCGAGGCGAAGCGGGCGGGATCGCCGGGCGAGAACGCGCCGCTCTCGATCGCGGTGATGGCACGCGCCAGCCGCGGCGAGCGGCGGATCACGTCGCTGGCATCGAGCCCCTGTTTGCGGCGGATCATGACGTCGCCGGCCTCCATGCCGAAGATCGCGATGTTCTCGGCGCCGACATGCTCGCGGATCTCGATATTGGCCCCGTCGAGCGTGCCGATGGTCAGGGCGCCGTTGAGCGCGAGCTTCATATTGCCGGTGCCGGAGGCTTCCATGCCGGCGGTCGAGATCTGCTCGGACAGATCGGCGGCCGGGATGATCACCTCGGCCAGGCTGACGTTATAATCGGCGAGGAAGGCGATCTTCAGCCGACCTTTGATTGCGGGGTCGTTGTTGACGACTTCGGCGACGTCGTTGATCAGCTTGATGATCAGCTTGGCGTAGCGGTAGCTCGCCGCCGCCTTGCCGGCGAAGATCTTGACGCGCGGCACCCAGTCGCGCTGCGGCTCATCCTTGATCGCCTGATACAGCGCGACCGCTTCCAGGATGTTCAGGAGTTGCCGCTTGTATTCATGGATGCGCTTGATCTGCACGTCGAACAGCGCCGCCGGGTCGATCTTGATGTGGTTGCGCTCGGCGATCAGCCGCGCCAGCACGACCTTATTATGACGCTTGATGTCGCGGAATTGCTGCTGGAACGCATTGTCGCTGGCATGCGACTCGAGCCGCTCGAACAGAGAGAAATCATCGAGCACGGCCTCGCCGCAGACGTCGCGAATGAGGCCTGTCAATCTTGGGTTGGCCAGCATCAGCCAGCGGCGGAAGGTGATGCCGTTGGTCTTGTTGGTGATGCGTGTGGGATAGAGATGGTGGAGATCATGGAACACAGTCTCCTTCATCAGATCGGAATGCATCGCCGAGACGCCATTGATGCGGTGCGAGCCGACGAAGGCGAGCTGCCCCATCCGCACCCGGCGGCCCGACTTCTCGTCGATCAACGATACCGCGGCGCGGAATTCGATATCGCCAGGGCAGCGTTCTTCGGCCAGCGCCAGATGCTGGACATTGATGCGGTAGATGATCTCGAGATGCCGCGGCAACAGCCGCTCGAACAGTTCGACCGGCCAGGTCTCGAGCGCCTCCGGCAGCAGCGTATGGTTGGTGTAGGATAGCGTTGCGACAGTGATCTTCCACGCTTCGTCCCAGCGGAAATGGTGCAGATCGACCAGGATCCGCATTAGCTCGGCGACTGCCAGACTCGGATGGGTGTCGTTGAGCTGCACGGCCGCTTTCATCGCAAGGCTGCGGAGCTGGCCGTCCGCCGAAAGGTGCCGCTTCACCAGATCCTGCAGGGACGCCGAGACGAAGAAATATTCCTGGCGCAGGCGCAGTTCGCGCCCCGCGGCGCTTTCATCGTTTGGATAAAGGAACTTGCAGATCGCCTCGGCCCGCGCCTGCTCCGCGCTGGCTGAGACATAATCGCCGGTGTTGAAGACGTCGAGCTTCAGCGGATCCGGCGCATGCGCCGACCAGAGCCGAAGCGCGTTGACGCGCTCGCCGCGCCAGCCGACGATCGGGGTGTCGTAGGCCATCGCCTCCACGGTTTCCGCCGGGTGCCAGACGGCAAGGTCACGACCGTGGTCATCGACATGCTCGACCGTGCCGCCGAAATGGATGTTGTAGACGACTTCCGGCCGCTGGAATTCCCAGGGATTGCCCAAGCCCAGCCACTCGTCTGGATATTCCTGCTGCCAGCCCTGATTGATGATCTGGCGGAACAGGCCGAAATCGTAGCGGATGCCGTACCCGATGGCAGGGATCGCCAGCGTCGCCATGCTCTCCATGAAGCAGGCGGCGAGCCGCCCGAGGCCGCCATTGCCAAGCGCAGCGTCAGGCTCGCATTTGCGCAGTTCGTCGAGGCCGACGCCGAGATCGCCGAGTGCTCCCTCGAACACGGGCAATAGGCCCATATTGTTGAGCGCATCAGTGAACAGGCGGCCGATCAGGAATTCGAGCGAAAGGTAATAGACCCGCTTGGCCCCGGCGTCGTAGCTCTCCTTTTCCGCAATGAGCCAGCGATGGGTGATACGATCGCGCAGCGCGAGTGCCGCCGCCTTGTACCAGTCGCGCTTGGTCGCCACGCTGGCGTCCTTGCCGATCTCAAGCCTTAGCTTGGCAAGGATCGCGCCCTTGATCTCTGCCAGCGCCAATTCATCGATCGGCTGATTGAGCGCCGGATAGCTCCCTGAGAAAGACTGTTCTTGCAACGCGGCAATCCTGAACTTGGGGGACTCGACCATGATCCGATTAGACGGAATCGGATCATGGTCTAATCTCTTTGTTTGAGCATGATCTTTTCGGAAAACCGGTTTCTACTTTTCCGGATCATGCTCTAGATAACAAATGATACGCGCCTTGCACTTCAATCGGAACCGCCCAGCCGGTTATTGTGCACCGCGCTGGTATGATTTTATGCAAGGACCGGGCCGATTTTGCCACCTCGAGGCGAGGCGCTTTGGTGGTATGATTACATATTAGGCGGCACAACCACCATCATCGAGAGGGACATCATGAGACTGCTGATCGAAATCGCAGCCGCCGTGCTGTTCATCGTCTGCATCACCGTCACCAGCGCCGCTTTCGCCGCCGGCAGGACCGGGCGTAGCGCCGACGGCTTGACCTGCGGCTTCAGCACCCCACAAAACGCATCCCCCGCCGCCCGCTGCGCCGCCATCAAGCGCCAATGCGGCGGGAAGTTTTACGCAAACTATTGCGGCGACAAGATGCTGTCGGCGATGTGAAAGGATTTCGTCGTCCCGGCGAAGGCCGGGACCCATACCCACAGGGCTTAGAGTAGATGCGATAAATCAGCCCATTCGAGATTGTTTTCTTCAATCAACCGAATCTTCCAATCACGCCGCCAGGTCTTCAGTTGCTTTTCGCGCGCGATCGCTTCCTGCGGTGATGCATACGTTTCCATGTAGACGAGGCGCGTTACGCCGTACTTCTTGACGAACTCCGATCCCTGTCCGGCGCGATGCAGCGTGAGGCGACTAACCAGGTTGTTGCAGACGCCGGTATAAAGCGTGCCGTGGCGGCGGCTGGCGAGAATGTAAACATAGTAAATTGTGGCAGCAGTCATGGGATCGGCTCGATTTCGCAACAGTCGAACATTTGTGGTGATGGGTCCCGGCCTTCGCCGGGACGACGTAAAGATAGCCAGAACAAATTAAGAACAATTTAGTAAGTATCTGATATATCATTGTGATTCGGCGCGTTGCCGATACAACATCTATGGCCTGTCCGTTCCCGCGAGGACTACATGTCCACCATTGCCTTCGATCAATTCGCGCTCACTCGCATCGCCGATTTTGCGCGCTCGCTGTCGCGCCTGCATCAGGCGTCCCGCCGCCAATGGGTCGATGACGACCAGATCGACCGCGAGTTCAATGCGGTCTGCATGTCGATCTGGGGCTACACCATCGACGACATCGGTGACGAGCTGTTTTCGGCCGAAGATCACGCCTGGCTCGATTCGCTCGATGAAGCGCATGCGCGCATCTTTGCGGCCGAGCAGGGCTATGACCTCGTCGACGACCAGGGCATGCTGACGGATTGGTGGGGCTATTGCTGGATGATCCTCGCCGAAAAGCGTGGCCTGCTGACGCCGGAGAACCGCGCCGCGGCGCGCGCGGCGATCGAGGAGAAATATCTTGCCGCGCCGAATGTAATCGGGGTGATCGTGGGACGGTGATGCTTTCCGTCAACCCAATTGGTCCATCGTTCTGGGTTCGATGCTTTGCGTCGCTGCTGGAATAACGTCGTGAACAGCTAGTTCACTTCTGCGCGCTTTGCTTTCGGCGCGGCTGATTTCGGCACGACGGTGACCGGCGTTGCGGCGTCGTGGCCCGTCTCCGGCTGCGGCGCTTCGCCGACCGTTTCGGCCGTGACCGGCGCGACCTTCATCTCGCCGAGGCGCGCGCGGAGTTCGGCGGTGAGACCGGGGTAGGAGGCAACCGGCGCGAAGTCGGCGCTCTGGTTGTTGCCGACCCGGACGCCGGTATAGGCAACCAGGCCATCGGTGGTGGCGACCACGTCGCCGGCGCGGAGCGAGCTATCGAGCGCGAGGTCGACAGGTGCGAGGCCCGCGGGATCGCGGCCGTTGCAGGTGCAGTCCGCGCGCAGCGCCTTGCGGTAGGCGAAGGCGTTCTCGCTATCGGCATAACGTTCGCCGTTCGAGGAGGCCGCGCCGTCGATGCTGCCGCCATAATAGACCTTGGTCGCGCTCGCCGGACAGAACGCCTGGCAGAGCTGAACCGGCGTCGCGTTGCCGCGCAAGGTCAGCGGGAAATATTTGCCGTCGCAGCTTCTGACGCAAAAAGCAGGGCCGGAACCTGCAACGCGCGGCTGCGGCGCCGGCGCGGCTTGCTGCGGTTGCTGCTGGTTGAGGCCGAACGGATCAAAGAAATTGGATTGCGGCTGGCCCTGTCGCGCTTGCTGCTTCTGCGCGCCGCCAAAGAAGAAATCGAGCAGCCCTTCTGCCGAGACCTGCGCTGGCGCGAACGTCAGCGACCCCACAAGGGTTGCGGCAACTAGCGTCAGGTGGCGCCGCACGCGCCGATCAGCAAACCCTCTACGCAACGCCAACTCCACCCGACAGAGCCAACAGTGCGGAGACGTTGGCTCCGCGCGATGCACCCTAATGTGGGATGGTAAACGAGCAGTTGATTGCGGAAGAACTATGGAGGTGTGCGCAATCTGGCGCGGTGTGCCGATGCGGCAACACTAGCTCTTCAGGAACTCGCCGGCTTTGTACAACGAGCGGAACGGCAGGCCGGCTTGCGCGAACGTTTCCGTCGCGCCTTCCTCGCGGTCCACCATCGTGAAGACCAGCGCGATCTCGCCGCCCGCTTCGCGTACGGCTTCCACCGCCTTCATCGCCGAGCCGCCGGTGGTGGTGACATCCTCGACGATGACGATGCGCTTGCCTTGCAGCGTCTCGCCTTTGGCAAGTCCCTCGACAGCAAGCTTGGCGCCATGCTCCTTCGGCCTTTTGCGCACGAAGAACGCCGCGATCGGATGACCCTTGATCCAGGAGAGCTGCGCGATCGCGCCCGCGAGCGGTACGGCACCCATCTCAAGGCCGCCGACGAAATCGAGATTGTCGTCTTTCAGCGCTTCGTAGGTGAGTTCGGCGAGTAATGCGGCGCCTTCGGGGTCCAGCATCGTCGGCTTGAGGTTGAAATAGAAATCGCTCTTGCGGCCCGAGGCCAGCGTGATCTCGCCGCGCCCGAAAGAGCGCTTGCGGATGATCTCGGCGAGGCGGGCGCGGGCGGCTGACTTGGACAAGGCTGTTTTCCGGACGTTTCAAGGTGGCGCGCAATCTATCGGCGCTCCCACTTAGATTCCAGCGCCGAGAACGGGCCGTCAACAGCGGCCGCGTCGCATGTGGCGCGGAGCCATATTCCGGAAAGGTTGGTTGTAACCGCGTCCGGTTCCGCGCTAGGGAAGCCTCAAACGATTGTGGGGGAAGCGAAAATGACCATCGATCTGCACACCTGGAACACGCCGAACGGCCGCAAAATCTCGGTTGCGCTGGAGGAAATGGGGCTGCCCTACAGGGTGATCCCGGTGAACATCACCAAGGGCGAGCAGATGGCGCCTGCCTTCCTCGAAATCAGTCCCAACAACAAGATACCCGCGATCGTCGACCCTGACGGACCCGGCGGTAAGCAGGTCAGCGTGTTCGAATCGGGCGCGATCCTGCTCTATCTCGGCGAGAAGACCGGAAAGTTCCTGCCCAAGCCCTTGATCGAGCGCATCCCGGTCTATGAATGGCTGATGTGGCAGATGGGCGGTTTTGGGCCGATGCCCGGCCAGGTGCACCATTTCATCGCGCTCGAGAACGAGCATGAGCGCGCCTATGGCCTGAAACGCTTCATGACCGAAACGCTCCGCCTCTATGGCGTGCTGAACCGCCGGCTCGAAGGCCGCGAGTTCGTCGCCGGTGATTTGTCAGTGGCCGATTTCGCGATCCTCGGCTGGGCCTGGCGCCACCCGCGGCACAAGGTCAATCTCGGCGATTTCCCCAATGTCGAGCGCTGGTACAACAAGCTGATGGCCCGTCCCGGCGTGAAGCGCGGCATGGAAGTGAAGCTGGATTGAGCTCACCGCTTGCGCGCTGCGCTCCCTCTCTCGCTTGCGGGGGAGGGCTGGGGTGGGGGCTGTTTCTGCGATTCACGCTGTCCGAGCGTGGGGAGAGAGCCCCCACCCGGCGCTGGCGCGCCGACCTCCCCCGCAAGCAAGCGGGAGAGGTGAAGAGACTCACGCCCGTCGCGCCTCGAAGGCCATCTTCATCGCAAGTCCGGCCAGCACGGTGCCCATGAGCCAGCGCTGGAGGAGCAGCCAGACCGGCCGCGTGCCCAGGAACAGCGCGATCGAGCCCGCGGCGAGCGCGATCATCGCATTCACGCTGACGCTGATCGCGATCTGGATCGCACCGAGCGTGAGCGACTGCGTCAGCACGCTGCCCGTGGGATCGATGAACTGCGGCAACAGCGCCAGATAGAGCATCGCGATCTTCGGGTTCAGCAGGTTGGTGACAAATCCCATCGCGAACAGCTTCCGGGGGCTGTCGACCTGCAGTTTCTTCACCTGGAACGGCGAACGCCCGCCGGGCTTCAGCGCCTGCCACGCCAGCCACAGCAGATAGGCCGCGCCGGCAAAGCGCAGCGCGTCATAGGCATAGGGAATCGCGAACAACAGCGCGGTGATGCCGAATGCCGCGCACAGCATGTAGAACACGAAGCCGAGCGCCACCCCGCCGAGCGACACGATCCCCGCCGCCGGCCCCTGCGTGATCGAGCGAGAGATCAGGTAGATCATGTTCGGTCCCGGCGTCAGCACCATGCCGAAGGAGACGAGCGCAAAAGCGAGCAAAGCGGAGGTGTGGGGCATCGGAGACTCGCGGAACGATGCACCTTTCTAGCGTGCGTCGTACCGCGAGGCCATGGCGCAATTGCTCCGAGTGCATTTTTGCTGTCGTCGTCCGGCCGGGCGACGACGGAGAAAGCTCAGTGCGCCTCGTCCCAATTGTCGGCGGCGCGGGCGTCGACCTTCAGCGGCAGCGACAGGATGACGGCCGGAAACGGTGCGTCCTGCATCACATGCTGCACGACCGGCAGGGTTGTCGCGACTTCCTCGTCGGGGACCTCGAAGATCAGTTCGTCATGCACCTGCAAGAGCATCTGCGCCGATAGCTTCTTCTCGGCAAGCGCGTCTTCGATGCGGGTCATGGCGCGGCGGATGATGTCGGCGGCCGAGCCCTGCAGGCGCGCGTTGATCGCGGCGCGCTCGTTGAAAGCACGGACCGAAGCGTTACTGGCCTTGATCTCGGGGTAGTAGCATTTGCGGCCGAACACCGTGGTGACGTAGCCATTTCGCCGGCAGAAATCCTTGGTCTCGTCCATGTAGGCACGGATGCCCGGAAAGCGCTCAAAATACTTCTTGATGTAGGCAGAAGCCTCTTCTCGCGCGATGCCGAGCTGGTTGGCGAGGCCGAACGCCGAGATGCCGTAGATGATGCCGAAATTGATCGCCTTGGCGCGCCGGCGCACTTCGCTCGGCATGTCCCTGATCGGTACGCCGAACATTTCGGAGGCGGTCATGGCGTGAATGTCGAGGCCGTCGCGGAAGGCCTGCTTCAGCACGGGAATGTCGGCGATCTCCGCGAGCAGGCGCAGCTCGATCTGCGAATAGTCGGCCGACACGAGTTTATGCCCGGGCGTCGCGACGAAGGCGCGGCGGATCTTCCTGCCGTCCTCGGTGCGCACAGGGATGTTCTGCAGGTTTGGCTCGTTCGACGACAGCCGTCCCGTCGTGGTCGCCGCCAGAGCGTAGGTGGTGTGGACGCGGTGGGTCTGCGGATTGACATAGGTCGGCAGCGCGTCGGTGTAGGTCGATTTCAGCTTCGAGACCTGCCGCCATTCCAGGATCTTCTTCGGGAATTCGTGGCCCTGTTCGGCGAGCTCGTCCAACACCTGCGCTGTCGTGGACCAGGCGCCGGTCTTGGTCTTGGTGCCTCCCGGCAATCCCATCTTGCCGAACAGGATGTCGCCGATCTGCTTGGGGCTGCCGACATTGATCGGCTCGCCCGCAATCTCCTGAATCTCGGCCTCGACGCGCGCCGCGGTCTGGGCGAAATCGCCTGACAGGCGCGATAGCACCTGGCGATCGATCGAGATGCCGCGCCGCTCCATCCGTGCGAGCACGGAGACCAGCGGCCGCTCCAGCGTCTCGTAGACGGTCGTGATCCGCTCTGCGACGAGGCGCGGCTTCAGCACGCGCCACAGCCGCAGGATCACGTCGGCGCTCTCGGCGCAATGTTCGGTCGCCTTGTCGATCGCAACCTGATCGAAGGTCAGCTTGTTCTTGCCGCTGCCGATCAGGCCGTTTTCGGCCAGTACCGCGTGCCCGAGCCAGCGCTCGGCCAGCGATTCCAGCGCATGCGAACCGCGCCCGGCGTCGAGCACGTACGAGATCAACTGCGCATCGTCAAAGTTGCGCAGCGTGATCCCGGCTTGCGCCAGCATGACCGCGTTGAATTTGACGTCGAAGCCGACCTTCAGGATTCCCTGCGATTCCAGGATCGGTCGCAAGGCTTCGATCGCCTGCTCGAACTTGATCTGGTCGGGCGCCAGCCCCGCGTCGAACAGTCCGGCCCCGCCACCCGCCTGCTTGTGGGCGAGCGGGATGTAGGCGGCGTCGTTGGAGCCGAGTGCGAGCGCAATCCCGGAGATCTCCGCCCGCATTGGATCGATCGAATTCGCCTTCGCCTGGACCGCGACATGCCCGGTGTCGTGGATCCGCGCGATGAACGCATTGAGCTGATCGAGGCTCTTGATCGTCAGGTATTTGCTGCGATCGAACCTGGTCTTGCGCGCCGCCTCGGCGCGCGCTTCCGCCAGCGCGATCGGCGTGCCCTTGAGGCTCGAGGCCTGGTTCTCTCTGCCCGCGGGCTTGCGCTCCTTGGCGGCCGGCGCGGGCTGCGCGGACGCGCCGCGACCGGGCGCGGGCTCGACGCCCGAGGGCGGCAGCGGCGAGAACACGCTCGCGCCGCTCTTGTTGCCGGGATCTGGCTCGATATCGGCGGGGTCGATCTGCGAAAATTCGGCGACGCGCCGGGTCAGCGTCGAAAATTCCATCGCCTTCAGGAAGGCGATCAGCCGGCTTGGATCGGGCTCGTGCACGGCGAGATCGTCGAGCGGCACTTCGAGCTCGACCTTGTCGTCGAGCAGCACGAGCTGGCGCGAGATGCGCGCCTTCTCGGCATTCTCGACCAGCGCCTCGCGCCGCTTCGGCTGCTTGATCTCGCCGGCGCGGGTAAGCAGGGATTCGAGATCGCCATACTCGGTGATGAGCTGCGCCGCGGTCTTGACGCCGATGCCGGGCACGCCGGGCACGTTATCGGTGGAATCGCCGGCCAGGGCCTGGACCTCGACCACCTTCTCCGGCGGCACGCCGAACTTCTCGATCACCTCGGCAACACCGATCCGGCGGTCCTTCATGGTGTCATACATGGTGACGCAGTCGGTGACGAGCTGCATCAGGTCCTTGTCGGAAGATACGATCGTCGCGTTCGCGCCGCGCCCGCAGGCGATCCGGACATAGGTGGCAATGAGGTCGTCAGCCTCATAGCCGACCTGTTCCAGGCATGGCAGGTCGAACGCGCGCACCGCCTCGCGGATCAGCGCGAATTGCGGGATCAAGTCATCGGGCGCCGGCGGCCGGTGCGCCTTGTAGTCGGCATAGATCTTGTTGCGGAAGGTGATCTCGGACTTGTCAAAGACGATCGCGAGGTGGGTGGGCCGATTGTCTTCGGGCATGTCGCGCAGGAGCTTCCACAGCATGTTGCAGAAGCCGAGCACGGCGTTGACCTGCAACCCGTCGGACTTGCGGTTCAGCGGCGGCAGCGCGTGGTAGGCGCGGAAAATGTAGGAAGAACCGTCGACCAGGAACACATGGTCGCCCTTGGCCGGGGCCTTGGCGGCGACGGGCTTGGCTGCGGCTTTGGGTTCTGTCTTGGCTGAAGTCTTGGAGGCTGTTTTCGGCATGGCCGAAATTTAGGGATTTTTGCAGCAAATGACAGCCTTGAGGGGTAGGAATCTTGACGAACCGCACACTTATCGTCGTCCCCGGCAAGCGAAGCGCGACCCGGGACCATAACCATAGGCCGGGACGACAGCGGAGATTATTCGGCCGCCTGTAATGCAGCCGCCTTCTTCGGCGCGATCCAGAACGCGGCGGGGCGCTCGAACAGGAAGTTGGCGCGGAGTGCAAGCGCCGCGCGCCAGATCACCAGCGAGCCGATGACGCCCGTGATGGTGACGAGCAGCGAGATCAGGCCGATGTCGTGGATCGCGCCGGTGCGCAGCAGGCCGACGCGCGCGATCACCATTGGCAGGAAGAAGGCGAGATAGATCACGATCGAATGCTCGCCGCAGAAGCGCAAGGCCGTGAGCCACTTCATCCGCGCCAGCAGCGTGCCGGTCACGACGATGGCAAAGGCGCCCGCAAATCCCAGCGCCAGCGAGACCAACGGCCATTCGCTCACGTCCGCGATCACCAGCCCGCCATTGACCAGTACCCACAGCGCGAGTCCGGCCAGTGCCAGCATCGGCGCGGAACGTGCGCGGTCCGACAGCTTGAAGACGTAAGGCGCGAAGAGATAGCCGGCATAGAAATAGACGAAGCGCGAGCAGAATTCGTCGATCACCGTCCAACCGGTTACGACATGCGCCGTCTCAAGTCCGGCGGCCAGCGCCAGAATCGCAAGCGGCGGCATGTTGCGTGTCAATTTTGTGACGACGAAGAAGATCGGCAGCAGATAGATGAACCACAGTGTGCCGAACGGCTCGATGAAGGATTCGAGATAGAGGTAGCCGACGTGGCTCCAGTTCGTCTCGGCGGCAAAAGCCGGCGCCTTGAACGCAAACTGGATCGTCACCCAGAGCATATAGAAATAGGCGAAGTGGACGACCTTGCGGTCGAGATAGGTGCGCCAGTCACGGTCGATGACGAGCGAGAGGAACAGGCCCGAAATCAGGAAGAAATCCGGCATCCGGAACGGCTTTGCGAACATCACGAGCGCATGCATGAAGCCGGTCTCGCCGGCGGCCGCTTCCACCCCAAGGACCGAGTGCATCATCACGACCATGACGATGCAGATGCCCTTGGCGTAGTCCACCCAATCGACGCGCCCGTCCGGCGATGCGGCGGAACGTAGGCTCGCGGAGGCTGTGCCGTCTGTGGTCATGGCTGTCCTGTTTCGGCGCGCATTTGGCGCATCTTCGGCCGGATCGGTTGCTATCCCCTTTATTCATACAAATGACATGCCGCTTCTGCCTGCTTTTTGCAGTTTCCTCCTGACCGGCAAATGTTCTAAGAGGCTGACAGGAATTGTGGAATCGTTAACGATAGCAAGCGGGTGGTTTCATGCGCATCGCCATGATTGGCACGGGCTATGTGGGGCTGGTATCTGGCGCGTGTTTTGCGGATTTCGGACACCACGTCACCTGCGTGGACAAGGATGTCGAGAAGATCAACGCCCTTCGCCGCGGCGAAATCCCGATCTTCGAGCCGGGGCTGGACGCCCTGGTCGCCGGCAATGTGAAGGCGAAGCGGCTCGACTTCACCACCGATCTGAAGGATCCGGTTGCCCAAGCCGACGCGGTCTTCATCGCGGTCGGCACCCCGTCGCGCCGCGGCGACGGCCATGCCGACCTCTCTTATGTCTACGCCGCCGCCCGCGAGATCGCTGGGGCGCTCAAAGGCTTCACGGTGGTGGTGACCAAATCGACCGTGCCGGTCGGCACCGGCGACGAGGTCGAGCGCCTGATCCGTGAAGCGAACCCGGCGGCCGAGGTCGCGGTCGCCTCCAATCCGGAATTCCTGCGCGAGGGCGCGGCGATCCGCGACTTCAAGTTCCCGGACCGCATCGTGGTCGGCACTTCGGACGAGCGCGCGCGAAAGGTGCTCGGCGATGTGTACCGGCCGCTGTCACTCAACCAGGCGCCGCTGATGTACACGGCGCGCCGCACGGCCGAGCTGATCAAATACGCCGCGAACGCGTTCCTCGCGACCAAGATCACCTTCATCAACGAGATCGCCGATCTCTCGGAAAAGGTCGGCGCCGACGTCCAGGAAGTCGCGCGCGGCATCGGGCTCGACAACCGCATCGGCTCCAAGTTCCTGCATGCCGGCCCCGGTTTCGGCGGCTCCTGCTTCCCCAAGGATACCCGCGCGCTGATCAAGATCGCGCAGGATAACGACGTGAATTTGCGCATCGTGGAGGCCGTGCTCGGCGTCAACGACAACCGCAAACGCGCGATGGCGCGCAAGGTCGTCAATCTCGCCGGCAATCTGCGCGGCAAGACGGTCGCCGTGCTCGGCCTCACCTTCAAGCCAGAGACCGACGACATGCGGGAGGCGCCCTCGATCCCGATCGTCACCGGCCTCCTGGACATGGGCGCGAAGGTGCGGGCGCATGATCCTGTTGGCATCGAGCAGGCGCGCAAGGAGCTGCCGGACATCGAGTATTGCGACGATCCCTATGACTGCGTGACCGGCGCCGACGCCATGGTCGTCGTCACGGAGTGGGTGCAGTACCGCACGCTCGACCTGGAGCGGCTGAAGAACCTGTTGCGGCAGCCGGTCGTGGTCGACCTTCGGAATATTTACCGTCCCGAGGACATGGCCGCGCACGGCTTCAGCTATGAGAGCGTTGGCCGCGCAGCCGAACCGCCGGTGTAGGCTCGCTGTGTTGTCATACCCCGCGCAGGCGGGGTATCCAGTACGCCCGATCTTTGCGATCAAGGCTGTCTGAGTTTACTGGATCACCCGCATTCGCGGGTGATGACGGATTCGAGATATTGCCCCGTCACTTCAACACTCCACTTCCCATCGACGCGGCGCTCCCCGAACTCGCGGCGGCGCTTGCCACGAAGAACACGGCCGTGCTCGTTGCGCCGCCTGGCGCCGGCAAGACCACGCGGGTGCCGCTGGCGCTGCTCGACGAGCCCTGGGCCAAGGAGAGGAAGATCATCGTGCTGGAGCCGCGGCGGATCGCGGCGCGCGCCAGTGCCGAGCGGATGGCGCAGACGCTTGGCGAGCGTGTCGGCGAGACCGTTGGCTATCGCGTCCGCTTCGGCTCGAAAGTGTCGCGCGCAACCCGCATCGAGGTCGTCACCGAAGGCATCTTCTCGCGCCAGATCCTCGACGATCCCGAACTCGCAGGCGTCGCCGCTGTCCTGTTCGACGAATTTCACGAGCGCTCGCTCGATGCCGATCTCGGACTTGCGCTGGCGCGTGATGCGCAGCAAGGCCTGCGTGAGGATCTTCGCCTGCTCGTGATGTCGGCAACGCTCGACGGCGCCCGCGTCGCAAAGCTGCTTGGCGATGCTCCCGTCGTCGCGAGTGAAGGCCGCGCCTTTCCGGTCGAGACGCGCTATCTCGGCCGCAAGATAGACGTTCCGCTGGAGCGGCAGATGGCGGAAGCGATCGTATCAGCGCTTCGCGCCGATCCAGGCTCGGTGCTGGCGTTCCTGCCGGGCGCCGCCGAGATACGCCGCACGCAGAATTTCCTCGAAGAGCGCGTCCATGACGCTACGATCGAGATCGTGTCGCTGTTCGGCGCGCTCGACGCCAGCGTTCAGGATCGCGCCATCGCGCCGGCACCCAGAGGTCATCGCAAGGTGGTGCTGGCGACCTCGATCGCCGAGACCTCGCTGACCATCGAGGGCGTCCGCATTGTCGTGGATTCCGGCATGGCGCGCGTTCCGCGTTATGAGCCCGATATCGCCTTGACGCGCCTGGAAACCGTGCGCGCCTCGCGCGCCGCGGTCGATCAGCGCCGCGGCCGCGCCGGCCGTACCGAGCCCGGTGTGTGCTACCGGCTGTGGGACGAGCCGCAGACCACTTCGCTTGCCCCCTACACGCAGCCCGAGATCCTCTCCGCCGATCTTTCCTCGCTGGTGCTCGACCTCGCGCAATGGGGCGTCAGTGACGCTTCCGGCCTTGCGTTTCTCGATCCGCCGCCGCTGCCTGCCTGGAACGAAGCAGGCGTGCTGCTGCGCGAACTTGGCGCGCTCGATGTCGACGGCCGGATCACGGCGGAAGGCAACAGCCTCCGCGCGCTGGCGCTGCCGCCGCGGCTCGCCCGCATGATCGTGGATTCGGCACGGGTTGGCGCGGCTGCGGAAGCCGCCGAGATCGCGGCGGTGCTCACCGAGCGTGGGCTCGGCGGTGACAGCGTCGACCTCGATGTCAGGCTCGACCAGTTCCGCCGCGACCGTTCGCAGCGCGCTTCCAGCGCGCGCAGCCTCGCGCAGCGCTGGGCCTCGCAGGTGACTTCGTCGAAAACGTCCGAAGCCACACGCGAGCTCTCTACCGGCGTCATGCTGGCTTTCGCCTTTCCCGATCGCGTCGCGCGCAACCGCGGCAATGGCAGTTTCGTGCTGGCCAATGGCCGCGGCGCAAGCGTTGAGCAGACGTCTTCACTCGCACGCTCACCCTATATCGCGGTTGGAGAGTTGACCGGCACTGCGGCGAGCGGCCGGATCCTGTTGGCGGCGCCGATCACGCTGGACGAGATCGAGCTGCGTTTCGCAGACCAGATCGAGACCACGGAGGACATTTCGTTCGACCGCAGTGCGATGGCGCTGCGCGCACGGCGCAGGCGCACGCTGCATGCGATCACGCTCTCGGAAGCGCCGATAGCGCTGTCCCCATCGGCGGAGACCGCACGTGTGCTCGCCGATGGTTTGATCGCCGCGGGCCTCGATAAGCTGCCGTGGTCGAAAAATCTAAAGCAATGGCGTGACCGCGTGATGTTCCTGCGCAAGGCCGAAGGCGATAGCTGGCCAGACTTGTCGGATGAGGCGCTGGCGCGCGAGCACGAGGCCTGGCTGGTGGCAGCGCTTTATGACAAGACCTCGCTGAAGGAGTTTTCGGCCGGCGATCTCTCGGATGCGCTGATGGCGCTGCTGCCCTGGAACCTGCGTGCCCGGCTGGAGCAGGAGGCGCCGACCCATTTCGAGGCGCCGACGGGCAGCCAGCTTGCGATCGACTACGAGGCCGAGCAGGGCCCGACCATTGCGATCCGGCTGCAGGAGTTGTTCGGGCTCAACACCCATCCCTCAATCGCGAAGGGCGCTGTGCCGCTGGTGCTGGAATTGCTGTCGCCGGCGCAGCGCCCAGTACAGGTGACGCGGGATCTGCCGGGTTTTTGGCGCGGCAGTTACGCCGCGGTCCGCGCCGATCTGCGCGGGCGTTACCCGAAACACCCCTGGCCGGAGGACCCGGCCAACGCCATGCCGACGCGCCGGGCCAAGCCGCGCGGAACGTAGTCCTGGTTTCGTCATATGCGGTTCAAGCCGCATATCACGGCCTTGCCGTTAACGCTTCACTCATCCTTTTCGCGAAAATGGCAGGCTCCATCGCCGCTGCCGGTCGCGGGTCGGCGGACGGCGTGGTCAAATCGGCCAGTTCCCGGAAATGTGTGTGGCGTCATGCGTAACATAATGATCTTCGCCGCCATCCTGATCGGCCTCGGCAGCTTCATGGCGCAGATGGCGGACAAGATGACGCCGGCCTCCGCGTCCGCCACGACCGCCTCGAAGAAGGTTCCCGTTCAGACCGTCGCGCAGGTGGGTGGCCGCACGCTGAGCATTCCCCGCGACTCCCGCGGACACTTTGCGACCGACGGCCGCATCGACGGCCAGCGCATCGACTTCATGGTCGACACCGGCGCCTCGCTCGTCGCGCTGAACGAGAAATCCGCCGCGCGCTTCGGCCTGCGTCCGTCGCGCGGCGACTACATCGCCACCGTCACCACCGCCAACGGCACCATCAAGGCGGCCCGCGCTCGCCTCGCCATGATCGATCTCGGCGGCCTCATCGTCCGCGATGTCGATGCCATGGTGCTGCCGGACGAAGCGCTTTCCGAAAACCTGCTCGGCCTGTCCTTCCTGTCCAAGCTGAAGCGCTTTGAATACGCCAATGGCAGGCTGGTGCTGGAGCAGTAAGGCTTGCTGACGACGCCGGCCTGTTTGACGAGCCAGGCGATGTTATAAATCGCGAAGCTCTCAAATCTACGTGCGGCCCGCGGCGACTGCCGATGTCATCCATGCCTTCTGAGTAGGCATTTCCCCGGCCAACAAATCCGCCGCAATTGTCGGCCAATAGCAGCCAGTCCCACCTTTCGCCGCAGTCTGCCTTTGGCTATTGGCTGCAGCATTGACCATCACGCTCTCGCGAGGCTGCTACAAGATGTTTCCAAAGCCCAAGCCCGTTCTGGTTCCGAACACCTATGCCTTCGAATCCGAGCCGATGGTGAAGCCGACCGGGTTTCGCGAATATGACGCGCGCTGGCTGTTCGGCAAGGAAATCAACTTGATGGGCGTGCAGGCGCTGGGCATGGGGCTGGGCGCACTGATCGCGGAACTCGGCGTCAAGCCGGAGATCGTCACCGGCCACGATTTCCGCAGTTATTCCGCCGCGATCAAATATGCGTTGATCTCCGGCTTGATGGCTTCCGGCTGCAAGGTGCACGACATCGGGCTGGCGGTGACGCCGATGGCCTATTTCGCGCAGTTCGATCTCGACGTGCCCTGCGTCGCCATGGTCACCGCCTCCCACAACGACAATGGCTGGACTGGGGTCAAGATGGGCGCGAGCCGCCCGCTCACGTTCGGACCCGACGAGATGACGCGGCTCAAGGAGATCGTGCTCAGCGCCAGCTTTACGAGCAATGCCGGCGGTGCCTATCAATTCCACGAGAATTTTCCGGCGCGCTACATCGCCGACCTCACCAACCGCCCGAAGCTTAAGCGCAGGCTGAAGGTGGTGGCGGCCTGCGGCAACGGCACCGCCGGCGCGTTCGCGCCGCAGGTGCTGGAGAAGATTGGCTGCGAGGTGATCCCGCTCGACACCGAGCTCGACCACACCTTCCCGAAATACAATCCGAACCCCGAAGACATGGCGATGCTGCACGCGATCCGCGACGCGGTCTTGCAGCACAAGGCCGATGTCGGCCTCGGCTTCGATGGCGACGGCGACCGCTGCGGCGTGGTCGACAACACTGGCGAGGAGATCTTCGCCGACAAGGTCGGCGTGATGCTGGCGCGCGACATGTCGGCGATCCACCAGGACGCGCAGTTCGTGGTCGACGTGAAGTCGACCGGGCTGTTTGTGACCGATCCGGTGCTGCAAAGGCAGGGCGCCAGGACCGCGTACTGGAAGACCGGCCACTCCTACATGAAACGCCGCACCAACGAGCTCGGCGCGCTCGCCGGCTTCGAGAAGTCCGGCCACTTCTTCTTCAACAAGCCGTTCGGCCGCGGCTATGATGACGGCCTGGTCTCGGCGATCGCAATCTGCGAGATGCTGGGTCGCGCGCCCGATAAATCGATGGCCGACCTGAAGAACGCGCTGCCGAAAACCTGGTCGTCACCGACGATGTCGCCGCATTGCGCCGACGAGGCCAAATACGGCGTGGTCGACGCCGTGGTGAAGCATTTCGAGGGCTTGCAGAAGCAGGGCGCCAGGATCGGCGGCCAGGCGATCCGCGATCTCGTCACCGTCAATGGCGTCCGCGTCACGGTGGCGGACGGCAGCTGGGGCCTGGTGCGCGCCTCCTCCAACAAGCCGGAGCTCGTGGTGGTGGTCGAAAGCCCGGTCAGCGAGCAGCGCATGCGCGACATGTTCGAGACCATAGATAGCGTGCTGCGCACCCATCCGGAGGTCGGCGAATACAATCAGAGGATTTGAGAATGTCCTCAGTTCGTCATTGCCGGGCTTGACCCGGCAATCCATCCCGAAAAACGTTCTCTTGAAGAACGATGGACACGCGGGTCAAGCCCGCGTGTGACGGCCTTTGCGTGATCGCTCTTACGCCGCCGGCACCGGCAGTGCGGTCACCGACTTGATCTTCTCCATCGCAAAGCGCGAGGTGACGTTCTTGAGCGGCACGGCACTGATCAGCTTCTTGTAGAAGATGTCATAGCTCGACATGTCCGCGACCACGACGCGCAGCATGTAGTCGACGTCGCCGGCCATCCGGTAGAACTCCATCACCTCCGGCATGGCGCTCACCGCGTCGGCGAATTTGCGCAGCCAGGCCTCGGAATGGTCGGCACTCTCGACCGACACGAAGACGGTGATGCCGAGCCCGATCTTGTTCTGGTCGACCAGGGCCACCCGGCGCAGGATCACGCCATCGGCCTCGAGCCGCTGAATGCGCTTCCAGCAGGGGGTGGAGGACAGGCCGACCCGATCGCCAATCTCGGCAACCGAGAGGGAAGCATCCTCCTGCAACACGGTCAGGATTTTGCGATCGATGGCGTCAAGCCGGCGGTTGGCGTCATGCAGTGGGACTGCGAGCTCGGTCATGAGAAGAAAGTTCCATATAAAGAGGTTAAATCCCTCATATAGAGAAAAATCTTCTAAAGCAAGCCTATTGGCTGTTCTCGGCTGGGTCGGCGCTCTGGTCCCGATCCAAAAACTGTTCAACTTCAGTGCGTTGCGGGGCGGCGAAGGCGCCGCCGAAACGGGTGCATTTCAGTGCGGCGGCGGCGGACGCAAACCGCAGCGCGCCCCGCAACTCCTGCCCTTCGGTAATGGCGAGCGCAAATGCGCCATGGAAAATATCGCCGGCCCCGAGCGTATCGACGGTATGCACCGGGAAGGCCGGCGTCTCCTCCAGCTCACCCTGTTCGTTCAACCAGATCGTGCCGCGCGGTCCGCGCGTTCCGGCCAGGAATGACGGCGTCAGTTTTGCAATTCTCTTCAGCGCCTGACCGTCGTCGGTGGCGTCGGCCGTCTCCTGCAACGGATCGCTCGAGAAGATGAGATGAGAGGAGGCCGTGAGCAGCCCCTCCCTGAGCGACATCGCCCGGTCGACGTCGACAATGACCGGGATGTCGCGCTTTCTGGCCTCGGCGCAGAGATCGGTGCAAAACTCCGCGCAGCGGCTCTCGGTCAGAACAGCTGCGCAATCGTCCAGCAGGACATCGGGGCGCGGCAGGCGAACCTTCCACAATTCCGGATCGCGAAACGTGACGATGGTGCGCTCGCCGGTCGGGTCGATCATGATGGTCGAGATCGGCGTCACCAGGCCCGGCATATGCACGATATGCCTGGCGTCGATGCCCTCATGCGCCATCTTTTCGAGCATGTATTTCGACGAGGTCTCGCGCGCATCGCCCATCGGCCCGCAGAGCGAGGCGCGGCCGCCGAGCCGCACGATGGCGATCGCGGCGTTCAGCGCATTGCCGCCGCAGATCTCTTCGAAATGGGCGGCATTTTCCTTGGAGCCGCGGCTGGGGACGCCGCGCACGCGAAACGTCAGGTCGCGCACCGGCATTCCGATGCAGAGGATGCGCGGCGGAATTTTTGGCGCGGCAGCGTGGAAGTTCATTCCGTGGTCCACGGTCATGGCTCCGGACCCGACCGGAGCCAATCTCCCGTAATAAATTGGCGCATGGACCTGTTCCTGCTATGCGCCCGCCACGTCTCTCCCATGCAGCCAACGTCCGACTAAATGGTGGGCAATGGCAAAAGGATGCGGACCGGCCAAGCCATCCGGGTGCTGCCGCTTGAGCATCAAGGTCGCTTCCGCGCGATCGAACCAGCGCGCATCCTCGAGCTCGGTGCGGTCGACGATGATCTCTTCATTGGTTGCACGCGCGGTGCATCCGATCATCAGGGACGATGGATAGGGCCACGGCTGCGTCATGTAATAATTGACCTCGGTGCAGTGGATGCCCGACTCCTCGAAGATCTCGCGACGGACCGCGTCCTCGATCGTCTCGGCGGCTTCGACGAAGCCGGCGAGGCAGGAATACATGCCTGGAGGGAATTGCTTCTGACGGCCAAGCAGGCATCTGTCGCCGTGGGTCACCAGCATGATGACGACAGGGTCGGTGCGCGGAAAATGCTCGGCCTTGCAGCTCGGGCATTCGCGCTTCCAGCCGCCTTCCTTCATGGCAGTGCGCGCACCGCAGTTGGCGCAAAAGCCGTGGCGCTGGTGCCAGGTCACCATGGATTTTGCCATCGCGATCGCCGAAAGCTGGTCGGGTGGGACGGTGCCCTGCATCGCCATGCCGCGCAGTTCGGTGACGGCGACATCGCTGCGGCCGACCAGCTTTTCCGCTGCCTGCGGCGCAATGCCCATGCCGAACACCGGCGCGCCATCACGCAGGCCCAGGAAGACCATGCCTGGATTGGCGCCGAATTTCAGGGCTTCCTCGATCGAAAGCAACGCTCGCGGACCGGTTTCGCCCTGCTTCACCACCAGCGAGTCGCGATAGATCACGTAAGCGCGGGCATCGCCGCGGCTCTCCAGCGCGAACAGCTTCTCCTCACTGGTGCGCAGATGCGCGGCGCGGTCGAGAACATTGGTGACGAAGGCCGGCTGCCCCAGCGGAAAATTGTCGAATGCTGACATCTATTCTCAACCCAACCAGATCTTGCGGCGAAGCGCGCTGATGAAGTTCTGCACTTCTTCGGCATCATGCGGAAGTGGCGGCACCACACCCCACACCGGGCGCGGCCAGGCGGCGTCGCTGGTGCGTCGGGCGATGATGTGGACGTGAAGCTGCGGCACCGCATTGCCGAGCGCAGCGATGTTCAGCTTGTCGCATTTGGTGATCTCTTTCAGCGCACGCGCCACCCGCGAGATCTCGGTCATCAACTGCGCTTGCTCGACCTCCTCGAGGTCGATGATTTCAACCGCGGCTGCTCGGCGCGGCACCAGCAGCAGCCACGGGTAATTGGCGTCCTTGATGACCAGGACCCGGCTCAGCGGCAGGTCGCCGATGTCGATCGTGTCTTCCTTGAGTCGAGGGTGCAGGGACCAGGCGGAGGTGTCAGAGGGCATATGGGTTCCAGTGCGGCCATCGCTGTTCCGATGGCGCCGAAAGTGACCTGAAATGGACACCGCTCGCAACGTCAAAACAAGGCATCATCGCCCGCGAAAGCGGATGATCCCGTATTCCAACGTGGCGGTGCTCAAGCACGAGGGGCGGCGTCCTCTTAGCGACGGTATGACCGGATAAGAGCGGCTTGCTTTCCGGTCCTTTTGGCTCCAAATAGGGGTCGGGAGATTGGCGGTGGACGAGCCACTCGCCAACCGGGTCAGGTCCGGAAGGAAGCAGCCCTAACGAGGTCCGGATCGGGTCGCGCGTCAGTCTCCTACCTGTTTTTCCGAGCGAATCATGCAGAAGCCGGCCTGTTCCGCGGTTTGCGTTTGATTCCGCTCCTTTCCGCAAAGCCGGCCCGAGAGACATTCAATTGCGGATCGACCAATGAACGACGCTGGCGCTCCCACAAATCAGGCTGACGGCGCCGGCCAGGCCGGCCTCGATATCGGTGGCGCGCCCGAGGCCGCGCGCCCCTACCGGGTACTGGCGCGCAAATACCGCCCGTCGAGCTTTGACGACCTTATCGGCCAGGAAGCCATGGTGCGCACGGTCTCGAACGCATTCGAGACCGGACGAATCCCGCAGGCCTGGATCCTGACCGGGGTGCGCGGGGTCGGCAAAACCACCACCGCCCGCATCCTGGCCCGTGCGCTGAACTATGAATTGCCTGATGGTTCGGTGAAGGGACCGAGCATCCAGATGCCTGTGCTCGGCCTGCACTGCCAGGCGATCATGGAAAGCCGGCACATGGACGTGCTGGAAATGGACGCGGCATCCCATACCGGCGTCGACGACGTCCGCCAGATCAATGACAGCGTGCGCTATGCGCCGGCAAGTGCCCGCTACAAGGTCTACATCATCGACGAAGTCCATATGCTCTCGACCGCGGCCTTCAACGCGTTCCTGAAGACGCTGGAAGAGCCGCCGGAGCACGCCAAATTCGTCTTCGCCACCACTGAAATCCGTAAAGTCCCGGTCACGGTGCTCTCGCGCTGCCAGCGTTTCGACCTGCGCCGGGTCGAGGCCGACGTGCTGATGAAGCATCTCGGTAGCATCGCGGCCAAGGAAGGCGTCGAGGTCGAGCCGGAAGCGCTCGGCATCATCGCGCGCGCCGCGGAGGGCTCGGTGCGCGATTCGCTCTCGCTGTTCGACCAGGCGATCGCGCATGCGGCGGGAACCGTGCGCGCGGAGGAAGTGCGGCAGATGCTCGGCCTTGCCGACCGCACGCGGGTGATCGACCTCTTTGATTCGCTGGCGCGCGGCGATATCGCGGCAGCCTTTACCGAATTCCGCGCACAATATGATGTCGGCGCCGATCCGGTCGTGGTGCTGTCCGACCTCGCCGAATTCGTCAATTTCGTTACCCGCGTGAAGATCGTGCCGGCTACCGCCGACAACGTGGCGTTCGGCGAGACCGAGCGCGTCCGCGCCCGCGAGTTTGCAGCCAAGCTGTCGATGCGGGTGCTGTCGCGGATGTGGCAGATGCTGCTCAAGGGCATCGCCGAGGTGCAGACCGCCACCCGTCCGGCCGCCGCCGCCGAGATGGTGCTGGTGCGGATCGCCTACGTCGCCGACCTGCCGACGCCGGACGAGGCGATCAGGATGATCGAGCAGAACGGCGGCGGAGCTTCGTCGGCGGTCCCGGGCGGCACGACCGCGTCGCGGGCTGCGCCATCCGCGCCTGCCTCCTCAATTACTTCATTGCCGGCACGCGCTTCGGCAGCAGTGCCCCGGACCAGTGCCGAGGCCTCGCTGCGACCGCAGGCCGCGGCGCCCGAGACGCAGTCGGCGCCTGCGCTCCGCATCATCAGCTTCATGCAGCTTCTTGCGCTCGCTGGCGAGAAGCGCGATCTGATGACCAAGAGCGCGCTCGAAGCCGACGTCCGGCTGGTGCGGATCGAGGATGGGCGGCTTGAGATCGCGCTGGAGCCGCATGCCTCGCGCGGCCTTGTCACTGATCTCTCGCGCAAGCTGGAACAATGGACCGGCCGCCGCTGGACCGTGATCGTCTCCAACGAAGCCGGGCAGCCGACCATCCGCTCGCAAAATCTTGCCGAGAAGAGCCAGCGCGAGCGCGCAGCCGAAGCCGATCCGCGGGTCAAGGAGGTTCTGGCCCGCTTTCCCGGCGCGAAGGTCGTCGAGGTGCGCAGGCTTGCCGCCGAGCCGGCGGAAACCGATATTGTCGGCGAAGACCCCATCGAGAGCGGCGACGGCGACGATTAGCATGATCGGGAAACGTGGGGATCGGCTTTCCTTCGCCCAAACGCGCAGCGTTTGGGCGAAGATCATGCGCGAACAAATTGAAGGGACCACCGATGGCTGATTTCCTCGGCATGATGAAGCAGGCGGCGCAACTGCAGTCCAAGATGCAGGCGATGCAGGAAGAGCTCGGCAATGTCGAGGTCGAGGGCATTTCCGGCGGTGGCCTCGTCGCCGTGCGGATGAGCGCGAAGATGGAAGTCAAGGGCGTCAGGATCGATCCGTCGCTGATGAAGCCGGAGGAACGCGAGATCCTCGAAGACCTCCTGGTCACCGCGCATAATGACGCGCGCCGCAAGGCGGAACTCGCGATGCAGGAAAAGATGCAGGCGCTCACCGGCGGGCTCGGTCTGCCGCCCGGACTTGGTCTCACCTGACATGGCCGCAAGCGTTGCCGGACCTGAGATCGAGCGCCTGATCCAGCTTCTTGCGCGGCTGCCAGGCCTCGGTCCACGCTCGGCCCGGCGCGCAGCGCTGCACCTGATCAAGAAGCGCGAAGCCTTAATGACGCCGCTGGCCTTGGCGCTGCAGGTAGCAATCGACAAGATCCAGGTCTGCAAGACCTGCGGCAATATCGATACGCAGAACCCCTGCACGGTCTGCACCGATCCGCGACGCGATCCTTCCATTATCGTCGTGGTCGCCGACGTCGCCGATCTCTGGGCGCTGGAACGGGCGAACGCGACCAATGGCCGCTATCACGTGCTGGGCGCGACACTGTCGCCGCTCGACGGCGTCGGCCCGCAGGATCTCACCATCGATCAGCTCGTGGCGCGTGCCCATGATCCGCAGGTGAGCGAGATCATCCTGGCGCTGAATGCAACCGTGGATGGCCAGACGACGGCGCACTACATCACCGATCTGCTTCAAGAGGCCAATGTCAGGGTGACGCGGCTGGCGCATGGCGTGCCGGTCGGCGGCGAGCTTGATTACCTCGATGAAGGTACGCTATCCGCAGCCATGAGGCAGCGAACGCTCTTCTAGCTAGACATCAACGGAACTGAATGAGATGACGAAATACCGATTCGGCATTCGCCTGTGCTTTGCGGTCATTCTGGGGGCGGTGCTGGCCGCACCCGCCGCGATGGCCCAAGACGAAGAGGCTTCGCCGAAGCCGGGCAAGCCGATCCAGGCCGGCGAGGTGCTGTCGGGCGAGCTCAACGCCCTGCGCATCCGCGACGCCAAGAAGGGCAAGCGTGTCGCCACGTATCAGCTTACCAGCGAACCGCGCCGCCTGCCGCCGCCGAACGGCCTTTGCGACCTCGAGACCGGTCCGGAGACGTTCCAGCTTGTCCCCGCCAACGACGCCCAGGTCGCGCAACTGAGGCCGCTTGTCGGCAAGGAAATCTCAGTGAAGATCGACGAGGTCGCCTGCGCCCAGGAGGCCGGCCAGATGAGCGAAGCGGTGGTCACAAAATGGAGCGTGGTGACGAAGCACTGAGCGCTTGGGTTGCAAGCGAAGGGAATGCTACAAGTGAGCGACTGACCCGAACGTTGACAGGTTCGAATGAGAGCGCTCCTTGTCCCGCCTTTAGTTATCGTCCTTTCAAACGCCGCCCTCGCTCAGCGCGAACCGGGCACGGCAGCACCGGAATATCCAACCGTCGCGTCAGCTTTGGCCGCGTTGCGTGTCAAGGGCGGTGTCAATGCCTCTATGCAATCCGGCTGGACCGTGATCGAGGACGCCTCGACATTGAGCCTGTGGTCCTTTGTGCCCGACGGTCATCCGGCCTATCCAGCCGCCATCCACCGCAAGGTGATCAAGGAGGGCGACAATATCGCCATTCAAATGAATGTCCTGTGCGAAGCGCCGAAGCCGGCTTGCGATGCTCTGGTGGCCGAGTTCACGAAGCTGAATGGCAAGGTCCGAGAGGACCTTAAGCAGTAGGAACCGGGCTACACCCTCACCGGCCCGAGCTCGCCGAAATGCTTGCGGCGCTGCAGCCAGGCGAGCAGGACCAGGCTCGGGATCGCGACCAGCACGGAGATCGCGAAGAACATCGGCCAGCCCGTCGCCTTCGCCACATAGCCCGCGCTCGAAGACAGATAAGTTCGCGCCACGGCCGCCAGCGCCGTCAGCAGCGCATATTGGGTCGCGGTGTGCAGCGGGTTCTGGCACAGCGCCGACAGATAGGCGACGAAGATCACGGTGCCGATGGCGTTGCAGAAATTATCGGACGAGATCGCGACCGCCAGCGCCCATTCATTGACGCCGACCAAGGCGAGCCACGCGAACGATAGATTGGAGATGGCCTGCACCACGCCGCCGATCCACAGACTCGTGGCAAGGGAGTAGCGTCGGGCCACGTAGCCGCCGGCAAAACCACCGAGCAGGGTTGCCACAACCCCAACGCCCTTGACGATCACGGCATAGTCGTTGCGGGTAAAGCCGATATCAATCACGAACGGCACGGTCATGTTGCCGGAAAACGCGTCGGTGAATTTGAACAGCACGACGAACGCAAGCGCCGCCCATGCCTCCTTGCGACGGAGGAAGTCGAAGAACGCACCCAACGCGGCGTGGAACACCCGCATCAAGGCGCTGTCCGCCTGCGTGGCGGCTTCGGCGCGCGCGGATTGCTTGGGCTCGGTGGCGACCAGCGCGGTGACCGTGCCGATCAGCACAAGCGCAGCCATCACCACATAGCCCCACATCCACGCTGCGCCGCGCGGGTATCCGCTGCCTTCAAAGCCGCTGACGATGAACAGCGCGCCCGCGGTGGAGACCAGCATGCCGATGCGGTAGGCGGCCACATAGGACGCCATGCCGGCTGCCTGTTCGCTCTCGGGCAGGCTCTCGACGCGGAATGCATCGACCACGATGTCCTGGGTCGACGACATGGTCGCCACCAATAGGGCGCCCAGCGCGACGAACAATGGTGAGCGCGCAGGATCCGTCACCGCCAGCAGCAGGATCGCGCCGATCAAGAGCAGCTGCGAAAAAACCAGCCAGCCCCGCCTGCGGCCGAAGGCGCGCGTGAAGAACGGCACATGCAGCGCATCGACCAGCGGCGCCCACAGGAACTTCAGTGTGTAGGGCGTGCCAACGAGCGCGAACAGGCCGATGGTGCCGAGATCGACCCCGGACTCGCTCATCCACACCAGCAGCGTCGATCCCGATAGCGCAAGCGGCAGGCCCGACGAAAAGCCGAGCATCAGCACGATCAGGACGCGCGGCTGCAGATACACGGCGAGGCCTTCGCGCCAGGACGCGGCAGGCTTGGTTTTCTCGGTTGCGGCGGCTGTCGCTTCAGGCGCGGTCATGCAGCCCTGTTAGCAGATTCGACGGGAAAATCCGTGCCAAAGCGCGGCGATTGTAGGATGGGTAGAGCGCAGCGAAACCCATCACCTTTGCATCGCGGCCACAATTGATGGGTTTCGCTGCGCTCTACCCATCCTACGGGATGGTGGGTTACTCCCCCGCCTGCAGCTTGGGCGGTGCGGGGAACAGCTCGGGTCTGCCGCTGGTCACGATCCGCGGCAGTTCCACCGGCGCGTCGGACTTGCTGAAATCGAGCTCCTCGATCCGGCCGGCGCGCTTCTCGATCTTGTCGGCGGAGATCAGGATCTGGCGCACGTCCTCGTTCACCTGCGAGAAATGGTTCTGCAGCTTGAGCACGCGGTCACGCAGGCGCGACAGATCGTCGCCGAGCTTGATCACCTCGGTGCGGATCTGGTCGGCGGCATCGCGCATCCGCGCGTCCTTCATGATCTGCTGCATCACCTGGATCGCGAGCATCAACAGCGAGGGCGACACCAGCACGACGCGGGCGCGGTAGGCCTTCTGGATCACATCGTCGAAACCGTCATGAATCTCGGCATAGACCGATTCAGACGGCACGAACATCAGCGCGGTGTCCTGGGTCTCGCCGGCTATCAGGTATTTTTCCGCGATGTCGCTGACATGCTTCATCACGTCGTTGCGCAGGCGCTGGCTGGCAATCTTGCGTTCCTCGTCGCTGCGCGCGTCGTGCAGCGCCGTCATCGCCTCCAGCGGGAATTTCGCGTCGATGCAGAGCGGGCGCTGGTCCGGCAGGAACACCACGCAATCCGGCCGCTTGCCGCTTGAGAGGGTGAACTGGAATTCGTAGGAGCCCTTCGGCAATCCGTCCTGCACGATCGCTTCCATCCGCGCCTGGCCGAAGGCGCCGCGCGACTGCTTGTTGGCGAGCACGTCGCGCAGCGTCGTCACCTGCGTCGTCAGGTCGGTGAGGTTTTTGTGCGCGCTGTCGATGATGCCGAGCCGCTCGTGCAGATGCCGCAAGGAGTCCATGGTGTGGCGCGTGGTCTGTTCCATGGACTGCCCGACGCGATGCGTGACCGAATCCAGGCGCTCGTTGACGGCACGCGCCATCTCGGCCTGGCGGCCGGCGAGCGCCTGTGTCATCGCATCGACCCGGCCGCTCGCCTCGCTCTGGGCGCGCAACACCTCGCTCAGCCGCTCTTCCAGCTCGTCGGCGCGGATGGTTTGCGCGACAGCCAGTTCCGCGCCGCGCCGGGATGACCGCGCGATCACGATGGCGATGGTCAGCAGCAGGGCGAGCACGAGCACGCCGAACGCAACCAGCGCGTCGGCGATGCGGACCGGCCAGTCGCCGACCACGAAGAGAATCTCATTCATGCAAGCGCTATAGCCGATTCGCCGCCAAGCGCGAACGAAAGTGGAACACTTATGGTTAACAAGCCGTGAAATTTCATGGTTAAGAAGCGCGCTGAAGAATCATGGTTAAAGGCCGTCTTAACCAGTTCCGGATCGATTGACCCCAGCAAATCAAGCGCTTAAATCGCCCGCCATGGCCTTAAGAGAAATCATCATCCTGCCGGACAAGCAGTTGCGGCTCGTCTCCCAACGCGTAGAAAAGATCACGCCGGAGCTTCGCAAGCTGGTCGACGACATGTTCGAGACCATGTATGCGGCGCCCGGCATCGGGCTGGCCGCGATCCAGGTCGCGCAGCCGCTGCGGCTGATCACCATGGATCTCGCGAAGAAGGACGAGAACGGCGAGACCACGCCGAAGCCACGCGTCTTCATCAACCCCGAGATCATCTCGGCGTCCGAGGAGAAGTCGGTCTACGAAGAGGGCTGCCTGTCGATCCCCGAATACTACGAGGAGGTCGAGCGGCCGGCGCGGGTGCGCGTGCGCTTCACCGACCTCGACGGCAAGGTGCATGAAGAGGACGCCGAGGGCCTCTTCGCCACCTGCATCCAGCACGAGATCGACCATTTGAACGGCGTCCTGTTCGTGGACTATCTGTCGAAGCTGAAACGCGACCGCGTGCTGAAGAAGTTCGCCAAGGCCGCCAAACGCGCGGCGGAGTAGGTCAACGCGCTATCCGCCGTCATGCCCGGGCTTGTCCCGGGCATCCACGTCTTTTGACGCCGTGGGCATGAAAGACGTGGATGGCCGGGACAAGCCCGGCCATGACGAGTACCCTACCTTCAGCCAAGGTAACCCGTCCCATGCCCCTCCGCCTGATCTTCATGGGCACGCCCGCTTTCGCCGTGCCGACGCTGCTCGAACTCGCCGGCCATGGTCACGAGATTGCGGCCGTCTATACTCGCGCCCCGAAACCGGGCGGGCGGCGCGGCCTGCAATTGCAGCCGACGCCGGTCGAGCAGGAGGCGCGGCGGCTCGGCATTTCCGTGTTGACGCCCAAGACGTTGAAGACGCCGGAAGCGCTGGAACAATTCCGCGCGCATCAGGCCGATGCGGCCGTCGTGGTTGCCTATGGCATGATCCTGCCGCAGGCGATCCTCGATGCGCCAAGGCTTGGTTGCTACAACCTGCACGCTTCGCTCCTGCCGCGCTGGCGCGGCGCTGCGCCGATCAACCGCGCCATCATGGCCGGCGATAGCGAGACCGGCGTCATGGTGATGAAGATGGATGTCGGCCTCGACACCGGCGATGTCGCGATGGCCGAGCGGCTTGCGATCACTAACCGGATGACCGCGGCCGATCTGCACGATGCGCTCGCCCCGCTCGGTGCCGATCTGATGGTGCGGGCGATGGCCGCGCTGGAACGCGGCGGGCTGCAACTGAGGAAGCAGAGTGAGGACGGCGTCACTTACGCCGCCAAGATCGAGAAGGCCGAGGCGCGGATCGATTGGACGAAGCCTGCACACGCCGTGCTGCGACATATCCACGGTCTGTCGCCATTCCCCGGCGCCTGGGCCGAATTTCGAGACGATAGTGAGCCGGTGCGCATCAAGATTCTCCGCTGCGAGCTGGCAAGCGGCTCGGGCGAAGGCGGCACAGTTCTCGACGATAACATCGCAATCGCCTGCGGCGACGGTGCCATCCGAGTCCTCGAACTGCAGCGCGAAGGCAAGGCGCGGATGAAGTCGGTCGACTTCCTGCGCGGCACGCCGCTGAAGCCCGGCGCGCGGTTCACGTAAGCCGTCATGCCCCGCTACAAGCTCACCATCGAATATGACGGCACGCCTTTCTCTGGTTGGCAGATCCAGGAGACGGCGCCCACCGTGCAGGGTGCGCTGGAAGCCGCGGTGAAGGCGATGTGTGGCGAGGACGTCCGCGTCCACGGTTCCGGCCGCACCGACGCCGGCGTGCATGCGCTCGGACAGGTCGCGCATTGCGACATCGCAAAGCCGTTTCGAGCGGACCGTTTGCGCGATGGTCTCAATGCGCACCTTCGCCCAAATCCGATCGCGGTGCTCGCGGCTGAGATCGTGCATGACGATTTCGAGGCGCGCTTCTCCGCGAAGAAGCGCCATTATCTCTATCGGATCAGGAACACGCGTGCGAATCTCGCGCTCGACATCGGCCGCATCTGGCGCGTGCCGCGCCACCTCGATACGGACGCGATGCACGAAGCCGCGCAGCGCCTGATCGGCAAGCACGATTTCACAACCTTCCGCGACACCGAATGCCAAGCCAAATCGCCGGTGAAAACGCTCGATCAGCTTGACGTCACGCGCAACGGTGATGCGGTCAGCATCATCACCTCGGCGCGCTCATTCCTGCACAGCCAGGTGCGCTCGATGGTCGGCTCGCTGGTCTGGGTCGGCGAAGGCCGTTGGACCGCCGACGATCTCGCCGCAGCACTCACCGCCCGCAACCGCGCCGCCTGCGGACCGGTGGCACCGCCGGAGGGATTGTATCTGGTCCGGGTGGAGTATTAGGTCGGTGCCTTCACCTCGCCCCGCCTGTGGGGAGAGGTCGGATCGCATCGTGAGATGCGATCCGGGTGAGGGGGAGCCTCCGCGAGCACATCTGTCACCGTTTCCGCAGAGAGAGCCCCTTACCCCGACCCTCTCCCCGTAAGAACGGGGAGAGGGAGCACTCACGCAAAATACCGGTCCAGCACGCCGCGATACACCCGCGTCAGTTTTTCCAGGTCGGCGATTGGCGTTCGTTCGTCGATCTGGTGCATCGTCTGGCCGACCAGGCCGAACTCGATCACCGGGCAATAGCTCGAGATGAAGCGTGCATCCGACGTGCCGCCCGAGGTCGAAAGCTCCGGCTTGCGACCGGTCACCGCTTCGATCGCGGCAACCGCGAGGTCGGTGAACGGGCCGGGCTTGGTCACGAACACGTTCGAGTTCGACGGCTCCCAGACGATATGGGCGCGCATGCGGTTTCCGCAGACCTTGGCGAGGCGATCCTCCACCAGCTTGCGGAGACTCTCCTGGGTGTGGTTGTCGTTGTAGCGGATGTTGAATTTCGCCCGCGCCTGGCCGGGGATGACATTACTCGCGCTATTGCCGACGTCGACGGACGTGAATTCGAGGTTGGAAGCTTGGAATTGTGCGCTGCCGTGGTCGAGCGGCTCGTCGCTCAGCGCCACGATCAGCCGCGAAATATCCGGCACTGGATTGGACGCGCGGTGCGGATAGGCGACATGGCCCTGCACGCCGTCGACATACAGCGTGCCGGATTGCGAGCCGCGGCGGCCGACCTTGATGGTGTCGCCGAGCACCTCGACATTGGAGGGCTCGCCGAGCACGCAATGATCGAACTCTTCGCCGCGCTCCGCCGCCCACTTCAGGAGTTTCACAGTGCCGTTGATCGAAATGTCTTCCTCGTCGCCCGTGATCAGGAATGAGATCGATCCTCTACCGTCCTTTTGCGGCCTGCCGCCATGGTCCTTCAGATAGTCCAGCACCGCGGCGACGCTGCAGGCGATGCCGCCCTTCATGTCAACGGCGCCACGGCCATAGAGAAAGCCGTCCTTCACCTCGCCGGAGAACGGGCCATGCGTCCAGGCGGACTCATCGCCCGGCGGTACCACGTCGGTATGGCCGGCAAAGGTGATGTGCGGCGCCTGATCGCCGATACGTGCATAGAGATTGTCGACGTCGGCGGTGCCCGGCTCGCTGAAGGTGACGCGGTGCACCTCGAATCCGGCAGCTTTCAAGATGTTCTCGATCACGCCGAGCGCGCCGGCGTCGGCGGGGGTGACGGAAGGGCAGCGGACAAGGTCGCGGGTGATGGAAATCGCATCAGTCATGCCACGAACTTAACACGCCGCGGCGCTGGCGGGCCAGCCTTGCGCGGCACGATTTCGATTTCGTGTAGTCGCTGCCAGCGCGATCTGGCGTCGCGCGGTTGACGCTGGTTCTAGTCCCGCAGCAATTCGTTGATGCTGGTCTTGGCGCGGGTGCGCTCGTCGACGCGCTTGACGATGACGGCGCAGGCGGTGGCCGGGCCCGGCTGGCCATTCTTCATCGGCTTGGGCGGCAGCGTGCCGGGCACCACGACGGCATATTCCGGCACTTCGCCGACGAAGGTCTCGCCGGTCTCGCGGTCGACGATTTTCGTCGATGCGCCCAGGAACACGCCCATCGACAGCACCGCGCCCTTGCGCACGATCACGCCCTCGGCGACTTCGCTGCGGGCGCCAATGAAGCAATCGTCCTCGATGATCACAGGCTCGGCCTGCAGCGGCTCCAGCACGCCGCCGATGCCGACGCCGCCCGAGATATGCACGCGCTTGCCGATCTGCGCGCAGGACCCGACCGTCGACCAGGTGTCGACCATGGTTGCTTCATCGACATAGGCGCCGAGGTTGACGAAAGAGGGCATTAACACGACGTTGCGGGCAATGAAGGCGGAACGGCGCACGATGGCGCCCGGCACCGCGCGAAAACCGGCGTCGCGAAAGCGGTTCTCGCCCCAGCCGTCGAACTTCGACGGCACCTTGTCCCACCACGACGCCTTGCCGGGACCGCCGGGGATCTGTCCCATGTCGTTGAGGCGGAACGACAGCAGCACCGCCTTCTTCAGCCATTGATTGACCTTCCATTTGCCGGTCGTCTCGCGCTCGGCAACGCGCGCCTCGCCCTTGTCGAGCACTTCGAGCGCGTAGTCCACGGCCTCGCGCACCTCGCCCGTGGTCGAGGTCGAAATCCCGTCGCGGGCTTCGAACGCAGCGTTGACGATGGACTCGAGAGCGGACAGCGACATCGGGCGATTCCTTGAGGCGGGCGGCGGGAAGTATTCGGGGCTTTTTCGGGATTTGGGACAGGAGAGTCAAGGCTGGTTCTGCCGTAGCCCGGATGGAGCGAAGCGCAATCCGGGACTGATTTCAACTCGCCAAAACCCCGGATTACGCTTCGCTCCATCCGGGCTACGTTTTCAGCCTGTGGCGCGCAGCCGCTGCAAAAATCCCGTCAGATCGTCGGTGACGTGGTCGACATGCGCGGCGTCGCGGCCCTCGAGCTCCCAGTCCTCGCGCACCACTTCCTGCGTGCCGTCAGGCACCACCAGCACCGTGGTCATGCCGAGCTGGTGCGGCACGATCAGGTTGCGCGCGAGGTCTTCGAACATCGCGGCCTTGCCTGGATCGACGCCGTGCAGCGCCAGGAAGCGCTGATAGGTTTGCGGCGCCGGTTTCGGCTCGAGTTCGGCGGCGATGATGTCGAACACCGCCTCGAAATGTTCGCCGATACCGAGCCGCGCCAGCACCGCGTCGACATGGTCGGTCGAGCCGTTGGTCAGGATCAGCTTGCGGCCGGGCAGGCTTGCGATCGCAGCCCCCATCGCCGGATTCGGCTCCAGCGGCGAATGATCGATCTGGTGGACATAGGCGAGGTAATCATCGGCGCGCACGCCGTGCTCGGTCATCATGCCGCGCATGGTGGTGCCGTAGCGGAGATAATAGTCCTTCTGGATACGCCGGGCTTCTTCCGCCGTGACGTTGAGCCAGTTGCTGACGAACTCGCCGATCCGCGCATCGACCTGCTGCCACAGATTGACGTGATGCGGATACAGCGTGTTGTCGAGGTCGAACACCCAGGTGTCGATATGGTCGAAGGCGGGGGACATTTTCACCACTCTCTCACGTCGCCCCGGCGAACGCGCTAGGGCATCTACACATCTTTGGGACGCGACAGATTGACTCGGGCCGGCATGATGTGCCGTCGCCGCAGCGTTTGTATGATTCTCTCTCTGGCGCTTTGATTCGAAGGAGCGCCAGAGATGCAGCAGGAACCGGATTTGTCCCTCGGTAAGTTTGGAGACGTTCGCCTCGATAAAAGGGGGCGGCGCTTCTCCGGGCTATGCTTTGCACGCGCAGCGTCTGTTTGCGCCAGATGGCGCAGGGCGACTGGGCTGCGAACATGGCGTTCTGGCGGTTTGTGAACAATCCACAGGTC
>NZ_JAGKJI010000055.1 GCF_020329485.1 Bradyrhizobium cenepequi
CTTTGAGGCCGGGCGGGGGAGGGAAGTGGTGGATGGGGGACATAGCTCAGCCTGGAGTTTCGCTGCGAAGGGCCGGAAGTGTATCACCGAAAGAAGGATTGAACTTTCTCGCTTCTTGAAGGGAAACGACTGGAATGGAAAAAGTCTCCTTGTGACTTCTTCCAAAAGCGTCGAGAACTGCAACTCTCACCTTAGTTCGCCCATTCTTAGGTGACGGGAAGAAGCCTCCCCAACTGTCAGACTGCTCGAAATATACGACTCCATTTACCGACTGGCCGACCTGGAGGTAAGTGTTAGCCGATTGTCCCGAAATCGTACTTCGTTGGAGCAAGAAGGGATAGAACTTGACTTTCTCTCCGATCGCAAATTGGAAATCCTCAAGTGCGACTGCTGGGCTCTCCAGCCAAAACCAAAAAAAGCGATGCTTGAGCCAGATCAAAGAGAGTGGCCGCACATGCCACTGATATCCAAGCTTTACGCTGTCGATGCTTGTTGGCGCGGAGCCAACATTTGATAACTGTAGATATAACGCAAAACCGGTTCGATGAACGTCGAACTCATTGTATTTCTCACCCGTTGAAAACGTTGAGCAAAATGTTGGCCCATCGATTAAATTAATTCGCAGCTTTGGCCGCCGCCTCAAAGCAGAAAAAATTCCAGTTATCCAACCACCAAAAATCGTCAATGCAAATATGAGCAGACTAACAACGCCCTGATTGTCGTTCAACCATTTGGCTGTATCGACAATCATGGCGTTGTTAGTCTCCTAGTAGAGAGTTTCTACAACGCCTGATTGCTCTCCTTCACCTGCTCCGCATCCACGTACACGTCGCCCCCCATCTCCCTGAACTTCTGGCTCATCTTCGCCATGCCGTCCTCGATCGTGCCCTGCACTGACATCCCCACGCTCGCCGGATCATTCAGCGTCGCCGCATAATCCCGCACGTCCTGCGTGATCTTCATCGAGCAGAATTTCGGGCCGCACATCGAGCAGAAGTGGGCGACCTTGTGGGCTTCCTTCGGCAGGGTCTCGTCGTGGAAGCTCTTTGCGGTGTCGGGGTCGAGGCCGAGGTTGAACTGGTCGGTCCAGCGGAAGTCGAACCTTGCGCGCGAAAGCGCATCGTCGCGGAGCTGCGCGGCCGGGTGGCCCTTCGCGAGATCGGCAGCGTGAGCGGCGATCTTGTAGGTGATGACGCCGGTCTTGACGTCGTTGCGGTCGGGCAGGCCGAGATGTTCCTTCGGCGTGACGTAGCAGAGCATGGCGCAGCCGAACCAGCCGATCATGGCAGCGCCGATGCCTGAGGTGATGTGGTCATAGCCCGGCGCGATGTCTGTGGTCAGCGGGCCCAAGGTGTAGAACGGCGCTTCGCCGCATTCCTTGAGCTGCTTGTCCACGTTGATCTTGATCTTGTGCATCGGGATGTGGCCGGGACCTTCGATCATGACCTGGCAGCCCTTGTCCCATGCGATCTTCGTCAGCTCGCCCAGCGTCTCGAGCTCCGCGAACTGGGCGCGGTCGTTGGCATCGGCGATCGAGCCGGGACGCAGGCCATCGCCGAGCGAGAACGAGACGTCATACTTGCGCATGAGGTCGCAGATCTCGTCGAAATGGGTGTAGAGGAAGCTCTCCTTGTGATGCGCCAGGCACCACTTCGCCATGATCGAGCCGCCGCGCGAGACGATGCCGGTGACGCGGTTGGCGGTGAGATGGATGTACGGCAGGCGCACGCCGGCGTGGATGGTGAAATAGTCGACACCCTGTTCGCACTGCTCGATCAGCGTGTCCTTGTAGAGCTCCCAGGTCAGCTGGACCGGATCGCCGTTGCACTTCTCCAGCGCCTGGTAGATCGGCACGGTGCCGATCGGCACCGGGGAGTTGCGCAAAATCCATTCGCGGGTGGTGTGGATGTTGCGCCCCGTCGAGAGGTCCATCACGGTATCGGCGCCCCAGCGGATCGCCCACACCATCTTCTCGACCTCCTCCTCGACCGACGACGTCACGGCGGAGTTGCCGATATTGGCGTTGATCTTGGTCAGGAAGTTGCGGCCGATGATCATCGGCTCGAGCTCGGCATGGTTGATGTTGCTCGGAATGATGGCGCGGCCACGTGCGATCTCGCTCCTCACGAACTCCGGCGTGATGAAGGCCGGCACCGAGGCGCCGAAGCTTTCGCCGTCGGCGAGGGCGGCCTCCGCACGCTCGAGCTGCTTTTTGCGGCCGAGATTCTCGCGCTCGGCGACATAGATCATTTCCTTGGTGATGATGCCGGCGCGGGCGAATTCGAGCTGGGTGATCTTGTGGCCGTCGAGCCCGCGCAGCGGCTTGTGATGCGCGGTGAAGGCGCGCGCCGCCTTCTCAGTGGAGAGATTGCCGTTGTCTTCCGGCTTGATCGTGCGCCCTTCATATTCCTCGACGCCGCCGCGCTCCTTGACCCAGGCGAGACGGTTGCGCGGCAGGCCGGCATTGACGTCGATTGTGATGGACGGATCGGTGTAAGGACCCGAGGTGTCATAAACAGGAAGGTTGGGCTCGCCGGCGCCCTCGCTCAGGATGATCTCGCGCAGTGGCACGCGGAGGTCGGACGCCGCTTCGGGGGTCGAAAAGATCTTGCGCGAGGAGGGCAGCGGCCCCGTGGTGACGGCGGGAATGGTGGTATCAGGGTTGGAACGGATATTCATGGAGTTCCTCCGTAAACTTCTTACTTCAAGCGGCTTTGGCTGAAGCGCCAAGCCATTGTCTGACCCGCGCATCGGGGTCGGCGTTCTGGGTGATGTCGGAGACGACGGCGATCGAGTCGGCGCCGGCTGCGAAGATCTCCGCGGCCTGCTCAAACTTGATGCCGCCGATCGCAACCAGCGGGATGTCGCCGATGCGCTGCTTCCACTCGGTGATCTTTGGAATCCCCTGCGGGGCGAAGCGCATCGATTTCAGCGTGGTCGGGAAGATCGGGCCGAGCGCGACATAGTCCGGCTCGGCCTTCAGCGCGGTGGCAAGCTCCTCATCGTCATGGGTGGAGATGCCGAGCGTCAGGCGCGCTCGTCGGATCTCGGCAAGATCGGCACCCGCGAGATCCTCCTGGCCGAGATGCAGGTGTTCGGCGCCGGCGACGATCGCCGCGCGCCAATAGTCGTTCACGACCAGCTTTGTCGGTGTGCCCTTGGTCACCGCGAGCGCATCGGTGACGATCTGCAGCGCTTCAGCGTCGTTCAGGTCCTTGGCGCGGAGCTGAATGGTGCCGACGCCGAGTTTTGTCAGTCGCTCGACCCAGGCGACGCTGTCGACGACGGGATAAAATGGATCAGGATACGGCATGCCAGAACGGAGTCCCGATGACAGGGGTGGAGGGGGAGGCGAAATCGCGTGCTTCCATCAGCCCAGCCTCATAGGCGGCGCGGCCGGCCTCGATGCCGAGGCGGAATGCGTTTGCCATCGCGACAGGGGCTGCCGCCTTTGCGACCGCCGTGTTGAGCAGCACTGCATCGTAGCCGAGCTCGAGCGCGTGGGCCGCATGCGAGGGTGCGCCGATGCCGGCATCGACCACCAGCGTGATGTCGGGCAGGCGGTCGCGCAGCAGCTTCAACGAATCGCGATTGGTGATCCCCTTGGCGCTGCCGATCGGCGCGGCCCAGGGCATCACCACCTTGCAGCCGGCATCGACCAGCCGCATCGCCACCGAAAGATCCTCGGTGCAATAGGGGAACACTTCAAAGCCGTCCTTGACCAGGATCGAGGCGGCTTCGACCAGGCCGACAACATCGGGCTGCAGCGTGTCGTTGTCGGCGATGACCTCGAGCTTGATCCAGCTCGTTCCGAACAATTCGCGCGCGAGCTTTGCCGTGGTCACCGCCTCGCGCACGGTGCGGCAGCCGGCGGTATTCGGCAGCACTGTGACGTCAAGTTCGCGGATCAGCGACCAGAACGCGTCCCCGGTCTTGCCGCCGGCGGCCTCGCGCCGCAGCGACACCGTGACGACGTTGGCGCCGGAAGCGCGGATCGCCGCCTGCATGATCGCGGGCGAGGGATAGAGCGCCGTGCCGATCAGCAGGCGGGAGGAGAAGGTCTTGCCGTAGAAGTTCAGCATGGTGCGTCTCCGCGGTCTCGGTTAGCTCCCTCGCCCCGCTCTTCGCGGGGCCGGGACGAGCAAAGCTCGCTCTGGGAGGGTTGCGGTGAGGGGCTGCCTCCGCGAAAACGGTGGAAGTGAGACTCGCGGAGAGTCCCCCTCACCCGGATCGCATCTTGCGATGCGATCCGACCTCTCCCCGCAGGCGGGGCGAGGTGCGGCACGCACCTGCGTTCCCAACATTCTCACCCTCCCTGGCGCGGCGTGATGATCTCGATCTCGTCGCCAGCCTTGATCTGTGTCTCGGCCCAGCGGTTCTTCGGCAGCACGTCGTAGTTCAGCGCGATGGCGAAATGGGTGCCTTCGTATTCGAGCTCGGCGAGCAGCGCGTCGACGCTGGCAGCACGGATCTCCCGCGGCTCGCCGTTGACGATCACGCGCATCGCATCACCTCATTGTCGATCATGCCGCGCTCGACATAAGCGAGCGTCAATTCCGCCAGCGCCGGCGCCAGCAGGAAACCATGGCGGTAGAGCCCGTTCACGGAAATTGTCTGCTTGTTGATCGTGATCCGCGGCAGATTGTCGGGAAAGGCCGGGCGCAGGCCGGAGCCGAATTCGACGATACGTGCTTCGGCAAAGGCCGGATGCACCGAATAGGCGGCCCCGAGCAGCTCCAGCGCCGAGCGGACGCTGACGCCGGTGTCCTCGGCCTCGATCGACGTCGCGCCCAGCATGAACAAGTGATCCTCGCGCGGGATCACATAAAGCGGCCAGCGCGGATGGATCAGTCGCACCGGGCGCGCCAGCTCCACCTCCGCAGTCTCGATCAGGATCATCTCGCCCTTGATGCCGCGCAGCTCCGGCTCTCCGTCGCGCGCGGAAAGGCCGCGGCAATCGATCACGATGCCTTCGAGATCCCGCGCGTTCACGTCGCTGTTGAACTTGATGACGCCACCGGCGGCGAGGATGCGCTCGTGCAGCTTGGGCAGCACGCGGCGCGGCTCGACATGGCCTTCGGCCGGGAAGAACAGCGCGTCGCGGAAACGGCCATCGAGCGAGGGCTCGAACTGGGCAACCGCGGGGGCATCGAGCCGCTCGTGGCCTTCCGTCATCCTGGCGAAACGCTCGAAATCGTTGCGCTCGCGGGCATGCGCCACCACCAGAGAGCCGTTGAACGGCGTATCCGGCAATTCGCGCCGCCAGATGTCGAGCGAGCGCAGGCCAAGCCGGCTGATGATGGGTTCGGCCACCTCCGCCTCGCAATAGGGCGCGAGCATGCCGCCGGCCCAATGGCTTGTGGATGCCGTCATCGCCGCGTCACTGCGCTCGTGCAAAGTGACGGCGTGACCGGCCTGTGCGAACAACAATGCTTGCCAAGCGCCGGCAATGCCTGCGCCGATGATGGAGACGGGGGAATCCCCCCGCGGAGACTTGTTCTGGTACATCCCTGTCCCTTCGCCGGTATGACCCGGATCAGGTTCAAAGGGTCACCGCGGTCCCGGATATCGACCAGATGGTCGACCCCAAGCATGCGATATCTCAGCTCCTCCTCGGAGCACCCCTCGGAACGCCTCTAATGTAAGCGGATGCGCTGAGCTGTCAATGTCGCGCTTCGCGGCCGTGTCCCTCAGTTGCCGGACATCTGCTGTGCATTGTCGCCGGGAGCGCTTTCCAGCGCTTCGGCCTCTGCCTGCTGTTTTTGCAATGCGACAGCGAACGCCGGCCGGGATTCAGCCTTGGATTCCCTCAGGTGCTGCAGCCGCTGCTGCTTGGCGGCGTAATAATACCCGCCGGCGTAGTAGCGCACGGCGCGGTCGTGGTTGCCGCCGGCGGCGCGATAGGCGCCGGCGAGATATTTGATGCCATAGGTGAGATTGGTCTCGGGATCGCGCAGGCCCGCCACGTCGCCCCTGTAGCCAAGGCCGCGGGCGGTCGCGAGCTTGATCTGCATCAGCCCAATCGCGCCGCCGCGTCCGATCAGGTTCGGCCGATACTTGCTCTCGCGCACGATCACCCGGTGCACCAGCGCATCCGGCACCAGATTGGCCTGGGCATGGGCGGCGATCAGCGCCTCATATTGCGAACGCTGCTGCGCCTGCGCAGGCGAACCGGTTAGCATCGCGGCAACGGCCGCAAGCGAGGTGAGTGCGAAAGGGAATTTCATCGGACGAGGTCTCGGCGACGGAATGATCTGTTCCACTTACGCAACCGAATTGTTGCGGCTGCCGGGCAGGGATATGGCGAAAACGAGGCGTTACGCGACGGGCTTCAGTAAGGTCTTAAACGACGATTTGCTGCGGGGCGGCAAGCACATTGTCGCGCAAATGACTCAAAGCCGCCCTAGAATTTTGCATGGCGGGCGCGGGTTCAGCGCGTCCTGCAAACAATCAAGAAACGACAATCAAAAGCCGACCAAGAAAAGCGACAAAGGGAGACGCATCATGACCCATTTTGAGTCCACTGATCTGCCGCGTGGAAATCCTTGCGCACAATGCGGCAAGCCGATCACGAAGCCGGACTGGGTCGAGCACGACGCCGGCCGCACCTTCTATCTCTGGCATTGCCGCGCCTGCGATTACCGCTTCGAGGCCATCGCGATCTATCCGGAGCCCAACAGCGAACGGGCGCCGCTGGCCGCCTGAGGTCAGGCCGCCGAGCGCCGACCTTCTTGGCGCACCGGCAATTCGATCCGCACCAGGAGCCCGTGAGGCTGTTTGTCGTGCAGCGATAGTGTCCCGCCATGCGCGAGCACGATCGCGTTGGTGATCGACAGCCCGAGGCCAAAGCCTTCGGCCTCATTCATGTTGCGCGCATCGTCGCCGCGCATGAACGGCTCCAGCACATCGTGCTTGCGCGCATCCGAAATGCCGGGGCCGTCGTCCTCGACGTCGATCGTGATGCGATCGTCTGCAGTACGGAGGCGGATCGTCGCCTCGGCGCCGAAGCGGACCGCGTTCTCGACGAGATTGGTGACGCTGCGGTGCAGGTCGTCCGGCCGCACGGTGGCCATCGCGTGCGCGGGGCCGTCGTAACTCACCTTGTGGCCCATGTCGGAAAACTGGTCGGTGACGAGCTGCAGCGTGCTGGCGACATCGGTCAGCGTCATTGATTCCAGCCGACGGTCGTTGCGCAGGAACGACAGCACCGATTCCAGCATCGTGCGCATCTGGTCGAGATCGTCGAGCATGCGGCTGCGATGGGTCTCGTCCTCGATGAATTCCGAGCGCAGCCGCATCCGCGTGATCGGCGTGCGCAGGTCATGGCTGATCGCGGCCAGCATCCTGGTGCGGTCGTCGATCAGCCCGGTGATGCGCTCGCGCATGCGGTTCAGCGCTTTCGCGACCGAACGGATCTCCTCGGGCCCACGTTCGGGCAGCGGCGCCGCCGCGCCGTCGAGGCTGAAGCTTTCAGCGGCGCGTGCGAAGGACGACAGCGGCGCGGTCAGCGCGCGTGCGGCCCACAGCCCGAGCAGCGTGACACTGATGACCATGAACAACAGCGTCATCATCCAGGGACCGCCGAGGAACGGCGGCCGGTGCCGATCCGCAAACAGCCTTGCCGAGATCATCGCGCCGTCGGGCAGCACGATGCCGACCCTCGGCCCTTCGCCCACCAACGGAAACAGCCGATAGGCGCCGCCGAGCCGGCGGTGGAGGAAGTGCAATTCGCGCTCATTCAGTTCGCCGGCAGCCGGCGTGGTGCCAGGCGGAAGGCTCTCGATGGCCAGTTGCGGAAACGCGTTGTTGATATCGGCGGACAGCCGCTGCCGTTCCGACGGGGAGGCGGCACCGAGCAACTGGATCGCGCTGGCGAGCTGGGCATGTCCGCGGTCACCCGGCGGCTCCGGCTGGTCCGGCCGATACAGCAGGAAGATCGTGGCGATGATGACGTGGATGGCGACGATCGAGGCGACCACCAGCGCCGCGATCTGGCCGCTGATGCGCCGCAGATTGAGGAAGCCGGCGAGCGTCATCGTCAATTGCCCGCAGCGGCAATTATTTCCACCCTCGGCGTGAACATGTAGCCGCCGGCGCGCACCGTCTTGATCATGGTAGCCTCCTGCGGATCCGGCTCGATCTTGCGGCGGATGCGGCTGACCAGGACGTCGATGGAGCGCTCGAACGAGCCGGCGTTGCGCGCGCCCGTGAGGTCGAGCAGGCTTTCGCGCGACAGCACGCGGCCGGGCCGCTCGCAGAAGGTCCTGAGCAGGTCGAATTCGGCGCTGGTCATGGCGACCTTGGCGCCTTCCGGGTTGCGCAGTTCGCGCAGGCGGAAGTCGATCCGCCAGCCCTGGAACGTCAGCACGGTCGCGCCTTCGATGGCGCTGGCGGTGCGCGCCGCCGCCTGCCGCCGCAGCACCGCATTGATCCGGGCCAGGAGCTCGCGCGGATTGAACGGCTTCGCCAGATAGTCGTCAGCGCCCATCTCCAGGCCGAGGATGCGATCGACATCCTCGCCGCGCGCGGTCAGCATGATGATCGGCGTCTGCGAGGTCGCGCGCACCTTGCGGCACAGGCTGAGGCCGTCCTCGCCCGGCAGCATGATGTCGAGGATCAGAAGGTCGATGCGACGGTCGGTCATCGCGCGGACCATCTCGCGGCCATCGCCGGCGGTGGTGACGTTGCAGGCGTTGTTGCGCAGATATTTCGCGATCAGGCTGCGCGTCTCGCGGTCGTCCTCGACGACAAGGATGTTCGGCTGTGGTTGGGCCATGCTGACCTTTTGTCCGTGATTCGAGACAAGTGGCGAAGATTTTTGTTTCCGGATGTTTCTGGAGGACGGGCGGCAACAGGGGGTAACAGGCCAAAAGGCACTGTTAAGACGGTTAACCCTACCGTCGCGGCGAGTTTCAGGCGTGCTTATCAGAATCATTTGGAGCCTTCCATGACCGCGATCTCGGCTGCTTCGGGCAGCAGCTACCAGTCGCCTCTGCAGCGGCTGCAGGATGAACTGCAGTCCGAAATCAATTCCGGCGCCATCAGCTCGTCCGATCAGGACGCGTTGTCGTCGGCGCTGACGGATATCGACGCCTCGATGCAGGCGAGCCGTGCCAGCGATCAGGCCGGCGGCACGCGGCCGTCGCAGGACGAGATGCAGTCCAAGCTCGATGATCTCATCAACCAGGAGGTCGCGAGCGGCAAGCTGACCAGCGATCAGGCAACCGAATTGCAGGGCGTATTCAAGGCCGCCTTCGCGCAAGGTCCCGGCGGTGCCCATGGCCACCACGGCGGCGCCGGCGCGCCACCGCCATCGGACGCGTCAAGCTCGACCGATGACGCCAGCACCACGACCGATTCCGTCAGCGACATCCTGCAGCAGTTCCTGCAGTCGCTGCAGGACTCGCTGTCGGCGTCGTCGAGCTCCTACAATTCGGTCGGCAGCGCGAGCACAGCGGCTGACGGCAGTTCTTTCTCCGCGCTGCTGATCGATTACCAGAGCTAGAGACGCCTGACGCGGCGACGCAGGCGCAACGCGTAACCCGGGGCCGCTCGTCAAAGTTGACGGAGCGGTCCCGGGTTGCGTTTCTTTCCACCTGGGCTTGTGCTTCCCCGAAAGGGAAGGGTGGCTGTCCCACCAGCGGCGGAGGAACCAGTCGCCGAATGTGGCGTTGACGTTATCGATCATTTGTGGGGAGGGCCAGATGGCAGCCGACGCCAGCACCAATCCGCATCGGCTCATCGCCAGCGATCGCGTCGAAGGTACTGCGGTGCGGCGACCGAACGGCGAGATGATCGGCCACATCGAACGGCTGATGATCGACAAGGTCTCCGGACAAGTGTCTTACGCCGTGCTCAGTTTCGGCGGCTTCTTCGGCCTCGGAACCAATCTGATTCCCTTGCCGTGGGCGCGGCTCCGCTACAACACGCGCTTCGAAGCCTATGAGCTCGACATATCAGATGAAGAGTTGAAACGCGCGCCGTCGTTTCGCGCCGACAAGGATTTCGATTGGGGCGATCGGTCGCAGGAAGTCGAGCTGCATCGCTACTACGGCATACCGCCTTATTGGGGCGGTTTCTGAAAATGTGCTCGTCACTTATAACTTTTAATTTTTCAATTTGGCCTCGAGTTGGTTTGGCGTCGCAAGTTCCGTGTTACCTGACACGGAACGCTTGCTGACGTGACGGGTTTTCTCAGCACCGATTTCGAAACTGGAGGATCCGATCATGTTAGCGAAGTATGCCATCACTGGCCTCGCGGCTTCGGCCTTGCTTGCAAGCGTCGCGTTCGCGCAAACGCCGAACACGGCGACCGGAGACCAGCCGAGCAACCAAGCCACCACGTCAACCACCGCCCCCTCGTCGTTCAAGGGCACTTGGCGCGCGTCGAAAATGGCCGGCCTGAATGTCTATAACGACAGCAACGAGAGCATCGGCTCTATCAACGACATGTTGATGGACAAGAGCGGCAGCATCAAAGCGGTCGTGATCGGTGTTGGCGGCTTCCTCGGTGTCGGCGAGCATCTGGTCGCGGTGCCCTTCGAGAAGGTCAAGTTCGTCAGTGAGCCGGTCGCCTCTGCGAGCGCGTCGAACACCGGCGCAAAGCAGCCGGGCGGCGCTGGATCGCCCACGACCACGGGTGCTGCGACAGGCTCGACCTCGACTGCCAAGTCGAACCCCTGGTACCCCGATCACGCCGTCTACAGCGCGACCAAGGACGAGCTGAAGGCGATGCCGGAGTTCAAGTACTCGACTGAATAAGGTGGTGGTCACCTGCTCAAGCAAAGCGCGCCCGGTTCGGCCGGGCGCGTTCTCGTGCTCGGCGCGCGCCTCACTTCTTCACCGTCTTCGCCTGCACCTTGGGCGGCGGCGGCGCCTTTTTCGGCGCAGCCTTTGCGTTGTCGACAGCGGTGTTGATGTCCTCGATCAGTTTTGACACGCGCGCGGCATTGCTGCCGAGGTCGGCCTTGAAATAACGCGAGGCGGAGCGAATATCGACCCGCGAGTCCTCGCCATCGGGCATGACGCGGATCGCAACGTCCTCGCGGAAGCCCATGATCGGTGTACGCGCCACCGCCTCGATGCGGCCGACGCGGCGCGGTGGCGTCGGCGGGCGCTCATCGATGACGAGCCATTTGCGCCGGTTCACGAGCTGCAGCGCCACCGTGTAGGCGCGGTCGACCGGCACCTCGAGTTCGACAGTCTCGATGTCGGGATAGGCGCGGCGCTGCTGCTCGGCGGAGTAGAGTCCGGCATAGACGGCCGAATTGGTGTCGTCACTGGTGCGCAAGCGCGCCAGCGCCTCGAACCGCGGCGGATCGATCGGGTCCGTGGTGATGTCGTGGATCGGCGGCAGCCGGCGATATTGCACGGCGAGATAAGCAGGATAGGCGAGCACCACCGCGGCGATCAGGAACGCCAGAAGGATGCGGCCCATGCCACGCGAACCGTTCTGCCAAATTGCGGCGAAGGCGGCAAAGCCGAGCAGGATCGAAAGTCCGGCAAGGGCCAATGCGCCGAAGAAGGTCGCCAGCGCCGGCTTCATCTCCAGGAAGCCGAAGCGGACGATGAGGACCGAGACCACCACGGCGACGGCGGAGAAGATCGCGAGGTTGCGCGCCCAGGTGGCGAGGCCGGAAACCGGCTCCGACTGGTAGGGAACGGAAAACCTGCGGGCCATCGATAAAACTGCCGGGTTTGGGCTGGGCCGACTGTCAGCGGCCCGTTGAAAAACTCGCAGCTTGAGACCACGGCAGCTCGGCAATTTCAAGGTTTACGGGCGACATGGCTCAGGCGGCGGGAAAATTCAGCAACTTGTCGATTGGTCATTCAATTGATGCGATCTTTAGTTGCATATTGACTAGACCGTACTTTTGTCTAAACGCTCGCCTCTAGGTTGTCGGAACCAAACCGCTGGGCAGCCCACGCCGCCGCGACAATTCGGAAATGTTCACCAAAGCCGTCGCCCAAGCCATGCAGGAAGCGATGGAGCCCATCGAGGTGCCATCCGTGCTCCGCAACTCAGGAAGGCGCGCGCTGCTCAGCGTGGGGGTCAGGTTCTCGATCGCGGCCGCCGTTGCGGCGAGCATTGCGCTGATCATCGTCATGGCTATTCCGGCGTCGCAGAGTCCGGAGGTCCGGTCGAGCGACATTGCATCCATCTCGTCGTATTGGCGGTCCTTGAAGGCCTCGATCTTTCCGGCACCGCAACGCAGGCGGGCTGCGACCCTTACCGTGCAGGACAGTAGCGGCCTCGCCAACGACCCGCTGCCGCTGGGGGTACGCGTAGATGCTCCTCGCCCTTCCGAATCTCGATCATCCGGAGCTTTCTGACATGACAATCCGACGTGTGACCAACGTGGCGTTTCGCTGCGCAGCCGGGATCGCGCTTCTCCAAGGCTGTAAGCCAGGTGAAGGGAGATGGTCTGCATTTTGTGCCGATCCCGTATAGCGCCCCTTGCAGAGCGATTATCTGCCATCCGTCCTGAAGGCCGAGGATTATCCTTCGCTCATCCCGCCCGGCGGCCGCGTGGACACGATCGCCGTTCCGGCGATCCTTGCGGCCTACAACTGGCCGGCGAAGACCGAGCGATACCGCAAGGTGGAGCATTTCGTTCAGGTCTTCTTCGACCGCCTGAAATACCTGCAGCAGCCGCCGTTCCATCCGAAGCGGAAGGAGGCGGTGTTGGGTGCACCGCTGAAGGGTTGAAATCGTTTCCCGGCCGCGCAGGAATGGCTCGATCGGAATTCCGGTCCGGCATCGGACACATGCCAGCAGTTCGACCAGTTCATGGCCGTACGGGCCCGCGAGTCCGGTCGGCAAGGCGCCCGAACGCCGGAGCAGGACGAGGCGCTCTATCAGAAATGGCCGAAATTGCAGCAGACGCAATCAAGGCGTTAGAGCATGAGCCGATCGGGGGCTCCACGGGCACGAATGTTCGCGGAGAGAACCCCTCACCCGAGCGAGTTCGCTGCAGGCGACGGAGTGGCCCTCTCCCACAAGGGGAGAGGGCGCATTAACTGGCGCCGATCCTAGGCCGCTGCGGTCGGGAGGCTATAGCTCTTGAATTGATCGCGCAGTGCGGTCTTCAGGATCTTGCCGGTCGCGGTGTGCGGAATGCTGTCGACGAAGACGACGTCGTCGGGCATCCACCATTTTGCGATCTTGCCGTCCATGAATTTCAGGATCTCCTCGCGCGTCGCCTGCTGGCCCTGCTTGAGCTGCACGATGAGGAGCGGACGCTCGTCCCACTTCGGATGACGCACGCCGATCACGGCGGCCTCGGCCACGGCCGGATGGCCGACCGCGAGGTTCTCCAGATCGATCGACGAGATCCATTCGCCGCCGGACTTGATCACGTCCTTGGAGCGATCGGTGATCCGCATGTAGCCGTGCGCATCGATCGTCGAAACGTCGCCGGTGTCGAAATAACCCCCTTCGTCGAGGATGTTGCTGTTGACGCGGAAATAAGCCTTGGCGATCGACGGTCCCGAGACCTTGAGCCGGCCGAACGTCTTGCCGTCCCACGGCAGTTCCGTGCCCGCATCGTCGGTGATCTTCATCTGGACGCCGAACGGCGGGTAACCCTGGGTCTGCAGCACGTCGAGCCGTTCCTCGCCGGTGCGCTCCTCGAACGGCGGCTTCAGCGCCGCGACGGTGCCGATTGGGCTCATCTCGGTCATACCCCAGGCGTGGCGCGGTTCCACGCCCATCTTGATGAAGGTGTCGATCATCGAGCGCGGCATCGCCGAGCCGCCGCAGATCACCATCTCCAGGTGCGGCAGCTTCAGGTTGTTGGCGGCCATGTGCTGCAGCAGCATCAGCCACACCGTCGGCACGCCGGCGGTGTGCGTCACCTTTTCGGTGTCCAGCAATTCGTAGACTGACGCGCCATCGAGCTTCGGCCCGGGCATCACGAGCTTGGTGCCCATCGAGGGCGCGGAGAAAGCGATGCCCCAGCTGTTGGCATGGAACAACGGCACCACCGGCAGCATTGTATCGGTTGCGGATGTGCCGAGCGCATCCTTGTTGTTGGCCATCAGCGCATGCAGCACGTTGGAACGGTGCGAATACAATACGCCTTTGGGATCGCCCGTCGTACCCGACGTGTAGCACATCGCCGCCGCGGTGTTCTCGTCGAAGGTCTTCCACTGGAGTTTGCCGTCGGACGCCGCGATCCAGTCTTCATAGGCGACCGCGTTCTTCAGCGTGGTTTCCGGCATATGGGCCTTGTCGGTCAGCAAGACATAGCGCTCGACGCTCGGAAGCTTGTCGACAATCTTCTCCAGCACCGGCACGAAGGTGAGGTCGGTCATCACCACGCGATCCTGGGCGTGGTTGATTATCCAGGCGATCTGTTCCGGAAACAGCCGCGGGTTGACGGTATGGCAGATCGCGCCGATACCCATGATGCCATACCAGGCTTCGAGATGGCGCCAGGTGTTCCAGGCGATGGTGGCGACACGGTCGCCGAGCTTGATGCCGTCGCGCTCCAGGCTCTGCGAGACCTTCAGTGCGCGCGCATGGATCGCCGCATAAGTGGTGCGATGGATCGGGCCTTCGACCGACCGGGTCACGACCTCCTGCGTGCCGTGATATTTCGCTGCGTGTTCGATAATCCGGTGACACAGCAAAGGCCAGTCTTGCATCAAACCAAGCATACGCACGTCCCTCCTCAGTGTTCTTCCCTCGCATGACTGCCAGACGGGTGTGGCCAGCCGCTCCATCACGAAATTGACATGAACTGTAGCGCGGAGAAAGCAAGCCGAAAATCCACTTATGGCGCCTTTGGCCGCACCGGAATGGCACTGGTTACCACTGTAGCCATATTGTTCGGGATGCTGGCCGAACCCGCTATGGCCGCCCGCAGGTCGGTCCCGTTCCCTCTTTCGTCCCCTTGGGCTGACCTGTTCGCTCCTCCTCCTCGGCCAAGGCCGCATCGGGCCGTCCATCGAGCGGCCGTGCCGCTGCCAAAGCCCCGCCCGGCCGAGGCGCCTGTCGCGACGCGCGAGCCCGCGGCCGCAAAAAAGATGCCGCCGGCCGACCATGGCAAAGCCGCCGACGGCAAGGCTCCCGACGGCAAGGCTCCCGACGGCAAGGCTCCCGAGCAGGCTGCACCCGAGCCTTCGGCCTGCCGGCAGGCGTTGACCGACGATATCGCTATCGCGCCAAGCGTTCCCGCCATTCACGGTCCGGGCGCCTGCGGTGGCGAGGATCTGGTGCGGCTTGAAGCGATCGTGCTGGCTGACAAGCGGCGGGTTGCGGTGAAGCCGGCGGCGATCCTCCGCTGCAGCATGGCCACCGCCATTGCCGATTGGGTGCGGGTCGACATCGCGCCGCTGGCTGCCGGGTTCGGCAGCAGCGTCAGCGATCTCGATAATCTCGATTCCTTCCAATGCCGCGGCCGCAACGGCGTCCCCGGCGCGCAGCTTTCGGAACATGGCCGCGCCAATGCGCTCGATGTCCGCGCCTTCAAGCTCGCGAACGGCCGCTCGATCTCGCTCACCGACCGCGCCGTGCCGCGCGATCTGCGCGAGAGCGTGCTGCATTCAGCCTGCACCCGTTTTACGACCGTGCTGGGGCCGGGCTCCGACTGGCACCACGAAGACCACATCCATGTCGACCTGATGGAGCGCCGGAACAATTACCGGATCTGCCAGTGGGATGTCTTGGACCCGCTGCCGGTGGTCGCCCCACTGCTGCCCGCCCAGCGTCCCGAAGAAGCGCCGCCGCGAGAGGTCGCGGCCAAGGATGACCCAAAGGGTGGCGCCAAGAGCGACGTCAAGACTGACACCAAGTCGGAAAATACGAAGTCGAAAGCGAGGAAGCCGGATGCTGGCGATTCCGACAGCGCGGAGTCAAAGCGTGCAGCGACCAAATCGCAGCCAACAAAAAAGCGCCGGCAAAGCCGGCGCCCTTGATCGCGTCTCGTACACCCGAGCTATTGCACCATGGCGTTGCCGCCGCCCTGCAGCGCCATCTTCGAATTGAACGGCGAGTCGCCGTGCTTCGGTTCGAGCACCACCACGACCGTGCCGACGCCGACGCGGTCATAAAGGTCGATCACGTCCTCGTTGGTCATGCGGATGCAGCCCGAGGAGATTGATGCGCCGATATATTCCGGCTGGTTGGTGCCGTGGATGCGGAACAGCGTGTCCTTGCCGCCCGAGTACAGATAGAGCGCGCGCGAACCCATCGGATTGTCGGGGCCCGGCGCGACATAGGTCGGCACGCCGAGCCGGGAGATTTCGCCGGGGGTCGGATGCCAGGCCGGCCACTCGGTCTTGCTGCCGACCTTGGCAATGCCGGACCATGCCATGGCCTCTTCGCCGACAGTGATGCCGTAGCGGATCGCCTTGCCGTCCTTCTGCACCAGGTAAAGATAGTGGTTATCGGAGTCGACCACGATGGAACCCGGCGCCTCCTTGCGGTGATAATCCACAATGGCGCGGCGGAACGGCTCGGCAACCGGGACTTTCGCGTAAGTGGTTTTCGCCAGCAGGTCCTTGTCGCGGGGCTTGAAGTTGGCGATGTTGGTGGCCTCGTAAGTTGTGGCCTGCATGCAACCCGACAGCATCAGGCCGGCGGCCACAATTCCCAGCGTAACTTTCAGCGACGACATGGTGCACTTCCGTTGAAAACCCTGCGCTCGCAGCGCGAAAATGCGCCCCAATCGCCACGATTCCATTAATCCCATTAGTCGTATTATTGCCGAAACCTGCCGCTATTCCCAGCGTTTCGAGACCTATCCCGCGCTGCGGGACTTCTGCTGTGGCTTTTTTGCCGCAAATCCTACCATCGGCAGCCGATTTCTGTGCAGATCGGCAACGGTTGCCAAGTCCGGGCCGCGCCGGAGCCATTTCTCCGCCACAAATATGGATGGGCGGTTAATGCGCCGGTCATGAAGCCCTTGCCAGAATCGCGTTTAGTCCTGTTGGGTGCGCCGGTGCCCGGTTCCGGAGTTGCTGATGCTGTCGGTGTTCGTTCCTGCTGATCTTGCGCTGAAAAAGGTCGTCTCCGCCGAACTGGCGGCCTTGCCGGAGAACACGGTGTGGATCGACATGGTGAGGCCCACCCCTGACGAGGACCGCGCTGTGGAGCGGCTGGCCGGGATCGCGGTGCCGACCCGGGAAGACATGCAGGAAATCGAGATTTCCAGCCGGCTCTATATCGAGAGCGGCGCGCGCTACATGACGGCGACGCTGATGAGCCATTCCGACACCGACATGCCCCGCACCACGGCGGTCACCTTCATCCTGGCCGGCCACCGCCTGGTGACCGTCCGCTATGACCAGCCGAAACCGTTCGCGCTGGTCGAGGCCAAGCTTGGGCGGTCCTGCGCGCCCGGCATCTCCGGCGAGATGGTACTGATGGAACTGCTCGACGCGGTGATCGACCGTTGCGCCGACATCCTGGAGCGTTGCGGTTCCGAGATCGACCAGGTCTCCCACGACGTCTTCGAGCCGGAGAGCGAACGGCACGGCCAGGCCAAGCGATATGCGCGGATCCTGACTGAGATCGGACGCAAGGGCGACCTGACCTCGAAGGTGCGCGAAAGCCTGGTTTCGATCGGCCGTCTCGTCACGTTCCTGTCCGCGGTGATTGAAGGCGTCAAATGGTCCAAGGACATGCGAGAGCAGCTCAAGACCATGCAGCGCGACGTGGTCTCGCTCACCGACCACGCCTCCTATCTCTCCAGCAAGATCACCTTCGTGCTGGACGCCATGCTCGGGGTCGTCAACCTCGAGCAGAACAACATCATCAAGCTGTTCTCGGTGATGGCCGTGGTGCTGATGCCGCCGACCTTGATCGCGTCGATCTACGGCATGAATTTCAAGCTCATGCCAGAACTCGACTGGCCGCACGGCTACCCGATCGCGCTGGTGATGATGCTGATCGCGGCAATCGTGCCGTACTGGATTTTCAAATGGAAGAAGTGGCTGTAGTTCGGTCGCTGCACTCGATCGCGAGTTCCATTATCGCGCTAATCGCGCTCGATTGCGGCAACAAAGCTGCCGCAATTCCTCCGCTAAAATTTGAGTGTTGCGCTGAACGTTTGAGCGAAACTTTGCTGCGATAACCGCCGGCCTCAAGCCGGAGGACAGCAATGGTTGAGAAGATCATAACGCCACGGCGTAACATCATCGACTTCGCGCGCTATCAGCAGGACCGCATGGTCGGAAAGATGCAGGCGATCTCGCCGCGCATCTGCCGTCACTGCGGCGCTGCCCTGCTCGATGGCGAAAACGAAGACGAGTGCTCGAGCGCGTTCAACACCAGCGCGCTGCGAGCGGTTGAGAAGCCGCGGAAGTTCTACGCGGATTGACGGCCATCTAGGCCGCTAACAGAGTGCAAGCAAAGCAATCCAGAAGTCGACGGCGGAAACGGTCTGGATTGCTTGGTGCTCTCGTTTGTTTCCAGCAGCAATCGCCTGTCCTACACGTGCTGGCCGCCATTGATGTGGATCTCGGCGCCGTTCACGTAGGAACTGGTTTCCGTGCACAGGACGTAGATGATCTTGGCGACTTCGTCGGGCGTGCCGAGGCGATGCATCGGAATCTGCTGCTCGACGATCTTCTCGGTGCCCGGCGACAGAATCGAGGTGTCGATCTCGCCCGGCGCGATCGAGTTGACGCGGACGCCGACGCGGCCGAAATCGGAAGCCATCTCGCGCGTCAGAGCCGCGAGTGCCGCTTTCGAGGTGGCATAGGCCGCGCCTGCGAACGGATGCACGCGGGAGCCGGCGATCGAGGTGACATTCACCACCGCGCCCTTGGCGGTCTTCAGCTCGCTGATCAGTCCGCGCGCCAGCATGATCGGCGCAAAGAAGTTGACGCGGAAGACATGCAGCCAGGTGTCGATATCGGTGTCCATGGTGCCGAGCCGCGCACCGCCCGGACCCTTGGGCGAAATCGCCGCATTGTTGACCAGCGCGTGCAGCTCGTCATTCTCCAGCCGCCGCCGGATCTCCGAGATCGCACGCACGGTGTCGTCATGGTCGCCGAAGTCGACCTCGATATGATCCTCCGGTCCCGCGCCCCACGGACAGACTTCCGGAAAAGCGTGCCGCGAGCAGGTGATGACGCGCCAACCGGCCGAGGAGAAGCGGATTGCGGTGGCATGACCGATGCCGCGGCTGGCGCCGGTCAGGAGCAGCGTGCGTCGCGGCGCGTTGGGGATGTTCGGCATGGTGCTCTTTCAGGCTCTCGTCATCAGGGGTAGAGCCGCACTTTGGACCAGGCTTGGCCTTCGCCCTCGCGACGGAATTCGATGCGGTCGTGCAGTCGATAGGGGCGGTCGTGCCAGAACTCGATTCTGACAGGCGTGATGCGCCAGCCACTCCACCCTTGCGGGCGCGGCACGTCGCCGATGACATATTTCGCGGCCACCTTCGCGATCGCCTGCTCGAAGGCGAAACGGCTCTCCAGCGGCTGTGACTGCTTGCTGGCCCAGGCGCCGAGCTGCGCCTGCTTCGGGCGCGTCGCGAAATAAGCGTCCGCCTCGGCGTCGCTCACCGGTGACACGTTGCCGCGGATGCGCACCTGCCGGCGCAGCGATTTCCAGTGGAATAGTAAAGCGGCCTTAGGATTTGCGGCGAGTTCGCGGCCCTTGGCGCTGGCCGTGTGGCTGTAGAACACGAAACCATCCGCGTCATAGCCCTTCATCAGCACCATCCGCACGTCCGGCAGCCCGTCGGGATCGACCGTTGCCAGCGCCATCGCATTGGGATCGTTCGGCTCGGACTTGCATGCTTCGGCAAACCATTCGGCGAACAGCGCAAACGGTTCCTCTGCCGCGGTAAAATCACCCGATGTTAACGGTGTCGGGTGTTTGATGGAGGTCGTGTCCGTCATGTCAGGAGTCCAGCGTTGCGTCCGTCGGCATCAGAGCGCGCGTTACTCGCCCTATATAGGATGTCCTTATATAGGGCATGGGGACGCGTTGGCCTATCGGCGATCCGCCCGGCGGGGATGGTGATGACACTGGTTCTAATCGGCTTGGGGACCGGCGGCTGCGCCCTGTCCCGGGGCGACAGTTTCGCCCGGCTGGACGACAAGGACTTCACCGGCGCGCTCCGTGCGACCCAGGTCAAAGCATCGGCGCCAACCGACAGCGATCTCGCCTTCGCCCGCAACGCCGCCACCGACGTGCTGACCAAGGGCGACAAGGATTCCAGCCAGGCCTGGGAAAACCCTGAAACCGGCGCGCGCGGCTCGGTGACGCCGCTGGCGCAGGCTTACGCCGCCGAGGACGGCCGGACTTGCCGGGATTTCCTGGCAAGCTATGTCAATGGCCGGACCGAAAGCTGGCTGCAGGGCGCCGGCTGCCGGTCCGGGCGTGGACGGTGGGAGATCCACAGTCTGAAACCTTGGCGATCCTGAGCAGCAAAAGCAGTTGCAAAAATGCCACTGCGCCCCCAAATGACATCAAAGTGGGGCGACAACCCCGAAAATTTCAGGTCTGATTTCCCGTGAAGGAGACGTGACGGATGCGCGACCCCTATGAGGTCTTGGGGGTGCCGCGGGGCGCCAGCGCTGCCGCGATCAAGAGCGCCTATCGCAAGCTCGCCAAGAAACATCATCCCGACAACAACAACAACGACCCGAAGGCTGCCGCGCGTTTCGCCGAAATCAACTCGGCCAACGAAATCATCGGCGACGAGGAGAAGCGCAAGCAATTTGACCGCGGCGAAATCGACGCCGAGGGCAAGCCGCGCTTCCAGGGTTTTCCCGGCGGCGGCTTTGGGGGTGGCGATGCGCGCGGCCGTGCCGGACCGGGCGGGTTCGAAACCTATACGTTCCGCAGCGGCCCCGGCGGCATGGAAGGCGGCGCTGGCGGCTTCGAGGACATCCTCAACAGCATGTTCGGCGCCGGTGCGCGTGCGCGCGGTGGCGGCCGCCAGTTTGAATTCGACACCGGCGGTGTCGGCCTCGACCTCGACCTCAGTGTCGCCATGACGGTGTCGCTGGAGGAGGCGGTGAAGGGCGCGGAGAAGCGCGTCCGGTTGCCGACTGGCAAGGAACTCAACGTCAAGATTCCCGCCGGCGTCAGCTCCGGCCAGCAGATCCGGCTGAAGGGGCAGGGCGAGACGGCGCCCGGCCATCGCCCGGGCGACCTGCTGATCACCGTGACGATCGCGCCGCATCCCTTCTTCAAGGTCGACGGCAACGATCTCCGGGTCGATTTGCCGATCACGCTGTACGAGGCGGTGCTGGGCGCGAAGGTCCGCGTGCCGACGCTCGGTGGCGCGGTCGAATTGTCGATCCCCAAGAACACCTCAACTGGACGGACGTTTCGGCTGAAGGGCAAGGGCCTGCCGAAGCCGGGCGGTCCAGGCGACCTCTACGTCATCACCCGCATCATCCTGCCCGATGGGAACGATGCGGAGCTGGAGACATTGATGCAGAAGTGGCGCGACCAGCATCCTTATAATCCCCGCAGCGATCTTGGCTGAGGGTGCGGCCTCGAGAGGGGGACCAGCGCTGTACCAAACCCCAATCGAGGCCGCGAGCGCCGATCGGCGGATCGAGCGCTGCGCGATATCGCGGGAACATCCGGTGCGATTCTGAGACGCGCCGATGTCCTCATTCCAGATTTTCAATGTCGGAATTTGGACACCGGGCAAGTGTTGCCGTTGCATCACGAAGGTCCGCGAAATGCGGGCGTTTTAGCAAAACCCGGTATTGCCCGGTCTTCCGAATCGCGGCGCGCGAACTACATAAAGTCGTGCGATGGCGCTTCGCGCTATCGCAGCCCTCCTTGGGCGTTTCCTCCCTAGACTTGGGCCGCTTGCTCCCGCGAGTGGCCCTTTTTTCTCACGGTGGCCGGCGACGATCTGGCTGGCTCAGCCGCCGCTCTTTTCCATCTGGTCGTAGACGGCCTGTGCGATCTGGGTCAGGCGGTTGCGGTCGGTGCCGCCGCTGACGACATAGCCGACGCCGCGGTCGGCCCAGAACAGGGCGCCTTCATTGCCGTGCGTGGCGTAACGCATCTGCGTGGTCTCGGCCTGAGCCTTGGAGGCGTAGACCGTGAAGCGCTCGCCGGAGGCGCTCTCATACATCAGGAAAGAGGCCGGTCGCCCGGTCGGGCCGGGCAGCAGCCGGCCGCCAACCAGCTTCAATCCGGCCGCCGACAATTCCGGCGCGCGCACCTGCCAGCCGCAGCGCTTGGTCAGCCACGTCTGCAGATGGGCACGTTCATCGCCGGGCACCTCGACTGGATGGCGGACCTCGACCACGTAGAGCCGGTGCGCGTCCATCGCGTCGAGCGTGAAGCTCTGCAGCGGCGAGGGCGCGGCGGCAGCGCCATGCGCGATCCAGCCGACGCCGCCGCCGGCGATGAACGCCACCAGCGTTGCGGCAATGGCGCCATAGACCAGCTTGCGCGGCTGACGCACCAGCTGCTCGATCTCGAGCCGCTTCGGCACTGCCTCGTCGGCGACCGAATCGTAGCGCGCGTGCAGCACGTCGGCCATGGCGAGCCACGACCGCACCCTCTCGGCGTCATCAGGGTGCATCGCCAGCCACGCCTCGACATCGCCGCGGCGCTCCGCCGGCAATTCGTTGTCGATGTAAGCGTGCAGCTCGTCCTCGGTGACGGGAATCCTGGGGTTGGTCATCGCAGTCTTCTCTGTCTAATCCTCAACAAACAAATCGCCTGAATCTGATGTCATGGCCATGCATAACGCCTGCCATCATTTCACCCGCCTCAATGCCGTCGCGCGTTCGCCCTCGAGGAAGGCTTTAACGTGGGCGCGGGCGCGCGCAAGCCGGGACATCACGGTGCCGATCGGCACGCCCTGGATGTCGGCGACCTCGCGGTAACTCAATCCTTCCAGCATCACGAGAAGCAGCGCGGCGCGCTGCTCTTCCACGAGCGTCGCCAGCGCGCGCGCAATGTCGCGGCCTTCGGCCTCCGTGCCGCTGGCGTCGGGATTGTTGTCCAGCAGCGGCATGAATTGCGGTCGCCGCGCCAGCGAGCGCCGGCGGTTCTTGTTGAGATTGGTCAGGATCGTATAGAGCCAGCTCCGCACGTCGCCGCCGAGGAACAGCCGCTCCGAGCGCAGCGCCCGCACCAGGGTGTCCTGCACCAGGTCGTCGGCAACATCGGCATCCCGCGCAAGCGCCCGCGCGTAGCGGCGCAGCGCCGGGATCATGGCTTCAACACTCTGCCGGAACGCGGTCATGGCACCGGAATCTTCATCCCTCGTCGGCGCGGACGCCTTGCCCAACATAACACCAAAATGACACGACTATTCCTTCGCTCTTGCAGCCCGAGTTGCGCTGCGCTTCACCCGGGCTACGGGATCGGACAAAATCGGCGTGAGGGGACTGTACCGCGGTGGAGCGCTGGTGTACCTCCGAATACCAAACCAACGCGAGAATGGACAGCGGATGGCACAGAAATCAGGTCTGATGCAGGGCAAGCGCGGCGTGATCCTTGGCGTCGCAAACAACCGCTCGATCGCCTGGGGGATCGCCAGAGCATGCCACGACGCCGGCGCCGAGATCGCGCTCACCTGGCAGGGCGATGCCCTGAAGAAGCGGGTCGAGCCGTTGGCGAAGGATTTGAACGCGCTCCTGCTCGGCCATTGCGACGTCACCGACGCTGCGACCATCGACGCAGTGTTTGATGTCGCCCGCGAGAAGTGGGGCAGGATCGATTTCGTCGTGCATGCGATCGCCTTCTCCGACAAGGACCAGCTCGACGGCCGCTACATCGAGACCACGGCAGAGAATTTCTCCAAGTCCATGCTGATCAGCTGCTACTCGCTGACCGCGATCGCGCAGCGCGCCGAGAAGCTGATGACCGAAGGCGGCTCGATTCTGACGCTGACTTATTACGGCGCCGAGAAGTGGATGCCGCATTACAACGTGATGGGCGTCGCGAAGGCGGCGCTGGAGGCGAGCGTGCGCTATCTCGCCGCCGATCTCGGCGAGAAGAACATTCGTGTCAACGCGATCTCCGCAGGTCCGATCAAGACGCTCGCGGCCGCCGGCATCGGCGATTTCCGCTACATTTTGAAGTGGAACGAATACAACGCGCCGATGCGGCGCACCGTCACGATCGAGGAGGTCGGCGACAGCGCGCTCTATCTGTTGTCCGATCTGGCGCGCGGCGTCACCGGCGAGGTGCATCACGTCGATTCCGGCTATCACATTGTCGGCATGAAGCGTCCCGATGCGCCTGACATTTCGCTCGCCAAGGAATAGTTGCTGCCGCGATGCCGATGCCGACGATCTACTACATCCGCCATGGCGAGACGGCGTGGAATGCAGAAGGGCGGTTGCAGGGCACCCTGGACATTCCGCTGAACGATCGCGGCCGCGCGCAGGCGTCTCATGCCGGTCATGTGCTGGCCGACCTTTTCGCACGCGACGGGCTCGACCGGGCGTCGCTGCCTTACGTCTCGAGTCCGCTGGGACGGGCGCGCTCGACCATGGAGCTGGTGCGGCGCGTGCTGGAATTGCCGCCCGGGGATTACTCGCTCGACGATCGGTTGCGTGAGATCGGTTACGGCGTCTGGGAAGGCTCGACGCTGGCGGAGATGCAGCTTGCCGATCCCGAACTCTACGCCGAGCGCCAGACCGCGAAGTGGACGATGGCGCCGGAGGGCGGCGAGACCTACGCCACAGTGCAGCTTCGGATGCGCGACTGGTACGATTCGCTCCTGGTCGACACCGTCGCGGTCGCCCATGGCGGCACCTGCCGCGCCCTGATGGTGTCGCTGGGGATCGAAACCCCTGATAGCGCCGCAGACCTCTACATCGAACAGGGCACCGTCTATGTGTTTCGCGATGGCGGGCTGACGAAGTATAGTTAAGGCGTCAGGAATTGAGCGGTCATTCCGGGGCGGTCCGCAGGACAGAACTACGATGTGCAATTGCACATCGGAGAATCTCGAGATTCCGGGTTCGATGCTTTGCATCGCCCCGGAATGACAGACTGCCGCGTTTGACCGTGGTGCCCCCACGCGTTACGACAAGTCAGTATTGACTTACGAGTTAGGCGACGGATGTCCCACAACACTTTCGGCCATTTGTTCCGGGTCACGACCTTTGGCGAGAGCCATGGGGTTGCGATCGGCTGCGTGGTCGATGGCTGTCCGCCGCTGATCCCGCTGACGGCTGAGGACATCCAGCACGATCTCGACCGCCGCCGGCCGGGCCAGTCGCGCTTCACCACCCAGCGTCAGGAGCCGGATGCGGTGAAGATCCTGTCCGGCGTGATGGCTCATCCGGAGACCGGCGTGCAGGTGACGACGGGCACGCCAATCGGCCTCCTGATCGAGAACACCGACCAGCGATCGAAGGATTATTCCGAGATCAAGGACAAGTTCCGCCCCGGTCATGCTGACTTCACCTATGAGGCCAAGTACGGCCTGCGCGATTATCGCGGTGGTGGCCGCTCCTCTGCGCGCGAGACCGCGACCCGGGTCGCCGCCGGCGCAATCGCGCGAAAGATCCTGCCGGAGATCAAGATCCGCGGCGCGCTGGTGCAAATGGGCCCCTACAAGGTCGATCGCGACAAGTGGGACTGGGACGAGGTCGGGCGCAACCCGTTCTTCTGCCCGGACAAGGACAAGGCGGCGTTCTTCGAGGACTATCTCGACGGTATCAGGAAGAAGGGCTCCTCGATCGGCGCGGTGATCGAGGTCGTGGCCGAAGGCGTGCCGCCCGGGCTCGGTGCGCCGATCTATGCCAAGCTCGATAGCGAGCTCGCAGCGGCGATGATGAGCATCAATGCGGTGAAGGGTGTCGAGATCGGCGCCGGGTTCGGCGCGGCCGAATTGTCGGGCGAGGAGAACGCCGACGAGATCCGCACCGGCAATAACGGGGTGCGTTTCCTGTCCAACAACGCCGGCGGCGTCCTGGGCGGCATCTCCACCGGCCAGCCGGTGGTGGTGCGCTTTGCGGTGAAGCCGACCTCCTCGATCCTGTCGCCGCGGCTGACGGTGGACCGCAGCGGCACCGAGACCGACATCATGACCAAGGGGCGCCACGACCCCTGCGTCGGCATTCGCGCCGTGCCGGTGGGCGAGGCGATGATGGCCTGCGTGCTCGCCGATCATTTGCTGCGGCACCGGGGGCAGGTTGGATAGAACCTGACAGAGGGCAGGGGCCGCGATGCAGATCGGCATCAGGGGGATCGCGGACTGGCTGATCGATGGCGCAAGGTCGACCCCTGTTGTCACCGACATGATTTCCGAACTGTGCGGGCGTCTGGTCGCGGCCGGCATCCCGCTGTGGCGGGTCGGATTCTTCATCCGGACGCTGCACCCCGAAATCTATGGGCGCAATTTCATCTGGAAGCCCGGTGAAGCCGTCGTCGTCGGCTCTGTTGACTTCGACATTCAGCAAACGCCGGAGTTCATTGCGAGCCCGCTTGCGATCGTCTTTGGCGAGCGCAAGGAGGTGCGGTGCCGCATCGACGATCCCGCGAGCCGCCGATTTCCCTTCCTTGACGACATGCGCGCGGAAGGTGTTACCGACTATGTGGCGATCCCGCTGCAATTCATCGATGGCCGCACGCATGCCTCAAGCTGGACCACCAAGCAGGTAGGCGGTTTCACCGACGCCCAGCTGGCTGCACTGCGATCGGTCCTGCCGGCGCTGACGCGTCTGATCGAGGTGATCGGCCTTCGCCGTGTCGCGGCGACCTTGCTTGATACTTATGTCGGCAACCGCGCGGGCACGCGCATCCTCGACGGTCAGATTCGGCGCGGCGATGGCGAGACCATGCACGCGGCGATCTGGCTGTCGGACTTGCGTGGCTTCACGGCGCTATCGGATCGGCTCCCGGCCGAGACTGTCGTCGACATGCTCAACCGCTATTTCGACTGTCAGGTCGCCTCGATCCGCGCTCACAATGGCGAGGTGCTGAAGTACATGGGCGATGGACTGCTCGCGGTGTTTCCGATCGATGAGTATGTCGGGGATGCGCAACAGGTCTGTTCGCACGTATTGGAAGCCGCGCAGGACACCCGCGCCAGCATCGAGGCGCTGCAATATCCGGTCGGCGACGTCGTCGAGCGTTTCCGTTTCGGCGTTGCGCTGCATGTCGGAACAATTCTCTATGGCAATATCGGCGGCGGCAACCGGCTCGACTTCACCTGCATCGGCCCCGCAGTGAATCTTGCTGCGCGACTGGAGAGGATCGCCGGTCGGCTTGGCCGCACCGTCGTGGCCTCCGAAGCCTTTGCCGGCATCTGCCGCGGCGGCTGGGACGACCTTGGTGAATTTCCGATCGCAGGCTTCTCCAAGGCCCAGCGTGTCTATGGCCTGGTGGATGAGGTGTCGCAATTTCACGCCTAGCCTGGGTGGAGCAGCGCACCTCGGTGGCGAAGGACGGGGCTGCAGCATATAGTTGTTGGTGGCTGTGAACGAGGCGGGCCTCATGGTTCGAGACGCCGCTGCGCGGCTCCTCACCATGAGGGTCTAAAATTTCGCCGCGAAATCCGACCTCATCCTGAGGAGCCGCGCAGCGGCGTCTCGAAGGATGGGCCGCGAAGGGACCGCCCACCAAATTCTATTTCATATGCGATAGCCCTCCGCCCTGCGGGAGAGGTGAAGCGGGCTCGCGGTCAGAGCCGAACTACTCTTCCGGCTCGGTGGTGAACAGCAGCGGATAGCCCTTGGCGCGGCCGGCATCGGTGGCGCGGGTCGCCTTTGTCTCTGCGACGTCCTTGGTGAAGACCGCAACCACGCAGACGCCGCGCTGGTGGGCGGTGAGCATCACCTTGTAGGCTTGGTCCTCGGTCATGCGGAACTCCGCCTTCAACACGGTGACGACGAATTCGCGCGGCGTGTAGTCGTCGTTGACGAGGATGACCTTGTGCAGGCGCGGCCGTTCGACCTTGGTCTTGACCTTGGTTTTCGGCGTGGTGACGCTGTCGCTCATGGCGCGGCACCTCCTGCTGCTCTGCGAACACGCAAGAATATCGCCTTCCCGGCGCCTCTGGAACCGGCGGTTTTGCACGGGCTCCTTGCAGGAGCGGGACAATCGCAGACGGGCGACAAAACCTCGCCAAAATCGGGGCGAGCACAAGGCCAAGCTGGGCCGGACTTCAAACCTAGACGGAAGGCTAACCTGAATGTGAAGGACAAATGCTGTTCGCCCTTTGCGCCACGCAGTTTGCGTGTCACCATTATTGACGTTCGACGGGAGGGCAGCTTATGCGCTGGTATGTCTCGATCGGGGTTGTGCTTGTCGCGGGCTGGCTCGCCGGCGGCGATAGGGCTGGCATCGCCGCGCCGGGTCCGGGCAACCAGGGTACCCGCCAGGTGGCGGAGAAGGACGCGAACCCCACCGTCGATGTCGAACTGGTCCTTGCCGTCGACGTCTCCTATTCCATGGACATGGACGAACTCGCGATCCAGCGCGAGGGTTACGCGCAGGCGATCGTGTCGAAGGAATTTCTGCAGGCATTGAAGGCCGGCCCGAACGGCAAGATCGCAGTGACCTATTTCGAATGGGCCGCTTCCTCTGACCAGAAGATCATCATTCCCTGGCGCCTGATCGACGGCCCGGAAACCGCTGATGCCGTTGCCGCCGAGATCACGAAGACGCCGATCCGGCGGGCGTCGCGGACCTCGATCTCGGGGGCGATCACTTTCGCAGTGCCGCTGTTCGACGAAAACCCATATCGGGGCCTAAGGCGCGTGATCGACGTTTCCGGCGATGGCCCCAACAACAATGGCGGTCCGGTCACGGTCGCGCGCGACGCGGCGCTGGAGAAGGGCATCGTCATCAACGGCCTGCCGATCATGATGAAGGAGCCGTCCTATTCCACCATGGATATCGACAACCTCGACCAATATTACGAGGACTGCGTGATCGGCGGTCCCGGCTCCTTCGTGGTGACGATCAAGGAGCGCGAAAAATTCAAGGAAGCGATCCGCACCAAGCTCCTGATGGAAGTCGCCGGCCGCACGCCCGAGCGCAAGGTCGTGCCGGTGGTCGAAAGGGAGTCGCGCGTCAGCTGCATGATCGGGGAAAAGATCTGGCAGGACAGGTGGGGAAGGTAGCATCCCTTCCTTCTCCCCTTGTGGGAGAAGGTGGCGCGTATGCAATGCGCGCCGGATGAGGGGTTCTCTCCACGAGCGACCGTTCTCGTGGAGGCAACCCCTCACCCAAACAAGCTGTTCGTGGCCGGCACCGGAGCGGCCCTCTCCCACAAGGGGAGAGGGCACATCAACCAGCACCTGCAAGACGGCACGAGTCCGCTACGACATCTCGCGCATCACCTGCTCCGGTGCCCGGCGCAGGGAATTGGGCAGATTGGGCCCCGTACCAAAGCGCATGATGATGTCCGGGCGGCGTCCTCCAAGGTCCAGGAACGAGGCGAATTGGGATCGCATCTCCGCCACCTCAACCGGCTGATTGATGAACGCGTACTTCAACCCGAGCGCGGTCGCCTGCAGTCCGAAACGCTGGCAGGCTCGGCCTACTGCGATCCAGTGGGCCTTGTCGCTGGCATCAGCCGCAAGGACAACAATGCCAGCCGAGCTCTCGATCTGCTCGCGGTACTTCTTGCCCTCGCCCTTCTCGGTGAAGAAGAAGCCGAGCAGCGGCCGGGCGATCCAGGCAGGAAGCGCGGGATTTCCCGAGCAGCGCGAGAACAGACCATCCATTGTCGCCATGGCGTCCGCTTCGCTGAAGCGCAGCCAGTGGAGCAGTTCGTCCATGAACGCCGCATCGCGCATCTGTGCCGAGTTGCCTCGAACGACATAGTCGGCGACGTTCGAGATCCTGGCCCGGTCGGTCAACATGATGGTCGAGACGCCGGGCTCGCGGCACGCGCTTTCCAGCACGCGCAATGCCTCTGCCGCGACTGGCCTGCCGTCATAGGCTGTGCGCGTGCTTTGGCGAACCGTGATCGTCTCCGCGAGCGGCGACGTCGCTCGGGATGCGACGACTTCGAGATCGATCGCAATCTCATCGCCTTCGATGACGGGATTCGCTTTCAGCCCGAGCATTGAGGCGGCGAGCACGAGATTTTCCGCGGCGCATCCCAGGCTGACGAAGAGATGGTGGTCATCCGGATCGACCGCGGGGCATCTGCGTGAGAAGTCCGGCGCGATGACGATTCTGTTGGCGCTCGCGGTGAAGGTCCAGGGTTGGGTGTTGTGGCTGTTGGCTGCCAGAGTGGCAAAGCGCACGAGTTCTCGGTTTCTCGGCGCGGACCGCAACGGCGCTCTGATGATGCCCGTGGCGTCTTCATAGGTCAGTGGTGCTGCTCCTGCTTGCGACGATGGCCCTGTGATTGCCGCAGAGCCAAGCCCAAGCGCGGTTCCGAGCATCCGTCGTCTGTCGATGAGCATTGACCCGCTTCCCGGCAATTCCACGAGGAAGCAGTTAGCGCCGCGAAGAGCCGGGGCCGTTGACCAAGGTCAAAGCCTGCCAGCGTAGTGCGATTTGGCTGAGCTGCGGTCAGCGCTTGCGCGTGAATCGGGCCACCAGCTCGACGTGCGGCGTGTGGCGGAACTGGTCGACGGGTGTAACGCCTTCGATCCTGTAGCCGCCGTCGATGAGGATCTTGGCATCGCGCGCAAACGTTGCTGCGTTGCAGGACACCGCCACAACGACGGGCACCTTGCTTGCGGCAAGCTGCGTTGCCTGCGCCTGCGCGCCCTGGCGCGGCGGATCGAACACCACCGCGTCGAAGTCGCGCAATTCCTGCGGCACCAGCGGGCGGCGGAACAGGTCGCGTGGCTCGGCCTTGACCGGCTTCAAACCTGGAGTCGAGGTTGCCGCTTTCTGCAGGCTCGCGATTGCGCCGGCGTCGCTGTCGAAGGCGGCGACCCGCGATTTCGCGGCGAGGCGCAGGGTGAACGGGCCGACACCGCAGAAGAGATCGGCGATATGCTTGGCGCGCTGGCAGTGATCGCTGACCAGTTGCGCCAGCGTCTCTTCGCCGCCGACGGTCGCCTGCAGGAACGAGCCCGGCGGCAGGATCACCTGTGCCATTCCGATCATCACCGCGGGAGGCGCGCGCATCAGCACCAATTCGCCGTGCCGTGTCAGCCGCGCCAGTCGATGGTGCTCCGCGATGCGCGACAGTGCCGCGATCATGGTCGAGGGCAGGGCGCCCGAGCCGCGGACGTCGACATCGAGGCCATTTAGGGTCGAGGTTACCTGGATGTCGAGCGGCTTGCCCATCGATATCAACGGCTCGGCGATGGCCCAGGCGGCGTCGAGCGCGCCGCTCAGGCCGGGATCGAGGATGGGACAACGATCGACGGGAATGATGTCGTGCGAGCTCGCCGCGGCGAAGCCGACCTTGAGCACTTCATGCGTACCCATCCGCGCGTGGAGGGTGATGCGACGGCGCCCGAGGCCGTGGGCGTCGATCAGCGGGGCGACCTCGGCCGCAACCCTGGCCTGCGCCAGCGCCTCGACGACGAGGTCGCGTTTCCAGGCGCAGTAGCTCTCGTCGTCCCAATGCTGGATCGCGCAGCCGCCACAAAGCCCGAAATGCGGGCAGAACGGCGCGATGCGCTGTGGGCTGGCGCTCTCGACCTGGAGCAGGCGCCTCCGATCGGGATGGCCGGGAACGGCGGCAACCTCGACCGTCTCGCCCGCCAGCGCATAAGGAACATAGATCGCCTGACCGTTTGCGATCGCGACGCCGTCGGCGCGATGGCCGACATGATCGATCACGAGCCGTTCAGCCACGGCGCGCGCCGAGGAAGAATTCGATGTTGCCGTCGCCGCCGGTGATCGGGGACGGAAAGACCTGGATATCGGTGCAGCCCTGGGCGGCCGCAAAGGCCGCGATGTCGTCGCAGATTTCCTGATGCACCATGGCGTTGCGGATGATGCCGCGGCGCGAATGCTTCCGCTGCGCCTCGAATTGCGGCTTGATCAGCGCGAGCAGGTGCATCGGCGCCGCCGCCAGCGACAGTGCCACCGGCAACACCAGCTTCAGCGAGATGAAGCTGACATCGATGACGACGACATCCGGTCGCGCCGGCAGGCGCTTGCCCTCGAAGGAGCGGATATCGGTCTCTTCCATCGACACGACCCTGGGATGGCCGCGCAGCGACGGATGCAATTGGCCGTGGCCGACATCGATGGCGAACACAAGGCTCGCGCCGTTGGCCAGCAGCACCTCGGTGAAGCCGCCGGTCGAGGCGCCGACATCGAGGCAGACATGACCCTCAATGTCGATCGGGTATTGCTCCAGCGCGCCGGCCAGCTTGACGCCGCCGCGCGAGACATAGGGGTGCGCGGGCTCGGCCGACAGCTCCGCATCGGGCGCAAGCGTATCGGAGGGTTTGCCGACCTGCTTGCCGTCGGCGATCACGAGCCCGGCTTCGATCGCGGCGCGCGCCCGCGCCCGGCTCTCGAACAGGCCGCGCTCGACCAGCAGCACATCCGCACGCTTGCGCGGAGCCTGCTCGCTTTCGCTTTTCTTCATCGGCTTCGACTCGTCTTTCGCCCGTGATCCGCCGCAAGGCGGACGCAGGTCTCGAAGCAGGTGAGGTCGTGCCAGATATCCGCAGGCGCGGTCCTCGGCGTCACGAACGGGCAGCCGTGCAGGTCGAGGGCGTGCATCATCATCAGATTGTCGGGCAAGCCAAACTCTTCCACAGTGAGACCGTGTCCATCGGCCAGGCTGCCGTCGGACAACGTCGTCACCTCATATAGGCGCGCCACGCGAGTTGCATATGACGCGGGATCGTTGGAGTAGCCGAGGCACAATTTGCCGCGCCCCGCCATGTAGCCGAGTTCATAGACCGTGCCTGCGTCGGCACTGGGGCCACGAAACGGCGTCAAATTGGCGATGATGGCATCGGCGGCCTCCATCATCGCTTCGTTGCCTTTGAAGATGACGAGGGAAGCATCGGGCGCCGACCGGTCGACCGCGTTGTCGAGCGGATAGAGCCCGCTTAGGCCGTAGCGGGCGCAAAGCTCGGCCTTGCGCCGTCCGATCTCAATCGCATCCGGCAGGAACACGTCGGGCCCTGCCAGATAGATATTCATCGCGGAATCCGCGGAAGCTTGGCGTCAGGCAAGCTTGACGGTCTCGGCCTTGAAATCCTTGCCGAGGGTCTCGAACACCTTGGCGACGATGCTCTTGGCGTCGAGGCCTGCGCGGGCATACATCGCCGCCGGCGTGTCGTGATCGAGGAACGCGTCGGGCAGCACCATCGCGCGCATGCGCAGGCCGCCGTCGAGCATGCCGTTCTCGGCGAGAAGCTGCATCACATGCGAGCCGAAGCCGCCGATCGAGCCTTCCTCGATGGTGATCAGGATCTCGTGGTCGCGTGCGAGCTTCAGGATCATCTCTTCGTCGAGCGGCTTCATGAAGCGCGCATCCGCGATCGTGGCGGAGAGGCCATGGGCCGCCAGCTCGTCGGCAGCCTTCTCGCATTCGGCGAGGCGGGTGCCAAAGGAGAGCAGAGCTACCTTCTTGCCCTCGCGGATGATGCGGCCCTTGCCGAGCTCGAGCGGAATGCCGACTTCGGGCATCTCGACGCCGCGGCCTTCGCCGCGCGGATAGCGCACCGCGCTCGGGCGATCGTTGATCGCCACTTGCGTTGCGACCATGTGCACGAGCTCGGCCTCATCGGCGGCTGCCATGATGACGAAGTTCGGCAGGCAGCCGAGATAGGCGCTGTCGAACGAACCGGCATGGGTCGCGCCGTCGGCGCCGACGAGGCCAGCGCGGTCGATCGCGAAGCGGACCGGCAGGCTCTGGATCGCGACGTCATGGACCACCTGGTCATAGCCGCGCTGCAGGAAGGTCGAATAGATCGCGCAGAACGGCTTGTAGCCTTCGGCGGCAAGGCCGGCTGCGAAGGTCACGGCATGCTGCTCGGCGATGCCGACATCGAAGGTGCGGGTCGGGAACGCCTTGTTGAAGATGTCGATGCCGGTGCCGGACGGCATCGCAGCGGTGATGCCGACGATTTTCTCGTCCTTCTGCGCCTCCTTGACGAGGCTCTGGCCGAACACGTTCTGGTAGGCCGGCGCATTCGGCTTGGCCTTGGCCTGGGTGCCCGTGGCCACATCGAACTTGACCACGGCGTGGTACTTGTCGGCGGAAGCTTCCGCCGGGCCGTAGCCCTTGCCCTTCTGCGTCACGACGTGGACCAGGATCGGACCGGTATCCATGTCGCGGACGTTCTTCAGGACCGGCAGCAGGTGGTCGAGGTTATGGCCGTCGATCGGACCGACATAATAGAAGCCGAGTTCCTCGAACAGCGTGCCGCCGTCCATCATGAAGCCGCGGGAATATTCCTCGACGCGGTTGGCGCGGTTGGCCAGCACCTTCGGCAGATGCTTGTTGATCTGCTTTGCCGCCTCGCGCAGCGAACGATAGGTCTTGCCGGAATAGAGCCGCGACAGATAGGCGCTCATCGCCCCGACCGGCGGGGCGATCGACATGTCGTTGTCGTTCAGGATCACGATCAGGCGCGAGTTCATGGCGCCGGCATTGTTCATGGCCTCATAGGCCATGCCTGCCGACATCGCGCCATCGCCGATCACGGAGATCACGTTGTTGGTGCCGCCGGAGAGGTCGCGCGCCACCGCCATGCCAAGGCCGGCGGAGATCGAGGTCGAGGAATGGGCGGCGCCGAACGGATCGTAGTCGCTCTCGCTGCGCTTGGTGAAGCCGGACAGCCCGCCGCCGGTCCGCAGCGTGCGGATGCGATCGCGCCGGCCAGTCAGGATTTTGTGCGGATAGGCCTGGTGGCCGACATCCCAGATCAGCCGGTCGCGCGGCGTGTCGAAGGTGTAGTGGATCGCGGTGGTCAGCTCGACCACCCCCAAACCCGCGCCAAAGTGACCCCCGGTCACGGAAACCGCGTCGATGGTCTCCTGGCGGAGTTCGTCGGCAACCTGGTGCAGCTGCTCGACCTTGAGCCGGCGCAGGTCGTCGGGCGTGCGGATCGTGTCGAGAAGCGGCGTCTTACTGTATGTGGTCACAGCGATATTCCAGTTCTTGAGGTCAGGGCCAGCGGCCCGACCGGAGTTAGGGGCGCATCGATTGCGCCGTGAGAATCCAGACGCCAGTTGCCGCCTTGGCAGGCCGGTGCCTGATTTGAAAGCCTAGGTGCACTCCGGATCGAACCATGTGATATGCATCACGTTGGTAGCTTCACCCGTCCCGGTCATTTTTGTTGGCCGTTTCGGAGGTATTCACTGCCGCCAAATTAGCAGCAAGCTGCCCCCAAACAGCCATAGAACGGCAAGCATTACACCAAAGCCCACGGCAAAGCCAAGCCGCCCAGCTGCCGGGTTCCCGGGGGAACCCAAGCGGGAGATTGAAAAGTCTAGGATTTTTAACCGCGTCGACGGGCGGAAGGTTCCAACGCGAGCAAATTCCCGCTACCCGTGGCGTCCGCGCCGCACATCTCGATCTGCCTCCAAGCCTGCTCGCGGGCGACCGGATCGCCGATTGCAACCTCCAAGGCTGCCTGCGGGGATTCCATCCGCTCCTTCAGCGGCACCGGTCCGCACACGATCATGAAGAAATCGTATGGCTGCGGACGCTCATTGGCCATCACGAATTGGAAATGCACCCGGAAGAACTGCCAGCGGAAGGTATTGTAGTGTTCGGGCTTGACGATATCGCGGAAGCGGACCGGCACGATTGTCGGGTTGCGCCTCTCGTCGCCAAGCTCAATGCCGTGGCCCCTGATCGGATCGAACTGGTAGAAGTTCATCACGTCCTTGCGGGCCTGGCAGTCGATCCATTCGATCGACTGCTCCAGCGCCAATTGCCGCAAATGGTCGCGAAACTCCCGCGATAGCTTGTGAAAGCCTACGATCGGAAGGTTGCCGCCGATCGTGAACAGCGCCACGCGGGGGCCGTGCCGGCCGAGTACCGGGTCGAGCCTGAGCGCCCGCGCCAGGATTTCCGTCCCCAGAAATGATCCCGAGCTGTGGCCGACCAGCACGATCTCGTCCGCGTCGCTCGTGCGAGCGACCTTTATGAGGTGCTGCGCGAAGCGGTCGATGCGCTCGTCCCATTCGGGCCGCTGTCGGTGCGAGAACTCCCAGGTCCAGATCGTGTCCGACAGGAGATAGAGCACGTAGGTGTTGTTTTCGGTGTATTTCAGCACCGTGCCGAGCAGGGCGACAAAGATTGCGGTTGCCGCGGCAACGCTGAACAGATCGGGGATGCCGATCGCATTGAGGCCCTTTTCGAACACGAACGCGACTGCCGCAGCGCACAAGGCTTCCAGCAGCAGCACGACATGCGGATAGGTGATGAACGCCGTGAAACGCCAGTTCGCCCGCGTGAACCGCGCAATCGTGCCGGTGAAGACCAGTCCCCAATAGATCCAGACGGCATGAAACACGGTGCGCCAGATCGGCGCGGCGAGGTCGCGCTGGATGAAGTCCTCGAATCGCAGGAAATCGTAGGAGGTGCGGGTCTGCCAGTCGTCCGCCTTGGTCTCGATGGTCCAGGACGCGATCTCGCCGTCGGTGACGACCTGCGGCCGGCTCATCGTGGCCGATAGCTGATAGAGACGGCTGAATTTCCGCAGTTCGGTCCTGAACATGCGGTAATACTGCGCCAGACCACGCGGATCGTACCCCTGGATATAAATGATATGGCGGTGCCGAACGCGCACTTACTGTCCCCAGATGAGGTCGGGACTATAGCAGTCGGCGCGATGCGCCAAGAGCTATTTCACCCGATCTCTGGGGAAGACAGCGGATTCGCCTGATGTGCTGTTCGATTGCGACGCCGCGTCGCGGACTAGATCATGACCCGATCAGATGGAATCAGGTCATGATCTCATCTCTTTGTTTGAGCATGATCTTTTCGGAAAACCGGTTTCCACTTTTCCGGATCATGCTCTATTGCACGTCGAGCGGCTCGGTTCCGGTGGGCTGGCCGGTTGCGTCGGTCGTGATCTTGTCGACGCGCGCCTCGGCCTGCCGCAGCAATTCCTCGCAGCGGCGCTTCAGCGCTTCGCCGCGTTCATAAATGGCAACCGATTCCTCAAGGGGCACCTTGCCCTCCTCAAGCCGTTTGACGATCGATTCAAGTTCCTCCATCGCGCGTTCGAAGGAGAGCTTCTTGACGTCGGCTTTGTTGTTTTCGACCTGAGTGGTGTTTTCGGCCATTGCTCGCGTTCCCGATTCGCGCTCTTAAGGCTGCGCCCCGTTCCCGGCGCAGAATCAAAGCAATTTAAGGCTGCGCCCCGTTCCCAGCGCAGAATCAAAGCAATTTTCTGCGGAAGTATTGTGGCGCCTATTTATGCGCCCATCAATGCGGTGACATGCGCGGCCACCGACTCTTTCAGTCCCTGCAGATCATAGCCGCCTTCGAGCACGGAGACCACCCGTCCGTCGGCGTGCCGATCGGCGAGATCCAGAAGCTTGCGCGTCACCCAGCCGAAGTCCTCGGCCTTCAAGTTGAGCGAGGCGAGCGGATCACGGTAATGCGCGTCGAAGCCTGCGGAGATGATGACGAGCTCGGGGCCGAATTTTTCCAGTTGCGGCAGGATCAGGTTGTCGAACGCCGAGCGGAATTGCACGCCGCCATCTTCGGGCGCGAGTGGCGCATTGACGATGGTGTCGTGCTCGCCGCGCTCGCCGCGGCTGCCGGTGCCTGGAAACAGCGGCATCTGATGCGTCGAGCAATACATCACGGTCGGATCGGCCCAGAAGATATCCTGGGTGCCGTTGCCGTGATGAACATCGAAATCGACCACAGCGACACGGCCGATGCCGAACTTGCGCTGGGCATGGCGCGCGGCGATCGCTGCATTGTCGAAGAAGCAGAAGCCCATCGGTCGGCTGTTCTCGGCATGGTGGCCAGGCGGCCGAACCGCCACGAAAGCGTTCTGATGCTCGCCCGACAACACGGCGTCGGCGGCCGCGACGGCGCCGCCGACGCCGTGCATCACCGCTTCCCAGGTGCCCGGCGACATCGAGGTGTCGCCATCGATGTACACCAGGCCAGAGGTCGGGGCGACGTGCTGGAGCTCGCCGACATAGAGCTCGCCATGGCAGAGCATGACGGAATCCAGGCTGCCTTCGGGCGCTTCGCCGCGCGATAGCGGCGCGAACCGCTCTTCGCCCAGCACCTCCGCGACCGCACGCAACCGGTCAGGGCGTTCGGGATGGCCTGGAGGGGTCAGGTGATCGAGACAGGCGGAATGCGATAGAAGAAGGGTCATACAGGTTTCCGGCGCATTCGCTGCGCGTTCTTGCGAGTGACCCCCTATTTAGGCGTTCGGCGCCCGGCGCGAAAGAGCCCAGCTAATTGACCCGCTGGATCCGATTGCCCGGTGCGGGCCCGACCGGGCTGTTCGCCTGGAAATAGGCCTGCAGGGCATCGACGTCGTAGATGCCGGTCAGCGGCGCTTGCCCCTCTTTCAGGACGGTAAAGCCGTCGCCGCCGAGCGACAGGAAATTGTTGACCGTCACCCGGTAGGTCGCGGCGGGGTCGATCGGCACGCCGTTCAGCGTCATCCGCTCGGCGATGATGCGCTCGCCATCGCCCTTGCTCGCATCCCAGGCGTAGGCGAACCCTTTCGACACTTGCAGGACCCGCGGCCGCTTCGGATCGAGCCATTGCTGTTCGAGCGTGTCCTTGATCTGCTTGCCGGTGAGCGTCAGCGTGATGAGCTGGTTGCGGAATGGCTGGCTCGAGAACAGGTCGGCATAGGTGACGGCACCGTCCTCTCGCCGCGCAATGTCGGTGCGCACGCCGCCCGGATTGGTGAACGCGATCGCCGCGCCGCCTTTCTCGGGCGAGCTCGTTGCGGCGAACTGGGCGTCGGCGATGACGTCGCCGAGCGCGCTTTCGCCCGCGTCGTTCGGCACGCGCGACAGCGTTTCCGTCACCGCGCCCGCCGGACGGTTGGCGATCGGTGCGGCCAGCCGGTCATAGGCCTCGATCAGCTCTGTCTGGCTTGCGTCCTTCGCGAGCGTCTGGCTGCGGACGATGGTGTTCTCGGCCTTGGCGCTGATCACGTCGCGAGTCTTCGGATCGAGCTTGAGATCGATCGCGGTGACGAGCGTGCCATATTTGTCGCCGGAGGTGACGAGCCGGCCATCGATGTTGCAGACATAGGCCTGGTGGGTGTGGCCGGAGATCACGACGTCCACCGCGCGATCGAACTTCTTCACGATATCGACGATCGGGCCTGAGATGCCGGGGCATTCATTGTAGTCGCCGGTCGGCACGCCGCCTTCGTGGATCAGCACGACGATCGCCTCGACGCCGCGCGTCTTCAACTCCGGAACGAGCGCATTCACCGTCTCGGCTTCATCGCGGAATTCGAGGCCGGCTGAGCTTGCCGGCGAGATGATGTTCGGCGTGCCCTTCAGCGTCAGCCCGATGAACGCGACCGGGATGCCCTCGAACTGTCTGATCTCGTGGGGCGGAAACACGGTCTTGCCGGTGGCCTTCTCGAACGTGCTCGCGGCGAGATAGTGGAATTTGGCGCCGGGGAAGGGGTGAGGACCCTGGCACTTGTCGACCGGATGGCAGCCGCCATTCTGCATCCGCCGCAATTCGCCCATGCCTTCGTCGAATTCGTGGTTGCCGACCGAGGCGACCTCGAGCCCCATCATCGATAGCGATTCGATCGTCGGCTCGTCATGGAACATCGCCGACAGGAACGGGCTCGCGCCGATCAGGTCGCCGGCCGCGACGAAGATCGTGTTCTTGTGTCCCTCGCGCAGCTGCCGCACCAACGTCGCCATGTGCTCGGCGCCGCCGGCCGGCACGACGATCTTCTTGGTTTTGTCCTCGGGATCGCTGATGCGGATGCCGCCCGGCGGCGGCCGCAAATAGCCGTGGAAATCGTTGATCGCGAGGATGCGCAGATCGACGGGCGAGGCGGTTTGGGCCTGGCAAGGCGCAAGGACAAATCCGGCCAGCAGCGCCAGCGCTGCAAGGATATGATGAGGTCTCATGGGGACGAATATGGATAAGCGCGGCAACGATTTTGCGACGTCCCGGTTCAATTCTGCTTGCGCGCAAGGAACGCCTTGAAGGCAGAGACCGCTTCCGTGGAGCGCATCCGTTCGCTGAACAGATGGGCTTCCTGGTCGATCCGCCGGGTCGTGTCCTCCGGGGGCAGCTTTATCAGCTTGCGCGCGATCGCGACTGCGTCGGCCGGCAGCGCGCAGATCTCGCGCGCCACTTTCCGTGCTTCCGCTTCGGTGTGGCCCGGAGCCACCACTGTGTTGGCGAAGCCGGCGATGCGGGCGGCGTCGGCGTCCATGGTGCGGCCCATCACCAGCATCTCGAAGGCGCGCTGGTGCCCCATCGTGCGCGGCATCAGCAGGCTCGAGGCGCCCTCTGGCACCAGCCCCAGATGGATGAACGGCGTCGAGAAGGTCGCGGTGCTGCTGGCGAGCACATAGTCGCAATGGAACAGCATGGTCGTGCCGATGCCGATCGCGATCCCATCGACGGCCGCGATGATCGGCTTGACGTTGTGCGCCAGCGAGTAGAGGAATTTGACCGCGCCGGAGCTGCGCACCGCGTCGGGATTGGCGGCGCCTTGCTTGACGAAATCCTCGACATCATTGCCCGCGGTGAACACGCCGGAGCCGCCGGTGATGATGAGGCAGCGGATGTCCGGATTGTTCTGCGCGGTGTCGATCGCATCGCTCATCGCGCGATACATCGCTTCCGTGATCGCGTTCTTCTTCTCGGGCCGGCGCATCGTGATCACGCGCGTTGCGGCTTCGTCGGTAACGATGAGGTGCCCGGTCATCAAGCGGTCCTTTGCGAAGACGGCTAGATTGCCGCCAGCGAACAATCACCATCTTACATGATCTTCGCCCGGGCCCCAATGTCCCTCACGGTTTTCCCACTCACTTGTCATTCGGGCATGCGTGCCGATCACGCGGGCGAGGAATCCAATGGGCCGGCGATGCTGAAGATCACGATCTCCACAAAGTCTCTTCGGTCCAGCCAAGACTTGCGAATTCGGCGGCCCGGAGCGGCGCTTCTGCTGCGGCAAAGAACTCGTCGAGCTGGGGCGGCTCGACGGCCGTTCCCGACAGCATGGCGTGTGCCTGTCCGCGATGGTGGATCTGGTGTTGGAAGACATGCATAAGGAGGCGGTCGCGACGTTCGGCCTGTACGGACGTGTCGCGATTGACGCGCACGATTCCGTCGAGCAATTCAGGCGTCAATCCGTCGCAGACAGCAATCAAACGCTTGTCGACGCTCGCCCGAGCGGGCTTCAGCTCGGCAACGGTTCGACATGGCACTTCGTTTTCCCAGGCTTGCGGCCCAAGCCATCCACCTTCAAGTGCGTCGACGTAGAATAGGTCGATCACATAAATGTGGTTCAAGGTTAGCTGCAGGCTTGGAAAGAAGCCCGTGCGCGCGGCCTCAAAATCCTGCTGGCTGAGAGTTGCGCACGCCGTGAGCAGCCGATGGTTGGCCCACGCGTTGTTGTAGGCGAAAGCGCGATACGTCTGAACAGATCCAGCGGGCACGGCCGTTCCTCATCCGAAGGCATTGCCTGGAAGCAATCGTATGCGAGGGCGACTATACTGCATTCTGCTTCGGCCCACATGCCTGTCATTCCGGGATGCGTGCGCAGCACGCAGGCCCGGAATCCATCGGGCGGCAGGGCGAGGGGAGAAATGGATTCCGGGCTCGCGCTTCGCGCGCCCCGGAATGACGCAGGAAAATTCGCGGAATCCGTAGGGTGGGCAAAGCGGCAGCGTGCCCACCATCGCCGGCGGAGCGCTTGATGGTGGGCACGGCGCTTCGCGCCTTTGCCCACCCTTGTATTAGCGCGTTGGAGTAGAGTGAGATCGTTCCGTGAGGAATGGCCCAGCCCGGGTGGCCGCCCGAGCTGGGCTGCCGATCGATCGGATCGCTGCCCACCGAAGCCTTGAGGCTGCCTTGTAGCAAGATCGCGGTCGGCGCTTCATCGGGACCCGAATGGTTGAACGAACTTCAGGTTCGCATCACAAGGGAGGGTCGACGAAGATGGCC
>NZ_JAGKJI010000056.1 GCF_020329485.1 Bradyrhizobium cenepequi
CAATCGACAGCGAAACTGCCACCTGGCAATTGTCTTGCTTGCCAAGTTGACCGCAATATTGACGCGCCACGCCGACCGAATGCCGGCCTTTTTTGGGAAAGCCAGTGTCATCGATGATCCAAGCTTCAATCGCGCCGTGCCGCTCAATCTTCGGCTGCACCATCTCCCGAACCTTGGCCATGACCTTCTCGTCCGACCATCCGCCCCTGCCCACAAAATGAAGCAGCGATTGATGCTGGGCTGCTGTGCGCTCCGGCGACGTGATCGCCGCCATCGGCTCTACGCTCTTGCGCTCACCGGGCAGCATCAGGCCAACACAGTAATCGCGTAGCGGCTTCGCCCGATCCGCATGCCCGATGACGCTCACCAACCCGTCGACATAAGCCGCAAATCGCGCTTCACTTCCATCCTTGCTTCGGCTACCCATTTAAAATTCCTCCCTGAGTCCCTCCGGGTAGCTGATTCACCTTCAAATAGGCCCGCGACTTTCTGACTCAGTAAGACTAGCAGTCTGCTGAAAAACCCCTCGCGCTAGCGAGGATTTGCTGATTCAATTTTTTATCACGAATCAGGGGGCACTGGCATGCGCGGTGCATTTGTAGATCAGGGCCGACTGTTTCGTACATCTCGCCCGAAGCACGGGTGCCGACGAACCATCCGCTGAGGCGGATTCGGGCGCTGGTCCGTCGTGTGCTGAGCGACAAGAGCCGGCACGGCGTCACCGCCCAGGCGGCCTTGGCGCGCTTGCCGACGCCAGGTGAACACCGGCCCCCTGCTTCTTGCACGATCTACTCGTGGCCGCTCTCCCGACGTGACTTGCGTTGCCCTCTATTGTCGGGTTTGTCGCGTCCGCGACACGTGATGTTCGGCCCACGTGTCGCCGCGCTCGCAGTTAAGCTGTTGAACAAAATGCAGAACGACTTTTCTGGGGCCCTCCTGCGCAGTTGGCACGACTCTTGAGTTTCTCTCTTGCGCGGCGGCAGAAGCTGCCAACCGGCATCACTGACTGATCTTCGCATTTGAGAAGGAGGCCAACAATGAAGACCGATATGTCAGGCGTATGGTGTAACCGAAAAACTCCTGAAGAAAGCGTCCGCAACTTCGGGAGGGGTGGTCTTGGCTGTTTGTGGGAGCAGTTGGCGGAATGGTGGGCGTCGCAGCCGCTGTAGCCATATATGCGGGCGTTTGGTTTCTTCACATAAGCCGCACGGTTGGATCTGAAGAACATAAGTGGCGCAAGCGCCATACTGAATGCGGATTAGCAGCTTCCATGGAAACTGCTAATTGTCATAACGAATGAACTTGTGGCGTTCGAGAAGACGGCGTTCAGGCATTCATCGGCTTTGGCAATCAACGGGTTAAGTCATGGATTGTCTGGAATTTCTTCGGACAAACATAGCGAAGAAGGAGCTGCCAACCTATGTCTATGGCTATCCTTCGAAGCGAGCATATCGGGCTTTTTCCCAACCACTTCGCATAACTGATGTCGTTGAGCAGGCTAATCGCTCAAAGCAAATCAACATCTATATCCATATTCCGTTCTGTCGCTATCGCTGCACCTACTGCACGCTCTTTCTTACAACGCGCCACAGACGGCAGACCCGGGAGTCTTACGTTGGTCGACTGGTGGAGCACATCGCGCGATATGGAGAATACTTCGGAGATCGAGAGGTTGTAAGTATCTATTTCGGCGGCGGAACTCCAACCCTGCTGACGCAGCATCAATTCGGTAAGCTTTTCGCCGCCCTTGATGCAGCCTTTCCAAAACGAAGCCCGCGATGTGAGACTACGGTCGAGAGCACGCCAGACTCTTTCGACAACAACCTTCTGGATTGCTTGAAGGCACTTGGCGTCAACAGAATGAGCATGGGCATCCAAAGCATGGAACCCGGCGAGCTTGCGCACTCTGGCAGGCCTTATTCGGTCGAGACTGCAAAAGCGGCAATCAAAGCCCTCATCGAGCGTTTTTCTCACGTCAATCTTGATCTGATCTACGGCTTGCGTGGTCAAACCCGTGACTCTTGGATCTTTTCGCTTGGCCGGGTGCTCGATTATGAGCCGCAGACACTCTCTCTGTATCCCGTTGTTGTTCGTCCGATGACGAGCATCACTACCTCGAAGGCGCACAATCCTGAATTATTCTTCTCTGAGGCGGAAAAGTATGAGGTCTACGATCAGAACGTTGCTCTGATGGCGTCCAAAGGTTACCGTCAGGAATCCTTCACACGCTTCACCAAGATCGCTGGCGATCATGCCTACCGGCAGGAGGTGTCGGACTTCAAGGGAACGCCCCTGCTAGGATTGGGGGCTGGCGCCAGAAGCTATTTTGGGCAATATCACTGTAGCACGGACTATGCCGTAGACTGGAGTGCGGCTTCGCCCATCATCAACGCCTTCTCCGCTCGCCCCTTCGATCCCGACGCGATAGCGTCGCACGGAATCAGGCTGACGCAGGAAGATCTTGGGCATCGTTACGTCCTGCTTGGCCTCACGTTGTCAGCTTTGAGCAGAAAGAATTACGCTGCAGTATTCGGACGAGCGCTGGCGGCCGATTTTGGCGAAGAACTCAAAGCGCTCGAATCTTTGCAACTCGTCGATTTGGCAGATGGTGATGCTTATCAATTGACTCGAACGGGGTTTAAGTATTCCAGCATTGTGGCTCGGATGTTTTACTCCGGCAGGATGGTGGCCCTTGAGGAACAATATCAGGCAACGTGAGGTGCGGCATGCAAAAACTGGCGAAGCATTCACCCTTTTGGTGGGATTTGGGCTACGCCGACCACGACGTGTCGTGTATGGGTGGTCCGAGTCCCGAAATCTTCGAGATAACCCCAGCTCTGCGCGCGAAGAGTATGATTGTCGAGCTGGGTTGCGGCGAGGGGCGCAACGCCCTCTATTTGGCCCAGTTTGGTCATCAGGTAATCGCAAGCGATATATCTGAAGCCGCCATCTCCAAACTGAACCGGCTCGCAGGCGCTCTTGGCGTGAATATAACGAGCGGTGTCGCTCCTGTTGAAGAGTTCCAGTCGCCTGCTTACCTCGACGTCTTTATAGCGCAATCCGTGTTGCATTTCACGGAACGGGCCGTCTGGAAACCGCTCGTGACGGTCTTAATGGATCGGACGCGGCCTGGAGGCTTCCACTGCTTCACAAACACTCTCGATCAAGCAGACCATCCTATTCCCAAGGAGAGTTTGGCATGTGGTCACAAGAAGTCGTTCTCGCGTGGAGAGCTTGAGGCTATCTATACGAAAGCCGGCTGGGAGATCTTACGGTCCGATCATTACATTAAATGGGACTCGCACCCCGGCATTCCAATTCATTCTCACTGCATCGAGAAAGTTGTGGCGCGTAAGCCAATTGGATCTGAAAATCTCTCGCGAATGAGAGCTGAGCCCATCAAGGCAGCCGGAATGATTCAGGCCAAACAGTTTGATACCTTGAAACTTGGCACACTACGCGATGCCGCAATTGAAATGCTCGGCCCGCCGTCAGGGAGGCATGTGATGACAATCGCTCAGAAGACAGTCGGAGGCAACAATCAAGAAGCCATAGCCGACGGCTACGTGCGTGAGGATATGATTTATGGCGATCACGGCCTTCAGTTCGTTAACGGCACGCTCGCCGGCAAATATCGATACTTCACGCCCCCGAAGCGCTTGAGCATTCGAGATGCGTGATCCTCGAACGGAAGTTCTCATTAGCCGCCTTGGCCGCCGAGGGTTCGCTTTGCCCTCATCTAGACCAAGCGCGCCCGGCATAGCGCGCCGGGCTTGCTGATCTTGGAATGTCTCCTGGCGGAGAGTTTACAACGTGCCGCCATGGTGCCCCGTCGCACACACGCGCAAGACCATCCGGGCCCGACAGAAGATATTCTCACGCCCCTTCTAAGCAGGGCCGCGGCGATCGCCGCCGATGTCGTGGTATTGCCGATGCCCATCTCGCCAAGGATCGGGCTCCGTTGTTGCGGCGCGCGCGACCGCGGGCTTGCCGCAGTCGAAGGCAAACGCCGGCTCTGCAGGCTCAAGTGCCGCTTGCAAGCTGAAGTCGCGGCTTCCCCGTCGCGGCTTATCGGTCACGGTGCGCGGCTGGGGCTGTTCCGCAAGGGTGCCCGCGTCAACCACCTCCAAACTTGCACCCAATTCGCGCGCAAGAACCGCAATCGCGGCGCCGCCGGACGCGAAGTTGGACATCATGGCGATCGTGACCTCCTGGGGATAGGCCGATACGCCCTGGGCGACGATGCCGTGATCGCCGGCAAAGACGATGATCGGCACGCGCTCAGCGCGAGGCCGGTCGGTTTGTTGCAGACCGGCCAGCTCAATCGCGAGGTGTTCGAGGCGGCCTAGATAGCGCGCCGGTCGGCTTGGTAAGTTCGGTCTGCCGGGCCAAGGCTGCATCGCGATGGATGGCCGAAACGCCGGGGCACTCTTGATAAACCCACTCGGGTAGCATGTTGTCCTGCTGTTGGACGTTGTCGTCGGCGACGAGCGAGCTCACGCCCAGGAGCGCTACGAGCAGCGCTTGAGAATGTAGCTGTCCATGATCCAGCCGTGCTTTGCGCGCGCTGCTTGTCGCGCGGCGACGATGCGTGGCCCGATCTCGGCGAGCGCACCTGACATGATGATCTGCGCAGGCATGCCAAGATAAGCGCCCCACCAGATGTGCAAGTCTTTCGGGTCGAGCGACTGAAACGCTGCGCCGCCATCGAGCATCACCACAACGGTGTCCGTGCCGGGCGGCCAGCTGCCTTCGCGCAGCCGCCGCCCTGTTGTCACCAGGAAGGGTTCGCCGATGTCGTTCAGCGGCAACGAATGCGCGGCGCAAAGCGCCTGGATTGACGTGATGCCCGGCACCACCTGGATGGTCGGCAGCGGATCGAGCCTTCGTGCGATCCGCAGGCTTGAATCGTACAGCGAAGGATCGCCCCAGATCAGCAGGGCAACGCGCCCGCCCCTACCGAGATGGTCCGCAATTGCCCGCGACCAGGTTGCGGCGACGGCATCGTGCCATTCGTCCACTCCCTTGCGGTAGTCCTCCTGCCCCGCATCACGCACGGGCAGATCGAACTCGGCGATGCGCGTGCGGCTGTTCGTCAGGGCTTGCGCGCAAATGAGCCGGCGCAGGTCGGCGAGGTCGGACTTCACCGTGCCCTTGCGCGGAATCAGCACAAGGTCGGCAGCATTGATCGCGCGGATCGCAGCAAGCGTAAGCTGCTCGGGATCGCCGCAGCCAATGCCTATCAGGGAGAGCGTCAGCATAGCTTATGCGAAGGGCGTCCGCAGCCTGCGACCGCCCTTCACGTCTTGTTATGCGGCGTTGTGCAGGCGGTAGGTGACGAGGCCGTCTGCCGTCACACTTCGCAGCGATTTCGCCAATGCCAGTACGGCCAGATCGGCCAGCGGTTCGATAACCACGACGAGAGCGTAGGAAGCGGCGAAAGATGCGATGGCGGTGAGGTTCTCGGCCGCAAAGCCCGCGCCATACAGCGCCCAGAACGCGACCCATGCCACAATGCCGGATTGATAGGCGGTCGAAAGCGCCAGGGCCTGCCGATACTGCAGATCAACATAGGCGGTGTGGCGGGGAATGATGCGCCCGGCCAGCGCCTGGATCGCAAACAAGGGCACCAGCAGCGTGGTCACGTTCATGCCATATTGCGGCAAGTCTGTCGGCACGAAGAACAGCCCCTGCAGCAGAAGACCAAGCGCCAGCCCGAACGCGGCCGGCGTTGCGCCGAATACGAGGAACAGCGTCGAACCGAGAATGAAATGCACCTCCGAGACGCCGACCCGGAAATGCGGCAGGAGTTCGAAGAACGAGAAGACCAGGACCGTTGCTGCGACCGTGCGCACCGCGAATGAAACGATCCCCTGCTCGCGCACGGTGTCTGCCGCAAGCTTCAGCGCGCATCCGCCGGCGACTGCACCTGTCGCGTAGCTCAGCACGAGCTTGGCACCCGTAACGATTCCTGGTTCGATATGCATGATCTACGTCCCTTCTGCCGTCACACCCGACGGCGTTAGCGTCAAAAACTGCAGGGCCGGTCTCCTGGCTCGCGGTTCGGAACGGGTCCCTGGCCTTCCCAGGCCTGACGGCCCAGTGGCGGATCGGAGGCCCTTACCGCTTACAGTCGCGGGGCGAGCGCCGCAATTGGGTCCGCCCTACCCCATTCCCGATTATGCTCCGGCGCCTTGCGCCGCTTCGAGCACCATGCCCGTTCTCTGTGCCTGTTTCGACGAGGAGGCGTCAAGTGGCACGCGCGGGCGGGTGACGGCATCATCGCGGATACTCTCCGACCAACGCGCCGAACAGGATGACGGCCGCTGTCGTTGCGGCGCCACTTTGCGCGAGCTGCTCAGCGAGCTTCGCGATCGTAGTGCGGACAAGCCGCTCTTCGGCACGGCCGAGCGATTCGGCAAACAGCGCCGGTGTATCGGGGGCCGTGCCGTGCTCGATCAGCTTTGCCGCAAGGACCGGGAACGTGCGCTTGCCCATATAGATCACCGTCGTCGATTCCGGATCGGCCAGCGCCGCCCAATTGAGATTCGGCGGCAACTGGCCAGTGACATCTGCACCGGTCACGAACTGGACGCGGCGCGAGGTGTGCCGTCGGGTAAGCGGCATGCCGGCGTGCGCTGCCGCAGCGCAGGCCGAGGTAACGCCGGGAACGATCTCGTAGCGGATGCCCGCCGTGCGCAGCGACTCGATCTCCTCTTCGAGCCGGCCAAAGATTCCTGCATCTCCCGATTTCAACCGGACCACGCGGGCACCTGCGGCGGCGTAGTCGATGAGCAGCCGATTGACGTGCTCTTGTTTGGCCGAGGGCCGTCCCACACGCTTGCCGACCGCCACCAAATTGGCCCCTGGGCGGGCATGATCGAGGATTGCGCCCGAGGCAAGGTCGTCATACAGCACGACATCGGCGGCGCGCAGACGCGATGCTGCCTTGAGCGTCAGGAGCTCGGGATCGCCTGGACCGGCCGAGACAAAGGAAACAGAGCCGCTCACCTGTCCTCCGCAATGAGGTGGAAGAACGTACCGGTTGCGTGACCGCGCCGCGAGCCCGTCTCCGCAACGACCGCACCGGTCGCATCGCGCACGACCGCCAGGGGCGTATCCGGCTGCGAGACAATCGCGGAATAGTGAAATTCGTGGCCCCGCAGACGTGCGCCGGTCTGATATCCGGGCATCGGCATAGCAAGCTCCGCAAGCCGGTAGCCCAGATGCATGCGGCGTTGGGCAAAGCTGGTCTCCAGGCCGAGCAATCCCGCCATCTCGTGGCGTACGCCGTCGGCGTCGGTCAAGGCGGTGCCCAGCACCATATAGCCGCCGCATTCACCATGCACCGGCCGTGTCTCGGCAAAGGATCGTAGCGCGCCGCGAAATCGCGTGTTGGCCGCCAGCCGGTCGGCATGCAATTCCGGATAACCGCCTGGCAGCCAGCAGACGTCGGCGCTGGCGTCGGGACCTTCGTCGGCGAGCGGCGAGAAGGTTGAGATCTCGGCACCGGCGGCACGCCAGGCCTCGAGCAAGTGCGGATAGACGAACGAGAATGCGGCGTCGCGCGCCAGTGCGATGTGCTGGCCGGGCGGCGTGATGTTGAGGCGGCGCACCGCGCGTGGCGCCGCCCAGGCACATGCCGCCGATTGCAACAGCGCATCCAGATCGACATGGCCGGTGACGAAGCGCGCTGCTTCGGCGATCAGGTCGATGAGTTCTGCCTGCTCCTCAGCCTGCACCAAACCCAGGTGCCGCTTCGGCAATGTGATCGCGGCGTAGCGGGGCAACGCACCGAACACGGCAATGCCGACACGCGCCATGGCGCGGCGCACGAGGTCTTCGTGTCGCGCGCTTGCAACGCGGTTGAGAACGACGCCCGCAAGACGCAAGCCCGCACGGAAGTCGCGCAGTCCCGCAGCGACCGCCGCGGCCGTTTGCGCCTGGCCGGAGGGATCGATCACGAGCAGGACCGGCCAGCCCATCATCTCGGCAATATCGGAGGTGGAGCCAGTGCTCGAAACGCCCGGTGCAGCAACGCCGTCGAACAGGCCCATCGAGCCTTCGGCCAGAATGAGGTCCGCATCCGCACCGCGTGAGGCGAGCGCTTCGATCGCCTCACGATGCATGGCCCAGCCATCTATATTGACAGAGGCGCGCCCCGTGGCCGCCGTATGAAACGCGGGATCGATGTAATCGGGACCGCTCTTGAAGCACTGGACCTTCAACCCACGATCGCGATAGGCCCGCGCCAACGCCAGCGTCACTGTCGTCTTGCCGACACCGGATGCCGGTGCGGAGATAACGAGGCTCCGCGTCATCAGGAGACCTCCGGAAAGCCCGGCGTTAGGCCGAGCGGCCGATAGCGGCGATCATAGTCGGCCGCATAGAGCCGACTCTCGGCGAACTGCTCCGAGCCCAGCGTCTTGCCAACCAGAATGAGCGCCGTGCGCTCGAGCTCGGTGCCGATAGCGGCATCGAGCGTACCCAGCGTGGCGCGAATGATGCGCTGGTCCAGCCAGCTTGCGCGCCAGACGATTGCTACCGGGCAGTCTGCTCCGTAGTGCGGAGCGAGCTCATCAATTACCCTGGGAAGTTGATGGATCGAAAGATGGATGGCGAGCACCGCGCCGGTGGCCGCGAAGCTCGCGAGTTTTTCGCCTTCGGGCATCGCGCTCGCTCTGCCCGGCGTTCGCGTCAAGACGACGGATTGCGCAACACCCGGCAGCGTCAGCTCAGCCTCGAGCGCCGCCGCAGCAGCGGAAAAAGCCGGTACGCCTGGCGTGATCGAATAGGGAATTTGGAGCGCGCGCAGGCGGCGCAATTGCTCGCCCATCGCAGACCAGATCGAGAGATCTCCGGAATGCAGCCTTGCAATGTCCTTGCCCTCACGATGCGCGGCCACGATCTCCGTCATAATGTCGTCGAGCGACAGCAGCGCAGTGTTGATGATCCGCGCGCGGTTTGGGCAATGCGCAAGAACACCCTCCGGCACAAGCGAACCGGCATAGAGGCAGACCGGACAGGCGGCGATGAGATCGCGCCCGCGCAAGGTGAGCAGATCGGCGGCGCCTGGTCCTGCGCCAATGAAATGCACCGTCATTCGCCGTCTCCTTCCGCGATCGCTACCGTGGCCGTCCGGTCCTGCGAAACCGTCCGCGTCACAATCAGGCGCGCGCAGCGGCCGGCTGCCGCAAGCGCCGCGGCTTCAGCGACGGAACCTGTGCCGAACTTCGCCCTGATGAATTCGGACTGTGTGGACGTGGCAATGCCCGCCAGGACATTGACGGGAACGGGCCTGATCGGCACGTTGAGTTCACGCGCCAGCAATTTGAACGCAGCCGTTTCGGCCTTGTCGCTGATGGTCGCGACTGCCGCTAGACCGTCAGGACCGCCCGCAGCGACGAGGGCTTCGCGCAGCGAAGCGAGTGTGACGTCACGCTTGAATCCCAAACCCGCAACCTTCACCTAACCGTACTCCATTGCACCACCGGCCTCGCCGCTTCCCAGGACCGGTAGCGGTCGAGCGCGCCCGCATGCGCGATCTCGATCCGCATCAATTGGCCGCCGTGATGTTGGTGCAGGTCCAAGAGCAACGCCTCAGTCTCCAGCGTAACGGCATGGGCTACCATCCGAGTTCCCGGGTCAATGCGCGACCAGACCGCATCGAACATCGCGGCGTTGAGCCCTCCACCCACGAAGACGGCTTGCGGCGTCTCGAGGCCTGAAATGGTATCAGGCGCCGTCCCCTCTACGACCCTGATCCGATGCGTGAGGCCGAAAGCCGCGGCGTTGGTCCGGATATTCGCAGCGCGATTCTCTCGCGCTTCGATTGAGATCGCCGTCCCCCCACACAAGGCCCATTCCACTGAGACCGAGCCTGAGCCCGCACCAATGTCCCATAGCCTCTCGCCCGGTTTCGGCGCGAGCGCGGAGAGCGCGAGCGCGCGCATCGGCCGCTTGGTGATCTGGCCGTCATGCACGAAGAGCGCGTCCGGAAGGCCGGAGCTGCGCGGAACTCCGCCCCTTCCATTGGTTTCGAGCGCAACTGCGACCGGACCTGCGCCCGGATCGGCCGCGTTGCTGTCGGCACGATGTTGCGTCACGGATTCGCGCGGGCCGCCAAGCGCGGCGAGAGCCCACAGCCGTGACTCGCCCCAGCCGCGTGCCGTGAGCCATTCGGCCAGATCGCCGGCCGCCTTGCCGTCGCGCACGAGACAAATGATGCGCGCTTCGCGTGCCAGATGCGGCACCAGGCGTTCGAACGGCGCGCCGTGAAGCCCGAGACAGATGATGGATTCGAGCCGCCATCCCAGCCGGGCAGCGGCAAGCGAGAATGTCGAAGGCGCGGGATGCGCGATCCATTCGCTCTTGTTCAGCCGCTCCGCGAGACTGGTTCCGACGCCGTACCAGAAGGGATCGCCCGAGGCGAGCACCGCGGTCGGGCGGCCGCGACAGGCCAGCACGCCGTCCGTGTCGAAGGGTATCGGCCAAGGACGGCCGCGCTTGCCAATGCCGGCGAGCGTCAGATGCCGTTCGCCGCCAAAGACCGTCTCGGCTTCCGCAAGCGCCTTTCGGCTTGCTTCCGAGAGGCCGGCAAGGCCATCTTCGCCAATGCCGATAATGGTCAGCCAGGGATTATCCATAATGCGCGCCCTCATTCTGGGCGGAACGAGCGATGCCAATATGCTCGCGGACGCCGCGGCGCGAGCGGAGTTTGACGCGGTCTATTCCTACGGGGGCCGCACCCGCGCCCCTGCGAACCAGCCGCTGCCGACCCGCACCGGCGGCTTCGGCGGCGCGAGCGGCCTTGCCGACTACATTCGTCGGGAAGGAATCACGCACGTCGTCGACGCGACCCATCCCTTCGCGGCCGAGATGAGCCGCAACGCGGTAGCGGCGTGTGCAGCAACCCGAACGCCGCTGATCGCGCTCGAGCGAGCGCCCTGGGCAAAAGCAGCCGCCGACACCTGGATCGAGGTCGCGGATATCACCTCCGCGGTCGCGGCGTTGCCGGACGATCGCGCGCGCGTGTTCCTTGCGATCGGCCGGCAGCACATCGCAGCCTTCAGCACCAAGCCGCAGCACGCCTACACATTGAGATTTGTCGATCCTCCCGATGGACCGCTGCTCTTTCCGGACGTCGACGTCATCGTGTCGCGGGGACCATTCACACTTGCCGGCGAGTTGAAGATGATGCGCTCGCGCGGCATCGGATGGATCGTTGCCCGCAATTCCGGGGGAACAGGCGCGCGTGCCAAGATCGACGCCGCTCGCGAGCTTGGCCTCCCCGTTGTCATGCTCGCGCGACCCGAATTGCCCGACAGGCCGCGCACAGAAAGCGTGGCCGAGGTCATGCAATGGCTCGGTCATCGGGCATGCCTCGGCGCATAGACCCAGCGACCAACGCGGCGCGTCGCCGAATTGCCGACAATGACAAGCGTTCTCATGCCAGCCATCTCCGGCCGCGCCTCGCGCAGCATCACGGTTTCGGTTCGCTCCTCAGGCGTGCTGACCGCATGCCCGAAGATCACGAGGCGTTCGCCGCAGCCTGCCTCCTTTAGAACCGAGAGCGCGCGTCCAAAGCCCTCCGGCCGGCTCGCCGAACGCGGATTGTACATCGCGATCGCGAAGTCGGCTTCGGCTGCAAGCCGCAGGCGGTTCTCGATCGTCGGCCACGGCTTCAGATTGTCGGAGAGATTGATCGCGCAAAAATCGTGGCCGAGCGGCGCGCCAGCGCGCGCGGCCGCTGCCAGCATCGCGGTCACGCCGGGCAGAACGCGGATTGCAAGCCCCTGCCATTGCGGCGAGGCTTCGAGCGCTTCGAACACCGCGGAAGCCATCGCAAAGACGCCGGGATCGCCGGAGGAAACCATGACGACATGGCGCCCTTCCGATGCCAGCCGCAAGGCATTGCCTGCGCGCTGCAACTCCATGCGATTGTCCGATGGATGCATCGTAAGCCCCTCACGGGGGGCAACGCGCGCGACATAGGGCGCATAGCCCAATATGTCGGTCGCCGCAGCGAGCGCGGCCGACACTTCCGGCGTGACCAGCGCCAGATCGCCCGGTCCAAGTCCCGCAATGGTCAATGTGCCGGTCATTCTGCCGACTCCATTTGTCGTCCCTGCCCATGCACGAGCACGATCGCGAAATAGGAACACTCGGTCTCGTCCGCATCCCTCAGGCGCGCGACGCGCTCTCCCGGCATGGTGCCGCGTTCGATCAGCCACGCCTCGTCAAGGCGGCCGGCGGCTTGAAGCGCGCGGCGCACCTTTTTCAGATTGCGTCCGGTCTTCATGATGACGAGGGCATCCGAATTGCGCACGCGGCGTCCGAGTTCGTCCTTCGGCAGCGTGCCCATCAGAACCGTCATCACGTCGTCGCCGAGGGCGATCGGCATGCCGACCGAATTCCAGCAGCCGGCCATTCCCGGAATGCCCGCGATCACCTCGATCTCGACTCGGCCCTGCAGACGCGCGTGCAGGTGCATGAATGAACCATAGAAGTAGGGATCGCCCTCGCAGAGCACGACAATATCGACTGCGCGCGCGAGCCGGGCAAGGCGCTCCGCCCATTCGTCGTAAAAGCCGGCAAGGAGGCGAACATATTCCGGACAGTCGAAGGCAATCTCCGTGGTGACCGGATATTCCATCGGATATTCTCGGACGTCCTTTGCCAGCATGCCCTCGACAATGCGGCGCGCCTGGCCGAGCCGCCCCTTCTTCCGGAAATAGGCGACATGCTTTGCTGCGCGGACCTCGCGATCGGCGCGCACGCTCATCAAGTCCGGATTGCCTGGCCCGAGGCCGCAACAGATGATACGCCCCATGGCTATTCGCTCCGGCTTGCCAGCGCATTCACGGCGGCGACCGTAATCGCGGAGCCGCCAAGGCGTCCCTCGACCGTCAGCGCTGGCGAGGGCGGATCGGCCAGCAACGCGGCCTTGGCTTCAGCCGCGCCGACGAAGCCGACCGGACAACCGATGATCGCCGCCGGCCTTGGACAGTTGCGATCCTCCAGCATGATGAGGAGGTGAAACAGCGCGGTCGGTGCATTGCCGATGGCGACGATCGCACCATCCAAATGCGGTCGCCACAGCTCCAATGCTGCGGCTGATCGGGTATTGCGCATGGATTGCGCGAGCGAGGGCACCGCGGGATCGTCGAGCGTGCAGATGATGGCGTTGCCGGCCGGCAGACGCGCGCGCGTGATTCCCTCAGACACCATGCGCGCATCGCAGAGGACAGGTGCGCCACTCTGCAGCGCGGCCCGCGCGATGCGCGCCATGCCGGGGGTGAAGTGGATATGCTCTTCGAGACCCACCATGCCCGCCGCATGGATCATGCGCACGACCACTGGCTCCTCGTCGGCTGAAAAGCGCTCAAGGTCCGCCTCGGCCCGGATGGTCGCAAAGGATTGCCGATAGATCGCCGCCCCATCGGTCTCATAGATGTGCGGCATCAGCCCCTCCCACCAACATAGAGGGATCCGCGACGATGCCGGCACCGGTCAGTCCGCGCGCAACAGGTGCATCCCGCGTCGAGCCGCCGCGGACGAGATCAAATCCCTCGCTTGTCGCAACAAGGGTGAGCGCGATCGACCCCGAATGGGCACAGCCTTTGGCACAGCCGGAGACGTGAAGCCTGCTGTCCGCGGCAATATGCGGCGCAAGCGCCGCCGCAAGTGCACGCGTATCGGCATGTGCCTCACGGCACGCGGGCGCACCACTGCAGGCGACGACGCGCAGGATCGGATCGTCGGCTTGCGTGACCAAGCCTTCGCAGTAAGGCATTTGGCGCAACCCCTCCGCGAGGATAATGCGCCACGGCGTCATTCGCAGCCCTTGCGCACATCCGGCGAGGTAGGTTAGCGCGGCATGTGTCAGCTGCCCGAAAGCCGCGCCGACTATCGCGCCTTGCGGATAAAGTCCCGGACGCGGGACCGCGATTACGCGGGCCGGCTCGGCGTGGCCACGAAGCGCGTCGGGGAGTTTGGCGCCAGTCGCGATGTGCGCCGCCATCCGCCCTCGCCCGCCCTTGGCTCCGCCCGAGTTGACGAACCATTCAACAAGCGCGAGCGCGACCTGCACGGCTTCGCTCCGCGCGACGGGACGACCATGCTCCGCGCCATCGGCACGTACAATGAACTCACCCGCGAGGCTGCGCTCGATGCGGACATCGGCTGAGGCGCTGGCCAGCGCGCGCTCTATCCCGCAATCGACGGTGAAGCCGAATTTGGTCGGAAGTCCAACAGGACTCCCGGCAAGAGCCTGTTCGAGCTCCCCGGCAAGCGAAAAGGTGTCATCGCCGCTGGTCCAGAACGGCGTCACCAGAATGTTGCGCCGCGCCTCGGACTCCGGATCACGATCGAGCAACTCCAGCCGCGCGAGCCCGTCTATCAGGGGCCCATGGCCCTCATCGCTGACACCCCTGATCTGGACGTTGGCCCGGCTGGTCAGATCGATGAGGCCGTTACCATAGCGCTCGGCCAGCGCCGCGATTCCGGCCGCCTGCTTCGCGTCGAGCCTACCGTCACGTGGCCGGATGCGAACAACGAGCCCATCCCCCGACCGCATCGGCCGCAAGGCGCCGGGGCACCAGCCCTTGATCGCAACGGCGCTCATGAAGCCTCCCGTAGCGCGGCTGCAATCGAGTTGCGTCGCGTCCTCCAGAGCGAAGCCTCACGCAAACGGATGAAGCAAGTTTCGATCGCCGCGAGCGCAGCCGGATTTTCGCGCGCCATGAAAGTGCGAACGTCGTCGCTGCCAAGCGTCGCGTCGTAATAGAGATCGAAAAGATGCGGAGGCACGGCGTCGGCGAGATGGGCGAAAGCGGCCATATGTTCGAGCGTGGCGGCGATTTCGGCCGCACCTCGAAAGCCGTGGCGCATCATGCCTGCGATCCATTTCGGATTGGCGGCGCGCGCACGCACAACGCGGGATATTTCCTCGGTCAACGAGCGTGCGTGCGGCTGATCCGGACGCGTGGCGTCGAGGTGATAGAGCGACGGGACAACCGCGCTCAGCCGCGCCGCCGCGGCCGCAACGCCCGCCTCATGCACGGCATAGTCTGCGGCTAGTAGCAGGTCCGTTTCCGGCAGGTCCTGTGCATGGACGAAGGCATCGGCGGCGACGAGCCTCGCCTCGATGCCTGCGCGGTCAGGCCGCATCGTGCCGTCGGACGCGAACGCCCAGGACGAAGCCGAAAGCCAGGCTTCACCGGCTGCCTCGCGCGATTCTTGCGTTAAGACATCCGGCATCGATGCCATACCGACGCCATACTGCCCGGGCTGCGGGCCGAACACGCGCGCCGCACGATGACGATAGGGATTTTCGTCGCCCTCCCCGGCGCGCTCAGAAAGCGCTTCAGTCGCCGCCTCGAACAATTGCGCAAGGCCTGAAAAGACGTCGCGAAACAGCCCTGACACGCGAATCGTCACGTCAATGCGCGGCCGGCCAAGCACCGCCGGCGCGATGATGTCGTAACCCGTCATCCGCCCCGAAGCGTGATCCCAGCGCGGCGCGATGCCCGCAAGGTGCAGGGCCATCGCAAAATCCTCGCCCGCGGTGCGCATGGTCGACGATCCCCAGAGATCGACCACCAGGCCCTTGGGCCAGTCGCCGTGATCCTGCAGGTGACGGCGCAGCAATTCATCGGCGAGCTTGATCCCTTGCGCATGCGCCGACGGCGTCGGCACGGCGCGAGGATCCACAGCAAACAGATTACGTCCGGTCGGCAGCACATCGCCGCGCCCGCGATATGGCGAGCCGGCCGGCCCCGGCGCAACGCGCCTGCCGGAGAGCGCATCGAGCAGCGCGCTTTTCTCCGCCTCACCACATGCCCCGCGGCCGAACACATGAAAGCCGTCGCCGAACTGGCTTTCCTTGAGATCGCAGACGAAACGATCGATCCGTGGAATCGCCTCGGCCGGCGCTGCCGACGCGCCAAGGCCGAGATCGTCCTCCAGCCCCGCGACATGCGCTTCATCGCGGATTGCCGCAATCAGGCGCTGGCGCCGCGCCGGATCGAGACCCTCGGCGGTCGAATATTCATCGAGCAACTGCTCGAGCCGGCGCAGGCCTTCCGGCAAGGCGGCCTTCGCCAGGGGCGGCGGCAGATGACCGATCGCGACGGCGCCGATCCGGCGCTTGGCCTGCGCCGCCTCGCCGGGATCGTTGACGATGAAGGGGTAGACCACCGGCAGATTGCCGACCAAAGCTTCCGGCCAGCAGCAGGATGACAGCGCAACGGACTTGCCAGGCAGCCATTCCAGCGTTCCATGCGCACCCATGTGGACGACGGCGTCGATGTCTTGGTACCTGAGCCAGAGGTAGAAGGCGACATAAGCGTGGCGCGGCGGACGCGCGAGATCGTGATAGTCGGCATCGCGATTGGTAACATCGCCGCGTTCCGGCTGGACCGCGATGATGATCTTGCCGCGCCGGATCGCGGCGAAATGAAACTGGCCGCGGCGGCAGCGGGGATCGTCCTCCGGTGCACCCCAGGCGTCGGCAAGGTCGTCCTGCAACGGGCGCGGAAGCTTTGCCAGAGCCGCGCGGTAGTGGGCAACGCCAAAGGTCAATTCCTCCCGCAAGAGAACATCACCGAGCGTTTCTGCCGCTTCGACATCGAAACCGGCGGCGCCGAGATCGGATAGCAGCATTTCGACCGAAGCGAGCGTGTCGAGCCCGACCGCATGCGCGATCTGGTGCGGACGGCCGGGATAGTTCGAGAGTATGATCGCCAGCCGCTTCTCGCCTGCTGGCCTGTTCGCAAGCCGGTGCCAGGCCGTCACCCGGTCGGTGACAGCGCACACGCGTTCGTCATCGGGCCTGCGCGCGAGACGGGCGAATTGCAAATCGGGATCACGCTCACTCGGCGACTTGAAGCTGACCACGCCGGCAAAGAGCCGGCCGTCAACCTCCGGCAACGCCACATGCATCGCCAGATCGCCCGGCGAGAGGCCGCGAAGCGACTCCGCCCAACCGTCGCGCTGCGCCATCGACAATGCGACCTGGAATACCGGGCAGGATGCGGCATCGAACGGCGTGGTGCCGTCGTCGCCGACCGCAGAAAAGGCGGTCGCATTGACGATGACGACCGGAGGACGTTGCTCGAAATGAGCTCTCAACCAATCCGCCACACCAGCAGCCTTCAGCGAGGTGACGAACACGCCATAGGCATCAAGACCCTTTTGCCGCAGCGCTGCGATCAGCGCGTCGACCGGCGCGGTATCGGCTGAAGTGAGATAGGAGCGATAGAAAGCGACCAGCGCGCACGGCCGCCAATCGGCATTTGGCAGCACCGCGATTGCGCCGCAATCCGGATCGTAGAGACCGATCTCCGGGATATCCATCTCTCCGATGACAGGCCCCGCATAAAGACCCGACGCCAGCGCGAGCTGCGCGATCGCGGCCTGCGCCGCCGTCGCACCGCCCTTATCGCACAATGCTTTCAAACGACCGAGTGTCGAAGCCGGCAACGTGGAGAATGCATCAAGCCCCGGGTCGGCGCGACCATCAGCCGGAAGGACAGCAAGGGCAATGCCGCGCTGCCTGGCCAATTGATGCAGGGCGGCCAGCCCGTACGACCAGTAGGACTCACCGCCGATCAGACGCACGAGAATGCCACGCGCATGCGACAGCGTCCGCTCGACATAGGTGTCGATCGACAGGGGATGACGCAGCTCCGCCAAGTTCGCAAGCCGGAGCGACGGCAGGCTGGCGCGGCCGCGCCGCCAGCCGGCGGCGAAGGCGGCGAGATCGCTGTCCGAGAACGAGAGCACGACAAGGTCGGCCGGGTCCTGACCGAGATCTCTAGGCGTCGCGGTCTCCTCAAGACCGCGGCTCTCGCGAAAGACGACGTGCATCAGACACCAAGTCCCGCCCTGATGGCGGCCTCATCGATATCGTCGTGTTCACCGATCAGGAGCAGCTTCGACTGCCTTGGCCGCGCATCCCAGGGCATGTCGAACTGGTGTCGCACCCGCTCGCCCACCGATTGCAGCAGCAATCGCATCGGCTTGCCCGCGACTGCGATGTAGCCCTTGGCGCGCAGCACGTTCTGTTCCCGCGCAAGCCCCTGGATCGACGCGACCAGCGCATCGAGATCCCCGACCTCCGGAAGCTCGACGACAACGGAGGCGAAGTCGTTGTGCTCGTGCTCCTCTTCGCCGTCATGGTGAGAGGGGCGCGCGGCGAGATCGTCCTCTGCCGCCGCTTCGAGACCAAGGATTACACGCGCATCGACCGCGCCGTCGACGACCGGCAGCATCGGGACACGACGCTGCATCTCGGCGGCAATCACCGCCTTGGCCGCTTCAAGCCCTTCCGTGCCGGCAAGGTCCGCCTTGGTGAGCAGCACGATATCCGCGCAAGCGATCTGATCCTCGAACACTTCCGAAAGCGGCGTCTCGTGATCGACGTTTTCATCGGCGCGCTGGGCTTCCAACGCGGCGGGGTCCGGCGCGAAGCGGCCGGCCGCCACGGCCTCCGCGTCGGCCAGTGCGATCACGCCATCGACGGTGATCCGTGAACGGATCTCCGGCCAGTCGAACGCCTTGAGTAGCGGTTTGGGCAAGGCCAGCCCCGATGTCTCGATCAGGATATGGTCAGGCTTCACGCGGCGCGACAGCAATTGCTCCATGGCGGGAATGAAATCGTCGGCCACCGTGCAGCAAATACAGCCATTGGCGAGTTCGACGATGTTTTCCGCCGGACAATTGGCATCCGCGCAGGATTTCAGGATCTCTCCGTCCACGCCTTCGCTGCCGAACTCGTTGACGAGCACCGCGAGCTTCTTGCCATTCGCGTTCGTGATCAGGTGCCGGATCAGCGTCGTCTTGCCCGATCCGAGAAAGCCGGTGACGACAGTCACCGGGACCTTGGCGAGCGCGTTCATTCTGCGGCCACCGGCAGGACGGCGATGGCTGGAATGCGGGCAAGCGATTGCTTGCGGAAAATCTCCGGCCGGCTGCGCCACTGCACGATGCCGTCGGGCGTCGCTGCATAGGCCGCAGCTCCGGCAACAACATCCGGCGCGTTAGCATCGGACAGGCGTCCATAGACGTAGGACCAGCGTCCCGGCGCGCTGAGAGCAATCGAGCAGCCCTGGCCGCAGGCGGACAGGCACTCGACCGGAACGACGTTCACGCCTTCCGGCACGCCAGCCTGAAGGATGGCGCTGTGCAGACGCGTGCCTGGCGTGGTCTCGCCTTCTCTTAGGGATTGGCCGGCACGGCAGGTGATGCAGACGTGAAGCGTGACGGTCATCGCCCTCCTCGACATTTTGGCGGAGGCGATGAGGCGCACGAACCGTAGACATAGCGGTTCGTAGCCGTCGCGGAGCACCCCGTCCGCCGGTCTCAAATCTCTGCGTTGGCAGGTCTCCCGGCTTGCGGAGCAGGTTTTCCCTTCGATCTCCACCTTCCCAACCCCTAACGGGTCAGTGGCTCTTGGAGATCTCTCCGGTCACGGTCGCGGGGGCGGCTGCGTATCAGGCTCAAGCTTCGAGGCCTAGAGCCCTATCGCATTCCCTCTTCGCCTGTCGTAGGACAGGAACCAACACCACCCCACCATTTGCCCAAGCGCGCAACTTGTCAAGCCAAAGGAACGTTCAGATGACGGGCAAATCTGATGCCGCTGAGGACGAAACCGTGATCTCCGAAACCTGGCTGGATGCCCGCCATGCGACCAAAAAGCGAAGCAAAAGTTGCGCGTGACCGGATGATGGCCGCCATGAGCGGCGAGAAGGGGCTCATCATCGTCCATACCGGCGCGGGCAAGGGGAAATCCTCGTCGGCTTTCGGCATGATCATGCGGTGCGTCGCGCATGGCTTTCCCTGCGCCGTCGTGCAATTGATCAAGGGGCATGGGACACCGGCGAGCGTCGCCTGACCGGACATTTTGGCGAACTGTGCCAGTTCCATGCGAAGGGTGAAGGCTGGGAAACACAGGACCGCCCGCGACATCGCGGCCGCCCGCGCCGCACGGGAGAAGGCCAAGCGACTTATCGCCGATCAAGCCCTGCGTATGGTCATTCTCGACGAGATCAACATTGCGCTTCGCTACGACTATCTCGAGATCGGAGAAGTCGTTGAATTCCTGAAGAATTCAAAGCCGCCGAGGACGCATATCGTCCTCACTGGGCGCAATGCCAAGCAAGAATTGATCGACGCGCCGACCTCGTCACCGAGACGACGCTGGTGAAGCATCCCTTCCGATCCGGCATCAAGGCTCAGCCCAGCGTCGAATTCTGAGAAGCAACCAAGAATCCGATTCCATGGCACGCGCATTGATGATCCAGGGGGCGGGCTCCGACGTGGGCAAGTCGCTCATTGTCGCCGGCCTTGCGGGCGGCGACCCGCCGCGGCTATCGGGTGCTTCCGTTCAAGCCGCAGAACATGTCGAACAATGCGGCCGGACTTCTGGTTCACGATGTGCTTGGCGAGATCGAGCATATTCGATTGCGCGCTGGTTGGAATTGATGCCTGGCCCGGCCGCCATGCTTGCGTTGGCGGCCACGGTTTTTGTCACCGGCGCCATACACGAGGACGGCCTTGCCGATACCGCCGACGGGCTCGGTGGAAGCCGGGCCGGAAGCTCGAGATCATGCGCGACAGCCGCATTGGGACTTACGGCGTGTGCGCGCTCGTGACATTGCTCGCCTTACGGTGGAGCGCGCTGGCGACCATTGCCGAGCCGCGACAGGTCGCGATCACCCTCCTCCTCGCGCATGCAGCAGCGCGCGCGGGCGTACCGGCGTTCATGCGGCCGGTCCCGCCGTCGAGATCGGATGGGCTTTCGGCCCAGGCCGGACGACCGCCATCGCAAAGTGCTCTCATCGCTCTTGGCTTCGCGGCGCTCTGCCTCGCTTCAGGTCTCGGACCGGGCAATGCGGTGCTTGTCCCAATCCTGCTTTCTCTGGCCGGGTGATGATGGCGTGGCTTGCCACACGACAAATCGGGGGCAAACGGGTGATATATTGGGCGCCTTCGTACAGATCGGCGAAATCGTCATGCTGCTGATCGCCGCATCACTATTTCATCCAGCACCGTGAGTCCCGATGGTTTCCTTCGACGAATCCTTTCGCCGGCAACTGCGTGAGCTGTTCGTATGGCGCCGCGACGTGCGGCGCTTTCGTGCCGATCCGCTCCCGAGCGGCACGATGGAGCGGCTTATCGAAATCGCCTGTCTCTCCCCGTCGGTCGGCCTGAGCCAACCCTGGCGATTCGTCATCGTCGAGGACAAAGCGAGGCGCCGCGACGCGATCGAGGATTTCAAGGCGTGCAACGCCGATGCGTTGCGATCCTATTCAGGCGAACGCGCGGCGCAGTATGCGATGCTCAAGCTCGCCGGCCTCGAAGAGGCGCCGGGTCACCTGGCCGTGTTCGCCGAAAAGGCCAGCGATATGGGCTATGGCCTCGGGCGAGCAACGATGCCGGAAACGGTCGAATATTCCGTCGTTGCGGCCATCTGCTCGATGTGGCTTGCCGCGCGCGCCGAAGGCCTCGGGCTTGGCTGGGTGTCGATCCTGAACCCAGCCCGCATCAACGAGATCCTTGAAGTGCCGGAGTCCTGGAAATTCATCGGCTATCTCTGCGTTGGCTATCCCCAGATCGACTTTGATCGACCCGAACTTGAACGCGCGAACTGGGAATATCGGCGAGCGTCGAAGGAATGTACGACTCGACGCTAACCCGTTGCGCCGCAGCGATCGGCCAAGACGAGAGATTTCAGGGATTGATCAGGGAACGTCGTGCGTCGTGCGGCGGGCGCTACTCGGGAGTAGCAGGCTTTCAGGTACATGGCGCGTGACATTGACGCAAAAGCCGCTCGCAAAACGTTTCTGGATGATCTTTGGCGTTGCGAGATAGCGCGCGGCGGGCATCAACGAAAACTAGCATTTAGGAGGAGGCGAGGCAATGAAGAAGCGAACTAACAGCAAGTCTGGTTTGACTCCCGAAGCTCGCGCATGGCTCGATGGTGAAGAACGCAAGGACTCTTTATGTTCCGCCCTGACGACGAGCTAGAGGCGTTGTGGAATGAGCACGGCTATCCTGACTCCATGTTCTGGCGGCGCGACATGTTACGGCCGATCACGCTAGACGCGTTGGAAGCAATCGAGAGCGCGTGGCTGAACAGCGGCGAGACCGACGAATACGGCTCGTACAGCTATTTTGTGTATCGATTCTACAGCGACGACGAAAAGCAAAACCTCTGGAACGAGCAGGCGAGAAAAAGAGATTTTTGTTGGCGCCTAGGAATGAGACGGCCGGAAGTAATCGGGGGCTGCAACCGAGGCAGATCCGCTAGCGTCAAGCGCATTGCCTCAGCTGGCCTCACTTTTGTACGAATTTTTGGTTCTACTTTTGTTTTTAACATGGAGAAGTTACAGTGGCGATGGGGACGGTAAAGTGGTTCAATTCAACTAAGGGGTATGGATTCATTCAGCCGGATGCTGGCGGCAGGGACGTCTTCGTTCATATTTCGGCAGTCGAAAAGGCAGGTTTCACCTCCCTCGCCGAAGGCGCCAAGGTTAGCTTTGATGTCGTCACAAGCCGAGGCAAAGAGTCAGCGGAAAACCTACGAATAGGCTGATTCATTCAGCTCATGGGCGGGCAACATCTACGGCTGGGACTCATCGAAGTAACTCGGTAAGAAGGGCCGTCGCCTTGGCGACCCTTTTTATTTCAAAGGCAATTCATGACCCACACACAACCCGCGACTCCTGTCGCGGAAACGGTGTCGACGCGACCCGCTAACCTATCGACGATGACCTAATCGGATACCTAGCCTTCGCGCCTTCTGGCGCAACGAGCCTTCGGTGCGCTTGGTTTGCTTTACGATCTTAGCTATGGGCGTCTTCGCCTTGGAATGCGCGCGTAGTTCTTTGACATCGGCCCTTGTATACTCGCGAGGAGCAATCTTTTTTGCCTGCTTCGCCATTGTCGTTCCTAGCTTTTTGCGAAACGGGTTTCTAACACGATCATCGAGAATGGCAATGTAGGCAACTCCAAAATTTCGCCGTTATTAGCGCCCTAGAGTTCATGAATCGTGCGTGACGAAGCCGGATGTAAGCTCGTCACGGCAAATGACTCAGAGCGGAAATCGCTCTGAGTCATTTTGCTTTTTGCGGGTTACGCCCGCTTGGGTTACACTCCCTTCTTCGCCTTCAGCGACCGGCTTGTCCGCTTTCTTCGTCCTCGGCCCTGGTAGAGTCGTTTTGGCGTTTTTGTACGTGATAGCTCGCAGCTTAGGATCCCTTACTCGCCGTCCAAAGAAAACGTTTGATTCCGGTCGGCACTTACGCTTTCGGCGGCCACTTCCGAAACTCGACGCCCTTTTCAGTGAACACGATTCCCGCCGCCGCCAGTTCATTCATCAAGACCGTCAGCGTCGCTTCGTGCGGTTCGCGCCTACCGGATTCAAGGCAGCGCAATGCCGCCCTCAACGGCGGCGACCACACGCCTACGAAGATCGACCGAAAGAGATGTTGCCATACCCGCCGGCCTCCTTCGCCAGCAGGCAGCTTGAATCAGAACCAGCCTGATTTGGGAATCCCAAACGATTCAACCTGTCGGAACCCGCTCTAATTCCAGTGGAGTGAGAAGATGCTGACAAGATCGTCGTGGTGCATCCATTCCCAACGGCAATGGCGGTTGGTCACGCCCATTTCCGTCACGCGACACGCCAACCTCACGATTGCCAGTCTGGCATGAAAGAACACCACCGCGTAAGCAATTCCAAGCCTAGCAATCGGGCCTCTGGAGGCAATGCTCGCGACCCTCTCGATCTGTGCGGAAAGATTCGATGTAGCCGCCGTGCCGCTGCGTGACGAAGACAGTCCTGCCGTCATTGCCGCCGAAGGCGAGGTTTGAAGGCTCTTTGCCCTTGAGTATGATTTCTCTCTGCACGGTCCCGTCAGGCGTTAAGACGGCAATTGATCCTTTCAGGATACGGGCAATCAGAAGTTTGCCGGCAATGTCTGTACGCACCCCATCGATCGTGTCGCGCTCGAATGTCTTGACGAGTTTTGGATTGGCGAGTTCGTTGCCGCGAATGTCATACGCCCATATTTGGCCACTGCCTGATTCCCCGACATAGAGAGTGTTTTCATCGGGACTCAGATCGATGCCGTTCGTTGTCCCCAGGGCGCGCGGCGCGGTCATGACCTAGCCCTGGACGGATCCTTCTGCTGTCTTCGCGATCCGCCAAATCTGGCCGCTGCGACCCTTCCAATTCGGATCGCTCGCGTAGACTGTGCCGTCGCGCGTGATGGTAATGTCGTTGGGTTGGTTCATGAGGTCGGAACGAAACCAGACCTCGGGTTTCATGCTGCCCTTCTTCATCACGAAGATGTTGTGGTTCTTGTAGTCCGCGATGAACATCGTCCCGTCGCGGGCGAAGCGAATCGAATTGCCGACGCTACCTTTAGGAAGATCGATGAACTTCCCGGAAGCCGCACTTCCGGGCGCAAGCTTTCCGATCGTGCCCTGCCTGCCGAGATTGACGACGAAGAGATTGCCGTCGAGATCAACGGCGGGCCCTTCGATGCCGAACGTGTATTCGCCCACCGGCGTGACCTGGACGCTTTCGAACAGCTTCTCTTCGGCCGGCGTAGATGTCGCCGCGGCCAGCATCAGAATTGCGCTACAGCAAAGGCACCAGAAGCTCCTGCCTGATGTAGTAGCCGTCTGCATCGGTACACTCGCCGTTGAGGAAAATATCGGCAGGCCGATAGAACCGGCTGAAGCCGGGTTTAGCTACGGCGTTCTTTTGTGTCACCACGACGACCTTTGTTGTCGGAATTTCGCCGCATTCCTTATCGGTCTTGCTGAAAAATGTCCTCTGAACGGTGCCGGGCTTGATCCTCATTCTTGTTCCGGGAACCATCGTGCCGGCCAGATAATCGGCAAGGTCCAAAACCCGGGCATAGCCCGGCTCCGTCTGCGGCAGCTTCTCACCGCCCGGCGGCATCAGCTTCTCCGTGCCAAATCCGCGCAGCCGGGTGCGTAGTTTGCGGGAGTCCGGGTCGCCCGGATAAATCCATCCGTCCTGCGTCAGCATGAAGCGCAGCACGGTTTGATCTTTCTCTGCGTCCGGCTGTCCCTGCTTCAGGCCAAAATCCGAATGGCATCCAACACAATGCTTCTCGATGAGCCCCGTCCGGATCGCGGTGAGCCGCGTCCGGTTCTTGGGATCGTTCGCGACGAAGTCCGCTAGCTCATCAATCTGTTGCGACGTCCGCATGCCGCATGGCAGCGAATCAGGCGGATCGCCCGAGGCCCGGTCGATGCGGATGACAGACTTGTTCTTGTCCTCGACGATCCAGATCGCGCCATCGGCCGCGACGGTCATGCCAACGGGCGCGCCTTGCGGCCGCGCGCCGTTCACCCTGTACCAGCCGGATATCAGCTCCTCATAGGCAGCGGCCGCGGCGTTCCCCGCGTCGGTCTGAAAGGCGCGGCTTGGCTCCGCGCCGCAGCTCACCTGATAGCGCACGGGCGGCGGGCTGACTTTCGGCAAGCCGTAGCCGTCAACATTGCAGATGAGAAGACGGCTTCCCGTCGGACGGTAGCCGTGCAGTCCGACGAGAAGCTTCCCCTCAAGCTCCGGAAACTTGCTGCCATGGTAGTACAGTATACCGAGTGGCGCGCCGTGCGGCGGCAGCAGCGTGTGCGGCGGCTTGTAGACCGCCGCGTTGTTGCAGAGATCCTTATAGGGCCCCGCCTGCAGCACGATCTTGAATTCGGGACTTGGCGTCGAAAGGTCGTAGCAATACGGCCAGCCGTAGTGCTTTCCCTTCTCGATCACATTGACTCCTCGTTGGGTTTGAAGATGTCCGGCAAGTCTCTCGCGTTCTCGCCTTGTAGGAAGGCATAGCCCGCGTCGGGGAAGCGGGGGTGGACGGCGAGCGCCATCGAGTTGCGGAGGCCCCGCGCGTAAATCTCGCGCGGCGGATTGGGATCGTTGGGCCTGAGAGCGGGGAAGACGCCCCCCGACGGCGGCGTGAACATCCAGATCGAAGCAAGAGGCGATGAGCCCTCGCCGGCCGGGCACGGCTTGGTGATCGGAGGCTTCGTGATGCAGTCGTCGCTGTGCGATCCGACATTGACGAATATGCGCCCCGTTTTGTCAAAGATGAAATGCTTGAGCGAATGGCTGCTCTCCGCGACTTTGGTCCCGTCGGGAAGCGCGATCCGGCGGCCCGGAAGGCCGTGAATGATCGTCTCAATCGTGCTCTTCGGGTCAGCCGCGAGCGGATCAAAACGAAAGATCGTCTCGGCCGTTGAAGCATAGACTTTCTTGTCGGGGCCGATCGCAAGACCGAACGGATACTCTAGGTCGGTGACAACTTCGTTGATCCGCCTGCCTTCCGCCGCGCGCGGGTCGAGCAGCAGCATCCGGCCATCCGAGCGATTCCACCCTCCCATGTCGGAAATAACGAATTGCTCGTGACCCGGGATTTGCACGATGGAACGCGGAAACCTCAGCCCGTCCTCTTCACTCAGGACCAGTCCCGCACAAAACCCCTTCTTCATGTCGATCTTCAGCCTGGGAAAAGACAGCCCTCGGCTGCCGCATTGCTCCGAACCGATTGCGTAGCCGCTCCTTCTTGCCGGCTCAGCCGACCAAGCCAGCGAACTGCAGAATGCGGCCGCAATCGCTAGAGTCGTCCGAATCCTCCAGCGATGGAAAGACAAGACGGTATCTACCTTCGTCATAAATGTCTCCGAACTGCGCGGCTAGGGTGACGATCTCGGCGCAAAAAAGATCGAGGCCACCGCAAGGGATCGAGAAAAGCCTTCATTGAGCAATTCTCTTGCAGACTGACCTCACAATCCCCCAAGGCAATGAACAAGGCCAGCCCCGATAGCGAAGCGGTCAACATGAGCATCTTGAGTCGCGTCAATACCTGAGCTCCTTGGCTTGGCTCTCGGTATTCGATGCGGCTGACCTTTTGCGCGCGATCCCAACGCGCGCTTCTGGGAAGATTTTATCGGTCGACCGACGTCGGTGACCTTGCGATCGAATCCGAGGTCGATGCGTAGCCGCCCAAACCTGTGACCGAACAACGGGTCTTCGCGCACCACGATCGCATCGCCGGTGTCGGGCCGATCGGTAGGAACTCTATTTCGATACGGCTTCCAGCGCGATCCTTGCCTTCAGTGCCGCGTCGATCTTGCGTCTCGTCTTCGTCGTCATCATGCGCTCCGTCTATCAAACGGAGCAGCCCCTTCCAACTAAGCACGTGGTCCCAAAACCGGGGTCCATTTCGGCTAGAGGTTAGCCCAAGATGTTTTTCGATTGCGGCAGTGAGCTCGATACCCTCAGCCGGGCGGTCGGAAATATGACCGGCTATTCCAAGGAGATCGACCATCTGCTTCAACGGGTTGGCTTGATTGACACACCTCTCCGGAAGCTGCGAACGTCAGACCGTTCGGGCTGAAAGGCCTCAACTAGAACTGGCACGGCGCTCGCAGGATTGCTGTCGCCACATACGAAAACATCGGCGGCAGCGTAGGACCTCTCAGGCCAAGTGTGTAAGGTAATGTGCGATTCAGCCAACAAGGCTATTGCGGAGACACCGTGACCCGGACCAAACTCATGAACCTGAAGGTGCAGTAATGTCGCACTCGCCGCACGGATGGCTTTTCGGATTGCCTCTTCCGCAACTGCCGGATCGTCGAGGTTCTTCGCTCCCCATAGGTCGATGAGCATATGCGTCGCACCGGTGGACAGAGCCGGTGAGGCTTCCTTCTCGTTATCGATAATCATTAAGCAATCTCCATTGAATTATCGGCCCAATAAGATGAGCCATTCGGGATTTAGGTGGCGAGGTGATCAGACGGCGTGGTTTGCCGGCACTTGCATGACCTCAATGCCGCCGTTGAATCCGACAACTGCGATGACCTTGGGCAACTGATTTGTGCCTTTGGGCCGCCGCCAGGTCCTTGATGCGGCGATCAGCAGGTTGAACACCATCGGCCTGACGGTGATTGGCGACAAGGAGCCCTTCGTCCGCACGGTTCTGCGTCGCCCGGTGGCGAACACGCTCTCGATGGGATCCGTGGTGCGCAAGTGATCCAATGATCGGCAATGAAATCGTAGAAGGCCAGCAGTGCGTCGCGATCCTTGACCAAGCATTCGACGACCCGGCCGTACTTGGCGCAATACTTCTCGGAAGACGTTGATCGCCCCTTCTGCGGATGCTCGGGTCGCGCCCAATAGACCTCGCGCAAATCTTTCTTCATGGTGGCCTGCACCGAGAGTGGGACCTTGTCCAGGACGTTCACGGTCTTGTGCACCCATCATCGCTGGTGGCGTGTGCCGGGAAAGACCTCGTCGAGCGCCTTGTAAAAGTCGAGCGTGCCGCCGCCCACATTGGCCAAACTCGTTGTTATTGATGACGTCGCCTCGATTGTTTTGCCAAGCCACGCCTCCCTTGAGGTAGGCCAGCGTGTGGCCTTGCCCGCCAAAAGCGTAACCGAGGCGACCGGCCCCGTTTGCGTTCAGTACTGTGCCGCAGGCGGCGGGGTAGGTATTTGTGCCGTTCGAGACAACACCGCTGGCATCGAGTTTGAGGCCACACAGCCAGCTATTCTTCTGCCAGTTGTAGCCGATCCGGCCGCTTGCCAGGAACACAGGACTATCGACGACGCCGCTGTAGGCTGACGGACCGTAGGGACTACTGAAGGATTTTTGGCCGTAACCACCGCCGACGTGCCCGCCTATATATCCTCCGGACCAGCTCCACAGGGCTGGTGGCAGTTGTATTGCTGGCTCAAGGTCCGCCGAATTGGCTGCACCGCTTGCAACCAGCGCAATCGTTGTCGCTCCCCAAAAACGAACTCCAGATCGCATCAAACACTCCGCGGCGCTCTCCCGATCCACAACCGAGCGCCTTCGAGCTGGCATCGGTGATCGCACTGCGAATGAAGCAAGCAGCGTGCCGCTTGGAAATTGAGGGGTCTCCAGCTACTTCGTACCCGGTGCATGCGTCAAGTTGTGGACAGTGGTCTTGAAGCTGACAATCACGCTGTAGCGCGTCCGACAGTATGCTGCGCAGCAGAAAGCCGCCTTTCCCGCTGCAGCAGTACGGAGACTTTTGTTGGCCTGGACAGAATTTCGATCTCACCTATCGAGGCTCATGCGAAACGGTGAAAGCCAATGGACATTACCGACGAGCGGAGCCGGCCTGGACGCTGGGCCCGTCTACCCGCACAGGGATCGCACCGGTTACGCCGCGCGTTATCGAACTCCGGCTCATGGGAAAAATCGTCACGAGCGATCAGTCACGCAACGCAGCACACGCAGGAAAGGCTCGTCATCAGCGTCTTCCACCTAACCACGAATACCCGCGCGGTAATAACAGTCCGGCTCCGGTTTCGCCGTAGTGCTAAGCGGCTTTGCCGCAACATTATTCGTATCGGTTCTGCTCTAGGCGGTGAGACGGAAGCTTCTTTGACGCGCGCGAAAATGATTTGCCGAGCATGCATCTCGTGGAGGCTACACTCAATTCCGGTTCGGAAAGCCGTATAGGTACGCCCTTTCGGGTAGACTGGACGTTGCCTGCGCGTCCACACCAAACGCTTCTGAGCGCGTTTTCGTGTGCACCAAGGCGGACGACTGCGAACATCAGCAGACCAAGGACCTCGCGGTGGATGATTTTGCATGCCCACGACACGTTACGCTGCCCATAGCTATCTCGTTATAGCCAAGAGCGTCAAAACGTTTGAGCGCTTAACGATTGCCCTTCAGCGGCTATGCAAACAACGCCGGCCTCGTGGAAACGGTAACACGCGTCTGTGTTGGTCCTTGCACAATCGATGTCGCCGCTTGGGCGCCGCAGGCATCTGCAGCCCGGCGAGCGCCAAGTCCGCTTTCATGAGGAGAGCACCAAACCATAGTCCAGGCGCCTACAAACGCAAGAAATCACAAGCCGGAACGAGTCTCTGGGCGCGTTGGTTGCGGGTACCATGCAGACTATCGCTCGTCTACTACAAGATCCGGTAGATGCCAACGCCAACTTGAGGCCCTAGCGTGCGCCGTGGTCCCCTACCGATCATCGAGGAAACAGTAGTGAACGCAAAGGATGGGAAGCTAAGAAACGGGCAAAACGGCACACTATGACCGGCAGACACCAGGGTGGCTACGCAATGCACACCCTCAATCAGGATCATCGGTGTTCTGCGTTAAGGGCCCCAGAAGGCGATGAATGAGGGGACGCGTATGCCTACCGGAAATCTATCCGGCAAAACTCAGTTTGTGGAACGTCAACCGATCGACGCGATCACGGCGATCGATCGCCTTGCAAGATCGGATCCGGAGAGGATTGCGCTGAGGTGCGGCGCAGACGAACTCACCTACAAGGCGCTGCGATTAAGATCGGATGCCCTCGCAAGGAGATTACGAGAGCATGGCGCTCAGGGTGCGGTCGTCGGCTATTGGGGTGAGCGGGACCTCGACTGGGGGACGGCGGTCGTCGCAATTTTGAAGGCCGGATCAACGTACCTACCGCTCGATCCATCGTTACCGGCTTCGCGTACATCGTTCATGATTGAGCAGAGTCGCTGCGCTCTGATTATTGGCCCGGACCAGCAGGATTCGCCCAGCCTGTTCCAGGCGAGCAGCAAAGGCACCACGCAATTCATGCCGATAGAGGCGGCGCTCCGTGAGGGCCAGACTTCGTCTTTCGTGCCATCATCGAGCGCGGATGGACTCGCCTACATTCTGTTTACGTCTGGTTCGACGGGCCAGCCTAAGGGCGCAATGATCGCGCGCGCAGCCCTAAACAATCATTTGGCGGCAAAGATTGATGCCCTACCCCTCACTCAGACGGATTGCATCGCGCAGACCGCATCGCACTGCTTTGACATCTCGCTGTGGCAGCTTCTGGCAGGGCTTTGCGTCGGAGGCTGTATCGCGATCATTGATGATGCGACACTGAAATCGCCAGTATCCCTTCTCAAAGCAATTCAAGGATACGGCGTGTCGGTTGTTCAATTCGTTCCGTCTATGCTTGCAATATTTGTTGAATATCTGCAGTCGCTTGCGGCGGCTGAGCGAGCTCTGGACAGTCTGCGGATTATTTCTACGGTTGGAGAACCTCTAACACCCGGACTGGCGCGCGCGTGGCTTGCCTTATATCCGCGGGTCCCCATTCTCAACCACTACGGGCCGACCGAGTGCGCGGACGGCGTTACGCATAATCTGGTTTCCGTACCGCCTGCGGTGGCTGACACTTATGTGCCGATCGGCAGGCCGATTTCTAACCTTGAGGTTTATGTCGCCGACGGATCGCGGCTATGCAACACGGGAGAGGTCGGTGAAATCTGTGTTGGCGGCGTTGGTGTCGCTGCTGGTTACGTCAATGACGATGTCCGCACCAAGGATGCCTTTGGGCCAAACCCGTTCTCGAACGACCCCTCGTTCCGGCGCCTATACAGGACAGGTGATCTCGGGCGCATTCGTTCCGATGGCCTTTTGGAATGTCTCGGTCGACGGGACCGTCAGGTCAAAATCCGTGGGCACAGAATTGAGCTGGGAGAAATCGAGGCCCGCCTCTCCGCTCATCATTTGGTACGTGGCGCCGTCGCGGTCGCCTCCGTCTGCGCAGGCGTAAAGCTTATGGCGAGAGACATAACCAGTGCCGAGGGGGAAACTGGATCGAGACGACTCATCGCGTATGTGTCAGCTCCGGCTGAAGTGACGGAAGGCGAGCTTCAGAACTTTCTTGCCGAAGCGCTTCCCACCTACATGCTCCCAGAAAGGATCATCCACGTCGCCGGTATTCCACGGACCAGAAACGGAAAGGTCGATTTTGGAGCATTGCCGGACCCGACCAGTGTTCGCCCTCCATTACCGACGCCATTCGAGGGGCCGCGAACAGAGCTCGAAGCCCAGCTGTGTCAAATTTGGTCCGGCGTTCTGCGTATTGAGAACATTGGCGTGAATGACCAGTTCATAAACCTCGGCGGAGACTCGCTCCGGGCAATGCTCATATTGGGCCAATTGCAGACCCAGCTCGGAGTGAGAACGGATTTCAGGCTGGTCCTGAATGGAACGATACGATCTCTTGGGGCTTCGATCTCGACCCGATTCGAATTCAAACCGTGCACAGCCCCGACGTACGGAAAGCTCACGCGATCGCCTCTGACGCGAGTTCAGGAGCACCTATGGTTTCTCTCCCAGCTCGATCCGTCTGCTAGGAACTACATCATTCAAGGCGGCCTACGAATAAGAGGCATCATCGATCTGGCCGCGTTCAATCGCGCCTGGACCGATGTCGTTCATTTCCATCAGGCACTTTCGGCACGCTTCATCGACGAGGACGGTCCGGTTCAGCTTTTTGAGGCTCCGCAATGCGCACGTCTTGAATTGGCTGATGCATCTCATCTCACGGCGCAGGAAGCTGAGGAGCTGATCGCAGAGTTACGCCGAACAGAGTTGAACGGCAGCTTTGATCTCAGACAAGGCCATCTGTTTCGCGCGCGCATGATTCGTTTTGGTCCTGACAACCATCTCATACTGATCACCGCTCACGAAATTATTATCGATGCCTGGTCGATCTCCGTTCTGCTCAGGGACCTTCGACAAACGTACGTAGATGCCGCGGCGTTTTTGCCAGAGAACCGCGCCTCACTCTCGACCTACGCGGTCTGGGAAAAACAACACGCTTCTCCAGAGGCGCTGGCGAACCAACGTAGCTATTGGCGCCGTCAGATTGGTGATGATCCGCCGGTGCTTTCGCTTGGAACGGGACGAGCGCGGCCGCAGACAAATTCCCACCGCGGCGCCTCGCATGCGGTGCTGCTTGGCAGAGAGCTCTCCAATCAGGTACGGGAGTTTGCGCGCCGACATAGGTGCACCACGTCGACAACCCTCCTCGCATGCTTCAAGCTGCTGCTGCAAATGTATAGCGGTCAGGACGATATTATCATTGGCATACCGCACGTCGTACGGGATCAACCTAGCAGCGCTGACATTGTTGGCTTTTTCCTGAATATGCTGCCAATCCGCACCGCGATCGATGTCGGCCAGTCCTTTGCGGTTCATGCCTTGCGCATCCAGGGCCTGGTCAGCGATGCCATCGCAAATTCGGCATATCCGTTCGGCTGGATGGTAAGGGATACCCGGCTATATCGCGAAGCGGGACGATCACCGATCTTCCAGGTCATGTTCAACATGTACTCCGAGGCCGCGGAGCCACCTGGCCAACATGAGTTGGATCTGAGATTCCGCGAATACGATACCGGCTATGTAAAATTCGATCTGACATTGTACGCACAAGATCAGGGCGATGAAATTGCCCTCCAGCTAGCGTATGCGGGGGACATATTTTCCAGCGATCTGATTGTCCGCATGGCCGACAATCTGCGGTGTCTGATTGCAGCCTGCGTTGAGAAGCCCCTTGCGCCCATTAAAGATCTGAGCTGCCTCAGCGCGTCGGACGTCACTATGCTGGACTCGCTGGATGGCTCGGCGCAGCCATATGAGACTGAATGTCCGCTCGTCGAAGCGTTCGAGCAAATCAGCGTCTCTAATCGCAGCCAGGTGGCATATTTTGGTGATTTCGGTGAGATCACATTTGGCCAGCTGCGTGAGCGCGTAACAGCAATCAGGTCGTTACTGCGGGCTTCTGACGTGGGGGCTGGCGATATGGTCGCCATGCTGGTCGACCGGTCGCCTGACGTGGCCGCTGTTATTCTTGCGGCACGAGCCTTGCAGTCCATCGTTGTCCCCATATCGCCGGATTATCCGCGTGATCGGATCGAACATATCCTGCGAGATAGTCAGGCAAAGCTTTTGGTTCACGCAAATACCACAGACCTTGGTTTTGAAATGCCGTCGATTTGTCTATTGACGCTAGAATGGTGCGGCGCGCCCGCGCACGATTTTGAGTGCAGCGACAAACCATCAGATCAGGGAATTGCAAGCCTTATATACACGTCGTCCTCAACCGGAAAGGCGAAGGGGGTCCTTATACCGGAATCGGCAATTCTCAATCGACTGAACTGGATGTGGCGAAGCGCTCCCTTCGACGGTACCGACGTGATGGTTGTCCAGAAGTCCGCCTCACTTGTTGCGTCTGCTTGGGAGTATTTTGGGGGGCTTCTGAGAGGTGTGTCCGCGCTGATCCTGACCCGAAAGCAGTTGCTGGATCCAGATCTGTTGTTGAGCACGTTGGCGAGACATCGCGTGACACACTTATTTGCCTCACCGCCACTCCTGTCCGGCCTCATTGCTTCCCAAGAACGGCAGCCGCGACCGACTGCCTTGCGGTTGGTCACAAGCAGCGCCGAACCGATGCCTTCCTCGCTCCCCGTTCGCTGGCGTGCGTATTTCCCGGACGTGCCGTTGTGGAACTTCTATGGTGCTACGGAATGTGCGTCCAACGCCGCAGTCTACAAGACATCGGATGCCGACGACGGCTCGTCGCTCGTCCCGGTTGGGCGCCCGATCAATAACGTCAAACTCTATGTGCTCGATTCCCGGTTGAAGAGAGTCCCCGTCGGAGCCACCGGCGAACTCTGCATCGCTGGACGCTGCGTGAGCGCTGGGTACTGGCGGGATCAGGAGCGGACAAGCCGTTGTTTCGTGCCGAATCCTTATGGTGACGGACAATACAGCGTTCTTTATCGAAGCGGCGATATCGCACGCATCTCAACCAGAGGCCTTCTCGAGATTTGTGGCCGATCGGACAATCAGATCAAGGTACGGGGCTATCGCATTGAGCTGGAGGAGGTCGAAAAGGCCCTTGAGTCTCATCCGGCAATCGCAAAGGCCGCGGTCGTCGCAGAAGGCATGGATGACCATCGTCGCTTGATCGCCAGCGTGATTCCCGCTCGCGACCGTCTAAGCTCTGGAGATATTGTCACCCACCTGCGGCACACATTGCCGTCCTACATGATTCCCACCGCCTTCCGTTTGGTTGACAGTATCCCCGTTACGACGAACGGAAAGATAGATCGTGCTCGCCTGTCGTCCGTTCGTTACCACGAGGTCGGGCCTGATCCGTCTGCTGAGCCCCGTACGAGGAAGGAGCGTATTCTTGCTGGGATCTGGCAGGATCTATTAGGCGCCAAGTCGGTCGGAATTGATCGGAGCTTCTTTGATATCGGCGGAGACTCTCTTCTGAGCGTGCGCTGCGTCACGCTGGCGCGCAAAGCCGGGCTGACTCTTACTGTTGACCAACTCTATCGAACACCGACCATTAGGGAATTGGCGGCAGATGGAGCGGCGGTTGCAATCCCTACCTTCCCTTCCGCAGATGGCTCATTGCCAGTTATCCCCGCAATCGCATCTTGGAACCCTCTTGTCGGCTTCGATGAGCACTACAACATAGGCGATCTGTTCTTCCTGCCCGGCGGCGTCCTGAATATCCAGCTGCTGGAGCGCGCCCTTGCCCATGTCATGGATAGGCACGAAGGCCTCAGGCTCCGTATTGCCCGAACCGACGATGGTCTACGTCTGACGATCGGAGCTTCCGTGGCCGAACGCCTCGTGGAGGAGATCCATCTTGTCGGAATGACCAGCCTACGGCAGCGTAAGGCAATCGAGAGCATCTCAGCAAGACGTCAACATATGTTTCGGTTTGACGGCCAGACGCCTCTTGTTAACGTCACAGTGTTCCGCACATCGGAAAGCGGCGATTGCTATCTGCTGGTTCTGATGCATCATTTCGTAGCCGACGGGATAGGCTATCGACTGTTCCTGGAAGCATTGGATGCGGCGTACAACGCCCTTGCCTCAGGCCACGCTGTGAGTAGTCCCGAGAACATACAAATGCTCTCTCCATGGTTAAAGCGCCTTGAGCACTACGCGAACAGCGAAGCGCCAGCCGAACTCGAATACTGGGAGAGGATTGACTACCATCAGTTCAATTTGCACGTCAGCGACACGTCATCGGGCGGCGCGAGCTTTTCGGAACTGACCGCGAGAGAGCTTCACTATGCACGCCTTGAAGGTCGCATGGATGAAGCGAATTGCCGATCCCTTTGGGAAGATCAGGCCAAGTACCATCTGGAGATTGACAAAGAAGCGACAGCTGATCTCCTCAATATTGCAGCCAGATCGGCGCATTGTCAGGACTTTGACGTGTTTCTTACCGCCATATCTGGCGCCTGTGGACGCGTTTTCGGCAACTATTCGCTCTGGATTGATAGCCTTACCTCGACCCGAGGTCGGCTGTTCGACGATCTCGATCCATCGCAGATCATCGGCCATATCAGCGAGCTCGTTCCGCTTCCCTTGGGTCTCACCGGAACGGAGCCCCGTCTCGATCGTGCTCGTTCAATATACCGCCAGCGCAATGCCCTGCCGCGCAGGGGAATAGGCTTTCGGGCCATGAAATTCCTAAACCGAGATCCAGCCGTGCGGAGCCGGATCGATCGTCTGCCCTTACCCAGAATAGGAGTGAATTATCGAGCGGGTTTGCAGCGCCATTTTCCTCGCCGTCTCCTAGCCAAGGAACCTTGTCCACTCTGGATCGGCGAAGACATGGATGAAGCGGCCGTGAGTCACCTCTTCTGGTTCGATGTCGGTTATCAAGCCGGCCATCTACAGATCGAAACGAGGTATGATCCAACCCAGGTCGGCTATGAGGTGACCCGTAATCTTTGCACGGTGTTGCAACAGGAGCTGTTGCAGACGATCAGCGAATTCGGAAGAGCTGGCGACACTTTCATCCATGAATGAGCCGGATGCGGAACTCGCCATCGAGAACAATCGCGATGGGATGGCAAAGAAGAAACAGCACATCGATCTATCGGATCCTAATCTGTCGAGCCTTATCCTGCGGCTCGCCATTCCGTCTATTGTTGGTTTATCGATCAACGCGTTACAGCAGGTCGTCAACGCGATCTTTGTTGGCGCACTTGGCGCGCAGGCGATCGCAGCTGTCAGCATGACCTTGCCTGTCGTGGTCCTGCTCACGGCAGTCGGTCAGGGGATCGGTGTTGGAACAGCGTCGTTCATATCTCGGCATCTTGGTGCTGGTGAGTACCTGGAGGCGAGTCGAGGCGCGAGTACTGCACTCGCGCTCGCCGCTCCGATCGGTATCATGTTTACGGCTGCTCTGCTTCTCAACCTGCGAGGGATCTTTGCGACGCTCGGGGCAACTCCAACCATCATGCCCGTGGCGCTCGACTATGCGGCGACGCTTTTGTTCGGATACACCCTGATGCTTCTAAACATCATTAACGGCTTCATCGTCAGAGCCGAGGGCAACACACGATTCAGCATGTGGACGATGATCACCGCCTTCATGCTGAATGGCATGCTCGATCCGGCCTTCATCTTCTTACTAGACCTCGGTGTGCGAGGCGCAGCCCTCGCAACACTGGTATCTCAGATAGCCGCTATTAGCCTTTATATCGCGTATTTTTCGAAGCGACGCGGGATAGTCCTCGTCAAGATATCTAACATCTCATTGCGAACAAGTCGCATCAGACAGCTCGCGTTCATAGGAGCGCCAGCAACCATGACAAGTATTTTATCAGCCATTGCCTCTATGCTCTTGTACGGAGCTGCTGCGCCGTTCGGCGACGATTCCATCGCGGCCGTAGGAATAGCCGTGCGATTTCTGACGATCGGCGCACTACCTGTCACCGGCCTTTGTATAGGCTCTCAAGCTATCCTGGGTTTCGGTTGGGGCGCAGGCGACTTTGCTCGCGTATTGAAGGCCGCGAAGTTCATACTCTCCATGACTGTCGCCCTTTCGGTTGCGTACTCTGCGGCCGTTGTGATTTTTGCCCGACCCTTGGTCGGGCTGTTCAGCGATAGCGAGAAGGTTACGGAAATTGCCGTCTCGACCTGTATCGTCTTCCATTTCTTTTTTGGGCTTTTTGGTATTGAGAGTTTCGTGACGACGATGCTTCAGTCGTTCGGGAGAGCACGCCTTAGTCTGGTTGTGTCCTTGGCGAGGCACGGCTATCTCTTCATACCGGCCGTACTGTTGTTCCCGGTCATATCGGGTTTCAACGGACTGTTGGCCAGTCAGGCAATCGCTGAGCTCGGCGCCGGAGTGATCGCGCTGTTTGTCATGTTCCACCAGTTCGCTGAGCTCAGACGAGCGCTCCGGCACCCAACTTCAAGAGCGATCGAGATCGCGGGTTGACCTGCCAACGGACATCATCGGGGCCTAGCATTGAGCCTACATAGCCGGAGAGGTGTTGCGCTCCAAGGAATGACGAGCGTATATGCGGGGCGTGAAACACGGCAGGTTCAATACTTATTCTGGATAGCCAGGATGCGCAGATGCCAATGGAAGAAGCAGCGATGACCACTGCGGCTCCGTCCACGGTGCCCGATGCGCTCCCGATGACGCTTAGCGGCTTCGAAAGCGGGGAAGCAGCACACACATTTGCCGGGAGGCTGCAAGCCTACCTGCATGTGATCGGGGAACGCTTGGATTTGGAACGTTTGGATGCAGTGTGCGTCGCGTACAATTATCAAGAGGCGCTAGCAAACGTTGACAGGGGTGTTGAGGAACAGCAACCCTCACCCCAACGTCGGCGGCCTACGGCCTGGGCGTTGCAATGACCCCAGCCGTACTACGGAACTGAGTTGTCAAAGCTCATATGGTCTACGATGCCAATGTTGTACGTGGGATCGAGGCTGCTGAGATTAATCGCGAGCTTTTTCACCTCATCGCGCATGAGAGCAGCCACGTCCATGACCTGAAAGCACGCGACGAAGCGTTCCCGAACGTTTTGATGCAGACGCGATACTCAAACCCTTGGCGTAATGTTCTCGGTAGCACTGCTGCTGCATGCTGGGACGAATACGCGGCGAGCTACTTCAGCGCGCAATTTTCTGTCGACGAAACGACGGACAATCTAGCGGAACTCTTTTCGGCGTCCCTCAACAAATACATTGCCGCTGAAATGCCGGCGCTCAGCGAGATTCCGGAGGCCGATCGGCAGCTTGTGGCTGATCTAACGCATGGTCAGCAGGTCAATCGCGTCGGGCTTCTGTTCGAACGCCTTTTGACATTGTTTGACGCAGGAGCTGGTGGCGGACTTGTCGATTCTGACTTCGACGGCGCGAGAGTCGACTCTCAAGGCCATGACAAGGAATGGGGCGGCACGGATCACGGTGCGATTGCGTTCGATCCCCTTGTGCGTCCCGTAAAAGGCCTGGCTGAGGCGCGCGCATTGCTTGCGGAAATCGCTAAACAGGGTGAAGGCCATCAAGCCGGGCCGATCGCATCACACTTCCAGCGATTTTTGTCCATTTACAAGAAGCTGGAGCAGTTCAAGGAAAGCAAGTCTATCTTCATCGCGTGCCGACTAACCCGACGACCGAACTGTCGCGGCCGGGCGTTTCGCCCATCGTAGCCCCACGCCCGCGCGCTTGGGCGCAGTTGTTGAACCTTCGTTATCGGCTGTTACTGGGGTATCTCTGGCATTTCCTGAGTTCGGATGGAGACCTTTTTTCACCGAACGGAAGTCGTACGAGTCACGGCTGGCTGGTCAGCGCAACTTTCAGCGAAATGAGCCATCTGAAGTCCATCGGCGAGTTGCTGGTCGAACTTGATCTTGAGGAAAGCGGACTTAAGGCAGGTCCGCCATATGAACTATCTTACAATCTCACCCTGCCCGAACGCGAAATGGATCGGTGGCGAGCTCACCTCGACGTCGTCAGCGCCGCGAGCAATCTTTCCCAGCTCCTGCAAATAATGCTTGACGAGAACGCAGTGAGCTTTGCCAAAGAGCAAGCCATACTCGCAGCATTGATCGACCGCGACAGCAACACGCGCATGGAGCTCGAAGAGCTCCGTAAGGAGAACCCGCCTCCGTCGCCTGAAGGATTTGCGAAAAGCGGTTGCGCCGAGATTCGGTCAGCCGGGTCCCCGGTTCTTTGGAGAATCTTGAGATTGGCAAATTCGGCTTTCCAACTGATCGCACTCGGAGCCAGTCCCAGATCGGAAACTTGCAAGCGCAGCAAAACAGAGCGCGTAGACCGTGTCTTCCGTGCCACCGTCCGCATTCTTAGGATCGATCAGCTCGGCGTCGGACAACGAGTGGACGATCGTCTTCACAAAGTGCCGCATGAACGGATCCACGATCGAGCCGTAGAGTGCGTCGTCCACCGCAACCCGGATGTCCTCGCTTCCTGTCGCGTTCACGGCGGTCACATCTCGCGCATGATCGGTCCGATCCCGAGCAGGACCGGCGAAGCACCATAGAAACAAGGCGTCGAACTCGTCCAGGTTGAATTTCGGCGGAATGACTGCGGATTCCAATGATCGCGCGCAGGTATTCCAATCTGATGCCGCGCAGCGTTCCGATCTGATCGCGCGCAGGTGAAGTACCCGATCGTTAAAGGCAAATTGGCACTATCGTTAGCCCGTGGTCAAGCGGCTGCCGAAGAGATCGCGCCTGGTGTTTGATGGTGTTGCTCGACGGAGCGAAGCTGACCGGACGCGCACCCCCAACAGTGCCGTAGCGGCCGGTCAGCTTCGCGGGCTGCGGTCTCGGTCTTCATCGGCCGACGATGTGATCAAGGCCGAGGAAGAACGGGCTGGCGA
>NZ_JAGKJI010000057.1 GCF_020329485.1 Bradyrhizobium cenepequi
ACCCCGAGCTTTCGCAGGCGCGCAATCTCGTCGTTGCTCAAGCGGTCACTACCGGTTTGCACTCTCCGGGAGTTTGAGACGATCGATGTTCCGACCATGCCGGGCATAACGACCGAACACTTGATGTGCGGCGCGTTGAGACGAAGATCATTGATCAGTGCCTCTGTGAACCCCTTCACGGCGAATTTGGCCGAGCTGTAGCCGGTGTGCGGCGCGGTCGTGCCAATGGCGGCCCAGAAGCCATTGATGCTGGACGTGTTGACGATATGACCTTCATTCGCCTTCATCAGCATCGGCAAGAAGGTGCGCACGCCAAAATAGACCCCACCCCAGCAGATGTTGAAGGTGCGCTCCCACTGCTCGCGTGTATTGGTGAACAGGCTGCCGCCGCCGCTGATACCCGCATTGTTGAAAAGCAGGTGGATCTTGTCGGTCTGCTGCTGCTCCGTGAGTTCATCGCGGAAACGCTTGAGCTGGTCTTCGATCGAGACGTCGGCGACGTGGGTGGTGACCCGCAGACCCTGCTGCGGTCGCTCAAGTTCGCACAGCCGCTTGGTCTCGGCCATTGTCTCGCCAGAAATGTCGCACATCGCGACATTGCAACCTTCGGCCGCGAGCTGGCGTGCAAGCTCACGACCCATGCCTGTGCCGCCCCCGGTGATCACGGCGATTTTTCCGGCAAAGTCTTTCATTTGAGCCTCTATTGTTGTCCTCGACGATCTCTCTTTACGTAGGCGACGCACAAATCCGCTGTAAACTGGCAAGCAGCGCTAGGCCGCAGACGATAGGTCGTGCCCTCGCGACGTGAGCTTGATACGATCCTTATGCATCTTGCTTGATCATGTCGGCGCCTTTTTCGGCCACCATGATCGTAGGCGCGTAGGTGTTGCCGGAGGGAACGGTCGGCATGACTGAGGCATCGATTACGCGCAGGCCGGCAAGGCCGCGTACGCACAGGCGATCGTCGACAACCGCCATCGTGTCCTGGCCCATCTTGCAGGTTCCGACGAGATGACCGAGTCCCCGTCCGTTGCGACGCGCGTAGTCGAGCCATTCGTCGTAACTCTGCACCTGATCGCCCGGACGGTGTTCGAACGCAATGTACTTGGCAATGGCGGGGTCTTGCATGATCTTGCGCGCAATCAGCATGCCGGCCACCGTACAGTCGCGGTCAGCTTCCGCGGAGAGGAAGTTCGATCGGATCGCGGGCTCGCTCCCGGGTACCGGCGACTTGACGTGGACCGAGCCGCGCGACTCGGGCCGACACCTGTTGATCGCGACCCCCATGCCGGGCCATCTCTCGAGGCGACCTGCCCGGGCCAGGTCATAGCTTGCGGGCGCCATGATGAACTGCACGTCGGGCGTTTCCATGCTGGGCTGCGTGCGCACGAAGCCGAACACTAAACCCGCTGACCGGGTCAGCACGCCTTTGCCGCTGACATAGTATCGCACGATCTCGCGCAGGAGGCGGAGTCCCCGCGTCTGCTCATTGAACGTGATCGGCCGGTTCACGCGCCAGCTGATAAGGGATGAGAAGTGATTGCCGAGGCTCTCGCCGACTCCCTTGAGTTCGTGGCGCACATCGATGCCGAACTTCGTCAGGATTTCGGGCTGCCCGATGCCGGAACGCTCCAGGACGCCCGGCGACTGGATCGCACCGGCCGAGACGATCACTTCGCGGCCGGACCGCGCCTCACGCGCGTTACCATGGACGGTATAGGCCACCCCGACCGCGCGTTTGCCTTCGAGCAGGATCCGGCTCACAAGCGCATCGGTCACGATGCGCAGGTTGGACCGGCTGCGCGCCGGATCCAGAAAGGCGCGAGTGGCCGACCAGCGGCGGCCGTGCTTGATCGTCACCTGGAAGTAACCGAAGCCTTCCTGCCGGCCATTGTTATAGTCCCTATTGCGGGGGAAGCCACTGCCTTCGGCGGCATCGATGAAGGCATCGCCAAGCACATGGCGCTCCATGATGTCGCTGACATTGAGAAGCCCTCCCTTGCCGCGCGAGTCGTCCCCCTGGCCTTCGTAGTGCTCCGACTTTCTGAAGTAGGGCAGCACGTCCTCGTAGGACCAGCCGCGATTGCCAAGTTGGCTCCAGCTGTCGTAGTCGAGTGGCTGACCGCGCACGTGAAGCATGCCATTGATCGAGCTACATCCCCCCAGCCCGCGTCCGCCCGCACATGGAAGGCGGCGGCCGGCGATGCTGTCCTCGGCCTCCATCTGGAAACTCCAGTCGAACTTCTTGTGGTTCCGGAGCTTGGTGAATCCTGCGGGGATGTCGATCCAAATCGACCTGTCGCGTGGTCCCGCCTCGAGCAGCAGGACCTTAACGCCAGGATCCTCGCTCAGGCGATTGGCGAGCACGCAACCGGCGGAGCCGCCACCGATGATGATATAATCCCACTCGGACATGGCCTGAATTTCCTGTGCGTTAGTCCGACCAGCCATCATTCATCATTGTCGCAGCAATCCATATCCTCTGCATCTCGTGCCGGCCCGACCTACTACCTCTCCGATGTCCCTGCTGCCCAGGGGAGGCTCGTTCGAGGGGCTGGAATTCGAGATAGCAAAGATCAACTGTGAATACCGACTCCGGCCCGACTCAGCAGGGAAACGTTACTCTTGCATCCTGATTTGCTCGCCAATGATCGGGATCTCGCGAGGACCGAATCCCAAAGTAAGCAAGCGCGTGCCCCGCTCGGTTACGACGAACAAATCTTCGAGGTGATACATCGCGCCTTCGGCGTCGGTGACCATTGGCTCGGTGTTAAACACCATGCCAACTTCGAGCTTCGTCTTTTCGCCGGGCCGGATCATCGGGAATTCATGAGTTTCGATACCAAAACCATGACCGACCCACACCATCTTGAAGTTGAGCCCGAGCTTCTCAGCGTGGTCCTTGCAGAAGAAGAATGGCTCTTCCGCTGCCATCCCGGGACGGATCATGCTGATGGTTGAGGTGTGGAGATCCCACAGCTTTCCGTATGTCTCGCGCTGCAACGCTGTGGGGGCACCAGTTGAATAGGTACGCGCGAAGTCGCTACCCCATGCACCATATCTGCCACCAACGTCGAGGCGAACGATCTCGCTTTTCAAGGGTATCCGGTCGGTGGCGCAGGCGTGGATGTTAGAGGAGCGAGGTCCACTGCCAAAAATCATGAGACATTCGTCAGCTCCATCATTGACTATGGCCTCTGCGATCCGATTCGCCATGACCCGCTCAGTCTCGCCCAATCGGGCAGCACTCATCGCATCCAGCACCGCTCGATGCGTCTGCCTCGTAACTCTTTCAAGGAGTTCGATTTCACCCCGCACCTTCACTGCGCGAATTGCGGCAAGGTTCTGGTTGGTATCGATGAGCCTGACATTAGGCAGCCTGCTCGCAAGACGCGCATGCGTTCTGGCTGGCAGATAATTGAGATCTATACCAATCGTGCCGCAATTTTTACCGAGCTCAATGAGCACGTCTGCGAGGGCGTCTGCCGGATCATTTGCAAATTCCGTGTAGGTGCGAATGTCCTTGATCCAGCTCCCGTCAACCATTTGGCTTCGCTCGGTCGTGGCGACCAGCGCAATCGGCTCTGCGGTCGCGGGCAGAACAGCAAACGCCTGCCGTCTCAGGTGCGAGACACTCATCAGGTGAACGCCGCTCGTGTAGACGAAGTTTTCCGGGCTCATGGCTATAACTGCATCAACACCGAGGTTACGCGCCAAGCTCCGCAGAGCTGACGTATTGGGCTGCGGAGATGTTGATTTGGTTTCCAAGACGGATTGATTCATGACCCCTGGGCCGCTGACTGTTATAATTGTTGTGATGAACTGTGGACGAGCCGGCTCCGCCGATGCCAATACCAATTCCAGAAGTGTCAATACCAAATTGGAATTGAGGGATTTCGTGACCGCGACGTCGTTATTGACGGCGAACACGAGTCGGTTCGCCATTTGGTTGTCCGCAAGGTGGTCAGCGTCAGTAATCTCGTTAGTCTCGGCATGCGTCGTTCATCTCCTCCTGAGCAGCAACTGCTGCCGGAAGATCGGCCGTCTATGGCGCGCGAGAGTTCTGGGTCGGATCGAATTTTGCTCACCGAGCTCGAATGCTAGGACTTTGGAGCGCTCCGGATCACCCGTGCATGCGACCCTTGCCTCATGTGGGACAAGTGTTGGCGACGGTTCTTTCAAGGAGCTCCCGTCCGCGCACTTTGGATGGTGCACCACGAAAGTTTTTGCTGAGCTCGGTGAGCCATGCGCACCTGCAGTAGCGAGGAATGGCTTACGTCCTGCGCTTGAAGGAACCAGCGAACCTTCCGCCGTCGATGACAAGGTCGGTCCCGGTGACTTAGCTCGAGGCGTCGGAAGCGAGGTACAAAAAGGCTTGAGCGACCTCCCGGGCCTTTCCAGCGCGGCCCAACGGCACCGGCGGTTTCGCGAGCTGTTCGGGATCGAGCGGGGTATTCGTCCCGGCGGATGCTTCCGTTGGCATCTTCTCCCAGATCGGCGTGTCAATAATTGCGGGATGAACCGAGTTGACCCGGATGCGATCGCCCATGGACGCACATTCCAGGGCCACGGACTTGGCGAAGAGCCGCACGCCACCCCTGGCCCCGCAGTAGCCGGCGAGCGTGTCTGCTCCATCAGGGCCGCGAGCGACGACATCATGATCACCGAGCAGCCGCCGCTTCTGTGCATCAGCGGCAAGCAATATTTCACGGACAGGAACACGCTGTCGAGATTGATCGCGATTTGCCGGCACCAGTCCGCAAGCGACATTTCAACAATCGACGACACTGCCGTTGCGATGCCGGCGTTGGAAACAAGCGCATCTAGCCGGCCGTACCGCCGATCGATCTCGGAGGCGACGTCTGCCCAGCGCGCGTCATCAGTCACGTCCTGAGGCAGAAAGATTGCCTCATCACCCTGCTTCGTGATGCCAGCAACGACCTGCGGCCCCTTCGACTCATCCAAATCGATTACGAGGCACCGACGCCCCCTCATGGGCCAGCAGTTCGGCGATCGCTCGCCCGATACCGGGCGCCGCGCCGGTGACCAGCGCGACTCTGCTCGCAACCTGCCCCGTCATTCCCGCTGCCTCGTTTACTGAGGGCCACCTGTTCACGGCGGCCAGAACTTGACCGAGCGAAACCATTATCGAGCGCGTACATCTGCGTTCGCCCGCTCACCCAACGATCGGTCGCAAACGCGACCGCGTCATTACGAACCAATTCGCGATATTCGGGCTGCATATCGCCGATCTAATCGGCCTAATCGCAGCTTGGCACAATGTCTTTAGCTTTCGTAAAGTTGGCGAGCAGCTTAGCGAGTTTGTCCCCGTTTGGAATTCCGTACTTCTCATATAGCTTCTGTATCGTGCCATTCTTGATCAAAACCAGGAGCTGCTCGTTGAACGCCTCGCGGAACTTCATGTCTTCTTTGCGGAAAGCCACGGCCGACGCGTACACCGGCGATTGCTTGTCGACGACCACCTCCAGACCTCTCTCCTCGGGATTGGGGATAGTAAATTGACCGACTATATACGCGTCTGCGCGGCCGCCGATGACCATCGCGGCGCCCGCCTGAATATCAGGGACGGGTATGATTTGCTCGGGTTTGACTCCCTGCTTCAGGGCGTATACCCGGTATTCGTCGAGAGATCGCCCCGTAGCTAGCTTGATCTCTGGGCGACGAGCGATATCTGCGACACTCGTCAGATGCTTCGGATTTCCACGTAGGACAAACAAGCCGGCGTGAGCTGCGTAGTGCGGGGTCGAAAACAAGACGGCTTTGCAACGCTCGTCCGAGATGGTTATGCCGGCGCCAATATAGTCGAACTGATGCGCCTGCAGTCCGGGGATCATGGCGTCCCACCCTGTGAGTATCGGTGTAAGCGCCTTCAGGCCCATGCCCTTTAACACCATGTTCTGCAGATCGACTGAAGGACCCGTCACCTCTCCGCTCGGTGACAAAGTTATGTAAGGGGCTACGGAGGCTAGCGCCACCTTGACTTCATTGGCTTCGCGGATCGAACCAAAAAGAGCGCCCTCCGCTCGCGCAAACGTCGAAAACGAATAGCTGGTCAATGTGAGCAGCAGACCCAGCAACGAGAGCTTTGCTTTCGCATCCATTGGTTTCCTCGTCTCAACATTTATCAATTCTTATTGAGCGTTTCCCGCATTGTGGGTGAATCGTCTTCGGCGAGGCCAATACCAATCTCGAAAGGATCGATACCAGATTGGAATTTGTACTACGACGTCTCGCCTGACGGCCACGTCGTGTGCCAGGCGCGCCCCTCACGCGAATGGATCATCGTTCCGATTGCGGGCGGGTCGCCACATGTGGGTGGCGCCATCGCCAAGCTGTGGTTCGACGGGCATTCATCGCCTCCACGAACCATCCCCCAAATCCCTAGAAAGAGCGATTGCACTCAGCTCTTGCCCTTCTCAGCCCCCATCAATTCGGAACCAGCGCCGGCAGGAGTCGGATCAGTTTCTTGCTGCCGTGTGGCTGGAGAAGCACACTCCACTGCACAAGAGACCACGGTCTCGCGAACGTCCTCGCGCTCCGCGAGAGTGCGATGAAGCAGGTTTGTGCTCCTCGGCCAGCATCAGCCCTGACGACCCTCATTACGACACGTCCCGAGTTCCTCACGTTCCGGGCCGCGAGAGCTCGACCTCCTTGCTCGTGATGAACTCCAACAGCACCGGTGTGCCTTCCCGCGTCTTCTCGATACCGCGCTTAATCGCAGGGATAATGTCGCTCGGCTGCTCGACGCGCTCGCCATAGCCGCCGAAGGCGCGCGCCATCGCGGCATAGTCACCGGAGATGTCGGTCGAGCGATACTTCTGCGTCGAGATCGGCATCCACTTCAATTCCATCGCCATTGAGAAATTGTTGAGCAGGATCGAAAGGATCGGGATCCTCTCGCGAACTGCGGTCTCGAAATCCATCCCCGTGAAGCCGATCGCGGCATCGCCCCAGACGTTGATGCAGAGTTTGTCGGGCCTTGCGAGCTTCGCGCCCATGGCCAGTCCAATGCCGTAGCCGAGCTGCGTGGTCTTGCCCCAGCCGAGATAAGACAAAGGCTCAACCGCTTTCCAGAATGGCGATAGCTGGTCCCGCGGACTTCCCGCGTCATGCGTGATAATGGTGTTGTTGATGTCGACTGTGTTCTGCAAATCCCACAGCACGCGATAGGGATTGAGCGGCGCGTCATTGCAAGTCAGCTTGGGCATCCATTTCGCAATCCACTCCTTGTGCGCAGCGGCGATTTCTTTTGCAAAGCCGCTCGCATCACGATCGACGGTCACCGTCTTGCCGATTTCCTCAAGGAGTGCATCGAGCACGAGCCCGGCATCGCCGACCAGGCCAATTTTCGCCTCGATATCCTTGTTGAGATGCGCGGAGTCGAGCGTCGCATGGATGACCGTCTTGCCCCCTGGCATGGCGATGCCGAATGAGGTTTCGGTGAAAGAGCAGCCGATGCCGAAAATCACATCTGCCTCACCCAAGAATTTCGGCACCGCACGCGGGACGGCAGCTCCACCCGAACCGAGAGCGAGAGGGTGCGTCTCTGGGAAGGACGACTTCCCGCCAAGGCTGGTGGTGACGGGAATCGCGAGCCGCTCGGCCAGCCGCCGCAATTGAGGCCAAGCGCGTGCGTAATGCACACCCTGGCCCGCATAGATCACCGGACGTTTTGCACTGATCAGACGTTGCGCGGCTTCCTTGATATGCACAGGATCCGCGGCAGAGCGAGTGCGTAGTACCGGCGTGTACTTCAAAGGCTCCGGCACCTCCTCGTTCCACATGTCGGACGGAATCTCGACGACTACCGGCCCACCGCGGCCGTTCTTTAACTGCGTGAAGGCGCGCCGGAAGATATTCGCTACCTCGTTTGCCAGGAGGACCGGCTCGGTGGACTTGGAGAACGGCTTCATCGCTTGGGACGAATTGAAGTTCGGCTCAATATTGGAAAGCCTGCGCGCATAGCCCATCGGCAGAACCAGGATGGGCACGGATTCGCCAAAACATTGCGCGACTGCGCCCATGGAGTTCTCCGCGCCCGGACCGTGCTGCATGCAGAAGGCGCCAATGGTGTGGCCAGAGCTCACTCGCGAGATTGCGTCCGCTATGTGAATGCCGACGCGCTCCTGCCGCACCATGATGGGACGAATATCGGCGTCGGCCGCCGTTTCAGTCAAGGGATTGACCGGATAGCCGCAAAGAATTTTGATGCCCTCGCGCTTGAGGATTTCTGCGATCGCGGCGCCGAGCTTCATGTTTTTTTCTCCAGATTATGCCCCATAGTGGAGGCACTTGTCTCGGCGAAGCCAATACCAATTTCCGGCAGATCAAGATCGGATCGGAATTGTTGCGCGCTTGGCATGTCCGATGTGATGCGGCCTAGGACGCCGGGCATCCAGGCGACACACAACGCAAATCAATCCCGCAGATCGGCGCGCCTCTTTGCGCAAATCGCCCAAAGCATCACAAAAGCCGCCCACAGGTCGACTTCTGCAGCAGATCGTAGGTCCGCGTCGACGTCAGAGTCTAAAGGGCGCCGGTGGCAGCGCTAAGTATCGCATGGAACGACGCGACCGGGCTTGCGCACGGTGCAGGTGTATGGTCGGCAGGAAATTGCAGACAAGGCGCTCGCGCGCTTCCGCAGATCGGTTAGGCGCAATGTTCCTCCTTGAACACTGGCGGATGTTGAGGTGCTCTGTTGATGATCTTTTCAGCAACGCCCCGGATCGTGGCCGACAAAGCAAATTGGAATTGGCCTGTCGCCACTTGGAAAGCTATTTTTCCGTTTCCGATGCGGTGATATTTCCTTGATATGGCCGCCTGTAGGCCTCCCGCAGAACCGGCTCGATGCTGTCAAGATTATCGATGACACACCCATGTGCGGGCGCGATCAAATACGGCTTCTTTTGATCGATCAGCCTCCTCACGCTGTTCATTATTTCGTCGGAGCTCCGAAATCGCGTCCAGAAAAGTGCCGCCTGGTTTAAGCGCTCCGCGAATTCGATCTTGGGTGAATAGGGAAGTTCGCTGGACACCAGTGCGCACTCCCCATCCAGATGAGTCGGCTCATCCTGTCCGTTTGGAGTCCCGTTGTGCGCATAGGAAAATCCGTCTGCAACGAACATGACACGCGTTTTGCGCTCGAACGCCCAGGCCGAACTCACGAGATCCTTTACAAGCGCGTCGAAAAACTCGACCTCGTACCCGCCACCGAGTTTCACCAACAGACCGTCATAAACCGGAGTTAGAAGCGATACAAATTCAGGATAATACAGATGAAAGTCACGCGGGTCCGAGAGTATCCTCATGCTCGGATACTTTTGAACAAGACGAGCGAGATTCCCCGCATGCGGAAGCTCGAGATGTGTTACGAAGAGCCAATCCAGGGGACGTCCCGCCAGCAGCTCGTCGAGCTGTCTCTCAACTTCGAGCCAACCTTCCTTGGTCGGTATGCCGGTGTCTACCAGCAGGAACTGACGTGCTCCCTTGATAAGGAAGACCGATACATGCAGATGGATCGGCGCGCCAGCAAGAACGCCTCCTACGCAGTGTCCCATCCAGAACACCGAAGGCGCGACTTCTCTAGGCAAGTGTCCGCTTTTCATATCCATAATCGGTTTCTCCGGACAAGTCGGTCTTTCAATGCTCGTTTGCATCGCGCAACATCCGTTGCACCAGTTCATAGTGGCGAAACACTTTATCTCGGCCGGAGATGATGCAGCCGTGAACAGGACAGATGCGCTCGATTTCGATCTTTTCAAAAATGTCGCTCAAGCTTTGCCGAATAGCGGCCGTATCAGATCCTGGAAGCCACCAGTACCTTGCTGAGAGATTTTGCCAGGCGTCGCCCTCCTCTATGTCTTCGCTGTCAATCGTGTAACCAAATGCGTCTGAAGGGAATAACGTTTTCGTCTGCAGGTCGTAGCACCAATACGCCGAGAGCATCCGGAGCGATGGAGTAAAAAACGAGAGGCTCCTGCGTTCTGAAAGTGCCACGGTGGTCTCACTGGCCACGCGCTTTATCTCAAACGCGTCATTTCCCTGCGAAAATCCTATATTGCCATAGCCGTCGAGACCGGACAGCACTCCACCGGCATAGACACCTTCAATCGAGAAATGCTGCAAGAGAGCCGCGAGATTTCCCACCGACTCATATTCTGAACGGCTCAGGAATATTGACAACTTACCGCTGCTCCCGACTAGCTGCTTAAGTTGGTCAATCACTGCACCGCGAAGGATCGCTGGCCCAGTGTCGATGAGTACCCCGCTAGAGTCGGTGTCCCGGAGCAAGAAGCAGCCCATTCGCTGCTTTCCACTCAAGCCGGACCCGATCCAGCTAGTATTGTTCGCGTCTACTGCTAACGAGCCCCCAATGCTCCAAAGCGCCCCCTTTACGATTTCGACCGATTGGTGGTCTCCTTCTCCATAAGGCGTGCTCAAAGGCGTGCTCATATTTTATTATTTTCTCCCTGCCCATTCGGCTTGTGAATTCGTCCGATCAAATCCCTCTCAGCCAACTCAACTGATCGGCTTGCGTCATTGTGGGCGGGCCGACTCCGCCGAGGCAAATACCAATTTCGACGAGATCAACACCAGATCGGAATTGATCGGCGCCCTGAGACGACCCGACGGAATGTTCGGGAGCTATTGTTGTGAACCACTCCACTGAGGCCCAAGGCCGGTTTGATTCGGCGAATGACACACATGGCAGACTGCACCTGACGTCGCCTCCTCGCTCATCAGCTTGATCCTCTCAACAGCGAACTCCTTACTCGCAGCTCGGCACGACATCGCTGGCCTTCGCAAACTTGGCGAGCAGCCTGGCCTGCTCATCACCGTTCGCGATCCCGTACTGCTCGTATAAGCTCTGCATGGTTCCGTTTCTGATTAATAGATTGAGCTGCTGATTGAACGCGTCGCGGAAAGCCACGTCTTCCTTGCGGAATGCCGCGGCCGACGCAATCACTGGCGACTGTTCGTCGACGATCACATTGAGGCCCTTATCCGCCGGATGGGGAATGTTGAATTGTCCACCCATGTAAGCGTCCGCCCGACCGTTGAGAACGGTGGCGGCGCCCGCCTGAACGTCAGGGACGATTATGATTTGATCGGGCTTGACACCCTTCTTCAACGCATAGCCCTGGTAACTGGAAAGGCTCGGCAACATTGCAAGCTTAATGTCAGGACGCTCCGCAACATTAGCCACGCTCGTCAAATGCTTGGGATTTCCGGGTAGAACGAACAGCCCGGCCTGAGCTGCGTAATAGGGCGCCGAAAATACCAACACCTTGCAACGTTCTTCCGAAATTGCGAGCCCGGCACCAATATAGTCGAATTGGTATGCCTGCAATGCCGGAATCATGGCATCCCATCCCATGAGCATCGGCTTGAGAGAATGGAAGCCCATGCTCTTGAGTACCATTTTCTGCAGGTCAACCGAAGAACCCGTCGCTTCTCCGTTCGGCGACATGGTTATGTAAGGAGGCAATGATGCCAGCGCCACCTTTACTGCGCGAGCCTTGCGTATCGAGGCGAAGAGCCGCCCTTCGTGTTGTGCGAACGTTGGATACGAAATGGCCAACGACAGCAATACGACCAATACGGATGCTTTCGATCTCACACGCATACGATCTCCCATCGAATTCTTATCAATTGAGACAATTTTGACGCCCCCCTCCGACGGCTTCCGCAACGTACGACCTTCCTAAAACGCCAAGGGATTTTGTCGCGACTTGCCGAGCTTGGCTTAAGACCCGTTCTGCCGAATACGAGATTGCCGCGCTTGAGCGCTTCCAGATGATCTTCCCGACTCTTTGGACCCAACGGATCACGGATCGGAGTCATCGATCGGGCGGGCCAGATCATTGGATGCCGAGGCACCGAATGTGGGCCGGGCCGATTTCGGCCAGACGCCTTATGCCGAGTAGGGCCATGTCGCGGTCAATTTCTGCCTGTAATAGCTTTAGAGCGTGCTGCACGCCCCGTTCTCCCTCGGCCACCGCGGCGAACAGCATCGGACGACCGATGAAGACGAAATGCGCGCCGAGCGCCAAGGCCTTCAGCACGTCGGTACCTCGCCGCACACCGCCATCAAACATGACGGCCATTCCACGCGCCTCGGAAGCTATCTCCGGAAGTGTACGCAAAGGAGAAATCGCACAGTCGAGTTGCCGGCCACCATGGTTCGAGACGATGACGCCATCTACACCGCACTCGCGAGCAATGCGAACATCTTGTGGCGCAATAAGGCCCTTGATGACGAGCTTCCCTTTCCATCGGCGCCGGATCAACTCGATGTGGCTCCAGGCAAGCTGGTCACGCTTCCCGATTTTCCGCATCAGGTCCCTGGAGAGGACCGGCGGGCCACGCTTCGCATCGAAGTTCTCGAAATGCGGCATGCCATATTTCAGCAATGTGCGCATCCACGTGCCGAACAGCCAAGCCGGATGAGTTATAGCATCCCACGTTACGCGCGGTGTGATTGTGAGAGGCAATCTGTAGCCAACGCGAAGGTTGTTCTCGCGGTTTGCCTGAACCGGAACGTCGGCGGTGACAACAAGGGTTTCGTAGCCGGCGGCGACCACCCGGTCGACAAGCGGCTCGATGTGCAAGGGATCTCCGGCGAGGTACGCCTGGTACCAGGCCGTCGGAGCTTCACGCTTCACGTCCTCTAACTTTATGACAGAGGCGGCGCTCAGAATCATCGGAACGTTCATTGTCGCGGCGGCACGACCCAAGACAATGTCGCCTCGATACGCGCAAAGGGCTGCTGTTCCCAAGGGCGGAATCCCGAATGGCGCCGCGTAGTTCTTACCAAGCAGCTCGGTGGAGTAGTCGCGCTGAGAGACATCATTCAGGACACGTGGAACGAACCCGTATTCCCGAAACGCACGGCGGTTGTCGTGCAGGGCCGCATCGGTTTCGACACCCCCAGATACGAACCCGTAGAGCATTTTAGGCAGACGCCGTTGTGCCACCCTCTCGAAGTCATCTAGCGACAAATAGCGTTGCAAGTCGTGGGGTGCCGACGTTTCGGATCGTTGCGCAGGCCGATTTGAGTGTTCTGTTGCGATGGCATGATCGCGAAGAGCAAGCGACATATGACCGCTTAGCTCGCGACCCGGTTGGGTAGAATGTCGGCTGTCAAGAGAGCTCTTGCACGCATAACATCCCCCGATCATCAATTCTCTATCATTCGAATTGCAGTGTGGGCAAAACGGCTCCGGCAACGCCAATACCAACTTCGGTCAGATCAATACCAGATTGGAATTTGTGCGATGAGATCCGGATGAGGATCGTTGCCATGCTGCGAGCTTGCCCAGGAATTCACAGCCCCGTACCCACGTCTTCGTTTCAGCGGCCGGTCTGATGTATGACTGATTGTTCTTGGCGCGCATAGCCAGTCACTGATGCGATGCTATGCTTGCAGGCCGAAGCTAGGCTGCGGAGCGCATGTTGCGCCGCCGGGCGCGCTCTTCAGAGCATGCCTAGCATCTTCCTTGATCATATCAGCACCCTTCTCAGCCACCATGAGCGTAGGCGCGTAGATGTTGCCCGAGGGCACCGTCGGCATGATTGAGGCATCGATTACGCGCAGGCCGGCAAGGCCGTGCACGCGCAGGCGATCGTCGACCACCGACGTCGAATCGTGGCCCATCTTGCAGGTTCCGACGGGATGGTACATGGCTCGTCCCACCCGACGCGCATAGTCCAGCCATTCGTCGGAACTCTGCACTTTTTCACCGGGACGAGTCTCGAACGCAATGTAATTGGCGATGGCGGGATCTTGCATGATCTTGCGCGCGATCTGCATGCCGGCCACTGTGCAGTCGCGGTCAGTCTCCGCTGAGAGGAAATTCGATCGAATCGCGGGCTCGCTGCCAGGTACCGCCGACTTGATATGGATCGAACCGCGCGACTCGGGCCGGCATTGGGTGACGATGATGGTCATGGCGGGTTGCTTCTCAAGGCGTCCCGCGCGCATCGGATCGTAGCTCGCGGGCGCCATGAGGAATTGCATGTTCGGCGTTTCGAGATCCGGCCGCGTGCGCACGAAGCCGAACACCTGCCCCGCTGACCAGGTTAGCACGCCTGTGCCGCTGACATAATATCGCGCGATCTCGCGCAGGAGCCGGAGCCCCCGCGTCTGCTCATTGAGCGTGATGGGCCGGTTCACGCGCCAGCTCATGAGAGGCGCGAAGTGATTGCCGTAGTTCTCGCCGACCCCCTTGAGTTCGTGGCGCACCTCGACGCCAAAGGTCTTTAGAACCTCGGGCTTGCCGATCCCGGAGAGTTCCAGCACGCCTGGCGATTGGATCGCTCCGGCCGAGACGATCACTTCACGGCCGCACCGCGCCTCGCGCGCTTTGCCGTGGACGGTATAGGCGACACCGACCGCGCGCTTGCCCTCGAGCAGGATCCGGCTCACAAGCGCATCGGTCTCGATGCGCAGCTTGGGCCGGCTGCGCGCCGGATCCAGGAAGGCGCGAGCGGCCGACCAGCGCCGGCCGTTCTTGATCGTCACCTGGAAGTAGCCGAAGCCTTCCTGCTGCCCATTGTTATAGTCCTCATTGCGCGGGAAACCACTGCCTTCGGCGGCATCGATGAGGGCGTCGCACAGCACATGGTGCTCCTCGGTGTCGCGCACATTGAGGAGCCCGCCCTTGCCGCGGGACTCGCCCCCCCGGCCCTCGTAGTGCTCCGACTTCTTGAAGTAGGGCAGCACGTCCGCGTAGGACCAGCGGCGGTTGCCGAGTTGGCTCCAGGTGTCGTAATCGAGCGGCTGGCCGCGCACGTAGAGCATGCCATTGATTGAACTACAGCCGCCCAGCCCACGGCCGCGTGGGCAAGGAATACGGCGGCCCGCCATCTCCTCCCCAGCCTCCATTTCGAAGTTCCAGTTGAACTTCTTATGGTTCACGAGCTTAGCGTAACCTGCTGGGATATCGATCCAGATCGACCTGTCACGCGGCCCAGCCTCGAGCAGCAGGACCTTCACATTCGCATCCTCGGTCAGGCGATTGGCGAGTACGCAGCCGGCTGACCCGCCACCGACTATGATGTAATCCCACTCGGACATAGCTTGGATTTCCCCTAGCTTTGGTCCAACAAGCTATCATCAATCGATTGTTGCAGTTTCCACGATCCGCTCATTTCGTGCCGCTACACTATCTTGCCAATGTTCTTGCCCCACCGGGACCTCGTTGAGGGATTGGATTAGGGATAGTGCAGACCAACTTGAGGAGAGCAAAAGCCCCCTCTGACGTTCTGATCGGCTCGCCAATCGCCTGAGGACCTGCCCCAAGTTACGGCCCACTACTCGATAATGGCTTTCACTGCAGGCCTGGGCCTTACTCGCAGCTCGGCACGAGATCACTGGCCTTGGTGAATTTGCCGAGCAGCTGGGCCTCGACATCTCCGTTCTCGATCCCGTACTTCTCGTAGAGCTTCTGGATTGCGCCGTTTTTGATCAACAAAGTGAGCTGCTTGTTGAACGCATCGCGGAAAGCCTTGTCCTCTTTGCGGAACGCCGCGCCCGATCCGTCCACTGGCGAATCTTTGTCGACGACAACCTCGAGGCCCTTCTGTTTCGGATTGGCGATACTGAATTGCCCCACAATAAACGCGTCTGCCCGACCGCCGATGACCGTCGCGGCGCCAGCCTGAATGTCTGGCACGATCATAACCTGTTCAGACTTGACGCCCTGCCTGAGCGCATACGTTTGCTGAGCTGACGTTGCAATCGCCGCCAACTTGATGTCGGGGCGACGCGCAACTTCCGCAACGCTCTTCAGGTGCTTTGGATTTCCGGGTTGAACAAAGAGGGCAATCTGGGCTGCGTAATAGGGCATCGAAAACAGCACCGCCTTGCAGCGCGCTTCCGTGATGTTTAGACCGGCGCCCAGGTAGTCGAATTGACGGGCCTGCAATCCTGGGATCATGGCGTCCCACCCCGTGACCACCGGCGTAAGCGCAGGTAGGCCCAGCTCCTTGAGCACCATATTCTGGAGATCAACCGAGGAGCCGGTCGCTTCCCCGCTCGGCGACAAAACTATGTAAGGAGGCACGGAGGCCAGCGCCACCTTGACTTGACCGGCCTTGCGGATCGAAGCGAGCGGGTCCTCGGTTTGGGCAAAAGTCGCAAACGAATAGCCGATCGACGCAAGCAGCACGACCAGCAAAGAGAGCTTTGATGTGTTACGCATAAGGTGTCCCCTCCAAATCATGAATTCCGTTTCAGCAACTTGTCGCATTTTGCGCGCAGCGCCTCTGGCCAAGCCAATACCAACTTCGTAGGCATCAATACCAGATTGGAATTGATGGTCCCCTGCCGCACTTTTAAATACTTGAACTCTTGAGTCGTCGCGATCGTGGGATCTAGCGGATGGCGGATCAGGTCAAAGCTTGCGAGCGGCCATGCTCGACAAACTCCGGGCGGGCGGGCGTGCAGATTTCATGGGCGGCCGCTTCTTATTCGCAGCTTGGCACCACGTCGCTGGCCTTGGTTAGGTTCGCAAGCAACTGCGCTTCAATATCGCCGTTGGGGATTCCGTGCTTCTTGTAGAGGTCCTGGATCAAGCCCTGCCTGATCAAGACATTCAGTTTCTTATTGAACGCATCGCGGACAGCAACGTCCTCCTTGCGGAAAGCCGCGGCCGACGCATTCACTGGCGACTGTTTGTCGACGACCAACTCAAGGCCCTTCTCCTCCGGATTGAGGATAGCGAACTGGCTGCCTACGAACGCATCGACCCGGCCGCCAGAAACCGTCGCGGCACCAGCCTGATGGTCAGGAACGATCATGACTTGATCGGCTTTGACGCCCACCTTCAGTGCGTACGCCCTGTTGTTGCCAAGGCCCGACAGCATTGAGATCTTGATGTCGGGGCGATGCGCGACGTCTGCGACGCTCGTCAGATGCTTCGGATTTCCGGGCGGGACAAACAGCCCCAGCTGGGCAGCGTAATAAGGCGCTGAAAACAGCAATACTTTACATCCTTGCTCCGTGATTGGCAGGCCAGCGCCAATGTAGTCAAACTGGCGGGCCTGCAGTCCGGGGACCATAGCGTCCCACCCCGTGAGCATCGGCGTAAGCGCAGGCAGACCCAATTCCTTGAGCACGATGTTCTGCAGATCGACCGAAGAGCCCCTCGCCTCTCCGCCAGGCGACATAACTATGTAAGGTGGCACCGAGGCCAGCGCCACCTTGACTTGGCCGGCTTTGCGGATCGAGGCGAGAGGGTCCTCAGTCTGCGCAAACGTCCCGAACGAATAGCCGGTCAGTATGAGCATCAAGACCAGAGACGAGAGCTTCAGCGTCCTACGCATAAAATTCCTTTCGTTTGTCGATCGACCGACGCACCGCATTGTGCGCGAAACGGCTCCAGAGAGCCCAATACCAACTTCGGACAAGGCCAACACCAAATTGGAATTGGCTCGCGATGCCTCTTGCCGAGCGCGATCACTTTTGCCGTCGGCGTGAAGGCTGACGCGGGGTGCAGCTGTCGCGGTCTTTGCTTCGCGTGGGCCTCTGTCAGATCGACGGATGCCATCTAGGGATTGCATAGCCTCAACTGGAGGTTTTCATCCTGTCCTTTCGTCGGACGCTGAGCACGCCCGCGAACTTATCGATACGAATCACGCCTTCATGCTTGCTCTTATGGACGAGCGTGGGAGCCGACAACACAGCATAGACGCCCGGTACGTTCGTCCGGCAGTAGTCGTCGATGAAGATAGCTGCGATAGCCGTTCACGCCGGTGGATGCGGGGCAGCGCGTGAACGCGCGCCTGCCGCCACGACGATTCCGGCGGGAAGCGACGGGCGAAGTTTCGTGATTTCACTGAGTCCATCGGCGCCCAGACATCGAGCAACGTTTCCCTTATGCCCGGATTGGCTCGCCGATAACCGGGATCTCGCGAGGAGCATATCCCAGCGTAAGCAAGCGCGCGCCTTTTTCGGTCACGACGAACAGATCCTCAAGGTGATACATTGCCCCTTCCGCGTCGGTAACCATCGGCTCGATGTTGAACACCATGCCCACTTCCAGCTTCGTCTTTTCGCCAGGCCGAATTATGGGGAATTCATGAGATTCAACGCCAAAGCCATGGCCGACCCACACCATTTTGAAGTTCAACCCGAGCTTTTCAGCTTGGTCCCTGCAGAAAAAGAACGGCTCTTCTGCCGCCATTCCCGGCCGCACCATGTTGATGGTCGCCGTCTCGAGATCCCACAGCTTTCGGTATGTATCGCGCTGCAACGCTGTGGGCTCACCGCTTGAATAGGTGCGGGCGAAATCGCTGCTCCATGCACCATATTTTCCACCAACGTCGAGGCGTACGATCTCGCTCTTCAAGGGCACCCGCTCAGTAGCGCGAGCGTGGACATTAGAGGAGCGAGGGCCACTTCCGAAGATCAAGAGCTTTACTTCCTCGGCTCCACTGTTGACGAGATTTTCGGCGATGCGATTCGCCATGACTTGCTCAGCCTCGCCCAATCTGCTCGCGCTCATCGCATCCAGCACCGCGCGATGCGTCTGCTTCGTGGTCCTCTCGAGGAGCTCAATCTCGCCGGGTGACTTGACCGCGCGAACTGCGGCGAGACTTTTGTGAGTGTCGATGAACTTGACATTGGGTAGCCTGCTCACAAGACGGGCATACGTTGCGGCGGGCAGATAATTGAGATCGATACCGATCGTGCCGCGGTCCTTACCGAGATCTGTGAGGACGTCTGCGAGAGCGTCGGCCGGGTCATTCGCAAACTCGGTATAGGTGCGAATGTCCTTGATCCAGCTCCCATCAACCATTTGGCTCCGCTCGGTCGTAGCGACCAGCGCAACCGGCTCTCCGGTCGCAGGCAGGATACCAAACGCCTGCCGTCTCAGGCGCGAGACACTCATCAGGTAAACCCTGGTCGTGTAGATGAAGTTCTCCGGGCTGGTGGCTATCACTGCATCAACGCTGAGCTTGCCTGCCAAGCTCAGAAGAGCTGAAGTATTGGGTTGCGGAGATGTTGCTTCCGAAACAGCTTGGTTCATGACCCCTGGGCTCCTGAATTTTTGAGTATTGTAACGAATTCTGGACGAACCGGCTCAGGCCATGCCAATACCAATTCCGGACGTATCGATACCATATTGGAATTGAGAAACTGCGGTCGATTCCAACTAACCCCTTATGCCGATCAAGCAGGGCCGTTAGGCCGCGCAATGCATATGTGTGGTGGCAGAGACGCATGCACCGATGTCACCGCTGCCGCCGCTGCGGCAGAGGGTGATGAGCCATAGACGTTCTCAGCGGCGCGCTCCATCGCACCAGCCGGTCCGTTGATCGAACGCGATGCTGGATCCGTGTTGCAGTGAGCATCTTCAGCTTTGATCGGCGAGTCGACGCATTAATTCCAATCTGGTCTTGTTCTCTTCAAAATTGGTATTGGCGTCCCCGAAGGCGGCTTGCCCACACTGCATCCGATTGATCGATCAGCGCTCCTAACATTTTCTGAAGAGGGTCGAATGCAGCACGAACGCGAGCACTATGTGGATGGGGCGTGGATGAATCCGTTGGAGCCCGTGCTGCTGGACGTGGTTGATCCTTCTACCGAGGAGACATTCACTCGGATTGCGGCGGGCGGGCAGAAAGACGTCGACCGCGCCGTCAATGCCGCTCAGGCTGCGTTTCCTGCATTCTCCCGCACTACGCGGCAGGAGAGGCTGGAACTGCTGAGGAGTATTCTTGCGAAATACGACAAGCGACGGGACGATATTGGTGAAGTCCTTTGCCGGGAAATGGGCGCGCCGTTGCAGTTTGCGCGCGAGCAGCAAGCCTTAGCAGGAACGGCTCATCTAAGCCGAATGATCGATGTGCTGCAGCACTATCAATTCGAGGAGCTGCAAGGCAGCACGATGATCGTGCGAGAACCGATCGGTGTGGCCGGGCTGATTACTCCATGGAACTGGCCAATCAACCAGATCGTCGTCAAGGTCGCCGCAGCGCTGGCCGCTGGCTGCACCATGGTGTTGAAGCCGTCCGAAGTGGCGCCGTTGAATGCCATCATCTGGTCGGAGGTGATGCATGCCGCTGGCGTGCCGAAAGGCGTCTACAACATGGTCCAGGGCGAAGGCGCTATTGTAGGGGACGCCATGTCCGCTCATCCGGGCATCGACATGATGTCGTTTACTGGCTCTACACGTGCAGGTATCCTGGTCGCCCAAACTGCCGCAAGGACGGTCAAGCGCGTGGCGCTAGAACTCGGCGGAAAGTCGGCGAACATCTTGTTGCCCGACGTTGATTTCAACAGTGCAGTCACGAACGGCGTGCTCAAGATGATGAGCAATAGCGGCCAGTCCTGCAGTGCGCCCACTCGCATGTTCGTGCCGGCAGACCGGCAAGATGAGGTAAAGGCGATAGCTAAGGCAGCTGCAGAGAAGCTCGTGGTGGGTGACGTACGCGATCCCAATACAACCCTCGGCCCAGTGGTCACCGAGCCACAGTTCAGGAAGGTGCAGCGGCTGATCCAGGCCGGGATCGATGAAGGGGCGGAGCTCATCGCTGGCGGACCAGGAAGGCCTCAGCATCTCAATCGAGGCTATTTCGTTCGCCCTACAGTGTTTGCCAATGTACGGAACGACATGTCCATCGCCCGCGAAGAGATCTTTGGGCCGGTTCTGTCGATCCTGCCTTATCGCGACGAAGCCGAGGTGATCGAGCTTGCGAACGATACGATCTACGGACTGGCGGCTTTCGTTCAATCGTCGGACCTCTCGCGCGCGCGCCGGGTGGCAGCTCGGATGCGAGCCGGCACAGTTCAGCTCAACTATCCAGCATACAACAGCGCCGCCCCGTTCGGGGGGTACAAACAATCCGGCAATGGGCGCGAATGGGGCAAGTTCGGGATGGAGGAATTCCTCGAAGTGAAAGCGATTATCGGCTACGAAGCCGCATAGCTGCATCGTGATGCAGTTGCTCTCCTCCGAATTCATGATGCTGGATCGCGCGCACGTTTCAAAAAGGAGCAGACACGATCTGCGCAGCGTTACGCTCAGTGGTCCAGTACGGATCGCAGAAATGCGCGCGTCCGCTCGGATTCAGGATTGCTGAAGATCTTGTCGGGCGGGCCCTGCTCGATGATGCGCCCCGCGTCGAAAACAGCGATGCGATCGGAGATCTCGCGTGCGAAGCGCATCTCGTGCGTGACGATCAGCAGTGACACCTTGGTCTCGTGGGCAATACCTCGCACCACATCGAGAACCTCTCCAGCGAGCTCAGGATCCAGAGCCGAGGTGATTTCGTCCAGCAGGAGGATCTCAGGTTTCAGGATCAGCGCCCGCGCGATGGCGATGCGCTGCTGCTGACCGCCGGAAAGCTGCGCGGGGTAGGCATTCACCTTGCTTTCGAGGCCCACCATCCGAAGGTATTCGAGCGCGCTTTTTTCAGCCTGCTCTCTTGACTGTCGTAACACCGTGGTTGGCGCCAGGATCAGGTTCTGCAGCACGGTCAGATGCGGAAACAGGTTGAACTGCTGGAACACCATGCCGCACCGGCGGCGGATCTTCGCCTCCTGCGCGTTCGAGAGCGGTTTGCCCGCCGCATCGAACACGATGCTCTCGCCAAAAACCCGGATATCACCGGCGGTGGGCTTCGCCAGGGTCATCGCCAGGCGCAGCACGGTCGTCTTGCCTGAACCGCTCGGGCCGATCAGCGCGACCTTTTCGCCAGGCTTCACTTGCAGGCCGAGATCGACCAGCACGCGATGAGCACCGAAGGACTTGGATACTTTTTCGAATTCGATAGCCCACATGGCCTGTTGCGAATTGGGAGCGAATGCATGCGCCTCAGTCGCATTCGAGGCTGCGGCGGGCGCGACGAGTGTGGCCTAAATCCGACGATGCTCGATCTGCGTTTGATCGTATCCCACACGCTCTGCACGCGTACGCGCTGGTAGAGGTGCTTGCTTCCTAGAGTTGTCGTTACTCACAGCTTGGAAACGAGATCACTGGCTTTGGTGAATTTGCCCAACAGCTTAGCAAGCGTATCGCCGTTGGGGATTCGGTATTTTTCGTAGAGGTTCTGTATCGCGCCGCTTCTGATCAACGAGTTCAGCTGCTCGTTAAACGCGTCGCGAAAATGTACATCTTCTTTGCGGAATGCGATGGCCGAACCGTACACTGGTGACTGTTCGTCGACGACTACCTCCAGACCTTTCTGCTGGGGATCGGAGATGGTGAACTGACCGATGAAAAACGCGTCGGCCCGACCACTGGTGACAATTGCGGCCCCAGCCTGAATGTCAGGGGCGATTGTGATTTGCTCAGGCTTGACCCCCTGCTTCAGCGCATACCCCTGATAGCTATCGAGGCCGGGTAGCGTTGCAACCTTAATGTCAGAGCTGTGCGCAATCTGTGCAAGGCCCGTCAGGTGCTTCGGATTTCCGGGTGAGACATACAGCCCGGTCTGAGCTGCATAGTAGGGTGTCGAGAACACCAATATTTTGCAGCGTGCTTCCGTGATGTTGAGGCCTGCGCCAATGTAGTCGAATTGATAGGCCTGCAGTCCGGGAATCATGGCATCCCATTGCGTGAGCACGGGTGCAAGCGCTGGCATGCCCATGCCTTTGAGCACCATGTTCTGCAGATCAACGGAGGAACCTGTCGCCTCTCCGGTCGGTGACACGACCATGTAAGGGGGAGCCGAGGCGAGCGCCACTTTGACTTGGCCAGCCTTGCGGATCGACGCGAAAAGGGGATCTTCCGTTTCTGCTAACACTGGAAGCGAATAGCCGATCAATGCGAGCAGCAGGGCCAGCAACGAGAGTCTTGGCGTCGTACGCATAATGCTTCCTCCCTTTCCTTGACTATGAATTCTCGGCGGATTGTCTCCGGCGGCTCCCGTTCAATCTCACGGGATGAACATCAGCTTGGCAGGCCGACTCTTCCGGCCTAGCCGAGAAGGCCTTGGTCACGCACAGCACGCATGGACTGTTCAGCCATTTCGAAGAACAAGTTATGAGTCTCGTCAGTGTGCGCGAGGGATACGTAGAGCTTGCCAGGTGAACAGAACACTCCCCTTCGAGTCATCTCGATTCCGAATCGGTGTGCAGCATCTTGCCGCGAGGCCGCAAGAACCTCGGCGTTGTCGATTGGACCGACGCCAAACACCACTTGCAGGATAGAGGGAGGGCCAATCGTCTGTAGGGGCACCGAAAGACGTTTAGCGATTTCCCTCAGACCGGCCGCCAGGGTTTCCCCCTTTTCCTTAAGTTTAGCCGGCGCCCCTAACTCCTCGATCACTTCAAGAGTAGCAAGACCAGCCGCACAACCCAGCGGATTGCCATTCAACGTGCCGCTCATGAAGGCCGATCGGCCATCGTCGGGACGCCCGGGAATTGTGAGCTCCATAACATCAGCCCGCCCGGCCACGGCAGCCACCGGCAAGCCGCCGCCCAAAACCTTACCCAAGGCGCAAAGGTCCGGCGTCACGCCGAAGTATTCCTGAGCGCCCCCAAGCGCGAGCCGGAATCCGGTCACCACTTCATCGAAGACCAGCAGGGCGCCTGTCTTATCTGCGAGCGCCCGCAAGCCTTCCAGGAAGCCTGGAGCTGGCATGAACGCCCGTTGGACGGGTTCGACAAGAATAGCGGCAATCTCGTGGGCAATCGGCTCGGTGAGCTGCCGCGTCCGCTCGATATCGTTATAGGGTGCAATGACAACTGTGTCGCTTATTTGCCTTGGAACGCCGGCCGAGTCCGACACCACATGTCGATCGTTCCGATCAGGCTCCGCGCGCAGCGACTGCACGGCATAGTCACTATGTCCGTGAAACGCTCCGTCGAACTTCAGGACCTTGGTACGTCCCGTAAAAGCCCTCGCCAGTCGAAGTGCATAGAAATTTGCCTCCGATCCGTTGGCACAAAACTTCACCGACTCTGCACAGGGCACCAGGTGACAGATTTTGGCTGCAAGCTCCTGAGCCCGCTGGTTTAGTAGAAAATAGTGCGTGCCTATCGCGGCCTGCTCGGCGATGGCTGACACGACCCTTGGATGAGCATGGCCTAGCACCATCGGTCCCGCCCCCATCAGGTAATCCGCAAATCGTCGTTCATCCGTCGACCAGATCCATGGTCCCTTGCCGCGTGCGACTGTGAATGCCACTTCGTCTGACACTCTGAATCTCCCGAGAACGTTTCCCGCGAGATAGCTGCCACTCACGACCGTTTGCATGTGGTTCCCTCGTACCGTTTTGATCTTCTATATTTGATATAATATCAGACACAGCTCTTGCGCAACTTTTCAGTTTTCGTCGGCGACCGGAGCTGAGTGTCATTTCCCACTCTGCGCAAGCCGCAGCCCACGCAACAGGGATATGGTCATCGCAATCGAAAACATGAGCCTTTAAAGGCCGCCTCAAATTCTGAGCTCGAGAGAAGTCTTCGTCAGCTCTTCCATGAAGCAAATGAACTTCCGTGAGCTGCGAAGCCGGTAATTGAGCTCCTAGGGCTTCTGCAGCACGTGCGCGTAGCAGACGGCACCCGTGCCGACCATATGAGCCAAGCCGATCTTCGCGCTCTTATGTTGACGGACGCCAGCCTCGCCACGTAGCTGCATTGTCAGTTCGGCGATCTGGCCGACGCCAGTCGGCCCGAGCGGATGGCCCATGGCAATCAGGCCGCCGGAGGGACTAACAGCCATCTGTCCACCAATATTGAACGCACCTTCCTTGAGGAGGTGGATGGCTTGTCCTGGCTCGCAGAAACCCATTGCCTCGATGTACTGCAGCTCTTCGACCGTGAACGCATCGTGCACCTCGAGCACATCCACGTTTTGCGGCTTCAGGCCGGCTTGTCGCAGTGCATCGGCAATCGTATCCTTCGTGATCGCAGCATCAGCTGCTGATTGCAGTCCGGCGCGCTCGCTCGATGCGGCCGATGCAGTGATATGGATGGCACGCCCTGCATCGATGCCAAGACGCTTGATGGCATCCCCCGAGGCGATGATCACGGCCGCCGCGCCTTCGCCAACAGGACAGCACTGCAATGTGGTCAGCGTCCCGGACACTGGTTTGCCACCCAGAATTTCGGCGATCGTGCGCGCTTGCTGACGATGGGCGTTGGGATTAAGCGAGCCGTTACGGTGGTTTTTGACCGCAACCAGGGCAATATCCTCCGGATTCACACCATGCTCATGGGCGTATTCGTCCGTCAGCAATGCGAAATGAGTGAACGGAACGATGGCGTCCTCGGCCAAATTGTCGATGCCAGTCTTGGTGTAGGCACGCTGCACGGCAGCCGGCTTGTCGACACCGATCGCCAGAGATACGTCGGCAATGCCGGCCGCCACCTCGATGCAAGCGTGCCGGAACGCGGCGGAACCCGAAGCGGAAGCATTCTCAATATGCACGAGTGGCCGACCGGTGGCGCCGAGATGCTTCAGCATCGCCCGCCCCGCCGCCATACCAAGACGACCAGTCCCGATATAAGACGACTCGACGTCTGGCCAGGCGATAGCTGCATCCGCCAGAGACTGTCGGATTGCTTTCAGGCCGAGCGCCACGTATGGCGTCTCGCTGAGCGGTTGATATCGATGCCAGCCAGCTCCAACAACGTAGATATCGCGCAAGTCCTTTAGGAATGTGGCCATGTTCCGATCTCGCCGCTGATCAGGAGGCTGGAGTAAAGCGAAGGTCGACGATCGTTTGCGCGCTCCGGCCAATGGGGACGAGCTTGCTCACCATCCTTTGTCCAGGCTTCAGGGCTCGCTCATCTGCATCGACCATGAGAGTGCGGATTGTCGGCCCGTCGTCGAGCTTCATCGAACCGATCGTGAAGGGCGTTTCGCGGTCTATGACGTCGGTATTTGCAACCGACGCCGTCGGATTGTGGAGATGCACCTTCGCCGACGCGATCAAAGTCCCGCTCCCCCCAAGAGATAGCGGCTGCAAAGTGGCGCCGCTCTTTCCACATACCTCGCAGCCATAAGTCTGCAGGGGGAAGAAAACGTAACCACAGTGAGCGCACCTACCACCCTTTAACGACGGATGGTCTGGTGCAGATCTCGTACCCTCCTGTGCGTAGAGACTCGGCTTGAGTAATTTCGTCTTCATGCTCTTCAACTTGCTCCGGACAGATGAAACGCCCTTGCTCGAACCCGATGTTTTCGGGACGCGGCCACCGCGGACCCGCTACTCCGAGCCGCCAATCAGTCAGTTGCCGGCAACACCGCGTTGTCTACGTGAACGAAGTGCTGGCGGCATTCGAATCTCAGCTTTTCACGAATGCCGGTAACCTGCTTCAGCCGTAGCCATGCCGACCTTAGCAATTTCAGCCGTTCACCTTCCGCGAGGTGCCTTTCCAGTAAGGCGCTCTGAGCGCTTTTTTGTCGACCTTGCCAACATTGGTCAGCGGCAGGGCTTTGACTAGCTCGACTGACTTCGGGGTCTTCACCGGACCCTTCAAGTTCTTTGTGAAAGCAATGAGTTCATCCGGGGATGCATTTTGGCCCGAACGGAGGATAATAAAGGCTTTGACTGCCTCACCCCATTTCTTGTCCGGTATGCCGATCACCGCCGCCGATGCCACGGCAGGGTGCTGCGTCAAAGTATTCTCGACCTCGTTCGGATAGACGTTGAATCCGCCCGAGATGATCATGTCCTTCTTGCGGTCCACAATGAAGTAGTATCCCTGCTCATCCTGGTAGGCCAGATCGCCGGTGTGAAGCCAACCGCCACGCAGCGTCTCCTCCGTCAGCTCTGGCATCTTCCAGTACCCTGACATGACCAGCGGCCCTCTCACGCAGATTTCGCCAATTTCTCCTTGATGCACCGGCCTGCAATCATCATCCAGCAACTTGACTGAGACGCCGGGATACGGCGTACCGGCCGACTCGAGGCGCTTATCGTCGTCCGTCAGGTGGTCCTCCTGGCTGAGCATCAGCACTGTGGCAGGCGCCTCGCTCTGGCCATAAGACTGGATAAACACTGGACCAAAGACGCCCAGCGCCTCGCGAAGCCGCGTCGGGGAGATTGGAGCCGCGCCGTAGAGAATGCGGCACATGCTCTTCAGATTTGCACTTGAGATCTTCGGGTGGTCCAGCAAAGCGTACAGCATCGTGGGCACCATCATCATGCTTGTGATGCCTTCCTGCTCGATGGCACGGATCACCTCGCCCGGATCGAATCTCTTCTGCAGCACAGTGCAGCCACCCTTCAGGAAGACAGGCAGAATGATTGTGCTGGTCCCATGGGCCATGGTCGAAGCAACAAGATATTTGATGTCCTTCTCCCATGGCTGTGTCGCCATGTAATGCATGCTACTGCAGACCAGCGAACGGCTGGAGATCATGACGCCCTTAGGGACACCAGTAGTGCCGCCTGTGTATCCCTGCCGAACGATATCCTCCGGCTTCACATCAGTCGTCAGGGGCAGCTTGGGTTCGACGTGACCCGCCCAGAAAGGGCCAATTTCCCCATTTCCCGCCTGATGTGACCATACCTGGAACTTACTGCCGACGGCGTTTCTGATTTCGATGCCGTTGCGAATGTGCTCGTCGTCCACAATAAGAACGGCAGCTTCCGTATCCCCGACGGCATATATCTGATCACTGATGCTGGATGTCGCTTGTAGCGTAATCGAGCGGTACCCCTGGATAAAGCAGGCAGCCATGATTACGAAGAGTTCGGTGGCATTGTCCGCGACCTGCACGACAGCATCGCCTTTGCGGACTCCGAGCGCTTCGAGCCTGGCAGCGGCGCTCCCAATCATTACTTCCAGTTCTGCGTAACTAAGCGTGCGGCCAGCGTCCTTGAAGGCGACCCGCTCCCTGAACTTCCGAAGGGCAATAATGATCAGCTCGCCGATTGTGGAGCCTTGATAAAGCTGCTGGTCAACCATCCTGCACCTATTCCCTCGAAATCTATTCCGAGCCGAACCGCTGGCCGACGAGCAGGCCCCGCTGAAGAGCGCTGGACTATCTCGAGCTAGCTCCCTCTCAATGCCTCGCGACTGCCCAGTCGGCTCTCTGCATATTTGATATAATATCAGATCCTTGGGCGCAAACAAGCTTTCATCGTCGGCTTGAGCCAAGGTAGGCGCAAATCGGGGGGACCGGCGGCGCGAATGCGCCGCCGGTCAGACCTCTCGGCAGACAGGAAATTGTCCCTGATCTACTCTGTTCTTCTCACGGAGAGCATCGGTCGTGCCAAGAGCCAATTCGTGATTTATTGCAGAACGACGCTCTGCTGGTCGCGATCAGCAGGCGGACGGAAAGCAATCCTCACGATGGATACGGCTCATCATGAGTTTCAAACCGCTGCCAGTTTACTGGGCTTGGTCGTCTTCGACTCGGCTTCCTCGACAACGTCCTGCCAAGCCTTCAAGGTCTCTTCGCGATGCGTCATCGCCATCTTATGAAGCCTGGATGCCGAGCCGGCCCTCAAGGCCTCAAGCATGGCTTCATGCTCTTTCGTCGCCAGAGCCTTGCGTTCAGGCCGCAGTTCGAAAATGGTCTTTGGCCAGCGCTTGAAGAAACGGGCCACAATGTCGTTGATCTCGCCCTTCAGGAATTCGTTCTTGCATGGCGAGCAGAGAAGTCGGTGGAATTCACGGTTCAGCTCGCTGTACTTGCTGCCAACCTTGGTCTTCTTCATCTGGTCGTTGAGGTCAGTCAGCACGGAAATTGTGCTTTCGGTGTGGTACGAAACCGCCTCGGTCATTGCGAGAATTTCAAGGTAGGTGCCGGTTGCGATAATATCGCAAAGCTCCTTGATCGATACCTCCGCGACCGTGGCGCCACAATGGCTTTTGAAGGACACGAGGCCGTCGCGCCGGAGCATGAATAGCGCCTCCCGGATCGGCATTTCACTTGTTTGATAGAGGGAGGCGAGTTCGGCCAAACGCAGCCGCTTACCAGGAGGGAACCTCCCGTCCAGAATATCCTTTTTGATGACATCACAGACATAGTCCGCCTTGGTAGACGGCATCTTCACGTTCATCCTGTGCATCCCAAGCGCTTGGCGAGTTAATATCTGATATAATATCGACACCATTGCAACGGTCAACGAAAGGCTCATGGGGGCGCTGGCACTCGTTTTTGGCACCACGCCGCCCTGGTTCGCAGTGGCCAGTTGCAAGTTCTGGATCTCAGGGGCAGTGCTCGCTAGTGCCAAGTTCGGGCGGCAAGTGCCAGCGACATAATCGCGATAATGCTGGCCACCGCTGCTGCTGAGCCACCGATCTTGACGTCTCGAGCGCGGGCGTATCCCTCTGTCTGGCGTGCGGAACGAAGTCGAGGCGGGCTCCATTGCTTCAACATGCCGGTGCTGGCACTATTGGCGCGCTGCATTGAGTCGCTTGCTCTGGCGAGTTCACCGCGACGAAGACCAATCGTTCCACGCGCGGTTGACACCACGGCAATACCTATGATCAAAGCAAATTTGATAAAATATCACATCTGTGGGGGCGATGATCGGCAAACCAACTTCCCTGGTGGCTCCTTGGCGTATCGGCGTCGATGTAGGCGGCACTTTTACCGACATGGTCTTGCGCGACTGGGCCGATAATGTGCGCATCTTCAAGACGCCCTCAATTACCGCCGATCCCAGCGAAGGTGTGCTGAATGTCCTGAGATTGGCGTCAGAGGAGCTCGATCTGTCGCTATCGGCCTTGCTGCATGGCTGCGCGCTGTTCGTGCACGGCTCGACGGTCGCCACGAATACAATACTGGAGAAAAAAGGCGCGCAGGTCGGGATGATAACCACCCATGGCTTTCGGGATTCCGTGGAGATCCGCCGCGGCATCCGCGAGAACCAATGGGACCATCGCACCCCCTTCCCCGAAGTCTTGGTACCGCGCTATCTGCGGCAGCCCGTCAGGGGACGCATCGCCGCCGACGGTACGGAGCTCACGCCACTCGCGGTCGACGATGTGGCCAGCGCTGCCGCACTCTTTGCGGAAGAAGGGGTGGAATCGGTCGCCGTGTGTCTGTTCAACAGCTTTCTGGATGGCAAACACGAGTTCGAAACACGTGAGGCGCTCATAAAGAACTGGCGTGGCGATTGGATCTCGCTATCGAGTGAGATCATGCCGACCATGGGTGAGTATGAGCGCGGCTTGACGGCCGTGGTCAACGCCTACGTCGCACCAAAGGTCACCACCTATCTCAAGGCGCTCGACGAGCAGCTGCGTCAACTCGGTCTGCCGCGCTCGCTGCTCATGTTGCAGAGCAATGGGGGCGCCGTGTCGATCGCTGAGGTCGCCAATCGTCCAGTGATGCTCGTTTTGTCCGGACCGGCTGCGGCCGTCGGCGCTCTCAGAGGATGCGCCGGCTCGGAAGAGGCGGCCAACTTCATTTCGATGGAGATCGGCGGTACGAGTTGCGACGTGATGGTGATGGCGAGTGGTGATGTACCGGTCAGCGATCAACTGGTCATCGACGGCTATCACCTCACGATTCCTTCGGTTGAGATCCATACGGTCGGGGCCGGCGGCGGCACAATTGCCTGGGTTGATGCCGGCGGCTTACTAAATGTAGGCCCTCGAGGGGCCGGCGCACAGCCGGGGCCTGCAGCTTACGGACTGGGCGGAGAGGAGCCCACTGTCACTGATGCGCAGCTCGTCCTCGGACGATTGCGAGCAGGACCGCTGGCCGGCGGCGCGGTGACGCTCGACGCCACCCTAGCGCGACGGGCAATCGAGACGAAATTGGCGCGTCCGCTTGGCCTTTCGGTCGAAGATGCCGCAAGCGGCGTAGTTCGCCTGTTGGAGCAGAACCTGTTGCATGCGGTCGAACAGCTGAGCATTGAGCGCGGTCACAACCCTGTAAATTTCACGTTGGTTGCCGCCGGCGGCGCCGGCCCTATGCATGGCACCACCGTTGCGCGCGTCCTTGGATGCAAGCGGGTGCTGTTGCCGCGCGCTGCGGGTGCCTTCTGCGCCATGGGCACGCTGCAGTCCGACATCCGGCAAGATTACCTGCAGGTCTTTGTCGCAGACCTCGACCATGCGGATCGCTCGGCACTTGAGGCTGGATTTGCACAGCTCGAGGCCAAAGCACTCGACGTACTGGCGCGCCAAGGATTTGCCAAGAATGGAACAGTCCAGCGCGAGATCGATCTACGCTATCAGGGCCAACAATGGCCTTTGCGCGTCGCACTGAATGCGAACCGTTTTGATGAATCCGCCGCTCGACGAGCCTTTGAAGCCGAGCATCAACGTCTATTTGGTCACATTCAACCCGGCGGTCGTCTCGAGATCACGGCGCTGCGCGTTGTCGGGCGCGACAGTCTTGACTGGTCACCAACGCCCGCTCGGACGCCATACCAGAAGCCTCCCGTTCCCCGACAAAGTCGTCCGGTGTGGATTGATCCGATTCACGGCTGGCAGGATGTCCCAGTCTACGATGGATTGGATCTTCGACCGGGCTGCAAGCTGGAAGGACCTCTTTTGATCGAAGAGCGCACGACGACCGCCTTTGTCGGTCCGAGCGACGTGGTCGAGGTAAACGCCGCCGACAATTTCCTGGTCCGCATCGGAGGTGTCGCATGAACCTCGCCTTGGACCCTATTACGCTTGCCCTGGTGCAGAACCGGCTGGATCACATCTCTCATCAGATGGGATGGGTGATGACGCGCACCGCCCGCTCGCCGATCTTCAGCCAGAGTCACGACTTCTCGTGCTTCATTGCCGACGCGCGCGGTACCCTGATCAGTCAGGCGGACGGCATTCCCATCCATACCGGCGGTGGCGGCTTCGCCGTTCGCGCGATCCTGCGCGACTTCAAGGATGCGATCGCGCCGGAAGACGTGTTCCTGCTGAATGATCCGTACACGGCCGGCGGCAATCACTTGCCCGACTGGGTCATCGCCCGGCCCGTCTTCGTGAAGCGCAAGCTAGTAGCGTTTACGTGCAATCGCGCGCACCAAGTGGATATCGGCGGCGGTGCGGCCGGCACTTACAACTCTGCCGCAACCGAGATTTTCCATGAAGGCATACGGCTGCCAGTGCTGAAACTGATCGAGGCCGGCCGGCCGCGGGAGGACCTTTGGCGCCTGCTGCTGCTCAACACGCGCCTGCCCGAGGCGGTCGACGGCGATCTGCGCGCAATGATCGGTTCGACGCGCATCGGCGCGGAGCGGCTAGCGCTGCTGGTTGAGGAAGTGGGACCCGATCTGGCGGGCGAATTCTTCGAAGGCGTGCTGGCGCACGCGGACCGGCGCTTCCAAGCCTGTTGTTCCCGCCTTGCGAAGGGAAGCTGGAGAGCGGAAGAACCCGTCGACAATGATTGCTTTCAGCCGATCGACGGCCGGATCGCGATGACGCTGACGGTTAGCGAGTCTCGCCTGATCCTCGATTTCGAAGGAACGTCGCCTCAGGTGCGAGGTTTCAAGAACAGCTCGATCGCCAACAGCACGTCTGCAGTGTTCATGGCGTTGGCCTCGTTCTTCGAACCGGACCTGCCCAAGAACGAGGGGGCCTTTCGCAGCGTCGAGATCAGGTTGCCCGAAGGGACACTCGTGAACGCACGACCACCCGCGCCTATGACCATGAACACGAATTTCGTGGGACACGAGATCGTGCAAGTTGTCTGGAAGGCATTGGGACAGGCTCTACCTGAGCGCGCTTCGGCCGGTTGGTCGAAGGGATTGCGTTCCATTACGGCGGGCGTGCGCCCGGATGGCGCCCGTTACGTCATGTACCAGTGGCCCGCAGCGCCAGCCGGAGGCGCAGTCGAAGGCCGCGACGGTTTTCACCTGATCGGCGGGCTCATCACGCTGGGCGGGCTTTCGTTGCCCAACCTCGAAACCTACGAGCATCTCTATCCGGTACGCTTCCGCCGCCAGGAGCTGCGCTGCGACAGCGCCGGTCCAGGCCGCTTCCGCGGCGGAGCGGGATGCGATTACGAGGTCGAAATCTTGACACAAGCAGACTACGCGTTCTGCAGCGAAGGCGTGGGCGCGCCGTCGGGCTTCGGCGCTGCGGGAGGTAAGGCTGGCGCCGGTGGAGAAATCGAAATGTCGTTCCCCGACGGCAGAACCATTCATCCGCCCAGATACAGCGTCAAACGATACGGACCCGCGACTTACCACGCGCTCTCGCCGGGCGGCGGCGGATTTGGCGATCCGAAAGCGCGCGATCCCGCAAGAGTGTTGCGCGACGTGCGAGATGGCATCGTGAGTGTTGCGGCGGCCGAACGGGAGTACAGCGTAGTCATTGCGCTGGACGGGCGCAGCATCGATGAAGCGCGCACACACAAACTCCGCGGAGCATGACCGCTGTTCTCGACGGGTGTCGGCGCCGCGCGGTTCTTCTAGTGCATGAAGAGAACGATGCACACCGCGCGCAAGCGAGGCGAGTGGCTGCCAGGCACGGCACAGATCCTGGCATCGTTCGCGCGGGTGTCCATCATCAGCCGGACGGAACCGCATCGCCGCGAACGGCTTGCTCAACCTTGCCCCAGCTAATGACTTTATGGACAGTCGGCATCTGCGCTACTTCGTCGCTGCGGCTGAGGTGCTGAGCTTCGCGAAGCCGGCCCGCGACTTGCACATGAACCAGTCCCCGCTTTCAAATCGGATCGCCGACATTGAGCTGGAAGTCGATGTTCCCCTGTTCGATCGGTCAAGCAAGAAGGTCGCCCTCGCTGCGGCCGATCAAGGCTTCTTGCCGCAGGCCCTCGCTGCGGTCCGGGCGTTTGACTCCGTGATCCGCGTGGCGCGCACGGTTCCGAGAAGCCCAATCGAGCGCCTGGGATTGCATGCCGCCTGAGACGTCAGGGAGCGCGCTGCTCGATATCGCCGGTAAACTACATCGTGAAACGTGCAGGTGAACATCTCTGAAGCAAGCACGTCGGACCAGCAGCGGCTGCTCGCCGCCAGCGAAATCGAAGGGCGCGACTCCACCATCCGTTTGGTATACGCAGATTGAGAGTATCGGCCCTGTTGGCCCAATCGTTCGTCCTATACGCAGACCGTCGACTTGCAAGTCGTGAGATGGTGCGATCGTCCGACCTGCAGCCGTACGCTTTGATCCATTTTCCAGTGCTACCCCGCACCTGGCCTCTACGCTGAATTTTGGAGTTCTGCCGAATCGGAGGGTACTGCCGCCGAAGCTACTGCACGGCGTGAAAATGACGGCCGCTGCACTGTTGATGACTGAGCAGGCGGTGACTTTCGCACCCGAGAGGCGTCAGAACCGGAGCGGACAGCCAGGATCAGGGCAGAGCTTACGTGGAAGCCGCCGCTCGAGGGCTCGCCGATCCACTGGTGGAATCTGTGGTATGCCGCTCGCGCGAATGGGGTCGGCCTAAGCGAATGGCCATGAATGTCATTCTTGGCTCGCTGCGGAAACACGAGCAGTGGGTTCCGATGGTTCGCCCTGGGGTCAAGCTTGAGGCGCCCGCACGCAGGAAAAGTCAGCCAGGCTGCATTCTGCTGCTGACGAGCGTGTACACGCCGTCTTCTCGGCGGGCACGAACCTCAACCGCTTTGATCGCGGCGCGGCGTTCCTAGACCAGACGATGCGCAAGCGGATCTTCAGCGGTGATGACGGCAGAATCGGCCTCCGCAACTGCTTTGCGACGGCTCTTTGCAGGGCGCGAGAAACCCGCATGGTGTCGTCACAACATCGGCACGCTGTCCTTGCAACCTCGGCACAGCCGCAGATGGTGGAAAGTAAACCGGAAACGGCACCACGACGTCGCGAACACTTGACGAACAAAAAAACGGGACTGCCGGCACCCCCGGCCTAACGACGGAATTGTATGACGTCGACGGGGCCTATGGTCGTTCTTTGGGTCGCTTAACGTATCGAACTGAGCGTGACCGCGAGCTGGGCTGAAGCAGCGACTTCAGCGCCAGCGCTTCTCCTCGCTGTCGTAGGCTCCGGACAGCGCATCGCTGATCTCCATTAGCTCACGCTTAAGCACTTTATTACTGCTGACAGTCCTCGGAAGCGCCGGAGTGAAGGCGATGTACCGCGGTACCTTGAACACGGCAAGATGCGTTTGAGCATGCTCGAGAATGCGATCCACGGGCAAGTCGGCAGGGCTCAGACCTTTTTTCAACTCCACGTAGATCTTGACCTCCTCTCCGCGCATCGCGTCGCGAACGGGCACCGCGGCGACATCCTCAATCTCGGGAAGCTGCCGAATGACGGCCTCTACCTCTCGTGCAGCGATGTTCTCGCCGGAGCGACGGATCATGTCTTTCGTACGCCCTACGAGCCAATAAAAACCGAATTCGTCGCAACGGAACAGATCGCCCGTCTTGAACCATTCGCCCTCGAACGATTTGGCGTTCGCCTCCGGCCTATTCCAGTAGCCCTTGAAGATCCCACGACCACTCACCCACAGCTCCCCGACCTCGCCGACCGGCGTGGGGCTACCGTCATCTTTGACTAACCGCAGCGCCCGAAACGGGGCGCGCATCCCGAAGGGAGCGCCATCGTGGTCGATGTCGCTGGGCATCAGTGTGCCCCATCCGATTTCCGTCATCCCGTAGTTATTCTGGCCGCGGACGCAAAACCGCTCGCGAAATCGGCGTATGGACTCAGGACTCCAGCCGCCGTAATGCGCGACTTGCTTCAGGCAAGTCGATGCGTCGTCGACGGCTTCGGGTTGTCGCGTGACCAGCTCGGGAAACGAGCACCACTCAATGCGGTACTTCTTCAGCCAACCGATGAACCGCGACGAGCTCATTTGTGGGGCAAGGTACAAAGTGCCGCCTTGCCGATATGACCTCAGAAGCTGCCCTTGCGTCTCGGCGTAGAAGAAGGGCGACCACGACAGATATTTCTTGTACCGCTGATAGTCCGTGTAAGCTAGTCCGCACGCGCATACGCCCCAGAAGTCGTGCGTTAACATGCAGCCCTTCGGAAAGCCTGTCGTTCCAGAGGTATATGCGATGTTCAGCAGATCATCAGCGCCGACATCCTCGTCCACCGGCGTATCGTCGATGCCCTCGAGCAGTTCATCCAGCGTAGTCGCGGCGTTCGCGGAAGGCTGACCGACAAGAATCACTCGTTCCTTCCCGAGGGCTTGCGGCCAAGGGTCCATCGCGGAAAACACTGGCCATGCCGATTCGTCAACGACGGCGAACTTTGCCTGGGTATCGCTGAGAACGTATTCGATCTCCCGCGGCATGTAGCGCATATTGATCGGGACCATCACTGCGCCGAGCTTTGCAAACGCGAACCAAAGGATAGGAAATTCGATGCGATTGCGGAGCATCACCCCAATGCGATCGCCCTTGCGCACCCCCAACGCGCGCAGCGCATGCGCATATTTGTTGGACCAGCTGTCCATCTCGAAGTAGGTCGCGCGCTCGCCCCGATCGAAGATGTCAATGGCGGTCGTAGCGCCGTGCGTTCGCGCTCGCATTGAGACCAGCTGTCCGATCGTGATGGTCTCATACGCGGATTCAAGCGTTTGGATCCTGCGCAACGCATTTGCCACGCGATCCTGCAGCTGATTTCGCGTCGAGGTTGTTGGGGTCATGGTAGAAGCCTAGGGGTCAGGGGAGAAAGACAAGCCGGCCGACTTGCCGGCTTGTGGATGCGCCGGCGATGGCCGGGAATGAGCGGCAGCCGGGCCCCGCACACAACGAGTTGAGCAAGGTGCCACCGAACTGCAATTCGACATGGGCGTTGTTGCGTCTTTTGGCGCTTCGGGTGGTCCTGCCGCACGAAATACGGCCTTCATTGATCCAACAGCTCGCTAAGGTTACCGATCTCCACCAGAGCCACTTCCCGGGCTCGCGAACTTCCCAGAGCTCTGTGACGCCGTCTGACACCGTACGACGGAGATGCGGCCATTGATCAACCGCGCCGCCGTGACGGCGCACTCGAAAATGGCAGGGCACAGGCCCTCGTTCACATCGATGTCGAACGGCACGCGCGAACGCACTAAAACCCGGTGAACTCACCGATTCCGACAGCTGCACGTCTTGGCCGCACGCCTGCTGCAAGTCGCAAAGAAAAGCCGCGATCGCCTTCGCATCGCAGCCTTCGATGTTCACGTCATGCTTGAGTTCGTGGGTGAACCGAATACGCTTTCCGCGCATCAAGAGGAGGTACGCGGCCTTGTGACCGAACAGCTGGAACAGACAATCGTTGTACTCGGGCGACCAATTGCGCCGTGCCTTTAGGCACCGCGCCTCGAGCCAGAAGCCCTGGTCGAGCCACGTGCCTTCGTCGGATTCTGGGCTGTGCGTGACGGATTGGAAGCGGTATCTCATCGCGGCAAAATCGTTCCACCCCCAAGAGCGTGAGCCTTTCGGATCGCCGAGTCCGGGATCTCGTCGCTCTCATGAGTGCCGCGCTGAAACAAAGTGACCCGCAATCCGCGGGCAATCAACCCATTCACAATGTGGGGTCCGGTCGGGCCAGTACCACCAATAACCAAGGCGCGGTTGGCTTCGTTCACGAGACATTTCTCCGCCAAGAGGCTGTCCCCGCCCAATCCATCGAGCCCGATCGCAACGCTTCCTCCAGACATCTGATTCATGTTGAGGGAGTGTTGAACGAACCGTACTGGGTGACGCCAATACCATTTTCGGGGGGACCAATACCAGATTGATATTGATTAGCGCTAAATCTGGGCTCGGGCGCGCAACGGCGCCGTCGAAAATGCGAAGCCCATACGCTGAAGATGACATGGGCCGAGTTTCGTGCCCGGAGTGCTTGTTCCAGAACGACTCCATCGGAGGATCGACGTTGATCGAGCCGTGATAGTGAAGATTGACTTCCTCGTAGATACCATGAAGCTTGATAGCGAGGACTTTATTATCTGAGAATGATCGCTAGTTTCGATGTATTCGCCTTCGCCGCCGAATTCCTATGAAGCACAAATGGCGAGAAGAAAACGAAATCAGGTTCTCAGTATCTAGGAGTGAACGCATCAATGCGCCCGATGGCCGCGCGACCATCTGACGAGAACTTCCGTCGCGCATTCGATGATGCGATAGCGCAAGCGAGTGACAAAGTCTTCGCGAGAGCCTCCGTTCCCCTGAGCACGAGCGCCTGGCACATCACAGTAGATCGATCGAACGTCTCCCATCGGATACTTCCTAACAATTAGCCCAATAGCGCAATTTCTGCGGCAAGCGCCTGCATCCTTGTTGGGTCTAGATTTGGATGACAAGGACGTCGACAACCGATTTGGAGACGCCCCCGGCGACATACTCCTAAGCTCAAGCGAATGAACTAGTGGATCGAATCTAACAGCTGGTGCCAGCGTTTGACGGCGGCGACGATTTTGTCTGGGTCTGCGGTCCATGTGAAGGGCTTTGGATCATTGTCGGTCTCGTCGAGGAAACGGTTGATAGCGGCTTTGAGCTCACGGACGGATCGGAAGACGCCGCGCTTGAGGCGGCGCCTTGATAGCTTGGCGAAGAAGCCCTCCACCGCATTAGCGGCCGAGATCGAGGTACCGCGCGCCCGGCTGGACGCCGCCGACGGCAAGACTACCGAATGGCGCAGCTCGGCGCTGCGGGCTTATCAGCGTCGCACGCTGGCCGCCGACGCGCTGATTGCTTCGACCTATCTCGCGGGGACCAACACCCGCCGGGTTCGCCGCGCGCTCGCGGCCTTGTTCGGCGGGAGCGTCGGCAAGGACACGGTGAGCCGGACCTGGCGCAAGGTGAAGAGCGACTGGGACGCTTGGAACGCCCGCTCGCTGGCGCAGGAGCCGATCGTGCGGCTGATTCTCGACGGCACTGTGGTGCGCGTGCGGCCCGAAGGTCCCGGTCAGCGTCCGCGTCCGACTGCCGTGGCGATGGCCTGCAACACCCGCTCTTGCTTCATTGCCAGCCATCTGGCTTCGCCCGTAACGCGGCCGGGCCAGCACAGCGTCGAGCTCGCCGCGGATCAGCTCTTAGATGAAGGTGCGCGCCCGAGCCCGCAGCTCGGCCGCAAGCGCATCAAACCAGTTGTCGAAAAGATCAGCAGCCATCTCGGCTGTGAGCTGCGCAGAATCGGGCTTCGTGGTAGTGCTCGTCATGGCGTGGTCTCCAGTCCGGCGCGCTAACGCCGAATGTTCGAGGTTGATGATCATCCCGGAGACTACGCCCCCTCATTTCCAACCAACTCCGCGACGGCACCGGCGACGAATTAGTGGACGCACTCGGAGTCCCCACGAGGAGACAGGACGTTCCCCGAAAGACGACCCAACTACTACAGCGCCGCGAAAACGGGACACGACTCGTGGCCCGCCCCGTTGGGTGACTCGGGCTAAAGAAATTCGCCAAATGCGGCGCAGCGAGGCGCCCACTGTACAAACTGTGATGGACTTACCAGTGTGTCGTCACTCCGCCGCGTGCCATCCTTTCACCCGGTTCGCGACCTGATCTCACCTCCACTGTTCTGCTGCTCACAGTCGCCGCTACCGTCCGATGGTTGAATGCAAATTCTCGCCGCTATGCGGGCGACGCCTGAATCTGCTAAAGGACACCATGGTGGAAGTGTTTGCGCAGCACGACTAGTGGCTTTGCACAGTGATTTTGACGGGTTGCGTGCAGCGGCAGTTAGATTAGCTCCGGCAGGGTTTTGGGATCAACGAGGACCTCGATGCTGCGAGGGGTCCTTGGCTGCCTTCTGATGAGGCCAGCGCGTTCCAGCGTTAGCACCATCTGGTGAACCGACGGCGGGCTGACGCGGAAATATTCCTGCATGTCGGTTTCGGCCGGGGGCCTGCGATGCAGGCGGGTATAGAGGTGGATAAAAGCCAGATACTGCCCCTGCTTGGGCGTGAAGGTTTTTGCCGTAAGACTCACGCCGGCCATCCGATTCAGTTGTTCGTGCGTGCCTCGAACGAGGAGGCACGCCATGAATGTACGCTATCGGGTCGAACTCAGCCAAATCGAGCGCACCGAACTCAGGGCGCTGCTCAACGGCGGCAAGCATGCGTCCCGCAAGCTCAAGCCAGCGCAGATTTTGCTGGCCGCCGATGGCGGAGCCCGCGACGAGGAGATCGCCAGGGACGTCGGTGTGGGCGGCTCAACCGTGTACCGGACCAAGCGACGCTTCGTGGAAGGCAATCTGGAGCGAGCGCCGAGCGAAGAGCCGCGTCCCGGAGCGGAGCGCAAACTCACCGGCAAGGAAGAAGCCTTGCTGGTGGCAACAGCCTGTGCCAGTCCCC
>NZ_JAGKJI010000058.1 GCF_020329485.1 Bradyrhizobium cenepequi
CACCGCCAACCAGCAGCGCAGCCAGCAGGCGACCGGCCCGTTCGACAATCTTTCTTTGCTCGCCGATCGTCTCGACCAGTCGCGCATCGAGATCGTCAGCGGCGGCAATGTGGTCTTCAAGGGCGGAGCTGCTGGCGCGGGCTCGCTGACCATCGCGCAGGGCGGTCAGGTGGCGGTGTCGGCGGCGGGGCGCATCTTCGCCGAGCGCGGCGCCACGATCGATGTCTCCGGCGTGCGCGACGTGTCGCTGGCGATGTCGGCCAACAACATCATGGTCAACATCCAGGGCAACGAGCTCAGGGACTCGCCGGTCAACCGCGACAGCAATGCCCTGAAGAACGCCGACGTCTGGGTCGATATCCGCGACCTGGTCTATGTGCCGTCGGGCACCGGCGGCTATGCCGGCGATCGCTACTACACGCCGGGCGGCCTGCTCGAGGTCGGCGGCTATCTCGCCAGCACCCAGCACAAGATCGGCGAATGGAGCGCGGTCGGCGGCACCATCACGCTGGCGGCGCCGGAAGTGGTCGCGCAGGTCGGGTCGGTGTTCGACATCTCGGGCGGCTCGATCCGCTACGAGGCCGGCAATATCCGCACCACGAACTTTCTCGGGCCGGACGGCCGGCTCTACAACATCAACAATGCCCGCGCCGACATGACCTTCTATGGTCTCGGCGAGGGCTTCATTCGCAAGCATGAGCGCTGGAACGTCACTGAGGTCTGGACCAGCCCCTTCGGCAAGGGCCGCGAGAGCGTGCGCTGGGAGGAGGGCTACACGGTCGGCCGCGACGCGGGGAGGCTGATCCTGTCGACGCCGACCGCCATCTTCGAGGGCGATATCGTTGCCGATGTCGTGCAGGGCGAGCGGCAGAACAGCGCCCGGCCGGATGGCGTTGTCGATGGCTACAAGGTCGCGCAGAACGTGGTGGCGCAAGCCGGCACGCTGGCGCTTGGTCAATACACCGCTGTAGGGCTCACCGAGCTCTACACGACCGATGTCCGTATCGGAGATATCGCAGGTGTCACCGCTGCCCTCGCAAGTGCAGACGCCTTGCCCGATGGTCGCGCCAACACCGCCTGGTTCGATGCCGATTATCTCAATGCGCAGGGCCTCGGGGGCCTCGAACTCGGCACCCGCGGCGCCATCGCCATCGATGCGCCACTGACCCTCGCCGATGGTGGCAGCGTCAAGCTCATCGCGCCGGTGATCGATATCAAGGCTGATGTCACCGCGCGATCGGGCAGCGTCAACGCCACGAATCTGTTTACGGCGGCGGGCCCCAGCGGTTCCGAGATGGCGCTCGTATTGAACGGTGGTGCGACGGTCGCCTTGCGCGATGGCGCCGTCATCGATGTGGGCGGCGCCTGGACCAATGCGGTGGCGGACGGCGACGATCGTAACGGACTGGCCTTTCGCGATGGCGGCAGCGTGTCGCTGCAATCGACGCGTGACGTAACCATCGAGGAAGGCGCGCAGATCGATGCGTCGTCGGGGGCGTCCATCGAGGTCAAGGGCGGGTTCAAGGGCGGCAAAGGCGGCAATGTCAGCCTGCTGGCCGATGCGCTGGGCGCCGGCAATGGTCGCCTGACGCTCAATGGTGCAGTCCGTGGCTACGGCGCCGCCGGCGGGGGCAAGCTGGCGATCGAATCCGGACCGACCATTATCATCGGCGGGACGCCCGACGCAGCCGTTCTCAATCTCAACAGCACGCTGTTCCGCACCGGCTTCGCGCAATACGATGTGATCGGCCACAAGGGTGTCACCGTCGCCGGTGGTGCGACGATCGACGTCATGATGCCGAGCTATCGCATGCGGGCAGGCGCTTATGCCGTCGCGATAGGCGGCGATCCATCGACCGCGCTCGAACTCTGGACCGCACCCCTCTATCTGCCGAACGCCGCAGGCGATCGCCTCGTCCAGCGCACTGGCGCCGGCCTGCTGCTGCAGGCCGGCACCAATGCGTCAAGTGTCGCCGACATGGCGAGCGTCGGCCTCGACGTCGCGCGCAGTGCGGTGATCAATGTCGATCCCGGCCAGGCGATTAAGCTGCAGAGCATCGGCCAGCTCACCGTCGACGCCACACTCAATGCGTGGGGCGGCAACATCACGCTGGCTTCGGTGGTGGCTGGCGGCGCTGACGGACAGAACGCCAATGCCGCCGGCCATGGCCGCTCGATCTGGCTCGGCGATCACGCGGTGCTTGACGTTGCCTCACGGGCGGTAACGGCTTTGGACCTCAGGGGTCGGCGCTACGGCATCGTCGCCAATGGCGGCAGTATCACCATCGGCGGTGTGATCGACCACACGACCGGTCTGGCGACGGGGCCCGATCTGTTCGTCGTCGTCCGCGAAGGGGCGCGGCTCGATGCATCGGGCGCGCAGGCCACACTGGACATCTCGGGGCAGGGCGCGACCGCTGTCGCCAGCAATGGCGGCAGCATCTCGCTGACCTCCAACAATGGCCTGTATCTCGATGGCTCGTTCACCGCGAAAGCCGGTGGTGCCACTGCTGCTGGCGGTACGCTGTCGGTGGGGCTGTTGTCGCCGGACTATCCCCGCGCGACTGCAAGTGCGGGCGTGCTGCTTCCGCGCGAATTGATCGTCGCGCAGGATCGCGGCGGGAGTGCCCTGCAGGGGCTCGACGATCCGGCGGCTGCTTCTTCATCGCTGATCTATGGACGCGCGCGTCTGTCGGTGTCGCAGATCGCAAGCGGCGGCTTCGACAATCTCGCGCTGCTCGGCAGCAATGTCAGCTTCGCCGGCGACACCGATCTCACCCTGCGCCAGAGCCTGCAGATTTACACCACCGGCTTGTCGCTTGCTGCGGACGCCTCGCTGATGTCGCGGGTTCACCTTGCATCGTCTTATCTGCGTTTGGCGAGCTACTTCCCGGCCGGTCGCGACGGTTACGTCCAGCCGCTCGGCCTGACCAATCCCTCGTCATTGTCGGGCAAGGCGACATTCACGGCCGATGCCGATCTGATCGATGTGCGCGGACTTGTCGGCTTTGGCGCCAGGGGACCGAGCGGTGCGATGGTGCCGGTGTTCGACCAGGTCACACTGACGAGCCGCGGCGATCTGCGCTTCCTGGCGTTCGGCATGCCATCGAATAACGGCCAGCCTACCACCGGCCTGGACAGCCCGGGCGACATGACGTTGCTCGCCGCGCAACTCTACCCGACCACGGGCGCCGTCGCGGGCGTGACAGCGGGCGGCATCAACGGACGGCTCGATCCGCTGCGCGGCCTGACCATCGGCCGCAGCACCACCGAGATGCCGGAACTGCCCTATTCGGCATTCGGATCGCTGCGTCTGGCAGCAGCGCATGTCGTGCAGGGCGGCGTGGTGCGCGCGCCGCTCGGCCATCTCGAATTCGGCTTGAACGGTAGCGGCCTGCAAACCACCAGCGTCGACTTCCTCGCCGGCAGTCTCACTTCGGTGAGCGGCGCCGGTCTCATGATGCCTTATGGCGGCACGATCGACGGCCAGGTCTGGAACTACGCCGGCAGTCCGGTCAGCTTCACCGGCGTTGGCGGCAGCAGGGCCAATGGCACGCTGGCCAGCGGCGTCGCGCTCAACGCGCAGGCCGTCGATGTGCAGGCGGGCGCCGTGCTCGATCTGTTGGGCGGCGGCACGTTGACGGGCGTAGGCTTCGTCTCCGGCCGCGGCGGCTCGGTCGACGTGCTGCGCTATGCACTGGCTGACTCCAATCCGGGCTACGGCTACAGCAAAAGCGGCAATCAGGTCTACGCGATCATTCCCGGTCATGTCGCGGCCTATGCGCCGGTCAGTCCGGATGCCGGCGCGCGCGATCCCGCCATCGGCCGCCAGATCACGCTCGATGGTAGCACGCCGGGTCTGCCGGCGGGCACCTATACCTTGATGCCCTCGACCTATGCACTGCTGCCCGGCGCGTTCAGAGTTGAACTCGCCGGGGCAGATCCGCGTGGTCTCAGCGTCTCGGCATCGCTGCCCAACGGCTCGTTCATCGCGGCCGCCCATCTTGGCGTGGCGAATACCGGCATCAGCGAGAGCCTCGCGCGCCAGGTCATTCTGACTCCAGGAACAGTTGCCCGCACCCATTCGCTTTACGACGAAACCGGCTATGCCGACTTCGCCATCGCCGATGCGGCGCGGCGTGGTATTCCTCGGCCGATGCTGCCGGTCGATGGCAAGAGTCTCAAATTCAATGTGATCGCCGGGGCGGGAGCCAATTCACTGACCTTCGATGGCGCTGGCCTGTTCGCTGCCGCGACCGGCGGTTTCGACGGCTCGGCTTCGATTATCGCCAACAGTATCGAAGTGGTGGCGAGCGGACGGCAGGCCACGCCGGGCTTCACCGGCGTCACCGTCGTGGCCGACGAACTCAACGCCATCGGTGCATCGCGGCTGGCGATCGGCGGCCTCCAGTTCGTCGAATACGGCCAGGGCGGCAACTATGTCAGATCTGCCACCGGTGTCGCGCAATATGTCTATCTGCGCTCCGGCGCGGTGCTGTCGGCGCCGGAAGTGTTCTTGGTCGCGCAGGATCCCATCAATCCGGAACAGGGCGATGGCCTGATCCGGATCGAGCAGGGTGCCAGCATCAACACGCTGGCGCGGGGCAATGTCGCCTTCGACAGCAATGACGGCTTCATCTATGCCCCGGAAGGCAGTCACTTCGTCGCGGTCTCCAACGGTCTGATCAACGTCGCGCCATCGACGAATGTCGCCCGTGGCGGCATCGATATCGGCAATTGCGTGCTCTCGACCTGCAGCGGCGACACCACGCTGTATTCGAAGGGCACCATCGTGCTCTCGACCACCGGCAATTTCGATCTCAGCAATGCTGTGCGTTACGGCACGCGCAACCTCTCGCTGGCGGTGGGCGGCATCAATGTCGGCAGCACGCAGTCGCTGGCCGACGCCGCCGCACGCGGCATTCTGCCGGCCGGCCTGATCCTGAACCAGAGCGTTCTCAACCGGCTGATCGCTGGCGATACCAGCACCGGCGCACCGGCGCTGGAGTCGCTGATCCTCAGCGCCGCCGGCAGCATGAACTTCTTCGGCGACGTCGCGCTCGACACTTACGATCCGGTCACCGGCCAATCGACGCTGGATCGGCTGGTACTGACCACGCCAGCGATCTATGGCTACGGCAATGCTGGCACCGTCGCCAGCATCCGCACCAAAAATCTGGTGTTCGGCGGTTCGCTGAACCAGGCCAGCGCGGTCGTCACCAACGGCGCCGGCACCGGCAGCGGCGCGCTGAACCTGCAGGCCGAAGTGATGGAATTCGGTTTCGGTCCGTTCACTCAGCCTAGCAACGTCAAATCCTACGACCGGCTCATGCTGGGCTTCGCCAATGTCACGCTCAGCGCCAGCGATCGCATCACCGCCAATCACAAGGGCAGCCTAGCCGTCTATCAGGCGCAGGGCGCCTATACGCCCGGCACCGGCTACGCCTATAGCGGCGGCAATCTGACCATCGTCACGCCGCTGTTCACAGGCGCGGCGGGCTCCGTGAACAACATCGTCGCCGGCGGCACGGTGTCGGTCACCTCGCCGGGAGATGCATCGCCGGGCACGGTCGCCGTCGATGCCGACGCACTTGGCGCGCAGCTCTCGCTGTCGGGCACCAATATCGTGCTGGCCAGTTCGGTGGTGCTGCCAAGCGGCAAGCTGACGCTCAGCGCCACCTATGACATCACGCTGAACGATGCGGCGCGGATCGACATGGCCGGCCGCACCATCGTCTTCAACGATATCGCCAAGAGCAGTTGGGGCGGCGACGTCCTCCTCGAAAGCAGCAACGGCAACATCCTGCAGGCGGCGGGTTCGACCATCGATCTCTCCGCGAAATTCAATGTGGCCGGCACGCTCAGCGCGGTGGCGCTCAACGCGGCGGCCGGAACGGTCGATCTGCAGGGCAGCATTCTCGGCAGCAGCTCCGGCACTTACGATGCCGGCGGCACCTATATGCCCTATAAGGCCGCGAGCGTCGAAATCCGCGCGCAGCATCTCGGCGGCGTCGGCACGCTCAGCGACCAGTTCGCCGCGCTGAACCAGCGCCTCAATGCCGGTCAGGTGTTCGGCGGCCGCAGCTTCCAGCTCAAGCAGGGCGATCTCGTGATCGGCGACGGCCTCAAGGCCGGCAGCGTCGATGTCTCGCTCGATGGCGGCCAGCTCACCGTGACCGGCACCATCGATGCCAGCGGTGCGAGCGTCGGGTCGATTTACCTCGCCGCTAACAACGGTCTCACGCTGGCCGGCAGCGCCGTGCTCGACGCCCATGGTGAAATCCTGCGCGTCGACAGCTACGGCAAAATCATCGACAGCCCGAACCGCGCCATCGTCGACCTCTCCTCCGGCAACGGGGTGCTGACGCTGGCGGCCGGCGCGCGGATCGATCTGCGGCACGGCACGGCCGCTTCGTTCGGCAGCGCCGCCGGACAGAATGACGGCATCGCCCGCGGCACGATCGAACTGAATGCGCCGCGCATCGGCAGCGGCGGCAACGTCACCGATGCCGATGCCGCCACCTACGGCGACATCGCCATCAATGCCAGCGGCCCGGTCACGATCCAGGGCGCGCGCTCCATCGCGGTCAATGCGATGCAGCGCTACACCGACGTGCCCGACGGCACCGATGCCGCCGTGAGCGGGCGTCCGTATCAGGTCATCACCCAGGGCTGGCTCGACGGCAAACATGCCGAAGCCACGCTGTTCATCGATGCGGCGCTGGGCCGTGCATCGGTGATGAGCGGCAAGCTCGCCGGCCTCAACAACGATGTCTATCGCAACGCCTTCCATCTGCGCCCCGGCATCGAGATCGCCAGCAAGACGGCGGATGGCGATCTGGTGATCCAGGGCGATCTCGATCTGTCCGGTTATCGCTATAACGGCGTCAATCCGAACTTCGTACGTACCGGCGTCTATGGTTCGGGCGAGGTCGGCACACTGCGGCTGCGCGCGGGCGGCGATCTCAGCATCTATGGCAGCATCAATGACGGCTTCGCGCCGCCGCCGCTGACGCAGGACGACAACGGTTGGGTGCTGTTGCCCGGCATCGATTTCACCGGCGGCGACATCGTCGTGCCCGGAATCGGCGTGACGTTGGCGGACGGCACAGCGTTCCCCAACGGCGCGACGCTGAACTACGATCTGCCGGTCAAGGGTGCAGGCTTCGACGCCGGCATGCGGCTGCCGAGCTCGGCGAAGCTGAGCGCGGCGATCACCGTCCCGGCCGGCACGGTGCTGGCCGCCGCGGTGCGCGACGGCGCCGGCAACATTCTGTACGCCGCCGGCACTTTGTTGAGCGAAGCCACGACGCTGCCGATCGGCACACAACTCGATGCCGGCAGCGTGATGCCCGTTTCGTTCGCCGTGTCGGCCTTCGTCTGGCCGAAGGGTGTTCCGTTGTCGGCTCCGGTGCGAAGCACCGATCCAAGAGCCGCCATGTTCCTGCTTGATGGCGCGCTGGCCTTAAAGCCGGGCTCGCTGATCCCGTCCGGCACCGACATCAAGCTGCCGGCAGGTGTCGACTCCGTGCAGCTACGGCCGGAAGTGGCCGGGCGTCAGGGCGGCATCTGGGCGGTCGCGCCGATGCTGCCGGACGGCTCGCAATCGTGGTCGCTGCGCTTCGTGGCCGGCGCCGATCTCGACGCCGCCGATGGCCGCCGCGTGCAGTCGCATCCGGCCCATGGCGATATCCGTCTGGCCGATAGTCACTACGGTCTGTACGGCAAGCAGTTGCCGGGCGGCGAGATATGGACCCAGGCCGCGGCCGATGAACTCGGCATGCCCGAACTGGTGGGCCGACCGATGACTGATCAGGACGTTCAGGATATCGTTGGTTACCCCTCGGTTGCGGCCTTGTGTGTCGATGCGGGCTACTGGTGCGGGGCAGGTCCGACCACGACATACGCCCTCACGCCCGGCAGCACGCGCCCGAGCGTGATTCGGACCGGCACGGGTGATCTGCAATTCTTCACCGGCGGCGATCTGCGGATGGATTCGCTCTATGGCGTCTACACCGCCGGCACCTCGTCCGTGCCGACCTCCGCCAACGACCCCTATGACCAGCAGCGTGCGCGCCTGATGGGCCACACCACGGTACTCGGCGATGCCAATGGCAGCTACGAAAAGCTGGTCGATGGTGGCAGCGATAGCGTTTACCGCGCCTGGTATCCGGATTTAGGCGGCGACCTTACGCTCAAAATCGGCGGCGATCTTACCGGCAATGTCATGAACCGCAGTCAATCGGTTGCTTCGCGGCCGAACATATTGGATTCCGGCTACGACACCGCCGATGTCGCGAACTGGCTGTGGCGCCAGGGCAGCGGGAGTGTCGCGACCGGCGGTCAGGCCCAGCCCACCGCCTGGTGGATCAATTTCGGCACCTATGTCGGCGCCATGGACGGCTACGTGCCATATGCCGACAAGATGATCGGCTTCACCGGCCTCGGGACGCTCGGCGGCGGCAATCTCTCCGTCGAGGTGGCCGGCAATGCGGGCCGGGTGTCGACGCTGGCGGCCAACACGTTCGATCCAAACTACAACGCCCGCAGCCAGGGCTTGGTCCTGGCGGTCGGCAACACCGGTCGCGTCGCGGCCGATGGCAGCATCCAGTTCACCGGCGGCGGCGATCTCAGCCTGCGCGTCGGCGGCGTGTTGAACCCCGAAGTTGGCGACTCCACGGCGCATCTGAACGGCACGATCACTAATCTGCGCGGCCGGGCCGAGGTCAAGGCGTCCGATATCGGCGCCATCGACCTGACCTATGGCAACAGCAGGGATACGAACACGCCGAAGGAAACCCGCGCCTTCGATCCGTTCACGGCCACGCGCGGCCTACCGAACGGCGGCCCGAGCCTGATGCCGGGCGACGCCACCTTCAGCCTGTCGACACTGCGCGATCTCGTGTTGAAGGACGTTTCCGATCCCGGCCGCGTGGCGCTGGTGAACGCCTCGCCGTTCTCCTTCGGCGGCGTCACCGGCAAGGGCCTGAGCTGGTTCACGCTGTGGACCGACCACACCGCCATCGACATGTTCTCCGCCGGCGGCAATGTGACGCCCTATACGGCGTCCAGCAACTTGACCGACGATGCCGCCGTCTATCCGTCGATCGTTCGCGCGGTCGCGGCGACGGGCAGCCTGTATTACGGCAGGGCGGCGAGAAGCTGGCAGTCGGATGCCGGAGAGATCGAATCCCTGCTGCTCGCACCGTCGCCGCGCAGCGAACTCCAGTTCCTGGCCGGCGGCTCGATCTATGCCGGCGGTTTCAGCGTCAGCCAGTCCAGCGCCGCCGCAGAATCCTGCTTTCGCGGGCTGGCTGCCAAATGCCTTCCCGGCCATTCCCTCGGCCAGCAACCTGTCCCCATTGGGCAACAGGTCGACCGAGTTCATCTTCCCGCTGTTTGCCTTTGGCTCCGGGTCGGCGGCGGGGCAGGCCAATGCCGGGTCCGAACCGGCACGGTTCTACGCCTTGACCGGCGATCTCGTCGGTGTCTCTACGGGGCGCATTATCAACCACGTCGGCAATGGTGGTTTCCAGGATCCGGAATATCGGTTCGGCATCGACTGGTACGAGGGCGGAGCGGCGGTACGGATGATCGCCGGGCGCGATATCGTCAGCAGCGGTGATCTGCCGGGCGCGTATCAGATCGGCGGAATCTACGGCTTCGGGTTCAGCGCCCGCGGCAATCTGTTCGTGCACAATTCGCCGGACGACGCGTCCATCGTCTCGGCCGGGCGCGACATTCTCTACAGCAACTTCACCGTCGCCGGCCCCGGCACGCTGGAAGTCTCCGCCGGCCGTAACCTGCTGATGGAAGACCAGGCCAGCATCACCTCGATCGGATCGGTGGTCGCCGGTGACAACCGGCCCGGCGCCTCCATCGCGATGATGGCCGGTTTCGGCCCCAGTGGTCCTGATTATGCGAAGCTTGCAGCACTCTATCTCGATTCCGACAATCTGGCGGTAACGGGCGTGCCGCTCGCCGATCAGGCCGGCAAGGTCGCCAAGACCTATGAAGGCGAACTCGCCGCCTGGCTGAAGGCGCGCAACGGTTTCAGCGGTTCGGTGGACGAGGCGCGCGTCGCCTTCGCCGCATTACCGCCGGAGCAGCAGCGCATCTTCCTGCGCCAGGTCTACTTCGCCGAACTGCGCGAGGGTGGTCGCGAATACAACGACATCGCCAGCCCGCGCTACGGCTCTTACCTGCGCGGCCGCCAGATGATCGCGACACTGTTCCCGGATCAGGATGCCTCGGGCAATTCGATCGCGCGCAGTGGTAGCATCACCATGTTCGGCGGTTCCGGTGTGCGCACCAATTTCGGCGGCGACATCCAGATGCTGGCGCCGAGCGGGCGCGTCGTCATCGGCATCGAAGGACAGGTACCGCCGGCCTCGGCGGGGGTGATCACCCAAGGCTCCGGCGACATCCAGCTCTATTCGAAGGGCTCGATCCTGCTCGGCCTGTCGCGCATCATGACGACGTTCGGTGGCGACGTCCTCGCCTGGTCGGCGGAGGGCGACATCAACGCCGGCCGCGGTGCCAAGACGACGATCGTCTACACCCCGCCGAGGCGCGTCTACGACAATTACGGCGCGGTGAAACTCTCGCCGAACGTGCCATCCAGCGGTGCCGGCATCGCGTCACGCAGTGCGGTCCCGGGCGTTCCCGGCGGCAGCATCGACCTCATCGCTCCCCTGGGGACCATCGATGCGGGCGAAGCGGGTATCCGCTCGGGCGCCGACGTCAACCTCGCGGCGCTGGCGATCGTTAACACCGCGAACATCCAGGCCCAGGGCAACATCGCCGGCGTTCCCACGGTGCAGGCGCCGCCGGTTGCGGCATTGGCCACCAGCAACAATCTGACTGCAGCGACGCAACAGGTTCAGCCAACCGCGCCAAACACCAACGATCGTCCTTCGATCATCATCGTCGAGTTCTTGGGTTATGGCGGCGGCGATGGATCCTCTGGCGGCAATGAGGGCCAGCGTAAGCGGCAGGACGATCAACGATCGGACGCCCCTGCTCCACGCCGGAGCGTCGCGTATGATACATCGAGTGCCGTCCAGATACTGGGAGCAGGACAGCTGACCGATCAGGAAAGCCGATATCTGACCTTGAGGGAGCGCCGCGAGCTGCCCATGCCATAGCCCGAACGAAGAGCGAGTTTGCCGCATGGGCTGCGATCAATAGAGAAAATGCGAGTCAACCACCCAGTCGCGGCTCAGGGCCTTCTGGTGGGTGCGACGAACGGATTCGATTCCGGGCTCTGCCGCAGATTCTTATCAAAACACACATCCAGACGTTCGAGCGCTGCCGCGCTTCCATCAAGCGGCACGCGAAGCGTCATGCCTTCGCCTCGAACCTCAAGAATGTTAGCGATTCGCAATCGTTCGTTAAACGGCGCATCGGCCAACGCGATCGTCACGGATTTCGATTCCGCCAGGGCTTTCACCTCAATCGAGCGCGGACCCGCAGACAGGCGAACCGAATAAGCCTTACCCCGTTCAAGTTTCCATTTGGACGAATCGAGAGATAGCAGAAGGCCTTCCTGGTTGCGTACGAACACGATACCCAGCCCCTCGCTGGATCGCGTCATGGTGCAGTTCTCAAACTTATCGGCTTTATAGGTTGTCGCAATCGTCCAAGGACCGATGACAACCGTCTGGGCGTCGAGCGACTGTTGGGCAAGTGCCTGCTTTGCGAGGATCGAAAGACAGGCGAACGCAAGGATCGCTCGCATCGTCTCCTCCATGAATGGTCGTAGATGTTGGTGACAGAGTGCATTACCAGCGGGGAATAATTAACGCACCCCGAGCGCAACGGTTCCAGGTTGCGGGTTCCCTCGAGCTCTGGCGAGATCGCTTTCATCGCGTGCGAGATCAATGCCTGCGCGTGCCGAAAACCTAAACTCTGAGGTAATGGTGATGAAGTCCGCCCAGGATGGCACGTGAGTAGACCACACCGGTTCGCTGAACTGGGCGAGAAACGGGGGCATCCTTATCCAGGGCCGAGTGCATCCGCGTCTCATCGTAGTAGCGAAGGTAAGATTTCAGAATCCGGCGCAGATGTGCCTCGCCCAGGATGTGGTCCACACATTCACGCCGGATCGATCCGATCAGCCGTTCGACAAAGCCGTTCTGCCAGGGTGAGGCCGGTGCGGTCGGCTTGTCTCGAATGCCCATGGCACGCAGTCGGCGTGTGACGACCGCACCGTAGATGCAATCCCGGTCTCGGATCATGTAGCCCGGAGCCTCGTTCCAGGGGAATGCCTCGGTTATTTGACGCGCGACCCATTCAGCGGTTGGATGTGCGGTGACGTTGACCCAGACAAGATCTCTGCGGTCTAGCCGAACCATGACGAAGGCATAGAGGAGATCGAAACCGATCGTCGGGACGACGAAGAAGTCCACGATATCTGGAGCATGATTATGTAGGAAGGTGCGCCATCCTTGGCTTGGCGGCACTCGCCGTTTGACCATGTACTTGGCGACGCTCGACTGCGCGACCTGAAACCCGAGCTTGAGCAATTCGCCGTGGATGCGTGGCGCGCCCCACAGCGGGTTCTCGATGCTCATTAGCCGGATCAGCGCGCGCAGCTCCGCGTCGATCTGCGGCCGCCCTCCCCGTCGACCCGATTTCCAACGCCAATAACAGCGAAAGCCAGCCCTGTGCCAACCTACGAGCATCTCGGGCCGGATGATCGTGAGGACCTGCAGGATAGACGGAATCCAGCGGTACAGTTGCATCAAGAACCAGCGATCATTGTTCGTAAGCCTCACGCGACCATGGAGCCTGCGCCTCAAGACATTCAACTGATGTCGAAGCGCGGCATTCTCAGCCTCGAGCCGGATCTTCGACTTGAACGGTGAGGCCAAGACCGCCACGACGAAACACGGGAGTCCGAACATTCCACCAGCTTAGGCGATTCCGTCACCTCATCAACTCGGATAAGGTTTTCGGTACACACAGGCAGGCGAAGCGTCATCCGAGCGGAGCGTCCCGGCGTGCTGACAAAATCGAGAAGACTAACTCATCCCACGCCCAAGAACCTCGCCTGCGTCGCCATATCGTCACGCAGGACCCCGCTGTCGCCAGTGTAGGCTATCTGGCCATTGATCATGATGTAGGCACGGTCGGCGAAATCGAGAACGAGATCGACCTTGTGCTCTACCAGCAGGATGCTGGTCTTGTGGCGCAACTGTTCGATCGCGGCGAGCACCTCCGCGACGACCGAGGGGGCCAGGCCCTCGAATGGCTCGTCGAGCAGGATAAGACGTTGCGGGGCACATAGTGCACGGCCGATTGCCAACATCTGCCGCTCTCCGCCGCTGAGGTTCTCGCCGCGAGCGTCCCGCCGCACCTTCAGCTTGGGGAACAAGCGGTAGATTTCTTCCAGCGGCCAGCCACCCTCGCGCTGCGCCAGCGCCAGGTTTTCGACCACGGTAAGGTTCGGGAAGATACGCCGTCCTTCTGGCACGATGGCGATGCCCTGCTTGTTGACCTGATCGGGCGGCAGTGAGGTGATGTCCTGGCCTGCGAAATTGATGCTGCCGCGGCTTGGCTTCAGCAGCCCCATGATGGTCATCAGCGTCGTGGTCTTGCCGACGCCATTGCGGCCGAGCAGCGCCACCACTTCGCCCTCGCGGACCTCGAGATCGATGTTTTGCAGGATGTCGCTGGTGTTGTAGCCGGCGGCAATTCCCTTCAGCGTCAATAGTGGCGGGCGATCGGTGTGCATCGCGCCCTCGACCGGCGCCGGCTGGGCACGGCGGGTACCGTGGCGACCGAGATAGGCTTCCAGCACGGCCGGATCGTTGGCGATTCTGGACGGCTCGCCCTCCGCGATGACGTGGCCTTGATGGAACACGGTGATGCGATCGGACAGCGAGAGCACGCGGTCGATATCGTGCTCGATCAGGAGTACCGTGTGGTGGCGGGAGAGATTGTGGATCAGCGTGCCGATGTGTTCGCGGTCGGCATCGCCTAGACCGGCGAGCGGTTCGTCGAGCAGGAGCAACTCCGGATTGGTCGCCAGCGCCACCGCGATCTCGAGCAGCCGCTGTTCGCCATGAGCCAGATTCGAGCACAACTCATGCGCGCGCTCGACGAGACCAACGGTCGCGAGCAGGGCCCAGGCCTTTTCGCAGACGTCGGGCAGTTGATAGGCATCGCGCCAGAGCGATGCGCGGTAGGGCGAGCGTGCCTGCGCGGCGACGCGCACGGTTTCGAACACCGTCACGTGGCTGAACACGCTGACGATCTGGAATGACCGCGCCAATCCGCTGTCGATGCGCTCGTGTGCCGCCATCGGGGTGATGTCGCGGCCGAGGAAGCTGACGGTACCGCCCTGATGTGGCATCAGGCCGGTGAGGATGTTGAAGAACGTGGTTTTGCCGGCGCCGTTGGGGCCGATCACGCTGTGCAGCGTACGCGCTCTCACCGTGAGATCAATCTTGTCGGCGACGACGAGCGAGCCGAACCGCTTCGACAGGCCGCGCACCTCGAGCACCGCCGCATCCGCCTGCACCGGGGCCACTGATTCCATGTCAAGCAGGCTCACGGACTTGCCCCGCGGCGGAATCGCCTCGTCGGTGAGCGACCAGCGGTCGCCACGGTCCCGCAGGCGCATCCAGATACCGGAAACGCCCTCTGGCGACAGCAGGATGAAGGCGATCAGGATCAGACCGAACACCAGCCACCAATGCTCGGTGATCGAACTGAGCTTGTCGCTGAGCGTGAGGAAGATCATTGCGCCCCAGGTCGAGCCGAGGAAGTGATGGATGCCGCCGAGGATCGTCATCATCACGGGATCGCCGGCATGCTGCCAGTTGAGGTTGTCGGCGTAGACGCTCTGGATCATGAAGGTGAGCAAGCTTCCGCCGAGGCCGATGAACGTAGCCGAGAGCACGAAGGCGATCAGCTTGAAACGCTTGGTGTCGAAGCCGAGACACCTTACCCGCTGCTCGTTGTCGCGGATGGCCTGCAGCACGCGGCCGAACGGCGAATGGGCGATGCGCCAGATCGCGTAGATGCCGCACAGCACCACGGCGACGACGAAGTAATGGTAGGCGAGCGGCGATACCAAGCTGTTGCGGACGATGCCCTGCAGGCCGTTCTCGCCGCCGGTGACGTCGGTCCACTTGAACGCGATTTCATAGAACAGCTGGGTGAATGCAAGCGTCAGCAGAGAGAAGTAGATTCCGCGACGGCGCAGGATGAGAAGGCCGATCACGAGGCCGAGCACGGCGGCGGTCGCGGTGCCGAAAATGATCGACAGGTAGATGTTGTTGAAGAAGTGCAACATCGACAGGCCGGCGGCGTAGCTCGCGGCGCCGAAGAAGGCGGATGCACCGAACGATACGAGCCCGGTATAGCCGAGCAGCAGATTGAAGCCGAGACCGTAGAGCGCATAGATCGCGATCTCGGTCGCAAGGCTCGCTGACGATCCGATCCACGGCAGCACGAATGGAAGCACGGCTAACACCACGCCGGCGACCAGCACGGGATGCAACAGCCACTTGCGAAGGGACTTCATTCGAAACGCTCCCAGCTCTCGCCGAGCAGGCCGCGCGGTCGAACAAGAAGAATCAGGATCATCAGCGCGTACATCACTGCAGTGGAAGCGGCGGGCCAGAATTGGATTGACAGAGCCACGGAAATGCCGACGAGGAGTCCACTGATGACAGCGCCGCCGAAGCTGCCGAGGCCTCCGATGGTGACGACGACGAAAGCCGGCATGATGGCGGCTTCGGACATCGACGGCACCACGCTCCAGAGCGGCGCGGCAAGCACGCCGGCGATGCCGGCAACCGCGGTTCCCAGGCCGAATACCGCAGTGAACACACGCTTGAGGTTGATGCCGAGCATGCTGACCATTTCGGGATCGCGGCTGCCGGCGCGGATGATGCGGCCGTAGCGCGTGCCTTGCAGGAATAGCCACAGGGCGATCAGGATCATCACGGTCACAACCAGCACGAACAAGCGATATTTCGTCACCAGCACCGGACCCCAGACGATGAACCCGGAAAGCCAGCCTGGCGGATTGAACGGGTGGCCGGCCGCGCCCCAGATGGTGCGGATCAGTTCTTCGATGAAAAGCGCGATGCCGAAGGTCATGAACAGGCCGAGCAGCGGTTCCTTGCCGTAGAGCGGCCGCATCAACGTCATCTCGATTACGATGCCGACGACGCCGACCCCCAGCGGCGCGAGAACGATCGCCCAGGGGCCGAGGCTGTCGCGCAGCGTGAGGGCAAAATAAGCACCGAGCGCGAAGTATACGCCATGGGCAAAATTCACGATACCGAGCATTCCGAAAATGATCGAAAGCCCGATCGCGATCAGGACGTAGAGAAAACCCAGGACAAGTCCGTTAACGACCTGCGAGATGATCAGCTCGGTCATATCGATACCGCTGTAAGAATGACGACGAGCGCGGCGACTTCAGTCGCCCCGCTCGTCAGCGAGGACGAAAGCGTGCTGCGTCAGGTCTTGAATGTGCAGCCGATCTCCGCCTGGCTTCCATAAGCCGCATCAAGGGTCGCCGAGTCGTTCGGATACTGGCTCTTGATGTCGAAGTAGTCGTACTTGTCGGAAATCTTGTCCTTCACTTGCGCCACTAGCAGCGGCTGGACCAGCTGATGGTCGAAGTTGCGGAAGAAGATCGGGGCGTCCTTATAACCGTCGAACTTATGTTCTTCGAGGAAGCCGACCAGTTTGGCCGAGTCGGTCGACTTGGTCTCCTTGATCGCAGTCAGGATCGACGTCATGCCGAACCAGTCTTGCCAGCCCTCGGCTTCCGGCGGCTGGTTATACTTCTTCTTGAAGGCTTCAACGAAATCGGTGCTGCGTTTTGTCATATGCGAGCCGGTGTAGTTCCAGATCTTCGGATAGACGCCGAAAGCAGCGTCCGGGCCCGCCGACCAAAGGTCGGTGTCGTTCACGATCGGGGCCGAGAGGGCCATCTGGTTGGTCAGGCCGATTTCCTTCATCTGCTTCAAGAAGTTGGTGAGGTCGGTGCCGCCGAGGCCGACATAGATCACATCAGGCTTGGCCTGACGCACCTTGAGCAGGTACGAACTGAAGTCGGTGGTGCCAAGCGGCGCCTGGTCGTAGCCGACCACGTTGCCGCCGTCCTTCACCACGACCTCCTTCATCTGGTTATAGGCATCGATGCCCCAGGCGTAGGACGCGACGACGAAGTACCACTTCTTGCCGTGCTCTTTCAGCAGCGGATACACGCTGTTCACCGTGACCTTGTTCGGCAGATCGACGCGGAAGGTGTATTTGCTGCAGTTCTTGCCGGTGATCTCGGTCGCGTTGGGGCCCGTGGCCATCAGCAGCGTCTTCGCGCGTTCTGCGACCGGCATGATTGCGAGCACGTCGCCGCTTGAGACGCCGCCCTGAACTGCGACGACCTTCTCTTCTTCCAGCAGCTTGCGCATGTTCTGCTGGGTCGCCTGCGGCGTCGACTCGTCCAGCCACACCAGCTGGATCGGTCGGTCGAGGACCTTGCCGCCGAAATCATCGATGGCGATCTGCGCGCCATGCTGGCCAATCTCGCCCTGTACCGCGTAGGTGCCGGACTTCGGCAGCAGCAGGCCGATCTTGATGGATTCCGCGGCGCGCGCGGTGATGACGAAGGGCGAGGCGATCTGCGCCGCGCCGAAGGTCGCACCGGCCAATAAGGTGCGGCGGCTGATACCAAATCCGTTGCTGGTGGTCTTGGTCATAAATCCTCCCTGTCTCGTTTGGCCGCTTGTAGTGCGGTCTTTTGCTGTTTGCCCCTCCTTGCGGAGGGCCCGGGTTCGCCCCGAGTTCGATGTTGTCGTGAGGTGACGTGCCGATCGTTCGCAAATCCCCCCGCACCTTCATGCTATCTGAAACCGTTTACATTGAAATCGTTTTCTGCGATAGCGAGACGCTCTTGAACAGGACGTCACAGTGAGGTGATGACGCCGATCAGCAGCGGAGGACAAGGCCTTGGCAGAGAAGCTGTTTTTGGAGGCGCTGGACCTCAATGCGACAAAGCTTTTTGCCGATGAGCCAACGCTCGGGGTCACCTTTCCCTATGTCACGCATCCCTCCGGCCAGTGGGACACGCTGCCGGCTTCGCTCTCGGCCGGCTATCGAGGCGAAAACTGGAGCCACGGCAACTGGTTCTGCGGCTTCTGGGTTGGGCTCCTGATCGCGGCCTATCTGCGCACACAGGACGAGAGATATCTGAACCTGGCACGGGAGCGGATGCTGCTGGTTGCGCCGCGCGCCAGCGATGGCAACACCCACGACATTGGCTTCATCTTCTATCCCAGCGCCATCGCGCTGTTTCATGTCACCGGCGATACGCAGTATGCCGATCTGGCGGCGCAGGCCGCGGACCGGCTGCGGCGGCGGCTGATCATGACGCCGCGCGGCAGCTACATCTCGGCATGGGGGCCGCTGAGCGACATGCGCGGTCGGCGTTCCTCCGCGATCGACACCATGGCGAACCTGCCGCTGCTCTACTGGGCCGCCCAGCAAAAGGACGATGCCAGTTTCACCCTGGCGGGCGAAGCCCATGCGCTGATGACGCGCGAAGCCTTCATCCGCCCGGACAACTCGACCTATCACGCGATCGAATACGACATCGAGACGGGCGAGCGCGCGCGCGGATTCACCTTCCAGGGCTACGCAGATTCGTCATGCTGGCCGCGGGGACAGGCGTGGGCGATCTACGGATATACCCGCACCGCCGAAGCCACCGGCAAGCGCGCCTATCTTGACCTCGCCGAACAACTCGCCGACTACTTCGTCGGGCGGACCGGTCCGTCGCTGGTGCCGCCGTGGGATTTCGACGATCCAGCCGTGCCGAATACGCTGATCGATACTTCAGCCTCGGCGATCGTGGCATCAGCTTTCGCCGACATGGCCGCGCTGCATCCGGATCCGAACAAGGCGGCGGCCTGGGGCCAGCGCGCCCGAGATATTCTCGCCGTCTTATGCGAGCGGCATCTGGCGCGGGACGATGCCCATCGCGGTCTGTTGCGCCACGGTTGCTATTCGAAACCGCACAATCAGGGCGTCGACAGCGCGGTGATGTTTGGCGACTTCTTCTTCATCGAGGCGTTATGCAGCGTGGCGATGCCGGGCAAGCTGCGGGCGACCCCGAAGCGGCTATCCAAAGCTTGACCCGGATAGGAGTGCAGCGATTTTAACGTTTCATCCTCGTCTCGTCGTGCGTCAGCGGTTCCAGACTGCTTTTGCTCTGGTGCTCTTGCGAGTCTGTGATGGCGGCGCCGCCGCGGCCGAGCCGCGCACGATCATCCGGTACGGCAGTTCGATGCTGCTCGGGATCGACAATCCGGAAATCGCGTTGATGAGATAGTCGGCGGCGCCGCGCCCGATCTCGGCGGCGGGAACGCTGATCGTAGTCAGTGGCGGGTCGATCTGCGCGGCGAGCTCAATGTCGTCGAAGCCGGTGATCGACAGCGTTTGCGGCACCTTGAAGCCGAGTTTGCGGGCTTCGGCCATCGCGCCGATCGCCAGTGTGTCGGTGGTGCAGATCACCGCCGTGATCTCTGGGTGATCGGTTATAAGCTGGCGGAACGCGCTGCGGCCCTGCGCCAGCGAATGATCCGCCTTGATGATCTGGGTCGGCTTCAGTTCGATCCCGGCCTTTGCCAGGGCCTTCTGTACGCCTTCAAGCCGCGCCCGCGAGCGGTCGTTTGACGGAGGCACGTTGGCGATGGCGCCGAAGGACACATGGCCGATGCCGAGCAGGTAGCGGGTTAGTTCGCGCGTTGCGGCCTCGTTATCGATGCCGATCGCGGGCATCCCGCTGGTTGGCCTCGATACGTAGGTGGTGATGACAGGCATGCCGGCCTGTCGGATCATCGTGCGTAGCTCCGGGCTGTGCGAGCCGCCGACCAGCACGACGCCGTCGATGCCGCGTTCGATCAGACTGCGCATTTCCTGCAACTCGCGCTGCTGGTCGTATTGCGCATTGGCGATCAGAAGCGTGTAGCCGGCTTCGCTGAGACGGTTCTGCAACGCCTCCACGCCTTCGGCGAAGATGCTGAGTCCGAGGGTCGGAACGATGGCGCCGATGGTGCGCATCCGTCCCGATTTCAGCGCGCGTCCGGCGCTGTCGCGGGTATACGAGAGGCTGGAGATGGCGCGCGCCACCTTGTCGCGCAGCTCGGGGCGCACGATCGCCGGATGATTGAGCACACGCGACACTGTGGCCGGCGATACCCCGGCCTGACGCGCGACATCCTCGATCTTCACGCGCGCCTGGGAGTGACTCCAGGTGGTCGCGGGCGGCGGCTTGCTGGCCATGAGACTACTCAAACGGCATCCGCGCGACCATTGCGGCGAATGCACCCTTATCCATAAAAGCCCGCCGAACTTGGTTCATTCCAAGCCCGTTGTACAGCCCGCGGGCGTTTGCGGCTTGACACTGGGGGCGGGGCGGGTAGAACTCTGAAAACGATTTCAGAAAAGGTGAGCACTGTCCGATCCACCGGGCGGTCCGGCAACGGCGGGGACACGGCATGGTTGATCTTCTAAAGGGCGTTCGCGTCCTGAGCTTCAATCACTTCCTGATGGGCCCGCTTGGCGTGCAGTTCCTCGCCGATCTCGGTGCCGATGTGATCGCGGTCGAGCCGCCGGACGGCGCCTTCCAGCGCAAATGGAGCGGCGCCAACAACAAGCGGGTTGATGGCCAGAGCATGCTGCTGCTGGTCGGCAACCGCAACAAGCGCAGCCTTGTGCTCGATCTGAAAAAGCCTGAGGCAATCGAGATCGCGTGCAAGCTGATCGCGACTGCCGACGTGCTCACCGAGAATTTCCGGCCCGGCGTGCTGGACAAGCTCGGCCTCGGCTATGACGCGGCGCGCGCAATCAAGCCTGATATCATCTACGCCACCGCCTCGGGCTTCGGCCCCGACGGGCCCTACGTGAACCGGCCGGGACAGGACCTTCTGGTGCAGGCGCTGTCGGGGCTCGCCACGATCACCGGCACCCGCAGGAACGGCCCGCGCGCCATCGGCGTTTCCGCCGTCGATCATCACGGCGCTGTCTTGTTCGCGGCTGGAATCCTTGCGGCGCTGGTGGGGCGGGCAAAAACCGGGAAAGGATGCCGCGTCGACGCCAATCTGTTGTCGGCGGCGCTTGATCTGCAGCAGGAATCTCTAACCTGCTACATGAACGGCGCCCCGCCGGACGACACGCACCAGCCCGAGCATGTCGCCGGCTGGTACTACAGCGCGCCATATGGCCTCTATGCCACGCGTGACGGCCATGTCGCGATCTCGCTCGGCTCGCTCGACGTGCTGGGCGACGCGCTCGACCTGCCGAGCGAACAACGCGTGCCCGACAGCGAGGCGTTCACGCGGCGCGATGAGATCACCACGGCCATCGCGGCCAATGTCGCCAAGCGCACTACGGCGGAGTGCGTCGAGATCTTCACCGCGCGCGGCATCTGGCACGCGCCGGTCAACGACTATTCGAAGCTCGCCGACGATCCGCAGATCGTGCATAACGGCAGTTTCCAGACCGTGCCAGGGGCGACCGGCGTGCCGATCACCCTCGTCAGCCATCCGATCCAGTACGACGGCCAGGTGCCGGAGGTGCGGCTGCCGCCGCAGGAGCTCGGCGCGCAATCCAAAGAGATCCTGACCGAACTTGGCTACGATAACAACGCGATCCAGTCGCTCTACCGCAACGGCGCGATCGGTTCGGCATCGTGACGTCCGTCCCGCATTCTTACTGAAAAAGGAATCATTTCCATGGCCGTCATGCATGCCAAGATCGGCGACACCGTCACCTTCTCGAAAACGGTCGGCGAATCCGATGTCTACATGTTCGCCGGGTTGACCGGCGACCTGTCGCCGAACCACGTCGACGAACAGTTTATGAGCCACTCAATGTATGGGCATCGCATCGCGCACGGCGCGCTGTTGGTCGGCTTCATGTCGAACACATCGACACGCATGATCGACGAGAGTTTGAGGAAGGGCATCAACGCGACGCCGGTGTCGCTCGGCTATGACGGCGTGCGCTTCCTCAAGCCGGTGTTCTTCGGCGACACCATCACCGTGAGCTATGTGATCGTCGAGATCGACGAACCGCGGCGGCGCACCCTTGCCAATATAGAGGTCAAGAATCAGCGTGGCGAACTGGTCGCCATCGCCAAGCATATCACGAAGTGGACCGAAAACGTGACCGTTCGACCGGCAGCCTAGGTCTGGTCCGGCGGTTTGGTCCCATTGCCTGTGTGTACCGAAAATCTTATCCGAGTTTGATGAGGTGACGGAATCGCCTAAGCTGGAAGGTTATGGGAGTGTCGGGCGAGGCTGTTGCCGGGGGGCACCTCTACAACAGCAACAATCAGTTCCATGTCGGTGCCGATTAGGGCCGCTTTCTTTAGTTCGGTTCGGTTGGTTTGGGCGGTGGCCGCGGTGGTGAGAACGAGAGAAAAAACACTGCTAATCGAAGCATGATTATCTCCCTTAAATACCTTTGTTGTAATTGATGGCCTCCGACCAGTTCGGCCGGGGATCAACCCACCCCACGGAGCCGCAACGGCTGCATTTCAGGTGGGCACAGATATCGTACCAGTCCCAATCCGGAAGTCTATCGAGCGGCACTTCGGCATCGTGCCGGCAGCGGAGAGCGGGGGTCGCGATCGGGCGGCCCGACGCAGCAGACTAGGATCGTTTGAAGCCCTCCGCTTTCATGTCCCGCGCGAGTTTTTGCGGCGCTGTCATAGGTCATGCCTTGCCGCCACGAACCCAATTCCTCCGCTACTGGACGACCGGACGGCCGGCAGGGCAAATTCTCAATCCCTTGGGCGTCGAGACTGCCAGCTTTCGCGTGTGTGGAAGACTCTAGTGGGCGCGCGTCGGTTAGCCATGGTCGCTTTCTGCTGCCGGTGAGCCTTGAACTGAGCCAAGGTGCGCTGAGGATCCAACTTTTCCGCTCGCCTAACCTGCTCTCTCAACCATTCCAACTCGGCCGCTGTTCGCATAGATCAGCCGTATGCTGCTGCAAAAACGCACGTTGTAGCTTGGAAGTCCGGTCACTCTGCCCCATTTCTGAACCCCCTGACCAACTGACAACCCCGGCATTCTAGAGCGCCGCAAATCGCGCTGTTGCCAGATTATCAACACTCAAGGGTCGGAACGCGATGAAGCTACAGGGCGTGGTGGGTGTGGGTTATTCGAAATCACGCCGCCGGTGGCGGGCTCGGGTCCGACGCCTGGCGGAGATGAACGCTCTGACGACGTAGCCAACCAAAACGCCTGCAAGAAAGACGCCTAACAACAAGGCCGGTGCAGGCAACTCCATGAGATGGATCCCTGCTGGGTGTCGATAATTGACTAACGGTTCAAATGCGCCCAAATTCCCCACACGGGGGAATTGTCTTTTTGCCAAATCAGCGGGTCGGCTGGTTGGTGGTCCCAGTTTTCGGCCTCGCCGCTTCCTTCCCACTCAGCCTGCCATGAGTCGTATTCCGGCGTTCCGCGACGTGGGGCGCATTCGGCGACAATCCGCCCATCCAATGCGGCATGTCCGCGAGGTGAGGACCTCGGCTCGCGCAGCCTGAGACTACCAGGCAGGGTATGCAAAGCCTCAAAACGGTCCGGAGCACGGCTGGAATTCCTTCGCGCTACAAGACGTCGTTTGCTTGTGGTGAAATCGAGCACATTTCCCCACGAAGGGGCAGGTTTTTTTAGGGATGGTAGCGAACAACGGGGGAGCGCAAGGGAGCCGTTGGTTATTCGGCCCTGTCGTGCACTCATTCAACCTCCCCACAAAAGCTCCGTTCCTAGCGCGGTCTCCGTATTTAACCTGTGGTGACTTCAGCTGATTCTCGGAGTGTCATAAGTGCTGGTTTGGTTCTGCAGGAGTGATAGCGTGTTCCGCAAATCACCTGCCAGGGGAGGCCGCCATGCTTGCGGAAAAGTTCTTTCTGGTTTTGGAGACGCTTAAAAGTCATGCTTCCGACGGAAGCGTGAGGGTTGTCAGCACAACACCGCAAATCCCGGTAAAGCTGCCAACCAAGCGATAGAAGAGGCCGCCAATTGCCCGCCGGTTCACACTGGCGGGTTTTTCTTGCCGTGGACCGTCCCGCCACCGTAGATTACCGCCATTGGTTCAAAAGCGGAGTGCCGACGTGGCGACAGGTATTGTGAAGTGGTTCAATGCAACCAAAGGTTATGGATTTATTCAACCCGACAACGGCGGCAAGGATGTCTTCGTGCACATCTCAGCCGTCGAAAAAGCAGGGCTGAGCGGTCTCAATGAGGGTACCAAGGTGAGCTACGAAGAAATTAGCAACAGGGGCAAAACGTCCGCTGAAAATCTAAGAGTCGGATGAATTTCAAATCCGCCGGCTTCACGCCGGCGAACTTTGCTACCATTTTGCTATCCAACTCGGTGGGGCGAAAGAAAACAGGGCGGCACAACTAGGTGTCGCTCTATCGATTTTGGCCTTGGCGGTGCGCTCGGTGCAGCGCGCCGCCGACGCGCTGACGGATCCGTATGAACCGATGAGGGCAGGGAGTGTGAGGGCCGTCGAAGACCGCCCACAGGGTGCTTGCGATCTCAGGCGCGGCGACGCCAAGAACCTTGCGCATCTGCGGGATGCTTCGATCGATCTCGTCCTGATCGACCCGCCGTACTTCGATTACATTTCTTACTCGGAACTCGGCCACTTCTTCGTGCCATGGCTGGTGCGTTTCGGCCTGGTTTCGCCTGACGCCTTGAACGGTTTCCCCGCGGCGGGATCACGATCTCGGGCGGCCGTCGAACATTTCAAAATCCGGCGGGTTTGCCGCGACGGCGCCCGGGTCGTGTTCACGTACCAAAACCTCGACGGCCACGGCTGGGCGGCGCTCGCACAAGCCATGGCCAACGGCGGCGTGCGCCCGATCAAGGCGTTTCCCAACACAACACATCGTCGAATGCGGACGAATTTCTACACTCTTCAGGTTTTGGCAACCGCTGCGTAGATGCGGTTCTCACCGGCGAGGTTCCTACCGGAGAAGAGAAATTTGAAATCCTTCCAACCGCCGAACCCGACGACGACTGGGCTTGAGACGTTGCCGGGAGTTCCGGCGTCCCCATAGGACAGCAGTTCGCCGTTTTGGTTCACGGCGTAGATGCGGTTCTCACCGGCGGTGTTCACACCGGAGAAGAGAAACTTGAAATTCTGCCACCCGCCGAACCCGACGACCACTGGGCTCGAGACGTTGCCGGGAGTCCCGGCGTCCGCATAGGACAGCAGTTCGCCGTTTTGGTTCACCGCATAGATACTGTTCTCACCGGCGACGTTCCTCCCGGAGAAGAGAAACTTGAAAGCCTGCCACCCGCCGAACCCGACGACCACTGGGCTCGAGACATTACCGGGAGTGCCGGCGTCCGCATAGGACAGCAGTTCGCCGTTTTGGTTCACCGCATAGATACGGTTCTCACCGGCGACGTTCCTCCCGGAGAAGAGAAGCTTGAAAGCCTGCCACCCTCCCAACCCGACGACCACTGGGCTCGAGACATTACCGGGAGTGCCGGCGTCCGCATAGGACAGCAGTTCGCCATTTTGGTTCACAGCGTAGATGCGGTTCTCACCGGCGACGTTCCTCCCGGAGAAGAGAAACTTGAAAGCCTGCCATCCGCCGAACCCGACGATCACTGGGCTTGAGACATTACCGGAAGTGCCGGTGTCCCCATAGGACAGCAGTTGGCCGGTCTCGAACGGCGCATTTCGGTCGTCCACGACAACCAAGAATCCACCTGGAGTGGTGCCGGTCACGCTGACCGCTACGTTTGTGTCCGATATGAACGACTGTCCGATGGAAAGGGCGGTGGGCGTTTGAAGGAAGACTGGGATGAGGTTGTTCTGCGAGCTACCATGCGGATCCGACGTCTGAACCCGATAAACGATCACCCCTTGGCTGGGAACGCCGGGCTCTAACTGGCTGGGGGGACTCGAACTGATCGACCATGAGCCGTGCTTCGATCATGAGATAGGGGACCTGCGATCCGATCCGCACTGCCGTTGACCTGCCGGATGGGGGCGGCTGGACCAGACCCACGGCGTGCAATGCATAGCCCGCCACGCGACCCGTGTGCTTCGCGATCGCGGACGCATCAAGCCACTGGATAGCGGCCTTCGTGTACGCCGAGGGATGCATGCCGCCGTTAAAGGCCATCTCGTCGAAGTTGCCTATGTCTCCCAGGTCGTTCGCGCAGTCGACGAATTGTGGTTGGCATCGTATGTCGTCAAACCCGGTCAGGACGTGCATAAGCTCCATGGCCCAGGTTCCGAGTTTTTCGGCCATGACGAAGCGTGCCCAGAACCGCCCTCGTTGAGCGGTGCCGGCTCCTGGCCCGCCGAGCATGACAGCCGCGGCTGCATCGAAGCCTTGCGCTCGCAGCCCGGGGCCGTCGAGGAGCTCGTCAAGAAGTTCGAGCCTCACGTCTCGTATGTCGGTTGTTGCCATCGGCTTCACGACGACATCCAGGTCGGCCCGCCCGGACGATGCGGCGTGGATATAGGCGCGGAGGGATCGATCGAGTCCTGTCGCCTTGTCCGGATCAAACAGGACCCGGCGCAAAATATCGCCGTTCCAATCGGCCGGAATTACATCCGGCGGGATGGCGTTGGTCCGAAACAGCGGAACGAATGCGATCTTCTTTCTTCCGATCCAGGGCATAATCTACTCCCTTCACTGAGGGACGGCCTTACAAAGGACCGAGGATTGGAAAACTCAAGATATCAGACGAGCTTTGAGGTTGTCTGTGAAACAGTTTACACTCATTAGGCGATCGGAAGGGAAGCCAAGGTGATGGCCGCTCCATTGGATCGCCCAGGGGATCGTTTTTCTCGCGACCTGGATCGAGCGAGTCCTACCCCGGCTGCGACCGTGCTCGCCGCAGGCGGCATCACTTATCCTCACTATCTGCTCCAGCTGCAGCTCGGCTACGTGATCCTCACAGAGCTCAATTCGCGGCGACATATGATCGCCATTACCTCCGCCGTCGTGCTGGCAGCCTGCATCCTCGCCTACGTGGTCTGGCGCTGCTTCGAACAATCGGCGCACCGCACGATCAAGACCAAACTCTCCAGCCTTGCGGCGCGATATGGATGGTCGTCCGATCCCCATGACCTCGACTGGCACCGATGATCGAAATGCCAGGATCGACCGAGGAAGTAGTGATCTAACGGGCACGAAATGCTGGCTTGCGCTTCTCGACAAACGCGTTCCGGCCTTCGATATAGTCGGCCGACGCGAAACATGCGTCGACAGCGGCTTGAGCCGCGGCGAGGTCCCGATCCTCGGGATCCTTCGTCGCTTCATTGACGCAAAGTTTCGCTGAGCGGATGGTCAGCGGAGCGTTGTTTCCGATCAACACAGCGTAATCCCGCACGTAGTTTTCGATGTCGCGCGTAGGTACGATTCGGTTGATCAAACCCATCTCCAGGGCTTCCGAGGAGTCAAACCGACGTGCCGTGTAGAAGATCTCCTTGGCAAAGGAGGGACCAACAATGTCGACAAGGCGTTTGATCCCGTCGTAGGCATAACCCAACCCAAGCTTGGCTGCAGGAACTGCGAAGCTAGAGCTGTCGGTAGCGATCCGGAGATCACAGCATAGAGCCACGCCAAGTCCACCCCCGATGCAATAGCCCTGTATCATCGCAATGGTCGGCTTGGGGAAGCCGATGACGACGTCATTTGCTTGCCCTGCGATCCTGTTGTACTCGGCAATGGATTCTGGCGAAGAGCGCTTCTGTTCAAATTCAGAAATATCCGCGCCTGAGACGAAGGCCTTTCCGCCAGCGCCGCTTAGGACGACGGCCCGAATGTTGTCGTCTCTTTGAAATTCGGCCATTATTTCCGGGATGGCCTTCCACATGTCGAGGGAGACCGCGTTGTGCCGAGCAGGGTTGTTGAAGTGCATCCATCCGACCGGTCCCTCCTTTCTCGCAATCATTCGTTCGGTACTTGTCTTCAAGCGATCCTCCATAGCAACGAGTTCAGGTCCGGATTTCTGGGCTAGATGATCTTGCGGTCACGCAAATCGGCGATGCAGTCGGGGTCGTAGCCGTATTCCCTGAGTATTTCCTCGGTGTGCTCGCCTTTTTCGGGAGTGGCTTGCACCATACGGTTTGGCGTGCGGCTTAGCTTCACTGCCTGGTTGACCAAGGCAATGTTGCCAAGGCTGGCGTGTCCGATGGGAGCAGCCATGCCGAGATGCTTCACCTGTGAATCGGCGAATACCTCGTCCATGCGGTTGATGGGACCACAGGGAACACCTGCGTTGTTGAGCAGATCGATGAGTTCGGCGCTTGTCCGCAGCTTCGTGACCTCGGCGATCGCCTTATTGAGAGCCATGCGATTGGCGGAACGCGCTGCATCATCGGCGAACAGTGGATCTTGAAGCAAATGGCCAAGCTCGAGCGCCTGACAGAAACGAGCGAAGATATGTGCGCCGGAAGCGGCGATGTTGACATGCCCGTCACGGGTTGGGAACACACCGGTTGGAATGCTTGTTGGATGGTCATTGCCGGCTTGGCCAGGAACCTCCTTGGCGATCAGCCAGCGTGCCGCTTGAAAGTCCAGAAGAGATATCTGAGCGCCGAGTAGGGACGACTGTACCCACTGGCCTTCGCCGGATATTTCACGCTCGAGCAGGGCAACCAGGATTCCCATCGCGCAGAAGATTCCAGCGCCGAGATCGGCGATGGGAATCCCGACACGCACCGGCCCCTGGCCAGGGATGCCGGTGATTGACATGAGCCCACCCATTCCCTGAGCAATTTGATCGAAACCCGGCCGTTTGCGATAAGGACCGTCCTCTCCGAAGCCCGAGATCGAGCCGTAAACGATCCGTTTGTTGATCGAGCGGATGGTCTCGTAGTCGACCCCGAGGCGAAACTTGACGTCTGGACGATAGTTTTCGACCACGACATCGGCGCTTTCCACCATTCGCTTGAAGATCGCGAGGCCGTCCTTTTCCTTCAGATTGAGCGTAAGGCTGCGCTTGTTGCGGTGAAGGTTCTGGAAGTCGGGCCCATGCCGCGGGCCGCCCATGTCGCCGCCCTCGGCGCCTGCCGGAAGTTCGATCTTGATGACATCCGCACCCCAATCCGCCAATTGTCGAGCCGCGGTGGGACCGGCGCGCACCCGTGTAAGATCCAGTACTTTGAACCGGGCGAGCGCCTGAGAAGCGGGAGTAAAGGACATGAACATTGCTCCTGATCTGAATCGTGGAGGTGGGTCAGCCGATCAACGCCATCTGGTGCGGCTCGAGCTGAAGCCACGCGCTGGCTCCGACCGCAATATCGTTCACCGGCGATGTCGCTACCCGAAGCGTCGTGGCGCCTGCGCGTGGCTTCACCACATAATCCCAGTGCTCGCCCAGAAAGGCGCGCTCCAGCACCAGTACTTCAACAGGCGGACAAATCCCCGGTGTGGTGGGCTGCGTCTCCGAGAGCCACATACTATGTGGCCGAACTGAAAACACGGTCTTGCGCTGTGAAGAAAGTATGCCGTCGAATGCGGCGCATGGAAGCGCAAAGCCGTCGAAGGAAATTCGATGTCCGTCATTGTCGCCTTCGATGAAATTAGTGCGCCCGATGAACCCTGCGACAAAACGTGTCTTTGGTCGGTCGTAGAGCGTACGAGGATCGTCGATTTGCTCGATGCGACCGTGATTCATGACCGCGATTCGGTCCGAGGTGACCATGGCCTCGGCTTGATCATGGGTCACGTAAACAGTGGTGATGTGAAACTCGTCGTGCAGACGCCGGATCTCGAAGCGCATCTCCTCCCGCAAAGCGGCGTCGAGGTTCGAGAGCGGCTCGTCCAACAGCAGGATCGAGGGGCGGATCACGATGGCGCGGGCCAGCGACACCCGCTGCTGCTGGCCGCCGCTCAGCTCGGACGGGTAGCGGTCGGCGAGATGGCTCATGTGCACGATCTCGAGCATCTCGCCCACGCGGCGCTTGATCTCCGATTTGCCCAGTTTGCGGAGCTCCAAGCCGAACGCCACGTTCTGTTCGACGGTCATGTTCGGCCAGACCGCGTAGCTTTGAAAGATCATGGACATCTGCCGCCGGTCGGGCGGGATCGATCCCTTGGGCGAGGACAGCAGCTCACCGTCCACCTCGATCGTGCCGGATGTGGGATCGACGAACCCTGCGATCATCCGCAATGTCGTCGTTTTTCCGCAGCCTGAAGGTCCAAGGAGGGAGACGAACTCGCCGGACTGCAATTCGAGATCGATATTGTCGACGGCGGCAAAATCAGCGTAGCGCTTGCTAATGCCGGTGAGCGTGAGCCTACTCAAGTATTCCTCCGCAGCATGAAGTCGCGCCCAATCAGCTTGCTTCCAATGGCTGCAATGACAATGGTCGCGATCAGAAGGATGACGCCGAGAGCTGCCAGAACTTCGAAATTTCCCTCTTCCGATAGGTCGAACAACATGACGGAGATCACACGCGTGTTTGGGCCGACAAGGAAGATTGCTGATGACAATTCTCGGGTCGCCGGAATGAAGACCAGAATCCAGGCTCCCGCGAGGCTCTTTTTGAGCAGCGGGATCAACACTCTTCGAATGGCCAGGAAGCGGCTGCCGCCCAGAATTCTGACGGCCTCCTCCATTTCCGGATTGATGCTGCGCAGCCCCGCGGCACTTGAAGTATAGGCGATCGGCAGAAAGCGGGTGGTGAATCCGAGGATTAATATGGTGGCAGTGCCGTAGAGCGCCAATGGCGGGGACGCGTAAGCTGCATAGAAACCGATCGCGAGCACGATGCCCGGGATGACGAAAGGCGCTATGCACAGAAACCCGAGCACATTGCTCCAAGGGACCAGCTTGCGACTGACGACGTAGGCGATCGCAAGCGAGAGGCTCACCGCTGCGACTGCGGTCACGCCCGCATAGACAAACGTGTTCAGGATCGTTTGCTTTGCCTGGGTTTGCTCGACCAGGAGATAATAGAAGTTGTGCAGCGTCAGATTATCGAGGCTGAAGCCGCGCCCCCAAGCCTTGGCAAAGGCTGCCTGCAGCAGCACGATCATCGGCAGAAAGACCGAGAGGGCGCAGACCAGAAGTGCGTAGCCGAACATGACCCAGCGCCACGGTCCAAGCGCGATCATTCGCCGCTCGCCACCCTTGCCGGAGACGGAGGCGTAGCCCCGGCGGCCCAAGATCCTTCGCTGAAGCCAGAACATCAGGACAGTGATGGCGAGCAGGGGGATCGAATAGGCTGCGGCCTCCTCGATGCGGACCGGGTATTCGAAAAACTGCCAGAGCTGGGTCGAGACAACGTTGAAGCGAGCAGGCAGGGCGATCAGCGCGGGCGCGCCAAACAACGCAATCGCCTCGAGAAAGCTGATGATGATGCCGCCGATAATCGCGGGCGTGACGAGCGGGAGCGTCACGCGCAACGTCGTTCGCAACGTGCGAGAGCCCAGGATGTTGGCCGCATCTTCCATCTCTGAAGAGACAAGGTCGAGCGCCGAGCTGGTGAAAACGAATGTATAAGGAAACGAGGTGACCGCGACAACGAGGATCAGGCCTGCCATCGAATAGATGTTGAAGATGCCATGATCGGCGCCGGTCAGTGCGAGCCAAGCCTTGTTCAGCCATCCGGAATTCGGGCCGGCCAGCAATATCCACCCGATCGCACCGAGATAGGGCGGCGTCACGAAGGCAGCGAATACCATCAAGCGGATGAACGGCTTGCCCGGCATGTCGGTGCGCGAGATAGCCCAGGCAAGGGGAACGGCGAAGCAGGAGGCGAGCAGGGCGACTCCCACGCCGAGTTCGAGCGAGTTCAGGAGGGCCTGCAGATGCCTGATATTCCCGTAGGCTGCTCTGTAGTTCTCCAACGTAAAGCGGCCCGTGTCCGCCTGCTGCAGGCTGGATACAATCAGCCGCAGAATCGGATTTAGGACCAAGAAGACAAGCAGGCCGATGAGGATCAGCCACACCAGCATGCCCGCATCCAGCCGCCGAATACTGCCGAGGGCACCAGATAGATCAAGGTTGCGATCGCGAAGCGAGTGGTCAGTCACGTAATTGAACCTGCTCGCTCTAGACGCCGAATGTCTCTCGCCACTGCTTGATCACCTCAGGAACTCCCCTTGTGATCTGCTCGACGGTCGGACGGATCACCTTGATGTCCTTCGCGGAAATCGCGCCCTCGTGCGGAGAGACTTCGGGACGGATGGATTCGTTGAAGTGATTTGCCCAGATCTGGGATGCGCGCGCGCTCAGCAGAAACTCCATGAACAAGCGCGCCGTGGCGGGATGCTTGCAGCCCTTCATGATGCTGGAGGGCGCGATGATCAAGACGGTGCCGTCCGCCGGATAGGACAAGGCAAGCGGATTGCCCTTCTGCGCACTCTGCAAGAGCGTTCCGGCAGGTCCGGATCCCGCGATCGAACTTTCTCCGGCGTTCAGCATCGTGACCGTGTCGTTGATCGAGCGGCCGACTCGCGGATTGTTTTTGGCCAGCTTCTCGAAGAACTCCCAGCCGTATTGGTTGCGAAGTGTCAGCGCCCAGGTGCCGACATAGCCACTGAACCCAGGATGGCCAAGCGCAATGTTATTGTTCCATTTGGGATCGAGAAGGTTCGTCCAGTTATTGGGAGCGTCCGGTTCCTTGACCTTCGCGGTATTGTAGCCGATGCCGATCAGACCGGCTGAGGTGACGAAGTAGTATCCGTCCGGATCGTAGCCTTTGTAGATATCGAGCACCTTGCTCGCGTTGTCCGGAACAAACTTCTCAAAGGCGCCTCTGGCCTTTAGCGCGACGGAGTGACCGATGTCGGTCGAGCTGAAGACGTCGCACTGAATCGCGCTCGCCTTGATCTCCTGTGTGACACGCTGGTAAGCGACTTGGGCGGTCGTGCGCAACACATTGACTTTGAGGCTGGGATAGAGCGATTCGAAGCTGCGCCCCAGTGCTTGGGCGGTAATGTCGTCTGACTGGGCAGTGTACCATGTCAGTTCGCCGCCTTCCTTCTTGGCGGATTCGTAGAGATCCTTCTCGTGAGGCGTTATCTCCGCTGCGAGTTGCCCGATGGCTGTTTGGGAGATGCCGAGCATAAGGAGCGTTGAACTGCCGAGAATAAAATCGCGCCTCCGAAGGGAATACATGCGAATCCTCACCACGTCTTTGTTTTTGTTGAGCGTACTATGAGGGCATTTTTGTCTCGCTGCAATTCATTCCACCAAACAACAGCGTTAAACTCCGTAGGATGACGTATCGCGCTGCACCATCTTGACGCCGTTGCAGGTCAGCACGTCGGTCTCTTTTCGCTGGGCGGCGGACGATCCAGACTTCGACAAGATCGTCGGGCGAACGCCTTGAGGACAAGCGCCTTTGCCCCGAAGCCTCGAGCCCATGCACCGGCTCAACTGGAATAGGCATCTATGAAACGCCTTTGCCTCATGATGCATGGCCGGTCTATCGAGGGTCACCTCAATCGTGTGCTGCAGACGTTTCGCTCCGAAAGCGTCTTCGATATCCAGAAGAACATAGTGCGGATGCGCGATATCGAAAAGCTCATCGACATCGGGGGCTTCAACGACGTCTATCTGCACCAGCCGCAAAAAGCGGTTCCAGGAACGCGAAGGAATGTTCGAGCGCATTTGCGCGAAATGGGCACCTATCAGTTTCACATCAATCGGCGAGGGCCATTCCACGACGGCGACGGGATGGCACTGCCGGACGCCGAAGCCGCATGGGAGGAAGCTCTGCGGGTGGGGCGCGACGTTAAGGGGAACATTGCGGCCCGGCGAGGCATGGTCGCTGGAGTTGAAATCGGCAAGACGATTTTTCGGATCAACCTCGCGACCGCCGACTTGCGCTCGACCGTCCCTTGAGCCGGCTTCCGCGTAGTGGCGAAGTCAGCCAAGCTCGTCGCTGTTACGCTCGGCAAGGTTCTTTTGGTGCGGCGGCGATCTGACGGGCTTTGGATGTCCCCGGGCGGTCGCAAACGGCCGCGAGAGACCGAGCTGGCGGTCAAGCGCATTGACGCGCTGTTCGATATCGAGCGGGCCATCAACGGCCAAAGTGCCGAGGAGCGGTTGCGGGTGTGCAAAGAACAGAGCGCTCCTCTGCTGGCGGCGCTGGAAGCATAGCTGCGTGAACAGCGCGCCCGCCTGTCGAACTCATCCTCGGTCGCCAGCCCGATCGACTATATGCTGCGCCGCTGGGATCGGTTCGCCCGCCATAAGGTCAGTTCTCAAAACCGCTCCCCGCTTTGCAAGGCGGCCTCAACAGGAGGCTTACGACGCGCAAGACGATCCCTGTGTTGGACACCGTAACCCGGGCCACCCGCCGAAAAAGCCGAAAGAGGTCAAGCGATAGCCCGGCGAGTAAGCCGGGCTTTTTGTTCGCCTTTCTACCGTCCTAACGCCTCAAACGGACTCCGACAGAAAAACAGAAAACGTTACCTATCGTGTTGCGCGTGCTTCGGCTAATCGCGCTATCGATCGATTTGGTCGAGCGTCTAATCAGACTCTGGAGGGGCGGCCTATGATGTGTGTGCCAGTGCCTTAATTCTGCTTCATGCGCACGGCAATTGTGCCTCAAACACTTTCATCACCAAGGGAGTGATCGTGGCGAGGAAATCGAAGAAGGCAAAAACAAAGAAAATTGTACGCCGCGAGTATACGAAAGCTGATGTCAAAGAACTTCGGGCGCACTCAAAAGCTAGAACGCCCGTTGCTGCAATCGCGAAGGTAACCAAACGTACGGAAGGTTCGTTGCGGCAGAAGGCGAGGGCGCTGGGTATTCCGTTGGGGCATCAGCGGTAGGCGAGAAAAGCCAGGCTCGTCATCGCTTGCCGCGCCTGTTCTTTTGGGGCGCTGCTGGGGTGCTCTCAGCGTTTGATGAAACCAGTGTATCAACGCGTGCGCTTAGTGCGCCCAACTGATCGGATAATAACTTGCGTTCACCCTGTTGTGCAGATGCCTTCTGTTGAAGGTAGGTGACTTGTCCTGCCAACTTCTGCTGATCGGACTGGATGTCCTGCACAGTCCGCTGGAGCGAGGATATAGTTTGTTTGATCTGCTCGATAGCCGGGAGCATATCAGCTTTTTGTTGCTCGGCAGCCGACTTCCTTCCGGCATCATGATTCATCCAGAAAGCGCCCCCAGCAACGATGGCGGCCGCGAGCACGACTGCTAACCACGGCAGTGGCGATCGGCGCTGACGAGTGTCGGTCTGGGATGTCGGCTCGGTCATGACGCTTGTTTCCCGATTAAGGCGTGATCCGGCTAACGAAGTAAAGTGAAGTTCGTTCCGGACCGCCGCAAGGCTGTGTGTACCGAAAACCTTTCCGAGTTGATGCGGTGACGGAATCGCCTAAGCTGGACGAATGATCGGGCTACTGTGTTTCGTGCTGCCCGTCCTGGCTTCGCCTCTCAAGTCGAAGAGCCGACTTGAAGCAGAGAATGCGGCGCTCCGACGTCAATTGATTGTCTTGAGGCGTAAGCTGCATGGTCGCGTCCGGCTCACGAACAATGATCGCTGGTTCTTCATTCAGCTCTATCGCTGGTTTCCATCGATCCTGCATGTCCTCACCATCATCCGGCCCAAGACGCTCGTGCGGTGGCATCGGGCCGGCTTTCGCCGCCACTGGCGCTGGAAGTCGCGCCCACGGGGAGGGCGACCGCAGATCGATACTAAATTGCGGGCGGTTCAGCGGACCGGAACCATCAAATCGTTCCCCATACTCGGTGGACTCCATCACCACTACGTCAGGGTTTAGGTTTTCGGTATACACAGGTCGTTTGGCCCGCCGCCCTTTGCGGGCGTACGTCCGCTAACGAAAAATGGTCTCAATGCGCAGAGCAAACGGATACACCACCGCGAATTCCTTAAGCCATTGCAACACGCGGCATGTACTACGGCGGCGCGGTCGTCCCCAGCCGCGCCGCTGCATGGGCATATGCGGACGACGCTACTTGCTGATCAGCGACTTTCGGCCACTTCCCGTCGGTCCTCCAATCGACTACGCTTTGATCTGCGACGGCGACCGCAACGCAAAAAAGACGGCCGCTGGCAAGGGGAAACGATTTGAGTGTAGAGGCTGTCCGGCGCATCGACGACGCGGAAAGCGGCATTGCGGTGAGACGCCAGGGCGTGATCGCTGGCGCCTGGGTTGCATTCCTGCTGGCGATCCTGGGGTTCCTCGTCATCTACCCCATTCTCACGCTGCTGTTGGGCGCGCTCACCGATACCAACCCGGTGGTCGATGGCCTCAGCCTGCGACATCTCTCTGTCACAAACTTCCTGACGGTGCTCGCCAATCCGAATGTCGCCGAGGCGCTGTTCAACACGCTGATCGCCTGCGGCGGCGGCACGCTGATCGCGGTCGCGATCGGGCTGTTGTTCTCCTGGGTGGTGGTGCGCACCAACACGCCGGGCAAGGCGGTGATCGCCGCGGCCAGCGTCCTGCCGCTGTTCGCGCCGCCGCTGGTCGCCGGCGTGGCATGGTCGATCCTGGGCTCGCCCAAGACCGGCCTGATCAACATGGTGTTCAAATGGGCCGGGCTCGACTGGCACGTCGACTTCTATTCGATGTGGGGCCTCGTTTTCGTGTTCGGCATCTATTACGCGCCCTATGTCTATATGTTCACCTCCTCGGCGCTGCGGAACATGGATCCGAGCCTCGAGGAGGCCGCCGAAATCTCCGGCGCCAGCGCGTTCTCGACGCTGTTCACGGTGACATTTCCCCTGATCATGCCGGCGATCGTCTCCGGCATGCTGCTGTCCTTCATCGTGATGCTCGGCATCTATGGCATCCCGGCCGTGTTGGGGGCGCCAGCCAACATCAACGTGCTGACGACCTATATCTTCAAGCTCACCAACTGGTCGCCGCCGCTCTACAACACCGCCGCTGCGGTTGCGATCCTGCTGATGGTGGTCACCGGTGGGCTCGTATACCTGCAGCAGAAGGTGCTGACCGGCCGCAGCTACACCACCGTTGCCGGCAAGGCGTTCCGGCCGCGCAGCCTCGACCTGGGGGGCTGGCGCTGGTTCACCTTCGCGCTTGGCCTGGTCTATCTGCTCGGGGTCGTGGTGCTGCCGATGCTGGCGCTAATCGTCGCGGCATTCCGCAAGTTCATGTTCATCCGCGATGTCTCGGCGCTGTTCGACATGCGCGCCTATTCGCTGATGCATTTCAATGCGATTTTCGACAATCCGCTGACGCTGCGGTCGATCTACAACGCGGTGGAGGTCGGGATCATCACCGCGATCATCGGCGGCGCGCTGGCCTTCGCGATCGGCTACACTATCCACCGCACCCGCCTGCCGGGCCGTCGCGCAATCGACCTGATCTCGACCGTGCCGGTGGCGATTCCAGGACTCGTGGTCGGCGTCGCCTATCTCTGGGCCTGGATCGGCATTCCCGGCGGCCTTTACGGCACGATCTGGATACTGGCGCTCGCCTTCATTGCGCGCTTCATGCCGGACACCGTGAAATCGCTGTCGACCTCGTTCATGCAGATCCATCGTGAGCTCGAGGAGGCCGCCTGGGTCTGCGGCAAGGGCATGCTCGGCACCATTGCCACCGTCATGCTGCCGTTGGCGCGGCCCGGCGTGCTCGCCTCGATGACGCTTCTGTTCGTGCTGGCGATCCGCGAATTGGGATCATCGCTGTTCCTCTATACCAGCGACACCATGGTGATGTCGGTGCTGCTGCTCGACTATTACGAGGGCGGCAATATCGGGAAGACCGCGGCCTTCAGCCTGGTGCAGACGGTTTTGCTCGGCGTTCTCATTGGCGGTGCCAACTGGCTGGCGCGCAGCGCTTCGCAAGGCAGCGTCGCACAGCGGATAAAATAAACAATGGGACAGGGAGGATTGTTGATGAACAGGAAATTCGTGGCCATGATCGCCGGCATCGCCGGTCTCGGCATGGTGCTCGGCGGCGCGGCGCGGGCAGAGGAGAATTTCGGCTCGCCCGAATTGATCGCGGCCGCGAAAGCGGAAGGCAAGATGGTGCTCTACACGGCGAACTATGCCGAGGTCGAGCAGGACGTTATCAAGCAGTTCAACAAGCGTTTCCCGGAGATCAAGGTCGAGATGGTCCGCGCGCCCGGTGGCCAGCTCATCACCCGCGTCAGGACCGAGGCGGCTGCTGGCAAGCTGATCGCCGACGTCGTCGATCACTCCGACCGTGCCTTGATGCTGCCGCTCGCCGATCTGTTCCAGGATTACGCGCCGCCGAATGCCGCCGATTACGATCCCGCGGCGCTGGTCTCGCCGAAGTTCTGGCCGCGCGCCACCGTGGTGTGGTCGATCGCCTACAACACCGAGATCGTCAAAGAGCCACCCAAGAGCTGGATGGACCTGACCAAGCCGCAATATGACAAGCTGACTGGGCAGGTTTTCGCACAATCCGGCGGCACCACCTGGACCCGCATCATGTTCGAGCGCCAGGTGCTCGGCGAGGACTATTGGGCCAAGCAGACGGCGACCCATCCGATCCTCTATCCGTCGGGGGCGCCGATGTCGGACGCGGTGGTGCGCGGCGAGGTCGGCCTTGGACCGCTGCTCTACAACGCGATCTATCCCAAGCAGAAGGAAGGCGCGCCGGTGAAGATGGTGTTCCCGCCTGAGGGTGTGCCGGTCAATCCCTATGCGACGGGGATTCCAAAGACCGCGGCCCATCCGAACGCCGCAAAGCTTTATCTGAACTGGTGCCTGTCGAAGGAGGGTCAGAGCTTCATGATCAAGGAGCAGGGCAACCTGACCTCGCTGAAGGAGAGTCCAGCCTATCCCGAAGGCTACGATCCCAAGATCGTAAAGCCCTGGTATCCGAACTTCGACCAGTATGTGAAGCTGCATGCCGACTGGGTTGCCGATTGGGACAAGATCTATGGCTACCGTCAGTGATCGTTGGTTGAATTGGTGTAGACATGACGGCGACGCTCGAAGT
>NZ_JAGKJI010000059.1 GCF_020329485.1 Bradyrhizobium cenepequi
TGGTCACCGCGCTGGTGCTGATCAAGGTGCCGCTGGTGGCATCCGCTTTCGGCGCGATCAACGAGGCCGTCGGCGTCATCGCCGCCGCCTCGCGCGCCGGCACCTCCTTCGTGTTCGGCTATCTCGGCGGCGCGCCGCTGCCGTTCGACCTCAAGGCACCGGGCGCGGACTTCATCCTCGCCTTCCAGGCGCTGCCGATCGTGCTGGTCATGAGCGTGCTGACCACGCTGCTGTTCTATTGGCGCGTGCTGCCGCCGATCGTGCGCGGCATGGCCTGGCTGCTCGAGCGGACGCTCGGTGTCGGCGGCGCGGTCGGGCTCTCCACCGCCGCCAACATCTTCCTCGGCATGGTGGAAGCGCCGCTGTTCATCCGGCCCTATCTGGCGCAGCTCACGCGCGCCGAACTGTTCCTGGTGATGACGGGCGGCATGGCCGGGATCGCCGGCACCGTGCTGGTGCTCTACGCCACCCTGCTCGCGCCGCTGATCCCGGATGCGGCGGCGCATTTCGTCGTCGCCTCCGTGTTAGGGGCGCCGGCGGCGATCCTGGTGAGCCTGATCATGGTGCCGGAGACATCCGATCAGCGCACCGGCGGATCGCTTGGCGATCCCGGAGTCGCTAGCGATCCCGGAGTCGCTGGCGATCCCGAGATGCACGCCTCCTCGACGATGGATGCCATCGTCAAGGGCACCGCGGCCGGGCTTGAACTGTTGCTCAACATCGTGGCGATGCTGCTGGTCCTGGTGGCGCTGGTCTATCTCGTCAACTCCATCCTCGCCATGCTGCCGGACATCGGTGGCGCGAAGATTTCGCTGCAGCGGCTACTCGGCTACGTCATGGCGCCGGTGTGCTGGTTGATGGGCCTGCCGTGGTCGCAAGCCGTCACCGCCGGCAGCCTGATGGGCACCAAGACCGTGCTGAACGAGCTAATCGCCTATGTCGACCTGTCGCAACTTCCCACCGACGCGCTGGACGCGCGCTCGCGCCTGATCATGCTCTATGCGATGTGCGGCTTCGCCAATTTCGCCAGCCTCGGCATCATGATCGGCGGCCTCAACACGATGGCGCCGACGCGGCGCGAGGAGATCAACGCGCTCGGGCTGAAGTCGGTCGTATCGGGCACGCTGACGACGTGCCTGATAGGCGCGATCGTGGGGGTGTTGACGTAGTCCGCTCCGTCCTGCCCGGCGACACCGTCATGCCCGGGCTTGACCCGGGCATCCATCACTTTGCAAAGACTCCTTGCGAAGCAAGATGGATGGCCGGGTCAAGCCCGGCCATGACGAGAAGAGTGGATTGTCGTTCGGCGGAGACTTACGTCGTCACTTCCACCGTCTTGAACTCGGCCGGAAGGATGATCTCGAGCAGTTCGACGTCGTCTGAATAATCGAGAATCATGTGCCTGATCTTCGGCGGCTGGGTCCAGGCGCTGCCCTCTCGCATCAACGTCTCGCCCTGCCCTTCCATGTAGGTCTTCACCCAGCCCTTGAGCACATAGACCATCTGGAACTGCACGTCGTGGTAATGCAGTTTTGACACCCCTTCCGGATTGCAGGGACCGATCAGCCGGATCACATGCGCCTGCGCGAGGCCGTGGGTAGCGTCGGCAATGCCGAGGTCGCGGTATTGCGCATAAGCTCGTAGCCCGTCGGCCTTGAAGTCTTCCTCGCGATGATGGCTGATGGCGATGCGCTGCTTCGGCCGCGCCTTGTGTACCGCCTTGGACACGCGGCCCCTGGACTTGATTGCCTTGCGGGCGGTGGATTTGGCGGCGGTCTTGTGCCCCATCCACTTCTTCCGAACCGCCGTTTTGGCTGCGGGTCTTGCCGCCTTCTGCTTGGCCATGGCCTGCCTCCCTGTTGCAGGCGTCCGCGACGCGGACGCGTCGGGAGAGACGTTACCACCGTTCCGCCCGGCGGCAATCGGCCTTGGCGTCTCAGTGCAACCGGAAGACGCCGTCGACCGCACGCAGCTCCGTCGGCTTGATCAGCTTGGAATGCGCGACGGTCACCGAGTACAGCGGGCCCTCGAGCTTCTGCTGCCAGAACGCGAGGAAGTCCTGCAGCGCGGGGAATTTCGGGAAGAGATCGTAATTCTGCCAGACGTAGGTCTGCAGCAGCGAGGGGTGGTCCGGCATCCGATAGAGGATCTGCGCCGTCGTCAGCCCGTAACCCAGCATCTGCTTCCGGAAATCGTCGGAAACAACCCCACCAACCCGCGAGACCATATGCCAACCTCCTTTGCGAAGGAGCGCATTCGCGTGATGGCGTCCTGCCGGAGCCACCCCGGCGGAGATGCGCTCACATGAGAGAAATGTGACGCATGCGACCAACTCATCACAAGCCTAAATGTTTAATGCATTGTTGAAAAATCGTGCGTTAGCAGCAACTTAGCGCACCTGCTAATATGGCATCGCTGCTCGTCCGGAGGCCAGTTAATGATGATAAACGATACTGGCAGGCGGCGCTTTCGAGTGCCAATTTTTCTGCTACAAACACTTGCCCCCAAGCAAAGTCTGGCCTATTTCCATCGCGGTTAGCTTGGCACTCGCCAGGCTAGACTGCCAACGCTTCAGAATTCTACCGTATCCAGAATAGCTTAGGAGGACTGCATGAGTTTCCGTCCGCTTCACGACCGCGTCGTGGTCAAGCGCATCGACGCCGAAGAGAAGACTGCTGGCGGCATCATCATTCCAGACACTGCCAAGGAAAAGCCCTCGCAGGGCGAAATCGTCGCTGTCGGCCCGGGCGGCCGCGACGAGGCCGGCAAGCTGATCCCGATCGACCTCAAGGTTGGCGATCGCGTCCTGTTCGGCAAGTGGTCTGGCACCGAGGTCAAGATCGACGGCCAGGAGCTGCTGATCATGAAGGAAAGCGACATCATGGGCGTCCTCGACGTCACCGCTTCCAAGAAGAAGGCGGCCTAAGGCCCTCCCTCCCAGGATAAACCCCTCAAGGAAAAACAGACATGGCAGCCAAAGAAGTCAAATTCTCCGTCGAGGCGCGCGACAAGATGCTGCGCGGCGTCGACATCCTCGCCAATGCGGTGAAGGTCACCCTCGGCCCGAAGGGCCGCAACGTCGTGCTCGACAAGTCGTTCGGCGCTCCCCGCATCACCAAGGACGGCGTCACCGTCGCCAAGGAGATCGAGCTCGAGGACAAGTTCGAGAACATGGGCGCGCAGATGGTGCGCGAAGTCGCCTCCAAGTCCGCTGACGCGGCCGGCGACGGCACCACCACCGCGACCGTGCTGGCGGCAGCGATCGTGAAGGAAGGCGCCAAGTCGGTCGCCGCCGGCATGAACCCGATGGACCTGAAGCGCGGCATCGACCTCGCGGTCGAGGCTGTGGTTGCGGACCTGCAGAAGAACTCCAAGAAGGTCACCTCCAACGACGAGATCGCCCAGGTTGGCACCATCTCCGCCAACGGCGACGCCGAGATCGGCAAGTTCCTCTCCGACGCCATGAAGAAGGTCGGCAACGAGGGCGTGATCACGGTCGAGGAAGCCAAGTCGCTGGAGACCGAGCTCGACGTCGTCGAGGGCATGCAGTTCGACCGCGGCTACATCTCGCCCTACTTCGTCACCAACGCCGACAAGATGCGCGTTGAGATGGAAGACGCCTACGTCCTGATCAACGAGAAGAAGCTCTCCTCGCTGAACGAGCTGCTCCCGCTGCTCGAAGCCGTGGTGCAGACCGGCAAGCCGCTGGTCATCATCGCGGAAGACGTTGAAGGCGAAGCCCTCGCCACCCTCGTCGTCAACCGCCTGCGTGGTGGCCTGAAGGTTGCGGCCGTCAAGGCTCCGGGCTTCGGCGATCGCCGCAAGGCCATGCTGCAGGACATCGCGATCCTGACCGGTGGCCAGGCGATCTCGGAAGACCTCGGCATCAAGCTCGAGAACGTCACGCTGCAGATGCTCGGCCGCGCCAAGAAGGTGATCATCGACAAGGAGAACACCACGATCGTCAACGGCGCCGGCAAGAAGACCGACATCGAGGCGCGCGTGGCGCAGATCAAGGCGCAGATCGAGGAGACCACCTCGGACTACGACCGTGAGAAGCTGCAGGAGCGTCTCGCCAAGCTCGCGGGCGGCGTCGCGGTGATCCGCGTCGGCGGCGCGACCGAAGTCGAGGTCAAGGAGCGCAAGGATCGCGTTGATGACGCGATGCATGCGACCCGTGCGGCAGTCGAGGAAGGCATCGTCCCGGGCGGCGGCGTCGCCCTGCTCCGTGCCTCCGAGCAGCTCAAGGGCATCCGCACCAAGAACGACGACCAGAAGACCGGCGTCGAGATCGTGCGCAAGGCGCTGTCGGCTCCGGCCCGCCAGATCGCGATCAACGCGGGCGAGGACGGCTCGGTCATCGTCGGCAAGATCCTCGAGAACAAGACCTACGCTTACGGCTTCGACTCGCAGACCGGCGAATACGTCGATCTGGTCAAGAAGGGCATCATCGACCCGACCAAGGTCGTGCGCGCCGCGATCCAGAACGCTGCTTCCGTGGCGGCGCTCCTGATCACCACCGAAGCGATGGTCGCCGAGCTGCCGAAGAAGAACGCCGGCGGCCCCGCGATGCCTCCGGGCGGCGGCATGGGCGGCATGGACTTCTAAGCAGTCCTCACTTCCAGCGATCCACGAAATGCAAAGCCCCGGCAGCAATGCCGGGGTTTTTGTTTCCGCATGCTTGATCTTTCTCGTCCACTCCGGAAATTACGACCTGAGTTCGCGGATGAATGGATTCCGGGCTCGCGCTTCGCGCGCCCCGGAATGACGAGTGATAGACCCTCTCCGCCTGTCATTCCGGGGCGGCGCACAGCGCCGAGCCCGGAATCCATTTCACGGCTTGCTCAGACCTATCTGCCTGATAGCGCACATAGCGCCGAACTCACTTTGGCGGCTGCAGTTCAACACCATAGCGCGCATAGATCTGGGCGAGCGTGCCGTCGGCCAGCAATGCCTCGAGGGCAGCGTCGATCCCCTCTCGCAGCTTCTGGTCCGGATTGACCATCCCGACCGCGACATTCCAGTTCAGGTCCGGCTCGTCCTCGAAGGCAGGAATGCGGCGCACGCGTGCATTGGGATGGGTTTGATTGAACCAGCCGATGGTGGCGGGCGTGACCGCTGCCGCATCGATCTCGCCTTTGGCGAGGGCCTCCATGATGTCGTCCTCGAACGCGAACGGCGAAGTTTTCACCCCTCGCTTGCCGAGCATCATGGACACGATCGAGCCGACCTGCACGCCGACCCGCTGCCCCGATCCCAACTCCGCCAGCGCCGCCACGGTGGAGTTGGGTCCAACGGCCAGCGCGACCCCGCTGCGGTGATAGGGCCGCGACATTCGTAAGCCAACCTCTGCCAACACCGCGCGGTCCGCGATCGCATCGAGGATGACGTCGCAGTCGGCGCGGCGGTACTGGAAGCTGTTGATCACCCAGTGCTGTTCTAGCGAGACCTCGAGCCGTTTCGCCAGCTCCTTGGCGATTTCGGCCTGGAAGCCCGGAACGTCACCGCGCCTGCTGGCGAAGGGCAGCGCGTTGGGGTGCGCGCACAGCGTGAGCGCGCCGCGCTGGCGGATCGCTTCAAGCGAGCGCGCCGCGGCATTGGTGGCGCACAACGCCAGCAGGCTGACGAGCACGAGAAAGCGCATCGCGGGCGTCATTCGAGCGCCCGGATGTAGGCCACGATCGCCATGATCTGGCTCTCCGAAAAGGCGCCGCCGAAAGCCGGCATGGCGCCGGGTTTGCCCTTCCTGATCCGCTCCGCGAGAAAATCGTCGCTCCGCGTCGTGCCTGCGAGCTTCGGTCCCTTGCCGGCGGTGCGGCCGCCGTCCTGGTGGCAGAAGCCGCATGAGGTCGCGAACATTGTCCCGCCCTCGATGTCGCTCTCCTTGGCCGACTGATCTTGATTGGGCGCCTGGCTCTGCTGCGCGCAGACCCCCAAGGGCCACAGGAACGGCAACGACAACGCCATGCCGGTGGCGAGCATGATTGCTTTCATTTGCATCAGGATTGCAGTGGTGAGGCGCAACAGCACCCCACCACCTCCCCGTCCTTATTGTTGTCACTTCACCGCGAAGACGACGAGCGCACCGGCGTCCTTCGGCATGCTCTTGTAGGGTTCGCCGAACAGCGCGGGAAATTCATCGGCCACCATGCCGCCCCATCCGGCCGGCACCGCGATGTACTGCTTGCCGCCGGCGGTGTAGCTCATGATGCCGCCATTATGGCCGACGCCATTGTAATGCGACCACAATTCGGCTCCGGTCTCGGCATTGTAGGCGTGCAGCACGCCGCGCGAGTCGGGCACGAACACCAGATTGCCGCCGGTCGCGAGCACGCTCGCCAGCGGCGGCTCGCTGAAGGTGACCTCCCATTTCTTGTCACCGGTGACGGGATCGCGGGCATCGAGATGTCCGCGCGCCGGTCCGTCCGGCGGCGGGACCAACTTAAAGTTGCCGCCGATGTTGAGTTGCGCCATCGGCTCGGTGATCGGCGTGGTCTTCACCACTTCGATGTCCTGGCACCATTCCTGTCCGATCTTGTACCAGAGGCCGGTCTTCGGGCTGTAGGAGCCCGAGTTCCAGCTGATGCCGCCGGCGATCGCTGGGCAAAGCGGCGAGCTTGCCTTGCCGAGCGACAGATCGCGCCGGCCGATCAACTCACCGGTCTTCGGATCGATGTCCTTCACGAAGTTGATATTCTTGGCGAGTCGCCACACGTTCTGCACCTTCGCGTTGGCGCGATCGTAGACGAAGACGAATCCGCCCTTGTTTGGATGCACGACGAGCTTGCGGCCGTCGCGGTCGATCATCAGGAATTCACCGACCGCCGAGTCGAAGTCCCAGGCGTCGTGCGGCAGCTCCTGGTGGTAGAACTTCAGCTTTCCGGTATCGGGATCGAGCGCGATGACCGACGTGGTGTAGAGGTTGGTGCCTGGCCGCGGCCCGCTCTTTTGCCAATCCGCGCCGGCCCAGTCGTAGAGCGGTGCCGGATTCGCCGTGCCCCACCAGATGGTGTTGGTCTCTGGATCGTAGCCGCCCGGCATCCAGGCGCCGCCTCCGCCGGTGCGCCAGGAGTCATTGCCCCACGTCGCCTTGGCGTCCTCGGTGCCGGCGACGGTGAGGAATTCCCATTTCTTCTGGCCGGTCTTGATATCGACGCCGAACAGCGGCCCGCGCGAGGTCCACTCGCCGCCTTGGCTGCCGATGATGACGGTGTCCTTCACCACCAGTGGCGCGCCCGTGAAGCCGACAGTGAGCTTCTTGGAATCGAGCAGGCGCGCGTCCCACTCCGGCTTGCCGGTCTTCATATCGAGCGCAATGAGACGCCCGTCGACGGTGCCGACGAACACCTTGCCATCGCCGAGCGCGATGCCGCGATTATACGGCGAGTGCGTCTGCATCGACACCAGCTCTTCGTCGAGCTCGGGGAAATACGACCAGATCAGCTTGCCGGTCGCACCGTCAAGCGCGTAGACGCGGCTGTAAGAGCCCGAGTAATACAGCACGCCGTCAGCCGCAAGCGGCATCGACTGCAGGCCGCGCGTCGAGCGCCCGGGCATATGGATCCACGCGACCTCAAGGTTCTTGACGTTGTCCGCGTTGATCTGATCGAGCGCGCTGTAATGATACGACTTATAGCCGCCGTGATAGCTCAGCCAATCGTTTGGATTTTGCTCGGCGTCCTGTAGACGCGAAGCATCGATCGCCGATGCGGGTGGCGCAACAGCCATAACGGCCAGCGCAAGTGCAGCACAGCTCGTAAGGTACTTGATACCCATTGCCATTGGATTCCTCCCCGTTCGTTTTGATTTTGGTTTATGTTCATGTCACCGGAATTGCATCCCGCCCGCTTCTTGGAGCGGTTCCGTCCTCCCTCTTGCTATTGCCGATCTGTCTGGTTGCCGACTTGTCGTCGCGAGACGTGCACAGCTCTCCTTTTCGGCGGAGAATGTCGAAGCGCGGCGGTGGATAGAAAATAGCCTAGAATTCCCTCTCGAACTGTCAAGCTTCAACGCGGCATCCCGGCGCGGTCTGCTGTGTTCCCGCGAGATGGGCACCGGCGCCTGAGGGTCTCCAGTGTTGCTTGCGATGGGCCGCCCGTGGGCGGCCAACGAGCCCGAACCCATGGCCTAGCGAAGGAGCGCGCTAATAAATGAAACATCTCGAAGTTGCAAGAGCGCGCGCGAGATTTTTCGTCGCTGATGCGACGCACGTGTCTCGGCGATCACACAATGAGGTACAACAATACGGCGGCACTCAATGCACGACAGAATCTATTCGCTACGTGGTGGGTTTTTGTGTTGTGACCTTGATCTCTCTCGCAAGCCAGCAATAACATCGGATGTCATTCCGAGGCGCGCGAAGCGCGAGCCCGGAATCCATTTCGCCGCGGTCGCATGGCCTATTACGTGTATCTGCTCGCAAGCAAGAAATACGATACGCTGTACATCGGCGTGACCAATGACATCGTTCGCCGCATTCATGAGCACAAGACGAAGGCGGTTCCCGGTTTCACCAAGCGATATGCGGTCCACAGGTTGGTCTGGTTCGAAATCTACGACGACCCGATTACAGCCATCACACGCGAGAAAGAATTGAAGAAGTGGCGAAGGGACTGGAAGGTTCGGCTCGTCGAGGAGAAGAATCCCGAGTGGATCGACCTTTATCCAGAAATTGCGACCCGAGTTCTCGGATAAATGGATTCCGGGTTCGATGCTTCGCATCGCCCCGGAATGACCGGGGATAGGCTTACGCCTTACTCAGGCAGCGCCTCGCGTCACTGCACCTTCGCCACCACCGCGAGCCGGCGGATGCCCTTGTTGCGGTAGGCATCGAGGAACGCGTAGTAGTTCTTGAAGGAGACGCAGCCGTTGGAGTCGCCGTTGGCCCCAAGCATGTAGGTGTGCGCGAGCAGGCCGGAGCGGCCGAAGATCTTGTCCTCGCCGCCGATCGGCGTCAGCCGCAGCGCCGGTACGCCGTGGAACAGCGCCTCGCGCGGCTTGAGCTCGTAGATGTGCGGCGGCGTCACGCCCTGCATGCGCACATGCGCATAGCGGGCGTCGTCGATCTTGGAGCCGAGACCGGAATGCGCCTCAAGCCGGGTGCCGTCGGGCAGATACACCGTCCTGGCGGAGATGTCGTAGACCGCGGTCTGGCGGTCATAGGGTGGCGAGCCGCCATTCATCGGGTTCTGGCTCAGCGTCGAGGGAATGCTGCCGGTGACGTTGGCATCGGCAGAGGCGAACGACAGCAGCGAGCCAGAGGATTCGCGCTTGCCCCAGAGCTTTTCGACAATCGACTGCTTCTCGCCTGAGGCGATCGACATCACCGCCGCCTTGGCGCGCGCCGCCATGTCGCGGACGGACCCGCCGGACGATTTTGTCGCGGGCTTGGTGTCGACGGGAGCGGTCGGCGTGTTGAGCGCGACGTGGAGCGAGGCCGCGGCTTCCTTCTTCGCCACCTCAACCCCTTTCGGCGCAGCACCTGCCTTCGCTTCGGCGAGTTTGGCTGCAGCAACCGGCTTCGACGCTTCCGCGATCTTCGCAGCTTCCGCCTGCGGCGCGGCCTCGGCCGCTCGTGATGCTACGCCCCCCGGCGAGGCGGCTGCGAACCTTTCGTTAAACATAATCGAAGCCGACGAAGGCTCGGGCTTCGACAACGCCGGCGGTGGCGGCTTCAGCGACGCGAACACCTCGTTGAAGGCGGGTGTCGGACGCGCGGCGACGGCGGTCTCCCGCTTCACCACGGGTGCCTCATAAGCAGCACTGTCCATCGAGGGATAGACGTTCGCTGCGAAGATGTTGGTGTAGACGGTCCAGGCGCAGCCGAGCACGAGGCTCGCGACCGCAGCGCTGCCGAACAAATGATGAGGGAGGACTCTCCGGGAAGATTTCTTGCGGGACGGCGCCGCAAAGCCAAACGCACCGGTACTCGTACTCATTCGCCTTGCGTCCAGAACAGGTCCACTTCTTCCTCGTTTGGGATGGCGGGATTTCCGCCGCAGCATCTCGCAGAGGCGCGGAGCGCCATTAAGGCGACTTTTAGTTAAATGCGGATTAACTGGATCCCGCCCTCTGCGGGTGTCGGAAGTGCCTGCCGCATAAGGCTTTTTTGAGATCACACTCGGGCAGAATGGGACCGGAAGATCCCGGATTTTGTCTCGCGCGAGACTTTTTGCCGGCCCACATGCTGCCGTTCGGGCGATGTTCTCTCCGGATAAATACGGGGCATGCCGCGACGGGTGGCGCGCGGCTGCGTCGGCCTAATAGGCCGCGACAGTGCGTCATCATGCTTGCCGAAAATCTTCAGCGCGCTGTTCTGGTACTGCGCGGCCTGCTGGTCGCGATGTCGCCGACAGTCGCCTGCGTGTGAGGACGGCTGATCCCGAACGCCCGCTCAGTAACTCAACTTCGGATACCAGTCCGTACCGCGGCCCTCGGGCGTGGTGTCGAGGATGGTCCAGAGCGGATCAAGGTCGGGCGCGCCGCGCGGGTCCTGGCGGGGGTCGGCCATCTTCGGCCCCATCTCGCCAGACCAGAACTGGCGGATGGTGCCGTCACGCCGCGTGAAGACGTTGTAGCCGGGCACGTCGGCATCGGCTGCGCTGACGTAATCGCGTGTGTAGTCGCCAGACGTATCCGAGAAGATCCTGTGCTGCGTCCAACCGCGCGCTTTCTTCGCCGCGACCAGACGCTCGATCGGCGAGCGCGCCACGAACACAAACGCGATGCGCTGCTCGACATCGGGCAGCTTGGCTTCCCAGGTCCCCATGAACGAGGTGCACATCGGGCACGGCTTCTCACGCTGCGGCCCGAACATGTAGCTGTAGATCACGAGCGTCTGCTTGTCGCCGAACAACTCCGGGAACCCGACCTTGCCGCCTTCGCCGATGAACTCGTAAGCCTTCGTCACCTCGCCACCGGGCGGCAGAGTCCGGCGCAACTCGGCGACGCGCTCGATCTGGCGGCGCAGCTCGATCTCCTCGACGAGCAGGGCTTGGCGCGCCCGGCGATATTCCGCGCTCTCGTTGGGGTGGCGCGTGGCGTTGGTGGCGGCAAGCTCGGCGGCTGGTTTCAGGATGGAACTGGTCATGACGGAACCTCGCTGATTGACGGCTTCTCTAGAAGACGTTCCTGGAGGTGCGGCGACGACATGCTGGCCGGAAATTTTTGCGTACTCGCACCGCCCGCACCAGTCGTCATACGCGGGCTCGACCCGCGTATCCATCAATCTTCAAAGATCCTTCAAATGATGGATTGCCGGGTCAAGCCCGGCAATGACAAGGCGAGGCGCTACTGCAGTTCCGGCGGTGGCGAGCGGTCGAAGACGTCACCTTTCGGACCCTGCAGGAGATCGAGCGCGTAGGTCTCGATCACGAGTGGGCCACGCTTGCGCTGCACCTCGGCGATCCTCTCCACATGGGAGAACATCTCCCTCAAGAACGGCGGATCCGTCGGCCTGAATTCATGGACATAGAGCAGCTTTCCGGCAAGCTCCGCCGCGCTCGGCTCTGATATGTTGACCCAGCGGTAGCGCTGGCCCCGCTGCGCGACGCAGGTGCCTTTAGGCAGATAGAAGGCGAGCCAGCCCGTGGTGCCGTAGTCCGGTGCGAGCACGCAGGTCGCGCCGACACGCGCGCGCGCCGCTTCGATCTCCGCCGCCGTCTCGCGCCAGCCGACGCCGACGCTGCGCACGGTCGCATCGCGGCGATAGAGCGAGAGCACGCCGGTATTGGCCTGCACGATCAGCAGCACGAACATCACGATCCCGGTCGGCGCCGCCCAGCGGCGGCAGAAATCAGCAAGCCGTTGCCAGCGTCCCTCCCACGGCACCATCGTGGCGGCCACAGCAGCCGCGATCATGAAGGACGGATAGACCGGTGCGAACCAGTTGGCCTCGACGCGCGCATGCAGCGAGTGCCAGACGAAATAGACGACAATGATCCAGAACAAGAGGTTGACGAGCAGGCGCGAGGCAAAGGCGCCGGTGCGGCGGAACGCCAGCGCATGCAGCCCCATCGCGCCGAGGATGAAGATCAGGGGTGTCGCGAACGCGATCTGGGTCGGGATCAGTTCACCGATGAAGGCCAGTCTGAAATCCTCGATGCGCGCCCGCCCCATCTGCTTGATGAAGGAGACCCAGTGGTGGTCGGCATTCCAGAGGATGACCGGCGCGAACATCAACAGCGCAACCAGGCCGCCGAGATAGAGCCAGGGCGACAACAACCAGCGCCGCAGCTTCGGCACCGCGGCGAGCCAGATCAGGATCGCCGGACCGAAGAACAGCGCGGTGTATTTCGACAGAAGTGCAGCACCTGCGGCGGCGCCGACCGCAAGCCACCATGCGCCCTGCCCGGTCTCGAGTACCTTGGCGAGCGCGAACAGCAATAGGCTCGCGGAGACCAGAAGCGGCGCATCCGGCGTCACGATCATGGTGCCGACCGCGGCCAGCAAGGTGGCGTTGAGCAGGATCGCCGCGTTCGCCGCCACACGCGTTCCGCCGAACAGGATTTCCGCCGCGCGGTAGACCGCCCAGCTCATCGGCAGCGCGAGCAGGATCGAGACCAGCCGCACGCCGAGTTCGGTATCTCCGGCGATCAGCGTGCCGGCGCGGATCACCAGCGCAACCATCGGCGGATGGTCGTAATAGCCGCCGGCCAGATGCTTCGACCACATCCAGTAATAGGCTTCGTCGAAGGTGATCGGCGTAAAGGCGGCGGCGAGAAGCCGCAGCAGGACGAGCCCGACGACGGTTACGACGGTCGTGCGGACGAGACTCGCCTCGTTCGGATTCATGCCGCGATCATCGCTTGCGCCAGACGAACAGTCCGGACATCGCGTAGTTCCAGACCACGCCCATCAGCGCGCCGGCTGCACCGGCGAGCCACCAGATCGGCTCCTGGTCGTAGACCGAGAAGGCGACGCCGACATTGGCGAACAGCCCGACGCTGCAGACGACGTAGAACAGCAACAGGCCCCGCAGGATCGCAAAGCCCGTCAGCCGCTGGTCGCGATAGGTCAGGAAATTGTTCAGGATGAAGTTGCTGGTCATCGCGACGATCGCGCCGGTCGCCTGCGCCTCGGGAAACGGCGCGCCGAGGACTTCGAGCGCGATAAACAACGCGGCGAGATGCACGAGCAGGCCGAGCGAGCCGACCAGGCCGAACAGCACGAAGCGGAGCGAGATGACATCATGTGTCAACTTCGCCAGCACCAGCCCGAGGAAATCCAGCGCCACCATGGAATCGAGCTTGCTCTCGCCATGCTGGCGCGAGCCAAAGGTGTAGGGAATCTCCATCGCGCGCAGCTTGCCTTGTGCGGTGGCGACGACGTCGAGCAGGATCTTGAATCCTTGCGTCGAAAGGTCTGGCGCCAGCTCCTCGAAGCAGTCGCGGCGGATCGCGAAGAAGCCGCTCATGGGATCGGCGATATCGATCCGCAGCAGGCGGCGCGCGATCTCGGTGGCGAAGGCGCTGGCGCCGGCGCGCTGCTTGTTGAACCCTTCGGTCCGGTAGCCCTCGATATAGCGGCTGCCGACCACGAGATCGGCCTGCCCGCTCCGCAATAGCTCGACCATCTTCGGCAGTCGCGTCTCGTCATGCTGCAGGTCTGCGTCCATCACCGCCGCATAGGGCGCGCTGGAGGCGAGGATCCCCTCGATGCAGGCACCCGAGAGCCCGCGCCGTCCAACCCTGCGGATGCAGCGCACCCGGGAATCCTGCCGCGCCAGGTCGCGCACCACCTCCCAGGTTCCATCCGGGGAATTGTCGTCGACGAAGACGACCTCCCAGGGGATGCCGGCGAGCGTCGTCTCCAGTCGCCGGTACAGGACGGTAACGTTGTCGCGCTCGTTGAAGGTGGGGACGACAACCGAAAGGAGTGGCAAACCAACGGCCTGCGACGGGATTTCGGGGCCCGGTTTGATGGCGTCATTCATGGCGGCCAAGCGTATATCCGCGCTGCCAAGCCGCGGGAAGCCCTAAACGCCGCTTGAAATGGGGGAAAACGGGCTTGAAGCCGTCCAAAAATGCCAACGACCACGAACAACAGGCGCGCGTACATCCGGCGCTGCCTTGCTATTGCGTGGTCGTCCCAGCACCAGAGCCCTTTCAGGCTACAACGGCGCCGTTATTCAGTAGATAGGAACCGCTATGCGTTTCCGCAAGGGGTGCTCAGGCTAGTTCGGCACCTCCCGAACCACCGGCCCCCGTGGGGCCGGCTCGGCGGGCGCCGGTTGCTCCGTGGCCGCCGGCGGCTGCGCCGCGGGCGGTTTGGCGGGCTTGCCCATCTGCCCGATCGGCCCGTACACGACCGCCGCCCCTAGCACGATGACCGCGACGATGGCGCCCAACAGGCCTCCGACCGACTGAGATGTCATACCCGACTGTCCCCACAACTGGAGCGGCGATCTCAAGATCGCGCCGTGACGGTTCCTGATATCATGAAACACGTCAATCGAGGAATAGGCCCCGCCTACTTCGCCGCCGCCTTGCGCCGGACGAAAGCGGTGACGATGTCCTTCTGCGCGAGCTCGATGGCGCGGTTGGCGGTGGCGAGATGCGCGCTCGCATCGTGATTCGGGAATTGCTGGGCGAGGAAGCCGATCAGTGAGGCCCGGAAATTCTGCCGCTCCGAGGGACATGCGCTCGCGAGCAGCGAAGCGAACTCCTGATCCGACATGGTCTTGTTGCTGTCGCGAGGATATTCGCGGGCGAGGCAATTCCAGTAGGCGTCGCGGCCGATCACGGCGAGCTTGTGCGCATCGTCGAGATCGTCATCGGCGATCGCGGCGGAGGAGGCGAGACAAAGAACGGCCGCGATCATGATGCGCATTGTTGTTCTCCTTTTTGGGCGATCCTAGCGCGGACGGAGACGATCGATAAGCGCGGAAAGCTTGCCGCCGGCGAACTGGCCAATCACGATTTATTTGACTACCCTTGGGCGTCCCTCCTCACGATGAGTTCTTCTCGTGGCCAAAGCCCCAAAGAAAACTGCAGGCAACATCTACATCGGCATCGGCGGCTGGACCTTCGAGCCGTGGCGCGGCGTGTTCTATCCGGAAAAGCTCGCGCAATCGAAGGAGCTGTCCTATGCCGCCTCGAAGCTGACCTCGATCGAGATCAACGGCACATACTACGGCTCGCAGAAGCCGGAGAGCTTCCGCAAATGGGCGAGCGAAGTCCCTGATGGATTCGTGTTCTCCGTGAAGGGGCCGCGTTTTGCGACCAACCGCCGCGTGCTGGCGGAGGCCGGCGATTCGATCAAGCGGTTCTATGATTCCGGCGTGCTGGAACTCGCCGACCGGCTCGGGCCGGTGCTCTGGCAATTCGCGCCGACCAAGAAATTCGAGCCCGCCGATTTCGGCAAGTTCCTCGAGCTCTTGCCACGCAAGCTCGATGGCCGCGCGCTGCGCCATGTGGTCGAGGTGCGGCACGACAGTTTCTGCGTGCCCGAATTCGTCGCGCTGCTGCGCGAGTTCGAGACGCCGGTGGTGTTCGCCGAGCACGGCAAGTATCCGGCGATCGCCGACGTCGTCAGCGATTTTGTTTACGCGCGGCTGCAGAAGGGCAATGACGAGATCAAGACCTGCTATCCGCCCAAGCAGCTCGACGCTTGGGCCAAGCGGTTCGAGGAATGGGCCGCCGGCGGCGATCCGAGCGACCTGCCGCATGTCGACAAAGCCAAGCCGAAGAAGGCGCCGCGCGACGTGTTCGCCTATGTGATCCACGAAGGCAAGGTGCGCGCGCCGGCCGGCGCGATGGAATTGATCGAGCGCGTGAACTGACCGGGATGCCAGATGGCCAAAGCCAGGAAACTCTTCACCATCGGCTACGAGCAGACGCCGCCCAAGGCGGTGCTCGATGAACTTGAGCAGGCGGGCGTGAAGCTCCTGGTCGATGTCCGGGCAGTTACGTCATCCCGCCGGCCAGGCTTTTCCAAGAAGCAGCTTGCGGCGGGGCTCGACGAGCGCGGCATCGCCTACGTCCATCTCGCGGCGCTCGGCACCCCGAAAGAGGGACGCCTTGCCGCGCGCAGCGGCCAACACGAGCTGCTCCGCAAGATCTATGGACAGCACCTGAAAACGTTGCAGGCGAAGGAAGAGCTCGACGAATTGTCCTCGCTGGTGAAGAAGGCCGGACCGGTGTGCCTGATGTGCTACGAGCGCGACCACACGCATTGTCACCGCCAGATGATCGCCGAAATCATCGAGGAGCGCGACGGCGTGAAGGTGGAGAATTTGGTGACGCCCCAGGTGTGAGCGGCCGTCATTCCGGGGCGCGCGCAGCGCGAACTGTGATGTGCAATTGCACATCGGAGAATCCATCGGGCCACAGGCGCAGGCGGAGAAATGGATTCCGGGTTCGCGACTTCGTCGCGCCCCGGAATGACGGAGAGGGAGGTTAGCCCTCCCCCTCCAACTCCAAGGCTCCATCCATCATCTTCACGCAGCCGCCGCCGACATGCACGGACGCGACAGCGCCGCCCTGCTTGCGGACGCGGGTGAGCAGAAGGCTCGGCCGGCCCATGTCGACACCCTGGCCGACGCGGAGCCTCAATTCGCCGTCGCGCGTGTCATCGAGATCGGCGAGGAATGCGGCGGCGGCCGCGGTGGCGCTGCCAGTGGCGGGATCCTCGGAGGGGCCGCTCGAGCCCGGATGGAACATGCGCGCCTGCAGGTCGAGCGGCTGCTCGGCTGCCGGCACGTCGCGCGTGTAGAAATAGACCGCGTCCGAACCGTCGCATGGAAACGTCCGCGCAAAGGCCGCAGCATCGGGCCGTGCCCGCTTCAGCGCCGCGCGCGAGGCGAGCTCGACCATCAGGAACGGCAGGCCGACCGAAACGATCTGCGGCGGGTGCCGGTCTGTCTTCACGTCACGCGCTGATAGCGACAGGCAGGCCGCGGCCTCCTCCATGCCAACGCGCGACAGCCGCTGCAGCGGCTGCGGCGCGGTGAGCTCGGCGCCCGTGACCCTGCCCTGCTCGGTCAGGATCTCGACCGGCACCAGCCCCGCCTTCTCCTCGAAAGTGAGCCGTGCCGGCGGCTTGGCCGCGAGCGTCGCCAGCACGACGGCGGTGCCGACATTGGGGTGGCCGGCGAAGGGGATCTCCGAGCGCACGGTGAAAATGCGGACTTGCGCGTCGTTGCCGCTGTCCTGCGGCGGCAGCACGAAGGTCGTCTCGGAATAGTTGAACTCGGTCGCGATCGCCTGCATCTGCATGGTCGAGAGCCCGTTCGCATCGAGCACCACGGCAAGCGGATTGCCGCCAAACGCACGGTCGGTGAAGACATCGACGGTAATGTAGCGACGCTGCATGAAACCCTCCTATCCCAATTGCCACACGGCGATTGGCTTCTCGTAGCCGCGGATCGGCAGCTCGCCACGCGACATCGCATCGTGTGCGGCTTCGCCGAGCGCCTCGCGCACTTCGGACGAGATCAGGAACTGCGAGTTCAGCTCCTTGTTGAGCGCCTCCAGCCGCGCGGCGAAATTCACGGTGTCGCCGATCACCGTATATTCCTTGCGCCTGGGCGAGCCGATATTACCGGCGACGACCTCACCGATATGGATACCGATGCCGATGCGCAGCGGCCAGCTTGTCGCCTCGTTGAACCGCTCATTGGCGATCAGCATCTCGCGCGCCGCTGCCACCGCCTGGTGCGCGGCGTCCTCGGCTGCAAGCGGTGCGCCGAACAGCGCGAGGAAGCCGTCGCCCAGGAACTTGTTCACGATGCCGCCGTGACGGTCGAGGATATCGACCAGCACGGCAAAGGCGCCGTCGAGCCGGTCGACCACCTCCTGCGGCGAGCGCGTCCGCGCGCCCGCGGTGAAGCTGCGGAAGTCGACGAACATCACCGCGACGCGGCGGATATCGCTGTCGGTCGAAGCGCCCTCCGTCATCAGACGCTCGACCACCTGCGGCGAGACGTGCTGGCCGAATAAATCCGTGATGCGGTCGCGCGCGGTGGCAGCCTGGATGCTCGCCTCGAATTGCCGCCGCAACTGCATGCCGACCGCGCCGGCGAGCATGCCGCAGGTCAGCAGGATCAGACTGCGCGCGGCGTGATAGTAAACGTTGGGCTCCGGCGCGGCGTCTCCTGCCGGATGGTAGAACATCGCCATCCAGAACAGTTGCGCCGCCGCGACGAAGCCGGTGAAGGTCGAGAGCCAGAAATCCAGCCGCAGCGTCGAGAGGATGATGAAGATGAAATAGACAAGCGGCCCGACGAAGCCGAGCGCCGCTTCCGAGCCCATGCTGTTGATCTGCAGCGCCAGCGCAACGGTCGGTATCGAGGTCTCGACCAGCGCACCGATATAGCGGCGGATCACGGGCAGGTCGCGCCCCTTGCGCATGTGCCAGGTGATCGCCGTATGCACCCACAGTTCGAACAGGATGAACGGCACGGTGATGGCATAAAGATAGAGCGGATTGAGATTGCCATGCCAGACTCGGCTCACCGCATCGGGCGCGAAGATGTAGACGGCCCCGGAGATCAGCGAGAGCAGCACCGTCGTCCCGATCAGCGCCTTGATCCGGAGCAGCTCGGTCGTCATCACTTCGCGCATTAATATCTGGTGGAATTCAGCCGATACGGCCGAAGCCTGCACGTCCTTTCTCCTGCCCCAGAAACCGGCCATGCTCGCACCCTCGCGTCGAGCGACTATAGCCTCAATCGAGCGTGCGACGGAAGCGCGTCACGGCGATCGTCATCGCCACCAGCATCAGTACAATGAGTGCAATCGTGTCGTATTGCAGGTTGGCGAGGCCGGCGCCCTTGAGCATGATGGCGCGGACGATGCGGACATAATGGGTCAGCGGCAGGCCCTCGCCGAGATATTGCGCCCACAATGGCATGCCCGCGAACGGAAACATGAAGCCGGAGAGCAGGATGCTAGGCAGGAAGAACATCATCGAGAGCTGCATCGCCTGCAACTGGTTCTGCACGATGGTCGAGAACGTATAGCCGATCGACAGGTTGGTGGTGATGAACAGCGTGGTCAGCGCCGCCAGCAGGAGCACGCTGCCGAGGATCGGCACGCCGAACAGCAGCACGCCGATGCCGACGATCAGCGACGCCTGCACGAAGCCGACAATGACATAAGGAATGATCTTGCCGAACATCACCTCCACCGGCTTGATCGGCATCGACAGCAGGCTCTCCATGGTGCCGCGCTCGATCTCGCGCGTCACCGACAGTGCGGTGAAGATCAGCATGGTCATAGTCAGGATGGTGCCGACCAGGCCCGGCACGATGTTAAGCCGCGACTCGGCGGCCGGGTTGTAGCGGGCATGCGTCCTGATCTCGAACGGCATGTCCGGGGCATCGCCGACATGCAGATCGTGCTCCAGCGCGGTCTGCACCAGGGCGCCGAGCGCGCCGAGCGCCGAGCTTGCCGCGATCGGATCGGTGGCGTCGGCCGCTACCAGCAGCGCCGGTTTGTCGCCGCGCCTGACCGCGCGCTCGAAGCCGCGCGGGATCTCGACGCCGAACAGCACCTTGCCGGATTTCAGGAGGTCGTCGAACTCGGCGACGTCGTGCACCTTGCGGGTGAAGCGGAAATAAGCGGTGTTCTCCATCGCCTTCAGGATCGAACGCCCGAGATCGCTGTCCTCCTGGATCAGCACCGCCGTCGGCAGATGGCGCGGCGTGGTGTTGATGGCATAGCCGAACAGCAGAAGCTGCATCACCGGGATCATCACGATCATGGCGAAGGAGACGCGGTCGCGGCGGAGCTGGATGAATTCCTTCACCAGCATCGCATAGCTGCGCCGCCAGAAGCCGAACGCGGGCTCCCTTGTCTCAACACCAGGATGGACTGCGTCGATCGCGGTCATTGGAAGTTATCCTTGGAAATTATCCTTGGAGCGGCCCATGAGATCGATGAAGACGTCTTCGAGCGACGGCTGGCTGTCCTGCCAGTGCCAGCGCGGATCGTCGCGATAGGATGCGATGGTTGCATCGAGCGCCGCCTTGTCGCGACCGGACACATGCAGGCTGGTGCCGAACGGCGCCACCATGTCGATACCCGGCTTGCCGGTGAGTTCACCGGCGAGCCCGTTGAGATCGTCGCCGGAGACTGTAAAGGTCGAGAGCGCCGATTCCGCGATCACCTCTTCCACGGTGCCGTGCGTCAGCAGATGGCCATAGGCGATGTAAGCGATCTCATGGCAACGCTCGGCCTCGTCCATGTAGTGCGTGGAGACCAGCACGGTCAGGCCCTCGGCAGCGAGCGCGTGAATCTCGTTCCAGAAATCGCGCCGCGCCTTGGGGTCGACGCCGGCGGTCGGCTCGTCCAGCAGCAGAAGTCTCGGATTGGGCAGCGTGCAGGCGCCGAGCGCAAGCCGCTGCTTCCAGCCGCCGGAGAGATTGCCGGCAAGCTGCTCCTCCCGGCCATTCAGCCCGATTCGCCCGATCATCTCGTGCGCCGCGCCGCGCGCGTCAGGCATGCCGTAGAGCCGCGCGACGAATTCCAGATTCTCGCGCACCGAAAGATCCTGGTACAGGCTGAAGCGCTGGGTCATGTAGCCGACCTGGCGCTTGATCCGATCGGCGTCGCGGCGGATATCGTAGCCGAGGCAGCTACCGTCGCCGCTGTCGGGCGTGAGCAGGCCGCAGAGCATCCGTATGGTCGTGGTCTTGCCGCTGCCGTTCGGCCCCAGGAAGCCGTAGATCGAGCCGCGCCTGACCTGCATCGACAGATCGTGCACGACCTCGCGGCCGCCGAACGATTTGGAGAGGCCATGGACATCGATGGCGATATCGGGTGCGCTGGTCGCGATCGTGCTCATTGCCGATCCGCCACCGGCGTCTTCGGATTGAGATAGACGCTGATCGGCTGCCCGACGCGCAAGGCATCGGGCCGGCTCGGCCGCGCCTGGATCAGGTAGACCAGCTTGTTGCGCTCATCGAGGCTGTAGATCACGGGCGGCGTGTATTCCGCCGTGGTCGCGATGAAGTAGATCTTCGCGGTGAGATCGGCGGCGCAATTGTCGCAGACGACGCGGACCTGGTCGCCGATTGAAAGCTTCGGCAGTTCGGTCTCGGGGACGAAGAAGCGCAGCTTCATGTTGCCGGGCGGCATGATCGAGAGCACCGGCCGCTGCGCCGCCACCATCTCGCCTTCGCGGAAATAGATCTGCTGGATGGTGCCGGCGACCGGCGCAAAGCCCTTGCGCCGCGCCAGCCGCGTCTCTGACGTGTTGACCTTTGCTTCGGCCACGCGCAGCGCCGAGACGGCGGCGTCAAGATTGGCCTGCGTGCCTGCGCCCGTCCCTCTCAAGGAAGCGGCGCGGTCATAGGTCTGCTGCGCATTGGCAAGCGTGGCCTTGTTCTGATTGAGATCGGCCTGCTGCAGGTCGTCGTCGACGGAATAAAGGAGGTCGCCGACCTTCACCTCATCCCCCTCGCGCACGTTCAGCTTGGTCACACGGCCGGCCTCATCCGGGCTGACAAAGATCATGTCGGCTTCCACCCAGCCCTGGAAACCGGGATCGCGGCGCTCCTGGCAGCCGGCGAGCGCCGCGGCCAGCGCCACCATTGCCAGGATTTTCACCGTGCGCCACGGGGTCATGTCGTCCTCCGCTCGCCGAAAATCAGGTCGAGATGGACGCGAAACATCTCGGTCGCGTCCAATGGGGAATGCCGGTTGAACATGCTCTGCCAGATCACGGCGACCAGTGCCGGCGCGATCATGATCTGCGGATAGCGCGCCAGCTCTTTATTGCGGATCTCACCGCGCGTGATCGCAAGATCGATCAAGGCGCGCATGCCGGCCATCCCGCGCGAGACCACTTCGCGGAAATAGAAATCGGCGATCTCCGGAAAGCGCGGTCCTTCGGACATGATCAGACGCACGATATCGCCGCGCGATGTCGAAGCGACCTCTCGGATAAACATTAGCGCGAAGCCTTCCACCGCCTCGCGCACTGATCCATGCAGCGGCGCCGGCGATGCCATACGGTCGATCAGCGGCACCAGCGCGGTCCGGATCAACTCCTCGAACATCGATTCCTTGTCCTTGAAGTGCAGGTAGATCGTCCCCTTGGCGACGCCGGCGCGCCTGGCGATGTCGTCGATCCGGGTCGCGGCAAAGCCGCGTGCGACGAACTCCTGCATCGCCGCCTCCACGATTGCAGACCGCCGCTCCGCCGCGCGCTCGGCGCGGTTCGGCCCGTTGCCTGTGATCTTCGCCGAGATCACTTTTGACACCTTGGCGCGCGCCGCCCTGCTGGCCGGTCGGTGGGCCTTGGACGCAACGGATCTTTTGGTGGGCCGTTTCATGCTCACATTATGACTGACCAGTCAGTCATTGTCAAGCGGCGATAGCGTCGGAATGGAGCGAAACGCTCCTCGTCATTCCGGGGCGTGCGCAGCACGAGCCCGGAATCCATTCGTCAACACGTTTTGCGGCCCGATGGATTCCGGGTCTGCGCCTTCGGCGCATCCCGGAATGACGAGGATAGGGCTTAAGCGAACTCCAGCACTATGCGGCCGTCGATCTTTCCGGACTTCATCCGGTCGAAGATGTCGTTGATCTTCTCCAGCGGCGCCTTGGTGATTTCGGCGTGCACCTTGCCGTCGGCGGCGAAGGCGATGGCTTCGTCGAGATCGCGGCGGGTACCGACGATCGAGCCGCGCACGGTGATGCGCTTCAACACGACGTCGAAGATCGGCGTCGGGAATTCGCCGGGCGGCAGACCGACGAGGCTGACGGTGCCTTTGCGACGGACCATCTTCAGCGCCTGCGCAAACGCGGCGGTGGATACCGCCGTTACCAGCACGCCGTGCGCCCCTCCCCCGGTCGATGTCAGCACTTTCTCCACTGCCCCATCGGACAGCGCATTGACGGCGAGGTCGGCGCCGGTGGCCTTCGCGAGTTCGAGCTTATCCTCGGCGATATCGACCGCGACAACCTTCAGCCCCATCGCCTTTGCATATTGGATCGCGACATGGCCGAGGCCGCCGACGCCGGAGATGACGACCCACTCGCCGGGCCGCGCTTCGGTCTCCTTCAATCCCTTGTAGGTCGTGACGCCCGCGCACAGGATCGGCGCGATCTCGGCGAAATCAATGTTGGCCGGCAGTTTCGCGGCGAAGGCGGCCGACGCGATGACATATTCGGCGAAGCCGCCGTTCACGCTGTAGCCGGTGTTGTGCTGGTGCTCGCACAGCGTTTCCCAGCCGGTCTCGCAATACTCACAGCGCATGCACGCGTCATGCAGCCAGGCGACACCGATGGCATCACCGACCTTGAGGTTGGTCACACCAGGACCAAGCGCTGCGACAATGCCCGCGGCCTCATGGCCGGGAATGAACGGCGGAACCGGCTTCACCGGCCAGTCACCGGACGCGGCATGCAGATCAGTATGACATACGCCGCAGGCTTTGACCTTGACCAGAACTTCGCCCGGCCCCGGTTCCGGCACCGGCACATTCTCGATCGCGAGCGGCTTGCCAAAATTTCGGACAACAGCGGCTTTCATGGTCGGCATCTGTCTACTCCTTCGTTTCGGAAGGCAGACTAGCGGGTGCGTAACTGCCGCCTTTGATCGACGTCAAACGGAGTGACCAAACCGGGCCTGCGACGAACGATCACTCGTAGCCTCGGTGGAGCAGCGCGCAACCCAGGAGTGTGCATCAACCTCGCAAGCGGTCCCGGGTTCCGCTTCGCTTCACCCGGACCACAACGGCCAACTAACCCTTGGCGTCGCAGGCCCAGGCGCGGATCACGCATTCCTTGCCGCCATACTCATAGCATTTGCGGGTGGCGGCGTTCAGCGAGCTCGAGATCTTCGGCTCCACCGCATAGCCGTGGGCGCCGCAAGGATTCGTCATGTCGATCGAGAACGCAGCGCAGGCGCGCTTCATGGTGATGGTGGTGCATTCACCCTTGCACTGCTTCAGCGCGGCGGTGCGCGCCTGCGCTTCAGCGGGATAGTCATAGGCCTGGCCATAGGCGCCGCATTTGCCCACGGCAAACGCGCCCGCCGCCCAGCTCTCGGTGATGAAGCGCGTCGCGCCCAACGATAGCGTCAGCGCAAGAATGAACAACGCGCGGCGTTGCGCGGCAGCCGTCGAGACCATCACTTCCCTACCCCCAGATAGTCGGCGGAAACTCTAGTCGGCGGACGTTTCCACTTGGTGAACGGGAGGTTGAAGACGATCGACGTGTAGGGTGGGCAAAAGCGCAGCGTGCCCACCATCGAGAGGAGACTGCGTATTGGCGGGCACGCTCCGCTTTGCCCACCCTACGAAACTACGATGCAGCGCTTATCCGCCCCGCGCGGCTTCGAGCGCTTGCGGGGTGTCGATGTCGAGGAAGGCGCTCTCGCCGTCGACGGGGACTTCGGCCACCGCTTCGGCATGCTTGGCTATCAAATGGCGGGCACCGACGTCGCCGTCGAGCGTCATCAATTCATTGAAGAAGCGCCGCGACCACAGCACGGGATTGCCGCGCCTGCCTTCGCTGACGGGCACCGCGATCAAATGGCCGCGGTCGGGGGCAAAGGTGTCGATCAGCCGGTCGATCAAGGACGCGTCGATCAGCGGCATGTCGCCGAGGCAGATCACGGCGCCGTCGGCGCTATCTGAGAGAGCGGAGATGCCCACCTTTACCGAATTCGCAAGCCCGCCGGCGAAATCCGGATTGCGCACGAATTTCACCTTCAGCCCCTGCAGCGCCTGCTCGACGAGTTCTGCCTGATGGCCGGTGACCACGATCACCTCCGAGGCCTTTGACGCCAGCGCCTGCTCAGCGGCGATGCGCACGAGCTTCTTGCCATCGATCTCGGCGAGCAGCTTGTTGGGGCCGCCCATGCGTGTCGAGCGACCGGCGGCGAGCACGATGGCCGCGACGTTGCGATTGCCTTCGGTGTCGGAGCCCGTGCGTGGTTGCGGCCGCGTCACGATCTCCATCAGCAGCCCGCCAACGCCCATGCCGGTGAGCTCGGCGCGGGAGACCTTGATCCCCGCAAGCAGGCGCATCAGCACCCAGTCAAATCCGTTCTCGACCGGCGAGCGCGCGCAGCCGGGCGCGCCCAGCACCGGCACGTTTGCCGCACTGCCGATCAGGAGCAGATTGCCCGGATCGACCGGCATGCCGAAATGCTCGACCGCGCCGCCGATCCCGGTGATCGCTGCCGGGATCACGTCGCGCCTGTCGGCGATCGCGGAAGCGCCGAACACGATCACGAGCTCGGCACCTAGCGCGAGGAGTTCCTTGATCGACGCGGCGAGCACGGTCTCCTCATGCGGCACGCGGCGCTCAGCGATGATGTTGGCGCCGGCAGGCGCCAGCCGCTCGGCAGTAACGCGCAGCGTCTTCTCGATCACCTTCGGCGACAGCCCCGGCAGCATCGTGGAGACCACGCCGACCTTCTTGATGACATAAGGCGCAACCCGCAGCGTCTCGCGGCCGGCCACCGCGAGCGCCGCGTCGCGCAAGCGCGCTTCAACACCAAAAGGAATAAGCTTGACGGTTGCGATCATCTCGCCTTCGACGACCGGCTTGAACGCGGTCAGGGTTGCGAGCGTGATCGCCTCATCGACGCCATTGATACGATCGACCGCGGCGCGGTCGATCACCAGCACGCCGGCGCGCGCCGCGAACAAATTGGCGCGGCCGGTAAAGGCGCGTTCGACATTGACGCCATCACCGGCAATGGCCTGCGCGATGCTGGCGGCGGCGGCATCTTCGGAGACGTCGCCCTCCTCCAGCCGCACGACGACGATTTCCTTCACCCCGGCCTTGTCCAGGGCGTCCACTTCGGCAGCGCCGATCGTGGTGCCCTTCTTCAGCACCAGCGATCCCTGTCGCAGGGTATGCACGGTGACGCCGCCAATCGCGTCACCCGGACTGGCTGGCCCGAACCTCATGCCGCAGCTTCTTTCTCTTTCGGCGCCAGCCGCAGCGTCACGGTGATCTCCGCCATGATGGCGACCGCGATCTCCGACGGCGATACCGCACCGATGTCGAGCCCGATCGGCGCATGGATGCGCGCGACGTCGCTCTCCTTCGCGCCTTGGGCGCGCAGCCGTTCGGCGCGCTTGGCATGCGTCTTCCGCGAGCCGAGCGCCCCGATATAGAAGCAGCCGCGCTCGAAGGCATGCAGCAGCGCGGGATCGTCGATCTTGGGATCGTGCGTCACGGCGACGAAGGCTGTGTAGGGATCGACGTTGAGCGGCGGCAGCGCGACATCAGGCCATTCCGCGATCAGGGGAACGTCGGGAAAGCGCTCAGGGCTCGCAAACGCCGTGCGCGGATCGACGACGGTGACGTCATAGTCGAGCGATCGCGCCAGCGGCGCGAGCGCCTGGCTGATATGGACGGCGCCGACTATCACCAGCTTTGCGGTCGGCGCGTGGACGTTGAGGAACAGCTTCTTGCCACCGACCTCGACGTTGGTGCTCTTGCCCATGCGCAATGCCTTGGCAAGCTCGGCATTCAGGGGATCGGCGGCAAAGTCCTTGGCCTTGACCAGGCGCTGCTCGCCATTGGCGGTGTCGGTGACGACGATCACCGGACGCCGCGCGGCGCGCTCGGCATTCAGTTCTTTCAGCGTTTCAAGCTTCACGGCTAGCCTACCTTCTCGACGAAGACGCGGATGGTGCCGCCGCAGGACAGGCCGACATTCCAGGCGGTCTCGTCAGCCACACCGAATTCGAGCATCCTGGGCTGGCCGCTCGAGATCACGTCGAGCGCCTCGGTCACCACGGCGCCTTCGACGCAGCCGCCGGAGACCGAGCCCAGGAACGTGCCCTCGTCGTTGATGACGAGGCTCGATCCTGCCGGTCTCGGCGCCGAGCCCCAGGTTTCCACCACGGTAGCCAGCGCCACCCCCTGGCCGGCGTTCTGCCAGTCCTCAGCCGCCTTCAGGATGTCTTCGTCGCGATTGAGCATTTGAAAATCCTCTTCAAGCTACGGAGCGGATCAGGCTGCGGTGATGAGGCGGTGGCGGGGCCGAAAGCGCCCCGATCAGCCCCTTTATGGAACTCAAGTTATGCACGGGGCGAAATTCGTCAACGTGGGGCAGCATCATTTTGATGCCATGCGCCTTGGCCTCGAAGCCGCTGTAGCGCAGTAGCGGGTTGAGCCAGATCAGGCGGCGGCAGGAACGGTGCAGGCGGTCCATCTCGAACGCGAGCTTGGCGTCCGCCTCGCGCTCCAGCCCATCGGAGATGAGCAGCACGATAGCGCCCTGCCCGAGCACGCGGCGGGCCCACAGCTTGTTGAACGTATGCAGCGAGGTCGCGATCCTCGTGCCGCCGGCCCAGTCCTCGACGCTCGAGGAGCAGCTTGCCAGCGCCTCGTCCGGATCGCGCTGGCGGAGCGCGCGCGTCACATTGGTCAGCCGGGTGCCGAACAGGAACACCGAGACGCGCTTGCGGGCATCGGTGATGGCGTGCAGGAAATGCAGGAACAAACGGGTATATTCGCTCATGGAGCCCGAGATATCGAGCAGCGCCACGATCGGCGCCGGCTTGTCGATGCGGCCGAGCTTGCGGATGTCGACAATCTCGCCACCGGTGCGCAAGGAATTGCGCACGGTGCGGCGCATGTCGAGCCGGAGGCCACGGGAGTCCGGCTGGTAGCGGCGGGTCTCCAGCTCCGCCTGCGGCAACCGCATCCGCGCGATCGCGCGGGTGACCTCGGCGATCTCGGCTGCGCTCATCTGCGCAAAGTCCTTCTTCTGCAGGATCTCGCGGTCGGAGACCGAGAGCTTGAGTTCCTGCGCCTGCTCCTGCGGCCGCTCCTCGCGACTCGCGGGATGCGACAGCGCCTCCTGAACGCGGCGCGAGGCCGGCGGCGGCTTCTTCTTGGCGTGGTCGGGCAGCGGCACCGAGTCGAGCATGCTCTTCCACTCCTCGGCGGCGCGGAAGAACAGGTCGAAGGCCTGGGCAAAAATCAGCGCATGCTCGTGGCGTTTGACGAAGATCGTTTCCAGCGTGGCGTAGAAATCGGCGCGGTTGCCGACTTCTATCAACTGCAGCGCATTGAGCGCATCGATCACCGAGCCCGGGCCGACCGGCAGCCCGGCCGCCCGCAGCGCGCGGGCAAAGCCGACGACATTGTCGGCCATGTGCCCGGTCGGCGGCGCAAGGTGGTTGATGGCCATCGGACCACTCTATCCTGTGTCATTCCGGGGGCGCGCGCAGCGCGAGCCCGGAATCCATTCTACCGCAGAACAAGTGGTGAAATGGATTCCGGGCCTGCGCCTTGCGGCGCATCCCGGAATGACGAGCGTCGTTATAGCACACAAGCGATCACGTCTCGCTCGTCGCTTCCTTCAAAACCTTCTGCAGCGTATCGCCCTGCATGCGCGCGATATCGTCCTGGTACTTCAGGAGCGCACCGAGGGTATCGCCGACCACTTGCGGCGTCAGCGAGCGGGCATCGAGCTCAGAGAGCGCGGTGGCCCAGTCAATGGTCTCGGCGACGCCGGGCGACTTGTAGAAATCCTGGTCGCGCAGCGCCTGCACGAAGCGCACCACCTGCTGCGACAGCTTGGCCGAAATGTTCGGCACCCGCGACTTGACGATCGCGAGCTCACGCTCGGCCGCGGGATAGTCGACCCAGTGATAGAGACAGCGCCGCTTCAGCGCGTCGTGGATCTCGCGGGTACGGTTGGAGGTGATGATCACGATCGGCGGTGCCGGCGCCCTCACCGTGCCGAGCTCGGGGATCGTCACCTGGAAGTCCGACAGGATTTCCAGAAGATAGGCTTCGAACGCCTCGTCCGCCCGGTCGAGCTCGTCGATCAGGAGCACTGGCGGCCCGGCGACATCAGGCTCCAGCGCCTGCAGCAGCGGCCGCTTGATCAGGAAGCGCTCGGCGAAGATGTCGCTCGCAAGCTGGTCGCGGTCGGTATCACCGGAAGCTTCTGCGAGGCGAATCGCGATCATCTGCGAGGCGCTATTCCACTCGTAGACCGCGGAGGCGACGTCGAGACCTTCATAGCATTGCAGGCGGATCAGCTTCCGCCCGAGCGCCGCCGACAGCACCTTGGCGATCTCGGTCTTGCCGACGCCGGCCTCGCCTTCCAGGAACAACGGCCGGCCCATGCGCAGCGCGAGATAGGTCACGGTCGCAAGCGACCGCTCGGCGAGATAGCCGCGCGAGGTCAGGAGCTCGAGCAGCGCATCGACGGATTTCGGCAGCGTCGATGCGGTCATGGGAAAACCGATGCTGTAGCCAAAGGAGCCTGCACTATCACCCTTTAGCGTTAGCAGCTTCGACGGCCCGGCGCGCCAGCACCCCGATCAAATGCGCGCGATATTCGGCGCTGCCATGCAGGTCGCTGTTCAGCCCCTCCGGCGACACGTTGATTCCCTCCAGCACCTTGGGCGAGAACCGCTTCTTCAGCACCTCCTCGAAGGAGGTGACGCGGAACACGCCGTCCGAGCCAGCGCCGGTGACGGCGACGCGGACGTCCGACGGCCGCCGCGCCACGAACACGCCGACCAGCGCATAGCGCGAGGCCTGGTTGCGGAACTTGACGTAAGCCGCCTTCTTCGGCAGCGGGAAACTCACCTTGGTGATGATCTCGTCGCCCTCGAGCGCGGTCGAAAACAGGCCCTGGAAGAACTCTTCCGCCTTGAGCCGCCGCTTGTTGGTGATGATGGTCGCGCCCAGCGCCAGCACGGCGGCCGGATAGTCGGCGGTCGGATCATTGTTCGCCAGCGAGCCGCCGATGGTGCCGCGATGGCGCACGGCGGGATCGCCGATCCCGGCCGCGAGTTCGGCCAGCGCCGGGATCGCTTCGCCGACAGCGGCGGAGCTGGCGACGTCGGCATGCTTGGCGGTGGCGCCGATCGCGAGCGCGCGGCCCTTCAGCTCGATGGTGTCGAGACCTTCGACATGGGAGAGGTCGACCAGATGCGGCGGGCTCGCGAGCCGCTGCTTCATCACCGGCACCAGCGTGTGGCCGCCGGCAATCAGCTTGGCATCCTCGTTCTTCACCAGGAGGTTGGCGGCCTGTCGCACGGTCGCCGGACGGTGATACTTGAATTCATACATTGGAATGTCCCGGAAATTTCAAACCACGATTGCGATGCAATGCCCTGAGGTTCAAGCAAGATCGGACTTCGCCATCGCCTTAGCGCCGGCGGCGATCGAGGCGACGATGTTCTGATAACCGGTGCAGCGGCACAGATTGCCTTCGAGCTCTTCGCGGATCACCTCGTCGGAGAGCTCGTGGCCCTTGCGATGCACCATGTCGACCGCGGTCATGATCATGCCGGGCGTGCAGAAGCCGCACTGCAGGCCATGATGCTCGCGGAACGCTTCCTGCATCGGATGCAGCGGCCCGCCATCGGGCGCCAGCCCCTCGATGGTCTTGACCTCGTGGCCATCGGTCATCACCGCGAGCGTGGTGCAGGACTTCACGGCCTTGCCGTCGAGATGCACGACGCAGGCGCCGCATTGCGACGTGTCGCAACCAACATGGGTCCCGGTCAACCGCAGGTTTTCACGCAGCAATTGGACGAGAAGGGTACGGGGGTCGACATTGGCGGTGACGGGATTGCCGTTCACAATCAGGGAAATCTTGGCCATCAGCACTCTCTTGATCTGCTCTGCCGCATATCGACAGAACAGGCGTTTAAAACCGTTCCAAAGCCATAATATGGGCCATCACCGCAATGGGCAACCTCGCCCCTCGCATGGCTCGATGACGTCGAGCCGTTCTGGCGCCGTTGTGCAGCGCCGTCAGTCTTTATTCTAGAGACGGGCTTGTAGGCTTAGCTCTGCACGGCCTTGGCGAAATTCGCGAAGAATTCATCAGCCAGCTTCTTGGCGGTGCCGTTGATCAAGCGCTGGCCGAGCTGGGCGAGCTTGCCGCCGATCTGCGCCTCGACATTGTAGCTCAGAAGCGTACCGCCATCCTTGTCGGCAAGCGCGACCGTCGCGCCGCCCTTGGCGAATCCGGCAACCCCGCCCTCGCCTTCGCCCGAGATCTTGTAGCCGTTGGGCGGATCGAGATCGCTCAGCATGACCTTGCCCTTGAAGCGCGCCGAGACCGGGCCGACCTTCATCTTGGCAACGGCGCGAAAGCCGTTGTCCTCGGTCTTCTCCAATTCCTCACAGCCGGGGATGCAGACCTTCAGCACCTCGGGATCGTTGAGCTTGGCCCACACGGCCTCGCGCGGCGCCGCAAGCTGGACCTCGCCGTTCATTGTCATTGCCATGAGAGCCTCCCCGATCGCATCAAACCAACACCCAAGTAAAGCACAGCGGCCACAAAGGAAAGACCGACATCTGCCGACGAGCGATGCATATTCGCAGCGCAGCAAAACGGCGACTGCCCTTGTGATGGCACCGGGTTCGATCAACAAGAGCCATTGGCAGGGGCAGCCGGGAATGATTAGGTCGCGCGTGATGAGCACATCCCTCTCCCCGCTGCTGGCACCGATGCTGTCAAGCGCCGCGATGCGTGCGGTGTGCGACGATGCCGCTCATTTGCAGAATATGCTCGATTTCGAGGCAGCGCTGGCGCGCGCGGAAGCCGCGAGCGGCGTGATTCCCGACGCCGCGGCCGGCCCGATCAGCGCTGTATGCAAGGCCGAATCATTTGATTGCACCGCGCTCGCGGAAGCCGCTGTTCGCTCGGGCAATCTGGCGATTCCCCTGGTCAAGGCGCTCACCGCCGAGGTCGCCAAAGGCGGTAACAAGTCCGACAAGGAGGCCGCGCGCTATGTACATTGGGGCGCGACCAGCCAGGACGTCATCGACACCGCGACGATGCTCACTTTGCGCGCCGGCATCGATGCGCTGCTCACTGATCTCGCTCGCGCCATCACGGGCTTTGCCAAGCTCGCCCGCCAGCACCGCGACACGGCGGTGGTCGCACGCACCTGGTTGCAGCACGCGCTACCGATGCCGTTCGGCCTCAAACTCGCCGAATATGCCGCAAGCCTGCACCGCTCGCAGAGGCGCCTGCAGCGTTTGCGTCGCGAGGCATTGGCCCTGCAATTCGGTGGCGCGGCCGGCACGCTGGCCGCGCTCGGCGGCAAGGGCATGGCGGTGGCCGAGAAGCTGGCGCAGGAGCTCGACCTGCCGCTGCCGGAGGCGCCCTGGCATACCCACCGCGACCGTATCGCGGACATCGCGTCCGCGTTTGCCATCGTTTGTGGAAGCTGCGGCAAGATCGCGCGCGACGTCTCCTTGATGATGCAGACCGACGTCGCCGAAGCGTTCGAGCCGTCAGGCGAAGGCCGCGGCGGCTCCTCCACCATGCCGCACAAGCGCAATCCGGTTGCGGCCGCAACCGCGCTTGCGGCCGCGACCATGGCCCCCAATCTCACTGCCACGATCTTCGCCGCGCAGGTGCAGGACCACGAGCGCAGCGCCGGCGCCTGGCATGCGGAATGGCCGACCTTGCCGACGCTGATGCTGGTCACCTCAGGCGCGCTCGCCGCCACCATCGACATCGCCGAGGGCCTTGAAGTCGACGCCGCGCGCATGCGTATCAATCTCGACGCGACCCGTGGGCTGATCATGGCGGAAGCAGCGTCGATGGCGCTCGCCGAGAAGCTCGGCAAGAGCGAAGCGCATCACCTGATCGAAGCCGCCAGCAAGAAGACCGTTGCCGAGCAGAAGCACCTGCGCGACGTGCTGACGGCGGATCCACGGATCACTGCGCAGCTTGCCGCGGACCGGATCGAAAAACTGTTCGAGCCGATGTCCTATCAGGGCGCCTCGCAGGCTCTGATCGACCGCCTGCTCGCCTCGCTTGAGGATTTGTCGTAACACGTACCGCGCGCCTGCGCGCATGACAAGGAATAGCCAACCATGCCGATGATCGACGCCGACGGATGCCTGCTCAACGTCCAGGTGGAAGGCCGCGACGGCGGACCGACCTTGATGCTGTCGAATTCGCTCGGCTGCACGCTGCAGATGTGGGAGCCGCAGATGAAGGCGCTGACGCAGGTCTTCCGTGTCATCCGCTACGACCGGCGTGGCCATGGCAAGTCGCAGGTCCCTCCCGGGCCGTATTCGATGGAGCGTTTCGGCCGCGACGTGCTGGCGATCCTCGACGATCTCAACATCGAGAAAACCCATTGGTGCGGCCTGTCGATGGGCGGCATGGTCGGGCAATGGCTGGGCGCCAACGCGCCCGAGCGCTTCGGCAAGATCATCCTCTCCAACACCGCCTGCTACTACCCGGACCCGACCAACTGGCACAACCGCATCAAGGCGGTGAAGGAAGGCGGCCTTGCCGCGGTCGCCGACACCGTGATCGCGGGCTGGCTGACGGCGGATTTCCGCGAGCGCGAGCCGCAAGTCGCAGCCCGGATGAAGGCGATGCTGCTGGCCTCGCCTGCCGAGGGTTACATCGCCTGCTGCGAGGCGCTGTCGACGCTCGACCAGCGCGAGCTGTTGCCGAAGATCAAGAGCCCGACCTTGGTGATCGCCGGCCGTCACGACATGGCGACGCCGATCGCGGCTGGGGAATTCATCCGCAGCCGCATCCCTGGCGCCAGCATGACGATCCTCGATGCCGCGCATATTTCCAACGTCGAACAGTCGCACGCCTTCACCGAAGCCGTGGTCGGCTTCCTGACGCAACGCTAGTCATCATCGCGGAGAGACAATCATGGACGACGACAAGCGCCGCGACGAGGGCATGACTCAGCGCCGCAAAGTGCTCGGCAATGAATGGGTGGACAAATCGATCAAGGGCCGCAACGCCTTCAACACCGACTTCCAGGACCTGATCACGCGCTATGCGTGGGGCGACATCTGGACGCGGCCGCATTTCGACCATCGCACGCGCCGCGTGCTGGTGATCGGCACCATGGTCGCGCTTGGGCAGTGGGACGAATTCCGCCTGCATGTGCGCGCCGCGCTCACCGAAGGCGGCTTCTCGCCTGATGACATCAAGGAGATCCTGCTCCAGCAGGCGATCTATTGCGGCGTTCCCGCCGCCAATCATGCGGTGAAGGAAGCCTCGGCAATCGTTGCCGAGTTCGAGCATGATCCGGAAAAGTGGAAACCGGTTTTCCGAGAAGATCATGCTCCAACAAAAAGCTAGAGCGGAATGACGAAAGTCATTCCGCTCTAGGGCTGTTGAAGCGATAGCTCGCCAACCGGCGCGTCTACACGGGCTTCGTCCCGCGCCTCGACCATCCCCGGCGCGGCGCCCTCGACCAGCAGTACGATGCCGATGCCGAGCAGCATCAACAGCTCGGTCGCGTGCAGCCGTAGCGCCTCGGCCTCGCCGACCAGGGACGCCGCCAGCATGCTGACGAAGCTGAGCACGCTGCCGAGCACAAGCGCCATGCCGAGCGTCTCATCGCCGCCGCCGCGCTCGCGGACCGGGCGGCTCGCAAGCATCGCCAGGTACAGTGCGAAAAACGCCACCGTGGTGATCCGCACGAGCGCCAGCAGCCAGGCGACACGCACGCTTGCCATGCCCGACAAATGCAGATGATCGCTGATGAAGAACCCGATCGACACGCTCGGCCGCTCATAGAGGCTGCGCACCGGCGAGTCGATGATCTGCAGGGCGATGCTCGTCCAGGCCGGGATGAAATAGGCCGCAAGCAGCGCGCCGCTGAATGAGCTGATCCGCCAGTTCGTCGACATCTGCCGCTCCCCGCTGTTCCGCTCGCCCGACGCCGCGATGGCGGTTTGCGGCGAGGTAACTTCGTTCGAAGCGAAGCGGCAATCTAAACCCTTTGTTAACCTTAATTGGGGCAGCCGCTGTGGACGGCGTCCAAGTTGGAAAGTCCCGCCTTTCGGCGGGACCTTCCTTTGCTCTCGCTTGGACGGGAAACTGGCGCGCTTGGCCCGTGTTCTGGCTTTGACCCTGACGGCTCGGGCCCTGCTGCTGGCGGGGTTGCTGCCGTCACCCTGCTGCTGTGCGGGGCTCTGGCCCGGATCTTGATTCTGCTGACCCGCATTCTGGTCCTGGTTGGCCATCGCCATCCCGCTGGTTGGACCTGGTCCATTCGGATCAGGGATAGGCCAACGCGGGAACAAGGATGCCGTTTCGGCGGGAACCGTCACGTACGCGTGTTGAATGGGGAACCGAAGGTAAACTAGCTCTGTACAAGCCTTGAAGCCGCACCTCCCGCTGTTGCCGCCCAAGGGGTTCCACTGTTAGAAAATGATACGACGCGTCGGACAAGGCTGCCGGGAGCCCTCGCCGCGTCGCTCTCTCACAAGCGGCAGCGCATGGATTATTTCGCCCAACAACTCATCAACGGTCTCGTGCTCGGCTCGATCTATGGGCTGATCGCGATCGGCTACACCATGGTCTATGGCATCGTCGGCATGATCAATTTCGCCCATGGCGACATCTTCATGATCGGCGGCTTCATCGCGCTGATCTCCTTCCTGGTGCTGGTCTCGCTCGGCCTCACTGCGATCCCGCTGGTGCTGTTCGTCGTGCTCCTGGTGTCGATGGCGATCACCGCGCTCTATGGCTGGACGGTGGAGCGCATCGCCTACCGGCCCTTGCGGCACTCGTTCCGCCTGGCGCCGATGCTGTCGGCGATCGGCATGTCCTTCGTGCTGACCAACTTCTCTCAGATCGCGCAAGGCGCGCGCGTGAAGCCGGTGCCGCCGATCATCACCGGCGGTTACACGCTGCATGAGGGCCCGGGCGGCTTCGTGGTGCAGCTCTCCAACATCCAGATCATCGTCGTGCTGGCCACGATCGTGCTGCTCGCGCTGTTCACCTGGCTGGTGTCGCGCACGCGGCTCGGGCGCGACATGCGCGCCTGCGAGCAGGACCAGACCATGGCGGCGCTGCTCGGCGTCGATGTCGACCGCACCATCTCCATGACGTTCGTGATCGGCGCCGCGCTCGCCGCCGTCGCCGGCATGATGTACCTGCTCTATTACGGCCTGGTCGATTTCTTCATGGGCTTCGTCGCCGGCATCAAGGCCTTCACGGCGGCCGTTCTCGGCGGCATCGGCTCGCTGCCCGGCGCGATGCTGGGGGGACTTGCGATCGGGCTGATCGAGACGTTCTGGTCGGCCTACTTCTCGGTCGAATACAAGGACGTCGCTGCGTTTTCGATCCTGATCGTGGTCCTGATCTTCCTTCCGACCGGCCTACTCGGCCGGCCTGAAGTCGAAAAAGTCTGACAGGCAGCCGCGTGACCGAGTCAACGCTCGAGAAGAAACCGGCGCCACGCGCAAGCGGCGCCGCCTTCATCCTCAAGAAAGCCGCCATCAGCGCGCTCGTCGCGCTGGTGCTGTTCTCGCTGATGATCGGCGTCCGCACCGAAGCCGGCCCGCAGGGCGGGCTGATCTACTGGACGCGGTTCGGCGATCTCGCCGCCATCGTCGCCGCCGTGTTCGGCGGCAGCATCATCATCGAACTGCTGCGGCAATGGTGGGGACCCGCCGACAAGGTCCGCGTCGTTCCACCGGCGGTGCAAAATGCGCTGTCGCTCGCCGGACGCCTGCTCGCGCCGGCGCTGTTGATCTTCACCTTCCTGGTGCCGGTGATCTTCTACGATCAGCGCTACATCCTGGATCTCGCGATCCTCGTGCTCACCTATGTGATGCTCGGATGGGGACTGAACGTGGTTGTCGGCCTCGCCGGCCTGCTCGATCTCGGCTATGTCGCCTTCTACGCCGTCGGCGCCTATTCCTACGCGCTGCTCGCCACCAATTTCGGACTGTCGTTCTGGGTCTGCCTGCCGCTCGCCGGCATCCTCGCGGCGTTCTGGGGCGTGCTGCTCGGCTTTCCTGTGCTCAGATTGCGCGGCGACTATCTCGCGATCGTGACCCTGGCCTTCGGCGAGATCATCCGCCTCGTCATCATCAACTGGCAAAGCCTGACCGGCGGGCCGAACGGCGTCTCCGGCATTCCGCGGCCAACCTTGTTTGGCATTCCGCTCACGCCGGGCGAGGACGGGCTGGCAGCGCGGCTCGGCATCGAATTCTCGCCGACGCACCGCATCGTGTTCCTGTTCTACCTGATCCTGGCGCTGGCGCTGCTCACCAACTGGGTCACGATCCGCCTTCGCCGCCTGCCGATCGGCCGCGCCTGGGAGGCACTGCGCGAGGACGAAGTCGCCTGCCGCGCGCTCGGCATCAACACCACCACGACCAAGCTCACGGCCTTTGCGACGGGCGCGATGTTCGGCGGCTTCGCCGGCGCGTTCTTCGCGACGCGCCAGGGCTTCATCAGCCCCGAATCCTTCACCTTCCAGGAATCGGCACTGGTGCTCGCCATCGTCGTGCTCGGCGGCATGGGCTCGCAGCTCGGCGTGGCGCTGGCCGCGCTCGCCATGATCGGCGGCTTCGAGCTGTTCCGCGGCCTCGACCAGTATCGCATGCTGGTGTTCGGCCTGGCGATGGTGCTGCTCATGATCTGGCGGCCGCGCGGGCTGATCGGCCATCGGGCGCCGACCGTCTATCTCGAGCGCAGCCAGGCGATCTCCTCCGACCTCGTCAAGGAGGGCCACGGATGAGCGAGACCATCCTCTCCGTCGATCGCCTGTCGATGCGCTTCGGCGGCATCGTCGCCGTCAACGATCTCTCCTTCGATGCCGGCCGGCGCAAGATCACCGCGCTGATCGGCCCGAACGGCGCCGGCAAGACCACCGTTTTCAACTGCATCACCGGCTTCTACAAGCCGAGCGGCGGCTCGATCGCGCTGACCCATGATGACGGCAAGACGATCCAGCTCGAACGTCTCAACGATTTCCGCATCTCCAAGCAGGCACGCGTCGCGCGCACCTTCCAGAACATCCGCCTGTTCCCCGGCATGACGGCGCTGGAGAATCTGATGGTCGCGCAGCACAACGCGCTGATGCGCGCCTCTGGTCTCACTTTCCTCGGCCTGATCGGCGCGCCCTCCTGGCGCAGCGCGGAGGCGCGCGCGATCGATCTGGCGCGCACCTGGCTTACGCGCATCGGCCTGCTCGATCGCGCCGACGATGCCGCCGGCAACCTTCCTTACGGCGACCAGCGGCGGCTGGAGATCGCGCGCGCGATGTGCACCGAGCCCGCGCTGCTCTGCCTCGACGAGCCGGCCGCGGGCCTGAATGCGCGCGAGAGCGCCGCCTTGAGCGAATTGCTGCTTTCTATCCGCTCGGAGTTCGGCACCTCGATCCTCCTGATCGAGCACGACATGTCCGTGGTGATGGAGATTTCCGACCACGTCGTGGTGATGGATTACGGCGTCAAGATCGCCGAAGGCACGCCGCGATCCGTGCGCGACGACCCGAAGGTGATCGCCGCCTATCTCGGCGCCGACGAAGAAGAAGCGATCGCCGTCATGGAGAGCGGCACGTGATTAGGCCGGACGACAAGATCCCCACCTCCCCCTGGAAGGGGGAGGTGGACCGCGAAGCGGGCGGGTGGGGGTCACGCTTTTCCCGCACAAAGGATATGACCGCAAGAGCACGGTCCCTCCGCGCAAACATGACCGACGCGGAATTGCGGCTGTGGCGCGCGCTGCGGCGCGACCAGCTCGGCCTCTCGTTCAGGAAACAACATCCGATCGGTCCGTACACGGTCGACTTCTATTGCTCGCGTCTCCGCCTCGCCATTGAAGTCGATGGCGGGCAGCATGCCGAAGAACGGAAGGCTGCCGACGATCGGCGAACGCAGTGGCTTGCCGAGAAAGGCGTCACCGTCGCGCGCTACTGGAATAATGACGTGCTATCGAATTTGGAGGGCGTGCTCAGCGATCTTCTCGTACACATCGAGAGATTGTCGCAAGCGGAGACA
>NZ_JAGKJI010000060.1 GCF_020329485.1 Bradyrhizobium cenepequi
CAGGTCTTCGCACGTCTCAAGGGCGTCTACCGCTGGGCGCGCGCCCGCTATCTGGGCCTGAGACGCAACCAGACGCATCTGCGTCTTATCTGCCTCGCCATGAACCTCAAACGATGGGCGGTGCTGCAGCCCGTGGGAGCTGCGGCGTGACCGCCACCGCCCGCTGCCATCGGACGGCCCTGAAAACGCGGCCGTCAACCCTCGCGTACCGCCTGAGGCAGCGCAAAAAAATGCCTGACATCGGCTGCCACTCCCGCTCAGCCAATTAAGCAAAGCTCTCGCTTGCGGGAGAGGTCGGCGCACCCGGATCGGCGCTTCGCGCCGTCCGAGTACAGGCTCCGCGCCGGGTGGGCTCTCTCCACTCGGGGAGTCCCAATGCGGAAACACCCTCACCGCGCCCAAGAGCGTGGTGGCGCTCTTCACGATCGGCGCCGATGCCGAGCGGCAGAACCTGCTCAGCCAGCTCGGTCTGCTCGAACGCGCGCTGGCGACGCTCGCCATGCCGGTGACGTCCCTTCGCGCCGCCTGGTTCATGGACAACGCGGCGTTCGATCTCGCCTCCGCCCGGGATCACGGCGTCATCAGAAGCTATCTGCAACCGCTCGATCATGCGGTGCCGATGATCGCGACTGCCGATGTCGGTAACGCCGTCGCCGATCTGTTGCAGCAGAACTGGAACGGCGTCCGCGTCGTCGAGCTCGAAGCCGCGGAGCGCGTCAGCCCCAGGGCCACCGCCGCGGCGTTCTCAAAGGCGCTCGGCAAGCCGGTCAAGGCCGAGGCCGTGCCGCGTGAACAATGGGAAGCGATCTTTCGCGAGCAGGGCATGCGCAATCCCCTGCCGGGAATGCAGATGATCGACGGCTTCAACGAGGGTTGGATCGACTTTGCCGACAAAGGCGCCAATGCCCGCAAAGGCGCGATATCAATCGAGACCGCTATCGCCGCTTTGGTCAATGCGGCGAGATGAAACGCCGCAGCCTCGGTGGAGTCTGATCGACAGTTGCCTTGGCATCGGGCTTTGCAGGAGCAGCGCAACCGGGTATTTATGTGTACGGACGGCTAGTGGTAGCGGCCTGACCGGAGCAAGCGCCATGTCGATGCAGAGTGTGGCTCCCCCCACCTACAGCTTCACGCCGCCGAAACGCAACTCGCTCAAGCATATTCCCGGCGACGAGGGCTGGCCGATCATCGGTAAGACGTTGCACGTGCTGGCTGATCCCAAGGGTCATATCGAACGGAACGCCGCCAAATACGGCCCGGTCTATCGCAGCCATATGTTCGGCGAAACCAGCATCGTGCTGCTCGGGCCCGAGGCCAACGAGCTCGTGATGTTCGATCAGGCCAAGCAGTTTTCTTCCGAGCTCGGCTGGGGGCGCATTCTCGGCCTGCTGTTTCCGCGCGGGCTGATGCTGCGCGATTTCGAGCAGCATCGCCTGCACCGCCGCGCGCTGTCGGTCGCTTTCAAGGCCGAGCCGATGAAGTCCTATTTCACCGAGCTCGACAAGGGCATCGCGGCACGTGTGGCGCAATGGAAAACCAAGCCGGGCGAGATGTTGATCTACCCTGCGATGAAGCAGCTCACCCTCGATCTGGCCGCGACCTCCTTTCTCGGTGCCGACATCGGGCCCGAGGTCGACGAGATCAACCGCGCGTTCGTCGACATGGTGGCAGCGGCGGTGGCGCCGATCCGCCGGCCGCTGCCGCGCACGCAGATGGCGCGCGGGGTGAAGGGCCGCCGGCGCGTCGTCGCCTATTTCGCCGAGCAGATCCCGATCCGGCGCGCCAGGAAGGACAGCGGCAGCGACCTGTTCGCGCAACTGTGCAAGGCAACCCACGAGGACGGTGCGCTGCTTTCCGAGCAGGACATCATCGACCATATGAGCTTCCTGATGATGGCGGCGCATGACACGCTGACGTCCTCGCTGACCTCGTTCGTGGGCGAGCTTGCCGCCCATCCGGAATGGCAGCAGAAGCTGCGCGAGGAAATCGGCGCGCTCGGGATTTCGGCCGATCAGCCCACCAGCCTGGACCATCTCGCCGCCATGCCCTTATCGGAAATGGCGTTCAAGGAGGCGCTGCGGCTGAAGCCACCGGTGCCCTCGATGCCGCGCCGCGCCGTGCGCGACTTCACCTTCAAGGGCTTTGCGATTCCCGCCGGCACCATGGTCGGCGTCAATCCGTTGTTCACCCATCATATCAAGGACATCTGGCCCGAGCCCGACAGGTTCGATCCGATGCGCTTCACGGACGAGGCCCAGCGCAACCGCCACCGTTACGCCTGGGTCCCGTTCGGCGGCGGCGCCCATATGTGTATCGGACTGCATTTCGCCTATATGCAGGCCAAATGCTTCGCCCGCCATTTCCTGCAAAACCTCGCCGTCTCGCTGCCATCAGGCTACAAGCCGGACTGGCAGATGTGGCCGATCCCCAAACCCCACGAGGGCCTGCGGGTGATGCTGAAGCCGGCGTGATCTCTTTCGTCATTCCGGGGCGCGCGCAGCGCGAGCCCGGAAATCCATCGGTCCGCATGCACCAGCGGCGAAATGGATTCCGGGTTCACGCTACGCGTGCCCCGGAATGACAGGATGTTTTGAGGCGCGAGCTAAGCAATCATGCCCGCCCAAGCCGCGTTATGGATTGCTTGCTTCGCGGAGCCTGTCATCGGGCGGCGCTACGCGCCGACCCGGTGGCTCGCAATGACGGCGATTAGCTAGGCGCCCTGGTCGAAGGCCTTGCGCAGGGCGACGTAGCCCTGCTGCTGCTGGGTCCAGTTGCGGCCGCCGGTGATGGCGCCGTCGACGACGAGATCGTGGCCGTTGATGAAGGAGGATTCGTCGCTGGCGAGGAACACCGCAGCATGGGCGATATCGTCGGGCAGGCCGGCGCGCGGAATCGGCTGCGCTGTCTTGTAGACCTCGCGCATCACGGCCGGCGTCTTCTCGGCGGCGTCAGTTGACAATCCCAGGGCCTTGCCAAAGATGCCGGTCGCGATGGCGCCGGGCGAAATCGAGTTGACGCGGATGCCGGACTCGCCGAGCTCCATCGCCACGCATTTGGTCAGATGGATCACCGCGGCCTTCGCCGCGCCATAGACCACCGAGGAGGAGAAGCCGGCAAGCCGCCCGGCAATGCTGCCATTGTTGATGATGCTGCCGGAGCCCTGCTTCTTCATGTGCGGCGCGACATGCTTCATGCCGAGCATGACGCTGCGCACCAGCGTTGCCATCGCGGCATCGAAACGGTCAACCTCCAGGCCCTCGATGCCGCCGGTCTGCGCCGGACCGCCAGCGTTGTTGAAGAGGCAGTCGACCTTACCAAATTTTTCCAGCGCGAGCGCGATCAGCGCCTTCATCTGCTCTTCCACAGTGACGTCGGTCTGGCGGAAGATGCAGTTGGCGCCAAGTTGCGTGGCCAAGGCTTCGCCTTCGGCAATGCGGCGCCCGGCGATGATAACCTTCGCGCCCTCGGCGACGAAAACCTCCGCCGTACGCAGGCCGATGCCGCTCGTGGCACCCGTGATCACCGCAACCTTGCCGTCCAAACGTCCCATGTCGCTACCCTCTTAAGTAAGCTGCCAGTCGAATTCGATGGACTGGGATATTCCTGCCACAGGCGGAACAAGGCAAGCGGACTGTTCGGTGCACAACGCCGCCGGCTGTGGCCTGCGGCCCTCTGCCGGCCACAAATCGCGGCTTACCCGTCGGTTCGGCCTTATTTTGGATTCGCTGATCACCTGAAGTGACAAAGCCATGAAGAGATTGATCGACGAGTTCAGGTGCGGCTGGCGCGGGGACGCCCCGCCATCGCTCGGGCTCAGCATCGGCTTTGCAATCATCTGTCTGGCACTGGCGACGGCGGCGCGCTGGGGCCTGTCCCAGCTCCGTCCCGACGTATTCTTCACGCCGTATTTCCCGGCGGTATTCTTCGCCGGCGCCTTCGGTGGCTTGCGCATCGGAATCCTGACCGCGCTTGCGAGCGGCCTGCTCGGCCTCGCCCTCAATTTCGGCAGCACGGTCACCGATCCCACGCGGATCGCGTTGCTCTTGATGTTCTGGGCGGTGTGCGGCCTCACGATCTGGGGCGTCGAGCACTATCGCGCGATCGTCGCTGAGCAGCAGAAGATCGCCAAGCGCCTGATCGGCGAACAGGACTACCGCAAGCTCGTCGTCGACGAGTTGCAGCATCGGCTGAAGAACAAGTCCTCAACCATTCACGCCGTGCTGCACCAGGCGCTGCAAGACCAGCCGCAGATCTGGAGCCGCATCGATCATCGCATCCGCGCACTGTCGGCGACGGACGACCTGATCGCAAAGGTTGACGGCAATGGATGCGATATCCAGGACCTCCTGATCTCCGAGCTTGGTCCTTACGGCCATGTCCGATTCAGCCTGAACGGCGACCGCCTGTTCCTGCCCGCCAAGCTCGCGGTGAGCCTAGCCTTGATCTTTCATGAGCTCGCCACCAACGCCGGCAAGTATGGCGCGTTCTCCTCCGCGCGCGGCTTCCTGCAGGTATCATGGTCGGTATCGGACGATCGCCTCACCATCACCTGGGACGAGACCGAGGGGCCGGCTGTGGAGAATGTCGGCGAGCCGGGTTTCGGTACCAGGCTTCTGAAGTCGGCGCTGAGGCCATTCGACGGCAAGGCCGACGTCAGCTATCTCAAGACCGGTGTTCACTGCACCATGCAGTGCCGGATTCCCACGGCCTGAGCGCGCTTTTTTGCGCTCCGCTCCCAAGCGAAGGCGAAACGAAAGACAGCCGCAAACCCTCGATGATCGGGTTGACGCTCTGTTAATGACGATTGAGGCGGCGCCTGTTGAAATCTCCTATCGGCACAGATGTCGCGGTTTTTCTCAGTCCCACTTAACCAAAACTACAAGGGACTTTGCCAAGTTCGCGCGCATGTACAGTCCCATAAAACACGACTTTCAGATGGCCACAGCCGTGGCCGCGAATGAGGGCGAACTCCATTCCGAATTGCGGATCCTGCGTGATGTCGTCAGGCTGCTGCCTGCTGGCGTCACAGTCCAGGACGAGCAGGGCAACTTCCTTGTCGTGAACGACGCCGCGGCGGCGCGCTTCCAACTGGCAAGCGATGCAATAGCCGCGCAACTTGACGAGCGCCGCGAGACCTGTCGCGACTTGCTGCGCAGCGGCCGCTCCACCGTGCTGGAGGAAGCGGTTGCCTCCGGCGCAACAAAACAGGTGTTCCTCACCGCACACCGGCCGGTGCGGATCGCCGACCGCAATCTCTTGCTGTCGACTTCCGCCGACATTACCGAACAGAAGGCATTCGAGGACCAGCTATTCCGTTCCGCCTATTATGACGAACTGACCGGCCTGCCGACGCGGCGCGTCATCGAGCACCGCGTCAACAGCCTGTTGCATCGCGATGCCGCAGACAATCATTTCGCGCTCGCCTTCCTCGACATCGACAATTTCAAGCACATCAACGACTATTACGGCCACGCCATCGGCGACGCGCTGCTGGTGGAGATGACCCGGCGGCTTGGCCTGTCCTTACGCGAAACCGACATCCTGTCGCGCATCTCCGGCGATGAATTCCTGCTGCTGCTCAATCCGATCCAGACCGAGCAGGAGGTCGCCGATTACATCGCATTCATGCTGCAGCGGTTGAAGGCACCGTTCTTCATCGACCAGTCGGAGATCTTCGCCTCCACGTCGATCGGGGTGAGCCTTTATCCCGAGCACGGCCGAAGCTACGACGAGCTGCGCCAGAACGCCGACATCGCGATGTACCGGGTCAAGAATGGCGGCAAGGGCGCCGCGGCCTTCTTCGACGCCAGCATGGAAGTCGAGGCGACGGCGCGGATGAAGATCGAGCAATCGCTGCGGCTCGCGATCCTCGAGAAGCGTTTCTGCTGCGCCTTCCAGACCAAGGTCGATCTCAGGACGCATGAGGTCAGGGGCATCGAGGCACTGGTGCGGCTGCGCGACAATGAGGGCGTCATCCAGGCGCCCGGCACCTTCGTCAACCTTGCCGTCGAGCTCGGGCTGATCGACGAACTGACCCATCTGGTACTGGCGGAGATCGTGAAATCGATCGACCTGATCAACGACACCTTTGGCCCCGACGCCTCCATCAGCATCAATGTCGCGGCCAAGCAGGCTGCCAATCCCGAATTCATGCGGCCGTTCGCCCGCGCGCTCGAGGAGACAGGCTTTCCGAAGCGCTTCATGATCGAGGTGACGGAGGACGCCTTCGTCACCAAGTCGCATTTCCAGGAAGAGATCCTGCCGATATTGCGCCGGATCGGCGTCGGGATATCGATCGACGATTTTGGTATCGGCTATTCGTCACTGTCGGCGCTCGCCGACATCACCGCCGACGAGATCAAGATCGACCGCTCTTTCATCACCGACATCCATAAGCGCCCGCGCAGCCAGGGCATCCTGCGGGCGATCGAGTCCTTGAGCGAGGCGCTCGGCATGACCGTGATCGCGGAAGGCATCGAATCCTACGAGGAGCTCGCCTACCTGCATGCCGCGACCAAGATCCGCTATGCCCAAGGCTACTACTTCTCAAAACCAATCTTCCTGGACGACCTCAAGCCGTCGATACCGCTGACGAGCGAATCGCGAGCCAGCCTGGCGAGCCGGGCGACGCAGGAAGCGCGTCCGGCCTACACCCGTACCAGCAGGTATCGGCGCTGAAACAGCCGACCGGGCGGCTATCTTGCGCAACCACGATGACGTATAAATATGGAGTGGGCAGGCCACGAGGCAATCCGGCCACAAGGCAATGTCGAGTGAACCCATGTCCCCTCTTTCCATCCTCCTCAATGTGCTCTGGATCCTGATTGGCGGCGCATGGATGGCCTTTGGCTGGCTTGTCGCTGCGATCATCATGGCGATCACCATCATCGGCCTGCCCTGGGCACGCGCGGCCTTCAACATCGCCGTCTATACCCTGCTGCCGTTCGGCTCGCGGGCGATACGCCGCGACGAAATCACCGGCGAGAGCGACGTCGGGACCGGCCCGCTCGGGCTGCTTGGCAACGTGATCTGGTTCGTGCTCGCGGGCTGGTGGCTTGCGCTCGGTCACCTGCTTACGGCGATCATCTGGGCGGTCACCATCATTGGCCTGCCCTTCGCCTGGGCGCACCTGAAGCTTGCCGGGATTGCGCTGTGGCCGATCGGTAAGACGATCGTGCCGGCCTGATCCGCTACGCCGCCAAGCGGCCGCGATTGTTCGCCGCGAGGATCGGACGGATCAGCCGTCCAAACCGCTCGGCCTCCTCGTCATGCAGATAGCCGGACAGGCAGAAGGAATGGCAGCCGGCATCGATGAATTGCTGCAGCATGTCGGCGCATTGGGCGGGATTGCCGACCACGGCAATACCGGCGCCGGGCCGGACCTTGGTGATGCCGGTCCACAGATGCGGCAGCAGGAGATCGCCATGCTCGCGCGCGAGCTGCTGCACGCGCTGGTTCGCCACTGAATTGTTGTAGAGCGTCTTCATCTCCTGCTTCTGCCGTTCGGTGGCGTGACGGACCAGCTGGTCGGCTGCCTCCCACGCATCCGCTTCGTTCTCGCGGCAGATCACCTGCAGCCGCATGCCGAAACCGATCTCCTGCTCGCGGGCGTGACCGCGCGCCAGCGTCCTGATCTCGGCGATGTTCTGCGCGATCCGTTCCGGCAGGTCGCCCCAGAACAGATGCACGTCGGAATGTTTCGCCGACAATTCCCACGCCTGCCGCGAGCCGCCGCCGAGATAGAATTTCGGAAACGGCTGCTGCAGCGGCCGCGGCCGGATATGCGCACCCGACAGCGTGCGGAACCTGCCATTGAAATGCACCGGCCCGCGCGTGGTCCACAGCGCCTTCAGGATCGAGACCTCCTCGTCCATCAACGCGTAACGCTCTTCCTTGGCGTAGCTGACACCCTCGGCTTCGACCTCGCTCTCGTTCTGCCCTGCGATCAGGTTGATGCAGATGCGTCCGCCCGACATCTGGTCGAAGGTCGAGATCATCTTGGCAAGCAGCACGGGATTGATATAGCCGGGACGTGCCGCGACCAGCGGCTTGATCTTCGACGACCTTGCCGCCATGAAGGCGCCCGTAATCCAGGCCTCCCAGCACACCGAGCCGACCGGGATCAGCAGATACTCAAAGCCCGCGCGTTCCGCGGCCTGCACCACGCGCTCGCAGAGTTCCGGCGAGCCGGGCACCTGCGCTTCCATCAACCCATAAGCCGTGGTGTCGCCGTGTGTCGGCAAATACCAGCCAAATTCCAGCGGGCGCATGGCGAATCTCCTTGGGCAGGCGGCGCTTGTACGCAGCTGCTGCAACCCAGTTTATCGCCTGTGCCCGGCCGGACAATCACCTCAAGGCCGTTGCCGACAGCAGACCAATCGGCTAAATGAACGGCTAGGCACCCGTAGCTCAGCTGGATAGAGCGTTGCCCTCCGAAGGCAAAGGTCACACGTTCGAATCGTGTCGGGTGCGCCAAACTCCGCCGAATCTACAATTTCCTGCGAGTTGCTGCATTCGGCTGCTCCGATAGAGTTTCGTTGCGGCAAGAGCGGCGGTGTTCGGCGGCCTTCGGCGTTCGCATCAGCGCATTGCCCTTCGGCGGTTCGCCAACAGCACGGATTGTTCTGGGATCATCGCGCCTCACACCGCATCGCGGTTCTGCCTGCGCTGATAGGCGCCGATGGACGCCGCGATGAGCACCGCCCAGAAGACGATGCCGCCCAGTGCCCAGAGATAGCCATCCGCCGTAGCTCCCTCGATGAAGGCCAAGATCGATTTCACCGACCATGTGGCGGGCGACAGGAACAGGAACTGCGTGTACCAGGCATCCTGCGGGATGAAGAGATAGAGCGCTGCGATCTGCACATAGAGGTTGAGGACCCTGAACAGGCCGAACGCCTGCACCTTGTCGCGCGACAGCGTCGGCACGGTGATGGTGGTCCAGACGCTGGCGAGCGAAAGGGCCAGCAGCGGGGGCAGCCATTGGGTGAGCGGCAGCACGATCATGCGCGTCGCCAGCACCATTACGAGCCCGTAGGACAGGACCAAGAGGACGCACATGCCGATACGCAGGGCGAGCACGTGACTCAGCGGCAGCGGCGAGACGCGCAGCGCCCGGTCGACGCCACTGTCCATCTCGTCAACGATCAGCACCGCCGCCAGATAGCCTACACCCGGCATGTAGCCGAGCAGCAGCAGAAGCTGGATCGTGACCCACCAGTTGGAGAAATATCCGAGAGCGCGCACGACGGCAGCGATGGCCACGATCCCCAGCATCAGTCCGATGATGTTGGTCAGCACCCGATCGCGCCGGATGCTGGCGAGATCATGGGCGGCGAGGCTCATGAGCGGGGACATGGTGTACCTCCTGCGGGCGCCTTAGCTGCCGACATAGCCGATGGTGCGCGTATGCAGGGCAAGCGCCCACCGCAACAGCACCGCACTGACGAGTGCCATGTAGCTGAAAGCGTAGAGTGTCTCGGCGGTGGTGATGGCGGACGGGTCCGCCGCCCACAGCAGTGCGCGCAGCATGGCGTGGCCGGGGTTGATCCCGAACAGGGCCCAGGCGAGCCAGCCCTCGACCGCGCCGAAATGGGCGAGGAAAGGTAGGAACAAGAGGATAGAGATCGGGAAGGCGCGGGCGATAAAATGGTTGATCGAGTTGGCTGTCGCGACCAGGACGAGGCCGCCGAGCACGCCGAGGGCGCCGGTGAAGGCGAGCGCCAGCGCGAAGCGCAGGACCAGCGCGGTCGGCGGCCGCCAGTAGGCGACAATGACAATGGCGAGGCCCCCCACGATGGTCAGCGCTGTGAAGGTCATGAGCTTAGCGAGTACATAGTCGGCCGGCGAGGCGGGGGTCACGGCGAGAGCCGGCGGCGTATTCTGCGAGCGCTCCAGCAACACTAGCCCGCCTATAAAGCTCGCGCCGACGATCGCCGGGTCAAGGAACAGGATCCCGGTGATCACAGTGTCGGGCGCACCATCGGGCAGGAGCGCCACCGCCGTCGTGAAGAAGGCGGTGGTGAAGACCGTGAAGAGATAGATGCGCTCGCGCATCTGCACGCGGATGTCCCAAAGCGCCAGCCGCAGGAGCAGTGCGGGGTTCACGCGGCTTCCTCCACATGATCAAGCGAGGTGCCAGTGACGTCGCTGAACACCTGATCGAGACTGGCTTCTTGGCTGTGCAGCGTGCGAACGGCGCCGGCCCTGAGGATGGCGAGAAAACGCGCATCGTCGGCAAGTCCATCGAGGGGGAATTCATCGGTCTCGGCCACGTCGCGGCCGTGCGTGATCCGCACGGTGCGGCGGCCGTATTTCGCCTTGAGGGCCTCAGGCGCATCGAGCGCCGCGAACCGGCCTGTAACCATGAAGGAGACCCGGTCGCAGAGCTCGTCGACATCGTTCATATTGTGCGTGGTGAGAACGACGGTCTTGCCCGCTCGGCGGAGGTCCGCGATCAAGCGCTTGATGATGCCGGCGTTGATGGGATCGAGACCGGCGGTCGGCTCGTCAAGGAACAGGATTTCCGGATCGTGCTGGATCGCGCGCACGAAGTTGAGGCGCATGCGCATGCCTTTTGAGAAGGTCTCCACCTTCTTGTTCGCGGCATCCGCAAGGCCGACTAGCGCCAGCAACTCCAGCGGGTCGCGGCTCTTCCGTTTGTAGAGCGAGGCGAAGAATCTGAGGTTCTCGACGGCGGTGAACTTGACGTAGTGGTTGGGCAGTTCGAACCCGACGCCAATGGCCTCGAAATAGTCCTGCCCCCAGGACGGGAGTGGCTTGCCCAGCACCTCGACCGCACCCTCGAAGCGCCGTTGCTGGCGTGTCAGCACCTTTTGCAAGGTGCTCTTGCCTGCGCCCGAAGGCCCGAGCAGTCCGAAGATCTCGCCGTGCGCCACGGAAAAGCCGACCCCGTCCACGGCCGGTTTGGCCTGTCCGTGATAGCGGAAGGTCAGATTCTCGACCCGGATGGCGGCCGGCGTGATCGCCGGCGCAGCCGATCGGTCCGAAGGCAGGTCTGGCGCCCTCCTCCTCATGACATGGCTCCTTCCCGCCCTTCCGGCTCACCGTGCCCACTGGCATCAGGCATTGCGGCACTGGCCAAGGACGTCTATATAACAAACCGACGGTCGGTTTCAATGGGAAACATAGGAGATGGCGTGACTCGATGGGTAAAGAAGAAGCCTGATGCCCGGCGCAACGAGCTGCTCGACAGCGCTCAGGCGCTGTTCCTCAGCAAGGGCTACGAGGCGACCACGGTCGCCGACATCATGGAGCGGGCGGGCGTCTCCAAAGGTGGCTTCTATCACCACTTCTCCGCCAAGGAGTATCTGCTTGAAGCGCTCGCCGAACGCATGGCGGCCGACGCCCTAACCCGCCTTGAGCCCATCCTCGACGAGAGAGGCCTGGATGCAGTGGCCCGCATGAATGCTGTCCTCTCGCAATCCCGCCAGCTCAAGATCGAAGACGCCGCAGCGATCCGCGCCGCTTTCGACGCGGTCTTCAAGCCCGAGAACATCGTTCTCTACCATCGCCTCAATAGGGCCACAGGCAAGGTCATGCTGCCGCTGTTTGTCGATATCTTGAGGCAAGGAAAGGCCGAGGGCCGTTTCCGCATCGACGATCCGGCGACAACCGCAGAGATCATTCTGCACCTCGGGGCGTCGACACGCGACGCGGTGGCGCGCGCCATCGAGGCATCCGGCACGTCACAGCTTGAAGAAGCGGCGACCGCGCTCGACGAGCGCCTGCGCCAGCAGGGGATCGCCATCGACCGGATCCTGGGCCTGCCGGACGGTACGATCGCCTTCTCCGAGCCGGGATTTGCAAGGGCCGTGATGAGCGCACCAGCTGAGGTTAGAAGCTGAGCGGATCGATATGATCTATATGCGCCTCTTAGAAGAGGACACTGGATGGGCATGAGCTTCGAGCTAATGGTGCTAACAGCCGCAAGTCTTTGGGGCTTCCTTCAACTCGTCGCCGCGGCGCAGGTCGCAAACGCGCAATACGGCCTCAAATGGGCTGCGAGCTCGCGCGACGTCGAGATGCCGCCGCTCAAGCCCATCCCCGGGCGCATCAACCGTAACTTCCGCAATTATATGGAGACCTTTCCGTTCTTTGCGGCGGCAGTTCTCACGGCTCAGGCGGCAGGCGTTCACAATGAGCTGACGTATTGGGGATCGATTGCCTATATCGGCGGGCGCATAGCTTACACCGCGCTCTATGTATCCGGGATACCGCTCATCCGCTCGCTGTTCTGGAACATCGCCGCCTTTGGCATGCTCGCGGTTTTGGCGGCACCTTTCTTTCCGCGCTGAAGCGAGTGGAGGCGAGCGGCTGATGGACATCGATTACTCAAATGCCAATCCCCTTTGAAAGCACTACCTCATCCAGAACGCGCCGAAACGGGACCCTCAATCGTAGCAGCGATGGCGGTTCTCGGACACTCGCGGCAACACTCGCAGACTAAAGAGCAGAATATCATAGGGCTCCAGCGGAGACGTAGTTATCAGCTTCATCCACGCTGGGGCGCCAATAATTCAGTAAGTTGCGTAGATCGCCAGATTCTGCACAGAATCAAAACTCACCATAGACTCTCCGACGGAAATACCGGCCTTAGCCGCGGTCAACATCGCGCGGCGGTAGGACCGAGCCTTCAGTCGTCATCCGCTCCTTGAATGGAGAGACCTTGGCCATATGGGTTCGTCGGGCTATCCGGCGTATGTGGATTGCCGGCACCGTAGGGATTGTTGACGCTGTCTGGCGCGAAGCGACTTCCATAGCGGCCGTATGGATTTGAAATCGAATCCGGATCATACGGGTTGCTGCTTAGGCGCCCACGATAGTTTCCCTCGCTGTCATACAGCTTGGGTCCATCCGTCGCATACGGATTGTTGGCGGAGTTATTGCTGTAAGCGCTGCCATGCTGCCCGTACGGATTGTTGATGCTGCTTGGATTGTAGCGGCTACCAGCACCGTAGGCGTTCCCCGTCGAGTTCGGGGCATATGGGTTGGCGGAATAGTTGCCGAGGTATTGCGCGCCGGCACCCGAGGTCGCCACAACCAGCAGCCCAATACTCAAGGCCATCCTCATCGGCATTTTCTCTTCGCTCCAACATCAAGGGCGGTAAGCGGAAATTCTCTGAAGTCTATGCTGCGCCGTCGGGCGCAGTGCTACCTCAGCCCAAGCAGCGAACGCCGGTAGCCGCTCGCGCGGGCTTCGCTCGTGCACACAAAACTGCCGGTGTGACCCCGTCCGTAACGTTTCTGCCCTTTCAGGTAATAGCGCGTGCGTCGGAAATCGAGCCAAACCACGGAATCATCGGGGCAATGCCGCTGCGCCTGGGCTTGATAGCGAAACGGCGTGAGCGGCACGGCCTTCGCCTCGTGTGCGGCGCACACCAAAACTGAGAAGGCAACGACAAGTCCACTGTGCCTGACCGAGATCATAGGCGCTCCCCCACCCTTTCCAGCGCCCCGATCCATACCATTTTCGTCACGCCGCCTGAAGACGGCCCGAGCGGACTGTGATAGCTTCAATCAGTCGCGATTGAGCGAGCAGCAGCATGCTCACCATTCCACACCTCACCGCGCAGGCGCTCGGCACTTTTCTGGCCTCCGAGACAAACGGACGGTTTGGCTCGTCTTACGGTTACCTCAACGAGCTCCTGCCATATGCGGCGCGACTGGCGCTTGAATGCATCGGCAACAGCGATGCGCTCTACCACAATATCGAACACTCGATGCTGGTCACCCTGGCTGGCCATGACATTCTGATGGGGCGCACCTTGTCGCGGCCGACGACAGCCGAGGACTATTCAAACTTCATCCTGGCCTGCTTGATCCACGACATCGGATATGTCCGCGGCGTCCTGCAAGGAGACGGAGACGACGTCTATGTCGCCGATGCCACCGGCGCGACCATCCAGCTTCCGCGCGGCGCATCGGACGCGGCGCTCGGTCCCTATCATGTGGACCGATCCAAACTGTTCGCGCTGGAGCGTTTCGATGGTGTTGAACACGTCGACGCGAACCGGATGGCGCGAGCGATCGAGTACACCCGGTTTCCCTACGCCCCCTCATCGCCGGACGACGATCTGAACAATGAAGAGGGTCTGCTGCTGCGCGCCGCGGACCTGATCGGGCAGCTCGGCGAACCCAACTATCTGAGGAAAGCCAATGCTCTCTTCTATGAGTTCGAAGAGATCGGCATGAACAAGCAGCTCGGCTACGAGAATCCCGCCGACGTCGTCTACAGATATCCGCAGTTCTACTGGAACACCGTCGCCCCGCAGATATCGACCGCCATTCGATACCTGAACGTCACGTCAAGCGGTCGTCAATGGATCGCAAACCTTTATGGCAACTTGTTCAGGGCGGAGCGAGAGATGAGGTTGTCCGGCCCGGAACTGTGACACCCATCAATAATTGCCGAGGTGCACGCGGCTCACGGTGTGATGCACCGCTTGCATTATGCCGCCAGCCGGCCGGGCAACGCCAGCATGACGGGCGGCGCCCATCGGCACACCGTGCTTCGCGAAAGTCCGGCAGGGTCCCAGCGCGCGGAAAATTTCCTTTTTGATTTCAAAAGCATGTGAATAGGCTTCACAATTCAGGTCCGCCGATACACCACCTTGGTGCTGGACGCCGCGCTCCCCTGCCCTCATGCTAATCTCGACCTGCCGACGAATCGCTTGCAGCATGAAAGGTCCGCATCAATCCAATGCAGAACCAAAACGCCAAAGCGCTGAAATCCGTGTGTATCTTCTGCGGCTCCAGCCCGGGCCGCGATCCGATCTACCTGGAGGCCGCGGTTGCCACCGGACAGGCGCTGGCGAAGGCCGGCATCACCGTGGTCTATGGCGGAGGGAAAGTCGGGCTGATGGGAGCGGTGGCAGATGCGACGCTCGCGGCGGGCGGGCGTGTCGTCGGCGTCATACCGCGCGCGCTTGTCGAGCGCGAGATCGGGCACACGGGCCTGAGCCAGCTTCACGTCGTCGAAACCATGCACGAGCGCAAGTTGATGATGGCGCAGCTATCCGACGGCTTCATCGCGCTACCCGGCGGCGCCGGAACGCTCGAAGAACTTTTCGAGGAATGGACCTGGGCCCAGCTCGGTATCCATGAAAAGCCCTGCGGCCTCCTGAACGTGAAGGGCTATTTCGCGCCGCTGATCGCAATGGTCGAGAGGATCGTCGCGGAGGGGTTCATGGCCGCCGCCTATGCCGAGATGCTCGTCATCGAGACCAGAGTTGAAGCGCTGCTCAGCCGCTTTGCAACCTACCAGCCACCGCCGCGAAAGTGGCTGCGCACGGACGCGGGCGCCAAGCCTTAGATATCGATCAAGCCTCAGATCGATCAAGCTGCGCCCCCTCTCCCGCAAGCAAGCGGGAGAGGCGAAGATTCAGCCTGATCGGATCATGATCTAAATGATCCCACGATTTCAGTCTTTACCCGCCGCGCTTCTGCGGCTTATGGCCGCTCTGACCGGGATCGTTGTGCTTGTTGTGATGGCTTTCCTGATTCAGCCCGCCGCGGCTCACCGGAAATTCCGACTGGCGCGCATTGGATTTCGGACGTTTTACGCCCGCATCTTCCGCAATGCGCGCGCCGCCCTGTTCGACAGTGCGCGCGTCGGGAACGTCAGGCTTTCGTTCGAGCATCCGAAGCTGCTGCTCATGCGTCTTCTTGCCCTGCAACACCGTCTTGCGCGATTTCGGCGTCTGATCGCGCGGCGGGCGGCCCTGCCGCCGATCGAGCGCCTCGATGCCGCCCTGCGGATTGGTGTCATTCTCGACGTCGCCCTCAAACGTATTCTCGCCTTCGACGTCTTCGAGATCATCTGGCGTCGCCTGCGCCATCGTGATGCCCTTCGAGCCGCCGATCAGCGGATTGCGATGGAGATCGACATTGCTCGGCCGTTTCGTCTTGGCATGCTTCGTCATGATCATCCCTTCGATGCCGGATGCGTACCCCCGCCCTTCTGTTCCGGTTCGTGCGTGTGATGGCTGTCGCGCTCGCCGCCGCCGCCGGAAACCCGGCTGTGACGACGCTTGGGATCATCGGCCGTCGGTTTCTTGACCTCAAGCGGTGCCTGGGCATTTTCGTGCGCGGCACCGGGGCCGCCCTGGCGGATGCTCGCCGGCGTCTTGGTGGAAGTGGACATGGGTGGCCTCCTTCAGCGATCCTGCTGATAGCCTTGATGGGTCGTGTTCTGCTTGGTATTTGCCGACTGTCCCTGCTCGTCGGAATTTTCTGCATGCCCGCGCGCCGTGCGCGCCTGATGGGCATTGCCGGACTTCGGATCACCCGTACCTTTGCGACTCTGGTTCTCCGGCGGCACCGGTGGTGGCTTGGTCATGATGGACTCCTGTTCCATCGAAAGTGACATAGAATAACGCACGCGAACTGCGTGGGTTCACTTCATGGTCATCGAACCCCAGGACGTAATCGATCAGGAAACCGATTCCGCGCGCCGCGGCGTCCTCTTCGATTGCGGCCACATCGCGCGGACTTCCTCCGGCAACGCGTGGCGGACCTTCTCGACCTGACCGGGATCGACGTAATGGTTCAGCACCTGGAACACCGCATGCGCGGCGTCGGTCGCACTCACCGGCCTCGTCGAGCTGAGCTCGGCCGTGATGATCGACAGGAACTGTTCCGCTGAGCGCCAATTTTGCGGGGCATCGCTCGGACGGAATCGATCGTAGTATGTACCGCGCACCATCAGGGGAAGCTGCGCGCCGAGATGCGCCGCGAGCTCGATGGGAACCCGATCGCGTATGGTCCGCAACACCGCACCGAGCGCATGCCACGCCACCTGCCGGTCACGTGGCAAGGTTTCCATGATCTCATCCAGCCATGAATTGGTGAGGTGGATGGTTCTGTCGAATACCTCGAGACCTGTCGCACTCATGGGATCACCCTTCGTTTGCGAGACGCAGGGCTAACGATGCGCGAACGTATAGGTTCGCGAATGTTGCGATCGATGAACGCCCGGCCGGCTTTTGCCTTCTTGCGACCGAGGCAGCATCTACAATGGTGGCGGCGTCGCCACCAGCCGCGTTCAGGCGGCCCGCACGGTCTGCAGGGAACCGGCCGACCTCCATCTGGAGCCGGCTGCTGTCACGGGACAGCAACTGCGCGGATGAGAGCACCTGCGTGGACGCCGTGCCTGTCGCGGTGGCACCGCGCTGCACGTCGGTGATCCCTGAAGAAACCTCCTCAGTCCCTTGCGCGGCCTGTTGCACGTTGCGCGCGATCTCCTGCGTCGCCGCGCCTTGCTCTTCGACCGCAGCGGCGACCGTCGAGGCGATCTCTGCCAGTGCCTCGATCGTGTTGCTGATCTGCCCGATCGCGCCGACCGATTGGTCGGTGGCGGTCTGGATCGCCGCGATCTGCTGCCCGATTTCGCCGGTCGCCTTCGCCGTCTGCTCGGCCAGCGCCTTCACCTCGGACGCGACGACAGCAAAGCCGCGACCTGCGTCGCCGGCGCGCGCAGCCTCGATGGTTGCATTGAGCGCCAAGAGGTTGGTCTGGCCCGCAATGGTATTGATGAGCTCCACGACATCGCCGATGCGGCTCGCGGCCTTGGACAGTTCACTTACCCGGTCGGTCGTGGCGCGCGCCTGGCCGACCGCATCGGCCGCGATTCGCGCCGAATCCTGAACCTGGCGACTGATCTCATTCACCGAAGACGACAGTTGTTCCGTTGCGGTAGCCACCGATTGCACATTGGCCGACGCTTCTTCGGAAGCGGAGGCGACAGCAACCGTTATTTCCTGCGTGCGTTCGGCCGTCGACGTGAGCGCCTTTGCGGATTGCTCCAGCTCCGTCGACGCCGTCGAGACGGTGCTGACGATCTCGCCTACCGCTCCCTCGAACGCATCCGCGAGCTTGATCATCTCGGCCCGCCGCTGCCCGGCAAGGGTGTCATCCTGCCGGCGCCTGGATTCGGCCTCGAGCGCCGCCTTCTCTTCCGCCTTGACCTTGAACGTCTCGACGGCGCGCGCGACCGCGCCGATCTCGTCCTTGCGCGCGACGCCGGGCAACGGGACGTCAAAATTGCCGTTCGCGAGTTCCTGCATGGCCCGGCTCAGGCTGCGCATCGGTCCCGCGATCGAAAGCGCCGAGAGCACGGACGTGACGATCAGAAGAAGGGCCGCAATACCGCCGATGACGAGCGACATCCTGTCGGCCCAAGCCGCCTGCTGCGCCGCCTTTTCGATTTCGCCGGTCATCGCCTGCTTGGCGTGGTCCACGATCGAATTGGCGTTCGACTCAAGTTCCGCTGCAAGCGGAAGCATGACATCACTGGCGATCAGTCGTGAATCTGCCGTCAACTGGGCGGCGCGCGCCTGGGCCTCATTCGTGATTGCAAGTCCGGAAGCTTCGACCGAGGCGATTTCCAGAAGCTCGGCCTTCATCTTCGCAAGCCTGTCTGCGGCAGCGTCATACGCTGTCGCCGAGCTCTTCAACTTGTCCAGCTGCAAGCGCGTGTCTGATGTCGAGAGACGGGCGATCTCATCGGTGAACCCGAGGAACCCCTTGAAACGTGCCGCCAGAAAGTCCGTGGCCTTCTGCAACTCTTCATCGGTGCTCGCAACGCGGATGTTGCCCGCGCCGATCTGCAGGCCGCGCGCTGCGGCCTTGGCGTCGATGGCTGCGCGCGCGATGGTGGATTGCAGAAGCGCGCTTTCGTTGGTCCGGCTCACGGTGGCATTCGCCGTCAGCTGGTTGATGATCATCAGCGCGACGAAGATCACACCGAGCGCGGATGCGATGCCGAGCTTGGCTCCGATCCGCAGATTCTGAATACCTTTGATCATGCCCACCCCATTGCAGTCTGGCCTTTGGCCCAACCTCTTCAGCCAGGGCGAACTTATTGCTGTGGCTGTTTAAGTAACGTTAAGCGGCGGCAGCGAAAGCGTCGAAACAACCGGTGAGCGAAGGAATGATCGCTTGCAGAAAGGAGCGCCGCATATGCAGACACGCGAACGCTCTGTTCGCACAACTCCCTGATGTACCTCTTCGTCCAGCAGCCGTTCTATCAGGATGATTCGCCGCACGCCTGTCGGCATGGAATACCGTCAGCAGAGCATCTGCTTCAACTTCAGCACGGCGCTATCCGGCGTCGTGAGCACCGGCCTTCCCGATGCCTGCTCAACGGCGCGCGCCGCAGGCGCCATGCTGTATTGCGCGAGCGCGATGACGTCGCAGTCGCGCAAGTCGTTCGATGCTTCGACCACAAGCCGATCATGCTGGGCGCGATCGCCGCGATCGAGCGCCGCCAGCGCGCCTTCCGCCAGTTTCGGCACGAGCTCGATGGAGGCTGGAAACTCAGGAGGCATCGAGACCAAGGTCGGCGGAAATGTCGAGAGCAGGCCGACCCTATGTCCGCTTCGCGCGGCCTGCTCGATCATCGCCTCATTGGGCTTTAAGACCGGCATCGGCGCATGCGCCCGCGCGACGGCCTCGATGCACGGCCCGAAAGCGGAGCAGGTGAACAGGATCGCATCAGCGCCGGTGCTCACGACATAGCGGCCGAGCGCAAGGAAACGCTCGGTCATGGCGTCGGTGAGGCGGCCGTCGCGTGCGAGATCGGCCGACAGGCTGTCGTCGAGCAGGTTCATCAGCCGCGTTTCCGGCCACAGCCTTGCGAATGTTGATTCGATCGGCTGAATCGAATGCTTCAGGGCGTGAATGAGGGCGATACGCATCTTCAGGCTCACTTGAACGGGATCGCGTACATCAGGCCACCTTTGCTTGAGAGTGCGTTCAGGCCACGATCGAGCTTGAGTGGGCTCGTCTTGCCGACATTACGTTCAAAAATTTCGCCGTAATTGCCGCCGGCCTTGATCGGCTGCACCATCCATTTGTTGTCGAGCCCGAGCCGCGAGCCGAGATCGCCCGATGAGCCGAGCAGGCGCTGGATGGCCGGCACATCGGAGGATTTTGCCATCCCCTCGACATTCGCCGCGGTGACGCCGAGTTCTTCCGCTTCGATCAGGCCGTAATGCAGCCAGGTGATGATGTCGCTCCAGGCTTCGTCGCCGTTGCGAGTGAAAGGCCCGAGCGGCTCCTTGCTGATGGTCTGCGGCAGCACGACGTAATCGGCGGCATTGGGGGCCGCGGTCGCAACCGCGCCGGCAAGCGCCGAAGCATCCTGGGTCATCGCGTCGCAACGACCGCCGAAAAAGGTCTGGTACATGGTGTCGACGCGATCGAATACCAGCGGCTTCCACTCGATGCCATTGGCGCGGCCATAGTCGCCCAGCGTGACCTCATGTGTCGTGCCCTGTGCCACACAAACCGTGGCGCCATTGAGCCCTTTCAAGTCTTTGACCCCGGCATCGACGCGGACGACGAAGCCCTGACCATCGTAGAAATTGACCGGCCCCTGGCGCAAGCCGAGCGTGACGCCGCGCAGATAAGTCTGCGTCGAGTTGCGATAGAGCACATCGATCTCACCGGACTGCAGCGCAGTGAAGCGGTTCTGTGCGGTCAGCGCCACGTAGCGCACTTTCGAAGGATCGCCCAGCACGCCGGCGGCGAGCGCCCGGCAATAGTCGACGTCGAGTCCCTTGTAGTTGCCCTGCGAGTCAGGCGCGGAGAAGCCGGCGAAGCCTGTGCTGACGCCACAGACAAGCTGGCCGCGCTGCTTCACCGTATCGAGCGTTCCTCCCATCGCCGCCGAGATCGACGTGGCGAGCACAGCGGTTGCGACAAACACTTTCTTCATACTGCCCTCCTCCTGATCTTTTGCTTGAGCTCTAGTGACCGATGCTCTTTAGTGCATTATCGACGGCCTTACCGAGCCGATCGACGATCTCATCGATGTCCTCCGATGTCGCGATGTAGGGCGGCGCCAGCAGCACGTGGTCGCCATGACGGCCGTCGACCGTGCCCCCGGCGGGGTAGCAGCCGAGCCCGCCCTCGAAGGCTGCCGCCTTGATTTTCTGGTTGAGCTTCAGCGCCGGATCGAAGGGCTGGCGCGAGCTGCGATCGGCAACCAGCTCGATCGCCCAGAACAGGCCGCGCCCCCTGATGTCGCCAACATGACGGTGATTGCCGAAGCGCTCGGTCAGGCGATGCTCGAGCTGGTGGCCACGCTCTTTGACGCGATCGAGCAGTTGCTCGTCATCGATGATCCGCTGCACCTCGAGCGCGGCCGCGCAGGCGAGCGGATGTCCGAGATAGGTGTGGCCGTGCTGGAATGCGCCGGAGCCATCGCGGATCGCATCCGTGATGCGGCCACTTGCAAGCATCGCGCCGATCGGCTGGTAGCCGCCGCCAAAACCCTTTGCGATCGCCTGGATGTCCGGCGAAATGCCCTCCTGCTCCCACGCATGCAACGTGCCGGTGCGGCCCATGCCGCACATCACCTCATCGAGGATCAGGAGCGCGCCATGCCGGCTGCAGATCTCGCGCACAGCCTTGAAGTAGCCTTCCGGCGCTGGCACACAGCCGGCCGTGGCGCCAACGACCGGCTCGGCGATGAAGCCTGCAACCGTATCGGGACCAAGGCGCTGGAATTCGGCTTCGAGCTCAGCGGCAAGCCGCGCGACGAAGGCCGCCTCCGTCTCCTGATCGCGCTTCTCATGATAGGCAAAGGCCGGCGTCACGTGGCTGAAGGCGGACGACAGCAGCGGCGCATAGGGTTCGCGCCGCCAGGCATTGCCGCCGGCCGAGAGCGCGCCCAGCGTGTTGCCATGATAGCTCTGGCGACGGGCGATGAAATGCCGGCGCTGCGGCTGGCCGATCTCGACGAAATATTGCCGCGCCAGCTTGATGCTGGCCTCGACCGCTTCCGAACCGCCGCTGACGAAATAGACATAAGCAAGCCCACCCGGCTCATGGCCGACGAGCTTTTCGGCCAGCGCCTCGGCGGGCTCCGAGGTGAAGAAGGCGGTGTGGGCATAAGCAAGCTTCGATGCCTGCTTCGCGATCGCCTCAACCACACGCGGATGCTGATAGCCTAGACAGGAGACCGCAGCGCCACCGGAAGCGTCGAGGATTTTTCGGCCATCTTCGGCGAACAGCCACATGCCGTGACCGCCAATGGCTTTCGGCGGAGTTTGACGCAAGCTCCGGTGCATCACGCGGCTGGTGCCCATGACGGTCAACCTTTCTCGACAACGTATTGCGACAGTGCGGTGAGGCGCGCCTCGGTTTCCTTCAGTCGCTGCCTTGCCGCCGCGCCGCCGAGCGTAAAGGCGACAGCGGCGAGCGACTGCGCGATCGCGATGGCGCCTGTGAGACTGGGGAAGAAACCGGGCGAGCTGGCTGCCTCGAACAGCAGCAGATGATCCGCGCCCTCCGCCATCGGCGCGCTGACGGTGTCGGCGATCGCGATCATCGTTACGCGGGCGCGGTGCGCTGCGCGTGCCGACAGCACACTCGCCGTGGAATAGGGTGCGAAGCCGATGACGACCACCACGTCACTGGGGCGGAAAGCGCCGAGATCGAGATCTTCGGGTCCGGAGCCGCCGACAAGTTGAACGGCCTCGGGACGGAACAGGCGAAGCTGGTAGTTGAGCAATTCCGCAACGCTGCGGCAGCTCCGAAAGCCGGCGATCCAGATCCGCTCGGCGTCGCGCAATGCTCTCGCGGCGTTCGCCACCGCGTCGTGCGAGATCCGCCCCAGACCCGCCGCCTCTGCTTCGAGCTTGTCGGCCACCAGCGCAACATCGGCGTGAGGCCCCATACGCCGTCCCTTCGTGCGCGCGGAAAAGGGTGAGGACTGCTCCGGCCGGCGCGCCTCCGTCAGCGCTGCGCGCAATGCATCCCAGCCGGAATAGCCGAGCGCCTTCGCGAGCCGCGTAAAGGACGCAGGATCGGCACCCGCCACGGCTGCGAGTTCCCGCATCGAGCGCGTCGTGGCGTCATAGTCGTTCGCGGCAACGAAGCGGCCGACTTGCTGCAGCCGCGACGGCAACGACGGCAGGGCGCTGCAGAGCTCGTTCAGCGGCGAGGATTTCGGCTGCGGCTGGGCCATGAAACATTTGTTGCACAAATACTGTTTTGGTGCAACATTTGACGCGCGCTCCGTCAGCGCATGGCCGAAGATCGCTTCATCTCCGAGGTTGAGGATTTTTGCGCTGTGACGATACCCACGACCGATCGCCCTCGCCGCCGCTCCCTGCGCCGCTCCTGGAGCCGTCAGCAGATCTCCGGTCTGATCTGGCAGATCGCGGTGATCGCCATCGCGGTTGCGGTCGTCGGCTTCCTCTGGTCGAACGCCGTTCACAATCTCTCGGTGCGGCGCATTTCGACGGGATTTGCCTTCCTCGGTCGCGAAGCCGGCATGCCGATTGCCGACTCCTGGCTTGCCTATAGCCCGAAGGATCCTTACGCGCGCGCCTTCCTGGTCGGCATCGTCAATACGCTGCGCGTTGCCGTGATCGGCGTCGTGCTGGCGACCGTGCTTGGTACCGCGATCGGCATCGCGCGACTGTCCTCGAACTGGCTGCTGTCGCGGCTTGCCGCCGTCTATGTCGAGGTGCTGCGCGACCTGCCGCTGCTGCTGCAGCTGCTGTTCTGGTACGTGCTGATGCAGGGCCTGCCCGCGGCGCGTGCGGCATGGAAGCCGATCGACGGCGTATTTCTCTCCAACCGCGGCCTGGTGTTGCCTTTCATGCCCGTCCATGCGGCCAATCTCTGGGTGGTCGGAGCGGCAGTGCTCGGGTTAGGTGCATTCTATGTCCTGCGTCGGCGGCTGGTCGCGCAACAGATGCGTGACGGACAGCCACGGCGCCTCTGGCCTTATGGATTGATCCTCATCGTCCTGCTGCCAGCGTTGGTGTCGTGGGCGGTCGGCGCCTCCTGGACGGTGACAAAGCCCGAGCTGCGCGGCTTCAATTTCGTCGGCGGCCTGACGCTGGCGCCGGAATATTTTGCGCTGCTGATCGCCCTCGTCACCTACACCTCCGCCTTCATCGCAGAAATCGTCCGGAGCGGCATCCAGGCGGTGCCCAGGGGACAATGGGACGCCGCGGCAGCGCTTGGGCTGCGGCGCGGCTTCGTGCTGCAACATATCGTGCTGCCGCAGGCGCTCCGCGTCATCATCCCGCCGATGACGAGCCAATATCTGAACCTCACGAAAAACTCCTCTCTCGCAGTCGCGGTCGGCTACCAGGACATCGTCTCGATCGCGAACACCACGCTGAACCAGACGGGGCAGGCGATCGAAGCGATCGCACTGATCATGTCCGTGTTCCTGACCATAAGCCTCGCCATCAGCGTGTTCATGAACTGGTACAACGCGCGCATCGCGCTGGTGGAGCACTGAGCCATGACGATGGCGACGGACCTATCCGAAGCGCCGCTGCCGATCCCGCCGCGCGCACGGAAGGCGGCCGGCGGCCGCCCGATCCAATGGCTGCGCGCCAATTTGTTCTCGTCGGTTCCCAATGCGCTGATCACTCTCATTCTAGCTTTCCTTCTCGTGAAAGCCGGCATCAGCTTCGTGCAATGGGGATTTGCAAATGCGATCTGGTGGCTGCCCGGCAGCGATACAGCGGCGTGCCGCGCGCTTCGCGGGCTCGGCGCCTGCTGGGCCGTGATTCCGGAGAAATATCGCTTCATCCTGTTCGGGACCTACCCGTTCGATCAGCAGTGGCGGCCGGCGGCCGTCACGCTGATCTTCATCGCGCTGTTCGTCATATCGAGCCGTCGGAAGTTTTGGCGCCCCACGCTGGTCGTTGTCTGGATCGCCGCGTTGGTTGTGATCGGCGTATTGATGTGGGGCGGCGTCCTCGGCATGCCCTATGTCTCGCAGGACCGTTGGGGCGGACTTCCCGTGACGCTGATCCTTGCGACCTTCGGGCTCGCTTTCGGCTTCCCGCTCGGCATTGTCGTTGCGCTCGGTCGCCACTCAAACCTGCCCGCGATCCGCTCGCTTTGCGTACTCTACGTCGAACTGATCCGCGGCGTGCCCTTGATCAGCCTCTTGTTCATGGCAAGCGTGATGTTTCCGCTGTTCATGCCCGACGGCGTCAACATCGACAAATTGCTGCGCGCCCAGATCGCCTTCATCCTTTATGCCGGCGCCTACCTCGCCGAGGTCGTGCGCGGTGGACTGCAGGCGGTGCCGCGCGGCCAATATGAAGCCGCCGACGCACTCGGCCTCTCCTATTGGAAGAAGCATGGCTTGGTGATCCTGCCGCAAGCGATCCGTCACGTGATCCCGCCGCTGGTCAACACCTTCATCGCCTTTTTCAAGGATACCAGCCTGGTGCTGATCATCGGCATCTTCGATCTGCTGACGACCGCGAAGACGGCGATCATCGATCCTGCCTGGCAATCGTTCAGCGTCGAGGTCTATGTTTTCGTCGGCCTGATCTATTTCGCCTTCTGCTTTGCGATGTCGCGCTACAGCAAGGGGCTCGAGGCGCAGGACGCGCCGAGGTGATGGCGTAAGTCGCCCCGCCCGCGGCACATTTCTTGCTCGTCCCCAGGGAGACTTCCCAGGGGACTTTCCGAACCGGAAACATCCGGTCACCATGTCGTGAGCAGTCCTCGCTTCGCGCGGGCCGGGTGGCCTATCCTCCACGCCGCCGTCCACATGCTCCGATCGAAACCTCCGTTCCCCAGGGAGAGACTCATGGCCCGGACCGTTGCCGACCAGATGGTCGAGACCTTTGCCGCAGCCGGCGTGAAGCGCATCTACGGCATTGTCGGCGACAGCTTGAACGGTTTCACCGACGCGCTGCGCCGCCATGGCGGCGTCGCGTGGCTGCATGTGCGCCACGAGGAAGTCGCGGCCTTCGCCGCCGGCGCCGAGGCGCACATCACTGGCGAACTCGCGGTCTGCGCCGGTAGCTGCGGCCCCGGCAATCTGCATCTGATCAACGGACTGTTCGACTGCCATCGTTCGCGCGTGCCGGTGGTGGCCATCGCGGCGCATATCCCCTCACCCGAGATCGGCTCGGGCTTTTTCCAGGAGACGCATCCGGAGCATCTGTTCCGCGAATGCTCGAGCTATTGCGAACTGGTGTCGGGGGCCGAGCAGATGCCGCGCGCGCTCGAGATCGCGGTGCGGCGCGCGATCGCCGAACGTTGCGTCAGCGTCATCGTGATCCCCGGCGACATCGCACTCAAGCCGGCCACCGGCACGTCCGCCTCGACATCCACAGGACTGGTCCTGTCGCAGCCGGCAGTGGCGCCATCGGATGCCGCGCTTGAACAACTCGCAGATATCCTGAACCAATCGGAGCGCGTCACGCTGCTCTGCGGCAGCGGCTGCGCCGGCGCGCATGACGAATTGATGCAGCTTGCGGACGCCCTGAAGTCGCCGATTGTCCACGCCATGCGCGGCAAGGAGCATGTCGAGTGGGACAATCCTTACGACGTCGGCATGACCGGCTTGATCGGGTTTTCCTCCGGCTATCACGCCATGGAGAACTGCGACACGCTGCTGATGCTCGGCACCGACTTCCCCTATCGGCAATTCTATCCGAAGGGAGCACGGATCGCGCAGGTCGATGTCAGGCCGGAGGCGATCGGCCGGCGCGTGCCCGTCGAGCTTGGCGTCATCGGACAAGTCGGCCCGACGTTGCGCGCACTATTGCCGCGACTGACGGCCAAGGACGACCAGCGGTTTCTCGACGGCGCGCGCAAGCATTATGCCGAAGCCCGCCGCGGCCTCGACGAGCTCGCCTCAGGCCGCCAGGGCGGCCCGCTGCATCCGCAGCAGGTCGCGCGTGTCGCGAGCCAGCTCGCCAGCCAGGACGCGATCTTCACCTGCGACGTTGGCCTGCCGACGGTCTGGGCAGCGCGTTATCTCGCCATGAACGGAAAGCGCCGCCTGATCGGCTCGTTTTGGCATGGCTCGATGGCGAATGCGATGGCGCAGGCGATCGGCGCCCAGGCAGCCGCGCCGGGACGCCAGGTCATCTCGCTCTCCGGCGATGGCGGCTTCACGATGCTGATGGGCGATTTGTTGAGCCTGTCGCAGCTCAAGCTGCCGGTGAAGGTGATCGTGTTCAACAATGGCGCGCTCGGCTTCATCGAGCTCGAGCAGAAATCCTCCGGCTTCCTCGACACCGGCACTGAACTGAAGAACCCGAACTTTGCCGCGATGGCGGAGGCTACCGGCATCAAAGGCGTGCGCATCGAGGATCCGGCCGAGGTCGAGAGCAAGCTGGCCGAAGCGTTCGCGCATCCCGGCCCCGTCGTGATCGACGCTGTGGTCAATCGCCTTGAGCTCGCGATGCCGCCCAAGGTGACCACGGAGATGGCCAAGGGCTTCACGCTCTACATGGTGCAGGCGGTGCTCAATGGCCGCGGCGACGAGATCGTCACGCTGGCGCGCACCAATCTATTGCGGTGACAGAGATTAGATCGAGCTGCATCCGCGATGCACGCTGCGACTCCCTCTCCCGCTTGCGGGAGAGGGCTGGGGTGAGGGTGTCTCCACGATGGGACTCCCCAAGCGGAGGGAGCCCGACGCTTCGCGCCGACCTCCCCCGCAAGCGGGAGAGGTGAAGGCAGCGCGGCTACGTGCAGCGCGCCGAGAAGCCGGCCGTTGCGAGCTTGGTGAGCACATCGTCAAGATGTGCGCGGTCACGGGTTTCGATCACGAGCTCGAGCAGCGTTGCCTTGGCCGGCAGCGCCGAGAAGGTCCGCTGGTGCGAGACTTCGATGATGTTCGCACCGACTTCGGCGAGTAGCGCCGAGACGGCGGCGAGCTGGCCGGGTCGATCGACGATGTCGAGCGTGAGCTGCGTCAATCGTCCCTCGCGCGCGAGCTCGCGCGTCAGGACCGAGGCGATCAGGCGCGTGTCGATGTTTCCGCCGGTCAGGACCAGGCCGACCTTCTGCCCCGCGAAGCACTGCGGCGCGGCCAACACCGCGGCGAGGCCGACTGCACCGGCTCCCTCGACGACCGTCTTCTCGATCGAGATCAGCATCGCCACCGCGCGCTCGATCTGGTCTTCCGTGACCAGCAGGATGTCATCGACCAGCTCGCGCACGATCTTCGTCGTGATCTGGCCTGGCGCCTTGACCGCAATGCCCTCGGCAAGGGTGTCGCCGCGCATCGGCAATTGCTCGTTCCTGACGGCATTGTACATCGAAGGATAAAGCTGCGCCTGCACGCCGATGATCTTCAGATCGGGCTTGAGGGATTTGGCGGCGATCGCGATACCCGAGATCAGTCCCCCGCCCCCGATCGGCACGACGAGCGCATCAAGACCGGGTACGGACGCGAGCATCTCCAGCCCGATCGTGCCCTGGCCTGCCATGATCAGCGGATCGTCATAGGGATGGATGAAGGTCATGCCGCGTGTCTCGCAGAGCTTGCGGGCAAATTGCGCGGCATCCTCGATCGTCGATCCCGAAATAATAACTTCGGCGCCCAGACGCCTGGTATTCTCCGTCTTCACCATCGGCGTGCCGATCGGCATCACGATCGTGGCGGGAATGCCGAGCTGTCTGGCGTGATAGGCGACGCCCTGCGCATGATTGCCGGCGGACATCGCAATCACACCGCGCGGCCGCGCGTCGGGCGAGAGCGCCTGCAGGCGGTTCCGCGCACCGCGCTCTTTGAACGACGACGTGAACTGCAGGTTCTCGAATTTGAACCAGATGTCGCAGCCGCAGATGTCGCTCAGCGTCCGGCTCTGGTTGAAAGGGGTAACGCTGACCGAATCGCGGATGGTCGCCGCGGCGGCCCTGATATCAGCCAAGGTGATCGGAAGGTTTTTCAATTTGACCTCGGTTTGGCGGTGGCCGGTCCTGTTGCTTGTCGTCTAGCTTGTGTTGGGGCGCCCGTGGCATGCTCACGGCCTCGCTTTGCTCCTTGGACACGGTCTGGAATGCCAACCTATATCGCCCTGTTGCGTGCCGTGAATGTAGGCGGAGCCGGCAAGCTGCCAATGACCGAGCTGAAGGCGATGTGCGTCGCCGAAGGATTTGCGAGCGTACAAACCTATATCGCCAGCGGCAATGTGGTGTTTGACAGCAAATTGGGCGCAGCGAAAGTGAAGGCATCGCTGGAGAAGCGGCTGCAAGCCTATGCCGGCAGGCCGGTCGGCGTCGTGATCAGGACAGCCGAGGAGATGGCCGCGGTGCTGAAGGCCAATCCGTTCCCCAAGGCGCCGCCGAACTGGACGGTCGCGATCTTCCTCGACGAGGCGCCGCCGGCCGATGCGCTTGCGGCGATCAAGGGACGGCAGGACGAAGAAGTGCGCCTCGGCAAGCGCGAGATCTATGTCGCCTATGGCTCAGGGATGGGCCGCTCGAAGCTGAAGATACCGGCGGCGACAAGCGGCACCGCGCGGAACATCAACACGATCGCGAAGCTCGTGGAGCTCGCGGCGTCGGGCGGCTAGATGAGGTTAGGCGTCCTGGAGCGCGGCCTGCGCGTCTTCGCGCGGCTTGACCGGCTCGGCGCGCTCGACCACGTCGCAGTTCTCGCAATGCAGGACGGTACGGAAATGCTTGTCCAGCGCGACGGTCCGTTGCCGGCCGCATTGGCAGCGCATCTGCTTGTCCATGGGATGACCCCGGTTGAATTTGATTCGCGGGAAGGTCGGTGCGCCTAGCTAGCCGCTAAGGGTTAACCTAGTGTGACGATGACGACGCAAATCTAGCGTGGCTTCGACGCACCATCTTCCCGCGGCGCCGATTTCGAGCTCTTCCAGGCCGGCTCGGCCGCGGGCTGCGTCGCGCGGCGCAAACTATGCGCAGCGCAACAATTTGGCGCCGCCGGGTCCGGAAACGTCAGTTGAGACCGTTAGCTGTAAGCCGAACCAGCAATTGCCGCTTGGCCTTATGGCGTGCTCGAAGATCGGTCAGGCGACGATGAAATTCGTCGTCAGTCCCTTGCTGGAGGGAAAGCTCGCGCAAGTCCGCAAGCATGATGGCCGCGTGATCGTAGGCGTTGTTGTTGCGAAAGGCGACGATGGCTTCGACGTCCGTCCAGGCAGATTCGCCCCGCCGCTTCAGCGCATCTATTCTGACCTTCCTGGCTTTCGCCTCGCGCTGCTGCTCGCGCCGTTGCTTGGCCTGCCGTCGCTCTTCGTCCGCTTTGCGACGAGCTTCCGCCAGATCGGCCGCGATCCGGCGCAATTCGCCGGCCTGCCTGCGCGGTTGCGTAGGCTTCCCTGGCGAGGTGGCGGGACGGCAGCGGCGACGAAAATCCGCCCGAACAAGCGGATCGCCATCGTAGAGACGCCGCAGATAGCTGTCTTTCTCCTTCGCGCCGAGAGCTTTGATAGTCGCAGTGACTTCCTGTTCCGACGGTTCGGGGTGCAGGAGCGCGGGCCTTGCAGCCGCCGCTTCGACGAGGTCGCGGTCAATGCCGAAGAAGTCCGCGAACGCGGTAAGCTGAGGCGTCAGCGGTCCGAGTCCATCGAGCGGCTCGACCGTCTTGTCCGCAATGTCCTCGCTCTCCACCGACATCAGCCAGACGAGATAAAGCGGGCGGAGATCGCCTTCAAGGAGATCGTTGCGCAGCAGGGCGATCGCATCAAGCCAACCCTCTCCGCCCTCGTCATCCGTATCCAGCTCATCCCGCGATACGTCGAGAATGACGTTTTCGCCTTCAGATCGAATGCGAGCGACGTCCCGATCGGCAATGAATTGCTTTAGGCGCGGAACATCCAGCCCGAGCTTGGGAATGCGGATCGAGATCCGTCGCGACCCCCAATTGGCCAGATAGAGGAACAGATCGAAGTATCGCGCCATCAACCGATCAGGATCGCCCTTGAAATCCCCCCAATTATAAGTATTCACAAGGCTGCTGGCAGTGATGTCGGCGCGGCTCGACAGCGCGCGCAGTTCTTGCTGATCGGTCGGACTGAGAAGCCGATCGATCGCCCTGAACTCGTAGTATCGGTATTCACTCACGCGATCACCGCTGGTCGTTCGATCCTGAGCCCGCATCAAAACTGGGCGACCTAATGTTACACTCGAACGAGCCGGGTGATTAAGAACAGGCTTCGAACCTTCAACAGGAGACTTCCAACCTGTTGAGTACGCGTCAGCGGTATTCAGAGGCTCGGCACATCCTCCAGCGCGACCGGTTGCAGGCCGCCGAAGCGGCGTTCGCGGCGGTGGAAGGAGGCAAGCGCCTCGGCGAGATCGTCCATGTCGAATTCCGGCCACATCCGATCGGTGAAGTGCAGCTCGGCATAGGCGCCCTCCCACAACAGGAAATCGGACAGGCGCTTTTCGCCGCTGGTACGGATGATGAGATCGACGTCGCGCAGATTCTGTTCGCCGGTGACAAGCTCGGAGAAGGTTTCACGCGTAAGCTTGTCAAAGCCCGCGACCTGCGTCGCGGCGTTGAGGATGGCATCGCGCGCGGAATAATCGATCGCGATGCGCAGATGCAGGGCGTCGCCATCCGCGGTCTCGGCTTCCGCGCGGGCGATCGCAGCAGCAATGCCGTTGGGCAGGCGGTCGCGGCGGCCGATCACGGTGAGGCGGACGCCGTTGCGCACCAGCGCCTGAACCTCGTTGGCGAGATAGAAGCGCAACAGGCCCATCAGCGCGGTGACTTCGACCTTCGGCCGGCGCCAATTGTCGCTGGAGAAAGCATAGAGCGTCAGCGTGCCGATCCCCTGCGAGGGCGCCGCCTCGACGACGCGGCGGATCGCTTCGACGCCGGCCTCGTGGCCGCGCAGCCGCGACAGCCCCCTTCGCGTCGCCCATCTTCCATTGCCGTCCATGATGATGCCGACGTGAAGTTTGGAGGAGAGATCACTTTGCATTACAAAGTCTCCGATCAAAAAAGGAATCGTGATCAGGCCGGCAGAATGCCTAGCCGGGAAGGCGCGGTGCTCTCCTGGCCCGCAGCCTTGGCGGCGTCGCGCACCAGCCGTTCCAGCACGGCCAGATAGTCGAGGAAGCGGCGGCGACCCGCCCTGGTAAGGCGGCAGGTGGTGTGCGGGCGGTTGCCCTCATAGCCCTTGGTGACTTCGACGAGCCCGGCTTCCTGCAGCACCTGCAGGTGACGGCTGAGATTGCCATCGGTCAGTCCGCAAAGCTGCTTGAGGTCGGCGAACGCCAGCCCCTTGGGATGCGTCATCAGCGAGGTCATCAGCCCGAGTCGCGCCTTCTCGTGGATCACGCGGTCGAGGCCGTCATAGGAGAACGGCGCATTGTTGGCTTCAATCTTCGACATCGTTTTCTCCAGACGCGAAATACAACAGGGCAGCCATCAATACCTGGCCGACGACGAAGGGCAGGCCCATGGTCCAGGGCGACAATGCGTGGCTCTGGCTCGCGAACACCAGCACCGCAAAGCCGGAGAGGAAATACCAGGCGCCGGCGAAGGCGATGCTGCGTGGCAACAAGCGGACGGAGGCGAACACGCCGAGGCTCACCAGCACCTGCCATAAGCCGGGCAGCATCCACAGCGTTTCGGGCGCGAACTTCCAAAGCAGGATCGCGAGCAGCACGCCGGCGACACTCGCGGGCAGGAACTGCTCGATTGCCTGCTGGATCATGGCGTCGGCGAGCCCGGAATGATGCCGGCGCGAGCGTGCCCGCATCTCGGTCCAGATCAGCGCGGCGGAAAGCAGCGCGGCGACGGTCCAGCCGCCAAAGAAAGTCAGCGGGTTTGCAGTCGGATTGTCGAGCCAGAGGAACTGCAGGATCGCGGTCAGCAGCGCCACGCCGGCAGTGGCGGCCACGGTCGCCGGGCCATAACCACGGAACGCCGTGCCAGCCGCAATCTGACTGCGGATGGCAAGAATATCGGCCAGGGCCTTGTCGAGATCGCGCATCGGTTGTCCGAACTTTGCATTGTAAAGTATACCAAGTCGCGAAGCGGGCGCAAGTCGGCCACCGGCTGACTGGCGATCACTTCGGCCGTCTCCATCGAAACAGTTTGTGTAGCGCCGGCACCGCTAGATCATGATCTGAAATCGGATCATGATCTCATCTCTTGGTTTGAGCATGATCTTCGCGCAAACACTTCGCGCTTGTCGCGAGGAAAAACCGGTTCCCACCTTTCCGGATGCTAGACCTTCACCAGGCTCGCAAATCCGCCGTAGATCATGCGCTTGCCGTCGAACGGCATCGATTGGCCGTTCGACATGGATTTGAGGCGCTCATCCGCCATCACCTTGGCGTTGATCTTGTCGCGCTGGGCGCGCGATTTGTAGGTAATCCAGGCGAACACGACCGTCTCGCCCGCTTTCAGTTTGACGCTTTGCGGGAACGAGGTGAGCTTGCCGGGCTTGACGTCCTCGGCGACCCATTCGCGATAGTCCAGCGCACCATATTCGCGCCAGATCTTGCCGCACTTTCGCGACAAGCGGGCATACGCGGCGAGATTCTTCTTCGGGACGGCGACGATGAAGCCATCGACATAGGGCATGGGCAATTCCTGTTGCTGTTCCGTCATGGCGAGGTGCGAAGCGACGACGCAGTCCGTTTACCCGCTTGCGGCGCTTGCAGTTACGGTCGGTGGATGCGTCAGCTATGGCAACAGGATGCCTGAACCGGTGTCGGCCGGTATTGGTCACGGTGCCGCACCCCAGCCCATCGGATAGGGCAGCAACCCTCTTCGTGGCGTCCGCCGATTTCAGTCGTAATAGTAATCCCTATGCACGCGGCCGCGACGCGGCTGTTGCTGGCCGAAAGCTGCGCGTGGATTGATGTTGCAGTAGAGATTGCGTCCGGACGCGCTCGCCATGCATTGCGCATAGGATTGATACGAGCAGTCTCCCGGAATTCCGAAGCCTCTGCCTTGGGCACACCAGGGATAATCATAGGCCGCGGCGGGAGCGGAGCCGGCGGTGACACCCGCCCCGACGGCCGTCGCGGCCAGCATTGCCAACATCAGTTTGCGCATCGTCGCTCTCCTTCGCCTTGGCCAGGCTATTGCCTGCATCTGCGTAGTCGCATGGCCGGCGTCAAGGTTCAGAACGCGATTGTCGCAGGAAGGTTCAGGATGACGCGCGCTTGCGGCCTATTCCACCTTCAGCCCCGCGCCCTCGACCACTTTCCTCCACTTTTCGGTCTCGGCGACGATCTCTGCACCGAATGCTTCCGGCGTCTGGATACGCGGCTCACCGCCCAGTTCAACCAAACGTGTCTTCATCGCCGGCTCGGCCAGCACAGCGTTGATGTCACTGTTGAGCTTGGTGATGATCTCCTTCGGCGTATTCTTTGGCGCGCCGATGCCGAACAAGGCGCTCGCCTCGTAACCCTTCACGGTCTCGGCGACGGCCTGCACATCTGGCAGTTGCGGCGAACGCTCCGCGGTGGTGACGCCGAGCGCCCGCAGCGAGCCGGAGCGGATATGCTGGATGATCGAGGGCATGTTGTCGAAGATCACGTGCACCTGGCCGCCGAGCAGGTCGGTGATCGCCGGCGCCGCGCCACGATAGGGCACGTGCTGCATCTTGGCGCCGCTCATTGCCATGAACATCTCGCCGGAGAGATGCACCGAGGTGCCGTTGCCGGACGAGGCCAGGTTCACCTTGCCGGGATTGGCTTTCACATACGCGATGAACTCGGCGACGCTCTTCGCCGGAACATCCTTGTTGACGGTCATCACGTTCGGCACCCGCTGGAACGAAGCGATCGGCGCGATGTCGCGCACGAAATTGAACTTCAAATTTGCATACATCGTGGCGTTGATGTAGTTCGCGGGATTGATCAGCAGCACGGTGTAGCCGTCCGGCTCGGCGTTGACCGCGGCCTCCGTGGCGATATTGTTGCCGGCGCCGGGCTTGTTCTCGATCACGAATTGCTGTCCGAGCCTTTCCGACAGCCGCTGCCCGATCAGGCGGGCCAGGATATCGGTGGCGCCGCCCGGCGGATAGCCGACGATCCAACGGACTGGCCGTGTCGGATAGTCCGCCGCCGAGGCGCGGCCGATCGCGAATGTCGAAATCCCGGAACCGATCAGGCCAAGCGCGGTACGGCGTGAAATCATGAAGTATCCTCCGATATGGCCGGGTTCGTACCCCGGTCCGTTTCTATTGAACTGATGACGGCGCGCGTTGTAACAAACTAAGCATCGGACAGCCAGCGTGCAGCTTGCGCGCTGGACCTCGACGAAAGGATGAGGTCATGACCGTCAAGGTGAACGCGCTCGACCATCTCGTGATCAACGTGTCCGACGTGGCACGTTCCACAGAATGGTACAGCCGGATCCTCGGCATGGAGGTCAAGGTGTTCGATCCGGGCGAGGGCAAGGCGCCGCGGACCTCGCTGGTGTTCGGCAACCAGAAGATCAATGTGCGGCCGCGCGATGCCTCCAAGATCGATTGGTTCACCGCTGATCACGAGACGCCGGGCAGCGAGGACCTCTGCTTCCTCACCTCCAGCACGCCCGACGAGGTCGTGGCGCATCTGAAGGCCAACGGCGTCAAGATCGAGGAAGGTCCGTCGGCCAAGTCGGGCGCGCGCGGCACGCTGCGGTCGGTCTATTGCCGCGATCCCGACGGCAGCCTGATCGAGATTTCGTCGTACGAGGATGGTGCTTCCTAATGCCGTCATTGCGAGCGGAGCGAAGCAATCCATTTCTCCACCTGTGGGGGCATAGATTGCTTCGTCGCTGCGCTCCTCGCAATGACGTGGAGGGAGTCTGCCCCTAATATTTGCCCGCCGCGAGATCCGGTGGCACAAATGCTTCCCGAACAAGCAAGACGAAAGCAGCCAGCAAGGCTGCACGGGAGGAAGCATGACCAATTCACAGGCAGCACCTGGTATCGTGGGACCGTTTGCAGGCCTCGACGTGCCATGGCTGCTTCGGATGCGCGCCGAGGTCCGGCGCGATCACCCGTTCCTGATCTGGGCGCCGTTCGAGGCACCGGCGTGCAAATGGACCTATGGCGAGTTTCACGAGCGCGTCGGCGCGCTGGCCGCAGGGCTTGCAAAACGCGGCGTCAGGCCCGGTGAATATGTGCTGATCCATCTCGACAATTGCATCGAGGCGATGCTGGCCTGGTTCGCCTGCGTCGAGCTTGGCGCGGTCGCGGTCACCACCAACACGCGCTCGGCCGCCGCCGAGATGGAATATTTCGCCGGCCATTGTGGCGCGGTCGCCGCGATCACCCAGCCGGCCTATGCCGAACTGCTCGCGGCCAATTGCCGCGAGCTACGCTGGATCGCAGTGATCTCGCATAATGCGGGCGCGGCACCGGCGCACGCCGCGTCACGCGGCGACAGTTTTGAATCGCTGTTCGCGGACAGCGCCGATCGGCCGCGCCGCGCCACCGACCCGCTCGCCTCTTGCAGCGTGCAGTACACGTCCGGCACGACATCGCGCCCGAAGGCGGTGTTGTGGACCCATGCCAATGCGCTGTGGGGCGCCAAGATCAATGCCGCGCACGAGGACCTGCATGCCGGTGACGTGCACCAGATCTACCTGCCGCTGTTCCACACCAATGCGCTGGCCTATTCGATGCTGGCGACGCTGTGGGTCGGCGCTACCAGCGTGATCCAGCCGCGGTTTTCCGCAAGCCGCTTCTGGAGCGTCGCGCTGAAGCACGGCTGCACCTGGACCTCGACCATTCCGTTCTGCATGAAGGCGCTGCTGGAGCACGAGATCCCTGAGAACCACAAATTCCGGCTCTGGGGCACGGCCGTGTGCGAGCCGCCGCCGTTTGCCGCGTTCGGCGTCAAGACCATCGGCTGGTGGGGCATGACGGAGACCATCACCCACGGCATCGTCGGCGAAGTCGATCAGCCGAATACGCCGATGTCGATTGGCCGCGCGGCGGCGGAATACTCCATCCGCATCACCAACGATGACGGCTCGGCGACGGAAGTCGGCGACACCGGCAATCTCTCGATCAAGGGCATTCCCGGCCTGTCGCTGTTCAAGGAGTATCTGCACAACGAAAAGGCCACCCGCGAGAGCTTCGACGAGCACGGTTATTTCCTGACCGGTGACCGCGTCACGCTGCTCGAGCACGGCTTCGTCAAGTTCGGCGACCGCGCCAAGGACATGCTGAAGGTGGGCGGCGAGAACGTCGCGGCCTCCGAGATCGAGCAGGTAATCGCGGTGGTGCCCGGCGTCCGCGAGGCGGCGGTGGTGGCGAAGAAGCATCCGATGCTCGAGGAAGTGCCGGTGGTCTTCATCATCCCGCAGGGCGGCGTCGACCGCGCGCCGGCCGACCTGCACGACAATGTCATGACCGCCTGCCGCGGCGCGCTCGCCGACTTCAAGGTGCCGCGCGAAATCCGCTTCGTCGACGACATGCCGCGCTCGACGCTGGAGAAGGTCGCGAAAGCCGAGCTGCGAAAGATGCTGGAGTGACGTGCTGAGGCGTGGGCTCGTAGATTCCATGGGGCGGTGAGCGTGGCCTTTCCGATAGGTTTGGGTTTCCACACTCGAACCCTCGGAGAGTCAGATGCAAGCATCGACCGTAGACACGCCCACCACCGGCCATAATGGCACAATTTTCGTTGCGATCGAACTCAGTCAGAAGACGTGGCTGGTGACGCTGCACAGCCCGGATCGGGATCGGATGTCGCGTCACAAGCTGGAGGGCGGCGATCATGCGGGGCTGCTGGGGTTAATTGAGAAGGTCCGCAGCCGGGCGGGGGAGAAGCTCGGATCGGTGCCGCGTGTG
>NZ_JAGKJI010000007.1 GCF_020329485.1 Bradyrhizobium cenepequi
TCGAACAGCCGCTTCCAGATATCCGCCTTCACCCAGTCGCGGAAGCGCGTGAAGACACTGTTCCAGTGGCCGAACGAGGGCGGCAGATCCCGCCAGGGACTGCCGGTTCGCGCGATCCACAGCACGGCCTCGACAAACCGTCGGTTGTCCTTGCCACTGCGGCCGGGATCGCTTGGCTTGCCAAGACAAAGCGGCTCCATCTTCGCCCATTGGGCATCAGTCAAAACGAATCGGTCCATCCATAGCTTGAATCACAACCGAGCCCGGATGAGAATCCTGAATCCCAACAGACCCTAGCGCATGATGTCACTCGGTTGAATCGGCTTGTCCGCGAGCTCGCTTCACCTCTCCCGCCTGCGGGGAGGTCGGTGCGAAGCGCCGGGTGGGGCTCTCTCCCACGGATGGTCCCATCGTGGAAACACCCCCACCCAACCTTCCCCCGCAAGCGCCGCAAGCGGGAGAGGGAGCGCAGCATGCATCCGGGAGGCAACTCGATCTAATCTCATCAAGCTCTAGCGCCACATCCCTCGCATCTTGGCGCGGATGTCGACCGGTGCCGCACGATCTGCCGGCGCGGCGGCCGACGCGCGAGCGATCGGCCAAGTGGTGCGCTCGAACAGCGGCACCAGCTTTTCCGGGATGAAACGCGTGCGCGAGGCGTACATGTGCCGGTCGCCTTTGGCGCTCTGGCCGTGCACGAAGAAGCGCTGCGGCACCATCAGGTGCAGATCGTCCTTGGCGCGGGTCATGGCGACGTAGAGCAGGCGGCGTTCCTCTTCAAGTTCGGCGCTGGTCCCCGCGCCGAGATCCGACGGCATGCAGCCGTCGACGACGTTGAGCACGAAGACCGACTTCCATTCCTGTCCCTTGGCGGAATGGATCGTCGACAGGATCAGATAATCCTCGTCAAGCAGGGGCGGTCCGGCCTGATCGCTGGTCGCATCCGGCGGGTCGAGCGTGAGCTCGGTCAGGAAGCGCTCGCGCGACGGATAGCCGCTTGCGATCTGCTCGAGCTGGATCAAATCCGCGCGACGGACCTCGGCGTCCTCATGGATGCGGTCGAGATGCGGCTCGTACCACAGCCGTGCCCGCTCGATGTCGACGGGCCATTCGGAATAGCGGAGGTTTTCGACCGCGCGGACAAAGCCCTTCCAGTCCTCGCCGGCGCGCGGCGGCGAGGGCAGGGTGCAGAGTGCGGCAATCGGATCGGCAGCCTCGGCCATGCGGTCGAGCACCCGCTGCGCCGAACTCGGCCCAACGCCCGGCAACAGATGCAGGATGCGAAAACCGGCGACGCGGTCGCGCGGGTTCTCCACGAAGCGCAGCAGCGCCAGCATGTCCTTGACATGGGCGGCATCGAGGAATTTCAGCCCGCCGAACTTCACGAAGGGAATGTTGCGGCGGGTGAGTTCGATTTCCAGCGGACCGCTGTGCGAGGAGGTGCGAAACAGTACGGCCTGGTGTTTGAGCAGCGCGCCTTCCTCTCGGTTCGCCAGCACCTGCTCGACGATGTAACGGGCCTGATCGGCCTCGTCGCGGACTGCGACGAGAAATGGCTTGCGCGACGATGTCCGCTCGGTCCAGAGATTCTTGGTGAAGCGCTCCTTGGCCAGCGCGATCACGCCATTCGCAGCCGACAGGATCGGCTCGGTCGAACGATAGTTGCGATCGAGCGTGATGATCTCCGCCCTCGGCGTAAACTGGTCCGGAAAATCCAGGATATTGCGGACCGTAGCGGCGCGGAACGAATAGATCGACTGCGCGTCGTCGCCTACGACCGTAAGGCCGTTTCCTCCAGGTTTCAGCGCGAGCAGGATCGATGATTGCAGGCGGTTGGTGTCCTGGTATTCGTCGACCATGACATGGTCAAAGCGGCCGCCGATCTCCGCCGCAAGCGCAGCGTCGGTGACCATCTGCGACCAATAGAGCAGGAGGTCGTCGTAATCGAGCACGTTCTGCTGCTGCTTGGCGTCGACGTAAGCGGCGAACAGGCGCTTCAGTTCGTTCGCCCAGCCCGAGCACCAGGGATAGAACGCGCCGAGCACGCTCTCGATCGGGGTCTCCGAATTCACGCAGCGGGAATAGATCGCAAGGCACGTGCCCTTGGTCGGGAAGCGGCTCTCGGTCCTGGAGAAGCCGAGGTCGTGCCTGACAAGGTTGATGAGGTCGGCGGAATCCTCGCGATCATGGATGGTGAAGGCCGGATCGAGTCCGATCCGCTCGGAATATTCCCGCAATAGCCGCGCGCCGATGCCGTGAAAGGTGCCGGACCAGGTGAGGGCATCGGTCATGACGCAGGCGTTATCGCCGAGCACGCGGCGAGCGATCCGTTCGACGCGCTTGGTCATTTCCGCCGCCGCGCGCCGCGAGAAGGTCATCAGAAGGATACGGCGTGGGTCGGCGCCGCTGACGATCAGATGCGCGACGCGGTGGGCCAGCGTGTTGGTCTTGCCCGATCCGGCGCCGGCGATCACCAGAAGCGGCGCACCAACGGTTCCGTCCGGCCCGACGCCGTGCTCGACGGCACGCCGTTGCGCAGGATTGAGCGCTTCCAGATATGTGTCTTTGCTGTCCGCGAGCACGAATCACCCCGGGGAAAACTAACAGACATTGCGGCTGTTGGGATGAACCTCCGAGGCGGTAGGCGTAGAATTAGATTGACTTTGGCTGCTTCCGGCGCACAACCGCATCATGGGTGACGTATCGAGTTCCGACACACCGCTGAAGGCGACGTTCAAGATCAAATTGAACGGCGAGACGCTGACTATTGCCACCATCGGGCAGGCCTACCGGTTCATCACTAATCTGAATTCGGTGGAGTGGATGGAATTCCGTCAGCTGCACGACGAGGCGGTCACCGCGCTGGAGGAAGCCGCCGACAACGCGATGCTGGCCATCCCCGCGACCAATGCCCTCCGCTCGCTGTTCGTGCGCGCAAAACTGCTCTGAAAGAAAACGGCCGCCCGGTCCCCCAAGGGCGGCCCCAGATTGCAGCCGTAGCGAATTCAGCCCGAACCGCCGTGTTGTACCGCCGTTACCTTGTTTGCGGCCATAACAGGCTTTGCTTAGGCAAAATGTTCTGATTCGACCATGCCCGTACGAACACGGTCACGGCGCGTCCTGAGCCAGCAAGTCGTCATAAGCGAGTGCGGAGCGCAGATTGATAATAGCGATCTTCAGATAGCGCGATTCCCTCATGGCATTGTTGAGCATCAGGATCGCCGTTCTCCAGTGAACGCGTTCGCGCTGATCCTCGGTGAGCAATGAAAGGAAGTCCGCTACGTCGCTAACGGTCTCGATCGTCCGCCCGTCCTTCAACGGAAGCGGGAAAGGAAGCAGCGAATTCCTTTCGAGATCAAGCAAGAGGCGCTCCGGGCAACGACTGATTGACCAACCGAATTCAGTTACCCCGGCTATATCATTTGTTAAGGGGGTGGCGAGGGCACAAACGAGGGCACTGTCAGTTAATAGAGCTGGCGCGATTTCCGTCTCGAGTGCAGCGTGCTCGGGTTGGCTTCTTCGAAGCTCAGATCTCGCGGGTATTGCTTGGGCTGGTCGGCCTCCTCCGCAAGATCGTAATGCCTGGCTGGGGCGCGGGTCATTTGAGCGCCGGCGCGCCTCATGCACACCGCCATATCGGCACCACCGATGCCCTTCCGGTCTGCCTTACAATCTCAAATCCGTGACTTGACTTTATGTTCTATTTTTGTTCTAAGAAGACATGGACAACAGAGTTAACGAAATCCGTCGTAAAATCAGTGCGTTACGGGACGAGATGATTGTCGTCGAGGGCGTGATCCGCGATCAGATTAATCACGATCACGATTGCACGGAGGCGGCGCGCCGGCTGCTTGCGATGCGTTCGGAGATGACTGTACTGATCGGTCAGTGGAAAGCTGCCGGCGGCAGCGAACGGCTGCCCGATGTCAGAGAGCACCTGAAACGCCAGCCGGTTGCGCGACCGAAGAAGGACTGAGCGCGACAACCCTCGCCAGCGGATCGCGTTTGCGGAATCCCGTGGGCAAGGGTTGCGCGACCGGACCATTGTGCTTCCGTCCGTTTCGAATCTAACCAGGAACGGACGGTGTCTCCACGCGTTTGCATCGCGAGGAGAACATGACCGAGTCCTTGCCCATATTGATCGAACATTCGCTGCAGATCGCCTGGGATTTCCTGGAGCGCACCGGCGAACTCGATGATGCCGCAGTCGCGAGCCGCTTTCTCGTCGATGATATCGAGTTGATGGTGCAACGGGGAGAGCGGCGGCGCCTTCTGCTGTCGAACAAGGCGATCGACGATTACCGGCGCTTCAAGCGCAAGCTCGCGATGCTGGATGCGCGGGAGCTTGAGCCTGCGACGTGAGTACATGGTTGCGGGGAAGCCAGGATGCTCGAAGAGAAGCTGAAGGAAGCAATCGTAGGCGAGCTGCAGCGTCAGGCGGATAACAACCCGCAGGCGCTGCACATTGAACGGTCCTCCGATCTCGTCGTCAAAGGCAAGATCGACCTCGACGCGCTTGTGATGGTCATCGCAGGTTCGGTGGCAGGAGGTCCGTAGGGCCAGGCGGGACTGCGACGGAACGTCCGCGCTAGGAACCGATCTGGCTCTCGCGCTTGCCTCGTGAGGAGGTGTGGCATGAGCAAGGAAACACCACGCGATGATCCCCGGCAGCAGACCGACTGGGGTTCGCACAAGCAGACCGATAAGCCGTGGAAGGGGAATCCGGAAAAGGAGCAGCGATCTGGCGGCCCGAAACCTGACCTGGAAAAGTGGCACGAGAGCAATACCAGTTGAAGCCGGTAGCAACCGCGAGCATGCCGATGAGCCACTATCACTTCAGGCTTGTGGATCATGATCGGGCGCTCAGTGTCACCGGGCGACCGGTGGACGACCGCGACCAGGCGTTCGCGCTCGCCAAGCGACTTGCGATCGATATTGCTGAGAGCAGGCAGGAGTTTCTCGGCAAGGGTTATGCGGTTGCGGTGCTCAATGATGCCGGAACCGAAATCCATCGTGAAAGCATCGACAGCGCCGAGAAGAGCGGCTGAAGTTTTCCAGGCAACCTTCGCCACTTCTATGCGTTTGCTGCGAGCGTCAGACGATGATCGTCGGCGGGAGACGCCCGCGAAGCCGCAGGAGAGCGCAATGGCGAAGGCAATGCTCACGACGATCAGCATTGGCTTCGCACTCTTGATCGCGCTCCTTGTCTACGTAGCGTTCACGCTTTGACTTGAACGCTAACGACTCTGCTTTTGGTGAAATCTGGAGGTTCGCATGGGCCTTGAAATTACTTACGGCATCGGGGCGCTGGTTCTTCTCACGGCCCTGATCTATGGCACGCTGCAATATCACTTCCGCAATCGGCAGGCGACGCGCTCCGGCGAGGAGGTCGTGCGGCGGCGCTACGAGCACAACGAAACATAAGCGACCGGCGCCTGCTACACGATGCAACCAGCTCCATGACCAAGGGTATACCAACGCCCCGTGAGGGCTCCTCCCTAGAACTGTCCGGCGGAGCCAGCTTCAGCCGGACTTTTTTGTCGGTCGCCTGTCTCCCGGCGCCGAGCCGTCGGCGGAGCATTTCGCGATGAGGCCGATCGAAGGCGCCATCCATCTCTGCGTCGATATGCAGGCGATCTTCGCCAAGGGCGGCATCTGGGAAACGCCGTGGATGGAGCGAGTGCTGCCAACCATCTCCGACATCTCGGCACGCTACGCAGCCTGGACGATCTTCACCCGCTTCATCACGCCGAACTCGCCGGAGGAGGCGCGGGGCCAGTGGCGGCCCTATTTCGAGCGCTGGAAGATCGCGACGCGGCAATCGCTGGGCGGAACGCAGCTAGACGTCGTACCTGAACTCGCGCGCTACGTGCCGCCTGCAATGGTCGTCGACAAATCGACCTATTCGGCGTTGTTTCGTTCGCCGCTCGCCAGCCTCCTGCTCGACAAGCAGGTCCATACCGTGATCGTCACGGGAGCCGAGACCGACGTCTGCGTGCTCTCGACAGTGCTGGATGCTGTTAACCTCGGCTTCCGCGTGATCATTGTCGAGGATGCGCTGTGCAGCTCCTCTGACACCGGTCATGACGCCCTGATGACGATGTACCGATTGCGCTTCACCGAGCAGATTGACCTCGTCAAGGCCGAGCAGTTGACCGATCTCTGGCAACCGGGATGATACAGCGCGAGATCTTGCGCCATGTCGTCCGATAGTTCCGTCGATGGAGCGTCAATCGACGATCGTTTCGGAAAGAGGGCGGTTCAGCGCGGAAAACCCTTGGAGGCGACGTTCCAGCAGGGCGTCCATGCCACGGCGGTGCAACCATAGCAGCCCGACTGCAAGCTGGCGAAGATCGTTGCGGTTTGCGCCGACGGGAAGCCGGCGTGCGCGGCGCAGCGCATCAGCCGCCTGTTGCTCCAATCGAGATCGCTCACGCTCCATAGGTCCGGCCCCCGCGGCCATCAATACCTAACGACATGGAATACCGACAACATGGCTCATTTCAGCCGCTGCAGCCGTCACATAGGTTAACTTCAGGGAGTTTTGTGTCGGACGGGAACGATGAATGACGATCGCAACCCGCTGCTCACACTGATCTCCTGCGTTATCTGCAGGAAGACGATGCGGCTCGAGAGGAGCACCCCGGGCGAAGACGGCAAGGACGTCATTCAATACCGCTGCGAGCAATGCGGGCGCATCGAGCGGGTCCGGCTCGTGCGGGGAAATTGGCCGTCCGCAGACTAGGTCAATTGATTGAGGTCGCCGAGCGGGTTCAGTTCGCTAGGCTTCTCCTTGGCTTTCTCTTCCTGCGCCTTGCCTTCTTGCTGCAGCTTGCCGTCGCCGATGACCTCCGCCACGACCTGCTTCAGCTTGCCTGCCACTTTGTCTTTGAGCTTGACCATGGTCGTTCCTCGATCCCTGCAATTCGCAGGAGGTAGGACGATGGCTCTTAGGCCGGCAGCGCCAGCTCAGGGGCCGGATAGGCGAACATCCAATCGTCCAGCAATTCATCGTAGCCGCAATCGTCGAGCACGAGCGGACGACACGGCGTCAGATCCCTCCTATCCGCGAGCTTGCTGCGTTTCGGCGGTCTCCTGCGGGTCGTCATTGGCCATCGATGCTCCCGCGGCATTTCCCGTGGCTGTCACAACAACAGATCCGGCGGCGGCCAGGTTCCTGCGAGCTGGAAGAAATGGCCCACCCATGGCGGGATCAGTTGTGCCCGGTCAGCTTGGATAGCTCACGGCTGAGCTCGTGAAGCTGGTAGGGTTTGCGAAGGACGGGAAAATCCGCCCTGGCGTGCTTGGCGGTATCGGAATATCCGGTCGTGAGCAGGACCGGCAGTCTCGGGTTTCGTTCCCTGATCGCGCGGGCCAGCTTCAGTCCGTCCATCTTGCCGGGCATGATGATGTCGCTGAACACGAGGTCGACATCATCAGCCTCAATCTCTTGCAGCGCCGTTTCCGCGTTCGGCACCCAGCGAACCGTGTAGCCGAGTTGCTCGAGCAGTCCGGCACTCGCGTCGGCCACGGCGGGATTGTCCTCGACCAGCAGGATGGTTGCGAAGGCTTGCTTGTTCAAGCTCTCCTGTTCCTGATGTTCGATCGCGCCGCTCCGCGGCAGGTGGAGGCAGACCGCCGTGCCCTTGCCAAGCTCGCTGTCGATCTCAATCGTCCCGCCGGCCTGATGGACGAAGCCATGCACTTGGGAGAGGCCGAGGCCGGTTCCCTTGCCGATGGGTTTGGTGGTGAAGAAGGGATCGAACACCCTGCTGAGCACATCTTGTGGAATGCCCGTGCCGGTGTCCTCGACTGAAATCAGAACCTGGCCCTTGTCCGGATCATTGCGTGCCGCGACGGTTATGGTGCCGCCGTCCGGCATCGCGTCCCGGGCGTTAATGACAAGGTTGAGGAGGGCGGTTTCAAACTCGGTTGGATCGATGAAGACCGGCCAAACGTTGGGCTGAACGTCGATCTGCAACGCCATCATGCTGCCAAGCGCGCTAGCCAACACCTCCCGCACCGACGTGATCTGGCGATCGACGTCGATGGTTCGCGGATTGACGCTCTGTCGTCGGGCGAAGCTGAGGAGCTGGCTGGTCAGCGACGCCGCGCGCTGAGTAGCGGTCTCGATCGCGTTCAGCGCGCGCAGCGCCCGCGGGCTTGTCAGCTCCTTCTCGATCTTGTGCAAATTGCCCGAGACGATCATCAAGAGATTGTTGAAGTCGTGCGCGACACCGCCGGTCAGTTGCCCCAGCGCATCCATCTTCTGGGATTCGGCAAGCTGCCGCTGCACCTGCTCCAGCTTAAGCTGCGCTTCGCGTCGCTCCGTGATGTCGCGGGTGATCTTGGCAAAGCCGATCAGGCGGCCGGAGAGGTCGCGAATCGGGTCGATCACAACGCTCGCCCAGAACAACGAGCCATCCTTGCGGACGCGCCAGCCTTCTTCCTCGTAGTGGCCGGTCTCCTCGGCGATCTTCAACGCCCGCGCCGGCTTGCCCGCCGCCTGATCCGCCGGAGTGTAAAAGCGCGAGAAGTGTTGGCCGATGATCTCTTCGGACGCGTAGCCCTTGATTCGCTCGCCGCCGGCATTCCAGTTCGCGACGATGCCCTGTGGGCTCATCATGTAGAGCGCGTAGTCCGTGACAGCCTTGACCAGAAGGCGGAAATTTCGCTCACTCTCGAAGTAGTCCCCTTCGAGCTGTTTGGTCTTCTTGGTCATCTGAGATCCTGCCCGGCAAACGGCAACACCAAGGCGAGACTTTCGTTCCCATTACGCTTGAGCGTACCAAGTCGCTGATCGGTCGCAAAAAAAGTTCCGGATGGGTCGGGAACCTTTCGTCAGATCTCTCATTGATACCGTTCGGCCTTTCCCCAAGAGTACCCGTTCATTTTTCTGGCTTGATTAGATCGCGAGCTACCCTTCTTATGCGTCCGATGGTTCGGAACTTCGAAAATCGAAAACCGGCCAGCGTGCAGGGGGAATTTTATGACCGATTTTGGTCCCGCTCCTCGTAGTCGTGGCGAACCTCGTCGTAACAGACAAGACGGCAAGATCGATCCCGCCCAAGACCTGTTGCAGTCCCTCCAGGCGATGCGGTCCGGCGATTTCACCGTGCGCATGCGCGGCGACTATCTCGGGATAGAAGGCAAGATCGCGGACGCCTTCAATGAGATCGCCGCGGCGAACGAGCGTATGGCCCAGCAGCTCGAGCGCGTTGGCCAGGTCGTAGGCCGCGAGGGACAAACCCGCCAACGTGTGAATCTCGGCCTGTCAAGCGGCTCCTGGGCCGATATGGAAGGCTCGATCAACATGCTGATCGATGACCTCTTGTGGCCGACGCGGGAAGTTACGCGCGCGGTCGCTGCAGTCGCACAAGGCGACCTGTTGCAGACCGTGCAGCTTGACGTTGAGGGGCGGCCGCTGCGCGGCGAATTCCTGCAGTCAGCGAACATCGTCAACACGATGATCAAGCAGCTCGGCGTATTCACGTCGGAAGTGACGCGCGTGGCCCGTGAAGTCGGCGTCGAGGGTCGGCTCGGCGGGCAGGCTCAGGTGCCGGAGGTGACCGGTGTCTGGAAAGACCTGACCGAGAGCGTCAACTCGATGGCCAACAACCTGACCGGTCAGGTTCGCAACATCGCGGAGGTGACAATCGCCGTCGCCAATGGCGATCTGTCGAAAAAGATCACGGTCGACGTCCGCGGCGAGATCCTGCAACTGAAGGAAGCGATCAACACCATGGTCGACCAGTTGCGCTCGTTTGCGTCCGAAGTGACGCGCGTCGCCCGCGAGGTGGGGACCGACGGCAAGCTCGGCGGCCAGGCGATCGTGCCTGGTGTGGCCGGCACCTGGAAGGACCTGACCGATTCCGTCAACGCGATGTGCGGCAATCTGACCGCACAGGTGCGCAACATCGCCAACGTGACGACCGCGGTGGCGCGGGGCGACCTGTCACGGAAAATCACCGTCGACGTCCGCGGAGAAATCCTGGAGCTGAAGGACACCATCAACACGATGGTGGACCAGCTCAACGCTTTCGCGTCCGAAGTGACGCGCGTGGCGCGTGAGGTCGGCACCGAAGGCAAGCTCGGCGGCCAGGCCCAGGTGCCCGGCGTCGGCGGTATCTGGAAGGACCTGACCGACAACGTCAACTTCATGGCGTCCAACCTGACCGCCCAGGTGCGCAACATCGCCGACGTCGCCACCGCGATCGCCGGCGGCGACCTCTCCAAGAAGATCACGGTGAATGTGTCGGGCGAGATCCTTCAGTTGAAGGAGACGCTGAACACCATGGTCGACCAGCTCAACGCTTTCGCGTCCGAAGTGACACGCGTTGCGCGCGAGGTCGGCACCGAAGGCAAGCTCGGCGGCCAGGCCAACGTGCTCGGTGTTGCCGGCACCTGGAAGGACCTGACCGACAACGTCAACTTCATGGCGTCCAACCTGACGGCGCAGGTCCGCAACATCGCGGAAGTGACGACGGCCGTCGCCAACGGCGACCTCTCGAAGAAGATCACGGTGGACGTGCGCGGTGAAATCCTGGAGCTGAAGGACACCATCAACACGATGGTCGACCAGCTCAACGCTTTCGCCGGTGAAGTGACCCGCGTGGCGCGCGAGGTCGGCACCGAAGGCAAGCTCGGCGGACAAGCGTTGGTGCGCGGCGTTGCTGGCACCTGGAAGGACCTCACCGACAGCGTCAACTCGATGGCATCGAACCTGACCGGTCAGGTCCGCAACATCGCGGAAGTCGCAACCGCCGTGGCAGAGGGCGACCTGTCGAAGAAGATCACCGTGAACGTGTCGGGCGAGATCCTTCAGTTGAAGGAGACGCTGAATACGATGGTCGACCAGCTCAACGCGTTCGCAGGCGAAGTCACGCGCGTCGCGCGCGAGGTGGGGACCGACGGCAAGCTCGGCGGCCAGGCCGAGGTGCCCGGCGTCGCCGGCACCTGGAAGGATCTCACCGACAGCGTGAACTCGATGGCCGGCAATCTGACCGCCCAGGTCCGCAACATTGCGGAGGTGGCGACCGCGATCGCCGGCGGTGACCTGTCGCGGAAGATTACCGTCGACGTGCGCGGTGAGATCCTGCAGCTCAAGGAAACGTTGAACACGATGGTCGACCAGCTCAACCGCTTTGCGGGCGAGGTGACGCGCGTGGCACGCGAGGTCGGCACCGAGGGCCGTCTGGCTGGTCAGGCCAACGTGCCCGGCGTTGCCGGCACCTGGAAGGATCTCACCGACAGCGTGAACTCGATGGCCGGCAATCTGACCGCCCAGGTGCGCAACATCGCGGAAGTCACGACCGCCGTGGCGCGTGGCGACCTCTCGCGCAAGATCACTGTGGATGTGAAAGGTGAGATCCTCGAGCTGAAGAACACCATCAATACCATGGTGGATCAGCTCAATGCCTTCGCCGGCGAAGTGACGCGCGTGGCGCGTGAAGTCGGCACCGAAGGCAAGCTCGGCGGCCAAGCCGAGGTGCCCGGTGTTGCCGGCACCTGGAAGGACCTGACTGACAACGTCAACTTCATGGCGTCGAACCTGACGGCCCAGGTGCGCAACATCGCCGAGGTCGCGACCGCCATCGCCGGCGGCGATCTCTCGAAGAAGATCACCGTCGACGTCCGCGGCGAGATCTTGCTGCTGAAGGAGACGCTGAACACGATGGTGGAGCAGCTGCGCTCCTTCGCGGCGGAAGTGACGCGTGTGGCGCGCGAGGTCGGTACCGAGGGCAGGCTGGGGGGCCAGGCGGTAGTGCCCGGCGTCGCCGGCACCTGGAAGGACTTGACCGACAACGTCAACCTGCTGGCGGCGAACCTCACCACGCAGGTGCGCAACATCGCCGAAGTCACAACCGCCGTGGCGCGCGGCGATCTCTCGCGCAAGATCACCGTCGACGTGAAGGGCGAAATCCTCGAGCTGAAAAACACCATTAATACCATGGTGGACCAGCTCAATGCCTTTGCGGGCGAGGTGACGCGCGTGGCGCGTGAAGTCGGCACTGAAGGCAAGCTCGGTGGCCAGGCCGAGGTGCCCGGTGTCGCCGGCACCTGGAAGGACCTGACCGATACCGTGAACGTGATGGCTGCCAACCTGACCGAACAGGTGCGCGGGATCGTCAAGGTCGTGACGGCGGTGGCCAATGGCGACCTGAAGCAGAACCTGACCGTGAAATCAAAAGGCGAGGTGGCCGCACTCGCCGACACCATCAACAACATGACGGAGACCCTGGCGACGTTTGCCGATCAGGTCACGACCGTGGCGCGCGAAGTCGGTGTCGAGGGGCGGCTCGGCGGCCAGGCCAATGTGCCTGGCGCCGCCGGCACCTGGAAGGATCTGACGGGCAACGTCAACCTGCTCGCCGCCAACTTGACTTCCCAGGTCCGCGCCATCGCCGAAGTCGCGACCGCGGTGACAAAAGGCGACCTGACCCGCACCATCCAGGTCGATGTCCGTGGCGAGGTGGCTGAGCTCAAGGACAACATCAACACCATGATCGGCAACCTCCGTCTGACGACCGAGCGGAACACCGAACAGGACTGGCTGAAGACCAATCTCGCCAGGTTCACCAACATGCTGCAGGGCCAGCGCGATCTGTCGACTGTAGGGCGGCTGCTGCTCACGGAATTGGCACCCGTGATCAACGTGCATATGGGCGTGATCTACCAGGTCGAGAGCGCGGACAACCCGCAGCTACGTCTGTTGTCCGCTTATGCCGATGATGGCGTCAATCCGCATCCGTCAGTTGTACGAATGGGCGAGGGACTGATTGGCCAGTGCGCACTAGACAAGCGCCAGCGGCTGCTCTCGGATATTCCGGGGGATGTGGTGCCGGTCAATTCCGCGCTGATGCGCGTGCTCCCGAAAAATGTGGTCGTATTCCCGGTCCTGTTCGAAAACCAGGTCAAGGCGGTGATCGAGTTATCCTCGCTCGCGTCGTTTACTGCTTCGCAGATCGCCTTTGTGGAGCAACTGACCGACAGCGTCGGCATCCTGCTCAACAGCATCGAGGCGACGATGCAGACCGAAGGTCTGCTGAAGCAGTCGCAGCAGCTTGCCGGCGAGCTTCAAGCGCAGCAGCGGGAATTGCAGCAGACCAACGAGCAGCTCGAACTGAAGGCACAGCAGCTCGCCGAACGCAACGTCGAGGTCGAGCGCAAGAACCAGGAAATCGAGCAGGCCCGCCGCGCGCTGGAAGAAAAGGCGAGCGAGCTTGCGCTGACCTCGAAATACAAGTCCGAATTTCTCGCCAACATGTCGCACGAGCTGCGCACGCCGCTGAACAGCATCCTGATCCTCGGCCAGCAGCTTTCGGATAATCCGGAAGGCAATCTGTCGCCGAAGCAGGTCGAATTCGCCCGTACCATCCACGGCGCCGGCACTGACCTGCTCAACCTGATCAGCGACATCCTCGACCTCTCGAAGATCGAATCCGGCACCGTGACGGTGGAACCCGAGGAAATCCTGACGTCGAGCCTGCTCGAAACCGTCGGCCGGCCGTTCCGGCATGAGGCTGAAAACCGACATCTGTCGTTCAGCATCGAAGTCGACGAGACGCTTTCTCGCAGCATGGTCACCGATTCCAAGCGCCTGCAGCAGGTGCTAAAGAACCTGTTGTCCAACGCGTTCAAGTTCACGGCCGAAGGCGGCGTCAAGCTGATCGTCTCGGCCGCAGTCGGCGGCTGGGGCGCCGAGCATCCGATCCTCAACACCGCGCCCGTAGTCGTCGCCTTCGAGGTGAGCGATACCGGCATTGGCATCCCCCTGGACAAGCAGAAGCTGATCTTTGAAGCGTTCCAGCAGGCGGACGCGGGCACGAGCCGCAAATATGGCGGCACCGGCCTTGGCCTCGCCATCAGCCGCGAACTGGCGAACCTGCTTGGCGGCGAGATCCATCTGCGAAGTGCGCCCGGCAAAGGCAGTACGTTCACGCTCTATCTCCCGCTGAAATATTCCGGACCGCGCGTTGCGCTTCGCGTGCCGCCCGCGCTGCCCTTATCGCAAGGCGGGGCGCCGGTGGCACAAGCGCCCGCAACGCAGGAGCGTGTGGCGGAGGTTCCGGACGACCGGCTCAATCTCGAGCCCGGAGACATGATCCTCCTGATCGTCGAAGACGACCCGCATTACGCACGGGTGCTCGTTGATCTCGCCCGAGGCAAGGGATTCAAGGTCCTGGTCGCGGACCGCGGCGCCGCGGCATTGGAACTTGCCAAACAGTTCCAGCCGACTGCGGTTTCGCTCGACGTGTTCCTGCCCGACATGCTCGGCTGGACCGTGCTGAATCAGCTAAAGCACAATCCGCTGACCCGGCACATTCCAGTGCAGGTCCTAACGCTCGATGAAGACCGGCAGCATGCGCTGGCGCGTGGCGCCTTCTCCTTCGTCAACAAGCCCACCACGACCGAGGGCGTCAGCGCGGCGCTCGCGCAGATCAAGGAATACGCAAAGCCCCGACGCAAGCGGCTTCTGATCGTGGAAGACAATCCCGCCGAACAGCGCAGCATCAAGGAACTGCTGGATCACAACGATGTCGAGATCATCACCGCCAGCACTGGAGCCGGGGCCCTCTCGACCTTGCGGAGCAATCCTTGCGATTGCGTCGTGCTCGATTTGCGGCTGCCGGACATGAGTGGCTTTGAGGTGCTCGACGAGATTCGCAGCGACGAACGGCTGTCCAATGTTCCGATCGTGGTCTTCACCGGCCGGGAACTCTCTGCTGAGGAGGATGCCGAACTTCACACGATGGCGCGCAGCATTGTCGTAAAAGGCGTCGAATCGCCGGAGCGTCTGCTCGACGAAACGTCACTGTTCTTGCACCGTGTAATCACGGAATTGCCGATTGAAAAGCAGAGGATGCTTGAGAAACTTAACAGTTCCGATGAGGATCTGGTTGGCAAGACGGCGCTTCTCGTCGACGACGACGCGCGAAATATCTTCGCGCTTTCCAGCGTGCTCGAACGACGTGGTATGAAGGTACTCACCGCGACGACCGGCCACGAGGCAATCGCGCTGGTCGAATCCAATCCCAAGATTGCCATCGTCCTGATGGACATCATGATGCCGCAGATGGACGGCTACCAGACCATCGGCGTAATCAGGCAGAATGCGGCGCTCGTGCGTCTTCCCATCATCGCGTTGACCGCGAAGGCGATGAAGGGCGACCGCGAAAAATGCCTGGAAGCGGGCGCGTCGGATTATCTGGCCAAGCCGGTGAATACCGAGCAATTGCTGCTGGCCATCCGCATGTGGCTGCATCGCTGAAGCGGCATGAAGATGATAGACCACGAAAAGGTAAACATCCTTCTGGTCGACGATCAGCCGGCGAAGCTGCTGGCCTATGAAGTGATCCTGAAGGAGCTCGGCGAGAACTTGGTGGTGGCTGCCTCGGGGCGGGAAGCGCTAGAGTTTCTGCTCAAGAACGAGGTCGCGATCATCCTGGTCGACGTCTGTATGCCCGAGCTCGATGGTTTCGAGCTCGCGGCCATGATCCGCGAACATCCACGTTTCCAGAAGACCGCGATGATCTTCATCTCGGCGATCCAGGTCAGCGATATCGACCGGCTGCGTGGCTATGAGATGGGCGCGGTCGACTACGTTCCGGTGCCGGTGGTGCCGGAGGTGCTGCGCGCCAAGATCCGCGTGTTCGCCGAGCTCTACCGCAAGACCCGGCAGTTGGAACGACTCAATGCCGAGCTTGAGGACCGCGTCCGCGCGCGCACCGCGGAGCTCGAGCAATCAACGGCACAGCTGGTCGAAAGCGAACAGCGCCGCAGCATGGCGATTGCCGCCGGCAAGATGGGTTCCTGGGACTGGGATTGGGTCAACGGCGATTGGATGTGGGACGAGGGCCAGTACAAGATCTTCGGCGTCGATTCCAAGACCTTCGAGCTGACGTCCGCGAACATTCAAGCGCTGTTTCATCCCGAGGATTTCGATGGCTTGCGCGAGGCCTGGACCGAATTCGCGAAGGGCGTGAAATCATACGAGGCTGAATTCCGCATCATCCGCCCTGATGGGGAAGTGCGCTGGTGCGTCGGCACGGCGGCAGCAACCACCGACAAGAACGGCCGCGTGGTTCGGGTCAGCGGCGTTACCGTCGATATTACGGACCGCAAGCGCGCCGAAGAACGACAGAGTCTGCTTACGCGGGAAGTCGATCATCGTGCCAAGAATGCTCTCGCGCTGGCGCAATCGATCGTGCGGTTGACGCGCGCGCAGAATGTCAACGCCTATGTGCAGGCGGTCGAGGGGCGCATCACCGCGCTGGCGCGGGTTCACACCGTGCTGTCGCTGTCGAGCTGGCAGGGCGCCGAAATCCGCCGACTCGTCGCCGAGGAGGTTGCGCCCTATTCAGAGGCCGGACAGATCCAGTACGAGGGCGCGGAAGTCCAACTCGAGCCAGCTACGGCGCAAACACTGGCGCTGGCGCTGCATGAGCTCGTCACCAACTCCGCGAAATATGGCAGCCTCTCCTCGTTGTCGGGACGGCTCGCCATTACCTGGGAGGTGCAGAGCGACAAGCTGATCCTGGCGTGGGTCGAAACTGGCGGCCCGCGGGTGACGAAGCCGACCTCCAAGGGATTCGGTACGAGAAGCGTGATCGCCAGCATCGAGACCCAGCTCGGCGGCAAGGCCGATTTCGACTGGCGTCCCGAAGGCTTGTTATGCCTGCTCACAGTGCCGCTGCAGGGAAAGCTGCGCACGGAGGCGACTCTCTATCGGGATATAAATGCGCCGGAGCCGGCGCTCAGCTCACGCACCGCATAGCCGCGACAGACCAGGAATCGGGAACCGGGTAGGAACGTTCTCGTCCCTGCCTGATTGGTTTCGTGTACGTCCTAGGGATGATTGCGATGAAACTGACACGAACTGCATTGGTTTTCGGATTCACGCTGTGCTCCGCGCTTGCACTGGCGCAAACCGGTGGCGGCCCGAGCGGACGCGGATCGACTACGGGAGACCCGGCCGCGAGCTCAGCCACGCCTGGCTCTGCGCCGACAACAGGCAGCGCAACGAGACCGAGCCGGAGCGGTAGCGGAACATCGACTTCGGGTGGGCGGGACTACAATGACGACCAGGGCAGGGACAAGATGCCCCAGAACAACATGATCGTTCGCCCGAACAATCCCGACAAGAAGTGATCGAGTACGTTTGCAACGGAGAGGAAGATGGGACTTGCGCAATACGCCATCGTTCCAATTCGCGATCAATGGGGAGTGCTGCACGACGGCGTTGTGAACGGTGAATATGCGACGAAGGAGTCAGCATTCGAGTCGGCCGTTGCTGCCGCATCGCTGGCAATCCGGCAGGGCCATGAGGTGCATGTAAGCGTGCCGGCGCGAGAGCAGGGTGAGGCCGCCATGCAGGCCAAACCTTAGTCAGGGGAGGAAATCACGGTGGTCAGCGTAGGCATGTTGCGGTGTTTTTGGAGATGGTTCGTTCCTGCACGGCCATTTTATTTTGTTCGCGCGAAGTAACCTGAGTTAGCGACGATAGGTTGTTGGAAGCGCGATTCTGTATCTGTACTTGCGAAGCAGGAGACTTCCATGACGGCAAAACGCAATCGAACAAGGAACAGCGTGCCGTTCGACGAGCGGCTCCAGAGGGCGGCAGATGAAGCGCGCGCGGCAGCCGAGCAGTTGCCGCAAGGTGAAGCGCGCGACGCATTGCTGAAGAAGGCAAGACAAGCGGAGACCGCCGCTCATCTGAACGAGTGGTTGACGTCACCCGGCCTGCAATCGCCGCGCTGAGATGACGATGGATCGCAAGACTGCCTGCCTGGTGCAGGCCGATGCCTGCCGGGCGAGGGCGCAAGCCGATCCCGCGAATAGCGGTTACTGGATCGAAGAATCAATCAAATGGCTTGAGCGCGCCATCGATCCAACCGGCGGCCTATCGGTGACTTTCGAGACGAAGGACGAGCAGCAGCTCGCGGCAGACGGTGCTATCCCCCCGACCGTGTCTTCGGGGCCGTGAAGTCTGGCGTTCCAGAGCATGATCCGAAACCGACGCGACCTCGTCGGAGTCCACGCAAGCCACCGCGAACAGGCGAAGGCTCCCAGGAAGCCGGCATTTAGGGGGACGTCGGCAGCGGGCCAGCGGTCCGCCGCGCACCATTCGGCGGTTCATCCCAACATATATCTCAGCATCCCCGTGAGCAGCGCTGCGCTGACAATTGCCAATGTCGCGCAAAGCAGATCAAGGTTCAGGCCGACCTTGTGATGTTGGTGCTCGCGCATCGCTATAGCTGCGCATGCTGGGCGCTGGGACGAGAAATCTCGCTTAGCGCCACGCCCGCACCGTCACCGCTCTTGGCCTGCGCAATATCGCCGAGCGCAATGATGCCGACTAGCCGCTTTTCGCGACTGAGCACGGGCAGGCGGCGGACCTGGATCTCGCCCATATTTGCCGTGACCTCGTCGAGATCCTGGTCTTCGAAACAGTACTTCACCTCGGCGGTCATGACGTCCCTGATCCGCGCTTCCGGTCCGCGGCCCATACCGATGCCGCGAATTGCAATATCGCGATCGGATACCATGCCGACCAGGCGGTCATTCTCGGCGACCGGCAGCAGTCCGACGCCAAGCGCGCCCATGGCCTCTGCCGCATCCTTCAAGCTGTCTTCGGGGGTACAGAGCTGAACGTCGGGGGTCATCGCATCGCAAACTCTCATGGCAGACCTCACTGTCGTTGTTTAGCGCCTAACCGACGTTGCGGACCGGCGTTCCTTCGGGCCACAGGGTTTTTTGAGCGGACGGGACAGAGGGCGGCGAGCTGGAACCAAATCGGGCTGTCGTGCGTATTCTGGGAGCAGACGATGCAGGCCGGAGCGAAGAAAAATGCCGCTCTACCATTTCGATCTCGTTAATACCAAAACGGTCGCCGATCAGGGCGGTGCAGAGCTCGCTGATGACATCGCCGCCATGGATTCAGCCGACGACATTGCACGGCGGCTGCTCGGCGAGCACCCGGACCTGAAGAATCGACACTACTCGATTCTCGTTACCAACGAAGACGGCGACGAGATCTGCAGATTGCCGCTCGACATCGTTCACTAGACGAACGGTCCTAAAAGAAATTTAGGAACGACCGCAGCACACGCACGTTGGTGGGATGGAGCAAGTCACTTCGGAAAGAGAGATCTGGAAGAAGGGAAAGCTCTGAAAAGTACCCCGTCAGTTATGAAAATAACTGGCGGGGTACTTTTATTTATTGAGCATGGATGCTGAAGCGCGCGAACTTGCCTTCGTCGCGATAGGAACCGGTTCGGGCGGCGCTGGGTTGAGACGTTACCTCAACCCAAGGAGATACCGATGAAGAAGATCATTCTGGCCTCGGCATGCGTTCTGGCATTGTCGGCCGGCGGCGCGCTTGCTCAGCAGGCGCAGCCCGCGCCGGGTGCGTCGAGTCAGGGCAATGTCGGGCCTGGCGCGACGCCGCATACGAATACGCACCCGAGCAAGAAGGGCATGACGACCGGCGCTGGCAGCGGCTCGGGCCGCGCGGCAAATCCTTCCAGCGAAGGCAATGTCGGCCCCGGCACCAATAACAACATGGGCAAGCAGCCCGGCGGCCGATAACCGACCGATGCGATCAAGAAAAATGCCGGCCATGAGCCGGCATTTTTTGGCTTAGCCTTCAGACGATCAGCTGGCCGCTTTTCGATTGACGCCCTTGCGTAGAGCAATCGTGTTGAGCTTGGTGTTGGCCGCCTTTTCCTCATTCAGGTTGGTGGTGAGGAAGCGAACGATGTCGTCGTGGCCAAGCTCTTCCGCCCAGGCAATCAGCGTGCCGTAGCGGGAAATCTCGTAGTGCTCGACCGCCTGCGCGCTCGCCACGATCGCGGCGTCGAGCACGGACTTGTCCTCGATCTCACCGGCAATCTCATTGGCTTCCTTGATCAGCCCGTCGATCGCCGGACAGTCGGTGCCGGACGGCTGTTTGCCGAGCTTCTTGAATACCTGATCAAGGCGCTCGATCTGCTTGTTGGTCTCTTCAAGATGATTCTTGAGGCCCTGCGTCAGATCCCGGTTGGTAGCGAGCTCGATCATCTTCGGCAGCGCCTTGGTGATTTGTTGTTCGGCATAATAGATATCCTGCAAGCCATGCAGGAGCAGGTCGTCCATCGTCTTGATGTCTTTCGAAAGCAATCCCACTTTAGCCTCCTCAAATTATCCGAAGCCGCACACGCGTCTCCCGGCAATCAACATCACGCGGTTCGCGTGGTTCCTACTTTCTCCGTTCGATCAATTGTCGCAGCTTTGCCGCATCGGCAGGCGCGGCGCTCTTCTGGTCGTTGTCGAAATAGACGTAGACATCGCAGCCTTGCTTCTTCCAGGAGCGGATGCGCTTGGCCCACTCGGTCAGTGTCGCGCTACGATAATGACCTTTGTAGCGGCCGCCAGGACCGTGGCCCCTGACATAGACGAAATCGGCGGTGCGCCTCCACGGTGCTGGCGCGTCGTGATGATCCGAAATGCACAGCGAAATGTTCGCATCCGACAGCAGCCGCGTAATCTTTGGGGCATACCAGCTCGGGTGCCGGAATTCGAAACAGTAACGGCGCTTCCTCGACAGCAGCTTGAGGAAGGAGGCGAGGCGATCCGGGTTGACCTCGAACTGCGGCGGCAGCTGAAACAGGATGGGGCCGGCCTTGTTGCCCAGCAGCGACAGGCGGTTCTCGAGCAGCTCGAGGCTGTTCACCGAGTTCTCCGACAGGCGTTTCCAATGCGTGATGAACTTGGATGCCTTCCAGGCAAAGATAAAATCGTTGTCCGTCTGCTCGCGCCAGCCTTTCACCGCTTCCGGTGTCGGCGTGCGATAGAACACGCCATTCAATTCCGTGGTCGGAAACCGGCCGGCGTAGTAGCGGAGCTGATTCTTGAGGGGCAGGCCCTTCGGGAAGAAAGGCCCGCGCCAGGAATCATAGTGCCAACCTGATGTCCCAATCAGAATACGCGCCATTGTCTCCCGGACGTTACTTCTTTCCAGGCAGGACGCTCTCCAGCACCTGCCTTGCCGTGCCTCTGATTACGCCGACCTCGTCGGGATCTCCCTTGGCGAGAGCGATCGAGAAGTTCTTCGCCTGCTCGAACGTGATGTGCGGCGGCAGCGGCGGCACTTCGGGATCCGTCTTCACTTCCAGCACGACCGGAATTTTGCTCGCCAGCGCCTGGTCCCAGGCTGATCCAACCTGGTCGGGATGGTCGGCGTAGATACCGTACAGCCCGATCAGATCGGCAAAACTGGAATAGGAGACGTTGGGAATCCGCTGCGACGCCTCGAACTTCGGATCACCGTTGATGATCCGCTGCTCCCACGTCACCTGGTTCAGGTCCTCGTTGTTGAACACGCAGACGATCCAGCGCGGATCCTTCCACTCGCGCCAGTATTTGGCGACGGTGATCAGTTCGGCCATGTTGTTCATCTGCATCGCGCCGTCGCCGACCAGCGCGATCACCGGGCGGTCCGGATGCGCATATTTGGCGGCGATCGCATAGGGGACGGCAGCACCCATCGATGCCAGCCCGCCTGACAATGACGCCTTCATACCCTGGCGCATCTTCAGGTCACGCGCATACCAGTTGGCGCAGGAGCCGGAATCGCTGGTGATGATCGCGCGCTCCGGCAGCCGCGGTGACAATTCCCAGGTCACCCGCTGCGGGTTGATGGGATTGGCGGGTTGTTTCGCCCGCTCCTCGAGCGTCTTCCACCAGTTCCTGACATTCTCCTCGACCTCGCTGCGCCAGCCATCGGCCGGCTTCTGGTGGAGCCGCGGCAGCAGCGCCCGCAATGTTTCCGCGGCATCGCCTACGAGGCCGACCTCCATGGGGAAGCGGATCGACAGCATGCTCGCATCGATGTCGATCTGGACGCCGCGCGCGCCGCCTTCCTTTGGCAGGAATTCGGAATAGGGAAACGCGGACCCGACCATCAACAACGTGTCGCAGTCCGTCATCAGCCGATAGCTCGGCTCGGTCCCCAATAGTCCGGTCGAGCCCGTAACCCAGGGCAGGTCGTCGGGAAGGGCGGCCTTGCCGAGCAGAGCCTTGGCACAACCGGCGGATAATCTGTTGGCGACTGCGATCACCTCATCCGCAGCGCCAAGGGCGCCGGCGCCGATCAGCATTGCAACTTTGCTTCCAGCATTGAGCACTTCGGCAGCGCGATCGAGATCGGTATCGTGCGGCAATGTCTTCGGCGCGCGATAGCCGATTCCGGAATGCAAGGTGCCATGGGCGCGCGGCGGATCTTCATAGGACAGATCCTGCAGATCGTTCGGCAGGATGATCGCGGTCACGGTTCGGCGTGCGAGTGCGATGCGCGCAGCGCGATCAACCAGGTGTCGTACCTGCGCCGGTGAGGAAGCCTGCGCAACATAGGCGCCGGCGACATCCTTGAACATCGAAACCAGATCGAGTTCCTGCTGGTACTGTCCGCCGAGTGCGTTGCGCGCCTGCTGCCCGACGATCGCGAGCACGGGCTGATGGTCCAATAGCGCGTCGTAAAGCCCAGTGACGAGATGCGAGGCTCCCGGACCAGACGTTGCGATGCAGACGCCGAGTCGGCCGGAGAATTTCGCGTAGGCCGAGGCCATGAATGCCGCCATCTCCTCATGCCGCGCCTGGATGAACTTGATCTTTCCATCCGCGCGATTGAGCGCACCGAAGACGCCGTTGATACCGTCGCCCGGATAACCAAAGATGTGCTCCACGCCCCAATCGTGAAGCCGTTGAACGACGAAATCGCCGACGGTCTGAGACATCGTGAACTCCGCGGTACGTTGGAGTGCAATCAAGCACTGAGAACCGGTACTCCGCGTGAGGGTTCCAATCGGCGCCCCGATCAATGGTCCGTGGGAACCATGCTCTGATTGCGCGGTTAGCCAAATCGATTGCAAATGATCTCCTTCGCTTGAGGTGCTGCCGTGGATGCCACGACCCGAGAGCGTGGGCCGTCCGCGGAAGAAAAACGGCCTCCGGAACGCGCTCCCGAGCAGAAGCCTGAATTCAGGGACGTCAGCGAAACGCCGGACAGTCCGCCAACCGCGCCCAAGAAGCCATCGATGCTCGATCGGCTCCGCGAGCACTGGGTCTTGGCGATCATGGGCGCTTGCGTTCTCCTGGCTGCGATCGCTGGCGGCGTCATCTATTGGCTCGCTGTCCGTGATTACGAATCTACCGACGACGCCTTCATCGCAGCGCGCAGCTTCTCGGTTGCTCCGAAGGTCGGCGGCTACCTGGTCGAGGTACGCGTCACGGATAACCAGCATGTCAATGCGGGCGATCTGCTCGCCCGTATCGATGATCGCGACTACAAGATCGCGGTGGACCAGGCCGAAGGGCAGGTTGCCGCGGCACGGGCCAACATCGCCAACATCGAGGCCCAGATCGATAGCCAGCAGGCGCAGATCGACCAGGCCAGAGCACAGCTCTCGCAAGCCGAAGCGCAACTGCAATTCGCGCAGCAGGAGGCCGCGCGCGCCGACGATCTCCTGCAGAAGGGGGCCGGCACGCTGCAACGTCAGCAACAGACCAAGTCCGATCTCGAAGCGCAGCAGGCCAACACCACTCGCGCGAGGACGGCGGTAACCGTGGCCGAGCTTGGGATCAAGCCGCTGCAGGCCCAGCGTGAGAGCGCCAAGGCCTCGCTGCAGCAGGCAGAGGCGCAGCGCGATCAGGCCAAGCTCAATCTCGAATACACCAAGGTCACAGCGGCGCAGTCCGGGCGCGTCGTCAAGCTGACCGGCGCCAAGGGGACGTATGCGATGGCCGGGCAGAGCATCATGATGTTCGTGCCTGACGAGGTCTGGATCGTGGCGAACTACAAGGAGACCCAGCTTCGCGACATGCGTCCGGGCCAGCCCGTCGAGTTCACGATCGACGCCTATCCGGACCGCAAACTGATCGGACGCGTGGACTCGGTGCAGCCCGGCTCGGGCACGGCGTTCAGCCTGCTGCCGGCAGAGAACGCCACCGGCAACTACGTGAAGGTGGTGCAGCGTATGCCGGTCAAGATCGTGGTCGATCATTGGCCGCCCGACGTGCCCGTCGGCCCCGGCATGTCGGTCGTGCCCTGGACGAAGGTGCGATGACTGATACCACGCAGGCCGGCGGCTGGTCGCCGGAGCGCTCGGCAGCCGGCGGACACAATCCCTACCTCATCGCCTTCGTCGTTTCGATCGCGACCTTCATGGAGGTGCTCGATACGACCATCGCCAATGTCTCGCTGCGCCACATCGCGGGTGGGCTGGCGGTCGGAATCGACGAGAGCACTTACGTCATCACCAGCTATCTCGTCGCCAACGCGATCGTGCTGTCGATCTCCGGCTGGCTCGCGACCGTGCTCGGCCGCAAGCGCTTCTACATGATCTGCGTCGGCATCTTCAGCGTGGCGTCGCTGCTGTGCGGATTTGCCTGGAGCCTGGAAGCGCTGGTGCTGTTCCGCATCCTGCAGGGGCTTGGCGGCGGAGGGATGGCGACCTCCGAGCAGGCCATCCTGGCCGACTCCTTTCCGCCGGCCAAGCGCGGCCAGGCCTTCGCGATCTACGGCATCGCGGTCGTGGTGGCGCCGGTGATCGGGCCGACGCTCGGCGGCTGGATCACGGACACCTATTCGTGGCACTGGGTGTTTCTGATCAACGTGCCGATGGGACTGCTGTCGCTGGTCCTGGTGGGGACGCTGGTCAGCGAACCCTCGGGTGCGGAGGAGGAGCGAAGGGAATTGCTCCGCAATGGACTCCGCATCGACTATATCGGCTTCATCCTGGTCGCGATCGGGCTGGGCTCGCTCGAATTCGTGCTCGACGAAGGCCAGCGCAACGACTGGTTCGGATCGAGCATGATCCTGGGCTTTGCGCTGATGTCCGCCTTCTGCCTGCTGGCGCTGATCCCCTGGGAATTGACGCGCAAGGACCCGATCATCGAGCTTCGCCTGCTCGGCCAGCGGCAGTTCGCGGCCTGCTTCCTGGTCATGCTCGGCACCGGCGCGGTCTTGATCTCGACCACCCAGATACTCCCGCAGCTGCTGCAGGCCGAGCTGGGCTACACCGCAATGCTCGCAGGCCTTGCGCTGTCGCCGGGCGGCCTCTTCACGATGGTGATGATGCCAATCGTGGGCAGGCTCGTGAGCATCGTGCAGCCGAAATATCTGATCATGGTTGGCGCGACGATCGTGATGATCACGATGTGGCATCTCACCGGGCTGAACCAGGACATCACCTATGGCTACGCGGCGTGGTCGCGCATCTTCCTCGGCATTGGCCTGCCGTTCCTGTTCCTGCCGGTGACAACCGCGTCCTATGACGGTGTGCCGCCAGAGAAGACCAACCAGGCCTCGGCGCTGATCAATGTCGCCCGCAACGTCGGCGGCTCGATGGGAGTCGCGTTGGCGCAGACCGTGCTGGCGCAGCGCCAGCAATTCCATCAGAGCCGGCTGGTCGAGCATGTCGCGCCGTCCGACATCGGTTACCAGCAGACCATCGATGCGATGACGCGCTATTTCCAGGCGCAGGGCTCCAATGCTTCCGATGCGGCCTCGCAGGCGATCGCCTGGGTCGGCCAGACATTGCAGCGCCAGATTGATTTCCTGGCCTATATCGATGTGTTCTGGACGCTCGCCGTCATCGGCGCCCTGATGATCCCGCTCGCGCTGAGCATGCGCTCGATCGATCTCAACGCACCAGCACGGGGGCACTGACGCCCAAATCGTCGCAACCACAGACGAGATTGTGAAATGAGCCTGCCCAGGTTCTGCGCTATGGATGCGTGTTCGCGAGATCGTCGTCTCGCGTGAGGATATGCAATGCCCTGGAAGCCAATTGCAGCAAGCGCCACGGTTGCGACCTTGCTTGTGTTGATGATCCCGGCTGATGGAAGCGCGGAGCCGACTGTCCTGAAGGGACAGGAGGCCTATGGCGATTGGCGGCGCGACAAGCCCGGCACCTTGCGCCTGATCACGCCACAGGACCTGCCCAAACCCGGCGCGACGCCATCGACCGCGAACATGTCGCGCGTCGCGCCGCGATCGGCCTCCACAATTCCGCAAGTGCGATCGGGGTTCAAGGCCGAACTGTTCGCCGACGGCTTGAACGGGCCGCGCATCATCAAGACCGCGCCGAACGGCGACATCTTCGTCGCCGAGACGCGTGCCGGGCGCATCCGGGTGCTGCGCGCCGCCGATGGAGCGGCCAAACCCACGATCAACGAAGTTTACGCCACTGGCCTCGATCGTCCGTTCGGCATCGCCTTCTTTCCGAATGGCGACAACCCGCAATGGCTCTATGTCGCCAACACCGGGAGCGTGGTGCGCTTTGCCTATCGCAATGGCGATCTCAAGGCTTCCGGCAAGCCGGAAACAATCGTCGCGAATCTGCCGCACGGCTGGGGCCACTCGACCCGCGACATCGTCTTCACGCTGGACAATGCACGGATGCTGGTCTCGGTCGGGTCGGCCGGAAATTCGGGGGAGGGCATGGGCACTCCGCCGGGCGGCCTGCAAGCCTGGAGCCGCGAGCGCCCGCTCGGTGCCGCCTGGGGCAATGAGGCCAACCGCGGCGCGGTGCTTGCCTTCGATCCAGACGGCAAGAACCAGCGCATTTTTGCCACCGGCCTCCGGAATTGCGTCGGGCTTGCGATCCAGCCACAAACGGGCGTGCCCTGGTGCTCGACCAATGAGCGCGATGGTCTCGGCGATAACCTCGTGCCCGATTACGTGACCCGGATCCGCGAGAATGCGTTCTATGGCTGGCCCTGGTTCTACATCGGTGCCAACGAGGATCCGCGGCATGTCGGGGTACGGCCTGAGCTGAAAGACAAGGTCACGGTTCCCGACGTGCTGCTGCAGGCGCATTCCGCTTCGCTCGGCCTGGCGTTCTATGACGGCCAAAACTTTCCCGCCGAGTATCGCGGCGACATATTCGCGGCCTTGCACGGCTCGTGGAATCGGTCGAGGCGCACGGGCTACAAGGTGGTCCGCATCCGGCTGAAGGATGGCGTGCCGACCGGCGAATATGAGGACTTTGCGACCGGCTTCGTGATCAGCGATTCCGAAGTGTGGGGACGCCCGGTCGGCGTCACCGTCGCCCGCGACGGCGCGCTGCTGATCTCCGAGGATGGCAACGGCACGATCTGGCGGATCAGCCGCTAGGACATCAGCCTTGTCCGTCGCTGAGGCCGTATTCCTCGTAGATCGCCAGCGGATCGGCGTCAGGAAATAGCCGGCACTTCGCCTGCGCCAGATGCAGGGCGACGGTTCCGGAATCGCAGCCGGCGGCAAGCAGCTTTCGGATGTCCTCCATGTGCGGACGCGGCTGATGTTTTGGGGGAAGCTGCTCGAGGGCGACAAGCGCCGTCGCCAGCGCTTCGGTGATGACCCATTCGTCGTGGCCGGTGATTCCCTTTCTCGGCATCGCCACACCTCCCACATTGGAGCAAGGCCCATTCTAGCGTAAAGCCAAGGCGCAGCGCCATTATCGGATTGCATCCGGCGAGGCAGACGCCTAGGACGTGCACACCATTTCCGGCACAGCATCATGCAGCAATTAAGGCTTCTGGCCGACAATCTCACCGATGCGCTCGATAAATCTGCTGAATTTGTAGGCGTGCTCGGCCCACTGAACGCAGCCTGGTCGAAGCGATCGAATATGCGGAACGGCTGGCGGGGTAGGGATGCCCCTGCGATTCCGTCGCTCCTGCAAACGCAGGTCCGGGACGACGCTCATTGCTATGACGGGGATGGGTGATTCAATTGTCAAACAGCTCTCCGCTGTCATCGTCCGGCTTGACCGGGCGATCCAGTATTCCAGAGACGGCTGAGCTTAAGCCGAGAGGCTGCCGGATACTGGATGCCCGCCTTCGCGGGCATGACGGTGCAGTCTGGGGACAGGATGTGCGTCCGCGTTCTCGCGGCAGCTTTCGCCCGAGCTTTGCGTCACTTTCCGCCCTCTCATTGAAGTGAGGGCGCAGGGAAAGCCGGGTGCCGGTCGCACCCGTGGGCCCCGTGCAACAAAAAGCACGGGGGTAGGACCACAGGTCAACCGGAGCAACACCGGCTTTCCCTGCGCAGTGGTTTACGGCTTACTTCGTGCTCTTCCCGGTGACCGGGCTTTCTTGCCACCGTCGCCCGCGGCAGCTCTTGCTACTCGCGAACTTAGCGCCAGCGTCGGGGCGCCAGAACCACACGACTTCGCCGTCCACGGATAGTCACGCTCGTCAGTCGCAACACCCGCGTCCACCGCATCTCACCGCAACGTTCGTGACGATCGCGACCCGCCCCTCATTTCGGGTGAGACGCGCGGAGTCATAGCGGTGATTTGCCCGACGGCGGAAGCGGAATGTTTTTTGCGCGGGGGGTGGACAGACCAAATCACTTTGGAAGCACTGGCGAATTTTCTCTCCGTCATTCCGGGGCGATGCGAAGCATCGAGCCCGGAATCCATTTCACCACCAGGACATGCGGCCCAATGGATTCCGGGCTCGCGCCAAGAGGCGCGCCCCGGAATGACGAAGAGTGAGCAGTGTGGTTGCTCGGAACCGGTCGGCGATGATAGAGAGCCCGACTAATGGAGCGACGATCGTGACAGCGACGTATATCCGAACGAGCTGGGATTTTTTCTCCGCGACTACGTCACCGCCATGCTGCGCGTAGCCGAAATAAACCGCGTGCCATGCCTTGATCTTTTCAATTCAAGCGGCGTCAACAAGGCCAACTATCGAGCTCTCACTCACGACGGAGTGCATCCGAACAATTGGGGTGTTCTGCTGCGGGCAGTCCAGATCTCTTCATTCATCTCAAACGGTATCTAGTGGCGATCATTCCCTGCGGTCGGAGCGATGGACAGCAATTGCTGCTGCCCAGCTTCGAGCGCGCTCACCGGCGAGGGCTATTTCGCAGTCAGCCGCCGGCCCATAGCCATGAAGGGCTTCTCGATATAGCGCCAGGAGAGCCAGGCCATCGGCGTCGTCAACGCCACCGCCGCGATCGTCGTCACTGATATCGCGAGCAGGACCGGCAGTCCCCTCGCGTCGAGCAGCCGGACGGCAAGCGACATGCCGATCGGGTGAAGCAGATAGAAGCTGTAGGAGATGCGGCCGTAGAAGCGGACCGGGCGGAGATCGAAAGCGGCAAAGAGGCCGATCGAGCTTCGAAAGGCGACCAGCAGTACGAGCAGCGAGGAACTCAATGTTTCCAGCGCGATGATCGGCGCGGTCTGTTTCTGCGATCCGCAGAAGCAGAGCAGGGCGATGGCCGCGATCGAGAAGATCCAGGCGGCAGCCGTGCGCAGCCGCTCGGCGGTCCGCTCGCCCTGCATCTGCAGAAGCACGCCGGCGACGAAGGCGTAGAGCGGCGCGAGGTTCGCAACGCCGCCGAGCAGATGCACATAGGCGCCCCAGAAGGAGAGGCCAAACAGGACTGCGATCGACATGATCAGCGGCTGCGGGCCAACGCGCTGGAAGATGTAGACCGACAGCAGGATCAGTGGCGTCGCAAAGCACTCGACGGTCATCGACCACATCACGCCGTTGATGTCATGGCGGACCATGATTGCATTGAGCACGACGTTGAGCGGATCGAATTTCGCTTCGTAGCCGACATAGAAGCCGTATTGCTGGTGCAGCAAGGTCAGCAGCGCCACCACCGCGATTGCCGCGGGGAAGAGCCGGAACAGGCGATGTCGCAGAAACGTGATCGGGTTCGGATTGTTCTGCAGCGAGCGCGCCAGCACGAAGCCGCTGAGCACGAAGAACATCACGACCGGCGCCATGCCGGTGACGTAGGTGTCGGTGAATTGGCCGGTGATGTGATAGCCGACGACCGAGACGGCCGCGATGCCGCGCAGCGATTCAAGGCGAGGCAGGAAGCCGAGTTTTCCTGCCTTGCCTTTGCCTACCTGCGCATCCGGGACTGCCGCCATCATTGTCGCGTAACATTCCGCCCCCGGCTTGGCTACTGCGGCGCGCCAGGTGCGCGTTCACTAACCTTTGGGCCCTGAGGCACTGTTGAGCCATTGCCGCGTCTCTTCGTCGGTCCAGCCGGGAACGGCAATTCCCTTGGGTGGGATAGCGGAGGGCGGGACAACGGGCCGTTCGAGACGGAAGTGTCGCTCGGGATGCCTGGCACGACGGATCGGCGCAGATTCGGCTGAGGCGCACAACACGATCAGTACGCTGAAGCCAACAACAAATCGCATCGGATCTCCTCCGAAATCGGCTATCCCAACCGAGGATAGGATTGGTCCAAAGGCCGACCAAGCCACGGAAGTGATTGTCCGCCAGCGGTCGACGCTTTCAGGCTCTGGGGAGAACTCGATTTCGAGGCGGCACTTTGCTTCATGCGCGTGCGTTCGCCGTCGGCGCGGCTCATCGTTGTCGGCCACAGCATCGGCGGTTTCCTGCCGGGCCTGGCCGCAAGCGCTGGTTTGATCGAGCGGATGCTGACGGTCGGTGCGCAATATGCCTGGTGGGGCGACTATGCGCCGCGCCGGCGGGCCGGCCTGTTCGTCAAATGGCATGTCGCCATGCCCATCATGACCGCACTCTGCGGCTACTTTCCCGGCCGCAATCCCTGGCCGGCGCGTGTGCTTGAATCGGCCGGCTCCGGTGGACCGTAAGTCGATACGCGACCGCGTCCAACGTGCCTCGGAAAGATACGCCGCCGGGCTCAAAATACGCTGTCCCGGCGGCGCCCTGTGTCATACTGGGCCCTCGAAATCCCCAGCAGGCACTGAAGTGCAACACGCATGCCACAACAGTGTGACGCCATGGGACTCATTTATCCCGGCGCGGAAATAGGCCCGGGATTGTCCGGTGTATCGCTAAAAAGGCCCGCGACGACGCACCTACAGGCCGCGCTGCATCCGGTTGATGGCCACAAGGAGCTCGGGCCGCTCCAACACTTCCACCAACCTGTCAAGGATGACCCGCTCGTTGTTGCGCGGTCGCGGCTGCAAGTATTCTTCAAGTATGCCTTGGGCTTCACGAACGGCCTGAAGAGCTAGCTGCTCATCCGTCATTCTAGTCGCCTCCGGAAGTGGTTAATGCAGCCCAACACAATTGAGCAAAATATGGTTCCATTTTTGTTAATGAGTTGTTTGCGCGGGGCATCCTGCCGCAAATGTACCGGCGGAGAATTATCCGTAAGGTTTCAGGATAATCTTCCTAATAATGCGTTGATTTATTACCGGCGAAGGGGGTATCGACAGGATTGAAACTGCGATTTATTCGACGTCGCGGCGGTGCCATGGTCGGTCCGGACATCGCGCAGCCTGGCATAACAAAACCAATGACTTCCGGGTTTATCTGGTCTCTTTACCGCCCCGGAAAGCTGATTTGGAAACACGGATGAAATCGCTGGTCTCCCTCTGCCTTTGGGTCGCCGCTTGCTGCTATCCAGTGCTTGCTCGCGCCGAATCTCCTGCGGATATGATCTCGCGCTATCGCGCTCAGCATAGGGAGGGGCGCGTCGTCCTGGATGCGACACTCACGCGAATTGCGCACGCGCAAGCTGCGGGGATGGCAGCAAAGGACCGGCTCGACCACGACGTCATCGGTGGATTCAACGCGCGCGTCAGCCCGGCGGGAGCCGGCCGAGCGGCGGAAAACATCGCGTACGGCTACGACAGCTTCCCCAAGACACTTGACCAGTGGGTCAATTCATCGGGACACCGACGAAACCTCCTGCTGCACAACGCCTCGCGTGTCGGCATCGCCAGCGTCAAAAGTTCGACGACCGGGCGCACCTATTGGGCCATGGTGATCGCAGGCGACTATGAGCGTCGCAAGCCGTCGAAGACCGCGTCGAAAAGCTCAAAGCAGGCAACGGTTGCCAAGCGCAAATCTCACGCTGTGGAAGCTTGTCGTTTGAAAATTCTGAGCATCTGCCTCTGATACAGGGGCACATTCGTGGCGGGCCGAGAACAATGAAGATGGGAACTATGTCTACGCCATAGGCACGCTAGGCTCTCCGCTGTCGGCGGGCTGCCTTGCACCCGAAGGCCGGACATCATTGGTCCGCCCAAGGATCGTAGCTCCCAAAGCTCCAGACATTGCCTTCCGGATCCCGCGCGGAATAGCCCCGCCCTCCATAGTCTTCATCCCTTGGATCGCGGATAATCTCCGCGCCGGCGACGCGTGCGCGCTCCGCATGAGCGTCCACGTCCTCGACGATCAGATAGAGGCCCATGGTCGGGCCGCCGGCCTCGGCAACCGTCTTCATCCGAGCGGCCCGCACATGGGGCGAGTCGATGGCGGTGGAGATCATCACCATGCGATCGGACCAGACGAGTTGCGCATGCTGAACGATATTGGGATCGGATTCGCTTAGATAGACCGCGCGGCGCTCGAAGCCGAAGGCGGCGCACAGAAACTCGATGGCACGCGGCGCATCGGCATAGCGCAGATTGGGGATGATCTCGTGTCGCATGGGATACCTCGTTGCTGTCCGACACAGGGATAGACGAAATGCCCAGCCCTGGATTGGACAAAACGCACCTCAGGCTTCCACGAGTCCGCCGCCATCGGGCAACGAGCGCGCAAGAAACGCGGTCGGGGTAAGGCCGCTGAATTCGCCAAATTCCTTTATCATGTGGGATTGGTCATAATAGCCCGCCTCTGCGGCCAGACCGGCCCAATCCGGCCGATCCGCCTCTCTTGCGATCAGGCGTGTCAGCGTCTGGAAGCGCAACAGTCGACGGAACGAGCGGGGGCCGACGCCAACCGCATCACGCACCCGTTCGGCCATGTGTTTGCGGCTCCACCCGATCTCTGCGGCGATGGCTGAAATATCCAGGTCCGACCGGGTTCGCAGCAGGTAGAGCGCGTGGCGTTGCTGCCTGTTCAGAGGCTCGACCCCCAGAAGGTGCCGGCGAAGGGCCTGGTCCAGCAGGAGCACGCGATGATCGCGACCGTTCGCCGCCTGAAGCGAGCTGCCCAATTCGCGAGCTGCGCGCCCGAGCAGGGCATCAAGCGAGACGACGCGATCGGCCAGCTCGTGCATCGGCGTCCCGAGCAGCAGGCGAAGCGTGGCAAGCGGCAGGAATATATGCACGCCCGCCTGCGCCCCGGACGAGTGCGACAAGGCCGGCTTCAGATGCGCTCCGGCCACGAAGGCTTCGCCGGCCTTCAGCGTCAGCCACTCCCCATTGCCACCGGTGATCGATATGGGATCGCCGAGATTGACGATGAACACGCCTTCCGCGTGGGGCAATTCGCGACGGGTCGCAAATCCCGCCGTGCGCTCCCGATAATCGCTATAGCCATGAATTAAGCCGACAAGATCGGAAGGGGGTGCGATGCGGGCCATGCTCCACGCGTTGACACCGTCATCGTGAAAGGACTCTTGATAACATCGGCTGAGGCCCATGGGTTCACCGCGACAAGGTTGATCATGGCGGCAGCATAGTATCCATTTACGTCGGTAATCGAAAGCAGGATCGGCAATGCTGTCCGTTTTGGCGGAACACAAGCGAAGACTGTCAGGCAGCCATTCACCAGTCGTGCCCCGTTTGGGGTTGATTGGCGGGATGTCCGCTCTGGAAGAACAATTCCGCCAGACCGAATAGCGCCCGCGAGCGTAACGCTGCTGAAGCCCGGACATGCAGCACAGAGAACGCCGATTCTGCGCTACTGCTACCCTCGGCACGCTATACTACGCTAGACTTTGATGGCGGACCGCGACCGATAGCGATAATCACTACGTTTACACGTCATAGCCCTCTCGGGCGCGATACCTTTGTGCAGCAGAACTAGCAGCTACATCGTCGCGAATTCACGATGCAGCCGGCGAATACTGATCGTGCCATGCTTGCAGCCGCCTCAAGGTCGGTATTCCCAGCTGCGAGGTGCTCACCCGCTCGAATCTAGCGGGTGCAATCCGTCGCGAAAATCCCTATTTCTGCGACTATCGCGGATTTCGGGCTTTTCGGGACACAAATGGCAACTTTCCAAAACAATGCAGACGTTGACCAAAGAAGTTAACAACGGATCGAGATGAGTGAAATCCGCATCTTACCTTACGATGTCAGGTATCGCGACGAGTCGGCCCTGCGTTTTGCCGGTGCTACGGCGATGGAGTCGGTCAACAAGATGGTCGCCGCGCTGAACACCAACGGCATTCCGGTCATCGTTCCTCCGACCGAGACCGAGCCGGACCCCTCGCTTGGCGAAGAGGATCAGTATGCGATCCAGCCGGGCGCCTATAAGTTCTGGCTCAAGACCGGCGGCGTGTGGGTGTTTCAGGGTGTCTATAGAGGGTTCAACCCAACCGGCCCGTACGACAACGATCGCACGTACAGCATTGGCGACGTCGCCAGCTCTGGCGGCACGTCCTATGTCTGGCTCCATGATGAGCCCGGATCTGGCCACGCGCCGCCCAACGCCACCTATTGGCAAGTGCTGGCGGCGAAGGGGGATGGCGCTACGGTCTCTGTTGGCACTACCACGACCGGCGCGCCCGGTTCGGGTGCATCCGTCACCAATTCAGGGACATCGTCGGATGCGGTCTTCGATTTCACCATTCCCGCCGGAAAAGGCTACGGCGGCTCGTCGTCAACGTCACTTGCGATTGGGACGGGCTCAAAGACGTTCGCCATCGGCACAGGCTACGCCTATCAGGTCGGCAACTACATTCGCGCCAGCTCGGCGGCGAACGGCGCGAATTTCATGGAGGGAACAGTTACTGCCTATAGCGGCGGCAACATCACGATCAACGTTACCAAGGCGGGCGGCTCTGGCACTGTCGCGGATTGGAATTTCGCGATCTCCGGAGCACCGGGCAGCGGTGATTTGCTCTCGACCAACAACCTCTCTGATGTGGCGAACGCTGCAACCGCGCTCGTGAATCTAGGCGCCGATGCGCGCTATGTAAAAAAGGCCGATATTGTCGGTACGGTCAGCCAGAGCGGCGGCGTCCCAACCGGCGCGATTATCGAGCGTGGTTCGAACACCAACGGTCAGTATGTGAAGTACGCTGATGGCACAATGATCTGTTGGAACCCAAACGCTTCAGCATCCGACGCAACAGATAGCGCCCTGAATGTTTTTAGTGGTGCTTCAGGAAATTGGACATATCCTGCAACCTTCGTGGCTCAACCAGCTGTAAGCGGTGGCATAAATGGCGTGGTTGGTCTCGGCCGCTGGTTAACGATCGGTGCAGGTCCAGCGTCAACTCAGATAGTTGTGTGGAGTTATATTCAGCGCGCCGCAGGTAACGTTAGTGCGGGGTTGATGGCAATCGGGCGTTGGTTCTAGGTTGCCACCATGCTCGGTCGCGCGGTGTCCACGGCATCGTGGGAAGGGCGAACCGAGCTTCAGGTGGAGATTATGGGGTGATCACCGAGCTGGTGCGGTGGCGTTGCGCCGCTTCTGCTCCGTGCTTGTCGCGGGGGCGGCGACACCACCCCATCAGTTTCCGGCGAGGTATCTGATAACTGCGATCGTGCTGATTACCATAAACGCTGTTACGACGATTGAAAATAAAACTCTCGCAAGAGAGCCTTTCGAGCTGAGCCCAACCATAGTTGTACGCCTCCAGCTAAAGGCAGCGGTGCTCAGGCTCTTTTTTACCGCTTAGGCGCTTGATCCGATGACCTTTCCGGAGCAGTACAGTTCTGACATATATTCAGCTTTCGCCTCAACCGAATCTCATCCGCCTGCTGCCGAGCCTCTTCTTCCTGCCAGCTAGTCGGTTTGGATTCCGAGGCTGGTCTTTGCTCGGCCGCTTCGGTCTTGGCTCGCTTGTGGACCCTCTGATGCTTCTGCACAGAAGGAGCGGCTTCGGTTGGAAGCTGATAGAGGCCGTCCAAATCGGTGGTGTCCAATGAGGGTTGCTGGGCGCGGCAGCCATTGCCTGATAGGCAGAATGCTGCTGCCAGCAGTAAGCAAGCACAGATGAGCTTCACAGGGCACTCTCCGGACAGAATGAGCAAAATCTCCCGAGTGGCAGCGCGGCATCGGCATTGGATCAGAGGGCGAGCCATAGAGCCATCGCAACCAGCACCATACCAAGCAAAGCATATTCGAGTTTGTGGTTGTAGGAACGGAGAACAGTGCTGTTCCATTTCATGTCGATTCTCCTGGGGCGCATTCATGGCAGCGCGTGCACGAATGGCCTAGTGCTATCCGCTGACAATTTCCCTGGGTCGGCTGGCGCCGATGCCCACATCGCCGAAGGCGTGGCGACATGCGATAAAGTACGTCGCTGACAGCCTCTATGCCGATCCCGAGAAAGCCGTGCGCCGCCTGATGAAGATCGCGGATGCTGTTGAGCCCTGGAAAATTATGTCGGAGCCCGCATTCCTGGCGAAGTCAGCCACTTATTGACTCGAGAGGCATCATCTATCTGGCTGGCCTTCCGCAGAAGCTCGTCGCGACGAATGCCGTGGGGCATGCCTCCGGCTTGTTTGCGCAGGCTGATCGCCTCTTGCGCTAAGCGGAATTCGAATGTGCATGATGATAGCTTGGAAGGTCGACGATGCGACATACCGGTACTCCCTATTCGATTTGGCGGGAGCGTTACCGAACTCTCAGTCACCGATGTGAGCCGGGGGGCAGCGCGATGATGCAAACGACTAGACGCCCTTTTTATCCGGGAGTCGACATAATTCGAGCCGGGCGCTTCGAATGGTCAGGTCGGACACCGAAGCAAGTAAAATAAGGCGCTATTCCCTTCGATCTGAGCCGTTTCCCGCGAAGTCTCATAACCTGACATTACGGGTACCGCGCCTTCGCAGACCTGCCACTCCCATTTCGTTGGGAGCAGGGCGATTAGTTTCACTTCCAGCAGGCGCGTCCTAAGTGATTTTGCCATCCACTGTGTATGCGCCGTTGACGGTCAACATTCCAGTGGTCAATAGTAGCCCTTCGGTTGCCGCGTCCCGTCGGAGCCGCTCGCTTCTTTCCGTCATTTCGACCCCGAGCCTACGATGCTGGCTGCCTGCCATTCGGGGGCGGTGGCTTCCTTCTTCCGTAGCTTGGTGATGTAGTTCGCGGCGTCGCGGAGAACGACCAGGCGCCGACCGTCGGGCAGTATGATCGGCTCGTCGAACTTGCAGCTCCAGCCTGAAATGCGTTTGACCAACAGTCCTACTTCTGTCGATCCGACTCGGCTTTGTTCGCGGCCTTCAGTTTGTCCCGAATATATTCAGCCATGTCTCCGACCTCGTCACGCATGGCCTTCTCAGTAATTCCTTCGTTTTTGGCCATTTCGATGCAGCGTCGCGTTAGCTCGGCCACGTCTTGCGAGGCGCCGGGCTCACCGAATTGCTCGGCAGCGTGAACGCTATTCTGCACCCAAAAGTCGATAAACTCTCGCGCGTTCGCGCTCATCCTCTTCACCTCTGAGCAAAACAATATCCCGCGACCGCGAGGGCGCAAGTGGTCGGCGGGCAATGATGGTACGATCAGGGACGGGGCGCTGGGGGCGCAAGAGTTCGACAAACTTCCTGCTTGACCGAGAGATGGTGACGGAACGCCAACGCGCCCTAACCCTCGTGGATTGCGAACCGGCCGCGGTGGCGCTGTAATCGCCCGGCTATGGGCACGAAATCGCGTGAGGTGGTTTGGGCCGCTGCAGGATCATAGGGTCGCGATGGGTAGCGTCCCAACAATCAACACGACCTGGATTGGCCTACCTGCGAATCGTGGAATGCACACCGAACGGTGCGCTACCGACACTAGATGCACCAGGTAGAGGTCCGGCGTTTGTAGTGTTCCGCCACGTTGGGACTGCGTTTGTCGAGCCTACCGAAGGCCAATAGTACGATCCCACCGACGGGCCGACGACTGAACCGTATCCACCGGTTCCGGCTGGTTGCGCCGCCAGCGCGGCCGTGCTCGGTAGAGCGAGTGTAGTTGCCAATACGATTGTGGCGAGTTTCATGGATGTCTCCTTTTAGTTGTACTTCACACGAGATGTGGGGAGTCATCGACCGCCTGGCGCGAACCTTTTCATCACGTCCTTTCAATCAAGCGCGATCGAGGCCTGGCTGAAATGCCGCTCCTGCCGGAAGGGCCGCTACGCGCCGCCGGTCCGCATGATCAAGCTGACCGAGACGCAGAGGAACACGCCTTACAAATGGGTGCGGCCGGAGGAGGAGCGATGACTGAAGGCGGAAAAGGCTGGTCTGGTCTTTCGGCCCGGCAATGCCGGGTCGCTTTGACCAACTGAAGTTTGGTCTTTTTCATGTGTGTACGGCAGTCTTTGGCTGACAAGCTGCGTGCAGAACTTCACCAAGAAAGATGGTAGGCCTAAAATCGATCTTGAGGCCAATCTGAGGCTTCTCGTGCAAGTAGCGCCAGTCAATGAATGCTGAATTCAGATGAACCGCCGTTCGTCGAAGGTCGTCCAACGTGCTCTGACCGTCTGCCCAATCGCTCTTCTTAGTCAGGACGGATAACTCCTGTTCCAAGATCTGCTTTGCATTGGCGGGCAGCTTTTTAAATAGTTTCTCCAGCTCATGCCCGCGCAGAGTTTTGCCGTGTTGGAGCGCGAGTGTCTTAAGATAGAGCTCAAGAGCGAAGGCAGCGTTCACAACGAAGGGGGCCACGGCCCCGGCATCCGGCGGACGTGCGATGATTTTTTCGTAGAGCAAAGCCGATGTCGTCATGAAAGAATTCGCCTGACGAAATATCGTTTGCTGCGGTGTCACAACTTGCTTCAAACCGCGCTCGGTGAGCAGCCGATCAACCAGAATAGCGTCCTGGATATAATCTCCGGTGCATTCAAAATCGCAGATGTATTCGCCGTTATTGTGCAAACGTTTTTTCATACCAAGACCCGCCGCAACTTCTAACGGCGACAATCGGGAGTGGCAACCTACTTGGGCTTGGACTTTAGGCCGACTACTCCTCAATCGAGTGCTCTTGCATAAAGCGTGCGGCCCGAACGCGGGCTCGGACCAGCCTGTCTTCCTTCGCCTTAGCCGCAGCAAGCTCTGTCTCCAGGCGCTCATAAATCGGCAGGTACGCTATCCCCCTCTTGCCCACGCGCTCCATCTCTAGCGCCAGCCGGTCAAGGCACCATTCGATTTCGGCGACGCCGATGGGTTCGCCTGGCTTCAGCGCGTTAGGACGACGCTTCTTTATGCCGGGTCGGTCAGCCGTGTTGCTCATCGCGTCAGACTAGGCCAGGCCGCACGGGTCGCAATTGCCGGCCGCGCCTTACCCACGCAATTCACGGGGGGGGGACGGTGATGGAGTCGCTCCTGTTGCGCTAACCTAGCCCCATGGCTGATTCGATCGATTGGACAGACGATACGCCACGCCGCCTATCGGTGATTGCCGAACTCGCTTTCCCTGAGGGCGGTATGACGGCAAGCAGCTTGCGTCGAGAAGCTGAGCGCGGCCGATTAGTCATCGAGCGCATTGCCGGGAAGGACTTCACGTCATTTCAGGCGATTGCCGAGATGCGGAAGGCATGTCGCGTCGAGCGTAAGGAAACACCTGGTTTTCCCTACGGCGCGTTCTCGGTGAAGCGGTCGGGCGCCTCTTGGACCGTAGATGCGGGGGCGGCAGAGGAGGCGGCCACGTCCAAGCTCGATGCGCTGAGAGCTGAGATGGATGCTCGGCGCGAGAAGCGCAAAGGTGTGGACGCGCCGAAGGGGGGTTTCGCGCAACTGGTGGGCGGGCGCAAGGGGGGTGCCTAGAAGCGGCCGGCGAGAACGTATCGAAGGGCACGTCCCAGAAGGTAGGGGATGAAGCCAGTGATGGCTATTCCGGCTCCTACATAGGGGGCGGCGTTGATATCGTTTGGATTGCCAGTCCTGATCATGATTACGGTGACCGTCGCACCGCCGAGAATTGCCAGAACGGCCAGGATGCTCCCAAGCCAATAAAGAACATCGCCTAAACGGGCAGCCATCGGTCTCGTTTCCTATTTCTTCGCATTCAGCCCGATCTCAACCAGCCTGCGAATAGCTTCAGGCCGGCCCGGTAGGTCGTCTTGCTTACGACGCCAGTCGTCGAGCGCCTTCGCCATATCGGGCTGAATGCGGACCATGACCGGCTCCCCGGTAACGGCAGACCGCTTCTGTGAATTCGCGTGATCGATCGTTGTTTTGTTCATGGAATCATGATACCACGAAATCACATTCTGTGAACGGTCGCAGAACAAGGGGCAGGGGTATAATCAATGGACAATCTCACCATCAACGCCAACATCTCTATCGACCCGTCCACGCCTTTTTGCGCGCGGACGTATTACGCCGGCCTTCGAGCCCTCAACGTCAATCCATGCATTCGTCAGAAGTCAGACGGCGGCTTTGCCGAATTTAGCGCGGTGGGCCACGAGGTCGGCGATGTGTCCAAGCTTGCGCGCTGGGCTATGACGGCAGATCCGGATTGGTCCATCAGGAAGGCCTACGCCTTCTCCGTTTGGGACAATCGTCCGGCTAGTGAATGTCAGCTTGTGCCGCTGGGGGCATGACGTCGCGGCTTATCGCGCGTCACCATGGCCCGCCTCAGCGATGGGGCGGGCTGTTACCTTCTCGGCCCGACGAGCAGATCCCTTACAGGCCGCGCACCTTCTAGAATCAGATCGGCCCATTCCTGAGCCAGTTCGCGCCGTCGATCTAAGAACTCAGCGCGGTTGTAAGCGCCCTCTGTCTTGCCCTTGTTCTTATTCTTGTGCGCCAGCATCAGATCGATGATGCGGAATTCCAGCGGATGGGTTTCGTTCATCACTGTTGAGAACGTAGAGCGCCACCCGTGCGGCACATGGTGGCCATGATATCCGGCGCGGTTGAGCAGGTAGCCTATTGCATTCTCGGACATGGTCTTGTGGGCGTGACGCGTGTTTGGAAACGCGATAGGGCCGCGTCCAGTTACGGTTCGGAGCACTTCGATCGCCTCTAGGGCTTGCCTTGATAGCGGCGCCCAGTGGTCGCGTGCTTCGTCATCCTTGTGCTGCAGCAGCAGCTTCATGCGTTCGGCGGGAATGCGCCAGACGTCGTCCTCCAGGTCGGTCCACTCTGACCACGGCGCTGTGATCAGCACACCGGGACGGACGGCGGTTAGTGCGAGAATCCGGTTTGCAAGTTTGGTGACCGGGTGCGCCTTCTCGGCCTCGGCCTTTGCCAGCATTTCGCGGGCCTTGGCCAGATCAGTGATCGCGGGGAATTTGCCGCGCTTGATCGGTGCCATTGCCTCCTGCACAACGGCGGCCGGGTCGGCCTCAGCGCGGCCCGTGCTGATGGCGTAGACGAATACGGCCGACATACGTTGCCGGATGCGGCGGGCGGTTTCCTTGGCGTGCTTCTCGACGCCGCGGAGTAGGGCGATCACCTCGGGCGGTTTGATATCAGCAGTGGGCACGTTGCCGAGCACAGGGAAAACCTCGCGCTCCAGGCTGTTGAGCACGTCATCGGCATGGCGCTTGACCCATTGAGACTTGTTCAGCTCGTGCCACTCGCGCGCAATCGCCTCGAAGGTGTTGGCGTTACTGGTAGTGCGGGCCAGCTTGAGGAGCTTTTTCTGGATGCCAGGATCGCGACCCTCCCGCAGGGTTGCCTTGGCAGCATCACGGGCCGTGCGGGCATCCACAAGGCTGACGGCGTCATACGGACCTATGCTGAGTAGTTTCTCTTTGCCGCCGAATGCGTAGCGGAACCGCCAGAGCTTGCCGCCCGCGGGCGTGACGAACAGGTGGAGGCCGCCTGAATCGGCCAGCTTGTACGGCTTGTCGCCGGCCTTGGCCTTCCTGATGGCGGTGTCAGTCAGCATCGAAAATACCCCGTTTCTCGAATCCGATACCCCAGATCATACCCCGAAAATCGCTGGATTGCATGGGAGTGGCTGGGACCGATCGGGAAGATAAAATCCGATAAGCGGGTGATTTACAAGGGTTTTTGGATGGTTTGGGATTGGCTGGGAAGGGCCGCTGGCGGAAGGGGTGGGATTCGAACCCACGGTACCCTTGCGGGCACGCCGGTTTTCAAGACCGGTGCCTTAAACCACTCGGCCACCCTTCCTCTACGCGCCACGGCTTAGCAAAGCGGGCGAGATCGCGAAAGGCCGAAACCTGCCGGACGAGCAAAGCATCGGCGCGCAGATCACGTCCCAGCGCGGGCGCGGGCCCTGCCGGCCTTGCCCGCGGCCGACGGGTAGGGCCCTGCCGGCCTTGCCCGCGGCCGACGGGTAGGGCCGGGCCTCCCAGGCGCGATCGGCTTCAGTGTCACGATGACCGGATTCGGCTTGTGGTCCTGTGCGGCACCGGTGGCGGCGTCGACGCCCATGCCGATCAGGCCGCCCAGCAAAACGTTGCCCGCGAACCCTGCAGCGCCGGTTGTTGGGATCTCCTTCGTGAGGGTGACCACCTCCGTCTCGAAGCCCGGCTTGGCGAAGGTGATGGAGATATCGGCCGAACGTTTCGCCACAATCGCGCAAGGCGTGACGCGAGCCGTCGGAATGTCGAGGCCCGAAATAGTGGCCTCGGCGCGCGGAGGGAGGGCCCCGCAGGGGCCGGCTGGCTCAGCCTAGCTCAGCGCGAAGGCCAGCAAGCTTGAGCACAGCAGCACGAAGCTTGCTGCTGTGAGCGTCAGGAATCCGTCGGAGACCAAGTCGTGTTTGCGCATGATGCACCTGCTACACTCCGATGCTCGTCCGAATCTATTAAAGCTTTACGAACACGCCTTTCGGGAAAGAGGTGATGCGTCTTTCCGTTCCGTGTTGGGCTTACGCCCGGGTGCGAAAACCCTCATAGGCATGGGCCAGAAAGATCCCCGCGCTCACCAGGCCCATCACCGCCGTAACCGTCTCGATCATTGCAGAACTTCCTTTGCGCCCCCTGCGCACGAGGAGAGAACGACTGCGGCCTTGCACAGTCAAAAGAATCCTGCCCCCAGAGTTGCGATCGGCCGTGAAGTGATGATTTGCTGCAACAGATGTTTGAAAGCGGGACAGCTTTCGCCCGTAGAACGACGGGGAGATCGCAACCGATCGTTCACCACGGCGCGGCTCTCCCCATTTCCGCCGTGTTCCAGTTGCGATATCTTCACGTTCTGATGCGGAGGTGGGCCGCATCGTGGGGATCAGTGACGCGAAGATGGCCTCGTAAGTGGGCACGCGTCCGGCAGCATGGTAGTTGGGGTCGATGGGGAAGCGGCGGCAATATCCGATTCGGGCGATGGCGCGGAGCGCGGCTGCGGTCGCAACCTGTCTGGTGCTCGCCAACTGCGCCGCCTCGAACAAGTTCGCGAGCCGCGTTGATCCGAAATACGGCGTTTCCGCAAGTCCGCGCATGGTCGCCTTCGGCGAACCGGTGCCGAAGGGCGGCGGGACCTACCGGGTCGGCAAACCCTACATGGTGGCCGGGCGCATGTATGTGCCCGAGGAGGACGCCAACTACCGCGCGGAGGGGCTCGCCTCCTGGTATGGCGACGACTTCCATGGCCGGCTGACCGCCAATGGCGAAGTATTCGACATGGCTTCGCTGACCGCCGCTCATCCGACGCTGCCCATGCCCTGCTATGCACGGGTGACGAATTTGCGGAACGGCAAGTCGCTGATCGTGCGCGTCAACGACCGCGGCCCCTATCACGCCAACCGCCTCATCGACGTCTCGAACAAGGCGGCCGAACTGCTTGAATTCAAAGGCAATGGCGTCGCCCGCGTCCGTGTCGAATATGTCGGGCGGGCACCGCTCGAAGGCTCCGACGACCGCCAGTTGATGGCGACGCTGCGGACCGGCGTTCCCGCGCCATCGCCTTCCGCGGTCCGGATCGCCTCAGCCAGGCCGTTCGTGCCCGATATGTCGTCCTCGTCGGGCCGGATCCGAGGCGAAGTTCCAATGCCGGAGGGGCGGCCTTATTCGCTGGGCAATACGTCAGCCGATTACGCCTCGACCAATGCCACCTCGGAGATGTCGGCCTCCGGCCGCGGGCGAAGGCGAGGCAGCGAGAATTTGCGGCAGGTGTCGTATGATGCCGACGGCGGCACCGCGACTGGTGGCAGCTCGGCCTACGTTCCAATCGATCCGCGCGGCCCCGCGGAAGTGCTGAGCGGCCGCGGGCTGTACTGAATCAACGACTTCACGCGCTGATCTTAAGAAGCCTGATCAGCGCCGGGCTGCAGCTTCGAGCCCTTAACGCGTACGCGTTTATGCCGTCTTTGCCGGATTTGCTCCAAGAAACCGGCACGGTTCCGCGATAGGATCATTTTCACTGCGGAAGGGGCGCGCCGGCTCAGGCCTTGCGGCCAAAACCTCAGTTGTTTGCGATACTTCCAACTGGTAGAAGGCCCCGTTTCAGGACATCGCCGATGATCGCTGTTTCTCGATCCGCTTTCCTGGCGCGCTGGCCTTGGTGTTCGCCTTCGTGCTTGCCTTGGCGCGCGCTGACGGTGGCTGCGGTCGCCCTTGCGATCGGCTTTGGCACCGCCGTCTATGCCGCCAACAACAGCGTGCAGGGCGCCAAGAAAGAGGAGGGCGGCTTTGACGGCGACGCGCCGACCGCGATCCTGATCGAGGCGTCCTCGGGCAGCGTATTGTTCGAGAAAAATGCCGACGAACTCCGCGCGCCCTCCAGCATGATGAAGCTGATGACGGTGGAAGTCGTCTTCAACGCCCTTAGGAAGGGCGAGATCAAGCTGACCGACGAATACAAGATCAGCGAGTATGCGTGGCGACGGGGCGGGGCGCCCTCCGGCAGCTCGACGATGTTCGCCGCCATCAACAGCAAGGTCTCGGTCGACGACCTCCTGCACGGGGCGATCATCCAGAGCGGCAACGACTCCTGCATCGCGCTCGCCGAAGGCATCGCCGGCAACGAGCGCGAGTTTGCGGCCAACGTCATGACCAAGCGCGCCCGCGAGCTCGGGCTGACCAAATCGACCTTCGCCAATTCCAACGGCCTGCCCGACCCCGGCAACAAGATGACGGTTCGCGAACTGGCGAAACTCTCGCGCCACATCATCCTGACCTATCCCGACATGTATAAACTGTTCGGCGAGAAGGAGTTCACCTGGAACAAGATCCGCCAGCTCAACCGGAATCCGCTGCTGAACTCGCTGAGCGGCGCCGATGGCCTGAAGACCGGTTACACCAAGGAAGGCGGCTACGGCATGGTCGGCTCCGCCGTGCAGAACGACACGCGGCTGATCGTAGCGATCAACGGGCTTGAGGACGCCGACGACCGCGCGAGTGAGGCCAAGAAAATGCTGGAATGGGGTTTCCGCAATTTCGAGACCCGCACGCTGATCGCCGCCAACCAGACCATCGGCTACGCCAGGGTGTTCGGCGGGGAAAGCCGCTCGTTGAAGCTGACGAGCCCCGAACCGATCAAAGTGATGGTGTCGAAGAACGGTAACGAGCGGCTGCTCGCGCGCGTGGTCTACAACGGGCCGGTGCAGGCGCCGATCGAGGCGGGGCAGCAGATCGGCGTCGTCAGGGTCTGGCGGAGCGGCAATCTTGCCGTGGAAACGCCGGTCTACGCTGCGGAAGCGATCGGCACGGGATCGACCATGCGGCGGGCGCTCGATGGCGCCCAGGAGCTGGTCATCGGCATGTTCCGCGCGGGCATCGAGAAGCTCTGACATGGCTAAGGCTGCGGTCAAGCGACCATCCTTGCGCGGACGCTTCATCACGTTCGAAGGCGGCGAGGGGTCCGGAAAATCCACCCAGATCCGAAGGCTCGCCGAGCGACTGGACGCGGCCAAGCTGCGCGCCATCGTCACCCGCGAACCCGGCGGCTCGCCGGGCGCCGAGATCATCCGCCATCTCCTGTTGTCGGGCATGGGTAAGCTGCTTGGCCCCGATGCCGAGACGCTGCTGTTTGCGGCCGCGCGCGACGACCATGTCCGCACCGTGATCCTGCCGGCGCTGGACCAGGGCACCTGGGTGCTCTGTGATCGCTTCTTCGATTCCACGCGGGTCTATCAGGGCCGGCTCGGGCAGGTGCCGCCCGGCCTCGTCAGCGCCATGCAGCGCGTCACCATCGGCGAGCTCAAGCCGGATCTCACTTTCATCCTCGACGTGCCCGTGGAAGTGGGCTTGAAGCGGGCCGCGGCGCGCCGCGGCAGCGCGGCGCCCGACCGTTTCGAGTCGGAAGACATCCAGTTTCATCAGGATTTGCGCGAAGCCTACAGGCAGCTCGCGGCCGAAGACCCGGAGCGCTGCGTGCTGATCGACGCCAATGCCGATGCCGACAGGGTGGCCAAACGCATCTGGACGGCGCTGCGCAAGCACCTCCACGCCGCCTTTGCCGTCGCGAGTACCGCATGAGCGCGCGCAAGGTCGAACAGGAGATAGCGGTCCGGCATCCGCGGGAGACGCCTGATCTGTTCGGACATCGCGAGGCGGAGGCGGCGCTGCTTGCCGCCTATCGCTCGGGCCGGATTCCGCATGCCTGGCTGATCGGCGGCGCTGGTGGCATCGGCAAGGCGACGCTGGCCTATCGCATGGCGCGTTTCGTGCTGGCGCACCGCGATCCGCTCGCGCCTTCCGTGCAGCAGGCACAGACGCTGGCGATCGATCCGCAAGACCCGGTAGCAAGGCAGGTCGCGACTGGCGCCCATGGCGGGTTGCTTGTGCTGGAGCGCGGGCTCAATGACCGTGGCGTGCTGCGGACGGTGATCACCGTCGATGAAACCCGCGAGACCATCTCGTTCTTCGGCTCGACCGCGGCGGTCGAGGGCTGGCGCGTTTGCATCGTCGATACCGTCGACGAGCTCAATCCGAACGCGGCCAACGCGCTTCTGAAAATTCTCGAAGAGCCGCCGCAACAATCGCTGTTCCTGCTGGTGAGCCACGCGCCGTCGCGGGCGCTGCCGACGATCCTGTCCCGCTGTCGCAAATTGCTGCTCAGGCCGCTCGATACCGACGATGTGATCCGCGCCGCTTCCGCCGCCGCCGAAATGACGTCCGACGATCCGGCGCTGCTCGAGGCCGCTGCGGCGGCGGAGGGCAGCGTGGCGCGGGCGCTGAACCTGCTTGGCGGCGACGCGCTGAAGCTGCAGCAGAAGACCGCGGCGCTGCTCGCGACACTGCCGCAGGTCGATCCGCGCGAACTGCATGCGCTCGGCGATGCGCTGGGCCTTAGCGATCGCGTCGCGCTTGCGGCTTTCATCGAGGGCGTCGAGCGCTGGATCAGCGAAAAGCTGCGCACCGGCGATCCCAACGCCAACCTGCCGCGCCTTGCACGGCTGGCGGAGGTATGGGAAAAGATCGTCCTCGCCGCGCGCGATACCGAATCGTACAATCTGGAACGCAAGCCACTGGTGTTCTCAGTGTTTTCGATGCTCGCGGACGCCGTGCGATAATCCGCCGTTTCACCAATCCCGATCATCTTCGCTAGAATGTATCTAAGGAATTCGTTGTGGCCCGGAAAGCTTCGAAGAAGAAAAAGACGAAGAAGGTAGCACGCCGCGCCGCCAAGACCGCGGTGAAGACGCGTGCGAAAAAGAAGAAGGCTGCTGCAAAGAAGACGAAAAAGACGGTCAAGAAGTCCGTGAAGAAAGCTGCCAGGAAGAAATCGGCTGCTAAGAAAGCTGCGGGCAAGACGGTCAAGAAGACGACTGCGAAGACCAAGAAGATCGCGAAAAAATCGACGGAGAAAGCCGCGAAAAAGGCTGCGCTGAAAAAGCCGGTCTCTCCTTCGGAGGAGGCCAGCATACCCGCGTCCGTCGCCGCACCGGTGGCGAAGAAGGTGGCTACAAAGCCAAAGCCAAAACCGGCGCAACCCGTTTCCGTCGCCAATCCCGCGCCTGCAACGACGACCGCTCGCGGCAACCTGTTCTACATCACGACCGCGATCGCCTATCCAAACGGGCAGCCGCATATCGGCCATGCCTATGAGGCGATCGCGACCGATGCACTGGCGCGCTTTCAGCGGCTCGACGGCAGGGACGTGTTCTTCCTGACCGGCACCGACGAGCACGGCCAGAAGATGATCCAGACCGCGCAAGGCGAGGGGCTGACGCCGCACGAACTCGCTACCCGCAACGCCGCGCGGTTCAAGGAAATGGACGAGCGGCTGAACATCTCGTTCGACCGCTTCATCCGCACCTCCGAACCAGCGCATCACCGCTCGGTGCAGGCGATCTGGGATCGCATGCAGGCGAATGGCGACATCTATCTCGACAGCTATTCCGGGCCAGCCCGATTTCATCGGGCCGGACTCGCGCCGCAATGAAGTCATGAGTTTCGTCCGGAGCGGGCTGAAGGATCTCTCGATCTCGCGCACCACCTTCGATTGGGGCGTCAAGGTTCCCAACGATCCCGAGCACGTGATGTATGTCTGGGTCGATGCACTCACCAACTACATCACCGGTGTCGGCTATCCCGACGACAACGATCCGAACTGGCGCTACTGGCCGGCCGATGTGCACATCATCGGCAAGGACATCATCCGCTTCCACGCGGTGTACTGGCCGGCCTTCCTGATGTCGGCCGGCATCCCCGTGCAGAAGCGCGTCTATGCCCACGGCTTCCTGTTCAGCAGGGGCGAGAAGATGTCGAAGTCGGTCGGCAATGTCGTCGATCCCTTCAACCTCGCGGATCAGTATGGCGTCGATCAGATGCGCTATTTCTTCCTGCGCGAGGTGCCGTTCGGGCAGGACGGCAACTACAGCCACGAGGCCATCGTCGCGCGCACCAACGCCGACCTCGCCAACGATCTCGGCAATCTGGCGCAGCGTTCGCTGTCGATGATCGCAAAGCAGCTCGACGGTGTGCTGCCGGAGCCCGGCGAGTTCTCGGACAACGACAACGCGATCCTGGCGCAGGCCGACGCCATGCTGGAAGCGTCGCGAAATGCGATGGCGACCCAGCAGATCCATCAATGGCTCAACATGGTGTGGGCCGTGGTTGCCGAGGCCAACCGCTACTTCGCGGGCGAGGCGCCGTGGGCGCTGGCCAAGACCGATCCTGCCAGGCAGAAGACGGTGCTCTATGTGACCGCGGAAATCGTGCGCCAGATCGCGATCCTGACGCAGCCGGTAATGCCGGAAGCCTCGGCCAAGCTGCTCGACAGTCTGAGCATCCCGGCGGACGCACGAAATTTCGCGGCGCTCGGCGGCACGACTCGCATGGCGCCCGGTACTTCGCTGCCGCCGCCGGTCGGCGTGTTCCCGCGCTACGTAGAACCAAAGGCCGATTGAGCGGTTGCAAGGACATGCTGGTCGACAGCCATTGCCACCTGGATTTTCCGGATTTCGCCGAGGATCTCGACGCCATCGTCGCGCGCGCCGAGAGCGCGGGCGTCGGGCGCATGGTCACGATCTCGACCCGGGTTCGGCGGCTGGATGCGCTGCTTAAGATCGCCGAGCGCTTTCCAAACGTCTATTGCTCGGTCGGCACCCATCCGCATGAGGCTGACAAGGAAGACGGCATTGCGCCGGATGAACTGATCGAGCTGACCAGGCACCCAAAGGTGGTGGCGCTCGGCGAAGCCGGGCTCGATTATTTCTACCAGCATGGTTCGCGCGAGGCGCAGAAGCGGGGCTTCCGCACGCATATCGCCGCTGCGCGCTCGACCGGCTTGCCGCTCGTGATCCATACCCGCGAGGCGGACGAGGATTGCGGCCGGATCCTGGAAGACGAGGTGGCAAAGGGGCCGTTCAAGGCGGTGCTGCATTGTTACACCGGTGGCCGCGAACTGGCGATGAAGGCGATCTCGCTTGGGCTGTCGATCTCGTTCACGGGCATCCTGACCTTCAAGAAATCTGAAGCGTTGCGGGAGCTGGCCGCCGAGTTGCCGGGCGATCGCATCATGGTCGAGACCGACTCGCCGTATCTCGCGCCCGGCAAGTTCCGCGGCAAGCGCAACGAGCCTTCCTACGTCGTCGAGGTCGCCAAGGTCCTCGCCGAAACGCGCGGCGTTTCGCTGGAAGAGATCTCGCGGCAGACCACCGAAAACTTCTTCCGGCTGTTCTCGAAAGTGCCGGCTCCGAAAGAGGCGGCATGGCGATAACCCTGACGATTCTGGGCTGCGGCTCTTCCGCCGGCGTGCCGCGCCCGGCGCTCGGCTGGGGCGCCTGCGATCCGAATAATCCGAAGAACCGCCGCCGCCGCTGCTCGCTGCTGGTCGAGCGCAACGGCGCGCACGGCACCACGCGGATCGTGATCGACACGTCGCCCGACCTGCGCGAGCAACTGATCGATGCCAATGTCGATCATATCGACGCGGTGTTCCTGACGCATGAGCATGCCGACCAGACCCATGGCATCGACGATCTCCGCTCGGTCGTGATGCATCAGCGCCGCCGCATTCCGGTCTACTTCAACCAGTCGACCGCCAAAGACATCATGGCGCGGTTCTCCTATTGCTTCATCTCGCCGGAGGGCAGCGACTATCCGCCGATCCTGACGCGTCATTCGATCGAGGCGGGCGAGCACCACACCACCGAAGGGAAGGGCGGTCCGGTCAAACTTTCCGCCTTTCTGGTCCTGCACGGCAAGATTCCCGCGCTCGGTTTTCGCGTCGGCAGCGCCGCCTACACGCCCGATCTGCACGACATTCCCGAGGCAAGCTGGCCGGCGCTGGAGAATCTCGATCTCTGGATCGTTGACGGCCTGCGCTATACGACGCATTCCAGCCATTTCAGCGTGGCCGATGCGCTATCCTGGATTGACCGCTTCAAGCCGAAGCGCGCCGTCATCACCAACATGCACGCCGATCTCGACTACGAGGTGCTCCGCCAGAGCCTGCCCGCCGGCGTGGTGCCGGGATATGACGGCATGCGGCTGGTGTTGGATAAGCTGCCGTAGGGTGGGCAAAGCGAAGCGTGCCCACCACTTCTTGCGGAGTGCGGATGGTGGGCACGCTTCGCTTTGCCCACCCGACTCAGGGCCGGGACGACAACGGACTACGCCGAAATCGCCTTTGCCGATCCGACCTGGTCGCGCAGCATGAATTTCTGGATCTTGCCGGTCGAGGTCTTCGGAATCGGTCCGAACACGACCGCCTTCGGCGCCTTGAAGCCGGACATGTGCTCGCGGCAGAAGGCGATAATCTCTGCCTCCGTCGCCTGCGCGCCTTCCTTCAATTCGATGAACGCGCAGGGCACCTCGCCCCATTTCGGATCGGGCTTTGCGACCACGGCCGCAAACAGCACGGCGGGATGCTTGTAGAGGATATCCTCGACCTCGACCGAGGAGACGTTCTCGCCGCCTGAGATAATGATGTCCTTGGAGCGGTCCTTGATGATGACGTAGCCGTGCTCGTCGAGCACGCCGAGATCGCCGGTGTGGAACCAGCCCCCGGCGAAAGCTTCCTGGGTCGCCTTCTCGTTCTTCAGATAACCCTTCATCACGATGTTGCCGCGGAACATCACTTCGCCGATGGTCTGGCCGTCGCGCGGCACGGGCTGCATCGTCTTGGGATCGAGCACGGTGACGGCCTCTTCGAGCGGGTAGGACACGCCCTGCCGCCGCTTCATCTGCGCGCGCTGCGCGGGCGGCAACTCGTCCCAGCCAGGCTGCTCGGCGCAGACGGAGGCCGGGCCATAGACCTCGGTCAGGCCATAGACATGGGTGAGCTTGATGCCGATCCGCTCGGCGCCTTCGAGCACGGCAACCGGCGGCGCGGCGCCGGCGATCAATCCAATCACGGGCTTTGCGCGCCCACCCTTCGGCGCGTCGGGCGCATTGATCAGCACGTTGTAGACGATCGGCGCGCCGCACATATGGGTGACGCCATGCCTGGCGATCAGCTCGAAGATCTTGGTGGGCTCGACTTTGCGGAGACAGACGTTGACGCCGGCCGCGGCCGCCATGGTCCAGGGGAAGCACCAGCCGTTGCAGTGGAACATCGGCAGCGTCCACAGATAGACCGGATGCTGGCTGAGATTGCCGGCCAGGATGTTGCTGACCGCGTTCAGATAGGCGCCGCGGTGATGCGTCACCACGCCTTTGGGATTGCCCGTGGTGCCCGACGTATAGCTGAGCGCGATGGCTTCCCATTCGTCGTCGGGCCGACGTTCGACAAAATCGGGATCGCCCAGCGCGAGCGCCGCTTCATATTCGATCTCGCCGATGCGCCGGCCGCTGCCGAATGACGCATCATCGACGTCGATGACAAAGGGTTTTGGCCCTTTCATCTGCACGAGCGCGTCGGCAATGACGCCGACGAATTCGGGGTCGACCAGGATGATCCTGGCGCCGCCATGATCGAGCTGGAACGCGATCGACGGCGCGTCGAGCCGGATGTTCAACGTGTTCAGCACGGCGCCGGTCATGGGCACGGCGAAATGCAGCTCGTTCATTGCCGGGATGTTGGGCAGCATCGCCGCAACGGTATCGCCGACCCCGATGCCGCGGCCGGCGAGATAGGACGCAAACCGCCGGCAGCGCTCATAGGTCTCGGCCCAGGTGAAGCTGCGGCCTTCATAGACCGTGCTGACATGGTCCGGATAAATCGCAGCCGAACGCCCGAGGAAGCTGAGCGGCGTCAGCGGCACGTAGTTGGCCGGCGTCTTGTCCAATCCGATATCGTACTGGTTCTGGGCTGCGCTCATGGCTCGATCCCATTAAAGATTAAAGTCTCACAGGAACCCGATGGAAATCCACGGGAAGATCGCGACGATGATCAGGCCGACCATCAGCGCCAGAAGATAACCCCAGATCGGCCTGACGCCTTGCGCCGGATCGACGCGCCCTATGGCGCAGGCCGCATAATAGCCGACGCCGAAGGGCGGTGCGAACAATCCGACGCCCATCGCAAGGATGATGATCATGGCATAGTGCACCTCGTGCACGCCGACGGCGCGCGCGATCGGAAACAACAACGGCCCGAACAGCACAATCGCCGGTATGCCCTCGAGCACGCTGCCGAGGATCACGAACGCCAGGATCGACACCGCGATGAAGCTCGCCGAGCCGCCGGGCAGGCCGGTCATAGCCGCGGCGAGCGCCCGGGAGAAGCCGGACTGGGTGAGCCCCCACGCCATCCCGGTCGCCGTGCCGATGATCAGGAGGATCGCGCCGGACAGGCACGCCGTCTCGACCAGCATTGGCACGAGTCGCCGCCAGTCGAAATTGCGGTAGATCAAGAGGCCGTAGATGAAGAAACCGACGATGAAGGCATAGACGATGCCGATCGTGGAGACTTCCGTCGCCGTCGCGATACCCTCGACCACGGCGTAGCGGATCACGAACGGCAGCGCCAGCGCGGGCAGGGCGATGACGAGCGCCCGCCCAATCTCCGCGCCGCTTGCCCGCTTCACATGCTGCAAGTCTTCCTTGCGGTAGCGCCACCAGACCAGCGCGGACAGCGTGATCGCCAGCACCACGCCGGGCAGCAGGCCGCCGGTGAACAGCGCGGCGATCGAGACGCCGGTGACCGATCCGATGGTGATCAGCACCAGGCTCGGCGGGATGGTCTCGGTCTGGGCGCCGGTCGCCGCGAGCAGGGCGACGAGATCGCCGGGGCGGGCGCCGCGCGCCTTCATCTCCGGAAACAGCACCGGCGCGACGGCGGCCATGTCGGCGGCCTTGGAGCCGGAAATGCCTGAGACCAGGTACATCGCGCCGACCAGCACGTAATGCAGGCCGCCGCGGACGTGGCCGAGCAGGCTTGCGAGGAAGGCGACCATCGCCCGCGCCATGCCGGTCATCTCAATGAGAAGCCCCAGGAAGACGAACAGCGGCACCGACAAGAGGATCAGGTGGCTCATACCCTCGTCCATGCGGCCGACCAGCACCATCAGCGGCGTAGAGGTGGTCAGCGCCAGGTAGCCGTAGGTCGCGAGCCCGAACGCAAACGCGATCGGCACGCCGGCGAAGACCGAGAAGCCGGTGACGCCGACAAAGAAGATGATGAGATTGAGATTGCCGAGTGGCCGCAGGGCGCCCTTGAGCAGCCAGAACACGGCGATCGCCACCGCCACCGATGCGATTGCGGCCAGCACTGTCCGCGCATTGGCCGCGCGGGCGAGCCGCAGCAGCGCGAACAGCGCCATCAGGCCGATCCCGGTCGGCAGCGCCGCCGCCCGCCAGCTATTGAGGATCTGCAGCGCCGGTGTCGTGATGTAGCTTTCCTCGTAGGCATATTCGTAGGCCGGCCAGGCGATCAGAAGCAGGAACGCCAGCGCAGCGGCAGTCGCGACCAGATCGAGATAGGCCCGCAGCGCCGGACGCGCATTGGCGACCACTGCCGTCATGCGCATGTGCTCGGCGCGGCGGAACGCAACGGCGGCGCCCAGCATCGCCAGCCACAGGAACAGGATCGAGGCCAGTTCGTCGGACCAGATCAGCGGGCTGTGCAGCCCGTACCGCGCGACCACGCCGGCGAACAGGATCACGATCTCGGCAACGACCAGCAGCGCCGCCGGGATCTCGACCAACCATCCGAGCGCGTGCTCGACCGACTCCGTGAACGAACGGCGGCGAGGGGAGTGATCCGCCTCGCCGGCCATGATCTCGCTCAGTTCGGCATGAGCCATGACGGCCCCCTGCACTAGAGATTATTGAGACGGCGCGCCGTCCGCTTACGACAGCTTCCCGACGGATTTCTCCAGGAGCTCCCAGGCCTGGTCGCCATACTTGCCCTTCCATTCGGCATAGAAGCCCGCCGCGCGCAGCTTCTCGCGGAACGGCGTGATGCTCGGCTGGTTGAAGGCGAGGCCCTTGCCGGCCAGTTCCTGTTGCAGGTTGGCGTTGAGCTTGGCGACGTCGGCGCGCTCGTTGACGGCGGCCGCGTTGACGTTCTTGGCGACGATGGTCTGGACGTCCTCCGGCAGCTGCGACCAAGCCCGGCGGTTGGCCAGGAACCAGAAGCCGTCCCACATGTGGTTGGTCAGCGAGCAGAACTTCTGCACCTCGTAGAGCTTGGCGGTCGAGATGATCGCCAGCGGGTTCTCCTGGCCCTCGACGATCTTGGTCTGCAGCGCCGAATAGACCTCGCTGAAATTGATCGAGGCGGGGGCGGCGTCGAACGCCTTGAACATCGAGGTCCACAATGGCGAGACCGGCACACGGATCTTGAAGCCTTTATAATCCTCCGGACCATTGATCGACTTGGTCGAGGACGTGGTCTGCCGGAACCCGTTGTCCCAGATCTTTTCCATCACCTCGAGGCCGGCCTTCTTGATCTCGCCGCGGACATGGGCGCCGAGCCCGCCGTCCATGGCCTTCCAGACCGTGTCGTAGTCCGGAAACGCAAATCCAATGCCGTTGATGGAGGCCGCCGGCACCAGCGTCGACAGGATCAGGCCGGACAGCGTGAAGAACTCGACGCCGCCGGACCGGATCTGGCTGAGCATGTCGGTGTCGGAACCGAGCTGGTTGTTGGGGAAAACCTGCAGGTCGAACCGGCCATTGGTCTCGGTCTTGATCGCCGCCGCCATCTCGCGGGCGCGGACGTTCATGGGATGGCTGTCCGGGAGATTGTTGGCGTATTTGTAAGTGAACTCGGCCGTCTGCGCGCGGGCCACCAATGGCGCGCCAAGGCCGCCCAGGACGGCCGAGGCAGCCGATACCTTCAGTAGCGCGCGTCGTGAAAAGCTCATCTGGTTTGCTCCCTTTATGAGGCTTGTTGTTGTCCATGCCGAGGGGTCGGCAAGCGATCTCGCCGGCGCTTATTGCAGCGTCTGGCGCCCGCGGCAATATGGGCTTTCAGACAGGGCTGCATACGGCTGGATGCCCACATGCAGACGGGCCGATGCGGTCGCGCTGGATTGCGTGACCTCAGGCTTTGCGTTGACGCTTCGGATCGGCATTTCTGTGAGGAATTTCGCCTAAATCTTTGATCTGATTGTAGATAAAAATATTCCATAATATACCTTATGCGAATTCTGTATCAAAAGCATTGGGCGTGTTGTCGTCTGCGTTTGCATCTGAGTCAGTCGTGCCCTTCTCTGACATCCCTGGAGCGCACCGCTTGCTGCAGGCAACATCCCGGTCGCCTCGGACCAACGCCTACATGCCCATCGCGATTCCGGGCGCACCCGAAGCGCCAGGTACTGCTGCCGCAAGACGCATTTTGCTTCGCGGCCGGACATTTGTATGATTTTCCGCGCGTCTATTCGGCTGGAGGGATCGCGATGAAAGCGTTTTTACTTGCGTGCGCGGCAACCCTGGTGATCGCGGCTGCCGCAGTTGTGGGGCTTAGCCATGTCCAGGAGCCCGTCGAGCAGGCCTTTGCAACGACGGGTGTACGGCTCTAACCGACTTGCAGAACAGGTTTCGATGGCCCTACTGCGCCGCGGACGCCGCGTGGCGAGGCTGCGGTTGTGTGTCATTCGGGCCGGTTCGCGCCATCTCCTCGTCCAGCCACAAACTGTGGTGCTCGCGCGCCCAATTGACGTCCACCTCCCCGGAGCCCATCGCCTCGAAGGCTCCCTCCATCCCGATCGTGCCAATATAGATGTGCGCCAGCATCACCGCGATAAAGAGCACGGCAACGATGGCGTGAACGATCTGGGCGATTTGCATGCCCTCGATGCCCGTGGTGTAGAATGGGAACATGAGGACATAGCCGCTCGCGGCGACCAGCCCGCCGCCGATCACGACGATCCAGTAGATCGCCTTCTGCCCAGCGTTGAACCGATAGGCCGGCGGATGGTCATGGCCGATCAGGCCGCCTCCCCGTCTCGCCCACTCGACATCCGCCTTGTTCGGGATATTGCCGGCGATCCACATCAGGAAGATCAGCACGACGCCGATGGTGAACGGGAAGCTCAGATAATTGTGGGCATACTTCGCCCACTGCGACCATTCGGAGAACGCTTCGAGGCCGATCAGCGGCAAGAGCAGCGGCCGACCGAAGGTGATGTTCAGCCCGGAGAGCGCCAGAATGATGAAACAGACGGCGGTCATCCAGTGCACGAAACGCTCAAAGACGTTAAAGCGCACGATGGTGCGGCCCGACCGTCCGCTTTCGAGGCGAACCATGCCGCGCGCCAGATAGTAGATCACGATCACCGCGAGCATGCCGATGATGGCAACGCCGCCGATCCAGCGCAGCGTCACATTGTGGAATTCGCGCCATTCGCGGCCCTGCGGCTGGACCAGAACACTGGATCTTTGATCGGGGATGCTCACGCGGCCCTGGATCCGGTCGAGCTCCTGCAAGAGCTGCTGTTCATGCACTGAACTCGCGGTCGGGTTGACCTGCTGCGCGCTCACCGGAACCGGCGCAGCCCCGATAAGCAGGAGCAGTGCCCAGGCGCCGACGGCCAGCCGAACGAACCTTGCAAACGACGCCATGAACTCCTCCTCGATGTTCGCCCGCCGTAAATCTTGGCCGCGTCAGGACTCGATCGTCTCGCGATAGGCCGTCTTCCAGCCCCAGGCGCCAGAGCCGTAACCGCGCTTCATGACGCGCTCCTTGTAGATCTGGGCGATGATCTCGCCATCGCCCGCGAGCAGCGATTTCGTCGAGCACATCTCGGCGCAGAGCGGCAGCTTGCCTTCGGCGAGCCGGTTCGCGCCGTACTTCTCGTATTCCTCCTTGCTGCCATCGGCCTCGGGGCCGCCCGCGCAATAGGTGCACTTGTCCATCTTGCCGCGGGAGCCGAAATTGCCGACTTTCGGATATTGCGGCGCGCCGAACGGGCAGGCGTAGAAGCAATAGCCGCAACCGATGCAGAGATCCTTGGAGTGCAGCACCACGCCGTCGGCGGTGGTGTAGAAGCAGTTCACCGGGCAGACCGCCGCACAGGGCGCATCGGTGCAGTGCATGCAGGCCATCGACACCGAGCGTTCGCCCGGCTTGCCGTCGTTGATGGTGACGACACGGCGCCGGTTGATGCCCCAAGGCACCTCGTGCTCGTTCTTGCAGGCTGTCACGCAGGCGTTGCACTCGATGCAGCGGTCGGCGTCGCAGAGAAATTTCATACGTGCCATCGTCGTTGCTCCTTAGGCCGCCGCGATCTGGCAGAGAGTGACTTTGGCCTCCTGCATGCCCGTCGCGGGATCGTATCCGTAACTGGTGATCGTGTTCGCGCTTTCGCCGAGCACGATCGGATCGGTACCCTTCGGGTAATTGCCGCGAAGGTCCTTGCCTGCGAACCAACCGCCGAAGTGGAAGGGCATCCAGGCAACGCCCTTGCCGATACGCTCGGTGACGAGCGCCTTCATCCTTGCCCTGGAATTGTTCTCGGCGCCCGTGACCCAGACCCAGCCGCCGTCTTTGACACCACGCTCGGCGGCATCGGCCGGGTTGATCTCGATGAACATGTCCTGCTGCAATTCGGCGAGCCACGGGTTGGTGCGGGTCTCCTCGCCTCCGCCCTCATATTCGACCAGACGGCCGGACGACAGGATGAGCGGAAATTGTTTGGCGATCCCCTTCTCCACCGCCGTCTTTTGCACGGAGAAGCCGATATTGGGCACGCGGAACTGCTTGGCGTCGGGCAGCGTCGGATATTTGGCGATGAGGTCGACGCGCGGCGTGTAGATCGGCTCGCGGTGAACCGGAATGGGATCGGGCAAGCCGAAGGCATTCATGCGCGCCTTGCCGTTGCCGTAGGGCACGCAGCCATGCGCCAGCGCCACGCGCTGGATGCCGCCGGACAGATCGAGCGACCATGACACCGCGTCCGGATTGGCCGGGTTGATCTTGTTGATCGTTGCCATTTCCGCTTCGGTGAGTTCCGTATTCCAGCCAAGCTTCTTCAGGCTCGCCAGCGTGAACTCCGGATAGCCGTCCTGGATAGCCGACCCCAGCGAGTACGAGCCGTCGGCGAGCAGGCTCACCTTCCGCGTCGTGCCGTCCGGTAGTTTCTCCTCGCGCTCGAGGCCGAAACGCGGCCGGAAGGTGCCGCCGCCATCCATCACGTGCAGATTGGTGTTGTAGAGCAGCGGCGTGCCCGGATGCTTGACCTCCGGTGATCCCCAGCACGGCCAGGGCAGACCGTAATAGTCGCCGCCAACCTCGGGGTCGTCCTTGGGCGCCCGCATCGTCAGCATGTCGAACTTCGCCTGGTTCTTCATGTGCGCCTTGAGGCGTTCGGGCGATTGGCCGCAATAGCCGGTCGACCAACTGCCGCGGTTCATCTCGCGCAGCACATCCTCTGCTTCAGGCAGATTGTTCTCGACCTTGATATTCTTGAACATCTGGTCGGCGAAACCGAATTTCTTCGCCATTAGATAGATCACCTCGAGATCGTCCTTCGATTCGAAGATCGGTTTCACGATCTGCTCGCCCCATTGCAGCGAGCGGTTCGAGGCAACGCGCGACCCCTTGCACTCGAACTGGGTGGCGACTGGGAGAATGTAGACGCCGTCCTTGCGTCCCGCCTCGACGGCGAGCGAGGCCCAGGTCGTCGGATGCGGGTCGGCGATGACGAGGAGCTCGAGCGCCTTCAGGCCATTCAGGGATTCGGGAATGCGGGTGATGCTGTTGGAGGCGTGCCCCTGCACGAACACCGCCCGCACATTGTCTTTCTGCGCGACCTGGTCTTTCGGCAGCGTCACCGCTTCGAACCAGCGGGTCAGCGGAATGCCGGGAGTTTCCATCATCTGCTTGGAGTCGAAGCGCGACTTCAGGTACTCGTAATCGACCTCCCAAACCCGCGACCAGTGCTTCCAGGCGCCCTCGGCGAGTCCGTAGTAGAACGGCAGCGTGACGATATCGAGTCCGACATCGGTCGCGCCCTGCACGTTGTCATGGCCGCGGAAGATGTTGGCGCCGGCGCCGGCCTTGCCGACGTTGCCGGTCATCAGCAGCGCGATGCAGCTTGCCCGCACGTTGGCGGTGCCGACGGTCTTCTGGGTTTGGCCCATCGCCCAGATCAGTGTTGCCGGCTTCTCGGTAGCAAACATCTTGGCGACGCGCTTGAGCTGCTCGCCGGGAATGCCGGTGACACGCTCGACTTCGTCCGGGGTCCACTTCTCCACTTCCTTCCGCAGATCGTCGAACCCGTAGACGCGCTGCCGGATGAACTCCTTGTCCTCCCAACCGTTCTGGAGGATGTGCCACATCATGCCGTAGAGCACCGGGATATCGGTGCCCGGCCGCATGCGCACATATTCGGTCGCGTGTGCGGCCGTGCGCGTCAGGCGCGGGTCGATGACGATGAAGTTGGCCTTTTGCAGCTCCTTGCCCTCAAGCAAATGCTGCAATGAGACCGGATGCGCCTCGGCCGGATTGCCGCCCAACACGACCTGCGTCTTCGCGTTGCGGATGTCATTGTAGCTGTTGGTCATCGCACCATAGCCCCAGGTGTTGGCGACGCCGGTGACGGTCGTGGAATGGCAGATGCGCGCCTGGTGATCGGTGTTGTTGGTTCCCCAGAATGCGCCGAGCTTGCGGAACAGATAGGCTCCTTCATTGGTCATCTTGGCCGAACCGAGCCAATAGACGGACTCGGGACCGGACTTCTCGCGCACGCCCAGGAGCTTGTCGCCGATCTCGTTGATTGCGGCGTCCCAGGAGACGCGGGTCCACTGCCCGTCCACCAGCTTCATCGGATAGCGCAACCGTCGCTCGCTGTGCACGAGTTCGCGCACGGAAGCGCCCTTGGCGCAATGCGAGCCGCGATTGATCGGGGATTCCCAGCTTGGCTCCTGACCGATCCATACCCCGTTCAAGACCTCCGCCGTCACCGTGCATCCGACCGAGCAGTGCGTGCAGATGCTCTTGCGGACGGTCGCGCCCGCAGTGAGCGGACCCGTCGTCGCTGCTTCCGCCTTGCGCACGCTTCCGATCGGCATGGTGCCGAGCGCGGCGAGCGCGCCGCCGGCCAGACCGGATTTGCGCAGGAAGGTGCGGCGGTCGAGACCGCCGGCCTGACCTGCAAGGGACTCGGCGATCGAGCCGTGGCGCTCGGAACGCCCGTGTGTTCGCTTGATCAGCACGGTCAGCCTCCTTCAAGCCGGATAACGATTGACGCGGTAAAAGGCCTTCACGTGATCGGATTCCTTGTAGCGCGCCTTTCGCTTCTCATCGTTGGTTTCGCTGTCGGCCTGCGCGGATCCGACCAGTGGCGTCGCGAGCGTCGCGCCGGCGCCGACCGTGCCGATGCCGACCTTGCGCAGGAAGTCGCGGCGTCCGACTGTGGCTTTCTTCTCTTCACTCATCGCATGTCTCCCCGGACCGGCGTATGCCGGTCAGTTGGCGAATGTGAATGCTTCCGTCTCAATCTCGATAAAGGCACGACCGAGCGCGCCGACCGCACGATAGAAGGTGGCGTTCTCCGCGCGCTCGATGTCGGCGAACAGGCGCCCCATCCAGGACGCGATGTGTTTCTCGAAGAAGGTGCGCTGCGCGTCGGAGGACGCCTCGAAGCGCCCTCCCGCAAAGCCCGCCATGATCTCGCACAGGATGGCCGCGTGATCCTCCGGCTCGGAATTGCTCGCAACGCGCTCGATGCCAAGCGCTGCGAGGTCGGCACGCAGGCGCGACAGCGGCCGCTCGTTGAGAAACCCCGTCAGGTAATAGGATGCATAGGGCAAGAACTCGCCGCGTCCGAGACCGACGAACAGATCGAAATATTCGCGCTCGACCTTCGCTGCGACCGCGCCGGCCGCAGCTTCGGCGAGCGCAGCATGTGCGCGCCCAAGCGGCGTCGCATCGCCGCTCAATGCAGCCAGTTGATCGAGCAGCCTTCTTGACGGCGCTGCGGACAGAAGCGTTGCGAGCAGCAGATATTCCTGCGCACGCGCGGCATCGATAGGATCGATCGGCTGCGCGGACAACGGCGGCTCGCCGTAAAGATCAGGTCGCAATTCTTTGCGTGGTACGCCGGTTGCGGCTTCGACTGCCATCACCCGCTGTGCGGGCAGCGTGTTCCCGTTCGAAATAGAGGGCTGGCTGACGCCAATTTTACGCGCAAGCTCGGCAACTCCGCCGGCGGCGGCAATGGCGCGATCGAGCCCATCATCACGCACGTGGACCTCCCATCCAAGTCCCGTCTGCTTGATTATTGCTTTTCTTACAAAGCAGTAGGGAATCGTAGTCCCCGTTCCGCAAGGGGTCAATCGCCTGCCCATAGCCTTCGGCTATAGTCTTTCGTCGAGCCTCTAGCGCGGCAGCGCGCCGCCATGCGTATGGCGCCGAATGGGCTCGCGTTCGCTCTCGGCATTTTCGGTCACCGTCGGTTGCGCTGCAGCAGGAGCGGAAATGACTTGGGTGGTAGCCGCATCTTCGGCAGCGACCACAGCGCTCGCGGTCTCCGCTTGATGCAGGTCCTGCGAAGAATCCGCGATTTCAACCGACGTCTCAGGCCGCGCCTCGGCCGACTTGCGCAGGCCACCGACGATCCGGTCAACCAGCGCGGCCAGCTCTCCCTCGGGACAGTCTAGCGGTCCGAAGCCCGGCATCGCGGTCGGATCGTTGAAGTCCCAGGCGTTCTCCGCCAACCCCACGAAGTCGCGAATGGTGGGATCGGCGCTCCAGGCGCGACGAAGGGCCGCACGTGTCAACTCCGGCGGAATCCCTTTGCGCAGGAATGCAGTGACGTCGGTTACGCTTGTGATCGAGTCGATTGGAGGCAGACTCGACAAATCGAATTCCACCTCGCTGTCTTTGACCGCTGGCGGCGACGCGGGCTGCACCGCGTGATGCCTTGCCGCGTCGGGCAGCGTGGCATTCGCCCTTCCCTCCTGCTTGGCCTCCTGCTTGCGGCGGGACCAGCGTGCCAGGAACTTGTCCTCACTCATTCGTGTCCGCCTTCATGGTGACGGCGCGCGAGCGCCTCCGAGTCGACCTGCCGCCGCCTGCGCTTGAAGAACTCCCGTTCGACGTGGTGCTCGGCGATGAAACCTTCAATCGTCTCGCGCAGCATCTCGGGCATTGGCACCGCCTCGACGAGATTGGCACCGGCCTCGGTGAAGGCCTCGCCTTCCGCGGGATCGGCGGTCGCGGCAGCCACCGAATAGGGCCAGGCGTCTTCCGCAGGCGACAACACGGTCCAGATGCTTGGACTCCCCGAGGCGAGATTGTCGCGATAGCGCGCCGTCTCGGAGGGATAAAGATCGACCGTGGCGCTGCCGGCATAGAAGAGAGCCGCCCCCTCCTCTTCGCGAAGCACGGTCCAAGGCTTTGTCTCCGGCTCGTCCGGCAGCACGGCGACGCTGCGCCAGACGAAGTCAGCCCATGGCGAGTCCGCCTTGCGCCGCTCGACCACGACGCCAACGGGGATGCGCAGGAGTGGCAGCGCGGCGGGGCTCATGTCACCATCTCCAGGCGTTTGACCGGCAGCCCCGTCAGCAGATTTTGTGGCTTCATCCGGAGCTTGTGGTCCGGCGTCATCGCCAGAATGAGATAGGCCGGCTCGCCCTGCATATCTTCTATCGCCTGGCTCGCATCCGCAAATGTCAGGCGAAACAACGCGAGCACGCGTCCGGCGTCGCGTTCGTCCAGCGGCTCGCCATGCCAAAGACGGTCGCCGATTCCAGTGGCGTCGGCGTCGAGCCCAACATACCAGGTGAGCCGCGCATCACGCAGCTCGCGCAACGGCTCGATGACGACCTCGATCCCAAGCAGATGGGAGATCCAGCGTCCCATCGCCTGTGCCAGCGCATGCGGACCGCGGCCACCTGCAGTGAGGTCGAACGCCATATCGAAATGGTCGCTCCGCTGCCAATATGCGTTGGCGTTCTCGTCGCTCAACACATCGACGACTGCATCGGTCGTTGCTCCCAGCATCGACATCAGCGACAGCACCGGGGTCGGGCTGCGGCCGCCGACGACCTCTTCATCGCCGAGCAGCAGCGCCTGCTCGTGCGGCAGGATGCACTGCGGGCGGAAGAACAGTTCGGCGGCGCGCAGCACGAACGGGTCGTCGCAGCCGTCGAGAGCGTTGCGCAGGATCACGTGCACGAGGTGATTGACGAACAGCGGTGGCAGATTGTTGGCCCGCGACCGCACGGTTGCGAGGTAGGCAGCCTCCAGCGTCGGATGCCGCAGCAGGAGATCGCGAAAGACGAGCACGAACCGCCAGTTCTCCCGGGCGTCGTGATCTGCGATTACGGCGATCTCCTCAGCGCTGACCGGCTGGCGCGGATCGGCGAGCAGCGAGCGGTACAATCTTCGTTCGACCAGGCAGGCATCGTCCGGCGGCAACAGCTCGGGACGGGCAAAATAGGCTTTCAGGAACTCACCGGTGACGCAAAGCCCACCGCCCTCGTCCCGGTCAAGCAGATGGTGGCCGCACGCGATCCAGAAATCATTCATCGAAGGCGCGGCTCCCGGCCCATATCGGCAATCCTGAGATCGCTGTCGGGTTCGACATCATCCTCTACCGCCATGAACGAGAATGCCTTGCCGTGCCCGTGCCCTGGTCTTTGCCCTTCCCGCAGTTGCAGTCTGCGGAACGACTCGTGGACAGCATCGCCACTCAACGAGCGGTGGACTGCAATGAGCGAGCTGATCGGATGCGTGCAAAGCGATTGCGCAAAGGCGACTTCCTCTTCCGCCGCGGCCCTCGCCGCCACAATGTCTGGGGCGCCGAACCGATCGACCAGTTGCCGGGCAAGGCGTTCGATCAGCGCCTGGCAATCGTCCTCCGTCGCCGGAACAATCTGCGCCAGCGTTGACCATCCCCAGGATTGCACGCCGAGGAAGCCGCTACGGAAGGCTGCACGTTCCTTTCTGCTGAGCTGCGCCGGATCCTGATCACAGAAACGGAAAGCGCCGGAGACGGCCCATTCGCCGGGTTCGGCCGGCACCTCGAACACGAAGGTGTCGGAGGGATCAAGCGCGATGGTGCGCAGCAATTTCACAGCCGCGGTCCCCCGAGCTTCGGATCGAGCCAGGATGGCGCAGCGAGCGCCTTCACGAGTTCCTTCCGCTTCGTTCGGTCGCTACCGATACGGCGCGTGAGGAGATCGCCGCGATCGTCGATCCGCTGCAGCGCTTGCCGCTCGCGCGGCATTCGGCTGAGATAGTCCTGCGCGACGCGGCCAAATCCATCGACCTGCCAACCATCGATCGCCCGCATCAGGTGCCGTGCAAAGCTCTCGGTCACCTGCACGGCCCCCGCTTCGCCAAACCCCTCTTCGTCCAGCGCAGAGGCCAGCGGATGGGCACCGGGCCCCGGGTCGGTCATTGCAACGGTCCGGATCATGGCGCCAAACACAAGCCACGGCGGCGGCTCGTCCTCGCTCGCGGGCGGCGGCCATCCCATCCGCCCCCCGCCGACCAGCCCGCCATCGATCCTGACCGCATCGGGCCACTCGATCGCGACCGTCTTGTTCGGCGGCGCATAGGCGCGAAGAGCATCAGTGAGCGCGACCATGGCGACATAGAAGGCGCGCCGTGCCGTGCTCAAGGGCTCGCTTGGCTCGAGCACCACGGCGAACTCGGCAAGATCGAACCGCCCGACATAGACCAGCGTGCCAGCGCCGCTGTCGGGTGCGACGCGGCAGGCATGGGCAAAAGCGTCTCCGCTTTCGCGCAACCGCACCAGCGCGAACGGCGGCGGCAGAAGGATCGGTTCCGCCAGGGAAACATGGCTGGTTGGGGTCGACCGCAGGCCGTCCTTCCTTTCCTTTTCTTCCCGATTTAGAATATCTATACGAGGCGAGGGATCGGCGCGAGTCCGTCGTATGCCGCCTTCTCGGGAGGGATGAATCTGGAGCAGCCAGCGAAGACCATCCTGATTTGCTCGTGTGAAGACACGATGCGGCTCGACACGGCCGCGATCCGGCGTGGATGCGCGAACAGCGAGATCAGGACCTTTCGTCACCTCTGCGGCGCGGAGCTTGATCATTTCCGCAGCGCCGCAAAGGCGGACGGCGCGCTGACCGTTGCCTGCACGCAGCAGGCGGCGCAGTTCACCGACGAGGCCGGCGAACGCTCTGACCGGATCACCTTCACCAATATCCGCGAGACGGCAGGCTGGTCGCGCGACGGCGCGACTGCCGGCGCGAAAATGGCGGCCCTGCTTGCGGCAGCTGCAATTCCCTCACCCGACTATCCGCTGGTCACGCTGTCGAGCGAGGGCGTCATCCTGATCTATGGGCGCGACGAGGCTGCGATCGAAGCGGGCTGCCTGCTCGCGCAGCACCTCGACGTCACGGTCATGCTCAAGCAACCGGGAGACGTCACGCCGCCGGCCGCGGCGGTCTTCCCGATCGTGAAAGGAACGATCCGCAACGCACGGGGGCATTTTGGCGCCTTCGAGCTCACGATCGACGACTGCGCCCGCCCACGCCCATCTTCGCGCGAGCGCCTGGAGTTCGAAGCGCCGCGCAACGGCGCGACCTCGCGCTGCAATCTTGTGCTCGACCTCTCCGGCGAGATGCCGCTGTTTCCCGCGCACGACCTGCGCGACGGCTATCTGCGCGCGGATCCCAGGGATCCCGCGGCTGTGCTACGGGCGGTGCTTTCCGCGCGCGATCTCGTCGGCAGCTTTGACAAGCCGAAATATGTCGACTTCACGCCCAGCCTCTGCGCCCATTCGCGCTCGAAGCTCACCGGATGCCATCGCTGCCTCGATCTGTGCCCGACCGGCGCGATCACGCCCGCTGGCGACCATGTCGCAGTCAACGCGGAAATCTGCGCCGGTTGCGGGCAGTGCGCGGCCGCTTGCCCCACGGGAGCTGCGTCCTATGCGCTGCCACCCGCCGACACCCAGTTGCAAACTATTCGCGCCATGCTGCTCGCCTATCATGACGCCGGCGGCGCGCGTCCGGTGCTGCTGCTCCATGACCGCCAGCACGGCACGCCGCTGATCGATGCACTCGCGCGTCATGGGGACGGGCTGCCGGCCAACGTGCTGCCCCTTGCCGTCAACGAGCTGACGCAGGTCGGGCTGGAAGCGGTCATCGGCGCATTCGCCTATGGGGCGTCCGCGGTGCGGTTTCTGCTGCGCGCCAAGCCGCGACACGCTACGACCGGACTATCGCAGACGATCGCCATGGCCGACGCCGTTCTGGCTGGCCTCGGGTTTGACGGATGCCGTGTTGCGACCATCGAAACGGACGATCCCGACAGCCTCGGTGAGCAGTTGAGCGGGATCGAGACGCTCACCTGCGTCGCGCAGCCCGCGACGTTCAAGGCAGTCGGCAAGCGACGCGACGTGCTTCGCTTCGGCCTGAGCGAATTGCATCGACTGGCCCCCAAGCCAGTGGACGTCATTGCTCTGCCCCAAGGCGCACCGATCGGCGCGATCAGCGTCAACACGGATGGATGCACGCTGTGCCTGTCTTGCGTGTCAGTCTGCCCGACCGGCGCCCTTCGCGATGATCCCGACCGCCCAATGCTCAAATTCGTTGAAGATGCGTGTGTGCAATGCGGCTTGTGCCAGAGCACCTGCCCGGAAAAAGTCATCACGCTCAGACCGCAGATCGACTTCAGCGCCAGCCGCGCACCGGCGCAAGTCATCAAGGAGGAAGAACCTGCTCTTTGTGTCCGCTGCGGCACGCCCTTCGGCGTCAAGAGCACGATCGAGCGGATCGCGGCAAAGCTCGAGGGCCGGCATTGGATGTATCCCGCCGGCGACAAGCGCCTCGACGCCGTGCGGATGTGCGCCGATTGCCGCGTCATCGTCATGAGTGAACAGCAATTCGATCCGTTCCGAGGCATCCCGGAACGCGCGCCGCCACGAACGACGGATGATTATTTGCGTCAACGGGAGAGCAAGGGTTAGCCGCGCGCATCGAGGATCATCCGACGACTTCGATCTGAGCCGGCGGGAACTTGCTACTTCGATGTCGCACGCGCCAGAAAGTCCGTGAGCGCGCGGCGATCCTCGGCTGAGCCGATATGCTGCTCCGGCATCTTCGTGCCGGGCGTATAGGCATTCGGTCCGATCTCGAACAGCTTTGAGACGGTCTCCGGCGTCCAGACGATGTCCATCGTCTTGAGCGCATCGGAGAAGCGGTAGCCGGGCAGCGAAGCGATTTTTCGGCCGTAAAGCCCGGCAAGCGTTGGCCCGGCACGCTGGACTTCGGTTTCCGACAGCGTGTGGCAGGCGACGCAGGCCCTGAAGATTTCGGCGCCGTGATCGCCGGCATAGGCGGCGAGCGGATCGGCCGGCGTGCCGAGCAGGTTCGAGCCGACGGCATCGCCGCTTAGTGCATTCCATCGCCTGATCTTGCCGTCAGCGCCACCGGTCAGGAGTGTCGCGCCATCAGGCAGGAACGCGACCGACCAGACCGGCATGTTGGGACCGACGAGCGTACGCAGCGTGCTGCGCGCCTTGCGATCGACGATCGCCACGGTGCCACCAACGCCGGCCGCGGCGATCAAGGCGCCGTCACGCGAAATCGCCAAGGCCACGATCGGCGTGGTGCTCGCCGCGACGTCGCCGCTCTCCTTGCCACCGGAGGTCAGCATGCGCAGCCTACCGTCCGCCGCGCCTGTGACGATTTCGCCATCTGGCGCGATCGCAACCGCGTTCAGCGGCGCCGGCGACGTAACAATCCTGGACGTACCATCCGCAAGGCGCCAGACCCGCGCCGTCAGGTCGTAGCCTACACTGACGAGCGACTGTCCGTCAGGCGTGAAGGCAACGCCGTTGACGTTCTGCGAATGCCCCTCGAGCACGCGCGATATGCCGTCCGACAGCGACCAAAGCCGCACCGTACGGTCCCAGGAGGCGGATGCGATTGTTGAGCCATCCGGCGACACGGCCATGGCAACGATCGGTCCCGCATGGCCTTCAAAGACTTTGTCAGGTTGCTGCCGGCCTTGCGTCCAAATCGCGATGCGTCCATCCGCGCCGGCCGTCGCCATTCTCGCGTCCTTGAGAAAGGTAGCGGCGTTCACCGCGTCCGAATGAAACCGAAGCACCTGCTCTGCGGATTCGGTCGGGAGCGACCAGCGGATCGCGGCGGTGTCAAAGCTTCCCGACAGGACTGTCTCACCGTCGCTCGAAACAGCAATCGCTCGTACAGGTCCGCCGTGTCCTATCAATTGGGCGGATACAGCTTGCGGAACCAGAAGCAGCGAAATGGCGAGAAGCGCGGCAATGAGACGCACGGTCACACTCATCCAGTCTTCCCGGGCGATGGGACAACACCCCTCCCCATTCTGCCCGTTTTTCTCAAGCGAGACGAAAGCTCTTCCGCGCTCTCAGTAAGCTACTTTTCCGGAGCCACGGTCCTCTTGTTTGATCCTTCCGGGGCCGCTTGCATTCCTGGCGGGCTCTGGCCTTGCGGACTTTCGGGAGGCGCGCCGCCTGTTTCTGTGTTGATTGGCCCCGTCCAGCCCTGTGGCTGCAACTGGCCTTTCTCCTCTGGAGGGGTTCGCCCGGCGCCGATGGTGGGCGAGCTTGTTTTGCCTTGATCCGTCTGGGCGACGGCATGGCCGCAACTGATACAGGCGGTCAAGCATAGAACGGGCACAAGCGTCCGCACTCGAACCCTCCATTCGTTTGATCCAGCTCAACGAAGGGAGCGCTGTTCGGTTCCACGGTGCTGTTAGCGGCAATTGAGTCGCTGAACACTCCGTTCTAAACTGTGGGTGGCGACAAGGACGACAGCCATGCAAATACGATCCAGAGCGTATCTGCAGGTAATTGCGCGGTTGCGAGCCCTCCGCGTTCGCCTTCGGCAGAGTGACGATGCGACAGCCCAAGAGGCATCACCCCTGCTCATCTACATCGCCACCGTGCTCGCGCTGCTATTAATTACCTTGGAAGTCGACCTACACAGCGGACAACTCCAATCCTTGGGCCTGCTGGGCGATCCTCAGATCAATCCCATTTTCATGGGCCCTTGAGACGTCGCGGACACGGAGGTCAGCTCGAGGCGATTGACGCATCAAGCTGTTCCGACAGATGCCGGCGCGCAGCCGAAGTTCAATCAGCTAAGGCTGCGCTGCCAGCATTCTGATTAGCGTTGCGGTTCCTTTGGAAAGACCAAGGACCGGTCCTCGAACTCCTGAACGGGTAGTTCGTTTGGCCGCACCGCGTGTTGAAGCTGCGTTACAGGCATCTGCGTTCCTGCAGCGCTACTTTCTGTTGATCGGTGTGGTCGTAGCACGCCGGTGCTGGTTGCGACCGTTAAGGCTGCGAGGGCTGCCAGCCCAGAGATCACCAGGATCTTCATGCGAACCTCCATTGGTTCTGCGACAGTCGAAGACCCCTGATTAATCCGCGACTCAAAGCTGCGATGTGAGATGTTTCACATCTCTCTTTTCGTTGATCGTCGCTGTTCCGTTCGCGCTTGGATGCATCTCCGCGTCGCTGGCTGGAGAAACTCAACGCGCCGCAGTGCTCCATGGGCTCGACGCATAGGAGGCGCGGCTCTCGCCTCCTGCGCCTCCGCCCTCGCTCCGGCGCTGGTGATGACGGCAACCTGGCATGACACCAGACTTGCGCCCAGCCGCCGACTCTCTTCACCGAGCGTAACAATCGCGCGACGATGCCGCCTGATGCGTTCCCGATCGTGCCAATGGTCGCTTATAGTTGGGGTGACCGGCGCAACTCCTGCAATTGCTATCGATCGGAAGGAGCAGCACCCTGACGGAGCTTTCTCGACGCAATTGGCTGTTGATCAGTACCGCCGCAGCCAGCAGTCTTTTGTATCCAGCCATGGCCGATGCATCGAAACACGACCGAATTCGTCTCTCCTTGAATGAAAATCCATTCGGTCCCTCGCCTCGGGCGTTGCAGGCGATCAAGGCGCACCTCGCCGGCCTCAGCCGCTATACCGGCGACGAACTCACCGAGCTGACGCAGACGATTGCCGCGCGCGAAAAAGTTGCTGCCGAGCAGGTCGTGCTTGGCGAGGTCCTCGACGTGCTCGGCCTGTATCTGTCCGCCCGCGGCGGTCCAGGCGGCGAGTTCGTCTATTCCGAGCCAGGCTACACTGCGCTGGTGGATGCCGTCTCGCCCGCCGGCGGCATCGTCGTCGGTGTTCCCCTCAACGATCAGCTTCAGAACGATCTTCCCGCCATCGCCGCCAAGGTCAACGGACGGACGCGCGCGGTCTATCTTGTCAATCCGCACAACCCAAGCGGCACGGTGAGCGAGGCAGCGCAGTTCATCGAATTCGTGCACGAGCTCTCCAAACGCACCCTCGTGATCGTCGACGAGGCCTATCTTGAATTCACGCCGGATTTCGAGAAGCGAACCGTCGCCGGCCTCGTCCGCGCCGGTGACCACGTCGCTGTCTTCAGGACATTCGCAAAAATCTACGGGCTTGCGAGCCTGGCCATCGGCTGCACGCTGGCGCCCGCCGAACTGGCCAAATCGGTAAAGCAGCTCGGCATCGGTGCGTTCTTCGGACTCAATCGGCTCAGCCTGATCGCGGCAAACGCAAGTCTGAAAGATACGGACTATATTCCGTCTGTTCGCGCGAAGGTCGCGGCCGAGCGCGATGCGTGGCACGAGCTGTTCCGGAAACGGAAGGTTCGCTTCACGGACTCGCAGGGCAACTTCGTGTTCTTCGACGCCAGTCAGCCACAACAAGCCATTGCGACCGCGTTGGCGGCACAAGGCATCGACATCGGCCGCAGCTATCCGCCGCTCGATACCTGGGTGCGCATTTCGATTGGCCTGCCCGAGGAAAACGCGATCGCCCGGCGGGCTGTCGCGGGCCTGCTGCGCCCGACCTAATTCGGTCCTGACCGACGACCCTGTTCGTGCCCTCTCAATGTGCGATCAGCAATGGAACGATCGCGTCGCGCAGCAAGGCTCGGGTCACGCCGCCAAAGATCATCTGGCTCGTTCGCGCATGGCTGTAAGCGCCGACCACGATCAGATCGCCAGTGTGTCGCCCAGCAAAACCAAGGATGGCGTCGGCGACCGAAGCGCCATTGGACCAAATCCGCTCGACCGCCACGTTTACGCCATGGCGGGACAGATACAGCCCCACATCGGCGCCGGGTTCCTCGCCATGGCGGTCATTCTTATGGGGGTCCACCAGGAGGACGGTCACCGACTGCGCGGCCGCAAGCAGCGGAAGCGCATCAGTGATGGCGCGGCGCGCCTCACGGCTGGCATTCCAGGCGACCACGATATGTTCGGCCGCGGACCCACTCCAATGCTCGGGCAACAGGAGGACCGGTACACCAGTCGCAAGCAGCAGCGACTCCGCCGACCATTCTTGCGGCAGGCCGTCTGCCCGCGGACTGCCGACGATCACGAGATCGGAATGCAGCGCATTCAGCGCCGCCCCTTCATTGGCTTCACCGGGCCGGATGCAACGAAACTCGCAACTGATGTCCTCGCGGGTGGAGACGGTCGCAAAGCTTTGATTGGCGGCTTTCGTCGCGGCCAGTTCGCTCGCCGTATGGCGTTGAATGAGTTCGCGAACCGCGGCCTGCCCTCGAACGAACGACTCGGAAGGATTGCCGTCCCAGCCGAACGGTACCACGAAGATTCCGACCAGATGCGCACGGTGACGGAATGCGAGTTTGACGGCATAGTCGGCACGCGCCTCGCCGGCAGGCGACGAATCGAAGAACACGGCTATCGTTCTCAGCGGCACGAAACACTCCCCAGCGAATTGATGAAAACACGTAGCGCGCGACAAGACAACAGCGGTTGACGTGGATCAATCGCGGCTTGCCAGCCCCTCACCCCACAAGCTGGCGGTTCGACGCTCATTCCGTCTCAACCTTGCGAGGCGGCGGTGGTCGTGTCGCGTGCATGGAGACGGTGTAGGGCTTCTCGAACTTCGTCATCTTCCAGACAATCGAGGACCCAGCCCTCTTCCTTTGCCTGCCTGTCTTTGGCCTGGAGGCCATCGTCGGTGCCTGTCCCGCGTTCGGTGGCAACCACCACGTTTTTCCTGTCGACCATGACTTGTCCTCGGTGATTGAAAGACGCGCCGTCTCGCTGCGCAACTCAACAAAGAATGAAGCATTTGACGCGGCGCGGGTTGAGCGAAATCAACTTCGTGGCGCGCGTCAGCAAGTCGATTGCGTCGAACCAGCGCCGGAACGCGATCAATGAGACCCTCGGCGCCGGAACTTGCGTTACGTCAACAGGCTGCGGATGCGGCGGTGCAAGATTGCAAAGTGGTTCTGCAACTCAAGGCACCGACCGATGCAAGATCAAATCGAAGAGATCAAAGGAGGCGCGCCAGCCGCCGATGCGTCTCAGTCGCCTTCGCCTGCCCCCGTCCCCCAGCATCTGCCCGTGCCGGTCCGTCGAAACGGTAAACGGCGCGGTTTGCGGATCACGGCAGCGCTCCTCCTCATTGCGCTCGGCGCCGGTGGCGGCGGCTATTACATCTGGAAGCAAGCGCATCCGCCGCTGCCTGTCGGTATCAGCGTCGGCAACGGCCGCATCGAAGCCGACGAAATCGACATCAGCACGAAATATGCCGGACGCGTGTACGAACTGCTCGCCGATATCGGCGACATGGTTGCGCCCGGACAGGTCGCGGCGCGAATGGATGCGCGCGATCTCGAGCAGTCGCTTTCTAAATCGTTGGCTCAAGGCCGGCAGGCACAGCGCGCGATCGAGGAAGCCGAGGCCGTGCTCAGCCAGCAGCAGGCACAGAAGACCCTGGCCGAGCAGGAAAACCAGCGGACAGACTACCTCCACAAGAATGGCTGGGCGACCAAGGAATTGATGGACCAGCGCAAGCAACAGCTCGACGCCGCCAATGGTGCGCTTGCCGCGGCGCAGGCCAGGGTGCTCGAAACTCAGCACGCGCTGGAAGCCGCTCAGCATGACGCAGGGCTCTACAAGGTGCAGATCGCGGACAATACGCTGGTGGCGCCGAAGCAGGGCCGGATTCAGTACCGTCTCACCAATATCGGCGAGGTCCTTGCGGCGGGCGGCAAGGTCTTCACGATGTTGGATCTGACCTATGTCTACATGGACATCTACCTGCCGACGACCGAGGCCGGCAAGGTGAAGGTCGGCGCTGATGCGCGGATCGTTCTGGACGCCTACCCCGATCACCCGATCCCGGCGAAGGTCACCTTTGTCGCGAGCCAGGCGCAGTTCACGCCCAAGACCGTCGAGACCAAGACCGAGCGGGACAAGCTGATGTTTCGCATCCGGGTGCGCATCGACCCGGAACGTCTGCTTGCGCGCGCGGATGCGGTCAGAAGTGGCCTGCCCGGTGTCGGCTATGTCCGCTGGGATCCCGCGATTGCATGGCCGGCGAAGCTGCAGGGTGCTCCATGAACGGCAGCGACGAACCGGTCGCAATCGTTCGAGCCTTCTCTCATCGCTACCGCTCGGTGACGGCGCTCGATTGCATCTCGGCCGACATTCCCGCCGGACGCCTGGTCGGCCTGATCGGACCTGACGGCGTCGGCAAATCCTCCCTGCTCGCGATCCTGGCGGGCGCGCGGAAGATCCAGGAGGGCGCGGTCGCCGTTCTCGGCACCGACATCTCCAAGGCCGCCGAGCGCGCCTTGATCTGTCCGCGCATCGCCTACATGCCGCAGGGACTCGGCAAGAATCTCTATCCCGACCTGAGCGTCAGGGAGAATGTCGAATTTTTCGGCCGGCTGTTCGAGCAGTCGCGCAGGGAGCGTGAGTGGCGCATCAAGGAACTCCTGGAAAGCACCGGGCTTGCGCCATTCGCCGACCGGCCGGCCAGCAAGCTGTCGGGCGGAATGCGGCAGAAGCTCGGGCTCTGCTGCTCGCTGATCCATGATCCGGATCTCCTGATCCTCGACGAGCCGACGACGGGCGTCGATCCGCTGTCGCGCCGCCAATTCTGGGATCTTATCGACCGCATACGAGGTCGCACGGCGAAAATGAGCGTGGTGGTCGCCACCGCCTACATGGAGGAGGCCGAGCGTTTCGATTGGCTGTTCGCGATGAACGAGGGAAAGATTCTCGCGACCGGATCGCCCTCCGATCTCAAACAGCAAACCGGCACCCAATCGATCGAGGACGCCTTCGTCACCCTGCTCCCGCATCGACAACTTACCGGCAACGAAAAGCCGATCGGTCCACCGCTCGACGGTCATGCCGAGCCCGTCATTCTCGCCAAGGACCTGACCTGCCGGTTCGGCGACTTCACCGCCGTTGACCGCGTGAATTTCACGATCCGCCGCGGCGAGATCTTTGGCTTCGTCGGCTCGAACGGATCAGGCAAGACGACGACGATGAAGATGCTCACCGGGCTGTTGCCGCCGTCCGAGGGCGAGGCGCTGATCTTCGGCGAAGTGCTGCGCGCCGGCGATCTCGAAGCGCGCCGCCGTGTCGGCTATATGTCGCAATCCTTTTCCCTTTACGGGGAACTCACGGTCCGGCAAAACTTGGTCCTGCACGCGCGCCTGTTTCACCTGCCTCCGACGTTTGCCGAGGCGCGCATCGCGGAGCTGATCGAGAAGTGCGGCCTCGCCGACTATCTCGACGATCTCGCCTCCTCGCTCCCGCTCGGGATCAGGCAGCGGCTGTCGCTTGCGGTCGCCGTCGTCCACACGCCGGACCTCTTGATCCTGGACGAACCGACCTCCGGCGTCGACCCGCTGGCGCGCGACCAGTTCTGGCAGCTTCTGATCGACCTGTCGCGCAATCAGGGAATGACCATTTTCGTCTCGACGCATTTCATGAACGAGGCGGCGCGCTGCGATCGGCTGTCGCTGATGCACGAAGGGCGCGTGCTGGCCACCGACACGCCGGCCGGACTGGTCAAGGCGAGGAACGCCAACAGCCTCGAAGACGCGTTCATCGGTTTTCTCGAGCAGGAAAAGCCAAGCGCGCCATCCGTTCTAACCCTCGAACAGCCCGAAGCAATTGCCTCCGAGCCCGACAAGACAACCAGCCGCGACAGCAGGCGCAGCTTTTTCAGCTTTCGGCGGCTGTTCGCCTATACGATCCGCGAGGGCCTTGAGCTGGTGCGCGATCGCATCCGGCTGATGTTCGCTCTGTTCGGAACCGCGCTGCTGATGATCGTGTTCGGCTTCGGCATTTCAGCCGACGTCAACAATCTCAGCTTTGCCGTGCTGGACCGCGATCAGACGCCCGAAAGCCGCGCCTATCTGTCGGAGCTGAGAGGATCGCCCTACTTTCTCGAAAAGCCTCCGCTGACGGACTATGCGGAGCTCGATCGCCGCCTGAAGAACGGCGACATCTCGGTCAGCATCGAGATTCCGCCGAACTTCGGCCTCGATATCAAGCGCGGACGACCCGCCTATGTCTCCGCATGGATCGACGGCGCCATGCCGTTCCGCGCCTCGACCATTCGGGGCTACCTGCAGGGCATGCACCAGCTCTATCTGAGCGATCCCGTGCTGGACACGACGAAGGCGGCAGCGCCCCTGCCGGCCAATATCGAAGTCCGGTTCAAATATAACCAGGACTTTGACAGCATCTACGCCATGGTGCCATCGACCCTTGCGATGATGCTCGCGCTGTTTCCGGCCATCCTGATGGCGCTCGCGGTCGTTCGCGAGAAGGAGCTTGGCTCGATCACCAACCTCTACGTCACCCCGGTGACGCGGCTGGAATTTCTCGTCGGCAAGCAGCTCCCCTACGTTGCGGTCGCGCTGATCAATTTCATCATCATGTTCGCGATGGCGGTGTTCATTTTCAACGTGCCGCTGAAGGGCAGCTTCGTGGCGCTGCTTGCCGGCACGATCATCTACGTCTTCACGACGACCGGCTACGGCATGCTGATCTCGACCTTCTGCACGACCCAGATCGCGGCGCTGTTCGGCACCGCGATCCTCACCATCCTGCCGGCGCAGCAGTTTTCGGGCATGATGACGCCGGTCTCTTCGCTTTCCGGCTCGGCGCAACTCATCGGCCTTTGCTTCCCGATGAGTTATTATCGCCCGATCAGCGTCGGCACCTTCACCAAGGGACTGGGGCTTACCGATCTCGGTTCGAGCATTCTCATGCTCCTGGTGTTCGTCCCCGTGCTGACGTCGCTCAGCATGATGCTGCTTCCAAAGCAGGAGCGCTGAGACGATGCGCTCTCTCTCCAACATCTTCTGGCTCGGCACCAAGGAACTGCGCAGCTTCTTCAGCGACTGGGTGCTGCTTGGGTTCGTGATCTACTCGTTCTCGCTTGCCGTCATCAGCCAGGCGCAAAGCAATGCCCAGGAGGTGTTCCATGCCTCAATTGGGGTGGTCGATGAAGATCACTCGGAATTGTCCCGCCGGATCACGCATGCATTCCTGATGCCCTATTTCAAGGAGCCGGTGGCAATCGCGCAGGCCGATATCGAGCATCTAATGGATACCGGCAAATACACCTTCGTCATCGATATTCCGCCCAACTTCCAGCGCGACGTTCTGGCGGGCCGCCAGCCCGGACTGCAGATCAATGTCGACGCCACTGCGATGATTCAGGCCGGCCTCGGATCGGGCTACGCGCAACAGATCATCAATACCGAAATCGCCCAGTTTGTCTCGCAGGTGGAACGTGTGCCGGAATCGCCCGTCAATCTGGCGGTCCGGATCGCATTCAATCCCAACGTGACAACCGCCTGGTTCTCCAGTGTCATGGGCATCATCTCGAGCGTCACCATGCTTGCGATCATCCTCGCCGGCGCCGCGCTGGTGCGCGAGCGCGAGCACGGCACGATGGATCATCTGCTGGTAATGCCGCTGAGCCCGTTCGAGATCGCGATGTCGAAGATCTGGGCCAATGGGTTCGTCATCGCGGTCGCAGTCGGCCTGTCGCTCTATCTGGTGGTCCGCCTGCTCCTGAAGATCCCGATCGCCGGCTCGATCCCACTGTTCACGCTTGGGACCATCCTCTACCTTTTCTTCGCGACCGCGATCGGGCTGTTCCTGGGCACGGTCGCGCGATCCATGCCGCAGCTTGGCCTCCTCTACATGCTCGTCGCCGTTCCCATGAACGTCCTGTCCGGCGGCGCCACGCCGCTGGAGAGCATGCCGCCCTGGCTCGCGACCGTGATGCAGGCTTCGCCCTCGACCCACTTCGTCTCCTTCGCGCAGGCGATCCTTTATCGCGGCGCCGGTCTTGATGTCGTGTGGCCGCAATTCCTCGCCGTCGCCGGCATCGCCTCGCTGTTTCTTTTCCTGTCGATCCTGCGCTTCCGGTCCACACTCAGTTCGGCGTCGAATTAGCGACTGCGGACAATCACGTTCGCGTGCTCTGCCGGCCGCTTGATCTTCGTCAACATCGAACGAGCCAGAACGCAACTGGCCGGGCAATGAAGCAAGTTCGCGGCGGACGCAAAGCGGTTTGCACCAGCGAGTCCAGCATCGACGGATCGCACTATCGTCCCTTGAACCGCGGCTTCCGCCGTTCCAGGAATGCCGCGACGCCTTCCTTGTGGTCTTCGGTCATGCTTGCCAGCGCGAACTGGTCGACATCCATATGGGCAGCCAGATCATCGAGCGCATGTGCCAGGCGGTTGACCGTGAGCTTTGTCATGGCAACCGAGATCGGCGGCTGCGCTGCGACTTTTGTCGCGAGTGCCATGGCGGCGTCAAACGCCTTGCCCGGCTCGGCCACCTGCTCCACCAATCCCCATTCGTAGGCGTCCGCGGCGGAGATGCGGTCGTCGGCGAGGATCACGGCCTGCTTGGTCCGTGCCGGCCCTATCAGGTGCAGCATGCGTGGCACGCTCTGCCAGCTCATGTTCATGCCAAGCCCGATCTCGGGCACGCGCATATGGGCATCGCGCGCCATCACGCGGAAGTCGAGCGCGACCGCCAGCGCCACGCCGCCGCCAATGCAGAACCCCTCGATCGCGCCGATCGTGACCTGTTCCATGTCCTGCCAGGCCCGCGACAGCCGCGGCCCCAGTTTCAGGTGGCGGCGCAGCGTGCCGATGTCCATGGTGCGGCGCGAACGGCCTTCGGCGTCCTTGAGGTCGAATCCGGCGCTGAAGGATTTGGCGCCGCCGGTCAGCACGACCACGGAGGTCGCGCCATCATCCTCGAAACTGCGCGCGGCATCGGTGAGCTGGCGAAGCGCCTCCGGCGACAGCGCATTGATGCCGTCGCCGCGGTCAAAGCGCACGACCGCGATCCGGCCTTCCGGACCCAGGCCTTTTTCGATTCTTATGTATTCCGCCACGATTGCCTCCCTGTCATGGCGGAAATGCTAGCAGACTCGACGCCTCGACATACCCTGGATTTTTCGCCTATCTTCGCCGCCATGAGCGAACATCATCACGACCACGACCATTCGGAACTGTCCGAGACCGAGCTGCGCGTGCGCGCGCTCGAGACGATCCTGACCGAGAAGGGTTATGTCGAGCCGGCCGCGCTCGACGCCATCATACAGGCCTATGAGACCCGGATCGGCCCGCATAACGGCGCGCGGGTCGTCGCCAAGGCGTGGACGAATCCCGCGTTCAAGCAGGCCCTGCTCGAAGACGGCACGCAGGCCGTCGGCACGCTCGGTCATGTCAGCCGCGTCGGCGACCACCTCGTCGTGGTCGAGAACACGCCTGATCGCCACAACATGGTCGTTTGCACCTTGTGCTCCTGCTACCCCTGGGAAATGCTCGGCCTGCCGCCGGTCTGGTACAAGGCCGCACCCTATCGCTCCCGCGCGGTGAAGGACCCGCGTGGTGTGCTCGCCGATTTCGGCGTGACGCTGCCGAAGGAGACCGAAATCCGCGTCTGGGACTCGACCGCCGAGACCCGCTTCCTGGTGCTACCGATGCGGCCCGACGGCACCGAAGGCTGGAGCGAGGCGCAGCTTGCCGAGCTCGTGACGCGCGATTCCATGATCGGCACCGGATTTCCGAAGCGGCCGGGAGCGCCGTCATGAATGGCGTGCACGACATGGGCGGCATGGACGGGTTCGGCAAGGTCGAGCCCGAGCCGAACGAGCCGATGTTCCACGCTGCGTGGGAAGCGCGGGTGATGGCGATGGTGCGCGCGATGGGCGCCACTGGTGCCTTCAACATCGACACCTCGCGCTATTACCGCGAAACCTTGCCGCCGCCCGTCTATCTCGCGAGCTCCTACTACAAGAAATGGCTGCTCGGGCTCGAGGACCTGTTGCTGGACAAGGGATTCATCGGAAAGGAAGAAGTCGCGACGGGCCATGCGGTGCAGCCGCCGAAGCCGCTCAAGCATGGCAAATTCGAGCTCGATGACGTCGAGCGTGTGATGGTGCGCGGCAAGTTCGGCCGTACGGCGCCCGCGCCCGCAAAGTTCAAGCCCGGCGACAAGGTGCGCGCGAAGAACATTCATCCCCTCACGCACACGCGGCTGCCCCGCTACGTGCGCGGCCATGTCGGCGTGGTCGAGCGCGACCATGGCTGTCACGTGTTCCCGGACTCGGCCGCGATGGAGGCCGGCGAGAATCCGCAGTGGCTCTACACCGTGGTGTTCGACGGGACCGAACTGTGGGGGCCGGATTCCGATCCGACCATCAAGATCTCGGTCGACGCCTTCGAGCCATATCTGGAGCCCGCCTGATGGATACCGGTGCAGCCGCGCGCGCCACGGCCGCCGTGCCGAGCATCCCGCGCGATGATGAGGGCCCGGTGTTCCGCGAACCCTGGGAAGCGCAGGCCTTCGCGATGGCGTTGACGCTGCACGAGCGCGGCCTGTTCACCTGGAGCGAATGGGCCGCAGCCCTCGCCGACCAGATCAAGCGCGCCCAGGCAGAAGGTGATCCCGACACCGGCGAGACCTACTATCGCCATTGGCTCGCAACACTGGAACGCCTCATCGCCGAAAAAGGCGTCGCCACCACCGAGAACCTGCACCGCTACCGCGACGCCTGGGACCACGCCGCCGACCGCACCCCGCACGGCAAACCGATCGAACTGCGACCGGAGGATTTTTCTGGCTAGCGACGCTCCGCATATTCCCGCCATCCCCTCTCCCGCAGCGTGCATGCCGGGCATTCGCCGCAGCCGTAGCCCCAATCGTGGGACGCGCCGCGTTCGCCGAGATAGCAGGTATGGGAGTGCTCGCGGATCAGGTCGACCAGACCTGTGCCGCCAAGTTCATGAGCGAGCTCCCAAGTTTCAGCCTTGTTGAGCCACATCAGCGGCGTGTGCAATTCGAAATCCTTGGCCATGCCGAGGCTGAGCGCGGACTGCAGCGCCTTGATGGTGTCGTTGCGGCAATCGGGATAACCGGAATAATCGGTCTCGCACATGCCGCCGACGATGTGGCGGATGCCGCGGCGATAGGCCAGCGCGGCCGCGAAGGTGAGGAACACCAGGTTGCGTCCGGGCACGAAGGTATTGGGCAGGCCGTCCGCGCCCATTGCGATCGTGACGTCACGCGTCAGCGCGGTGTCGGAGATTTCGGCCAGCGTCGGGATTTCCAGCGTGTGGCCCTCACCCAGCTTTGAGGCCCAGTCCGGCCGCAGCGCCTTGATGCCAGAAACCAGCCGGTCCCGGCATTCGAGCTCGATTGCGTGGCGCTGGCCATAGGCAAAGCCAAGCATCTCGACGCGCGCGAAATGCTTGAGCGCCCAGGCAAGACAGGTGGTGGAATCCTGTCCGCCGGAGAACAGCACCAGCGCCGTTTCGGATGAGAAATCTTCGCTCATGGCGCGCGCTTTAGCACCGCCTGACATGGCGACCAACCGGTGGAAAGCGGCACATTTTGGCGCGTTCCGCTGGGATCGGGCCGTCGCTTGCGGCATAAAGCAAGACAAGCAGAATTTCTGGTGCCCGCATGACCCCTTCCCGCGACATTTCACGCCTTCTTGAGATCATGGCGGCGCTGCGCACGCCGGTGACCGGCTGCCCCTGGGATCTCGAGCAGAATTTTGCGACCATTGCCCCTTACACGATCGAGGAAGCCTATGAGGTGGTGGACGCCATCACCCGCGGTGACCTCGACGATCTCCGGGAAGAACTCGGCGATCTCCTGCTCCAGGTCGTGTTCCACGCTCGCATGGCGGAGGAAGAGAACGCCTTTGCGTTCGGCGATGTCGTGGAGGCGATCACCAGGAAGATGATCCGGCGGCATCCGCATGTGTTCGCGGACAAGGACGGCAATCTCGCCCCCTCCCACGTCAAGGAAGTCTGGGACCGCATCAAGGCTGAGGAGAAGGCCGAGCGTGCGGCGCGCCGGCCGCCGGAAGAAGCGGGGCACAAATCGCTGCTGTCTGGCGTCAAGGCCGGCCAGCCCGCGTTGACGCGCGCCATGGAATTGCAGCGCAAGGCGTCGACGGTCGGCTTCGACTGGAACGATCCGCGCGCCGTGTTGAAGAAGATCCGCGAGGAGGCCGACGAGATCGAGGCGGCGCTCGACGGCGCCGATGCCGATGAGCTGGCGGAAGAAACCGGCGACCTCCTGTTCGCGGTGGTCAACCTAGCGCGGCACGTCGGCGCCGATCCGGAAACCGTCCTCCGTGGCACCAACGCCAAATTCGAGCGCCGCTTTGCCTATATCGAGCGCGCGCTAGAGGCGAAGGGACGTTCGCTGCAGGACGCCTCGCTCGAAGAGATGGACGCGCTGTGGAACGAGGCGAAGGGAGCTCCTAGCCGGGATGGAGCGTAAGCGAAATCCGGGATTCTTGCGTTTGGCTCCAGCAGTCTTGGATTGCGCTGCGCTCCATCCGGGCTACGGCCGCTTCCCGCCTACATCACATGCGGCACGGCGTCGAAGCGTGACACGACGATATCGCGCTTGGTCTCGTCGACGCGGACCGTCATGTCGAAGCGGCCGTCGTGCAGCTTCTTGTCGAGCACCTCGGAATTGCGGTGCAGCCAGCTGATGCCGGCGCCGTCAGCGGCATCGATCGACAGATCCAGCGTCATCCGCTTGGTTGCCAGCCGGTTCTCGATGGCGGCCAAGAGTTCGTCGACGCCCTCCCCGTTCCAGGCAGAGACCAGGAAGGCCGGCCGCTCCGGCGGACGGCGGGCGGCGATGTTGCGCAAATTCGCACGCTCCTCGGGATCGAAGCAGTCGATCTTGTTCCAGACTTCGATGATCCGCTGGCCACCGTCGACATCCGGATCGATGCCGAGCTGGCGCAGCACAGCCTCGACGTCGCGCTCCTGAGCGTCCGCATCCTCGTGCGAGATGTCGCGGACGTGGAGGATGAGGTCGGCTTCCAGCACCTCTTCCAGAGTGGCGCGGAATGCTGCGACAAGCTGTGTCGGCAGGTTGGAGATGAAGCCGACGGTGTCCGACAGCATCGCCTTGCCACCATGCGGCAGATGCAGCGCGCGGAGCGTCGGATCGAGCGTCGCGAACAACATGTCGGCGGCCTGGACATCGGCACGGGTCAGGCGGTTGAACAGCGTCGACTTGCCCGCGTTGGTGTAGCCGACCAGCGCCACCACACGGTATGGCACGCGCTGGCGCCCGGCGCGGTGCAATCGCCGCGTCGCCTGCACCTTCTTCAGGTCGCTTTCGAGCCTGGTGATGCGCTCGCTGATCAGCCGGCGGTCAGCCTCGATCTGGGTTTCGCCGGGACCGCCCATGAAGCCGAAGCCGCCGCGCTGGCGCTCAAGATGGGTCCACGACCGCACCAGCCGGCTGCGCTGGTAATTGAGATGCGCGAGCTCGACCTGCAGCGCACCTTCCCTAGTCTTGGCGCGCCGGCCGAAGATCTCCAGGATCAGGCCGGTGCGATCGAGCACCTTCGTGTTCCAGGCCTTTTCCAGGTTGCGTTGCTGGATCGGCGACAGCGCGCAATCCATCACCACGAGCTCGATGTTGTGGCCGCCGACGAGGCCGGAGATCTCCTCGACCTTGCCCTTGCCGAGATAGGTCGCCGGCCTGATCTGGCCGACCGGCGCGATCACGCTGTCGATCACCGTGAGGTCGATGGCGCGCGCGAGGCCCGTCGCTTCCTCGATCCGCCCCTCGAAGTCGCGCACAGACGCTTCCGTTTGCGCCGCGGCGTCGCCGCGGCGCATCCGCATATAGGGGCCGATGACAACGACCCGGCCCGTCTTAACTCCCTCCGCCGACCGTGGCCGGTCGGCGGCCCCTTCACGATTACGGGGCTCCAATCAGTTCACTCTCAACCCTGTGTATCCTCACCGCCTTCAAACAACTGGATCGGTGCGCCCGGCATGATGGTCGAGATCGCGTGCTTGTAGACAAGCTGCGAATGACCGTCGCGCCGGAGTAAAAGGCAGAAATTGTCAAACCATGTGACAATACCCTGCAGTTTCACGCCATTCACCAGAAAGATCGTCAGTGGCGTCTTGGTCTTACGAACGTGATTTAGGAAGGTGTCTTGTAGATTTTGAGCGCGGTCTGCCGCCATTTTTGTTGTCCCGCCGTCTTGTGGTTCTTCTTATTGGATTGTTGGAACCGGTTGGAGCCCTCTGACGGAGCCCCTCCCCGGTCGCCGGCCCGCCCTGAGTTCCCCCTCTGACAGGCTCGGCGGTAGGATTAGAGGGCAGGCCCGCCCATTAGGCAAGCCAGTTGACGCGCCGCCGATGAACAAGAATCGGCAATTGCCGCAAAAGCATGGGGAAAAAAGCGATCGTTCCCAGTCGATTGCATGGATGTGCGACCGGATGGCTCAGCCTACCCCCAGCGCCTTGAGTTTGCGATGGAGCGCCGAACGCTCCATGCCCACGAACTCCGCCGTGCGCGAGATATTGCCAGAAAACCGACTGATCTGGGCAATCAGATAGTCGCGCTCGAACACCTCGCGCGCCTCGCGCAGCGGCAGTCCCATGATGTGCTCCCCATTGCTGCTGGTCGGCATCGCCGGCACCATCGAGCCGACGTCCTGCGGCAACATGTCCGCCGTGATGATCGCCTCCGGGCCGCCGCCAGCCAGAATCATCACCCGCTCGACATTGTTGCGGAGCTGGCGGACGTTGCCGGGCCACACATGGGACTGCAGCACCGCCATCGCGTCCTGGCCGATCTGCCGCTTCGGCAGGCCAGTCGCCGCAGAGATCTGCTCCATGAAATAGTCGATCAATTCAGGGATATCCTCACGCCGCTCGGACAGCGGTGGCACCCGGATCGGCACCACCGACAGGCGATGGTAGAGATCCTCGCGGAAGTGGCCGGCCGCGATCTCCTCCTCCAGGTTGCGGGCCGTGGAGGAGATGATGCGGACGTCGACATGGATCTTTGCGGTGCCGCCGGAGCGCTGAAAGGTCTGGTCGACCAGCACGCGCAGGATCTTGTTCTGGGTTTCGCGCGGCATATCGGCGATCTCGTCGATGAACAGCGTGCCGCCATGGGCCTCTTCCAGGGCGCCCGGCTTCCGCGGCTGCTCGCCATTGGATGCCTCGATGCCGAACAGCTCGACCTCCATCCGCTCCGGCGTGATGGCGGCCGCATTGATGACGACGAACGGGCCGTCGACACGGCTTGACGCCTGGTGCAGCGTACGGGCCACCAGCTCCTTGCCCGAGCCTGCCGGCCCCACGATCAGGATGCGGCTGTTGGCCTTGGCGGCGCGCTCGATGGTCTGACGAAGCTGGTTCATGCAGGCAGAGCGGCCGGTCAAAATACTTGCAGTTGGAGCCTGTTGTTTGAGTTCTTTCACTTCGCGCTTGAGGCGTGAATTCTCCAGCGCGCGGTTGGCAACCAGGATCAGCCGATCCGACTTGAACGGCTTTTCGATGAAGTCGTACGCGCCGCGCTTGATCGCGGCGACCGCGGTTTCGATGTTGCCGTGGCCGGAGATCATCACCACCGGCAGGTCGGCATTTTCCTTCTTGATCTGCTCCAGAAGCTGCAATCCGTCGAGCTTGGAGCCCTGCAGCCAGATGTCGAGGAAGACCAGATGCGGGCGGCGGCTGGCGATCTCCGCCAGCGCCGAATCGCTGTCGCGCGCGGTGCGCGTGGAAAAACCTTCGTCTTCCAGAATTCCCGCAACGAGGTCGCGAATGTCTGCTTCATCGTCGACAATCAGAATGTCACTGGCCATGGGTTACACCTGCCTGTCAGTCGCCTGTCGCGGCTTTGATTATTGGTTGGATATTGGTCGTGGATGCCGGGTCGCTGGTCGCGGACTCCGGCGGATTTTTTTCTTGGTCGGGCGCGCCTGACTGCTGCGACTCCGGGCCGGTCGTCGGAGGCGGCTCCTTCGCCTCTGCCTTTGGCGGCTGGCCGGAGACGGCGAATCGAAGCCGCATCCAGGCACCGCGCTGCCCGGGACGGAAGTCGGAGGCATCCTTCAGCTCGATGCGGCCGCCATGGTCCTCGAGCACGCGGCCGACGATCGCGAGCCCGAGCCCGGTGCCCTTCTGGCGCGTCGTGACGTAGGGCTCGAGCAGCCGTGCGCGTGCGACCTTCGGCAGGCCGATGCCATTGTCGACCACGTCGATGATGATCTCCTCGCCTTCGCGCTGCGCGATGACGTCGATCCGCCCCTTGCCTAGTTCTTCCGCCGGCACCTGCTCGATCGCTTCGGTCGCGTTCTTGATGATGTTGGTCAACGCCTGCGAGATCAGCCGGCGATCGAACTGCGCCCGCATCGGGTCCTGCTTGATGTCGGCCTCGATATCGAGCTCGGGGTGCGCGACCTTCATCAGGAACACCGCCTGCCGCACGGTGTCGGCGACATCCTCACCTTCCATCACCGGCTTCGGCATGCGGGCAAAGCGCGAGAATTCGTCGACCATGCGCCTGATGTCGTCGACCTGGCGCACGATGGTGTCGGTGCATTGGTCGAAGATGGACTTGTCCTTCGGCTCGGTGATGGTCTTGCCGAATTTGCGGCGGATGCGTTCGGCCGAAAGCTGGATCGGCGTCAGCGGATTTTTGATCTCGTGCGCGATACGACGCGCGACGTCGCCCCAGGCGGAGGTGCGCTGGGCCGAGACCAGCTCGGTGATGTCGTCGAGGGTGATGATGTAATTGTCCCACGAATGGCTGGTCTTCTCGGCGGAGATGCGGACCGACAGATTGCGCTCGTGGCCGTCGCGGGTGATGGTGATCTGGCCCTGGACCAGGCGCTGGCTGCCCTCCCGCGCCGTTTTCATCATTTCGTCGAGCTCGGGAAGCACGTCCGAAAGCGGATGGCCCAGGGTCTCCGACTCGGCATGGCCGATCAGCTTCTCCGCCGAGCGATTGAGGATGCCGACGCTGCCGGACGCATCGACACCTATGATGCCGGCGCTCGCCGACGACAACACCGCCTCGATGAAGCGGCGGCGGCTGTCGATCAGTTCGCTGGCATTGACGAGTTCGTCGCGCTGGGTCCGCAACTCCTGCGTCATCTTGTTGAAGGTTTGCCCGAGCTGGGCGAGATCGCCCTCGGACTTGTGGACGGGAACCTGGATGCTGAGATCGCCTGTGGAGACCTGATTGGCGGCACTCATCAAGTGGCGGACCGGCTCGACCAGCCAGTTGGCGAAATTCAGCCCAAGCAGCACCGATGCCATCAGGATCGTCAGCGCGATCACGGCAAACATCAGCGCGAACGCGACCTGGATACCGAGCCTGCGGGACTCGATCTCGGCATATTCGGCGACACTGGCCTGGGTTTGCTTTAGCTGGCCGACCACCCGCGGATCGAGCAGACGCGCGACGTAAAGGAAGGTATCGTTGAAGGCGCGCAGGCGGACGACCGCGGCGACATAATTCTCTTCCGGGAAGACGGAAATCTCCGGCTTGTTTTCGCCCACGCTGTTGAGCAGCTCCGCAGGTGGAGTGGTAAAGACCAGCTGAAGGCCGGTCTCTGCGCTCTCGAGAATGTTGCCTTCCTTGTCTATCAACATGGCGCCCGGCAGATTGCGCGCGGCGGCGCTCGACGACAGCAATTCCTTGAACGTCCGCCGATCTTGATCGAACAGCGGCCGCGCGCTCGCTATGTCGTTCGCCATCCCCAGGATGTCGCTATTGATCAGCTGGGCGTGCTCGTAGGTGTAGGCGCGGGCGATGATCAACGAATTCTGGATCACCTCCCGGGTCGGCCCCGAGAACAGGCGGTCGAGGCCGCGGTCGATGGTGACATTGGCGACAATCGCCACCAGGACCGCCGGGAGCACCGCGATGATCGAGAACAGGCTGACGATCTGGACATGCAGCCGAGCGGCGGCGCGGCCGCGGCGCCTCGCCTGCACGACCTGCCAGACCTCGCGGAGGATGATACCCACGAGCAGCAGGATGGTGGCTGCATTGATCAGCAGGAACGAATAGACAACGTTCTTAGTCGGCTCGATCGGGGTCAGCCCGGCGAGCACCACGAATGTCAGGAGTGCCGACAGCAGCGCAATGGCCACGGCGAAGGACGCCAGCCACTTCGCGAGCGGCAGCCCCCTTTTTTCGGTACGCGAAGGTTCGTACGGCTGAGCCGTGGTCTCTGGGCTGGTCATTCCCGGCAAGGATGAACTGAAGGCCTCAACGTCCGCCGGTTGAGCGAACTGATGCAATCATATCACAATGTTGCCGAATTGCGACATTTCCACGGCGCCGGCTTAAGAATGAACAGGGTCCACAGGCGCTCTCGGAAGGCCTGCCTTTCGGGGCTGGTGCAGTGCACCGAAGCCCAATGAGACATGCGCAGCTAGCCGCCGCTCCGGTAAACCTGAATATCGAGGTCCCTGATCTTTTTGCGCAGCGTATTGCGGTTGAGACCGAGCAGGTCGGCGGCGCGGATCTGGTTGCCGCGGGTCGCCGCAAGCGCGGCCGTCAGTAGCGGTACCTCGATCTCCTTGAGGATCCGGTGGTAGAGCCCCGGCGGCGGCACGCCGTTCGGGAAGCCGGAGAAGTGCGACGATAGATAGGCCTCGACCGCGCCGCCGAGATTGTCGACGCCGTGCTGCGTGTTGCCGCCGGAGTTGACGGCCGGCGGAGCCAGCTCGCCGTCGATCACGGACGAGGTGATCACGTCCTGTGGATAAAGGGCCGCCAGCCGGCGTGCGAGGTTTTCCAGCTCACGAACGTTGCCGGGCCAGCGGTGCTGCTTCAGTCGCTCCAAGGCCTGTGCGTCGAGCTTCTTTGGCGGCAGGCCGTCCTTCTCGGCGAGCGCGAAGAAGTGCCTGATGAGGTCGGGCAGATCCTCGATCCGCTCGCGCAGCGGCGGCAGCCGCAGCGGCACAACGTTCAGGCGGAAGAACAGGTCTTCGCGGAACAAACCTTGCTGGATCAGGATCCGCAGATCCTTGTTGCTGGCGGCGACGATGCGCACGTCGGTCTTGATCGGGGTGCGTCCGCCGACGGTGGTGTATTCGCCCTGCTGCAGCACGCGCAGCAGCCGGGTCTGCGCCTCCATCGGCATGTCGCCGATCTCGTCGAGGAAGAGCGTACCGCCTTCCGCCTGCTCGAACCGGCCGGAAGCGCGGGTATTGGCGCCGGTGAACGCGCCGCGCTCATGACCGAACAATTCCGACTCGATCAGGTCGCGCGGGATCGCCGCCATGTTGACGGCAACGAAGGGGCCGTTCCGCCGCTTGCCGTAGTCGTGCAGCGCGCGGGCGACCAGTTCCTTGCCGGTGCCGGATTCACCCGAGATCATCACGGTGAGGTCGGTCTGCATCAACCGCGCCAGCACGCGGTAGATTTCCTGCATCGCCGGCGAGCGGCCGACGAGCGGGATCGAGTCGAACTCGGAGTCGTCGGCGGCGCTCGTCACCCTCTCCTTCGGCTCAGCGAGCGCACGACCGACGATGGTGATCAATTCCTTCAGGTCGAAGGGCTTCGGCAGATATTCGTAGGCGCCGCGCTCGGAGGCCCTGATGGCCGTCATGAAGGTGTTTTGCGCGCTCATGACGATGACGGGCAGGTTCGGCCGCATCTTCTTGATGCGCGGCAACAGGTCGAACGCGTTCTCGTCGGGCATCACCACGTCGGTGATCACGAGATCGCCCTCGCCCTGGCTGACCCAGCGCCACAGCGTCGCGGCGTTGCCGGTCAACCGCACCTCGTACCCGGCGCGTGACAGGGCCTGGTTGAGAACGGTGCGGATGGCGGTGTCGTCATCAGCAACGAGAATGCTACCTGCGGGCATTGTCTTTCCTCATCTTGAGTCCTGTGAGGCATGCGATGGCGTACCCGGAACGTCCTCGCGGCTGCTTTGGTCGATTTGTTTGGCGGGGTTGTACATCGGCATCAGCACGCGGAAGGTGGTCTTCCGCGGCTGGGATTCGCATTCGATGATGCCACCATGATCGCCGACGATTTTGGCCACAAGCGCAAGCCCGAGGCCACTGCCAGTCTGTTTTGTGGTGACGAAGGGGTCGAACAGATTGGGCAACAGGTCTTCCGGCACGCCGGAGCCGTTGTCCTTGACGCAGAATTCCAGCGGCAGCGACACCCGCGATTTCATGCCGGGCACCGACAGGCGGACGCCCGGACGGAACGCGGTGGTGAGCTGGATTTCGGCATCAGTGCCGAGATCGGCCACCGCCTCGGCGGCGTTCTTCACGAGATTGAGGAACACCTGGATCAGCTGATCCTGGTTGGCGAGCACCGGCGGCAGCGACGGGTCGTAGTCCTCGATGAAGCGGACGTTGCGCGCGAAGCCCGACTGCGCCAGCCGTTTGACGTGGTCGAGCACCGAATGGATGTTGACCGGGCCGCGGGCAACCGGACGGTCGTCGCCGAACACTTCCATGCGGTCGACCAAAGTGACGATGCGGTCGGCCTCGTCGCAGATCAGCCGGGTCAGCATGCGGTCGTCCGAGGAGGCCTGCTGCTCCAAGAGTTGCGCCGCGCCGCGGATGCCCGACAGCGGATTCTTGATTTCATGCGCCAGCATCGCCGCCAGCGCAATCACCGAGCGCGCGGCGCTGCGGTGGGTGAGCTGCCGGTCCATCTTGTCGGCGATGGTGCGCTCCTGCAGCATCACGACGATATGCCCAGCCCGCTCCGTGACCGGCGCCACATGCAGGTCGACCTGGCGGTCGCCGCCGATCCGTGGCGTGCCGAGATCAACCTTGTATTCGTTGACCGGCGAGCCGCTGGCACGCACCTGGTCGATCAGCGCGAGCAGCGGACTGCCGAACGGCACCAGCTCCTTCAGCGACTGCCGCTGCAGGAACTGTGTGGAGATTTCGAAGAATGATTCAGCGGCGATATTGGCGTCGACGATGCGGCCATCCGGCGCAACCAGCAGCACCGGGTTCGGCAGCGCGTTGAGGATGGCCTCGCTGTCGGAGGGCATGCGCCGGCGAGTGTCTGCGAGTGATGTCATGCAGCAGCACTCCATGCAAAATCGTCGTAAGCATTCTGAAGCGATTGATGCACGCTTAAGGGTTCGTCGGAGGTCAGGATCCTTTGCCGCCAGCCCTTTAGCGTCGCTGCCGGAGCGCGGCTATAGTGGGCGGCGATCTCCAGCGCCCACCCGACATGCTTTCGCGCGTGCTTGAGCCCGACACGGACCCCGTAATGGCCCAGGACGGCATCGTAGAGTTCACGGATATGGTTGAGTTGCTCGGCCAGCGGCGGCGTATTTTCCACAATGCCGGTCTCGAGCCGGCGGGCGATCTGCCCCGGCAGCCAGGGCTGGCCCTGCGCGCCGCGTCCGATCATGACCGCGGCGGCGCCGGACTGCTCGAGCGCGGTCACCGCCGTCTCGAAAGAAGTGATGTCGCCATTGACGACGAGCGGGATGGAGACGGCGTCGCTGACTTCGCGCACGGCCGCCCAATCCGCCTCGCCCTTGTAGAACTGACAGCGGGTGCGGCCATGCACCGTCACCATCCGCACGCCGGCCGCTTGCGCACGGCGCGCCAGTTCCGGCGCGTTGCGCGAGCGGTCGTCCCAGCCCAGCCGCATCTTCAGCGTCACCGGCACCTTGACCGCCGCGATCGTCGCCTCGATCAGGCTTGTGGCATGGTCGAGGTCGCGCATCAAAGCGGAGCCGGACTGGCCGCCGGTCACCTGGCGCGCAGGGCAGCCCATATTGATATCGATGATGTTGGCGCCCGCCGCTTCCGCGATCCTCGCGCCCTCGGCCATCCAGCGGGTCTCGCAGCCTGCCAGTTGGACTACATGCGGTCCGATCCCGGCCGCCTCGCAGCGCAAAAGCGAGATGGGCCTGCCTCGCGCAAGATCATCGCTGGCTGTCATCTCGGAGATCACAAGCCCCGCGCCGAGACTCGCCGCCAGACGCCGAAACGGCGCATCGGTGACGCCGGACATGGGGGCGAGAAGCACCGGGTTGGCGACGGCAATGTCGCCTATTTTCAACGGTTTACAACGTGTTCCTGTGAGGCCGGTCACGGACTTCTCGTGTTGCTGGCGGCAGCCTCATCGCGCCGCTGCCTTATATTGTGAGCACAATTCTTGTGCAGTCAAGCCTTATGCCTACGGTTTAGACATTCCTACCATTTGCGCAAGTGCACTGCAACAACAACCGCTTTTCCCACAGGGAATGGGAATAGCCCTGTCATTGCGCATCCAGCGTGGTAAGGGCTGTGCGCTGGCGAAAAGGCCGGCCCCCCTCCTCAACCGGACTCGTATACAGTTTCGTCCAATGCCCAGACCTGAGCGTACCGCCGCCATCCTTGTCGCAGCCGGCCGCGGGCTTCGCGCCGGCGCGGGTGGGCCGAAGCAATACCGGGCGATCGGCGGGCAGACGGTGATCTTCCGGGCGATGGAGCCGTTCAGCCGCCATCCCGATGTTTTCGCGGTGCAGCCTGTCGTCAATCCTGATGATGCCGTCCTCTTCAACGAAGCAGTTGTGGGCCTTCGCCACCGGTCGCCGGCAAGTGGTGGTGCGACCAGGCAGGCGTCCGTCCATGCGGGGCTTGAGGCGCTTGCCAGCGAGAAGCCCGACATCGTGCTGATCCACGATGCGGCGCGGCCCTTCGTGACGCAGGCGCTGATCTCGCGCGCGATCGACGCGGCCGGCCGTACTGGCGCCGCCATTCCCGTTGCCGCGGTCACCGACACCATCAAGCTGACCGATGCGAACGGCGATGTCGAAGCGACGCCGGATCGCGCGCGGCTGCGAATCGCACAGACGCCACAAGTCTTTCGTTTTGACGCGATCCTGGAGGCACACCGCCGCGCCGCGCGCGAGGGCTTGAGCGACTTCACCGACGATGCCGCGATTGCCGAATGGGCGGAATTGACGGTGGCGACCTTTGAAGGCGATCCTGCGAACATGAAGCTCACCACACCCGAAGATTTCGTCCGCGAGGAAGCCCGCCTCGCAAGCCTGCTCGGCGACATCAGGACGGGCACCGGCTATGACGTTCATGCCTTCGGTGAAGGCGACCATGTGATGATCTGCGGCGTGCGGGTGCCGCACACGAAGGGTTTTCTCGCTCATTCCGACGGCGATGTCGGCCTGCATGCGCTGGTCGACGCCATCCTCGGCGCGCTCGCGGACGGCGACATCGGCTCGCATTTTCCGCCGAGCGATCCGCAGTGGAAAGGCGCCTCGTCCGACCGGTTCCTGAAATATGCGGTCGATCGCGTCACCGCGCGCGGCGGCCGCATCGCCAATCTCGAGGTGACGCTGATCTGCGAGCGGCCGAAGATCGGCCCGCTGCGAGACACCATGCGTGCGAAGATCGCCGAAATATCGGGCGTGAACATCTCGCGCATCGCCGTGAAAGCGACCACCAGCGAGAAACTGGGCTTCACCGGTCGTGAGGAGGGCATCGCGGCCACCGCGAGCGCCACCATTCGCCTGCCTTGGAACGACAAAGGTTGGAGCGAGTAACATGAGCGGCAGCGACGCGCGCGCCCTCTCCCGCTCGCTGCTCGACCTGTGCCGGATGCGGAAATTGACCATCGCGACGGCGGAGTCCTGTACCGGTGGATTGGTCGCCGGCGCCCTCACCGATATCCCCGGCTCATCGGACGTCATCGATCGCGGCTTCGTCACCTATTCCAACGAGGCCAAGCGAGCGATGCTTGGCGTCAATGCGCTGACGCTTTCGACATTCGGCGCGGTCAGCAAGGAGACCGCAACCGCCATGGCGGTCGGTGCCCTGGAGCGCGCAGGCGTCGATCTCGCGGTCGCGATCACGGGTATCGCCGGCCCCGGTGGCGCCACGCCAGGCAAGCCGGTGGGCCTGGTGCACTTCGCGGTTGCGGCTCGCGATGGTCGGATCATGCATCGTGAGCACCGCTTCGGCGCGATCGGACGCAGCGCGGTGCGGCAACGCTCCGTGGTGGAAGCCCTGCGCATGCTGATGGAACTGGCGCGCGGCCCGCAGGCCGCGGTCAAGCCACGCCGCGAAGCCGCCAGCCGCCTGCGCCCCCGCGTCGCGCGGTCCCCGCGCCGCAGCGCCGTCAAACGCCGGCGGCCGCCGCGCACTTAAATAGTCGTGGCCGGCTTGCCGTAAACTCTGTCCGCGCGTTTCTCGAACGCGGCGGCGAAGCGTTGGAATGCGGCATCGAACATCGATCCCATCAGCATCGCCAGCATCCGGCTTCTGAACTCGTACGAGATGAAGAAGCCGACGTCGCATTCGGTCTCGGATTTCGCCTCAAAGCTCCAGCGGTTCTCGAGATTGCTGAAGGGGCCGCGCAGATATTCGACCATGATCTTCAGGTTGGGCCGGTCAAGCGTGACCCGGCTGGTAAAGCTCTCGCGCACCACCTTGAACGAAACCGTCATGTCAGCCACAAGGACCTCGGTGCCGTCCTCGTTCGGTGTGCGTTGCCGGATCTTCAGCGCCTGGCATAGCGGCACGAATTCGGGATAGCGCTCGACATCAGCGACCAGATCGAACATCTGCGACGCGGAGTGACGGACCCGCCGCTTGCTGGAAAATCTCGGCATGTCTGGCTCAGCGGGACAACGCGGCCCGCGCCGCTTGCAGTTTGGCGAAATCGTCGCCCGCATGATGGGACGAGCGCGTCAACGGGCTTGCCGACACCATCAGGAAGCCCTTGGTATAGGCGACCTTCTCGTAGCCTGCGAACTCGTCCGGCGTGACATAGCTCATCACGGCGTGATGCTTCCGTGTCGGTTGCAGATATTGGCCAATGGTGAGGAAATCGACATCGGCCGAGCGCAGGTCGTCCATCACCTGCAGCACTTCGTGTCGCTCCTCGCCAAGGCCCACCATGATGCCGGACTTGGTGAAGATCGTCGGGTCGATCTCTTTCACCTGCTGCAGCAGGCGGATCGAGTGGAAATAACGCGCGCCGGGCCGCACGGACAGATAGCGCGAGGGCACCGTCTCAAGATTGTGGTTGAACACGTCGGGCTTTGCCGCCACCACGACCTCAAGCGCGCCGTCCTTGCGCAGGAAGTCGGGGGTGAGAAGTTCGATCGTGGTATTCGGGCAGCGCGCGCGGATGGCGCGGACGGTCTGGGCAAAATGCTCGGCGCCACCGTCGGCAAGGTCGTCGCGGTCGACCGAGGTGATGACGACATGGGACAGCCCGAGCTTGAACGTCGCCTCCGCCACGTGCTCCGGCTCAGCGGCATCGAGTGCCCCGGGCATCCCGGTCTTGACGTTGCAGAACGCGCACGCCCGGGTGCAGGTGTCCCCCATGATCATGAAGGTGGCGTGCTTCTTGTCCCAGCACTCGCCGATGTTCGGGCAGCCCGCCTCCTCGCAGACCGTGACGAGGCCGTTCTCCTTCACGATCTTGCGGGTATCGGCATAGCCGCGCGTATTCGGCGCCCGCACCCGGATCCAGTCCGGCTTCGGCGGCGACAGCGCGTCGGGCCGATTCGCCTTTTCGGGATGGCGCGGACGCACCGGATTGGACGAAATGGTATCGATCAGGGTGACCATGGGAAAATCTGCGGATATTCGAGACTGTTAGCTAATCCGTATTGCCCGAACCCGCAACCCGGCTCGCCCACGCTAGCAGAACGTGCAACATATGCGCAGCAATCTCGAGCGTTTCCCTCCGATTCCCACCGAAATGGTTCAAAATCCCAGACTGCCGGGCGAAACAGCGACCCGCCTCGGTAAGCCGCTGAAGCGCTCATTCTTTGGCCGCAGCGTGCACGAGGTCGCGCCCGACCTGATCGGCGCGACCCTGCTCTTCAATGGCGTCGGCGGCCTCATCGTGGAGGTGGAGGCCTATCACCACACCGATCCGGCCGCTCATTCCTACCGTGGGCCGACGGCGCGCAACCGGGTGATGTTCGGGCCGCCCGGTTTTGCCTATGTCTATCGCTCCTATGGCATCCATTGGTGCGTGAATTTCGTCTGTGAAGAAGAAGGCTCAGCCAGCGCCGTGCTGATCCGCGCGCTGGAGCCCACGCACGGCATCGCGACAATGCGGCGGCGGCGGCATCTCAAGGAAGCGCCCGCATTATGTTCCGGTCCCGGCAAGCTGACCGAAGCACTCGGCATAACGATTGAGCACAACGCGCTGCCGCTCGATCAGGCACCGTTCTCGGTGCACGCCCGCATCGGCAGCGTCGATATTGTCACAGGGATTCGAATCGGAATCACCAAGGCAATCGATCTGCCTTGGCGTTACGGTGTGAAGGGTTCGAAATTCCTGAGCAAGCCGTTTCCAGTTTGACTCGAACTTGCATTGCCATCGTAACGCGGTACGCATCAACAATCGCAACATCGACGCAATCCTGTCATGACACGCCCACGTTGCGCGTGCAGATTTAAGCTCGCGTCGCTTCGCTGCACGCGTGTGAGTTGCTCAATGAATTGTGCTCTGCTGAAAGACGGAACACAACGCAGGCGAAAGAGTTCTGCGCAAGACGCTGGGCCACCGAAACAGCGAAAATAGAAAACATAGAAACTGAGGAGCTGTGCCGATGGCTGGCGCGTTTACGGTCGAAGGATTCGGATTTCTATCCAACTACAATGGTGCATTCGTCACGAGCGCGGCGCGCGATGCCATGCAGGCAATCGCAGACACCAATGCAAATTCGATCGAGCTCGCGCCCCGGCTCTTTATGAACACGAGGCATTCGGACGACGTATTCGCCGATCCCGGCAAGACCGAGAGTGACGCCAACATCCTTCAGGCCATTGCGAATGCGCAGGCGCTCGGGCTTTCGGTCTCGCTGAAACCAATGGTCTCGGCTCTCGACGGCGCACTCGCATACGCGCTAACTCCGGACGATCCCTCCGCCTTCTTCGCGTCCTACAAGGCCGAGATCGTCCATCTGGCGGAGCTCGCCCAGCAAGCCGGCGTCAGCATGTTCGTGGTCGGCAATGAACTCGGCAAGCTCTCAGGTCCCGAATATCGAAACTACTGGGCCGACATCATTGATTCCGTGCGCGCGGTGTACCACGGCGAAATCACTTACGCGGCGGCCACCGATGAAGCCATCAATGTCAGCTTCTGGGACAAGGTCGATGTCATCGGCATCAACGCCTATCCGCCGCTGACAACCGAACGTGATCCGACCGTCCAGGAAATGGTCAATGCGTGGAACACGATGTCCACCGACGACTACTGGGCTAAGGTGATGGATCATAAGTCGCCGGTCGAATTCTTCCATTCCCTCGCCCTTCAGTACGACAAGCAGGTGGTCTTCACCGAGACCGGCTATCGCAGCGTCGACGGCACCAATATCAGCCCGGGCGGCTGGGCCGGCAGCACGACGGAGGACGTCCAAGAACAATACGATGCGTTCAACGCCTTCTTTCAGGTGTGGGGGTCGGAAGGCGGCAGCTGGTTCAGGGGCGCATCGATCTGGAACTGGGACGCGAACAACAAATATTCAGAACTCGGCTACTCGCCCCAAGGCAAGCCGGCGCAGCAGCTGATTACAGAGTGGTATGGCGGCCAGCACCAGCCACCCGGCCAGACGCTGACGGGCTCTCCGGCCGCCGATCTGATGGATACCGGCGGCGGCAATGATGTGCTGTCGGGCGGGGTCGGCAACGATACGATCAAGGCCGGCGACGGCAATGACGCCATCACCGGCGGTCCCGACACGATTCCGAAACTGACGGAGACCACCGTCACCGTGACCGGCTACAGCTCCGTGGTCGGCGGCATCGGCGCCCAGATGCAGCTTCTGGTCAATGGCCAGCAGATCGGCAGCACGGTCGAGTTCCACAATGCGACCGACGCATCGGGCTTCCAGACCTTCACCTTCACATTCGCCAATCCCGCGTCGATCTCCAGTCTCGATCTCGCTTTCATCAACGACATCGCGGGTGCGGGTGGCGACCGCAACCTCTACATCAAGGACATCACGGTCAATGGCGAGCACCTGTCGGTTTCCGATGCAGTCAATCCGAGCTCGCCGGGAACCTGGAATCTCTATCAGAACAAGGCGATCCACTATGACATGAGCGGTCGCCAGGACCTGTTCTTCGGCTCGTCCACCGACAACGATGTCATCGATGGCGGTCCGGGCAAGGATGTGATCAACGGCGGCGCCGGTGCCGACGTGATCCACGGCGGCGCCGGAGACGATACGCTCGACAGCGGACCCGGCATCGCCACTGCGACGGATCAGCTCTACGGCGATGATGGCAACGACATCATCAAGGCCGGCAAGGGCGACACCGGTGCCCTGCTCGACGGCGGCGCCGGCCGGGATCAGCTCTACGGCGGATGGCTAGCCAACGTCATCAATGGCGGTGACGACAACGACTATCTGTCCGGCGGCGGGGGAGCCGACACCTTGCACGGAGGCGCCGGCAATGACTCGTTGAAGGGCGGTCCGGGTGCGACCCAGATGCAGGGCGATGACGGCAACGACACGCTGATGGGCGGAACCGGCCACGAGGTTCTGTATGGCGGCAGCGGTGACGACAGGCTCAATGGCGGCGGCAACGACACGCTGTCAGGTGGCGCGGGCAACGACACTTTCGTGTTCGCCCCCGGCTTCGGCAAGGACGCGATTGTCGACTTCCAGAACACCGATGGCGCGCACGACGCGCTTCAGTTCGACCGCACCGTCTTCGTCGATTTCAGCGCGCTGCAATCGCACATGGCGCAGAACGGCACGAGCGTCGTGATCACCTTCGACGCCAACAATTCGGTCGAGATCAGGAACACGACTGTGGATCAGCTCCACGCGACTGATTTTATTTTCGTGTAAGCGAGGTTGCGGAACGAATTGTAGGGTGGGTGGGCAAAGCGCAGCGTGCCACCATTCAGATCCGGTGCAAGAAACGGTGGGCACGCTGCGCTTTGCCCACCCTACGGCATCTGGCTTCAAGACGCCTTCTTCAGCCGCTCCAGCGCCTCGAGGATCTTTGCCTTCCGCTCCAGCGCCGCCTCGCGCTTTTCCTTTTCTTCCTCGACGATCTCTTCAGGCGCGTTGGCGACGAACTTCTCGTTGGAAAGCTTAGCGTCGACGCGCTTGATATCGGCGTCGGCTTTGGCGATTTCCTTCTCGAGCCGCGTGCGCTCGGCGGCAAGATCGATCACGCCCTTCAGCGGCAACGCCGCGACCTCACCGCGCACCAATAGCTGCACGGCGCCTTCGGGGGCGGCATCGGCAAAGGAGATGTCCGCGAGCCGCGCCAGCCGTTTTGCAACATCGCTCCAGCGCTGCACCCGCTGTTTCGTCTCGTCGGAAACGCCGGCGAGCACCAGCGGCGTCAGCGTGGCCGGCGGGATGTTCATCTCCGCGCGCACCGAGCGGATCGCGGTGACAAGGTCGACCACCCAGCCGATCTCGGCCTCCGCTTCGGGATCGCTGAACTCGTCCGCATCGATCGCGGCGACGACTGGCGCGATGATCGGTTCGGTCGGACCTGCCAGCGAAATCGTGGCCAGTTGCTCCGCGCTCAGCGGGGCGGTCTTGCGCGGCCATGGCGCGAGCACCAGCAGGCCATCGCGCTTGGCTGTCACCGCCCACAGCTCCTCGGTGATGAAGGGCATGAACGGGTGCAGCAGCTTCAGGATCTCGTCCCGCGCCCAGGCGACCATGGCGCGGGTCTCGGCCTTCGCCGCGCCCTCCTCGCCCAACAGCACGGGCTTTGCGAGTTCGAGATACCAATCGCAATACACGTTCCAGACGAAGCGGTAGATCGCATTCGCCGCGTCGTTGAAGCGATAAGCCTCGATCCCCTCGGTCACCTCGCGCGTGACGCGGGATGTCTCGTGCGCGATCCAGCGATTGAGCGTCTCCTTGGCCTGTGCCGGCTCGAAACCCTCAGGCAGCACGCAGCCGTTCATCTCGGCGAAGCGGCAGGCGTTCCAGAACTTGGTGGCGAAGTTCCGGTAGCCCTCGACGCGCTGCGTCGACAGCTTGATGTCGCGCCCCTGCGCCGCCATCGCGGCCAGCGTAAAGCGCAACGCGTCGGCGCCGTATTCGTCGACAAGATGCAGCGGGTCGATGACGTTGCCCTTCGATTTCGACATCTTGGCCCCCTTCTCGTCGCGGACGAGGGCGTGGATGTAGACGGTCGAGAACGGGACCTCGTTCATGAAGTGAAGGCCCATCATCATCATCCGCGCGACCCAGAAGAAGATGATGTCGAAACCGGTGACGAGGGTGTTGGTTGGATAGTAGCGCTGCAGCTCCGGCGCCTCGTCCGGCCAGCCGAGCGTCGAGAACGGCCACAGCGCGGACGAGAACCAGGTGTCGAGCACGTCTTCATCACGCGTGATGAAGCCCTCGCGCTTGGCGGGATCCTCCGCCATGTCGTGGCCCTGCTCCGGCGTGATGACTTCCTGCTCGACGTAATAGCCGAGCGCGTTGCCGACGGCCTCTTCTTCGGTCTCGGCGACGAAGACCTTGCCGTCGGGTCCATACCATGCCGGGATCTGGTGGCCCCACCAGAGCTGGCGCGAGATGCACCAGGGTTGGATGTTCTCCATCCATTCGAAATAGGTCTTTTCCCAGTTCTTCGGCACGAAGGTCGTTTCACCCGCGCGCACGGCCGCAATCGCGGGCTGCGCCAGCGTGTTGGCATCGACATACCACTGGTCGGTAAGGAACGGCTCGATGACGACGCCGGAGCGGTCGCCATGCGGCACCATATGCGTGTTCGGCTCGATCTTCTCGAGGAAGCCGAAATCCTCGAGCCGCGCGACGATCCGTTTTCGCGCGGCAAAGCGTTCAACGCCGTGGAATTCCTCGGCGAACTGCAGCGCGCCCTCGGGCAGGCCGCGTAGATAGTCCTCGTTGCCGACCAGCGAGAGCTTGCCTTCCTGATCGAGCACGCTGATCTGCGGCAGCCCGTGGCGCTTGCCGATCTCGAAGTCGTTGAAGTCGTGCGCCGGCGTGACCTTCACGGCGCCAGAGCCCTTCTCCGGATCGGAATAATCGTCGGCCACGATCGGAATCCTGCGGCCGACCAGCGGCAGGATCACGTGGCTGCCGACCAGCGCGCTGTAGCGCTCGTCGTCCGGATGCACGGCCACCGCGGTATCGCCGAGCATGGTTTCCGGGCGCGTGGTCGCGACTACGATGAAGCTTGCGGGATCGTCGGGGCTGAACGCCCTGCCCTCGATCGGATAGCGCAGGTACCAGAGATGGCCCTTGACCTCGACCTGCTGCACCTCGAGATCGGAGATCGCGGTCAAAAGCTTCGGGTCCCAGTTGACCAGCCGCTTGTCCTTGTAGATCAGCCCTTCGCGGTGGAGTTCGACGAACACCTTCACAACGGCGCGCGAGAGGCCCTCGTCCATCGTGAAGCGCTCGCGCGACCAGTCACAGGAGGCGCCCAGCCGCTTCAGCTGGTTGATGATGGTGCCGCCGCTCTCGGCCTTCCATTGCCAGACCCGCTCGAGGAATTTGGCGCGGCCCATCTCGCGCCGCCCTGGCTCCTGCCGCTCCACCAACTGCCGCTCGACCACCATCTGGGTAGCGATGCCGGCATGGTCGGTCCCCGGCTGCCAGAGCACGTCGCGCCCACGCATACGCTCGAAGCGGCACAGGACGTCCTGCAGCGTGTTGTTCAGCGCATGTCCCATGTGCAGCGAGCCCGTCACGTTCGGCGGCGGGATCACAATGGTAAACGGGGCGGCGGCGCGCCGCCCGGGGCGGCCGGCCTTGAAGGCGCCGCTCTGCTCCCAGATGCGGGACATCCGGCTTTCGATATCGGCGGGCTGGTAGTTTTTCTCGATCATGGCGACACAAATGGGGATGCTTGAGAGGGCTAGAAAGCCGCCGGGACACGCCGAGTCAACCGGACTGGCATGTCCAAAACGCCATAACACCCATTCGGGATGGCTGAATTAAGGGGCGTCGGCAGCGCCGGGACGGCTAGCGACCGCGCGAAACCCGCTCGATCTCGGCTTTCACGATCCGCTCGACCAGTCCCGGCAGGTTGTCGTCCAGCCAGGATTTGAGCATCGGCCGCAGCATTTCCTTGACCAGATCCTCCAGCGTCCGTGCATTGTTGCTGAGCACGGTGTTGGCCAGCGAATTGAACGCGCTTTCGACCGCGTTCATGGTCGAGTGCGACAGGATCGGTTGCTGTGCGTAGGAACTCTCGGTCGCCGGCGGCTCATAGGCCGGCTGCCGCGGAGGTGGTGGTGGCGGCGGCCTGGTGGCTTCCGTGAACTCGATGTCGTCCTGCGGTTCAACTTTCTGAAAGGTCGGTGGCGGCGGCTTGGGCGTCGGCGCGGGATCCGGCAAAGCCATTTCGTCGGTCAGTTCGAATACGTCGCCATCAGGTTGCGGCGGCCTGACTTCGGCCTCCTCCGTCGCCTCGTCGAGGCTCGCCAGCATGGCGTCGATGTCATCCTGGCTGTTGGTCTTGGCTGGCGGCGCCGCCGGAGCGGGTTTTGGCGCTGGTGGTGCCGGCTTCGCCGCGGCAGCTTGCGCGGCCGGAGTCGTCGTCGAGGGCGGAATGTCCTTCACCACCGGCTTGGCAACCGGCGCGGCGGCGACCGCCGGTTTCTCCGGCGCCGCGACACTTGCCGGCCTGTCGTTTACGGCCTTGTCGGTGGAAGCGGGCTTGGCCTCATCGTCGGCGATGATGCGACGGATCGACGCCAGAATCTCCTCCATCGAGGGCTCTTGGACCTTTGCAGGTTGCGTCATTTCCGACTCCACATCGAAATTAATCCTACACCAAGCCGCATGAGATTCGGCGGTTCCGGATGAAGCGGCCGGAATTTTTCATCGCTCGAGTCCGGACTTGTCCCCAGATCAACGGTTACCCGGCGCGTCGCACGGGGCCGTTCCCCTCATGGCAACCGAGTCACACCGATGGACGCGAAAACAGCGTTGCGAATCGTTCTGTTGCCTATGGGAACGGTATGTCAGGGCAATAATCGATTGCAAGCAACGCGCGCTTCGAAGTTTTGCGGCGTCTTCATGACCGCCACGCGACATATGAACGCGACATCCGCGGGCGGGGCAACGCCGGGCCCCGGAAATGCATTGGGCCCGCTAGTCCAGCCAAGCGGGCCCAATTATCTGCTCATAGTGCAATGATGTGGGAGCGACGATCAGCGGCCGTCGGGCGTTCGAACCCCGGCCCAGCTGTCACGCACCTGCTGGTAGTGCACGCTCGGATCGTAGGTCGAGGTCGGCAGGTTGAGCACCTGAGGTGAGAGCCGGCCCACCGCCTGCAGCACGCTGTAGGAGGCGACGACACGATCATGCTGCGCAACCACGAGCGCGTTGCGCGCGTTGACCAGCGCTTGCTGTGCGTTCAGCACGTCGAGCGTGGTGCGCTGTCCGGCCTTGGCTTCCTCGCGCACACCGTTGAGCGCGATCTCGGATGCCGTCACCTGCGCCTGTGCGGAAGACACCTGCGCCTTACCGGCCAACAACTGGCCCCACGCCGTAACGACATTGGCGCGGGCCTGATCGCGCGTCTGTTCGAGCACAAGGCGCTGCTGGGCCAGCGATTCCTTGTTCTGGCGGATCAGTGAATATTCGCCGCCGCCCTGGTAGATCGGGACCGTAATCTGTGCCAACGCCGACGCTTGGAACTGGCGCTGGATGATCAGCGACTGTTCGTAAGCCTGCTGCGCGGTGGCTTGGACCGTCACGCTCGGGAAGAGTGCGCCTTCGGCGACCTTGACGTTGAGAAAATTGACGTCGACGCCGAACATCGCCGCGGTCACGTTCGGATTCTGCGTCAGCGCGAGTTCGACGGCGGCATTGAGGGTCGCCGGCAGGAAACGATCGACCGGCGATCCCGGCGCGAGATTTGTCGGCTCGGTGCCGATGATGCGCCGGAAGTTGGAGCGCGTCGTGGTCAGGTTGGATTCGGCCGTGAGCTGCTGCGTGCGGCCGGCTGCAAGCTGAGCTTCCGATTGCGCGACGTCGGTTCTGGTGACCTCACCAACATTAAATCGATCCTGGGTCTGCTTGAGCGTCTGCTCGAGCACGCGCGTGTTGCTGCGCTGGACCTCGACGATCGCCGCATCGCGCAAGTAATCCATGTAGATCGAGGCGGCGCTGAACAGCACGGTCTGCTCGATGTTCCTCAGCGCTTCACGTGCGCCGGAAACCTGGCTCTCCGCAGCCCGTGTTCGGTTGCCGGTCTGAAATCCATTGAAAAGGGTCTGCGAAATCGTCGCGCCGACGGCGCGCGGGATCTGTGTTCCGTGCGCGGCTTGTCCACTCGTGACGGCGTCGGTGTACTGATAGCCGCCGCTCGCCGTGATCGACACCCTTGGGCGGTATCCCGACAAAGCCTGCGGTACGTTTTCGTCAGTGGAACGCACGAACGCGCGCTGCGAATTGAGCTGCGGGTTGGTCTGATAGGCGCGAACCAGTGCAGCCTGGATCGTGTCGGCAAGGGCCGGCTTCGGCCCCATGCAAGCCAACAAAAGGACCGCTGCCGCGGCTCCGGTGACAACCTTCACCCCACGCATCCCCAAAAATCCATCCATTGTCATTTACCGCCCGGCTCAAGAAAACATGAACCGGGCGTCGCTTCGATCGAAGTGAGTCCCGCCTCACCTTATTCCGCAGCTAGGCCGGACGGAACTACCTCGCGATGGAACCGAGCGGAAACTCTTCACATGGGGCAAACGGGCCACACTTCTGATTCAGAACGGGATTTTAACGCTTAAAATCGCCACCAAGCCGTCACGATCCAAGTTCCTGCGCTCAAGCGCAGCCGGGATCCCTCCCTTGGTGTGAATCGGCATTCGCCGGAAGCGCTCGGGGACGAAGCCGCCCTCCCCCTCAAGGGGCGCCGGAGGATCCGCCCTAGAACACGAACGCGGGGAGGCGCTCCAGGCCCGGCAGGACCGGCGCCGCGGCATCGAAGAGCGGCCGATGCCCGCAGTCCCCATGGGCACGTGTCACGATGGCGGCTCGTTGCGGCTGCGACAAGGCAAACACCCCGACCAGCCGACCGCCCTCGCGGAGCTGCTCATACAGTTCATGCGGCAGGATCTCGGTGGCACCATTGAGGACAATGACGTCGAACGGCGCGTCCGCGGCGTCGCCCTTGGCCGCCGGCGCGGCACCGACCGTGACGTTGGCCACACCAAGCTCCGCCAGCGCGGCCTTGGCCCGATCGGCGAGCGCGGGCTCGCCTTCGGTGGCAAACACCTCCCCCGCGAAACGTGCGACCACGGCAGCGGCATAGCCGGTCGCGCAGCCGACGACCAGAACGCGGTCAGTCGACGAGATATCCGCCGCCTGCAGCATCTTGGCCATCACAGCGGGTTTGATCAGGTAACGCTTCACAACCCCACCCTCACTGACGTCGAGGTCGAGGTCAAGATAGGCCAGCGCACGCTTGCTGTCGGGGACGAAAGCCTCGCGCGGCACGGCAAGCATCGCATCGATGATTCGCGCGTCGGTGACGTCACTGGTGCGCACCTGGCCATCGACCATTTTCTGGCGCGCGGTCGAGAAACCGGACATGGACTGAAACCTGCAAGTCGCGCGGCGCGCGGCCGCGAAGGAAGTAAGACCGCCGTCTTTTGGAACAAGCAGGATCAAAACGCAACATGCCCAATGATGAGCACTGCCGGCTATACGGGTTCGTGCAGGGAACCGCCGCCGCCTATTCGATCGCGACGGCAAGCCGGCCCATCAGCCTGGCTGCCTCATCGAGATGCTCGAAATCGTGCTCTTCGACGATCTGAGCAAGCCGCCGGACGCATTCGTCGTCGCTCATGGTCGGGATATCGCTCGGAACGATCGAGGGTGTGGATTTCGGTACCTCGGTTTCGAAGATGGGCATGGAATCACCTCGCGAACCCTGCCTGGACCAAGAATCGGCGGCGAATGAGTCGATTTGGCGGCTACCCGAGACCCAGCTTACCGGCGGCCTATAGTTGTGATCGACCGGCCTGAAATCAAGGCGATGGCGGGTACGGGACCGCCGCAAGCCCTTGGGGTACACAGCCTTTTCCGAGATTCTTGAAGTCGCGCATGAGGAGCCCATTTGGTCCTTTGCAAGCCGAGAAGGCTTTGTTATACGGCTCCGCGCGCGAACGCTCGTTTCGCCCATTCCTCGGTAGCTCAGCGGTAGAGCATTCGACTGTTAATCGAATGGTCGCTGGTTCGAATCCAGCCCGGGGAGCCACTGCCTTTTCTACGCCGTGGCGCGACGTTGCGCGTCAGCGCACTATTTTCCCTACGCCTAGATCTGCGCGCTCCCCCCTAGACCAACCGCCATGCGATCTCCGCCGGGGCAGCCCATCGCCACGAATGGGCGGCTATGACCTTGCATCAACTGCCAAGGGTACTAGGTCTTCAGGTTATGATCCGTAAGACTGCATTGATCTCGGGTGCAGGGATCGCCGGACCTACGCTCGCCTATTGGCTACGAGCAGCCGGGTTTGAGCCGACTTTGATTGAGCGGGCGCCTGCCCTTCGCACTGGCGGCTACGTCATCGACTTCTGGGGGCTTGGATACGACATTGCCGAGCGCATGGGTCTGCTTCGGGAAATCAATCGCATCGGCTATCACATGCGTGAGCTCCGGATTGTGGACGATCGCGGCAAGCGTGTCACCGGCTTTGGGACCAATGTCTTCCGTGAGCTGACTGGGGGGCGTTATGTGACGCTCGGACGCAGCGACCTCTCACGATTGCTATTCGAGAAAATCAAAGACGCGACGGAAGTTATCTTCGACAACGAGATTGTCGGCATCGAGGAGACGGCAGATCATGTGCGGGTTCAGTTCAAACATGGTGATGAGCGCCGATTCGACCTGGTGATTGGCGCAGATGGTCTGCATTCGGACGTCCGCAGGCTCACGTTTGGGCCGCAGCCCCAGTTTGAGAAATATCTTGGCTACGTGGTCGCGGCGTTCGAGTTGCGCGGTTACAGGCCGCGCGACGAGGATATCTATGTGATGTATGGACAGCCCGGACAGATGGTCGGGCGCTTTACATTGCATGATGATCGAATGCTTTTTTTGTTCGTTTTTGTCGCCGACCGCGGTTCCCTGCCGACGACGTTCGACCAGCAGAAAGTATTGCTTCGCGAGAGCTATGGCGACGGGAAGTGGGAATGTCCGCGCATTCTGGCCGAGCTGGATCGCACGGACGAACTTTATTTCGATCCCGTCAGCCAGATCAGGATGGGAGGCTGGTCGCAAGGTCGCGTTGCCCTCGTCGGGGATGCCGCCTTTTGTGTGTCCTTGTTGGCCGGGCAAGGCTCAGCCCTTGCGATGATTTCCGCCTATGTGCTGGCGGGTGAGCTCGCCAATGCCGACGGACGGCACGACCAAGCCTTTGCTAGATACGAAGCGTTCTTGCGTGCCTACATCAACACGAAACAGGAGGGTGCGGAGCGCTTTACTGGCGCCTTTGCACCAAAGACCCGACAGGGTCTCTGGTTTCGCAATCAGGTGATAAGAGCCTTCGCGATTCCGGGATTGGCAAGGTTTGCGGTGGGCGGGGATATCATCGACACACTACGACTGCCCAATTACCGCTGGTCATCAATTAGCGAGTTCACGACCTAGCCCAAGCTTGGCCAACATCGCGTTTGCGTATTTTGGGCTGCTCTGGCGTGGTTGAGAGCAGGGAAATCGAAAACTCGTAGTTCGCATCTTAGCCGACCCCGGGGAGCCATTTCGGTACGCGAGGCGCTCAACATCCTGCTGATCGGCGTCCCGCAGTTCCCAGGCGCAGGAATCCAAGACAATCTCTGGTCGACAAAGCCCGCGGGGCTGGGCAACGGGCTGTCCCGGTATAAAGGAACGCTAACGGGACAGCCGGACCATACGCTCCAGCCTCAGATTGGCCAGGCGGAGCCAAGGATGATCGAGCAGAAATTCTGGCGGACATAATTCATGTCCTTCAACGCCAGGACATCGGCCTTCACATTGCCAAAGGTCGTCAGCGGCTTCTTGATGATACCGTTGGCGAAATGGTCAATGATGTTTTCCTTGAAGTTTACCTCGCGCGGATGATGGGCACAGACATGGTCACGTTGCTCATGCGTGAAGTCATGATAGGCGATGCCGAGCACATCCATCTCCACGCCTGCGGTCACCAGTGCGATCGTCGGACGCATATGCTCGGGGATACCGGGCGTCGTGTGGAGCGCGATCGCGGTCCAGACGTCCTCAACGTCGCGCTCCGGAACGCCATAGCTCTTCAAGAAGTCGCGGGCCGCATTGGCGCCGTCAACTTCGAAACGCAGATCGCGGCTCGCGTAGCGCTCCGTCAGCCCCATGTCGTGGAACATGGCGCCGAGATACAGAAGCTCCGGATCGTGCGTCAAGCCGCGGCGCTCGGCAGTGAGCGCCCCCCAGAAGAAGACGCGGCGGCTGTGGTTGTAAAGCAGGTCATCCTCAGTATCGCGGACGAGCTGGGTGGCAGCGCGGGCGATGGCGCTGTCGGGCACTCGAATGCCGGCAATTATCTCGGACATGGGATAGTCTCCATCGTTGGGCAAACCTCCGGAGTGGCGTGAATCGTCGCGCAGAGGCGTTGCGGTTGTGGTGGTTTGGGAGGCGCCGCAGATTATTCTGCGGCGGCTTTCGCAGGCGTAAGTCCAAGCGCCTTCGCCACGCCTGCACCATAGGCCGGGTCGGCTTTCGCGCAGTTGGCGATGTGACGCTGCTTCACCTCGAGGCGCGCGTCGCCCATCGCACGGGCGGTATTCTCGAAGAGAATTTGCTGCTGCGCCGGCGTCATCTTGCGGAAGAGTATGCCGGGCTGCTCATAGTGATCGTCATCGACGCGATGGTCCCAATGAGCAGCCGCCCCTGACAGCTCGAGCGGCGGCTCAGCGAACCGCGGATCGTGGTCGATCCATGTCCCCTTGCTGTTCGGCCAATAATTTGGCGTCGCACCGAGATTGCCGTCGGTACGCATTGCACCATCACGATGGTAGCTGTGGAATGGGCACTTCGGCGCGTTCACCGGGATGTGGTTGAAGTTGACGCCCAGCCGGTAGCGTTGCGTGTCACCGTAGGAAAAGAGACGAGCCTGCAGCATCTTGTCGGGTGAGAAGCCGATTCCCGGCACGATGTTCGCCGGCGAGAAGGCAGCCTGCTCCACCTCGGCGAAATAGTTGTCGGGATAGCGATTGAGCTCCATCACGCCGACCTCGATCAGCGGATAGTCCGCCTTCGGCCACACCTTCGTGAGATCGAAGGGATTGTGCTTGTGGGCCTTGGCCTGCTCGTCCGTCATCACCTGGATGAATAGCTTCCACCGCGGGAAGTCACCGCGTTCGATGGCATTGAGCAGATCGCGTCCGTGCGTCTCGCGATCATTTGCGACCACAGCAGCAGCATCTTCGTCGGTAAGGTTTTCGATGCCCTGCTGGGTGCGGAAGTGGAATTTGACCCACACCCGCTCATTGGCGGCATTGAGCATCGAGAAGGTATGGCTGCCGAAGCCGTGCATATGGCGAAAGGTCTTCGGGATTCCGCGGTCGGACATCACGATTGTCACCTGGTGCAACGCTTCAGGAAGCAGCGACCAGAAATCCCAATTGTTGTCGGCCGAGCGCAGCCCGGTGCGCGGATCGCGCTTGATCGCATGGTTCAGATCAGGAAAGCGCAGCGGATCGCGGAAGAAGAAGACCGGCGTATTGTTGCCGACGATGTCCCAATTTCCTTCCTCGGTGTAGAACTTGAGGGCGAAGCCGCGGATGTCGCGCTCCGCATCGGCGGCACCGCGCTCCCCGGCGACTGTCGAAAAGCGCGCGAACATAGGCGTCTGCTTGCCGATCTCCGAAAAGATCTTGGCTTTGGTGTAGCGGGTGATGTCACGTGTGACCGTGAACGTGCCGTAGGCGCCCCAGCCCTTCGCGTGCATCCGCCGCTCCGGGATCACCTCGCGATCGAAGTGCGCCATCTTCTCGATCAGCCAGATGTCCTGCAGCAGCGCCGGCCCGCGCGGGCCTGCGGTCATGATGTTGAGATTGTCCGCCACCGGCGCGCCGGTCGCGTGTGTCATGGGAGGACGAGAATCGCTCATCGTTTGGTTCCTATTCTGTCAGGCGGATGGAAGGAGATAGCTGTGCGTCTCGCCGTCAGAAGCGGAGATCGCGCTCGGCTCGGCGAACGGGGGCAACCAGGGATGCATGGGTCATTTCTCCACGGCGATTCATCGGGCAAGAAGCTTGCTCGTTATTTCGCAATGGAGCCTGTCGGGGACAATGAACACGACCCTGCGGATCGGGACAACGGCACATCATTTCCTGACAGCAAGCTCTTTGGAGGGCGTCGCAAGGATCTAGCCCGCCACTTGCAACAGCGTGCGCTTCTAGATTTCCGCTGACCGCCGGAAGTTCGCGCGATACTGCGCGGGCGTTACGCCGAGACGAGTGCTGAAGACGATTCTCATCCGATCTGCCGAGCCGAAGCCGCAGTCGTAGGCCACCGCCTTTAGCGGCCGGTCGCTTCCCTCGAGCATCATGCGCGCCGCATCGACGCGTGCCCGCTCGATGAATTCGTGCGGCGTGATCCCCGTCTCCTGGACGAAATGTCGTGCCAAATTCCGCGGACTCATCCCAACCACAGCGGCCAGCGACTCCATCGTGTGGCGAGCCCCGATATTCGCCATGACATGGTCTTGAATGCGGGCGATCGGCGACGCCGGATCGGCGGGAGCAGTGAGATAGGGGCTGAACTGCGACTGTCCGCCTTGGCGCTGCGCAACGACCACCAATCGCTTCGCGACTTTGAGGGCGGCCTCCGCGCCATGCCGTTGTCCGACGAGCGCCAGCGCAAGGTCGATGCCTGCCGTCACCCCGGCCGAGGTTATGAGCCGCCCATCGCGGACGTAGATCGAATCCGGTTCGACTTTCGCTCTTGGGAATTTTGCCGCGAGCCTCTGCGCGTTCTGCCAGTGGGTTGTGACCCGTCGATCGTCCAGGAGGCCAGCGTGGCCGAGTACAAAAGCACCTGTGCAGATCGAGCCGTAGATGCTGGAGCGCCACGGCGCCTCCTTGACCCATCGAACCAGGCACGGATCCGGCTCCGCTTCCGGTAGCGCGGGCCCGCCAGCCACCAGAATGATATCGAAGCCGCCGGTGGCTTCCTCGAAGGTGAGGTCCGCCACCATTCGGATGCCGTTTGAAGCGCGCAACGGATTGCGGTCGGCCGCGACCAGTGCCGTTTCGTAGCGATCCGCGCGATCGAGGTAGCTGTTCGCCTCCGTGAACACGTCCACCGGCCCCGCAACATCCAGCGCCTGGACGCCCTCGTGGATCACAATCGCGACAGCTTGTACCGGCACCGCGCACCGCCTCTTCCTGTTGATGTGAGCGGCGACCGCGAGCCGGCACCGCCCGACAGCCGTTCAAACGGAGATATGAGATCATGATCCGATTCCGTCCAATCGGACCTTGATCTCGAGCCTCGCGCTCGGCCAGTAAATGTCCAGCGCACCCTTGAAATTCAAACTATTTCGTAATAAACGAAGTTACATGAAGCGAGACAGCCGCCTGTCGTCCGTCCTCCATGCTCTTTTGCACATGGCTGAGCGAGGCGAACCTCTTACCTCCGAACACCTCGCCACTTGCATCGGCACCAATCCAGTAGTGGTGCGCCGGACAATGGGTCTCTTGCGAAACGTTGGCCTGGTGCAGTCCGCAAGAGGCCACGCGGGAGGCTGGTCGCTTGCCATCGACTTGAAAGCCGTCACCCTTCGCCAGTTGCATGAGGCGCTCGGCGAGCCGGCGGTGTTCGCGATCGGCAACCGCAACGAAAACCCCCATTGCCTGGTCGAGCAATCGGTGAACGCCGTCATGGACGAAGCTTTCGCGGAGGCGGAGGCCCTGCTGCTCGACCGCTTCGGCGCCATCACCCTTGCCGATCTCAGCGCGGAATTCTCGCGGCGTCATATGGCGCACCTCAAGGAAAGGAACAAGAATGCTTCATGACGTGATCGTCATAGGTGGCAGCTATGCCGGCATGGCCGCGGCCCTTCAGTTGTTGCGGGCGCGGCGCAAGGTGCTCGTCATTGACGCCGGTGTCCGGCGCAACCGGTTCGCCTCGGAATCCCATGGCTTTCTTGGCCAGGATGGAGTCGATCCGGCTCAGATCGCACGCACTTCGCGGGGACAACTTAAGGCTTATCCGACGCTCACATGGCTGGATGGGACCGCAACGGATGCCAGGCGGCAGGCAGACAGTTTCGCCGTGGCAACCGCCGATAGCGGAGCCCATCACGGCAAGAGGCTCCTCCTTGCCACCGGCGTCAGCGATGCACTTCCCGCTATCGACGGGCTCGCCGAGCGCTGGGGGAAAAGCGTGTTTCACTGCCCTTATTGTCATGGATATGAGCTCAATGAGGGACGGATCGGGTTGATTGCCGCAAGCCCGGACATGCTCCATCACGTAGTCCTATTTACGGAATGGGGAGACGTGACGCTCCTGCTCAACGGCGCTTTCGAGCCGGGCGCGGATGCCCGCGCCGAACTTGCCGCACGCGGCGTCACCATCGAGGCAAGTCCGATCGCAGGGATCGAAGGCCACGCAGACGTGAGGCTGCAAGACGGACGCGTCCTGCCGTTCGCCGGCCTGTTCACCGCAACGCGCAATGCGCCCTCTACCCCATTGGCCGAGAGGCTTGGCTGCGAAATGGAAGCGACTCCGTTCGGCACCCAGATCCGAACTGACGAGATCAAGCAAACGACGGTGCGCGGCGCCTTTGCCTGTGGAGACGCTGCGCGAGTACCGCATTCGGTATCGCTTGCGATCGGCGACGGCGCGATGGCCGGGGTGCATGTGCACCGATCACTGGTCTTTTGAAGACTAAGAACGCCGCACTAAGACCGGCGCGTGGTAACGCCGCACCAGCCCTCCAAAAAATTTAGTTCTACCGCATAACGATGTTCGTCGTGACGTAAACTTCAGGCGTAACCTCCTTTTCCCTCAACGGCGTTAGGGGAGACGCCAGTCATGACCACACTTCAGGACAGATTAGATCGATGTGAAACGCTGACAGCCGAATGCGAGCTGATTGCCAAGCTGGCAACGGATGGCGCCAAGCGCGAGCTGTATCTCACACTCGCCATGCGTTATCGCGAATTGGCAGCGGACATGCGCAAGGCGATGGCGACCAAGGACGCCGCCTAGCTTCGCGATGCACGGATCGCGAGCGGATGAACGCTGTTGAGCCGCGCGGCGACATGGATGCCGCCGGCTGCCGGGTCCAGCAATGTTGCGGGACAGCCTGCGCTTGCGGCGAAAAACGCGCCGTGAATCAGTTTCCGTCCGCATAGAGCTGCAGCGTCGGCTCAGGCTTGCCGGCGGCCTTGCACTGGGGGACCAGGGCCTGCACCGGCGGCACCTCGACGAAGCCGGTGTTTTCGGCGGCCGCCGCGCCACGCAGCGACAGGTTGATGCCGGTGATGCCCTTCGGATTGCCCTTGGCAACCAGCACGCCGTCGAACACCTTTGAATAGGTGATGAAGTCGGCTGCCTTGGCGCGCTCCTCGGTCGCGTAGATGTCCGAGATCACGATGTCGGCCTGCCCGCTGGCCAGCGTCGTCAGCAACGCGGGCAAGGGCTGCTCAAATTGTATTCGAGCGATGATCCGACGTTTGGCGCTTGCGATTCACTGCTCGAAGACCGCGGCGCACGCCACGTTCAGATCTAGCCGCGAACAACGTGAGGAAAAGGCTCAGGCTGGACACCCGCCGGGCACGGCTCCTCAGAGCAGAACCCTTGCCTTCACGACCGGGTCTCCCTAAGCTCGAAACTGCGCTTGCTGCACGGCGGGCGTTATTGGGACTTACGCGAATCGATTTTGGTCAAATGTGATTTTTCTCACAGTGCGGTCGGACCGCCGGCAATAGCGTTCATACGGCACTATATTCATACGGCACTATCAAGACTCTGGTAACCACGTTTAGAGGGCGGCTGCGGAATCGCTAAAATTCGAGCGATCCGCTCAATCCGCTCACAAAGCCATTTTGCGACGTTGCGCTCACGAAGCCGGGAGAGCGCGATGAGCGATGTTGAATTTGATCTGGTGTTGGACGCCGTGCGAGCAGCCGTCGCCCCAACACCGCAGGAGGACTTCATGGCTCAGCCGTTGCCGCGCTTCCAGCCGCCGCCGTCCCCGGCGAACGACAACGAGGCGCACTGGCCGATCATCCCATTTCCGGATGGTTGGTTCGCCGCCTGCTGAAGCGCCATCTCATCGATCAGGCGTAAACTATTGATTGTATGAGTGGAGGCCACGACCAGAATTGAACTGGTGTACACGGTTTTGCAGACCGTTGCGTAACCACTCCGCCACGTGGCCCCAAGCGGGGCGGATCAATACCGAGGTTCAAGGACTTAGGCAACCGGCCTGGAGCCGGTTCCTGCAGAATTCTGAAACTCCGACTGCGTCGCCGGGCTGTGCTGCCGAAGCGGAGTACCCCTGCGCATCGGCGCGATCGACATCAGGGCATCTCTAAGATCGCTTCCGTCGCCGAAAATCGCGCTTTTTCGGTTTTGGCGCGAGTTCCGGCATCGTGCGCTGCACCTGGCGATATCTTGCCAGCATCCGCTCGAAGCTGGCGTTCAACGTTTCGGCGATGTCGGGCCGCTTTTCGAGCGCGGCTAGCAGCATGCCGGCCGCCTCGATGGTGGAAAGTCCGTCGCGGCGCGGTTCGCGGCGAAGCTGGCCGTAGCGTGATGGCTGGCGAGGGCCCAAAATCACCCGCTGGCATTTCAGCATCCAGGGATTGCGCCACCACAACGCCTTGGCCTGGCTCCAGGTGCCGTCGAGCAGCACGATGCCCTCGAGGCGTCCGAGGATGCTGCGCTGGTTCGGCTCGAGTTGACCCTTGCGGTCGATGGCGACGACCTCGGCATCGGTGTCGAGATCGGCGACCTTGGCGGAGCCGAGATAGAGCACCGCCCAGCGCGACGGGTCGGCCACCGGTCGCCCCAGCGCCTTTGACAGACTCGGCCAGGACAGCCCGATCCGCGCCACTGCATCCTCGAAATGGCGCGCGGTCAGCCCTGCGGTGCCGAGCGCTCTATCCTGCTCCTGCGGATGCTGCAGGATCAGGAGCGCAATCCGGTTCTCGATCGGCGTGACGCTGTCGCAGATGCACAGCGGCATTGGCTTGCCGCAATGTGGACAGTCCGCAACTGGCTCGGCAAGGATTGTTTGATCTGGTTCGGTCATCCGCCCGCTATACGCTTCGCGGCCGCCAATTCAACTATTCCGCGGGCGCCGCCAGCGCTGCAGGTTCGGGACGTCGCCGCAATCGGTCAATCAGGAGGTAGATCACCGGCGTGGTGTAGAGTGTCATGATTTGCGAGACGATTAGCCCGCCGATGATGGTGATGCCGAGCGGCCGGCGCAGCTCCGTCCCGGGACCGGTGGCGATCACCAGCGGAATACCGGCAAACAGCGCCGCCATGGTCGTCATCAGGATCGGCCGGAACCTTGCGCTGCAGGCCTCGAAGATCGCATCCGCCGAGGACAGGCCGCGGTGACGTTCGGCATCGAGCGCGAAATCGACCATCATGATGCCGTTCTTCTTGACGATGCCGATCAAGAGAATGATGCCGACGAAGGCGATCACGGTCAGCGGCGTGTTGGTCAGCTGCAGCGCCAGCAGCGCGCCCAGCCCTGCGGACGGCAAGGTCGAGATGATCGTCAGCGGATGCGCCAGGCTCTCATAGAGCACCCCGAGCACGATATACATCGCGATCAGCGCCCCCAAGATCAGGAGCGGCTGCCTTCCGCTGGTCTTGTTGAAGTCGCGGGCATTGCCGTCAAAGCTGCCACGGATGCCCTCGGGCATGTGCAATTCGTCGATGGCCCGCTGGATATTCGAGGTCGCTTCCTGCAGCGGCACATCAGGCAACAAATTGAACGACACCGTGGTCGAGGGGAACGACTGCGTGTGGTAGACGGCGAGCGGCGCCAGCCCGCGCTGATAATGGACGACAGCCGACAGCGGCACCTGGACGCCGTTGGCGCCAGCCACGTAGATGCGCTCAAGATTGGACGGATCGGTCTGGAATTTTGGATCGATCTGCAGCACCACCATGTATTGGTTGCGCTGGGTATAGACGATCGAGATCTGCCGCTGCGAGAACGCGTTGTTGAGCGCGTTGTCGATATCCTGCACGCGGACGCCGAGGCTCGAGGCGGTCTTGCGGTCGATCACCAGGTTGAGCTGCAATCCGCCGGGATCACGGTCCGAGGAAACGTCGGTGATGCCTTCGACGGTCTCCATTCGCTTGGCAACGATTGGCGCCCATTTCTGCAGGAGGTCGAGATCGGCGCTCGAGAGCGTGTATTGGTAGTCGGAATCGCTCTGTCTGCCGCCGGCGCGGACGTCTTGGGCCGCGAACATGAACAGGCGGATACCTGGCACCGTGAAGAGGTTGCGGCGCAGGCGATCGATTACGAGCTGCGTCGAAACCCCACCCCGCTCCTCCGGCGATTTCAGGCTGATGAACATGGTGCCGCGGTTGGCGCCGCCGCCACCGGGTCCGCCACCGCTGCCAATCGAAGAGCCGATGCCGGCAACCGCGGGATCGGCCATCACGATATCCGCCACCTGCTGCTGCAGCTTCAGCATGGCCTGGAACGAGGTGTCGGGCGATGCCCGCGTCGCACCGATGATGAAGCCGCTGTCGTCGGTCGGGAAATAGCCCTTGGGCGTCTTGATATAGAGCGTCACAGTCAATGCGATCGTGGCGAAGAACACGAGCAACGTCAGGAACGGAAAACCGAGCACGCCGCGCAGCGTCCACGTATAGAAGCGCACCACGCGCGACAGGGTTCCCTCGATCAGGCGGTCGAACCAGGTGGCGCGGTCGGAGGTCGCCTCCTTGATGTAGTGGGCGCAGATCATCGGGGTGATCGTGAGCGACACCAGGGTCGAAACCAGGATGGCGAATGTGAGCGTCAGCGAAAATTCGCGGAGCAGCCGGCCGACGATGCCGTCCATGAAGATCAGCGGCGTGAAGGCGGCGATCAGCGACAGCGAGATCGAAACCACGGTGAAGCCGATCTGCTTGGCTCCCTCCAGCGCCGCCGGATAAGGCGCCATGCCGTGCTCGAGATTGCGGTACATATTCTCGATCATCACGATCGCATCGTCGACGACAAAACCGACGGAGATCGCCAGCGCCATCAACGAAAGATTGTCGATCGAGAAGCCGGCGAGCCACATGCCGGCGCAAGTGCCCGCCAGGGCCAGCGGCACCGAGACGCCCGCCGCAATCGTCGGCGTGACCCGCCGCAGGAACACGAATACCACAACCATGACCAGTCCGGCCGTCGCAAGCAGCGTCAGTTGCATGTCGAGCACGCTGGCGCGGATGGTGCCGGTGCGGTCCACGAGGGTAGAAATCTCGAGACCTGCCGGAATCCATTGCTTCAGCTCCGGCAGCATCGCCGTCACCCGGTTGACGGTATCGATGACATTCGCATCGCCCTGCTTGGTGATCTGAATCAGGACCGCCGGCTGCTTGTTGAACCAGGCGACCGAGCGGACGTTGCGCACGCTGTCTTCGATTTCGGCGACATCCGACAGGCGGACGAAATTGCCGCTCGAGCTCTTGATCAGGATGTTGCGGAACTCGGCGGCAGTCCGCATTTGCGGATTGATCGAGAGCGTCTCGCTCTGGCGGCCACCATTGAAGATGCCGACCGGCCCGAGCGGATTGGCATTGACAATGGCCTGGCGGACGTCCTCGGTGGCGATGCCGGCGTTCGACAGCGCCACCGGATTTAGCGAGATCCGCACCGCCGGCTGATCGGCGCCCGAGACCGTGACCTCGCCCACTCCCGGTACTTGCGAGATGCGCTGCGCGAGCACGGTATCCGCAACGTCGTACATCGCACTGGTGGACATCGTCTTGGACGTCAACGCCAGCACGAACACGGGCGCCGCCGCAGGATTGGCCTTCCTGAAGATCGGCAATCTCGGCAGGTCGGTCGGCAGATCCGCCATCGAGGCGTTGATCGCCGCCTGCACGTCGCGGGCGGCACGATCGATGTTGCGCCCGATCGCGAACTGCACGTGGATGCTGGTGGTGCCAAGCGAACTCGTCGACGTGATCTGCTCGACGCCCGCGATCTCGCCGAGCCGGCGCTCCAGCGGCGCCGCCACGGTTGCAGCCATCACCGAGGGGTCGGCGCCCGGCCGCGTGGCGGACACCCGGATCATCGGGAAGTCGACATTCGGAACCGACGCCACCGGCAGGAACTCGTACGCCACGATCCCGACCAGGAAGAGTCCGATCGCCATAAGCGTGGTGCCTACCGGACGACGGATGAAGGGCTCCGAGATCGAGATCGACGCCATCACTGCATCCCCTCGGTCGCCCCCGCGACGGGCGGGCCCTGCGGACCCGGGTCCGGCAGCGCGTGCTCGATCCTCCGGTTCAGTCGGTCGAGCGCAAGATAGATCACGGGCGTCGTGTAGAGCGTCAGCAACTGGCTGAGCAGAAGGCCGCCGATGATGGAAATGCCGAGCGGAAAGCGCAGCTCGGCGCCGGTGCCGCTTTCGACCGCAAGCGGCAGCGCGCCGAACAGCGCCGCCAATGTCGTCATCATGATCGGCCGGAAGCGCAACAGGCAGGCCTGCACGATCGCGTCATAGGGCGACATGCCCTGATGCCGCTCCGCCTCCAGCGCGAAGTCGATCATCATGATCGCGTTCTTCTTGACGATGCCCATCAGGAGAATGATGCCGATCAGGCCGATGACCGAAAGGTCCTGCCCGAACAGCATCAGCGCCAGGATGGCGCCGACGCCCGCCGAAGGCAGCGTCGACAGGATCGTGATCGGGTGGATGTAGCTCTCATAGAGCACGCCGAGCACGATGTAGATCGTGATGATGGCGGCGAGGATCAGCCAGGGCTGGCCGGCGAGCGATCTGGAAAATTCCGCGGCGTCGCCGGCAAAGACGCCGACGATGCTGTTGGGCATGCCGATCCGGGTCTCGATCGCCTTCACTGCTCCAACGGCATCGCCGAGCGCCTCGCCGGGTGCAAGATTGAAGCTGAGCGATATCGCCGGGAATTGCGCCTGGTGCGAGATCGCGAGCGGCGCCGTGGTGCGCGTCAGCGTCGCCACTGCTGAGAGCGGCACCTGCGCGCCGTTCACGCCGGGCAGATACAGCTTGTCGAGGATCGATGGGTCGCGCTGGTACATCGGCAGCGCCTCCAGCACGACGCGATACTGGTTGGCCTGCCCGTAAATGGTCGAAATCTGTCGCTGCGCGAACGCGTCGTTCAGGGTGTCGTTGACGGCCTGCAGGTTGACGCCGAGCTGGCCGGCACGCTGGCGATTGATATCGAGTGCCGCCCGTAGGCCGGCCTCCTGGGCCTCGGACGACACGTCGCGGAACATCGGATCACGCCGCATCTCGGCGACCAGCCTGCCCGCCCAGAGCGACACCTCTTTCGCATCCGTGCCGGTCAGAGTGTACTGGTACTGCGACCGGCTCGACTGTGTCGAAATCTGCACGTCCTGCACCGGCTGGAAATAGATGGTCATGCCGGGGATCGACGCCGTCTTCTGCTTCAGCCGCGCAACCACTGTCGAAACGTCGTCGCGCCGTTCGCCGAGCGGCTTGAGCGTCATCACGAGCCGGCCGACATTGGTGGTGGGGTTGACCGAACCGGCGCCGATCACGGAAACCACGCCAGTCACGTCGGGGTCCGACTTGATCAGGTCCGCCGCCTTGGTCTGCCGCGCCTGCATTTCGGCAAAGGAGACGTCCGCGCCAGCCTCGGTCACCGCGGTGATCGAGGACGTATCCTGCAGCGGCAGGAAGCCCTTTGGCGCGATCACGTACATGAACAGCGTGAGCGCGATGGTGGCAAAGGTCACCAGCAGGGTGGCGCGCTGGCGCTGCAGCACCCACAGCAGCGTGCGGTGATAGAACGCGACCATGTGGTCGATGAACCGGCTGACGGCGCCCAGGCCGGGCAGCACGAACTCCTCACCGACGTGCTTCAAGAGGCGCGAGCACATCATCGGCGTCAACGTCAGCGAGACCACCGCCGACGTCACCACCGCGATCGTCAGCGTCAGGGCGAATTCGCGGAACATGCGTCCGACCAGCCCGGACATGAACAACAGCGGAATGAAGACAGCGATCAACGACAGCGTCAGCGAGATCACGGTGAAGCCGATCTCGCTCGCGCCCTTGAGCGCGGCTTCCATCACCGACTCGCCCTCCTCCATGTGACGGACGATGTTCTCGATCATCACGATGGCGTCGTCGACCACGAAGCCGGTACCGATCGTCAGCGCCATCAGCGACAGATTGTCGAGGCTGAAGCCGGCAAAATACATGATGCCGAAGCTCGTGATCAGCGACAGCGGCAGCGCGACGCCCGCGATCAGCGTGGCGCGCAGGGAGCGCAGGAATAACAGCACCACCAGCGTCACCAGCACGACGCTCAGGATCAGCGTGAACTGCACGTCGCGGACGGAGGCGCGGATGGTGACGGTGCGATCGCTCACCACGGTCAGATTGACGCCGGCCGGAATTAGCCGCTGCAACCGCGGGATTTCGTCACGGATCTGGCGGACCACATCGATCACATTGGCGCCGGGTTGGCGCTGGATGTCGATGATGACCGCCGGCGTGCCTTGGTACCAGCCGCCGGTGCGGTCGTTCTCGAGGCCATCCACGATCACGGCCACGTCGCCGATCGTCACCGGCGAGCCGTTGCGATAGGCGATGATGATCGGCTTGTAGGCTTCGGCCGCCGCGATCTGGTCGTTGGCGGCGATCGTATAGGCCTGCTGCGCGCCGTCGAGCGATCCCTTCGGGCCCGAGACGTTGGCGCCGGCGATCGCGTTGCGCAGATCCTCCATCGAGATGCCATAGGCCGCAAGCCGCGCCAGGTCGGCCTGCACCCGCACCGCCGGCTTCAGCCCGCCCAGTACGGCGACGCGGCCGACGCCGGAGATCTGGCTGAGCCGCTGGCCGAGGATGGTGTCGGCAAGATCGCTCATCGCACGCAGCGAGACCGTCTGCGACGTCAGTGCCAGCGTCATGACCGGCGCGTCCGCTGGATTTACCTTCGCGTATACCGGCGGGTATGGAAGGTTCTTCGGCAATACGCCCGCGGCGGCATTAATCGCAGCCTGGACATCCTGCGTTGCGCCATCGATGTCGCGGTTGAGATCGAACTGCAGCGAGATCTGGCTGACGCCGAAGGAGCTGGTCGAATTCATCGACGACAGCGACGGGATCTGGCCGAGTTGGCGTTCCAGCGGCGCCGTGATCAGGGAGGCAATCACGTCGGGGCTGGCGCCCGGCAGTTGCGTCGTCACCTGGACCGTCGGGAAGTCAACCTGCGGCAGTGCCGAGACCGGCAACGCGAAATAGCCAAGCGCGCCGCCGATCAGGAGCGCGATCCCGAGCAGCGAGGTCGCGATCGGCCGGCGGATGAACGGTTCAGAGACGCCCATGGCTTTGCGTGCCCGTCCTTGCGAGGTCAGATATTCAGGTTGGTCGTTCGGTCATGGCTGCGACTTCGCTGCGCCGCCCGACGTGTCACCCCCCGTTGCCGCTCCGTTCGAGCCCTTCTGATCGCCCTCGCCCTGCGTACGCTCACGCCGCGATCGATGCTCGCCATCCTTCGCCTGACCATCCTTGGCTTGGCCATCTTTAGCCTGACCATCTTTGGCTTGGCCGTTCTTCGCATCCGGACTGCGGCTGCGCTTGCGCGGGGCGAGATCGGCGGTCGGCGCGGCGTCGTCCTTGCCGATGATGACCTTCGATCCATCGGCGAGATTGGCAAATCCCGTCGTGACGACGCGATCGGAGACCGCAATCCCCTTGCCGATGACGGCGTCATGCTCGTTCTGTTGGATGACCGTCACCGGCTTTGCGGTGACGATATTGTCCTCGCCGATCACATAGCTGAAGGTTCCGGCCGGCCCGCGCTGCACGGCCGAGGTCGGCACCACGATCGCCTTTGGCAGCGTCTCGACTTTCAGCCGCACATTGACGAATTGGCCAGGCCAGAGCTGGAAATTGCCGTTGGGAAATTCCGCCTTCAGTTTCAGCGTGCCGGTGGTCGGGTCGACTTGGTTGTCGATGCCGGTCAGTTTGCCGGTATCGATCACGGTCACCCCGTCATTGCCGAACACATCGACCCCCAGCGTCCCCTGGGCGGCCGCGGCGTTCACCCGCACGATTTGCTGCTGCGGCAGGCTGAACCAGACCGCGATCGGTTGCAACTGGGTGAGAACGACGAGGCCGGTGGTGTCGGAGCCGTGGATGATGTTGCCCTGGTCGACCTGGCGCAGGCCCGCGCGACCCGAAATCGGCGCGACGATCTTGGTGTAGCTCAGCGTCGCCGCCGCATTGTCGATCGCGGCCTGGTCGGCCTTCACCAGCGCTTCCTGCTGCGCAACCACCGCCTTCTGGGTGTCGGACTGCTGCTTCGAACCGGCGTTGGTTTGGGCGAGCTGCTGGTAGCGGGCGAGGTCGAGCCGCTGGTTGGCGAGCAGCGCCTCGTCCTGCGCCTTCTTGGCGACAGCCTGGTCGTACTGCGCCTGATAGATCGCGGGATCGATTTCGGCGATCACGTCCTCTTTCTTGACGTCCTGCCCCTCGACAAAGTTCACCTTGATCAGCTTGCCATCGACCTGCGAGCGAACCGTGACCGTATTGAGCGCGCGCACCGAACCGACGCCGTCGAGATAGACTGGCATGTCCTGCACGCGCGGCATGGCTGCCAGCACCGGCACCGGCAGGTCCGGCCGGGCGTTGGCGTTGCGGCCGCCGCCCTTTTGCTGCCAGGCCAGCCAGCCGATATAGCCGAGCCCGCCGAGGATCACCGCGGCAATGGCGAGCGACGCCATCCGCTTGAGCAGGCGCGACAACAAGCCCGGCTTCTTCAGCTCCGCAGCCTTCGCGTCGTCCTTTGCTTCGGGCTTAAAGAGCATTGACCGGTCTCTCCACCTTTGGCTCCCAGCCACCGCCCAGCGCCTGATACAGGCTGATGATCGCCTGCAGCCGGGCAAGTTGCGCCTGCCACAGCGCGTCCTCGGCCTGGAATAGAGTCAGTTGAGTATTTAGCACAGTTACGATGTCGGCAGTTCCGGCCCGCAACTGCTGCTCGGACAATTGAAACGCCCGCTGTGACGCCGCCACGACGTCACGCTGCAGCCTCAGCCTGATCGTGGTCTGGCGTATTGCCACCAATGCGGTGTCGACGTCGGCAAAGGATTGCACCACCGTCTTGCGATAGGTTTGCAGCAGTTCTTCCTGCTGTGCCTTCGTCAACTCGAAATTGCCGAGGATCCGCCCGCCGTCGAAGATCGGCTGCGTCGCGCTGCCGACCAGGCTGAAGAACGCCGCATGCGGCTGGAACAGCGCCGACAGCGCCGAGCTCTGGTAACCGCCCTGCCCCGTCAACTGAATGCTCGGAAAGAACTGTGCCCGGGCGCTGCCGACATTGGCGGTGGCGGCGGCAAGCTGCGCCTCCTGCCGCCTGATGTCGGGACGCTGCGTCAGCAGGTCCGACGGCAGGCCCGGCGTCACCCGGGGAATGGCAATGTTGTTGAGCGAGCCGCCTGTGATGCGCACGCTCTCCGGCGGCCGCGACACCAGTGTCGCTAGCGCATTGATGTTCTGATCGAGGGTCTGCCGGAGCGGCGGCACCAGCGCGCGCTGGTTCGCCACCACGCTCTCCTGCTGCGCGACGTCGAGATCGGTACCCGTGCCAGCCTCGAAACGTTCCTTGATTGCGTTGAGGATGCGCTCCGCGCTGGCGATGTTGCGCTGGGCGGTGCGAATCCGATCCTGCGACGCCAGCACCTGGAAATAGGCGGTAGCGACAGCGGTCAGCGTGGTCAGCGCCACCACCTCGCGGTCAAACCGGCTCGCGACCGCAGTTTCTTCCGCCGCCTGCGCGGCGTCGCGATTCTGGCCCCAGAAATCGAGTTGATAGCTCGCGGCAAGCGAGGCGTTGTAGTTGACCACCTCGCGCCCGCCGATGCTGAGGCCACTCGCGCTCGAGCCAGAGGTACGCGAATAGCTCTCCGATCCAGTGCCGGAGAGCGTCGGCAGCAGGGCCGCGCCGGTGATCCGCGCCTGCGCGTCCGCTTGCTTGAAGCGCGCCACGGCCGCGGCAATGTCCAGATTGACCCGCTGTGCTTCCTCCATCAGCGTCGTCAGTTCCGTCGAGCGAAAGCCCCGCCACCAGTCGAGCGTTGGCGGCGCGTCGGCGGCCTTTGCCGCCCGCGCCGCCTTGTAGCCGCCGGGAATATCGAGCGCGGGATCGGGAAGGTCCTTGGTCAGGAGGCAGCCGGCCGAGCTCGCCGCGATCACAAAGCCCGCAAACGCGCGCACCACGCTTCGCAGGCTTGGCACGGGCGCGCGCGGCCGTTCGCCGACAACAGCCCCCCGGACGCGCTGGCTCACCTCAGTTCTCCTCCGCGTGCCGAATCACGTCGCGACGAGTTCGCAACGCGTTGGGAGATGGTCTGTAGAACCTTCACGGAGTGATGCTTCCAGTGGAACCGACCCGCCATACTACCCCGGGCGCATGGCAAGCGGACAGTCCCGCCGACCCAACGACAGACGGCGGCCAAGCTCAACCAGGGAACCGCCAAAAGGTCAAGTTGTCCTTATTTTTCGGGCCTTACTTTGATTTCGTCGGCACTGGGAGCCGTCAGAATCTTACGAAGATTTCATGGGGATTTCGCCGCCCCTGTTGCCCCGAATCCCCATTACACCCGCACCGAAGGCAACCCATTTCACGAGCCGGGAGTCGCGAGGCGGATTGCCGCGGACCGGGAGTTGATTCGGGCCGGCACGCGCCGCGCTGCAAGGGCCTTTCCCTTTTGCCGGCCCCGCACTAGGGTCAGGCGGGAGCGAAATAACCGGCAAAGATTACCCCCGACATGACCATCAACAATGACGTCGTCGAAGCCATCGGCAATACGCCGCTGATCAAATTGAAGCGCGCCTCCGAGCTGACCGGATGCACCATCCTGGGCAAGGCCGAGTTCATGAATCCCGGCCAGTCGGTCAAGGACCGCGCCGGCAAATGGATGATCCTGGAGGCCGAGAAACGTGGCGCGCTCAAGCCGGGTGGCCTCGTGGTGGAATCCACCGCCGGCAATACCGGTATCGGGCTCGCGGTGGTCGCCAGCGCCCGCGGCTACCGGACCCTGATCGTGATTCCGGAAACCCAGAGCCAGGAAAAGAAGGACACGCTGCGGCTGTGCGGCGCCGAACTGGTCGAGGTGCCGATGCTGCCCTATGCCAATCCGAACAACTATCAGCATGTCGGCAAACGGCTGGCCGACCAACTCCGCAAGACTGAACCGAATGGCGTGTTGTTCGCCGACCAGTGGAACAATCTCGATAACGCCAAGGCGCACTATGACTCGACCGGTCCGGAGATCTGGCAGCAGACCGGCGGCAAGGTCGACGGCTTCATCTGCTCGGTCGGCACCGGCGGCACGCTCGCCGGCACCAGCCGCTACTTGAAGGAAAAGAACAATGGCATTGTCGTCGCCTGCGCCGATCCACACGGCGCGGCGATGTACGAACTGTTCAAGCATGGCGAGGCCAAGTCGACGCCGGGCGGATCGATCACCGAAGGCATCGGGCTCGGACGTGTCACCTCCATCATCGAGACCGCGAAGGTCGACGACGCCTTCCTCATTCCGGACGAGGAAGCGGTCACTGTGATTTACGAACTCCTGGAGCACGAGGGTCTCTGCCTCGGCGGCTCGACCGGCATCAACATCGCCGGCGCGATCCGATTGGCAAAGCAGCTCGGGCCCGGCAAGACGATCGTGACGATCCTCGCCGATTCCGGTAATCGCTATCAGTCCAAGCTATTCAATCCGGATTTCATGCGCTCGAAGAACCTGCCGGTGCCGGCGTGGCTCGAGAAGCGCACCGAGATCGACCTGCCGTTTGTGTGAGATGCCGCAACACTCACCGACCTCATCCTGAGGAGCGGCCTTCAGGCCGCGTCTCGAAGGATGGGCCACGGGCTCTATGGTTCGAGACGCGCGCTATCGCGCGCTCCTCACCATGAGGGAGACCGCAACGACGGAAACACTCATCTCAAAATCTGACTGAGGAACAGCTTCGTCCGCGCGTGCTGCGGATGAGCGAAGAATTCCTTCGGCGTGTTCGACTCGATGATCTGACCGGCGTCCATGAAGATGACGCGGTCGGCGACCTCGCGGGCAAATCCCATTTCATGGGTGACGACCAGCATGGTCATGCCCTCCTTGGCGAGGTCGACCATGGTGTCCAGGACTTCCTTCACCATTTCCGGATCGAGCGCCGAGGTCGGCTCGTCGAACAGCATGACCTTGGGATTCATGGTAAGCGCACGCGCGATCGCGACGCGCTGCTGCTGGCCGCCGGACATCTGGCCCGGATATTTGCTCGCCTGATGCGGGATCTTCACGCGCTCCAGAAATTTCATCGCGGCGGCTTCGGCGTCCTTCTTCGGGACGTTGCGCACCCAGATCGGCGCCAGCGTGCAATTGTCGAGCACGGTCAGATGCGGAAACAGGTTGAAGCTCTGGAACACCATGCCAACCTCGCGCCTGACCTCGTCGACGCGCCGCAAGTTCGGACCAAGCTCGATGCCATCGACAATGATCTCGCCTTCCTGAAATTCCTCGAGCGCGTTGATGCAGCGAATCAGCGTCGACTTGCCGGAGCCCGAAGGCCCACAGATCACGATGCGCTCGCCCCTGCCGACTTCGAGATTGATGTCGCGCAGCACGTGGAACTCGCCGTACCACTTGTTGAGGCCCTTGATGCTGACGATCGGATTCGAACTCATGGCGGATGCACTCAGTTGCGCCGGTGCGCGTTCAACCTGTTCTCGACGAACAGAGAATAGCGCGACATGCCGAAACAGAACACGAAATAGATCAGCCCGGTGAAGGCAAAGCCGGTGAAAGCCGTGGTCGGTGTCGCCCAGGTGGGATCGCTGAAGGAAGCGCGCAACTGACCTAACAGGTCGAACAGCGCGACAATCGACACCAGCGAGGTGTCCTTGAACAGCGCGATGAAGCTGTTGACGAGGCCTGGAATGACGTGGCGCAGCGCCTGCGGCAAGATGATCAATGCCGTCGTTTTCCACCAGGACAGGCCGAGCGCGCTCGCCGCCTCCCCTTGCCCGCGCGGGATCGCCTGCAACCCGCCCCTGATGACCTCGGCCTGATAGGCGCCGGCAAACAGCGCAATGCCGATCAGTGCGCGCACCAGACCATCGATGGTGAAGCCGGTTGGCACGAACAGCGGCAGCATGTAGGTCGCAAAGAACAGCACCGTAATCAGCGGCACGCCACGCCAGAACTCGATGAAGGCGATCGAGAAGAAGCGGATCAAGGGGATGGTCGAGCGCCGCCCGAGCGCCAGCGCAATGCCGACCGGCATCGAAGCGACAATGCCCGTCACTGAAACGACCAGCGTCACCAGCAAGCCGCCCCAGAGCCTGGTGTCGACCACGGGAACGCCGCCGCGGTCGAGCTTCATGACGGCTATCACCAGGCCGATGCCGGCGAAGGTCGCAAGACTAACCAATAGCGGCCGCCAGCCGGTGCGCAAGCTGCCGCCGAGCAAGAACAGCAGCAGCGAGATGGCGACGGTGGTGATCCCCAGATCGACCCAGACCGGCTGACCAGTGATCTGGATCCGGTCCCGCAGCCATTGCAGCGGCAACAGCACCCAGGAGATCACCGTGCTGATCAGGACGATCAGCTTTCCGAGCACCCAGAGCACCGGCCCGATCACTGCGGTGGCTTCGCCGGCCGCGGCGAGCTTGCGCCCGCCGTCGCCGATGCTGTCGTTGAAGCCTGACAATAGCGACGTGAGCCAGCTCACGGCAAAACCATCGAGCCCGCCACCGCGCAGCAGGAAGAACGCCACCACCGGAAAGGCCAGGAAGAACAGGCCGGCATTGATGCCCTTGGCGGGAAGCCGGGGAATCAACAGCGGTAACAGGAGCACGGCCGCAAGGAAGAAGGTCAGATTGACCCGCCAGCGCTCCGGCTCCGGATAGAACCCATAAATGAACTGGCTGAACTTGGCCTGGATGAACGGCCAGCACGCGCCGACCGGATGCCCTGCATTCTCGGCCAGGCAAGCGGCACGGTCCTTGCCGGTCCAGACCGCGTCCACCAGCAGGAATTTGACCGTGGGGACGAGCACGAACCACAGCAGGAGCACGCTGACGATCGTGATCAGGATGTTGGTCGGCGAGTTGAACAGCCGCGTGCGCAGAAAGCCCAGCAAGCCCGTGGTCTTCATCGGCGCCGGCCGCTGCGGCACCAGTTCCTCGCGGACGAAATTGGAAACGGCGATATCGCTCATCAGCCCATGCTCCGACTGATCCGCCAGCCATAGAAGCTCATGATCGCGCTCGTCACCAGCGAGATCAGGAGATAGACGCCCATGGTGATGCCGATGATCTCGATCGCCTGGCCTGTCTGGCTCAACGTCGTTCCGGCGAACACCGACACCAGGTCGGGATAGCCGATCGCGACCGCGAGCGAAGAGTTCTTGGTGAGATTGAGATACTGGTTGGTGAGCGGCGGCAGGATCACGCGCAGCGCCTGCGGGATCACGATCAACCGCAACACCTCACCGCGGTGCAGCCCGAGCGAGGAGCCGGCCTCCATCTGTCCCTTGTGCACGGACAGGATGCCGGCGCGCACGATCTCGGCGATGAAGGCGGCGGTATAGGTCGCCAGCGCCAGCGTCAGCGCCACGAACTCTGGAATGAGGCGCGAGCCGCCGGCGAAATTGAAACCCCTCAGCACCGGCATCTCGAAGGTCACCGGCGCGCCGAAGATCAGCGCCGTCACCAGCGGCAATCCGATCAGGAGGCCCAGCACGTATGGCCAGATCGTGAGCATATTGCCATGCTGGTGGAGCTGTCGCCGCGCGTAGCGCCAGAGTGCCAGCGCCGCCACGATCGCGATCAAGACCGCGACGACAAACGGTTCGAAGCCGGGATTGCCGATCGGGCTTGGGATCACCAGGCCACGATTGTTTAGGAAGAACATGCCGAACACGGAGATGCTCTGCCGCGGACTGGGCAATGCCGCGAGCACCGCCAGATACCAGAACAGGATCTGGAACAAGAGCGGCAGGTTGCGTACCAATTCGACATAGCCGCCGGAAATCCGCGACAACAGCCAGTTCGGCGACAGCCGCCCGAGCGCCACGATGAAGCCGATCACCGTGGCGAAGAAGATGCCGATCACCGAGACCAGCAGCGTATTGATCAGTCCGACCAGGAAGACACGGGTATAGGTGTCCGAGCCTGTATACGGGATCAGGCTCTGGCTGACGTCAAAGCCGGCAGTGTTCTGCAGGAAGCCAAAGCCCGCGGTGATCCGCTGCGCCTGCAGGTTGGCGCGTGCATTGGCCACGATCTCATAGGCAATCCAGGCGAGCACGGCCACGAACAGGAGCTGGACAACGAAGCCCCCCCACCCTGCGCGGCCGCCGAGCGCCCGTTGCAGCCTGAGCACAAACTGCGACGGTGGTTTCCGGGACTCGATGGCCATCGCCGTGTGCCAGTTGGATCAGCGGATCGGCGGCGCGTACTGGATACCGCCCTTATTCCAGAGGTTGTTGAGACCGCGGGCGATGCCGAGCTTCGAGCCTGCGCCGACGTTGCGGTCGAACGCCTCGCCGTAGTTGCCGACCGCCTTCACGATCCGTGCGAACCAGTCCTTGGTCAGGCCGAGCTGCTCGCCGAGATTGCCGTCCGTGCCGAAGGCGCGCTTCAGCTCCGGCTTGTCGGATTTCGCCATCTCGTCGACATTCTTCTGGGTAACGCCGAGTTCCTCGGCATCGACCATCGCAAACAGCGTCCATTTCACAATGTCGAACCATTGGTCGTCGCCATGACGAACCATCGGTCCGAGCGGCTCCTTCGAGATCACCTCAGGCAGCACGACGTGGTCGGCGGGATTGGCGAGCTTCAGTCGCTCGGCATAAAGCTGCGAAACGTCGGAGGTGAAGACGTCGCAGCGGCCGGATTCATAGGCCTTCACCGTCTCGTCAGCAGAGGCGAACGCGATCACCTCATACTTCATGTTGTTGCCCTTGAAGTAGTCGGCGAGGTTCTGCTCCGTCGTAGTCCCGGTCTGCACGCAAACCGAGGCGCTATTCAACTCCAGCGCCGAATTGACCTTCAGCGACTTCTTCACCAGGAAGCCCTGCCCGTCATAATAGGTCACGCCGGTGAAATTGGCGCCGAGCGAGGTATCGCGCGACAGCGTCCAAGTGGTGTTGCGCGACAGCACGTCGATCTCGCCGGACTGCAGGGCGGTGAAGCGGTCTTTCGCCGAGAGCGGCACGAACTTGACCTTGGTGCCGTCGCCGAAGATCGCCGCCGAGATCGCGCGGCAGACGTCCACGTCAAGCCCGGTCCAGTTCCCTTTGTCATCCGGGGACGAAAAACCCGGCAGGCCCTGGCTTACCCCGCAGGACAGCATGCCCCGCTCCTTGACCGTCTTGAGGGTTTGCGCTGAAGCGGCCTGCGCCGAAAGGCCGGCGGCAAGGGCAAGGGTGAGAACCAGCGATACGCGTTTCATGGCAGGGCCTTTCAAGGGGTCGTCCGGGAAGGTTTGCTTGCGGTCGCCTCAAACGTTAACGAACCGACCGATGATCCCCAGCGAATCGCCGATCTGGCCTGCATGTCGCGTGCCAATCAGCCAAGCATTGGATCGAAGGTCGCGGCAGGCCCCTCAACGTGCGGCGACTAGAAGTTGGGCGCATCACATAGTGACTGGCGAGCCGGGTCAAGGGGTTGACGGGGCTCTTCCCCGTCCTGTTATTAAAAACCCTAACCCGGGCCGCTTCTTCCGACGCGTCACGGCTGTGGCAAGAAGTCTTTGACGGCGAGCGCATGAGCTTTTCCAACGACGGATCGGACTACCCACAACAGCCCGAAACCCGCCTGGTGACGGCGGGGCGGGATACGGAGGCGCAGAAGGGCTTCGTCAATCCGCCGGTCGTCCACGGTTCCACCGTGCTCTACCCTACGGCGGACGACCTCCATGCCCATCGCGGCGAATACCAGTATGGCCGCCACGGCACGCCGACAACGCAAGCGCTTCAGGACGTGCTGATGGCGCTGGAGGGGCCGCAATGCGCCGGCGTCGGGCTGGCGCCGTCGGGCCTTGCGGCAATCAGCACGGCGTTATTGTCGGTGCTTAGGGCGGGCGACCATCTCCTGGTCTGCGACAACGTCTACCGCCCCTCGCGCAATTTCTGCAACGGCATGCTGGCGCGCTATGGGGTGGAGACCACCTATTTCGATCCGCTGATCGGCGCCGGCATCGAAGCGCTGTTCAAACAGAACACCCGCGCGGTGCTGGTCGAAGCGCCAGGCTCGCAATCCTTCGAGATGCCTGACATTCCCGCGATCGCTGCCGTCGCGCATGCGCGCGGCGCGCTGGTGATCGACGACAATACCTGGGCGACCCCGCTCTATCACCGCTCGCTCGAGCAAGGCGTCGACATCAGCATCCAGGCCGCCACGAAATATATCGGGGGCCACTCCGACATCATGTTCGGCACCATTTCGGCGAATGCCAAGGCGTGGCCGACGCTCGCCGAGGGCATCCGCCTGCTTGGCGTCTGCGCCGGGCCCGATGACGTCTATCTGGCGCTGCGCGGCCTCCGCACGCTGTCCGTCCGGCTAGCGCAGCATTTCCGTGCCGGACTGGAGATGGCGCGCTGGCTGCAGGCGCGTCCCGAAGTGGCGCGGGTGCTGCACCCCGCGATCGAAGGCGATCCCGGCCACGCGATCTGGAAGCGCGATTTCACCGGCGCCTCCGGTCTGTTCAGCATCGTGCTGAAGCCTGCCCCGCAGAAGGCGGTCGATGCCCTGCTCGACACCGTCAAGCTGTTCGGCATGGGCTATTCCTGGGGCGGCTTCGAAAGCCTGGTCATCCCCTTCGATTGCAGCGACTACCGCACCGCCACCAAATGGGCACCGGGCGGTCCGACCCTGCGGCTCCATATCGGACTCGAGAGCATCGACGACCTCAGGGCCGATCTCGATCGCGGCTTTGCGGCGCTGAAAGCCGCCATGTGAATGCACAGCCCCGCAATTTTGCGGGCTTCTTCGCGCATGCAATAACCGCGCGTTCACCATGACGAAGAACTCCAAGTCCTCGTCAGCCAAATCATCCTGCGCATCAAGTTCCCCTACACTTTTGCTGCCTTAGTCATGCTCCCGGGTTGGGCTGCCACTGCCGTGCGGCGGTGGCAGTCTGGGGTAAGCGTAAGCAGTCAAGCGTATGAACATCGCACGTATCGTCGTCCTGACCATCGCGCTTGGTGCTGGCGGCGTCGCGGCCTATCTGGTCCGCCAGCCCGAGGCCAAGCCCGGTCCGGCCGAGCCGGTCGCGCAGCAACTGCCGACCGTCGAAGTTCTGGTCGCGCAATCCGACATCGGCCTCGGCCAATCGGTCAAGCAGGAAAACCTGCAATGGCAGGTCTGGCCAGCCGCGACCGCAAGCAACAATTTCATCCGCCGTTATGACAGGCCCGATGCCATCAAGGACTTGATCGGCTCGATCGCGCGCATGCCACTGATTGCCGGCGAGCCAGTCCGGGAGCAGAAGCTCGTCAAGACGGACGGATCGGGCTTCATGGCGGCAATCCTGCCCTCAGGTAGCCGCGCGGTCTCGACGGAAATCTCGGCAGAGACCGCTGCGGGCGGCTTCATCCTGCCGAACGACCGCGTCGACGTCATCCTCAGCAGGCGTGAGAAGAATCCGGACCAGAACGGCGCCGACGTCGTCCGTGCGGAGATCATCCTCAGCAATATCCGCGTGCTCGCCATCGACCAGGCGCCGAAGGAAAAGGACGGTGCCAATTCCCTGCTCGGCAAGACTGTCACGCTTGAACTGAAGCCCAACCAGACCGAGACGCTGGCGCGGTCGCGGCAGTCCGGCGTGCTGTCGCTCGCGCTACGCAGCATCACCGACGTCAATGTCGCTGACGTCGCCTCCCAAGACCAGCCCCCGAAGCGGGGCCAGAGCATCAACGTGGTTCGCTACGGCGTCCCGAGCTCGACAACGACACAGAAGTGAGAAGGACGCCTGACATGAAATGCGGTCGAACCAAACTTGCGGTGCGATCCCCCGTGGTCCGCATCCTCTGGCTTTCGGCCGCGGCCGCGCTGACGCTCTCGCCTGTCATCGCCGCCGATTCCGAGACCCAGGGCGCGCCACCGGTTGCCAGTTCGCCGGCCAAGACCCGTTTCCTTGCGCTCGGCGTCGGCAAATCCGTGATCGTCGACCTGCCGCGCGATGTGAAGGACGTCCTGGTCGCGGACCCCAAGATCGCCAACGCCGTCGTCCGCTCCGCGCAGCGGGCCTACATCATCGGCGCGGCGGTCGGGCAGACCAACGTCGTGTTCTTCGATGCCGACGGCCAGCAGGTCGCCTCCTATGACATCGCGGTGAAGCGCGACCTCAACGGGGTGCGCGCCGCGCTGAAGCAGACGCTGCCGGGCGTCCAGATCGAGGGCGTCGGCGACGGCGTGATCCTGACCGGCTCGGTGTCGTCCCCGATCGAGGCCCAGCAGGCCGGCGACCTCGCGGCACGGCTGGTCGGCGGCGCCGACAAGGTGGTCAACGCCATCACGGTGCGCGGCCGCGACCAGGTGATGCTGAAGGTCAATGTTTCTGAAGTGCGGCGCGACATCGTCAAGCAGATGGGCGTCGATCTGTCGGCCAACATGAACTACGGCACGGCGATCGTGAACTTCAACAACACCAATCCATTCACGGCCTTCGGCCGCCCGCTCGTGGCAGACAATGACGGCGCCGTCTCGGCGGTCGCCAAGGGCATTCCCACCGTCACCGCCACCTTGCGTGCGATGGAAAGCGCGGGCGTGGCGCGAACGCTGGCCGAGCCCAACCTGACCGCGATTTCTGGGGAATCGGCGACCTTCATCGCTGGCGGCGAATTCCCGATCCCTGCAGGCTACTCCTGCGATCCGGTCACGCATGTCTGCACGACCCAGATCCAGTTCAAGAAGTTCGGCATCTCCCTCAACTTCACCCCGGTGGTGCTGACCGAGGGCCGTATCAGCCTGCGCGTGATGACGGAGGTCTCCGAGCTCTCCACCGACAACGCCATCACACTGAACCAGGGCGGCAGCTCGCTGACCGTTCCTTCGATCACCACCCGCCGCGCCGAGACGACGCTGGAAATCCCCTCCGGCGGTTCGATGGCGATGGCCGGCCTGATCCAGCAGAAGACCAAGCAGGCCGTCAACGGCATGCCCGGCGTCGACCAGTTGCCTATCCTCGGCGCGCTGTTCAGGAGCCAGGACTTCGTCAACAACGAAACCGAGCTGATGGTGCTGGTGACGCCCTATGTCGTGCGCGCGGTGGCGCAGAAGGAACTGTCGCGGCCCGATGACGGGTTCGCGCCGGCTGCCGATTCCCAATCGACGCTGCTCGCTCGCATCAACCGCATCTACGGCGTGGCAGCCCGCGCCGAGCCGGTCGGAGCCTATCCCGCCAATTTCGGCTTCATCATTGACTGAGCTTGCGAAGGGACGCGACGATGACGGGCAGAATACAGCACCATCGCACACTGTACCGGTTGGGCGCCCTCGTCGGCCTGTCGATCGCACTTGCGGCCTGCCGCAGCGGCGGTGACGACCTCACGACTGCGACCGTTCCCAACGACTACCGTCTGCGGCATCCGATTGCCGTTACCGAAGCGGATCGCTCGATGGTCATCTTTGTCGGACACGGCCGGCCGGGCCTCACCGCCCCGCAGCGCGCCGATGTGATGGGACTGGCGCGAACCTGGACCCGCGAAGGCACCGGCGCGATCATCGCCGAGGTGCCGGTCGACACGCCAAACGCGCGGGCGGCCGGCGCGACCTATCAGGAAATCCGCTCGCTACTCACGGCCGGCGGCGTGCCCCCGCGCGCCATCACGCTGCGCAACTACCATCCCGACGATCCGCGCACGCTGGCGACGATCCGCCTGAGCTATCCGAAGATCACGGCGGTCGCGGGTCCCTGCGGGCTGTGGCCGGAGGATCTCGGCCCCTCGCTCGACGACTACGGCTACAACCAGAACAAGCCGTACTACAATCTGGGCTGCGCGACCCAGCGCAACCTGGCGGCGATGATCGACAATCCCGCGGACCTCGAACAGCCGCGCGCCGAAACGCCGGCCTACTCGCCGCGGCGTGACGTGGCGTTCGAGAAGTACCGAAAGGGCGTTTCGACCACCACCAACTACCCCGAAGCCGACAAGGCCAAGCTCAGCGACACAGGCAAATGATCAGCCGCGCCAAACATCCTGATAACGAGACCGAAGCCGCGCCACCGCATGCCGACGACTATATCGCCCCTGCCCCGCGCGTGTCGGTGCAGGCGTTCTGCGCGACGGTAGCGACCGCGACCACCGTGAAGGCCGCGAGCGAAGACCGCCGCCTCGCCAAGGCGCATCTCTCGGTGCATATGGGCGGCATTGCTGCGGCAATCGACGCCTATCACACGGCACCGACCCCGAACGTCATATTGCTCGAGACCGAGAGCGGCAGCGACTTCCTCGCCGGCCTCGACGAACTCGCGACCGTCTGCGATGCCGGCACCCGCGTCGTCGTGATCGGCAGGGCCGACGACAAGGCGCCCTATCGCGAACTGGTGCGCCGCGGCGTCAACGACTATGTGATCGGCCCCGTCGAGGTGCTCGACGTGGTGCGCTCGATCTGCAGCCTGTTCTCGGCATCCGAGGCGATCACAGTCGGCAGGATGATCGCGGTCTGCGGCGCCAAGGGCGGCGTCGGCGCATCCACGGTCGCACACAACATCGCCTGGGCCATCGCGCGCGACATCGGGCTTGATTCCGTCGTGATCGATCTCGACCTCGCATTCGGCACGGCCAGCCTCGATTACAACCAGGACCCGGTGCAGGGCATCGCCAATGCGGTGTTCCAGCCGGAGCGCCCGGACAGCGCACTGATGGAACGCCTGCTCGCGAAGTGCACCGATCATCTCAGCCTGCTGGCGGCGCCGGCGACGCTGGAGCAGGTCTATGATTTCGGCGCCGATGCGTTCGATGCGATCTTCGATACGCTGCGCATGACGACACCCTGCATCGTGCTCGACGTGCCTCACCAATGGACCGCCTGGACACGCCGCGCGCTGATCGGCGCCGACGACATCCTGATCGTTGCCGAGCCCGATCTGGCCAACATGCGCAACACCAAGAACATGGTGAACACGCTGAAGGCGGCGCGGCCCAATGACCGTCCCCCGCTCTATTGCCTCAACCAGGTCGGCATGACCAAGCGGCCGGAGATCGAGGTGCGCGGCTTCGCCAAGACCATCGACAGCCAGCCGATCGCCACCATTCCCTTCGACTCGAAGCTGTTCGGCACCGCCGCCAACAACGGCCAGATGATCGCGGAGATCGCCGCCAACCATCGCGTCGCCAAGACGTTCCTGCAGATCGCGCAGCGGATGACCGGACGCGCGGATACCAGCACGCAGCGCAATTCGCTGTTGTCGCCGATCATCAAGACGTTGCGCGCGGTCGGCGCCCGATCGTGAGCCGCCGTATCAATCGGAGCCGGCGGCCGCCACCGGGATTTTCTCGCCACCGCCCCGTGGCCCTTCCTTCCGCGCCAGCACACGCTTCAATGCAGCGACATTGGCGGCGGCTTCCTTCGGCGGCAAATCGGCCCTCACAATGCTCTCCGCCTCGCTGGAGCGGCCCTGCAAGCCGACCGCGAGCGCGAGGTTGGCCTTGATCCGCTGATCGTTCGGCGCGCGGCTGCGGGCGCTTCGGAGCGTCTCCTCGGCTTGCGGCAAATCCTTCGACAGCACGTAGGACAGCCCGAGATTGGACAGCACCGACGGCTCATCGGGCACGATCTTGAGCGCGCTCGCATAGTATTGCCGCGCCTCGTCATGACGGTCGAGCTGGTCGAGCGCCGCTCCCTGCGCGGACAGGATCCGCCAATCCGGATCGTCAGGGCTGTGGGCGCGGCCGAGCACGTCGAAGGCCTGCTGGAAATTGCCGTTGTCGGCGAGCGCGCGCCCGTAGCCGGCGAGCAGCGCCTTGTTGTTCGGCTGGGCCATCGAGGCCTGCTCGAGGATTGCAACCGCTTGCGCGCGCTGGCCGGTGGCGCGTAGCGCCCTGGCGTATTGCAACGCTGCCGCAGCGTCCTTCGGATTGGCCTTGAAGCGCTCGTGATAAGTCTCGAGGTCACGCCGCGGGTCAGTGCTCGGCTTGCTGGCCTCAGCCTTGTCGCCGAGCGCGCCCGTGATGTCGGAAGGGATGGAGGTCTGGCAGCCGCTAAGCGCCAGCACCAGGGCCGCCGATGCTGCCGCGCCGGCGATGAGCCTTGCGGCGGGAGATCGGTGAAGCAACTTCTGGGACATGTACCCTGACCACGGTCGGCGACTGGCCGAATGCTTCGCAGCTTAACCCTAAGTTCGGGTTAAGAGAGTTCCATCCGCAGCGGATATGGATCGGTCCTGTCGCGCACCGCGCCGCCGGCGAGTCTTGCCGGCAGCGGCCCTGCGTTGCGCCTAATCGACAAACTGTGCACCGAACTCGCAGCCGATCCGCCAGGCGAGCCGGCATTGGCGCGGGCTGCCGTTCGACAGGATGATCGTGAATTCAGAGGGGATTTGCGCATATTCGGCGATCACCTTGACGCCGCCGTCCGAGATGTCCGTGATCATGCAGTCGCGCGGCAGGGTGCCGGTGCCGAACTGGATCTTGGCGAGACTCCTGCACAGACGACGCTCGCTCTTACGTCGATTGACGAACATGTCGATCCCCGGTCCCATTCATTGATTAGCCCGTTTCTCCATTTGCTGTAGCGAGGAATCGTTGGAATCTGACTAGCGGAACGGCTCGCACTTGAACTCTCGCGTTCAGATTCCATTTACCCGCTCGCCGTGCCTTTTCCTCGAAATGACGCAATCGCGGGCGAAGGGGTCCATGACGCGAGTGAATTCCGGTCTCCATTCCCTGGGGAACAAACGGGTTGATCTGCCGTCGTTTGGCAGCAACCTGACCCTTTGTCCCGATTTCGGCGAAGCTGGCGAGCATGGGAAGTATGGTTCTGCTTGATCTGATGGGCGGTGTGGCATTGCTGTTGTGGGGCCTGCACATGGTCCACAGCGGAATTCTGCGCGCGTTCGGGCCAGATCTGCGCATCCTGCTGGCAAGAGCGCTGAACAACCGGTTCACCGCCCTCGCCGCGGGCCTCGGCCTGACCGCCCTGCTCCAGAGTTCGACCGCCACCGCCCTGATCACAAGTTCGTTTGCTTCCGAGGGGCTCGTCAGCTTGGTTCCGGCGCTGGCGATCATGCTGGGTGCCAATGTCGGCACCACGCTGATCGTGCAGATTCTGTCGTTCAACATTGCCGCGATCGCCCCTCTCCTCTTCATCATCGGGCTCGTCGCCTTCCGCAGTGGGCCGCGTTCGCGCATCAAGGATATCGGCCGCGTCTCGATCGGGCTCGGGCTGATGCTGCTGTCGCTGCACATCCTGCTCGATACGCTGGCGCCTGCGGAGAATGCGCCCGGCGTGCGCGTCGTCATGAACGCGATCACAGGCGATCCCGTGCTCTGCATCTTCATCGGCGCCGTCGTCACCTGGCTCGTGCATTCCAGCGTCGCCAGTGTGCTTCTGGTGATGTCGCTCGCCTATTCGCAATTCATCACGCCCTATGCGGCGCTGGCGCTGGTGCTGGGCGCCAATCTCGGCAGCGCCATCAATCCGTTGTTCGAAGGCGCGCGGCGCGATGATTCCGCGAGCTACCGGCTGCCGCTTGGCAATCTCATCAACCGCGCGGTCGGCATCCTCCTGGTCGCGCCATTCCTGCATCCGATCGCCGATTATGTGCAGGCCTTGCAGCCCGATCTCGCCAAGGCGACCGCGCTGTTCCACATCGCCTTCAACGTCGCGACAGCGGTCCTCTTCATCGGCGTGCTCGACAGCCTGGCGCGGCTGCTCAACATGCTGCTGCCCCGGCGCGTCCGCGATGCCGATCCTGCGCGGCCGCGCCATCTCGACGAGAGCGCGCTCGAGACGCCATCGCTCGCGCTTGCCGATGCCGCGCGCGAGACGCTGCGCATGGGCGACATCGTCGAGGAGATGCTGCGGAAGGTGATGGCTGCGATGATGACGGATGACCGCGTTCTGGTCGAGCAGGTGTCGCGCATGGATAACAGCGTCGACAGCCTCGACGAGGCGATCAAGCTGTATGTCACGAAGCTCACCCGCGGCAGTCTCGACGAGCGCGAAGGCCAGCGCGCGATGGAGATCATCTCGTTTGCGATCAACCTCGAACATATCGGCGACATCATCGACAAGAATCTGAGCGAGCTCGCCACCAAGAAGATCAAGCGTCGCCTGCAATTTTCGCCCGAAGGCACCGAGGAACTCTGGGCCTTCCACAAGCGCACGCTAGATTCGCTTCGGATCGCATTCGGCGTGTTCATGTCGGGTGACCTGAACGAAGCGCGCAAGCTGGTTGAGGAAAAAGCCGCGCTGCGCAACGCCGAGTTCGCCGCCACCGAGCGGCACCTCGAACGCCTGCGCGAGGGCCGCCCCGAAACCATCGAGACGACATCGCTGCACCTCGACGTGCTGCGCGATCTCCGCCGCATCCATTCGCACATCTGCTCGGTGGCCTATACCGCACTCGTCTCGGCCGGCGAACTCGCCACCGATCGGAGCACCGAGCGCGATGTCAGCGCGCTGCCGGCGACCTTCGCACAGCCGACCTCGCGGTAGTTTGCAGCGAACGCCAAGCGTCAAGCAGCTTGCAATTGACCGCGGTGTCGTCCCGTCGAAAGACGGGACCCATAACCACGGGCAGTTGTTATTGCGCGAGCATGTGGTTGCAGCGGAGCACATTAAAAAAGCCTGTGGTTATGGGTCCCGGATCCCGGCTACGCCAAGGCTTCGCCGCGGCGCGGCAAGTCGGGGACGACGGGCGGAGAGTTCTGATGCAAATGTCAAATAGCTCTGCGGACGATCTAGTATTCCAGAGGCGTCTGAGCTTAAGCCGAGAGGCTGCCGGATACTGGATGCCCGCCTTCGCGGGCATGACGGTGGAGTGTGGGGAGAGGATGTGAGTCCGCATTCTCGCGGCGCATTGCGTCCGAGTCTTGCTTTACTTTCCACCCTCTCATTGAAGTGAGGGCGCAGGGAAAGCCGGGTGCCGGTCGCACCCGTGGGCCCCGTGCAACAAAAAGCACGGGGGTAGGACCACAGGTCAACCGGAGCAACACCGGCTTTCCCTGCGCAGTGGTTTACGGCTTACTTCGTGCTCTTCCCGGTGACCGGGCTTTCTTGCCACCGTCACTCTGCGGACACTTGATCCACAGAACTTAGCGCCAGCGTCGGGGCGCCAGAACCACACGACTTCGCCGTCCGCGAGTGCCACGCTCGTCAGTCGCGACACTCTCGTCCACCGCATCTCACCGCAACGTTCGTGACGATCGCGACCCGCCCCTCATTCGGGTGAGACGCGCGGAGTTAAATCACTGATTTGCCCGACGACGGAAGCGGAATATTTTTCGTTGATAGTCTGGACAAACTTCGGGCTGATTTGCCCGTCGGGTTGTTTTGTCGCACATAGACGCCGAAATCGTCCTTGCGCCCGCAGCGAAGCAGCACGCAGCGCGCTTTCGATCAAAGCGGTTTGACGTTTGATCCGCGCGATCTTTCAATCGCCTGCGGATGAACCCGACGTTCGGCGGGACGGGCGAGCAGCCAATACGCGCTCAACGCGAGCAACGAAGAAGCGGTCATTACCCCCGTCATCGAAAGCGCCGACCGCCCGTCAAACAACGCCGCGACCAACCCACTCGACACCGCACCGGCCGTCATCTGTATGCCAGCAGCTGCTGCGCCGACAGCCCCAGCGATTTCCGGCAGGGGCAGCATCGTCGCGTTCATGACGTTTGGCATAGTCATGCCGAAAGCGAGCGCTACCGCCATCAAGAGCGCCGCGATGAGAGCCGGCGACGTCCAACCGACCAGTGTCATGCCGAGCATTATGGTCGCCGCAGCCGCCAGAATCGCGAGACCGATGGTCAGCGTTGATGCGGCTGAGATGCCGCGGCGGCCAAGGTGGGCATCGAGTAGCGCGCCGCTCATCGCTGCTGCCGAACATGCGCTGAAGATCAAACCATACTGGTCCGGCCGCAATCCGACGATATCAATGAAGAACAACGAGGATCCAGTGACATAGCCAAACACCGTTGCACCAGCGGCGGCGCCGACCAGGATATATGCCAACGAAACTGGATGCGTCAGCACGCGAACGTAGTTTTGGGCGATGGTCGCCGGCACGAGCCGATTGGCGGGATCGATCCTTGCGCTCTCGGCAAATCCAAGCAGCACGGTCAAGAAAAGAAGAGCACCGATTCCGGCCTGGATCGCGTAGATCAGCCGCCAGCTACCGAGCGCAAGCAGCCCAGCACCCGCGGTTGGCGCGATCAGAGTCACCACGTTTATGGCGATCACGACTTTGGCGATCTTCGAGCGCGCGGTCGTTTCGTTGAACAGGTCGCGAATAATGGCAAAGGTCATCGTCGTGCTGGCGGCCCCGATGCCCTGGACGGAGCGAAAAATCAACAGCAACGGCAACGATGGAGCAAGCGCGCAGGCGAGGCTTGCGAGCACGAACAGTGCTACACCGAACCCGACGACAGGTTTGCGGCCAAATCGGTCGGAGATGGGGCCGTAGAAGAGCGGCGCGACGGCCAGGCTGAGCATGAAGGTGCTCATCGTCAGGCCGACTTCGGCGGGACTCACGCCAAGAGCGGCGCCAGTCGCAGCAAGCGCTGGCAGATTAATGTCGATCCCGGAGTATGGCACGGCCGCGAGAGAGCCGAGCAGTAACGTGAAGGCAAAGGAAGCTGGTTGAATTTTCATGGCGCAAATGTTCGGACGCGAGAAGCGAGAGCAGGTCCTCTCCTTCGGGTTACGCTTAGATCGCTTTGCCCGGCGGCTGCGGCGGGGCTGCTCCGGGCAGCGGACGACGCCGCCCAGATCGTTGCCTGCACCCGCGCAAATGGGCGGTCGAGAGGTCGTTGAACAGATCTACGTGGGCCCCCTCATGGCGGCGCACGAACCAGCAACTGCATTATGCGATGACTGCCGCACAATCCGCAGGATCTCCGCGCGGGTGTCGATCCGCGCGAACTCCTCGGCCATGAGCGACGCACGCGCACGATAGCTCTGTGCATCGAGGACACGCCTCACCGCAGTGCGCAGCGCCTCCGGAGTTGGCGTGTTCGTCTCAAGATTGATGCCCACCCCCGACCATCCCACACGCGCGTTCACGTCGGCCTTGTCTTCGGTCAGTCCAGCGCAGACCAGGGGAACACCGAAACTCATCGCCTGGTTGACGCTGCCATAACCGCCGTTGGTCACGAATACATCGGTCTTCGACAGGATCCACTCGAAAGGCAGATAGCTGGCTAAACGCGCATTGGCTGGAATGGGACCCGGGATAGCGTCGATCTGACGACCGCCGGCGGTGACGACTACGAGCAGGTCAGGCTGATCGGCCAGCGCCGCAAGGGTCGGTGCGACCAAGAGGTTGAAATCGTGGTTCGCCACCGTCCCTTGGGTGACCAGGACCACCTTGCGCGTGCCATCCAGCTCATTGGCCCAAGGCGGCAGCGGCACCTGGTTCGGTATGATCGGCAGGGTACCGACGAACCGTACCGAACTCGGGAGGGTACGCGGAAATTCGAAGCTCGGCACGGTCAGCTGCATATAGGCATCGGCGAGCTCCACCATCTTCTCGAAAGGGGACGTCGACACCGGCCCCAAGTCCAAATCCTTCAAGCAACGGTTTAAGCGGCGCGCGAGAGGTTGGTTGACGACGTTGTCGTGTTCCTGGGTGATGGCTGCATACGCCTGGCGCTGCGCCTGCGTGACCGCTGGCGGAAGCCCGAGGAATTCTGGTGCTCCGTCCTCGCGGCGCCAGTGCAGGATGCTGGTGCCGAAACAGACAATCGGAGGCCGCTTAGAGCGCGGCCCGAGCAGCGTCGGCAACAGGCCCAGGAAGCAGTCATCACCCAGCACGACGTCGGCTGGGACTTCCTTTAGCACTTCCTGAAGGCTCGCGTGTTGGGCGGGAATGGTGTCGATGAACAAGCGCTCTATGACGACGCGTAACAGTTCCAGTCCCGGAGGCAGAGTTTTCAGCTCGGGGTGCTTCGCAAACGGATCTACCAGATCCTGATCGGCGCTGCGAGGGATTGGTCGAAAGGCGGCGCCTGTTTTTTCGATGCGATCTTTGAAGGCGCTTCCTGTGAACGCAACGACCTTGTGGCCTTCGTCCATCAGAATGCGCGCAATTCCGAGCATTGGATTAACATGACCCGGTGCCGGCGTCGTAGCGATGACGATTTTCATATGATGTTCTGTACCTCATGATTGACAGCCCCCGCTTCTCTACGAACCGATGATCACCATCGGAATTGGCAGCTCACCACGCTGCGTTGTGCTCTCGTTGCCTAGCGCCAGTTCTCACTGCAAATGCCGGGAAGCGGGTATGCCGAGCACAACTTCTGCCAACGATTGGCGATCAATCTTCCCGAGCGGGTTGCGCGGCACACCGTCAACCGCCACCAGCAGCTCCGGCACTTTGTATTCCGCCAGCTGCTCCCTGGTGGCGCCCAGAATGCTATCGATTGCCGCGTCGTCGCCATCGCCTTCAAGCTGCACAACGGCCACTACACGCTGGCCTAGCACAGGATCGGGCGCGCCAAAGACCGCCGCATCGCGCACCAGCGGATGGCTCAGCAACGCCCTTTCGATTTCGATCGGTGAAATAGCGGCCCCGCCGCGAACTATGACATCCTGCTTGCGACCAGCGGCCGGCGTCACGCTCCGATGGTTCATGCGTTGCCTCATCCGAGAATTCCTCACAAGGTTTCGAGCTGTGGGCGTCGCGGTACCACGGATCACGATCAACTTGATCACGCCTCCGGATTTGCTCGCCCGATCATTCCTTCCGAGAAAGAGATGTGCTCATCCGACTCATTAAACAGGACCAAGATTGGTAATTCTGGTTGCACCGTGCCCTGTCGCGCCAGCTTGATGCATTCTGCCGTTCGATGGCTCGAGCACAAAGGACGGCAGTATTCGAGGACTTGCTGCCGCGTTGCATGAATCCGTCACGTCAGGATGCCATTTCAGGAAATGCAGCGTCGAACAGACCGGACAAGTCGAAGGCTGCATGCGGTAGCAGGTCAGTCAGAGAGCTTAAGCGATTGTTGAAGGACTGATCGGCAGCGCGATCTGAGCGGCTCAAACCTACCGACGTAGTGCCGAGCCGCTTCTGCTCGCCCTCAACCAGCCTGATCCGGTCGGCCTCGCCGAGGTCTCGTGTCTGAAGGAAGAGCCGACGTCTCCAAGTATGGCGGCTCGTGGCCCTTCCTGGCCCGCGCCGCAGGATCCGCCATGGTTAGGCCGCCGGGAGAAAGATATAGGTCGTCCGTGAATGGCGCGCTCGCGTCATGCTCGGACGTGTGTTCCCGACTCACGCGGGACCGTACCGACTTTTCTATAACTGCTTGCCGCCACGATTATGGTTAGCCCATTTAAGCGGGCGCGCTGTCTTCGCCCACGCCCTTCACGCCGAGAATGATCTTCCCCTTGGGCGACCGTCGTTGGCCTTCCAGCATCATGTGGGCGTCTCGCGCGCCGGCGAGCGGGAGGACCATGCCGACGTGGGTTTTCAGTTCACCGCGATCGATAAGCTCGGCAATGCTGCGCAACCGCTCGGTGGTCACCTCGACCAGGAAAAAGGCTGCGGTGATACCGTGGTGTTTTGCGCGGTCTTGATCGGGCTGGGACACCGCGGAGATCAGCTTGCCGCCCGGGCGAAGAACCTGAAATGAACGTATTTGCGTCTCGCCTCCGACCAGATCGAGTACCGCGTCGGCATCCTTGACCTCATCTTCGAAACGTTGCGCATGATAGTCCAATACCTTGTCCGCACCGAGAGACCGCACATACCCGATGTCTTTGGTCCCCGCCGTCGCGATGGAGCGCAGCCGAGCGCGACGAGCGAGCTGAACCGCGTAGGCTCCGACGTTTCCTGCAGCGCCGTGGATGACCACCGTCTGACCCGCTTGGAGGCGAGCATGGTCGAACAGAGCTTGCCACGCCGTGACTGCGACAACGGGAACGGAAGCCGCTTCGGCATAACTCAGCGAGCCGGGCTTCTTCGCGAGCATCCCGGCAGAGGCCACCGCGTACTCTGCATAAGCGCCAAGGAACTGGTTGTTGGTCACACCGAAAACCTGCTCTCCAAGACCGATGTCGGAAACACCCGAGCCCAGAGCCGCGACTTTTCCGGACAGATCGGAGCCCAGCGTAAGAGGAAGAGGCTGCGGCAACGCACTCTTGCCGGCCCTGATCCACGCATCCCATGGGCCCACGCCTGCAGCGTGAACTTCGACAAGAACCTCGCCCGGTCCAGGAACTGGCCTGGGCACCGTCTCGAGACTCATCGCTTCTGGCGGTCCGAACTCGTGTACTCGCCACGCCAGCATGGAGGAGCGAGCTGGGCCTTGGGTCGCATTGCCGGCAGAGGTACTTGCCATGCTGGGCTCCTTGCTAGGACGTGGGTCAGCTTCCGTTATTTCCAGTTCAAACACCGTCTCTGAATTCTAGTCTGGTGTCGTCAATGGCTGGTCCTCAGCATCGACGATGAAGACTGCCAGAAGACTCGCAGGCTCGGTCGCGCTGGCGTTTTCGCTGACCCTGTGATGCGCTCCAGGTTCCTCGTAGAAGCTCTCGCCTACCTGGTAGACCTTGGCGGGCTCGTTGCCCACGGCACTTCGAATGGCGCCTGTGAGCACATGAGCGTAGATGAAGGCCGACTTGGCATGACGGTGGGACGCGGATTTCGCACCGGGTGGATAGTTCACGACGACGGCGACCAATTTCTTTCCGGGGATGTTTGGAATCGCATGCTGAAAGACCGGCTTTACGGTTTCCTGCTCGTGCGCAGTTGCGGCCGACACTTCGACCGCCGCTAACGCAGGTGCCGCGCAGAATAGTGTGAGTACCAAGAAAGCTCGCATCACCTCGTCCTCCTGCCTAACAAACTCGACTTCGTTTCGCCTAAGGCTCCCTGCAAATGCTACCGCGGGTTGGTAAGTCCTGTTAATCGCGCATAGCCTCCAACGATATCAGCGAGCTCTGCGGATGTGATCACGTCCTCCAGGCGGTTGAAGCCGTTCGGTGCGCGCTCGGCCACCAGATCCAGCACGCGCTCGGGCCCGCCTCTGCGATTATTGCGCACGACCTCGGCCGTCTTGGGCAGTCTCTCGGCCTCATAGGCGCTGAGCGCCGCCTCAGGTGCCAGTTCGGACAAGAGCCTCGCCAGGCACCTCGCATCGAGAATGGCCTGGGCTGAGCCGTTTGAGCCGGTGGGATACATGGGATGTGCCGCATCGCCCAGCAACGTCACGCGCCCTCGACTCCACCAGGAAAGCGGATCGCGATCGCACTCCGGGTACTCAAAAAACTGCGGCGTAGCCCGGATCAGCGCCTCGACATCGAGGAAGGGTAGCTGCAGGCGTTTCGCGAACGGCAGCACCTCCTCAAGCTTGCCGGGGCGAGACCAGTTTTCACGCCGCGGCGGCGGTAATTCGCCGGTCGCCACCTTCCCGTTCATCACCCAGTTGGTCAGCCGCGTTCCCGCCGATCTGCCCTCGGCGATCGGATAGACGGTCAGCTTGGCCATCTGGTCGGCGGCGATCAGCATGACATCGCCGCCCTCGAAAACGGGCCAATCCACGGCTCCTCGCCATAGCTGACTGCCCTGCCAGCGGATGCCGCCGTCCGCAGGATGCAGCAGGGCCCGTAGCGCTGAGTGGATGCCATCAGCACCTACCAGCACATCTCCACGCTCCTCCACTTCGGTGCCGTCGGCCAGCGTGAAGCGCGCCGTGACGCCGTAGCTACCCTGAGTAAAATCCTGCAGGCGATGACCCTTGCGCAAGCCGTCGGCCGGCAAGCGCGCCTGGGCCGCTCGCCACAGAACGCGGTGCAACCTGCCACGATGGATTGAGAGCTGGGCCGTATCGTGCCCGCCCCAGAGGCCGCACGCGCTAGCCCATATCTGTTGTCCGAGGTGATTCACGTACCGCAGTTCGCGCGTGCGGATGGCGATGTCATCGAGCTCCCCCAACAGGCCGAGCGACATGAGCGCGCGGGCGCTGTGTGGGAGGATATTTATGCCCACGCCGAGCTCCCCGACTTCCGTGGCCGCCTCGAAGACGGTGCTGGGAATGCCGAGTTGATGCAGCGACAATGCCAGCGTCAGTCCGCCGATTCCTCCTCCCGCAATAAGAACGCGCCGGTTGAGAGATCCATCCTGGCCCTTATCTTGCGGGCTGCCGGTCGATGGCTCATGATTCTTGTTCATCCGGATCGTCTTTCGTTACGGGATTTACTGAACTGTTGCAGCGCCGCCCGTGTCGCCGGGAAGCAGCAATTCGATTGCCGGCACGGACATCTGATTTAGTCGCGGCCGGCCATCTATGATGGCGCCCGCGTTGAGGGTGCCGAAGTGTGCTCCCTTCTTTATTGTTTATTGTGCGGCGGGCGGACGTAGCGACATCACGAAGACCGAGGTTTTCTCATCAGGCCCGAACGGACCGGGCACCTTGTGGCTCACCGGCTTGAGACTCATCAGATAGTCCGCGATCGCTTCAGCATCTTGCTTTGTGAGCTTTGAAAAGGCCTGCCACGGCATGATGGTTGCAAGCTGGCGCCCGTCCGGGCGCGTGCCTGTCTGAAACGCCGCGATGATCTGGTCCTTGGTCCAGTTGCCAAGACCGGTCTCCTTATCCGGCGTAAGGTTCGACCCAACGAAAACGCCCACTTTCGGGATATCGAATCCGACATCCGAACCGCCCAGATAGTGCGCCGCGTCCGACTTTCCGCGGAGAGAGCCCGGCGTGTGGCAGTCATTGCAGCCGCCGAGTTCGACAAGGTATTTGCCGCGTGCAAGCTGCGCGGCCGCGGCAGAGGCAGACTCGGCAGAGCCGTTCCAGCCCATCGCGGCGGCGATGACACACGTGAGGAAGGCGGTACGACATAGTGTTGTCGGCTTCAAAGCTTGATTCTTGTTCATCGGCATCGTCTTTCGAGGGATTTGTTGAGCCGTTGTGGCTCCGCCGGCATGTCGCGCAAAGAGCAACTCGATTGCCGACATTGACATCTGGTTTAGTCGCGGCCGGCCTCTATGATGGCCTTCGCTATCCGGTCCGGATGTGTGAAGCATATTTCATGAGACCCCGGAATCTGGATGAGGCGGAAGAGTCCAAGCTTTTCGGAAAGCCTCGGATGCCACGGATGGCTATGCGAGGCCACCGTATCCTCTGTGCAGTTGATATAGGATTTTCCAACCTTCATGTCGGCCGGATTGGTGGATAGACGGATCTTGTCCCTGAAGGTCTGCATCGGGTGCGGATTGAGCGTGTTGTAGGCTCTTTGCGCCGTCTCAAGGTCACCATCATTGATGAAAGCTTCACGAAAGAAAGGGAACGGCAATACGACCAAGCCATCATTCCGTTCTGCCGCGAGGGCCTCTATCGCGGCGACTTGATGTGGCGAAGTCATGTCTTGGACGGACTCACCGTCATTGGGAACGTAGGCGTTCCAATAGACGAGACGCCGGATCCGGTGCAGAACGCGATCGGCCACTCCCGTAACCACCATTCCACCGTAGCTGTGCCCGACGAGTATTGCGTCCTCGCCGCCGGTTTCTTCCAGGTATTCGACGATGGATTCAATGGCTTCTGACAAGCCGACCGTTTTCGAGTCACCCGGTCGATTGCCCTTTATCGTCGGGGTGTGGACATCATGTCCCATGGCCTGAATCAGGGAAGCCACACGTTCGAGTTCGGCACCTGTGTGCCATGCGCCATGTAGAAGGACGTAGTTCGCCATGCAGTTTGCCTGTGTTCACGATCAAAACATGTCGCACGCCACAGCGGGCTGGGCCACAGTGTCCCGCTAGGGATCGATGATGGCCATGAATCCGCGTCAACCGGTGCTACTGATGGGAAATAGGGGGAAGCCCGATCGGGAACAGTACCAAGATTGACAACTCTCAATGTACCATTGAGCGATGGCTACTTCCCATCGACCTTCAATTCGCAGTGCTGTCGCGCCAATTCCAACAGCCGACGACAATCCGCCGGCAGCCGCCGTTCATTGAGGTTAGTCACGCTCAGCAGCAGTCCCTGCTGCCGGGCAGACTGCATGTACCACGGTGACAGCGGAGCCGGCGCCAGGCCGAACTGTAGGGCGCGCGAAGCTATGTCCACGTCTGACGCAAACTCGGGAAGTGACAGAACCACTGCCAGACCGGCGGTTGCTTGTACCTTTATCGAATCTGACGCCCTCTCTCCGAGGCAGCGAAGCAGGCTCTCCCGTCGGGCGGCGTAAAGCCGCTTCATGCGGCGCAGATGGCGAAGATAGTGTCCTTCCCGCAGGAATTCCGCCACAGCGCGCTGCACGGCCGCGGCTGGCGCCGGCGCCAAGCAAGCAGCGAGCTCGCCGAACCGATGACCCAGTTCCGGCGGCACGACCATGAAACCCAGGCGCAGCGCCGGGCTGATTGTCTTGCTGAAACTGCCGATGTGCAGCACCCGTCCCCCATGATCGAGGGACGCAAGAGCCGGAGCCGCCCTTCCCTTCAACTGCAGTTCGCTCAGGTAATCGTCCTCGATGATCCAGCCGTCGCTCCGCCGAGCCCAGGCGAGCAGTGCAAGCCGCCGCGGCAACGACATCGTCACGCCGAGCGGCGCGTGCTGGCCTGGTGTCACAACAGCCACTGCCGCTCCGGCGGCCATCTGGATGCCGGCCGCAACATCCAGGCCTTCCGCATCGACCGGGACAGCCGTCACAGGCATGCCGGCCAGGCCGAGCGCGGTGCGCGTGAGCGGAAAGCCGGGATCCTCGATCCAAGCCCCCATCCTTCCAAGCTGAAGCCCTTGGATCGCCAGACCGAGCGCGCCGGAGAATCCGCCCGTTACGAGCACCTGAGAGGGACTGCAGCGAATGCCGCGGGCCACCCCTAAGTAAGCCGCGATCTCCTTTCGCAGCTCCGGATCGCCACGCGGATCCGGATACGCCACCGGCGCCGCGGCAGCCCGCCGGGTCTCACGAGTCAGGATGCGTGACCACAACTTGAATGGAAAGGCATCCTGAGAGGGCACGCCCATCTGAAATGCCAGCGGCACGCTTCCGAACTCATGGAAGAGGTCCGGCAGAGGCGGCGCTTCCGGCGACCACTCGGACGTTGAGGATCGGGACGGCCGCTCGGCCACGCGAGTTCCTGCCGGCCCGAGACCGATCGCGAATTGCTCGGCGATGAGACGCTCGTAGGCCACACGCACGGTGCCGCGGGAGACGCCGAGCTGAGCGGCCAGATCGCGCCAAGACGGCAACCGTGCGCCCGAGGCGAGCCGCCCGTTCTCGATGCCCTCTCGGATGGCCCAATAGATCTGGGTAGCCAGCGGGGTCCTTCTGGAACGATCGACTTGAATGGGAACGGTAGCCATCGCGCGATGGTACAGTCAAACTTGATGATCTTGGTACTGTCTTATGACCAGGCGAAGCACATCTATTCGTTACCATCAGCGACCGGAGCGATCCCAATGCAATTTCAGTGTGACCCCCGGTCGATGCGAACAGCGCGATTTAGTGAAGCACGCAGTCAGTGCCGCCGCTCGGTTGAGCGATCGATGCTTCTCAGCAGATGTGAGATGATGCACGCGCGGATTGCGGCTGCTGGCGCACTACCATCACAGATCCGGAGATAGGAGTTCGACAATGGCCGACGTCATTTCTGGCATCAAGATCCCGGACAGCAAGATCGCACGAGAGGCCGCCGAACTGGTGCGGCAACACGAAAACGAGATGTTGTTCAATCATTCGGTTCGCGTGTTTGTGTTCGGCGCGATGAAGGGAATCCGCCAGAAGTTGAAGTTCGACTCTGAACTGCTCTATGTCGCTGCGCTGTTTCATGACCTGGGTCTTGTCGACGCTTATCATACCGAGGCAAAGCGGTTTGAAGTCGACGGCGCCGATGCAGCGCGCGAATTTCTCAGGACTCATGGCATCCCCGAACCGAAAGCGGATCTGGTGTGGGAAGCGATCGCCCTACACACCACGCCAGGCATCCCCCAATACATGCGACCAGAAATCGCTCTGACGAACGCGGGTGTTCTAGTCGACGTCGTCGGGATTGGATTTGATGAGTACACGCCCGAGCAACGCGACCAGGTGATCGCCGCATGTCCCCGCGGCGATTTCAAGAATGAATTTATTGAGGTTCAGACTTGCTCGGCCTTAAAGAAGCCTCACACGACGTTCGGCACAGTCAATTTCGATTATATCCAAGATCGCGATCCCACATTCCGCAAGCCAAACGCGTGCGCTCGGATCCGTAATACTCCCTGGCATAGCTGAGCTGAACGCGTATTGCTCTCCAATGCATGGGATCATACGTTCCCCGTGCGCCGCAGCGCCGCTCGGCACCTCCAGGTGTTGCCGCGATCCAGCCCAAAAGCGAGTTGAGAGATGCGAAAGGTTTCTGACTTCCTGATCACACAGCGCTGGCCTGCGAAACATGCGGACCGCTTGCAACTCTATTCGCTGCCGACGCCCAACGGCGTCAAGGTCTCGATCATGTTGGAGGAGATCGGGCTGCCTTACGAAGTGCATCTGGTCGACTTCAACAAGGACGACCAGCACACGCCGGAATTCCTTTCACTGAACCCCAATGGCAAGATCCCCGCGATCCTCGATCCCGACGGCCCGGACGGTGAGCCGCTGCCCTTGTTCGAATCCGGCGCCATTCTCCAATATCTCGCCGAGAAGACGGGCAAGCTTTTGCCGAGTGACGCAGCCCGCCGCTACAAGACTATCCAGTGGCTGCATTTCCAGATGGGCGGGATCGGACCGATGTTCGGCCAGGTCGGCTTCTTCAACAAATTCGCCGGCCGTGAATATGAGGACAAGCGGCCACTTCAGCGTTACGTCAACGAGTCCAGACGCCTGCTAGGCGTCATGGAAACGCATCTTGCCGGACGGCAGTGGATCATGGACGATGAATACACCATCGCCGACATTTCGATGCTCGGCTGGGTGCGCAACCTGATCGGCTTCTATGAGGCGCGTGACCTCGTCGAGTTCGATAGCCTGCGGGAAGTACCGGCTTGGCTCGAACGCGGCCTCGCGCGGCCCGCGGTGCAGCGCGGATTGAATATCCCGCAGAGGCCATGACACGGGAATGCGCGTTGTTCGGAGTCGCCTCTTGGCCCCGAGCCGAAGAAGCCTGAGATCTCAGGCAGGTCTGTTGTCACGGGTAAGCCGGACTTTTCTTGTGCGGGCACTACCGCTGTTGACCCGGAGCGACTAGGCGGCCTGCGCACAGCGTGCCGCGTCTTACCACCAGCGCGGCTGCATCGGTTGATAGTTTTGGCCGGCGCGCGGACGCCTATTGCCAGGTTGGGAGTTCCAATTGGGCTGGAAAAAGAAGCCGAAGCCGTTGTTGCCCCAGTCGTTGCCGCTCGCAACGGGGACATCGACCGCGGGCGTAGGCCGGCGCATCATGAAGCCGCCCTGGAGCTGGTTGCTCAGCACCGCGACGAACTCGGTGCGATAGTTGGTCTCGCGGCTCAGCGGCTCGTCCGAGACGATGATCGAGGATCGTGGCAATGCAGTCGGCGCGATGCGATCGAGCACATCCTGCGGGATGGTGATGCGGTCGAGCGCGTTCTTGGCGTCGTCCCCGTCGTCGATCGTGACCGCGGTCCACCGCAGGCGCGCGTCGTTGCGGGCCATCGCCGTGAACACATGCGTGCCCATCCGCTTGTCGGGATCGCGGATCGTGACCGGAACCTCAATGGTCGCATCGAACACCTCGCCCCCGTCCGGCCACTGCTTGTGAGTGTTGCGCCGCACGTAAAGCTTCTGCGTCGCGCGGCTGATGTAGACCGAGACCGGCTCGAGCGCGAGCTTCGCCTCGCTCGCCGCCTTCGCGGTGTCGGCCTTCCTGGTCTGGGCCGCTTTGGCGGCATCCTTTGCGGCGGCGGCGGCAGCGAGCTTCGACTTCGCGTCGGCCTTGGCGGTGTCGAGCTGCGTCCCCGCTTCCGCGGCCCTAAGGGCGGCCTTCTCCTTCTGCTCGTTGGCCCGCGCCTTGGCCTGGTCCGTCTTGGCGGCGGCAAGCGTCTTGTCGGCGAACGCGAGCTCGGCGGCGGCGCGGGCCTTGAGCAACTCCAGCTTGCGCAGCGACGCCGTGATCGATGCTGTCTCGCGCGCCGTTGTCGCGGCAGCTTTCTTCGCCTCGTCGGCTGTCTTGGCGGCCTCCTCGGCCTCGCGGGCGAGCGTCTCGGCACGCGCTGGAGCAGCCGCGACGGCCTTCGCGTTCGGCACGAATAGCGCCGGGTGGGAAAAATCGACCGGGGCCGCATCGTTCGGCGAGATGATGACCCGCATGCCGATCCGCGTCTTGTCGAACAACTTCTCCGCAAAATCGTAGGGCATCCGCACGCAGCCGTGCGAGGCCGCATACCCGGGCAGCGGCCCACCGTGTAGCGCGATGCCGTTCCAGGTGATGCGCTGCATGTTTGGCATCCAGGCATCGTCATAGAGGGTCGAGTGGTGGTCCTTGTCCTTCTCGATGACGGCAAAGATGCCGGCAGGCGTCTCGCGCCCCTTGGTGCCGGTCGACACAGGCGCGCGCAGGATCCAGCCCTCGGCGTCGTAGAAAGTGACTTGCTGGGTCTTGATCGACACGATCGCCATGATCGGCTCGCCTGCATCGCGCGGCGCCATAGCTTCGGTGGGTGGCGCGGGACGCGCTTGTCTCGCCGCGGCGTCGGCGGTCAGCGCTGCCAGTGCGGCGATCGCCGCGAGCGTCACAGTGGCGGGCATTCTCCAAGGCCGCATCCCCACGGTGGATTGCACCGTCATGAATCGATATACCATGGTATGTCCCGGTTGAAATGCCTGTCCGCGCTTGCGATCCGTCAAGGTCGGCGACCAGCTTATTTGACTCGCCCTGACACGGCTAGACCGACCCGATGTCGGCTGTTGGCTCTAATGCGAAGTCCAAGCGAAGCCATGAGATCTTCTGCTCATCGTGATAGACCGGACGTAAGTGGCCACCTCTCAAGGCAGGCGCTTGCCCGGCAGCGTCCACGGCCATCCAGCGCGACGACGCCTAGGCGGCGTCCCGGTATGCGGACACCGTCATTCCGACGTCACCGAGGGACGGTTCAGCATGATGAAATAGAGATTGCGGATGTAGACCAGCAAGCCCAGCGCCTGGCCCGCGATGAAGACCGGGTCGCGTCGGTAGAGCGCGTACACCAGGAGCAGCGCGCCGCCGCCGATCGAGAAGAACCAGAACGCCACCGGGATCACGCTCTTGCGTGCGCGCTCCGATGCGATCCACTGCACGACGAAGCGCATCGTGAAGAAGCCCTGCGCGATGAAGCCTAGCACGACCCAGGCGTCGAATTTCACGATGAAGACGTCGTGCAGGTAGTTCAGCAGGTCATTCATTTGATGTCACCTTGGTCGCTTCGGTCACTTCCGTGATCCGGTCACTTCGGTGACCTCGGTCACCTCCGTGACCACAGGCGTCGGCTTCTTGCGGCGGATCAGCCACCAGACGCCAAGAAGATCCATGATCCCGATCCAGAGCCGGTCGAAGAACCCGTAATTCGAGATACCGGAACGGCGGGGACGATCGACCACGTCGACATAGGCGATCTCGAAACCTTCACGACGGACCAGCGCCGGCAGGAAGCGATGCAGCCCGTCGAAATAGGGCATCATCAGGAAGACGTCGCGGGGAAATGCCTTGAGTCCACAGCCGGTGTCGCGCGTGCCGTCGCGCAGGATCGAGCCGCGCACGGCATTGGCGATGCGCGACTGCAATTTCTTGAAGCCGGTATCCTTGCGCCCTACCCTCTGGCCGGCGGCAAGCCCGATGCGTCTGCCGCCGCTCTCGACCGCGGCGATCAGATCCGGCAGGAACGAGGGATCGTTCTGGCCGTCGCCATCCAGCGTTGCGACGATCGCGCCGCGGGCGGCGCGCACACCGCTGCGCACGGCCGCCGATTGTCCTGAAGAAACCGCGTGCCGAAGCTGGCGCAGGTTCGAGCGCTCGTTCATCGCCGCGCCGATCCGCATTGCCGTCGCATCGGTGGAGCCATCATCCACATAGATGATCTCGTAAACCCAGCGGCGGCCGAGCGCGCCAGCGATCTCCGCGATCAGCGGCGCGATGTTCTCGGCCTCGTTGCGCACGGGCACAACGATGGAGACGGCCACCGCGGTCTGGTCGGAAGAAGGCAATTCGGCACTCTTGGCTGGAGTTTTGGCTTCCTGGATAGCCTTGCGGCCGGAACCGCCGGGCATGGCGGCACGGCGCCCGCTTTTATGGGGCGGAAGCGCCCCCGGCAACCCTTTTGAGACGGTCCAGCGAGGGACCGGCAAGCGGATAAATCGTGCCGTCACGCTGGATTGCGAAGCCGAGCCGCCGGGCGGCAAACCAGTAGCGCACCGCCATGGCGCCGATCACGCCGACCAGTGCGCCGCCGACCACATCGCTCGGGTGATGCGCCAGCAATACCAGGCGGGTGGCGCAGATCACGAGTGCATAAATCAACATCACGAACCGCGCCCCCGGCCACAGCGCGGCGACCGCAAAGGCCAGCGCAAAGGCGGTGGTCGCATGCCCGGAGGGGAAGCTTGCAAAGGCCCCGCTGCCGTCGAAATGCGAGAAGTTGAAGGCGTTGGGCTCGCCGCCGACGAACGGCCGGCCGCGCCCGACGATCCATTTCAGGAGATCGCCTACCAACACCGGGAACAACACCGCGAGGAAGAGGAACTGCAATCGCGTTCCCAATCCCAGCAGCAGAGATCGCCGAATGCCGCGCAATGCCGGCGTAATGATCGCAACCAGGATCAGCAGTCCGGCCAAGGTCAACAGCACATAGGTATCCTTGCCGAAGTCGGTGAGGATACGGACCCACCAGAGGCTCGCGGTGCCGCGCGGTGGCATCAGCTTGATCTCGGGCACATCGAACACAAGCATCAGCACGATGATGGCGGCGCCGATGATCGCGATCAGCGCGAGCCCGTGCCGCGCCGCACGTCGGCCGGCTTCCGCCCGGCGCGAATGCGATGGCGCGCGCACGAGCTGGGCAAGCGACCGTCCCGACAGCGTCGCCAAACGCGCCGGATAGCTTGCGGATTCGTGGCGGATAACCGGCCCGGACATTGTTCTACTGCGCCGTGTCGGAACGGAAGATGGTGATCGAAATCGGCCTGCCCTGTGAGATGTTGTAGCCATCGATGCGGACTGCCACGTTGTAACGCAACCCGATCGCTTCCGCCCGCTGCACGAAATTGCGCTCGGAGCGCGCCTCCACCAGCGCAAACCGGCACGCGCCCTGCGCCAGGAAATCCGCCGCGCCCGAACCGTCCGTCAGGATGATCGAGGTGTCGGTCAGGAAGACGAGGCTCGGCTCATGGTACCCGGCGGATGCCAGCCTCGGACCCGGGCAATTGGCGTAGCGCAGGAGATACCCGATCTCGGCGCTCGGAAACAGCGGCTTCAACGACGGCACCACCACGCCATAGACGGCGATTGCAAGCAGCATCGCTGCGATCACCGCATTCAGGAACGAGCGCTCGGCGCGGCTGTCCTCGAACATCCACCAGGCGACCAGGCCGAAGATCATTGCACCCGCCAGGATCGGCCAGGCCGGAAATGCCGGCTGATAGGTCAGCTTGATCGCGCCGGCCACGACGATCACGGAGGTGATCGCAGGGATCGCGAACCACCATGCTGAGCCGCGGATCAGCCAGACCGACCGCGACAGCACGCGCCGTTCGAGCGCACCGACGGCGAGGATCGCGATCGCGGGATAGAGCGGCAGCACGTAATGCGGCAGCTTGGTCAGCACCGCCTCGAACACGATCCAGGACGGGATCAGCCAGGCCAGCAGGAATTGCGCGCCCGGCTCGCGTCGCGCCCGCCACACCGCCGGTGCTGCCATGGCCGCGAGCGGCGCGCCCGGCCAGAACGTGATCCAGAACAGGACGAGATAGAGCCCGGGCGGCGCGCCGTGGGATTCCTGCGCGCCGAGCTTGCTCAGCATGTCGCCGCCGACGGAGTCGGCGAAGAAGGTTTCGCCGGCACGCAAGAAGATCAGGACGAACCACGGCAGCACCAGCACCAGGCACCACATCAGGCCCCAGACCGGACGCATGCGCGCAAACCATTCCAGCGAGCGGTCGAGGATCGCCAGGGCCGCGATGGTGAGCCCGACGAACATCAGGATCAGCGGGCCCTTGAGCAGGATGCCGCCGGCGAGCGCGGTCCAGAAGATGACCGGCGCCGACCACGGCGGATGCGCGGGATCCTCACCGCGCTGCCAGGACAGATATACCCGCGCCAAAGCGCCCATCGCGGCAGTAACTGATAGCAGCAGCATCGCGTCCGTCTTTGCCAGGCGCGCCTCGACGCCGAGCAGGACACAGCTCGCCATCATCAGCGCCGCCAGCGCCGCGCCGCGGCGCGTGACGAAGGCGAGCGCGGTCCAGTAGGTCAAAAGCACGGCGCCGATCGCGCCAATCAGAGACGGTATCCGGTAAAGCCAGATCCGCGCCTGCGCGCGCGGCATGCCGAGGGCGGATGCGGCTTCAACGACCGAAGCCTGCAACCAGTAGATGCCGACGGGTTTCTTGTAGCGGACGTCGTCCTGGAAGCGGATGTCGACGAAATCTCCGCTCTCGACCATCTGCTTGGTCGCCTGCGCAAAGCGCGCCTCGTCGCGGTCGATCGGCGGCGTCGCAAAAAAGCCAGGCAGAAACAGGACCAGGCAGCACAGCACCAGGAACAGCACTGCGCGCCCATGATTGGCGGTCGCAAACTCGAACGCCATCGCCAACCTGCGGCTGGAATGCGCAGGTTTTACAGGCTGTTGCCCTGCTCCGAAGCGCCTGACATGGACCGTTTCAACCATGCGCTTCGCATACGATGAAACCGTAGGCCAAACAACCGCACAGGTTCCGTTTTGTCCCTTGTGTGGGCTCCAGGTCACTGCACCCGGATCACCACCGTATCGGCGGCTCCGGTGGCGTCGATCACGGTCAGCCGCGCAAAGCCCGGGCCCGGCGGATCGATCAGGCGCTGGCGGCGGCTATCGAGATCGCCGACCGCGACCCCGTTGACCAGCATGGTCAGTGGCAGCACGCCGCCGGCGACCTTGACCGGCATCGGCGTGACCTGGCCGCCGGCTGCGCGATCGACATCGATGCGCGAGCCGTTGATCGGGAACTGAATGTGCGGTGCCTGATCGCTGCTTGTGCGTACGAGTTCCCCCACGGGACGGAAACGGCGGAGCGGCAGCGGCAGTTTTGCGTTGCTTGCGACCAGTGTTCCCTTCGGCGCCTTCGGCAGTGCTGCCGGAATCCTGCCGGTGCGCGCGAAGGCGTCGAACAGGATCGGCGCCGCCGCGCTGCGTCCGATCAGCCCGGGCACCGGCGCGCCATCGGGACGGCCGACCCAGACGGCGATGGTGATGCGGCCATCGAAGCCGACCGACCAGGCGTCGCGGTAGCCATAGCTGGTGCCGGTCTTGAAGGCGATCCGGTTGTGCACGCCGTTCTCCGGCGGCGGCGTGCCGATCAGGACATTGCCGACCTGCCAGGCCGCAACCTGGTCCATCAGCCGCATCGGCTCGCGCTCGTCCTGATCGAGCATGATCTCGCGTAATGGCTTGGTGGTGCCGAGCCGGGGGAAGCCGGCATAGAGCTGCGCCAGATCCTGCAAGGCGATGCCGACGCCCCCGAGCCCCATCGCGAGGCCCGGCGTCTCGTCCTTCGGCAGCACCAGGCTGGTGCCCGCCTGCTTCAGGCGGGACGACAATCGGCTGGCGCCGACGCGGTCGAGCAGCGCGATCGTGGGCACGTTGAGCGACAGTTGCAGCGCCTTGCTCACCGGCACGGTGCCCTGAAAGGTCATGTCGAAATTCTCCGGCGCGTAGGCGCCGAAGCGGATCGGACGGTCGTCGATCAGGCTCTCGGGATGCACAAAGCCGTCCTCGAAGGCGAGGCCATAGATGAACGGCTTCAGCGTCGAGCCGGGCGAGCGCACCGCGCGCGTCATATCGACCTGCCCTGCCCGGCGCTCGTCGAAATAATCCGGCGAGCCGACCCGGGCGAGGATGTCGCCGCTTTCGTTGTCGACCGCGATGATCGCGACCGAGATGTTCGGCCCTTGCGCAATGGCGCGATCGCGGGCGAGCGATTCCAGATTCTTCTGCAGCGTAGTATCGAGCGTCAGCCTGATGAGGCGCGCATCCTTCATCGTCGACAGCGCCTGGTCGGCCGAATGCGGCGCGAGGATCGGCATCGGCTTGCGGAACTTCGGCACCGGCTCCGACTTGGCCTGCGCGGCGTCCTCCGCCGACAGCACGCCCTCCTCCACCATGCGATCCAGCACGCGGTCGCGGCCCTCGCGCGCAGCTTCCGGATGGCGATCGAGCCGCCGCCGTTCCGGCGATTGCGGCAGCGCGACCAGCAGCGCCGCCTCCGCCAATGTCAGCCGCTTCGGCTCCTTGCCGAAATAGGCGATCGACGCGGCGCGTACACCTTCGAGATTGCCACCGTACGGCGCCAACGCGAGATAGAGGTTAAGGATCTCGTCCTTGTCGAGCTGCTGCTCAATCTCCACTGCGCGCACGATCTGGCGCAGCTTTGCGTAGAGCGAGCGCTCGCGCCGCGGCTCCATCAGCCGCGCGAGCTGCATCGTGATGGTCGAGCCGCCGGAGACGATATGACGGGAGGTGACGAGTTGCAGCGTGGCGCGCGACAGCGCCAGCGGATCGACGCCGGGATGGGAATAGAAGCGCTGGTCTTCATAGGCAAGCAGCAGCTTCAGATAGGTCGGATCGACAGCGGTCTTGGCATCGACCGGCAGGCGCCAGCGGCCGTCGGCCATCGCATAGGCGCGCAGCAGTTTTCCATTGCGATCGACGATCGCGGTGGAGACCTTTCGCGCGTCTGCAAGTGGCAAGGGGCCGAGGGAAATGGCCCAAGCGGTGAACGCACCCGTCACGATCACGCCGGCGGCGGTCGCCATCACGACCGCCTTCCTGATCCACCGCCCGCGCGGCTTGTGCGCCATCTCGCTCATTTCGCCGCGCGTACCTCCACGGTGCCGGTGCCGGTGCGACCATAGCGCGAGGGGTTGTACATGTCCTCGACATAGGCCTGCGGCAGCACGTATTTGCCGGGCGAGACCGCGCGTACGACGTAGGCCACCGTGAACACCGACTTGGCGTCGCTGGCGCGGTCGATCGCCGCGGTGAAGCGGTCGTCGCGGAACTCGGTATGCTCGGGCTCCTCACCGTCCTCGATCCAGTCGAGCGTGCCGGAATCGCCGGAGGACACCAGGTGCGGGTTGTCGATCTCGAGCCCGGCCGGCAGATAATCGGACACGATGATGTGTCCATATTCCGGCTTGGCCTCGGTGATCTTCAGCACCACGGCAAAACGGTCGTTCTGCTTCGCCTTGCCGATCTCGGCCGGCTTGCCGTCCAGCGTGAAGTAATTACGCTCGATGTTGAAGCCGTTGGAAGCGGCCGGCTCCGGCGTCACCGGCGAACCCGACACCGAGACCACGACCTGAACCGGCGCCTCGCCAGTGTTGGTGATCTTGATCGGCTTGCCGGCCATCGTTTCGGCCTTGTAGCTGCGGAAGACGGCGGTCTTGACCGGCTGGCCGTCGATGTCGAGGCTCAGCGTTTCCTTGGCGAGGGCGCGGGCGGCCAGTACCAGCCAGGCGTTTTCCTGGGTCGAGGAGTAAGGTGTCAGCCCCCGCGCCGCTTCGACGCGCGCGACGGCGCCGATCATGGTCGCGCGCGGCGCATTGCCTTCGCCGGCGAGCGAGACCAGCGCTGCAGCATCGCGCAGCGCCGAGCCGTAATCGGTGCGGCCGAACTCGAGCACTGGCTTTGGATTGAGGGAGTCGAGCGCGGCGGTATACACCCGCTCCGCCCTGGCCCTGTCACCGACCAGCGCTAGTGCGGCTGCGAGCTGCGATTTCGCGATCGGGGTCGCGAGGTTGTTCAGCTTGGTGTCCGCGAGGTAGCGCAGATCGCCAATTGGCGCGACGCCACTGCGGGCGAGCACATAGAGGCCGTAGGCGAGATCGCGGCCGCCGTCCTTCTCCGGCTCGTTGGCGTTCACCACGGAATTACGGATGCGGTCGAGCGCGTTCTTGAACAGCACATCCGGCACCACAAAGCCCTTCTCGCGGGCGCGGGTCAGGAAGTCGGTCACATACGCATCGAGCCAGGCGTCGTCGCCACCGGCCGACCACAGGCCGAACGAGCCGTTCGAGCCTTGGCGGGCAAGCAGCCGCTCCATCGCGTCCTTGATGCGCTGATCGACCGCGGTGTCCATCGCCAGATGCGCGCCGGCGGCGAGATCGTTGACATAGAGCAGCGGCATCGCGCGGCTCGTGATCTGCTCCGAGCAGCCGTACGGATAACGGTCGAGCGCCTTGAGGATGGTGGCGGCGTCGAGCGCAGTGGACAGGCTCGCCGACAGCGACACGCTGCCGGTGCCCTGGACGAGATCGCTGAACATGTCCGACGCGAGGGTCAGGCTTTCGCCCTTTGCCAGCGTGCGAACCGAGCGGCGCGCCAGCACCTGCGTTGCCGCCTTAACGTCCAGCGCATAGTGCCGCGCCAGCGTCAGGCCGTTCGGGCCTGTGATGTCAACATCGAGATTGGCGGCGCCGGCGCCGCCGGCATCCAGCGCCAGCGACAACGAGGTGCGCTGCTTGGCGGCGAGCCTCACCGTGGTGGCCGGATTGCCCGAGAGCTTCACCGGACCGGACGCCTTGACGTTGATGATATAGTCGCCCGCCGCGCCCTCGACATTGTCGATATCCATGCTCATGGTCCCGCGGTCGCCATTGAGCAGGAAGCGCGGCAACGTCGCCGTCAGCACCACGGGATCGCGCACGGTGACGTCTGTCGTGGCGCGGCCAAGCTTGGTGGCGCTCCAGGCCACCGCCATTACCCGTGCGGTGCCGGCGAATTCCGGAATGTCGAAGCTGATCTCGGCGGTGCCATCGACGCCGACAGTGACGATGCCGGAATAGAGCGCGAGCGGCTTCTGCGTGGGCGGCGAGCCCTGCAATTCGGCGCCGCCGGAATCGCCGCCGGTCCTAATCTGGCCGCGCGTGCCCTGCATGCCGTCGATGAGCTGGCCGTAGAGGTCGCGGATCTCGGCAGTGAGGCGACGCTGGCCGAGATAGTAATCGTCGGGTGCCGGCGGCTTGTAATTAGTGAGGTTGAGGATGCCGACATCGACGGCGGCGACCACGACCTTGGCGTCTTCGCCGGGATTGAGCCCGTCAAGCTCGACCGGGATCTTCAGCGCCGAGCCCGGCCGCACCAGCGGCGGCGGCCTGAGCGTCACCGCGAGCGTGCGGGCCTTCTTGTCGATACCGAACCATTTCAGCCCGATCGCACGGCCCGGCATGCGCTGCCCGGCCGTATCGAGCGGACGGCGCAAGGTCGTCATCACATAGGCGCCAGTGCCCCAGTCCTTGCCGACCGTGAGCCTGACCTGCTGGGTGCCTTCCTTGACGTCGATGCTCTGCGTCGTCAGCACGCGATCGCCGAGCACATTCACGGTCAGCCTGCCGGCGGAGCGGACGTTGACGGAAACCACCATGGTGTCGCCGGACTGGTATTCCGGCTTGTCGATCGAGGTCTCCAAGAGATCAGGCGTATCGGCGCTGCCGTCGGAGTACCAGCCGACGTCGAACTGCACCGAGGTCAGCGGGCCATCGGCATCGTTCGACTTGACGTCGAGGCGGTAGCGGCCCGGCTGCGGCGCGAATGAGAGCCGCGACGGCTTGTCGGCGGCGAGATGGACATCGCCATCGGCGACACGGCTGGTCGACTTGACCGGCTCATAGTCCCAGGATGAGCCTTGGCGATACCATTGATAACGCGACTCGATCTTCAGGAGCTCGTAGCGCAGGCCGTCGCGGGCGAGCTGCTTGCCGTCGGGATCGACGTACACGACGTCGAACTCGGCCTTGTCGCCTTCCGCCACGCTCTTGTCGCCGAATAGCGGCTTGATGCCGATCAGCGAGCTCGCCGGCGCTACCGGCAGCACGATCTTGCGCTCGACGGACCGGCCGCCGGTCTCGGCCATGCGGACGAAGATCTGCGCTTCCTGCGGGCGGGTCGAGGTCGGTGTCTTCTCCAGCATGACCGGGAAGATGGCCGTACCCTTGGCATCAGACTCCGGCAGGTTCTCGATCGGCGTGCGCTCGTTGCTGGCGCTCTCCTCATCGGCGATGCCGAACTGGTAGCCGGGGTAGCCGGGACGCCCCGAGGCGGCTGGCGTCACCAGCATGTCGCCCTCGAGCTGCAGCCCGGAAGCCGGTGCGCCATAGAGGAAATGACCGTCGACCTTAAGTTCCACTGGAACTTCAGCTTTGATGACCTTGTCCTTGGCCGTCAGATCGAATTCGATCCGCTCGGGGATGTAGTCTTCGACCATGAAGGTGGTCTCGCCGACCGAAGAGCCCTTCGGATCTGTGAACGCCCGTACCCGCCAGGTTCCGGTCGGCACCGCCGAATTGAGCGCGACGGCCATGGTGCGGCCGCCGGCGCCCTGGTCGGGCAGCACGGCGCGGCGGAATTCGACGCCGTCGGGGCGCTCGATCACGAGGGTGAGCGGGCCGCCGGTCATGGCGTTGCCCTGCCCGTCCCGCAACAGCGCGGTGAGATAGACGGTCTCGTTGGAGCGGTAGACGCCGCGCTCGGCATAAACGAAAGCATCGGCGCCCGCGGGCACCGCCCGTCCCGCGACGCCGCGGTCGGTCAGGTCGAAGCCGTTGCTCTTCAGGCTCAGGAAGGCATAGTCCGCCTTCTCGCTCGTAACCGTGAGCAGCGCCGGCGACAGACCGCCCTCGCCGCGCGCGAGCCCGGCCTCGAACAGCACATGGCCGGTGTCGTCGGTCTTGCGGGTGGCCAGGATCTCATTGTTGCGGGCGACCAGCTTGACTTCGGCCTTGGCGACCGGCTCCGTCGAGGCCAGCGAATTGACGAAGACGTGGATGCCGTCATTGCCGGAGAACGCGGATAGCCCCATGTCCGAGACGATGAACCATTGCGTCGCCAGCGTGCCGTCATCGTCGCTGCTCGGCCCCTTCGCGGCGGCGGTCATGACATAGACGCCGGGCTGCAGATCGCCCAGCGCCTGGTCGACCGGGAACGCGGTGACGACGTCCTGATTCAGGGTAGCAGCGGTCGCAAGCTCGCCGGACCACACTTTCACGCCGCGCTGGTCGCCGAGATCGGAGAGCTGGTAGCTGCTCAGTGCGCGTTGGAAGTCGCTATCGATGACGGTGTTGATCAGGTTGCGGTCGCCGATCCGGAACACGTCGATGGTGACGGCCGGCGTGTTGACGCTGACCACGGGGATGCCGCGCTGGCCGGTACGCGGCAGCACATAGGCGCGGCCGGTGAAGCGCACGAACGGCTTGCGGTCGCGCACATAGATGTTGAACTCGGCCGACTTCGGCAGCACTTCCTTCACGGTCGACGGCAGGCCGGCGCGCAGATTGATGTTGTAGCGCTCGCCGTGCTTCAACCCGTCGACGCAGAGTTGTTTGCCCTCGGTGGTGAGCGCCGGCTTGTCGGTGCCGGCAAGCGCTATGAAGGGCGCGAAATCGACACGCTTGGCCAATTCCTCTGAGAACTGGAAGCAGGCCCGCGGCGTGGCGCCATCAGAATCCACGCTGTAGTCGAGCAGCCGGAAGCCATGCTCGTCGCGCATCTTCTCATACTGGCCACGGACGTCGGCAACCTCGCGCATGTCGAGCGACATCCGGAGCGCATCGAGCGCCGGCCGCCACAATTTGCGATCCGACAGCGCCCGGCCGAGCACGGCCAGCGCATCGGCCTCCTCCGCCTGGTTGCCGGCGCGTTGATAGGCGATATAGGCGGCGGTCGAGGCACGCTCGAGCAGGAAGGTCTGCTCGGTCGAGCTCGACGTGCGGATCTGGAAGATGGTGCGGGCAAGCCGCAGCCAGTTGCCGCTATCCTCCGGCGCGGTGGCGGCAATCTGGCCAAGGATCTGCAAGCCGGTGCGGAAGTCGGCGCGGCGGAAGGCGACATCCGCATCGGTCTTCAGCGTCGCCATGCTCTTGGCGACCGGCCCCGCCTCGGTCCTGATCTGCGCCTCCAGCTTGATCGCGGAATCGGCGAGGTCGTCGCGCTTGAACGCCTTGTCAGCCGCCTGCGCTGCCGTAAGACCAAGCGCCAGCGCTGCGCAAAAAGCTGCGGCACGAACCAAACCAATCATGACGGATCTCCCGGGGCGGCGAACGAACGCCGCGTGACCAATAAAAGGGCGCGAAAAGGTGACAGACTGATGGCGCGGAAACAACGTAGCGAAGCGTCGCAAACAGGCATTACCAGACAGTCCTATGTCCGGCGCGCGGCGCAAGCCGGCGCGACAGGCAGTAAGCGCGGACCGCAAGACGCCGTCCACCGCCCGCTTTTGTCGCCCGATTGCCGAAAAGGGTTCGCGGTCTGCCTAGCGAAAGAATGAATATTTCGGATCGGCGACGAGCGAGCGCCCCCGTTTCAGTGCCGAACGAAGCGGAACTGCTGGGTACCGTGCTCGCGCGGATCCGGGCCGCGCTCGGCCAGGCGATAGCCCTGGTGTACCGTGAGAAATGACTCCGCCGGAATCCAGTTCCTTGCGTATTTGACGAGCTTGTCCTTCGATGTCGGCAGCGATCCCGGACCGTTGTCGCTAAGGAACGACGTCTGCACCTCTGCTTTGGCTTTGGCGTCGGCGTCGCTGATCGGCACGCGATGCCATGCCATCGCGGCCGGCCGCGTGGCGCACAAAGTCCGGATGGTCTCAATTGCATCCGGGACGTATTGGATGGCGCCGTTGGAGTGCATCAGTTCGACCTCTCCGAGCCAGTCAGCGGCTTCGTGGATATCGCTGAAGAACATCAGCCGATTGGTCGCGAGCTGACGGGCGCGGCGCGCCATCGCCGGCGTTTCCACCACGGCCCAGCGGATATCGGGCGACTGCTTTCGCGCAAGCTTGTAGTGCAGGCCGGCGCCGCCTCCGAAATCGAGCACTGAATTGACCCCGACCACGAGCGGCCAGTCGCCGTCGGGATCATAGGCGATGGTCTTGCGGAAGATCGTCTCGACCAACTCCTGGTTCTCATAGCCCTCGATGACTTCGCGGGGCGGAAACAGCTTGCGTCTCAATTTCTGCAACAGAGTCATCGTCGCCCCCGGCCCAAGCTCTCTTCGGCAGTGCAGCCTCCTTACCGTCAGAAACATTTGGAAACAATTCGGCCATGTGTGAATTGCGGTCACGTTCCGTTGCCTGCGTCGCCGACACCAAAGAAAGGGCGTTTGCGAGCCCTTGCGGCGGGCGCCACGCCGCTAACCGATGCAGCCAGTCGGGCCGCACCGCACGCAGACGTCACAATGATACCGAGAGTTGGGCAGCGAGGCCCTGGTCTCAACGTCGGGGCGCTTCCGGCACGGATCGGGAGAGAACGTCGAATGGCCCGCCGCCTCGTCAGAGCGTGGCTTTATGACCGCTTCATCGTGACAATGCAGGTCGAAAAGCTTGGGCCGAAACTGATCGCCGCGACCGAACCAACATGTTTCTCGTCCGCGAGCCCGTCTTGCCGCATCAGGTGCCAGTTGGCCGATCTCGCACTTCGAGCATTTCTAGCGACCGCTTTGGCCGCTGGCGATCCCGGCAGGATTCGAACCTGCAACCCGCGGAGTAGAAATCCGCTACTCTATCCAGTTGAGCTACGGGACCTTCTTGGCGCGGCATCAGCCGTCGAGCCTTTCAATAGTATAATCATAGGTCTGTCGCCAGCATCGCACAGTCCAAAATAACAGTAAAAACATAAGGCTGGGGATCCGGCCTCCCGAGCTCCGGGCTGCGACTGTCCAGGCAAACCGACAAGGCCAACCGAATCGCAACGTCGGCCGTATTTCCGGACAAAGGCAATTCGGTCCGCGAAAGCAACGCGTTCGCCAACCGGTTAGCAACCACCTTCCCGGCCCAAACCGAGGAACGAAGCGGCGGGACCTGAGTCGAATCATGGCCTCCGGTCGAACGCCCCCTACCCCCACCGGCCGGAGGAAAACCTCCAAGGTTGGCGGCCCCAGCACACCTGGGGCCGTTTGATGAGTCTCGGGCCAAGGCGGCCATCTCCAGGGCAAGGCTCGGCGGCGGGTCCGGCTCGCGCGACCGTTGGCGAGGCTCCCCCCAGGGTTAATTTTCGGTCGCCAGATTTGGCAAAGGTCTTGCTAATTGCTGCTCCGACACCGCAGCCCCGTCAGGGCTGCACCGAGTTGGATCAAGCGGGAGCAATGCCATGGGTGCCGCGTCTCAGATTGGGAATTCCAGCATCACTGCAATACGTGACGTCCTCGTCATCCAGACGATGCTCGAGGATCTGCAAAGATCTGTCCGGATCCTCGATTGCGACATCGCGACGGAGGAAGCCACCGGCGGGATCAACGACGCCGCAGATCCGCGGTATCCATTGCTTGCCAGGACCCTTTCGAGGCGCCGGGACAATCTCAAATCGACCATCCTGGCACTGACGGAACGGCTGGGCCAATTGACCTCGATCCGATAGCTCCCCTGTTCCAGACCTGCCTGCAACCGGATGGAAGGCAGGATGGTACCGTTTGTGGGCGACCGAGACGACGGGCAGGTTTGCGCCCAGCGCCTTGCTGGCGCCACCAGCATGCCTTAAGGGCGCTGCCATATTCCCATCCACGCTTCACTGGAACTCGATGCGAAAACTACTTATCACGCTCTCGGCCGCCCTTGTGGTGGCGGCGAGCCTGCTCGTACTCAGGAACGAACTGCACGCGAGGCCTGCCACGCAGTGCGGCTTCTGGGGCGAGATGGAAGCCGGAATGTCCTGCCGGTGAATTTGCCACCGTTCGCGGCATTGGAACGAAGGCGCCGACTGGGGCGGAGCTGACGCGAGCGGCGAAGATCAATGCCGCCGCGTGGTCTGGCCCCGCCAACCACGCCCCGAGCAAAACCCGGGCGCGCCAATTCTCGAAATTTGGTCTCGTTGCGATCGTCGGAGGTGAGGTATTGGCTACCGCCGGCGTCGACCACCCGACTATCGCTTGGCATGATCTCTTCATTGGTCGCGGGCGCGGCGACATCCCCCAAATGGGGACTGTCCGCTGATTTTCTCTGGAATTCGAGGGCGGTATGGCTAATCCGCCGCGTCTTGCGCCCGCGCCAGGCAACCGGGCTATCTGAGCACCAGCCGCGCCAGGAGTGCGGCCAGTTCGCCCTGCCGCGACACGCCTACCTTCGAGAACACGCGCTTGAGGATGGTCCGGGCGCTCTCCTCGGTGATGCCGAGCTTGTCGGCAGCATCGCGCGGCGACTGGCCGGTGCCGACCAGCGCCGTCACCCTCGCCTCGCCCAGCGTCAGGCCGAGCACATCGCGGATCAGCGACGGATCCGGCGGGCTGTTGTTGTCGGGGTCGACCACCAGGATGAGCAGCCTGGCCTGGGTCAGGAACTGGTTGATGCTGTTGGCCGCCATCGAGACGGGCAGGACATAGAGCGCAAGCGGCCGACCCGACGTTCGCCGGTGCACGATGATCGGCTTTTCGCCAGCCAACACATCCTCGGCGCGGTACGCCGCGAGACGTTTCATCGCAGCCGAGGCCGGCGAGTTCAGGGCCAACGATCCTGCCGTAAGCTTCTCCTCCACGATCTCGAGACCATCGCCGAGGAGCGACTCGGCCTTCGGGTTGGAGAAGATCACGCGGCCGACCGAGTCCAACACAAAGACCCCGGTCCCCAACCTCGCAAGGGCGGCGCCGAGGCCAAGCTTGCTCAGTTCCGAATCCATCAGGCGGATGCCAAGGCGGAGCGACCGTTCGACGTGGCGGCCGAGCTGGGCCACGAGATCGAGCTCGGCGTCGCTGTAGGCCGGCTTGCCGCTCGCGCGCTGGATGCTCATCGCCACCTCGATCTTCGCATCCGGCGAGACCGTTGCGGCGGCGAAATATTTCAGGCCGTATTTCCGAAGCAGCACGGAGTAGAACGGGTCGTTTGCGATGTCCTCTTCGGAGACCACGTCGCGGTCGGTTATGACGTCGCGATTGAAGAAATAGCCACGCTCGCGCGCGCGGTTCGCGCGGATATCCCGAAAAGTCCACTCGCGCATGTATTCCTGCGCGATCGCATCGAGGGAGGCGGACTGGATGGCGCCAAAACTTCCGTCATCCTTGCCATAGAGCAGGATCGCTCCGACGTCGCTGAGGCAATCGGCAATGCTCTGCAGCGCCACCGGCCAATGCGACGGCTCCGCAGCGGATTGGTAAATGGCGTCGACGGCCTTCAGCAGGTGATGCGGCATTGGAAAGGACCGATCGAACAACGGATGAACGCGTGGCGAATCAATCACGAGGATTGAATGCATACGACAGTGCAGTTGGATGGCAGGAAACGATAATGGGCAAGTCCGTACAATCACGGCCATTGCGTGGTAGGCTCAACGACCGACGGCCAGTCGCAGTCGGCTGCCCCGATGATGCGTGGCTCACTGCTTATCGAACGGGATATATTGCCGATACTGCTTCGGCACCGAGCTGCGATAGCGGGCTGGCACCGTTCCGGTCTCGATCGAGTGATCGATCTCCTGCTGACGCGTCCGTTTCCGGGCGACTGTCTTTTTCTTCCTGGGCGCAGCCTTCTCGGTGGTGGACGAATTCGAATCCGGCTGGGTGGCGGCTGGCGTTGTCGCGGTGGTCGCGGCAGGTGCCGGCGTGTTCGCTGCAGGCGCGACGGTGTCCGTGCCGGCCGCCGGGGCGGTCTGTGCCACTGCGTAACTCGAGTAGGACATCAACATGAACGCCGCTGTGACTGCGGCAAGGCTGGAAAGCTTTTTCATCGAAAAACTCCAATCAATGTCGAATGTCAGGCCCTCGTGCAATGCAGGGCATTAGACCATGAAAGCCCGCCGCGCGCCAACGCGGAGGGTCCGCTCGCATCGCAGGATACGCCGATCGTACCCGCGGGTTATGTTGCCACGCTCGCACGCGATGCGCGCTGACGGGTCACGGAGAGACTAGCCGGGGGACGGCTGTTGCGCGTGCGCACGCGCAGGCTCCGGCCTTCTATCTCTGGTGCAGCTCGTCATGACAAAGGCGATGCGGCTGCATTGCCACCCCGGCCCGAGTGCCGCGCTCGCTACCGTCTCGTGAGAGAGGCTGCCGGCTGAAAGCAGCGCCACGCCAAAACCGATCACGACGATGACGGCCAGCAGCGCAAATCCCTTGCGACTATAGAGTTGGTGGATCATGCGATCGTTCCTGTTCAGTTTGCGCGGAGCATAGGACTGGCTCGCCCCTCTTTCTGTGATCGGAATCACAATTGCCCGCGGCGTTTTAGCGCTGTCCCCACGGGCTATTGCGCCGGCTGGATCACGTTGCAGTTGGTCCGTCCCGACATCAGGCAGTCCTGCATCTTGCTCGCCGCGGTCAGCTCGCGCGCCAGCCACAAGCCGGCGGCCAGCATCGCGGCCGCGATCAAGAGGCCGACGATCGCGCCGCGGCGACTGCCGCCTTCCCTCGGGTCTGTCATGATTGTATCGGTTCCCGCACCGTCCCCACAGAGATCGTGGTTGCAGCAGCTGCTTCGCAAGTGCACGCGTGATCACATCTGCAACAGCTGACGGATAAATTCTCAAAGCCTGGGCATAAGTGTTGCAAATCCGTTGCACCTGTTCGCGTGCTGCTCAAGACTGCGCGCCTTCCGGTAAGTGCGTGTGCGGAGCGTGCCATGGGTCAACAAGAAACGGGCTACGACTATCATCGATACAAGAAACTGCTGGCGGAAGCGGTCGACGACGGCAAGCGGCTCGAATTGATCGAGCTTCTGATCCGCGAGAGGGCCCGGGACAAGCTCGAAGCGCAGCGGACCTCCGATCGCGTCGCCATGACGGCGCAGACCGTCGCCAGGGTGCTGGGAACCTCCCGGTCGCGTGACAGCTTCTAGCTTGTTCTGGCACGGCCAGAAATTTTAGCGAAGTTGGACGCAGATCGCCGGATTGCACCTGGCAATCATCGGCTCATCTCTGCCGCGGATACATCGCGAACGAGCCTGTTCGGCATGCCAATTGAACGCTGGCATTTTGCGCCGGGTTCACTTATGTGCTGGGCAGAACCCCATTTCCGTCACCCCTCCAACCAGCAGTGAAGGTAACAAGGCTCTCTCGATGAGCGGCTTCAAGGAACCGAACTTTTCCGACCGACAAAAGGCGGCGCAGCGGGCCCGGCAGAACATTCTAGAAAAATTCCGTTCCCGTCCCGGGCCCGATGATCCCCAGGTGCAGGCACGGACCGCCGAGCGCGCGGCGGTTGCGGCCGCCCGGGAGCAGGCAAGGCTTGCGCGGGAGGCGGCCAAGGCCGAGCAGAAGCGTCTCGAGGAAGAAGCCGCCGCCGCGGAAACTACAAGGATCGCCCGCGAAAAGGAAGAGGAAGCCGCGCGTCAGGCCGCGCTCGAAGCCGATCAGAAGGCCAAGCGCGACGCGCGCTACGCGGCCCGCAAGGAACGCAGCAAGAAAAAGAAGTAAGGGCGTTTCCCGCGACACGCTCGAGGCAGGCAAGGCTTGCTCCCGGCATTCAAGGTGAGAGGACTCTCCACGAGCACTGCTCGCGGCGAGTCCTTCCTCGCGGCGAGTCCTTCTCAGACAAGACGGCAATCAGTTCTTCTTCATGCCGTCTTCCTTCTTCATTGCATCATCCTTCTTCATCATCCCGTCGCTTTTCTTCATGCCGTCATGCTTCGACATGGAGTCCTTGGACATGGAATCCTTGGACATCGTGTCTTTCTTCATGGCGTCGTCCTTGCCCATCTTGTCCTGGGCAAACGCTGCGGGCGAGAGCGCGACACTGAAAGCGACAAGAGCGGTGGAGACGCCGAGGCCGATACGGGTCGAGAAGGTCATGGTGGTCATCCTTGCTGCGGGTTGATCATGGAGCGACGTCTGCCGCTCTTCTCTCGACGCCGGCGGAATGGCCGTTGTTACCTTCTCACAAAGTCTTGAAGGGGTGTGCGGACCGCGGCTGCCCGAAAAGGAGACGCTGCGGCAGATCGTCGGCTCTTGTGTGCGGTGCGGTAATACCTGCCTCTGGTGTGACGCTTGGCGCCAACGCACCAAGCCGTCTCAAACTATCAGCCTAGAGAAAATTCTGGCAAAGTTCGCCTAAATGCGGCCCTCAAGTTCCGCCTTATCGCAAATCAAGAACAGCCTTTTCAACGGGAGAAACTTTATGCTTACTCGCCGCCACGTCCTCGCCTCAGCACTTGCCGCGCCTGCGGTCCTCCGCTTCGGCGTCGGCACCGCCCAAGCCGCGACCACACTGAAAATCTCGCACCAGTTCCCCGGCGGCACCATCGACAAGGGCGATTTCCGCGACCGCCTCTGCCGGACGTTCGCCGCGGAAGTGGCGAAGCGCTCCGGCGGCGAGTTAGCAGCCGAAGTCTATCCGAACTCCTCGCTGATCAAGACCAACGCGCAGTTCTCCGCCATGCGCAAGGGCGCGCTCGACATCAGCCTCTACCCGATGCCCTATGCCGGCGGCGAGCTGCCGGAGACCAATATCGGCCTGATGCCGGGCCTGGTCACGACCTACGACCAGGGCCTGCGCTGGAAGAAAGAGCCGGTCGGCAAGGCACTTTCCGACTTCCTGGCGGACAAGGGCATCATCCTCCTGACCTGGGTCTGGCAGGCCGGCGGCGTCGCCAGCCGCTCCAAGCCGATCGTGGCGCCCGAGGACGCCAAGGGCATGAAGGTGCGCGGCGGCTCGCGCGAGATGGACATGGTGCTGCAGACGGCCGGCGCGGCCGTGCTGTCGGTGCCCTCCAACGAACTCTATGCGGCGATGCAGACCGGCGCCTGCGACGCCGGCATCACCTCCTCCACCAGCCTGATCTCGTTCCGCCTGGAAGAAGTGGCGAAATCGCTGACCTCCGGCGCCGGCACCTCGTACTGGTTCATGCTGGAGCCCTTGATGATGTCGAAGGCGATCTTCGACAAGCTGCCGAAGAACCAGCAGGACGTCATCCTTGCCGTCGGCGCTGAGCTCGAAGCCTTCGGCAAGAAGGGCGCGCACGACGACGATGTCGAGGTCGCCAAAGTTTACGAGAAGGCCGGCGCCAAGGTCGCCGCGCTCGATGCGGCCACCGTCAATAAGTGGCGCGACATTGCGCGCGATACGGCCTGGAAGGACTATGGTGCCAAAACCGCGACGGCAGCCAACCTGTTGAAGCTCGCAAACGACGTCGCCGCATGATGCATGGTCCGGTCGCGGATCAAGTCGAACGTCAGACCGTCGTCACGGGCAATGCGCTCGTGGCGGCGCTGTCGCGCGGGCTTGCCATCTGCAACAACATCGTCGTCGTGTTCGCGTCCATCGCGCTGATCGCGGCCTGCGTGATCCTGAGTTACAGCGTGCTCGGCCGCGCTCTATTCCGCAGCCCGAACTACTGGCAAGACGAGGCCGCGGTGTTCCTGCTGGTCGGCGCGACCTTCATGACCGCGGCCTATGTGCAGGGCCAGCGCGGCCATGTCAGCATCGAGGCCTTCGTCGGGCTGATGTCGCCGCTCGCAAATCGCGTCAGGCTGTGGCTCGTCGATGCCGCGAGCCTGGCGTTCTGCGCTTTCTTTGCCTGGAAATCCTGGACATTGGCGCATGAGGCCTATGTCGACGGCCAGGTATCGAACTCGATGTGGTCGCCGCCGCTGGCGATCCCCTATGTGCTGATGGCAGTCGGCATGACGCTGCTCTGCCTCCAGCTCCTGTTGCAGATCATGATTCCGTTGATGGGTGGCGCACGCCGATGAGTGTGCTTGGCATTGGCATCAGCTACGGGCTTGCCACCCTGTTTGCGATGTTCTCGGGCATGCCCATTGCATTTGCCTTGGGCGCGGTCGCGGTCGTGTTCATGGCGATCTACATGCCGACGGCCTCGCTCGATACCGTGACGCAGAACGTCTACGAGGAGATGGCGTCGATCACGCTGCTGTCGATCCCGCTGTTCATCCTCAAGGGGGCGGCGATCGGCAAATCCCGCGCGGGCCAGGATCTCTATTCGGCCCTGCACGCCTGGCTGCACCGCGTGCCCGGCGGGCTCGGGGTCGCCAACGTGTTCGCCTGCGCGCTGTTTGCGGCAATGGCGGGCTCCTCGCCCGCGACCTGCTCGGCGATCGGCTCGGCCGGCATCCCCGAGATGCGCAAGCGCGGCTATTCCGGCGGCTTTGCGGCCGGCATCATCGCCGCCGGCGGCACGCTCGGCATCCTGCTGCCGCCCTCGATCACCATGATCCTGTTCGCGGTTGCGGCGGAAAAATCGCTGGGACGGCTGTTCCTCGCCGGCATCGGACCGGGCCTGTTGCTGGTGACGCTGTTCGGCCTCTACGCGATGTATCGTTTCCGCAAAGAATATGCGGCCGCGCGCGCCGCCTATGACGCGACCGGTGCGGACGCCGCGATCCTGCAGCGCGACGAGTTCACGATGGCCGACCGCTTCAACGCGCTGCCGCGGGTGCTGCCGTTCGTGTTGCTGCTGACCGGCGTGATGATCGCGCTCTATGGCGGCTATGCGACGCCCTCCGAGACCGCCGGCCTCGGCGGACTATTGGCGCTCGCGCTGATCGCCGTGATCTACAGCGTCTGGAAGCCGAGCGACCTCGAGCCGATCCTGAAATCCACCATCCGCGAATCGACCATGCTGATGATGATCATCGGCATGTCGTTACTCTACTCCTACGTGATGAGCTACCTGCACATCTCGCAATCGGCGGCTGAGGCGATCGTCGCGATGCACCTGCCGCGCTGGGAATTGCTCGCCGCGATCCTCGCCATGGTGATCGTGCTCGGCTTCTTCCTGCCGCCGGTCTCGATCATCCTGATGACCGCGCCGATCATCCTGCCGCCGCTGCGCGCCGCCAATTTCGACATCATCTGGTTCGGCGTGGTGATGACCATCGTGATGGAGATGGGGCTGATCCATCCGCCGGTGGGGCTGAACATCTTCGTCATCCGCAACGTCGCACCCGACATTCCCTTGAGCGAAGTGATCTGGGGTACGCTGCCGTTCGTGCTGCTGATGATGCTCGCGGTGCTGCTGCTGTGTTTCTTCCCGGGGATATCGACGTGGCTGCCGGACCTCGTGATGGGGCCGGAGGGAGCGAGGTGATGCTTCCGTAGGATGGGTAGAGCGAAGCGAAACCCATCAGCTTCGAAGCAAGCCGCGCAAATGGTGGGTTTCGCTTCGCTCTACCCACCCTACAAGTTCTACGAAGTCACGCGCTTCTTCTTCGCGTTCAGCGCGCTGGCGACACGGCTCACCGGCGGACGGCCGAGCAAGCGGCTGACCTCGTTCGTCGCGGCAAGCAGCTTGTCCATGTCGACGCCGGTTCTGATCCCCATGCCTTCGAGCATGTAGATGACGTCCTCGGTCGCGACGTTGCCGGTCGCGCCGGGTGCGTAGGGGCAGCCGCCGAGACCGCCGGCGGCGGAGTCGATGACGCGGACGCCCTCCTCCATGCCGGCGTAGAGATTGGCGAGCGCCTGGCCGTAGGTGTCGTGGAAATGCATCGCGAGGTGTTGCACGGGCACGTGGCTCGCCACCGCACGCATCAGCTCCCGCGCTTTCACTGGCGTGCCGACGCCGATGGTATCGCCGAGCGAGATCTCGTAGCAGCCGAGGTCGAACAGCGTCTTGGCGACATCGACGACGGCCTGCGGCTTCACCTCGCCGTCGAAGGGGCAGCCGAGCACGCAGGAGATATACCCGCGCACCTTGATGCCGTCAGCCTTGGCCCTCACCAGCACCGGCTTGAAGCGCTCGATCGATTCCGCGACCGTGCAGTTGATGTTGGCGCGCGAAAATCCTTCCGAGGCCGAGGCAAACACCGCGATCACCTTGGCGCCGGCGGTTTGCGAGGCCTCATAGCCCTTCTCGTTCGGCACCAGCACATGGAATTCGCCGGGCAAATGGCTGACACCGCGCAGCACCTCGGCCGATCCCACCATCTGCGGAACCGCCTTCGGCGACACAAAGGCGCCGACCTCAACGATCGGCAGGCCGGCGCCGATCAGGCGCTCGATGAAGGCGATCCGGTCGGCGACGCTGATCGGCGTCTTCTCGTTCTGCAGCCCGTCGCGCGGGCCGACCTCGACAATGCGGACGGTCTCGCTCATCACGCCTCTTCCGGTTCGATTTCGGCGAGTTCGACACCCTCGCCGACGATATCGCCCACCTTGCACTTCAACTTTGTGAGCACGCCGGCAAACGGGGCGCGCAAGGTCTGCTCCATCTTCATCACCTCAAGCGTCAGGATCGCCGCGCCCTTCTCCAAGGTCGCGCCCTCCTCGGCAAGCAGCGCGACCACGGTGCCCGGCAGTGGCGCGACGATCTTGTCCTCGCCGACCTGCTCCTCGGTCTCGCCGCCGAACGGATCGACCCAGTGCAGGTCGAAGCGGCCGTTGCGTGTTCGCAGGTAAAGCTCGTGGCCCTCGATCACGGCGACGACATGGGACTTCGTCCCATCGAGCGTCAGATCAAAGCCGCCGTCCGCGGCAGGCGCCAGCGCCAGCACGGACTCGCGGTCTCCGACGGATACCGTCGACGGCCCATTGCCGTAGCGCAGCGTCACCTTCTGTTCCGCGCCCTGCCCCTGCCGGAACGAGAACACCCGCTGCCGCTGGCCAACCGGCATCCAACCAAAGGTCTGCCACGGCGAATGCGCTTCCTTCCGTGCGGCTTTCTGCTCCTCATTCAGGATCGCCGCGACGGCGGCACAGAGCTCGAACGCACTGGCAGAGCCTCGTTCTGCCGTCAGGCTCTTCAGTTCGCGCTCGATGAAGCCGGTATCGACCGCATTCGCGACCACGGCCGGATGCGTCACCAGCGCCGACAGGAACGGGATGTTGGTGACGATGCCGCGAACGTCAGTTTCTTCCAGCCCGCGGTTGAGCTTTTCGAGCGCGACCTCGCGCGTCGGCGCCCACGCAATCACCTTGGCCAGCATCGCGTCATAGTGCGGCGAGACGTTATCGCCGCTGCGATAGCCGGCGTCGATGCGCAGGCCGTCGCCCCCCTCCGGCGTGCGCCAGGTCTTGATGCGGCCGACCGAGGGCATGAAATTCTTCTGCGGGTTCTCGGCATAGACCCGCGCCTCGATGGCGTGGCCGTTCAATTTGATCTCGTCCTGGTTCAACGGCAGCTTCTCGCCGAAGGCGACGCGGAGCTGCCATTCCACGAGATCGACGCCGGTGATTAGCTCAGTCACTGGATGCTCGACCTGCAGGCGCGTGTTCATCTCGATGAAGAACACGTCCTTGCCGTCGGAGACGAATTCGATGGTGCCGGCGCCAACATAGTTGACGGCCGCCGCGGCCTTCCGCGCAGCCGCACAGACGGACTCGCGCTGGGTGGCATTCAGCGTCGGTGATGGCGCTTCCTCGACCACCTTCTGGTGCCGGCGCTGCAGTGTGCATTCGCGCTCCCACAGCGAGAGCAGATTGCCGTGGCTGTCGCCGATGATCTGCACTTCGATGTGGCGCGGGTTCTGGACGTATTTCTCGATCAGCATGCGATCGTCGCCGAACGCCGCCTTGGCCTCGCGCTTGGCGCTGACGATCGCGGCCGACAGCTCGGCCGGCGAATTGACGACACGCATGCCGCGTCCGCCGCCGCCGGCGGACGCCTTCACCAGCACCGGGAAACCAATACGCTTGGCGGCGCTCGCCAGCGTCGCCTCGTCCTGCGCCGCGCCGTGATAGCCCGGCACCAGCGGCACGCCCGCTTTCTCCATCAGTTCCTTGGAGCCGGACTTGGAACCCATCGCATTCATCATCTCGGCGGTCGGACCGACGAACACCAGGCCGGCGTCGAGGCAGGCCTGCGCGAATTCGGCATTCTCGGAGAGGAAGCCATAGCCGGGATGGATCGCCTCCGCGCCGGTCTCGCGCGCCGCTTCGATCACGTGCGGGATGTTGAGATAGCTGTCGCGCGCCCGCGCCGGTCCCAGCAGCACGGCCTCATCGGCGAGTGCGACATGCATCGCGTCGCGGTCGGCTTCGGAATGGACGGCGACGGTGCGCAGGCCCATCGCCCTGGCGGTGCGGATGACGCGGCAGGCGATCTCGCCACGGTTGGCGATCAGCAGGGTGCGAAAACGCCGGTAGAGTCTTGAGCGATCCATCGTCACATCCTGAACAGGCCGAATTTCGTCGGTTCGATCGGCGCATTGGAGGCGGCCGAGAGGCCGAGGCCGAGCACCAGGCGTGTATCGGCGGGATCGATTACGCCGTCGTCCCAGAGCCGCGCGGTCGCGTAATAGGGATTGCCCTGGCTCTCATATTGCGCACGGATGGGCGCGCGGAACTTCTCCTCTTCCTCCACCGACCAGGTGTCGCCCTTGGCCTCGATATTGTCGCGCCGGACCTGGCTCAGCACCATCGAGGCCTGCTCGCCGCCCATCACCGAGATGCGCGCATTCGGCCACAGCCACAGGAAGCGCGGGCTGTAGGCGCGGCCGCACATGCCGTAGTTGCCGGCGCCATAGGACCCGCCGATCACGACGGTGAACTTCGGCACGCCGGCAGTCGCGACCGCCGTCACCAGCTTGGCGCCGTCGCGCGCGATGCCCCCGGCTTCGTACTTCTTGCCGACCATGAAGCCGGTGATGTTCTGCAGGAACACCAGCGGGATGCCGCGCTGACAGCACAATTCGATGAAATGCGCGCCCTTCAGCGAGCTCTCGCTGAACAGGATGCCGTTGTTGGCGATGATCCCGACCGGAAAGCCCCAGATATGGGCAAAGCCGCAGATCAGCGTCGTGCCGTACAGCCTCTTGAACTCGTCGAACTCGGAACCGTCGACGATCCGCGCGATGATATCGTGCACGTCGAACGGCTTGCGGCCGTCGGAGGAGACCACGCCATAGATCTCCTCGCCCGGATAAAGCGGCTCGCGCGGCTCGCGCATGTTGAGCGCGGCGCGTGCCGGCGGCTTCAGGGTCGCGACGATGCGCCGGGCGATGCCAATCGCGTGCGCATCGTTCTGCGCGTAGTGGTCAGTGACACCAGATTGCCGCGAATGCACGTCGGCGCCGCCCAGCTCTTCGGCGGTGACGACCTCGCCGGTCGCAGCCTTCACCAGCGGCGGACCACCAAGGAAGATTGTGCCTTGATTGCGCACGATGATGCTCTCGTCCGACATCGCCGGCACATAGGCGCCGCCGGCGGTGCAGGAGCCCATCACGATCGCGATCTGCGGAATGCCCGCAGCCGACATCTGCGCCTGGTTGTAGAAGATGCGGCCGAAATGCCGCTCGTCCGGAAAGATCTCGTCCTGTAACGGCAGGAAGGCGCCGCCGGAGTCGACCAGGTAGACGCAGGGCAGATTGTTCTGCCGGGCGATATCCTGGGCGCGCAGATGCTTCTTCACCGTCATCGGATAATAAGTGCCGCCCTTGATGGTGGCATCATTGGCGACGATGATGCATTCGCGGCCCGAGATGCGCCCCACACCGGTGATTACGCTCGCCGAATGCACGTCGCCGCCATAGAGGCCGTTGGCCGCGAGCGGCGACAATTCCAGGAACGCGGTACCGGGATCGACCAGGAGGTCGACGCGGTCGCGCGCCAGCATCTTGCCGCGCGCGGTATGCCTGATACGGGACGCCTCGCCTCCGCCGCCCGCAACCTGACCAAGCTTGTCGCGGAGCTCGGCGACTAGGCCACGCATTACCTCGGCATTGCGAGAAAATTCGGAGGATCTGGGATCGATCGTGGAATGAAGCTGCATGTTGCGCTTTTCTGCCGCGTGTTTCGACAACCTTCAAACTAGGACATCGCGCCGTATCGCGCGATAGGCTCAGGCGCTCAAGCCGGGGATACCGTCTTGCGGAATTGACCGCCTTTGCAGGGGTTCGAGACCATGGCTTCCTCCCATCGTCCTGGATTTATAACGAACGATCATACGTTTTTTTATTGCAGTCTCAAGAGCATCGGTATCGGGCCGATGTTGAACCTATAGTTCATTGATTTTACTGAATTTTCCAGCTATAAACATACGATCGTTCGCTTGTTTCCCTGCTTTCTCCAACGCTCTGCGAGAGTCCCGATGGCGCGCACGATCGGCTCACACGGCCCAACGACGCTGGAGGCGATCCGGAAAGCCGGAACGCGCCTGATCTTCGAACATGGCTATGAGGCCATGAGCCTGCGGCAGCTCGCCGCCGAGGTCGGCATCCAGGCGGGATCGCTCTACAACCATATCAGCACCAAGCAGGAACTGCTGTTCGACCTGGTGCAGCATCATATCAACGAACTGCTGCGCCAGCTCGACCTCGCGCTCAAGGCCAAGAGCGGTCCGGAGGAAAAACTCCGCGCCTTCGTCGCCTTCCACGTTAGCTACCACATGACGCGCAAGCGCGAGGTCTACATCGCCAATTCCGAGCTGCGCAGCCTGGAGCCGAAGAATTATGCGGCGGTGATCGCCTTGCGCGAGGCCTACGAGCGGCGCCTCGCCGACATTCTCGAAGAAGGTGTTGCGCAGGGCGTCTTCGAGCTGGTCGATGTCCAGGTCGCAACTTTTGCGATCCTGGCGATGTTGACGGGACCGTGCACCTGGTATCGTCATGGCGGCCGACTCTCGAAGGAAGCCATCATCGCCACCCATGAAAAGCTGGTGCTGTCGGGCATTGCGCCGCAGGCGGCTGCTCCCCCTGCCCGCGTCAGCCGCAGGGCCACACGGCGTGTTGCCGCAGGATAGTTCGTTCGTCAACGCACGAGGCATTCATGACCGAGCGCGCCGAGCTCGACGAAATCGACCGAAAGATTTTGTCCGAGCTGCAGCAGGACGGCCGGCTGCGCTATAACGACCTGGCGCAACGGGTCGGCATCTCAGCGCCGGCCTGTCTGCGCCGCGTCCGCGCACTGCGTAGCCGCGGCGTCATCAGGGACGTCCGCGCGAGCCTCGACGAGCGAACGCTCGGTTACGAGGTGGTGTCCTTTGTCCTGATTCAGTTGACCAGCCAGAACCAGGCCACGCTGGAGGTGTTCGAGGCATCGATCGCCCGCCTGCCACTGGTGCAGCAATGCTGGCGCATTTCAGGCGAAGCGGATTTCCTGCTCAAATGCGTGGCGGCAAACGTGCAGGGCATGCATCAGCAGCTCCTGCAGTTTTCGACGATGCCCGAGGTGCGCACCATCAGGAGCTTTCCAGTGCTCGGCGTCTCCAAGGACGCCCCGCTGCCGCTGCCCTAGCTCGACGCGCCGACCTTGCGCAGCATCCGGTGGAAGCGCGGCCAGTCCCTGCCGAGAAGCTCCGCGACTTCGGCGTTGAGCTTCTCCATCGCGGAATCCAGCGGAGCGCGCAGCGCGCGGCCACGATCAGTGAGATAGAGACGGTAGACGCGCCGGTCGCTCGCATCGACCTCGCGCCTGATGAGGCCCGAGCGCTCGAGCCGGTCGATGACGCCGGTCATGGTCGCGCTGTCGATGACGAGCCGCGCACTCAGCTCGGCTGCTGTCTGCGCGTCCTTTTCCCAGAGCACGCATAGTGCGGCGTACTGCACCGGCGTCACGTCGTGTTCGCCCAGCAATTCCTTGGCACGCCGTGTCACCCGCTGCTGCGCCTTTCCGAGCAGAAAGCTGATGCAGTCCTCGATCTTGTCCATCGTTCCCTTCCGGCCCGCGAAGCCAGGTTGACGCTTTCTATGCACACATGTTACTTGTATACAAGTCACTTGTACGGCGAGGTTGGTGATGGTGCATGCTGCTGACCGCGATTCCGAGGACGGCGCGTCGGAGCCGCAGCGCTGCGTGGCGGTGATCGATGCGGGTTTGCCACTCGGCAAGGCCGCCAACGCCGCCGCCGTGATGGCGCTGACCATGGGCGCCCGCCACCCTCACCTCGTGGGCGACGCGCTGATCGACGCCGCCGGCAATCCCCATGCTGGACTGATCCCGATCGGAATTCCCGTGCTCGGCGCGCCGAAGGAGGATTTGCCGCGGATCCGGCACAAGGCCGCCGAGGCAGGGATCGAGATCGTCGACTTCCCCGTGCCGGGACAAGAGACCACCGACTACGGCGAATTCCGGCGCATGATGAGCGGCCTGGCGCCAGACAGCATCGAATATCTCGGGATCATGCTGTTCGGCGCCAAGAAGCGGGTCGGCCGCATCGTCGGCAAATATTCGCTGCTCCGCGCGCCCTGAGGCGGCCAGGCGCGGTTAAGCGCGTTAATGCGTCCAGGGTTCGCCGCGCCGGAACGAGAAATTGTCGGCATAGGCGATCTGGCGATAGACCGGCTCCTTCGGCTCGAGCACCTGGTAGGGGATGCCCTTGCGTTCGCAATAGGCGATCGCCTCCTCCTTGGTGTGGAAGCGGAGGGTGAGCTGCTGCTTCATGTCGCCCGACGAGGTCCAGCCCATCAGAGGCTCAACCATCCGCGGCTGTTCCGGCTCGTAGTCCAGTTGCCATTCCCTGGTTTGGGCACGCCCCGATTGCATCGCGTTTTTGGCGGGCTTAAAAATGCGTGCTGTCGTCATGGATCGTCGAACCTTCGGAGATGTGCGACACGGAAGCGTGTGGAGGAGACGCCCGGGATAGTATAGAGACACCTTTCACGGATGTGATGGGTGATTCCTGAACCCGGATGTTACCTTCCCATCCGGTATAGCCATTCTGCCGCGCTGTGACAATCTGGCCGCGGATGGTCGCAAGCGGCCCTCGCGGCGCGGCCTTCTCGAAAGCATCACTTCGAAGCGGGACCCATGAAAATCAACGCCATCCTGCCCGAAAAGGGACGCGACCTCCGGCTCGACCTGTTTCGCGGGGTCGCGAACTGGGCGATCTATCTCGACCACATCCCCGACAATGTGGTGAATTGGATCACCACGCGGAATTACGGCTTCAGCGACGCGGCCGACCTCTTCGTCTTCATCTCCGGCTATACCGCCTCCTTCGTCTATGCCCGCATGATGCTGGAGCGCGGCTTCATTGTCGGCGCGACCCGGCTGACCAAGCGGGTCTGGCAGCTCTACGTCGCCCACATCATCCTGTTCGTGATCTATATCGCCGCGATCAGCTATCTGGCGTTGCGCTTCGGCGATTCCAACCTCATCAACGAGTTCAACGTCGCCGGCCTCGTCGACAACGCGACCGAGACCCTGCGCCAGGGCCTGTTCCTCAAATTCAAGCCCGTCAACCTCGACGTGCTGCCGCTCTACATCGTGCTGATGGGCCTGTTCCCGCCGGTGCTCTGGTTCATGCTGCGACAACCGAACCTGACCATGATCGCCTCGATCGCGCTGTGGCTGGTGTCGCGGCAAACCGGCTGGAATCTGCCGGCCTATCCGGTTGGAGTGTGGTACTTCAACCCGTTCGCCTGGCAGGTGCTGTTCGTATTCGGTGCCTGGTGCGCGATGGGCGGCGCTCGCAAGAATGCCGCGATCATCAACTCGCGCTACACGCTCTGGTTCTGCATCGCCTATCTGATCTTCGCGCTGGCCATGACCATGGCCGGCCGCTTCCCGGATTTCGGCGTCATGTTCCCGGACTGGCTCTATTCGGCCTTCAACCCGAACGACAAGACCAACCTTGCGCCCTACCGCTTCATCCACTTCGCGGTCATCGTGATCCTCGTGATCCGCTTCATCCCGAAGGACTGGGCGGCGCTGGAATGGCGGGTGTTCGATCCCCTGATCGTCTGCGGCCAGCAGTCGCTCGCGGTGTTCTGCGTCGGCGTGTTCCTGTCATTTGTCGGGCATTTCGAGCTGTCGATGAGCTCGGGCTCGCTGTTCGCGCAGATCTTCGTCAGCATCACCGGCATCGCGATCATGGCGATCGTGGCCTATTACATTTCCTGGTCGAAGCGGCAGGACAAGCCGCTGCCGAAGACGCCGACGCCGACGCCTGCGAAGGCGACGTAGGCTTTCTTCTCCCTCGCCCCGTCCTTACGGGGAGAGGGTCGGGGTGAGGGGCTGCTTCCGCGAACACGATAGCAGATGGATTCGCGGAGGCTCCCCCTCACCCGGAATTCAAGCCGCGCTTGAATTCCGACCTCTCCCCGCAAGCGAGAGCTTTGCACAAATCGCGAATCTGCGATTCTCTAGGCCCGTTGGAGAAGGGGCTGGGGATGGCATATCGGCAGGTTGGGCAACCGAGCTTCGCAGATGCGCTGGTAGCGCGGCGGGGAAAAGGCAATCCGGTGCTGAGGCGGATCGGCGAGCTGGTCGATTGGGCGGCGGTGGAGCTTGTGCTGCGCGGCCTTCCGGAACCGGAGCGTGGCGCGCCGCCCTACCCGCGGCTGGTGATGTTCAAGGCGCTGCTGCTGCAGCAATGGTATGGACTGTCCGATCCGGAGCTTGAAGAGGCGCTGGATGACCGCGCCTCGTTCCGCGATTTCTGCGGTTTTGTGCTGGGCGACGAGACCCCCGACCACGCGACGATCTGGCGCTTCCGCGAGACGTTGCGGCGGGCCGGTCTGGACGAGACGCTGTTCGGTGAGATCGTGCGCCAGATTGAGGCGCGTGGGCTGGTGCTGCGGCGGGGCACGCTGATCGACGCGAGCCTGATCCCGGCGGCGGTGAAGCCGCCGAAGCCACCGAAGGAGCCGCAGCTACCGGGTCCGGATGGTCGGGCACCGAGCAAGCTGGTCAACAGCAAACGCGATGCGGATGCGCGCTGGACCAAGAAGGGCGGCAAGCGGTACTTCGGCTACAAGGCGCATGTCGGCATCGACCAGGGTTCGGCGATCATCCGCCGCAGCAAGCTGACCGACGCTGCGGTCAACGACACGGTGCCGGCCGACGAGCTGATCAGCGGCGACGAGAAGGCGGTCTACGCCGACCAGGCCTATGACAAGCACGAGCGCCGCCGCGGGCTCGCGGCGCGGGGCATCAAGCCGCGGCTGATGTTCCGGCCCAACAAGCATCATCCCCTGACCGAGCGGCAGAAGCGCTTCAACGACGCGGTGGGCCGGCGCCGCGCACCGGTCGAGCAGGTCTTCGCACGTCTCAAGGGCGTCTACCGCTGGGCGCGCGCCCGTTATCTGGGCCTCGCCCGCAACCAGACGCATCTGCGCCTGCTCTGCCTCGCCATGAACCTCAAACGATGGGCGGTGCTGCGGCCTGTGGGGGCCGCGGCATGACCGCCATCGCCCACCGCCATCGGTCGGCCGTGAAAACGAGACCGTCCACCCCTCGCGCGCCGCCTGAAGCCGTGCAAAAAAAGCCTGACGTCGGACCTCACTCCGCCACGAGCGATTGCGCAAAGCTCTCGCAAGCGGGGCGAGGTAAGTCTCAAGCAGGCGGTGGGGCGGTCGAGGCGACGATGTTCGCGACGTCGCCATAGGTCCTGACCAGCGGCGCGACGACCTTGTGCATCCGCCCCTTCGACACGATCGTGTCGTGCAGGATCAGGTTGTCGACCCCGGTGGTGAGGAAGCAGTTCACGGCGTCCTCCGGCGTCTCGATGATCGGCTCGCCCTTGACGTTGAAGGAGGTGTTGATCAGGACCGGCACCCCGGTCAGCGCCTCGAATTCCTTCAAGAGCCGGTAGAGCCTCGGGCTGGTCGCCTCGCGCACCGTCTGCACGCGTGCCGAGCCGTCGACATGGACGACCGCCGGAATCTTGTCGCGCCACTCGCGACGGACCGGTTTGGCGATCAGCATGAACGGCGAATCCTCCTCGCCTTCGAATATCTCCTTCATCCGCTCGGCCAGCACGATCGGCGCAAACGGGCGGAACGCCTGCCGGTGCTTGACGCGGCTGTTGAGGATGTCCTTCATCTCAGCCCGGCGCGGATCGGCAATCAGGCTCCGATTGCCGAGCGCGCGTGGCCCGAACTCGGATGGCCCCTGGAACCAGCCGATCACGCGCTGGTCGGCGATCAGCTTCGCGGTGTCGCGGAAGATGTCGTCGCTGCGGCTGGCATTCACCTGCACGCGCACCAGGAACTTCTGCAGCGCGGCCGCAACCTCCGCATCGCTATAGGGCCTGCCGACATAGGCGTGCTCCATCACGAAGCTGCGCCGCTGCTTCAGGATCTCGAGCCAGCCGTAATAGGCACAGCCGATCGCGGTGCCGTCGTCGCCCGCCGCGGGCTGGATCCAGACGTTCTCAAAGCCGGCTTCCCGCGCAATCCGTCCGTTGGCCACGCAATTGAGCGCAACGCCGCCGGCGATGCAAAGGTTCTTCGCGCCCGTGGTCTCACGCAGCCAGCGTGCACGGGCCAGCAGCACGTTCTCGGTGTCGTCCTGCACGCGCCAGGTGATGTCCTCCCAGTGGCGCATTGCCGGATTCTTCTCCCAGCTCCCGCTGTCGAGCAGAAAGGGTTGGTTGAGTTCGCTGGTCCAGGCCGGCACGTGCAGCTCGCCGTCGCTCATTTCGAGGAGATGCTTGACCTGCTCGCGACGGCCGTAGGGCGCAAGGCCCATCAGTTCGCCGCACTTGTTCCAGTCGCCGAACACGTAGGACGAGACGCGGCTATAGAGCGCGCCGAGGCCGGGCATGTTGTAGAATTCGTCGCTGAGCATGCCGCGCGAAGGCTCCATGAAGACCTTCTTCAGGCATTCCAGTCTCTCGCCCTCGAAGCGGTAGTAGCTTTCGGATTCGCGCGCCAGCGGTGAGACCGCATCGGCATTCGGATATTTCTCCATGACGTCGGACCGATAGTTGCCGACGCCATCGACCACCATCACGACGCCCTCATCGAACGGCGAGACCGCGAATGCGCTGTAGGCATGCGCCAGATGGTGGGAGAGCGATGCCACCTTGCCCGAGGTCGAGCGAAACAGCGGATATTTCGATGCTTCCTGTCGCTCGGGATACGGAAGAAAGCCGGCCATGTCTTGATAGATCAGACGCTCTTCCAATTCCGGCACCGGCAGGATGTAGCAATTGCTGACGACCAGATCGACGTCATCGAGCGTGATGCCTTCGGCCTTGAGGCAATAGTCGATCGCCTCCTTGTGGAAGCCGGATGCGTGCTTCTCGCGTGTGATCCGCTCCTTGGCGATCGCAAAGGCGATGGCGCCGTCGCGCAACAGGCAGGCGCTGACGTCATGGTCGTAGGTGTTGAGGCCGAGGACGTAGGTGTGCTGCTTGGGCATGGCGACTCGTCAAGCGGGAATCATCGCGTGGCTTAGGAGTGCGATCGTGTCGACATCAAGTTCTCTGCGGAATTTTGTCGAAATCTTTTTCGCCCCGGTTCTGCAACGCACAAATCATCGGATGCGACGAATATGAACAAGATGAACGACGGATGAACAGCAAGATAAACAGCGCATCTTCGCAAGCCGGAGTGTAACTTGACCTTACCCCACCTGCCCAATAGAGTTTTTGCGAAGCGCAAGGACATTCGACAAAATTTTGTCTTAGTGCATCTGAACTAGTGGCTGTCTCAAACGTCTAAGCAAGACAGCTCGGATTGTTTGGATGTCTGGAAGTGACCGGGAGATTCCTGAATGGCTAAACGCTACAATTTCCTGACGCGCTGCCTTGCCGCGGTAGCCCTGCTGTTCGTCTACGTTGCCAGCACCTCCGCGGTACTGGTCGGCGCGACGACCACATCGGCGGAGGCACAGTGGGGACGCGGGCGCGGTGGGGGTGGACGCGGTTGGGGCCGCGGCGGATGGGGTTTTCGTGGCGGCGGGTATCGCCGCGGCTGGCGCCCGCGCGGCTACGGCTACTACGGCTATGGTGGTGGCCGGCGCTGCTGGTGGACCCCGCGCGGCGTTCGCGTCTGCAGGTGGTAACGTCAGCCCGACTGACGTAGCTGCGCGACATCAAAATAAAAAATCAGGTGCGTCGGAAACGGCGCACCTGATTTTCTTTTGAAGCGAACATCTTTCCGAGCCAACGCGGCTCAGCTCTCGAGGATTGCGACCGCGCGCGTCCAGCCGGCTGAGGCGCGCTCGATCTTCACCGGGAAGCACGACACCATGAAGCCGGTCGACGGCAACAGTTCGAGATTGTGCAGCTTCTCGAGGTGGCAATAGCCGATATGGCGGCCCGCTTTGTGGCCCTCCCAGATCAGACTCGCATCCCTTGTCTCGGCATATTTCTTCGCGGTGTAGACGAACGGCGCATCCCAGCTCCAGCCGTCGGTGCCGGTCAGCCGCACGCCGCGCTCCAGGAGATACATCGTCGCCTCGTAACCCATGCCGCAGCCGGAGACGACGTAGTCCTGCCGGCCGAATTTGGCGCCCGCGCTGGTGTTGACCACGACGATCTCGAGCGGCTTCAGCGTATGGCCGATGCGCTTGAGCTCCTCCTCGACATCCCCAGCGGTCGCGACATAGCCGTCCGGCAGATGCCGGAAGTCGAGCTTGACGGCGGGCTGGAAGCACCATTCCAGCGGCACCTCGTCGATGGTCCAAGATCGCTCGCCGCGGTTCATCGTGGGATGGAAATGCCAGGGCGCATCCAGATGCGTGCCGTTGTGGGTGGAAAGGTTGACCTGCTCGACCGCCCAGCCCTGCCCGTCCGGCAACTCTTCCGCCCTCAGCCCTTGGAAGAATTCCAGCATGCGCGGCAGGCTTTGCTGATGATCGATATACTGGATGGTCGGATGGTTGCCGGGCGGATCGGCCGGCACGTCGTTCTGCAGGGGAACGGAGATGTCGATCAGTTTGCGCGCCATGGGAGCTCCTCAGTTTCTAGTGAGCAGTGAGTAGGGTAGGCAAAGCGATGTCTTGCACCGTCATTTAATCAAACACCGGCGGAAGCGTGCCCACCATCAGCACTCCGCTCGTGATGGTGGGCACGCTTCCGCCTTCGCTCGTTGAGCTACGGCGGACAAGTCGCTTTGCTCACCCTACGGCATTTACCAATAGTTAGCTTTACCGATGTTGCCACAGGAACGTCATTCACCAGCCTTCATTGACGTGCACAGGAGTGCGGATGAAGAACGAGCTCGACAAGATCGACCGGACGCTTGACGAGATGCTGGTGAACCTGGGCGCCATCGTGCTCAAGCTTGCGGCGGTCTCGAAGACCGCGGCGGAGCGGCGCGCTCTGGCCCAGTCCGTCCATCAATACAGCGTCTGCGCCGGGCGCTCGAGCGATCCGCGTGTCCAGCGCCTGCGTGCGGAACTCGAAGCGACTCTCCAGCCTCAGTTGAAACTGGTCTCCAGCCGATAGCGGCAGCCGTGCCATCCGGCGTTTGGCCGCACGCCCTTCATCAAAAGCGCGGCATCGCAGTCTCGTCAAACGTCACCGCTATAGACTAGTATTTCCTGCGCCGGAACGGCGCTGATCCGCGCTCGTTGTCATCGGACAGGCGCGGCGGGATCCGGTTGATTTGGCTCAACACCCGCACCGCTCAGGCATGGACAGTGCCGCGTCCGGCAAAGCCGTCACGATTGGCAACGTCGCCAGGAAACAACGAGGCGCTCAATGCAAGATGCAAGCAGCACGTCCGCCGTTCTCGATAGCGCCGAGCTCGATCTGCTTGATCGGTACTGGCGCGCCGCCAACTACCTCTCGGTCGGCCAAATCTACCTGCTCGACAATCCCCTGCTCCGCGAGCCGCTTCGCAAGGAACACATCAAGCCACGCCTGCTCGGCCATTGGGGCACGACGCCCGGCTTGAATTTCGTCTATGCCCATCTCAATCGCCTGATCAAACACCGCGATCTCAACGCGATATACATTTGCGGCCCCGGCCACGGCGGGCCCGGCATGGTCGCCAATACCTATCTCGAAGGTACCTACACCGAGATCTATCCAGATATCACGCGCGACGTCGACGGCTTGCGCAAGTTGTTTCGGCAGTTCTCCTTTCCCGGGGGCATCCCGAGCCATGCCGCGCCGGAAACGCCGGGCTCGATCCATGAAGGTGGCGAACTCGGCTATGCGCTCGCCCACGCCTATGGGGCGGCGTTCGACAATCCCGATCTCCTGGTTGCCTGCGTCATCGGCGACGGCGAAGCGGAGACTGGCCCGCTCGCCGCTTCCTGGCATTCGAACAAGTTTCTCAACCCCGCGCGCGACGGGGCGGTGCTCCCGATCCTGCATCTCAACGGCTACAAGATTGCCAACCCGACCGTGCTCGGCCGGATGAGCGACGAGGAAATCCGCCATCTGTTCCTGGGCTTTGGCCATGAGCCGATGTTCGTCGAGGGCGACGATCCCAGGACGATGCACCGGCAGATGGCAGCCACGCTGGATGCGGCAACCGATCGTATTCGCGCAATCCAACAGGCATCGCGCGGTGCGTCGCCATCGGGCGAGCGGCCGCGATGGCCGATGATCGTGCTGCGCAGCCCCAAGGGCTGGACCGGGCCGAAGGAAGTCGACGGCCTCAAGGTGGAAGGATTCTGGCGTGCGCACCAGGTGCCGATTGCCGAGGTCCGCAGCGATCCAAGCCACCTCGCCATATTGGAGCAGTGGATGCGCGGCTATCGGCCGGAAACGCTGTTCGACGAACAAGGCAGGCTCGTTCCAGAGCTGCAGGAACTGGCGCCGAAGGAGGCGCGCCGGATGGGCGCCAATCCGCACGCCAATGGCGGGACACTGAAGCGCGAATTGGAATTGCCCGACTATCGCAGCTTCGCGATCGAAGTCCCGAAACCCGGTGGCGTGATCGACGAAGCGACGCGAACGATGGGCAAGTTCCTGCGCGACGTCATGAAGCGCAACGAGGGCACCCGCAACTTCCGCATCATGGGTCCGGACGAGACCGCCTCCAACCGGCTCGACGCCGTGTTCGAAGCAACCGATCGCGTCTGGATGGAGGAGATCGAGCCCTACGACGTCCACTTGTCCCGTGACGGCCGGGTGATGGAGGTCCTGAGCGAGCATCTCTGCCAGGGATGGCTCGAGGGCTATCTGCTCACCGGGCGACATGGATTGTTCTCCTGCTATGAGGCGTTCATCCACATCGTGGATTCCATGTTCAACCAGCACGCCAAATGGCTGAAAGTCTCGCGCGAGCTGCCATGGCGGCGCCCGATCGCGTCGCTGAACTACCTGCTCACCTCGCACGTCTGGCGGCAGGATCACAACGGCTTCAGCCACCAGGATCCCGGCTTCGTCGATCTCGTCGCCAACAAGAAGGCGGACATCGTCCGCGTCTATTTCCCGCCGGACAGCAACTCGCTGTTGTGGATCACAGACCACTGCCTGCGCACCTACGACCGGATCAACGTCATCGTGGCCGGCAAGCAGCCCGCGCCGCAATGGCTGACGATCAAGGAAGCCGCGGTCCATTGCGCGGCCGGGATCGGCGCGTGGTCGTGGGCCGGAACCGAGACACGCGATAGCGATGTCGACGTGGTGATGGCCTGCGCCGGCGATGTGCCCACGCTTGAGACTCTGGCCGCCGTCGACATTCTCCGCAAGCAGATCCCGGGCCTCAAGATCAGGGTCGTCAACGTCGTCGACCTCATGGCGCTGCAGCCGCGCGAACAGCATCCGCACGGGCTCACCGACCGCGAATTCGATACCTTGTTCACGCGCGACAAGCCTGTGATCTTCGCCTATCACGGCTATCCCTATCTGATCCACCGCCTCACCTATGCACGCACCAACCACTCCGGCATCCATGTGCGCGGCTTCAAGGAAGAGGGAACGACGACGACGCCGTTCGACATGGTCGTGCTCAACGAGCTCGACCGCTTCCATCTGGCGATCGAGGCGATCAACCGCGTGCCGGGACTTGCGGCGTCCGCAGCCACCGTCAAGCAGCATTGCCTCGACCGCCTGATCGAGCATGGCAAATATGTCCGAGAGCACGGCGAGGACATGCCTGATATTCGCGAGTGGTCCTGGCCGTATGGAACGGCCGCGAACGCCGGCGATTGACGGCTGATCGCAAGCGTCGGGTTCACCAGATGCCGAACGCCCTCCTTGTCATCAACGCGGGATCGTCTTCGATCAAGCTGGCGCTGTTCGAGAGCGGCGGCTCGGGCGCCCCCGCGCTGCTGCTTTGCAAGGGCATGCTGGACCATCATCAGCAACAGCCACAGATGATCGTGAAGGACCTGCACGGCAACGTGCTGTTCGAACGCCACGCCGCGGCAGAAGCGGACGATGAAAGCTTCTTCGCCGATCTGCTGCGCTGGATCGACGAATTCCTCACCGGTGGAACTCTCCTCGCGGTCGGCCACCGCGTCGTCCATGGCGGACTGAAATTCTCTGAACCGGTAAAGGTGACACCGGCCATCCTGCAGGCGCTGCGCGAGCTGACGCCGCTCGCGCCATTGCACCAGCCGGTCTGTCTCGCGCCGATCGAGGCGATGCAAAAGCTGCGGCCGGACCTGCCGCAGGTTGCCTGCTTCGACACCGCCTTTCACCACAGCGTCGCGCCGCCCATGAGCCGCTTTGCGCTGCCGCGGTATTTCGAACAGGAAGGCGTGCGCCGCTACGGCTTTCACGGGCTCTCTTATGAGTTCTTCGCCCGCCATTTGCGCGAGATCGCACCGGATCTGGCGATGGCGCGGGTGGTGATCGCCCATCTCGGCAGCGGCGCCAGCCTGTGCGCGATGCGCAACGGGCGCAGCGTCGACACGACGATGAGCTTCACGACGCTGGACGGGCTGATGATGGGCACACGCTGCGGCGCGATCGATCCCGGACTTCCCCTCTACCTGCAGCAACAACGCGGGCTTTCGGCCGACGAGATCGAGCACGTGCTCTATTACGAATCCGGACTGCTTGGCGTCTCCGGGATCAGCGCTGATGTGCGCGTGCTCACCAACAGTGACGATCCCCGCGCCGCCGAGGCGCTCGAACTGTTCGCGTTCCGCGCGGGTGCGGCGATCGCCGCGATGGTCCACAGCCTGGGTGGTCTCGACGCGATCGTCTTCACCGCCGGCATTGGCGAGAACAGCCCCGAGGTGAGGAAGCAGATCTGCGCCGGTCTTGGCTGGCTTGGCGTGGAACTCGATGATGCCGCCAACGGCGCCAATGAGCTCAGGATCGGCGCAAAGACTGCGCGTGTCGCAACCCTCGTAGTCCCCACCGATGAGGAAGCGGCCATCGCCGCCCACAGCCAGGCCTTGATTACAAATCGTTGAGAATGATGAACGACATCGCCGTAGTTCTCGCGGCTGCGATCCGACAGGAAGCTTCGCGCCAGAGGATTTGATGGCTGGGAGCGCATTGCGCGGGACCGCAATACTTACATCCTATTTGTGCTGGTGCCGGCCGAATGGACCGGCCCGGCCGTTTCGCGAAGACAGGAGTCTCGCCATGAAGAAACTGTCCCTTCTATGCGTCGCCCTCGCCGTCGGCCTCTCGACCACCACAGCATTCGCGCGCGGCGGCGGAGCCGGCATGGGGCACGGTATGGGAGCCATGGGGATGCACGGAGGCATGCCCACGAACAGCGGCCTACCCACGAGCGGTGGTCTGCCGGTGACCGGCGGCGCTTTTGGAACCAACCCCGCCACGCCCGGCACCAACTCGCTCGGAACCGCGCTTTCCTCGTCGGGCATTGCCAATGGTCCCCAGAAAGGTCCGCTGCTTGGCACCGATCCCTCGATCGATCGCGAAGAGGCGAAGGTCGAGAAGATGCTCGGATCGATCTGCCGCGGCTGCTAAAGCGGCCGCAGGACACCGTCCGCAACGTCGGCCGTTCGCAACGTCGGCCGTTCGCAAAACCGGCGGCCCTTCTCTGATCGGTCGGCCCGTGTTTGGCTGCCGAATGGATCGCTGCCGCGATGCCGCAACGCCGCGTGGTGCCGCCGCACCGACGTTAAGGTTGATCAGTTAGGTTAAGATCAGGATCGTCTTGAGCATGGTGGCCGCGATGGTAAAGCGAATTCGCTGTGCCATATCTCCGGCTATGACCCAATCGGGCTGAATCGAGCTTTGTTTCCAAAAGCCAGGATTGCAGGTGACATCATGTGGAACGGCCGCAAGAACGCAGTCATCGGGCTCAGCGCGCTGTTCGCATTCGTCCTGCTTGAACTGGGCGCGGCAATTGCGGCGATTGGTGCAGTGCTCGAGCTGGCCATCGGCATCGACGTGCCGGTTCTGCCGTTCCTTACGTCAAACGACTAAGGCGCTGCGCGCTCACTTGAAGCGCATGCGCGGCACGCTCGAATCTTCGCTGCCAGCCGCATTTGCGCGCAAGCGCATGTCCGAAAATTCATCGGCGCCGATGATCTGACGTGCAATTTGTCAATTGCAACCGTTGCTGGCGAAGCTGGACGCCACCTACTATGCTCCAATTCGGCAAGCCACGCCGCGTTTCTTGCATTCTTTTCCTGGAGCCATGAATGTTCAGAACTTCGTTGATCATTTTGTCGGGCCTCGCCTCGATGTTTGTTTCAGCCGCCGCCGCCCAGCCTGCCCCACTCACCTGCAGCGGCTCCCTGCTCGACCCATCCGGATCCACGCCCTCGCCAACTACCGCGACGCTTGCCCTCGGTCCGCCAGTTTCGATCGATACCGCCAATGGCCCGCGGCGCGCGTCGATCGTCAGCAACAACAAGCTTCAACTCAAATTCAGAACCAAGGACTTCACGGGCGAGTATTTCCACTACACCGGTGATCTTTTCCTGATCTATCGATCAGGACATCTTGCTCGGTTGATGTGTTCGCGTTGAGCAAAGAGCACGGCCGCTCTTTGCCCCCGCCGCTATTTTTGGTCTGGCTGACTCGAGCCCGTGATCTGAGCGCGGTGGTGCTTCCACATGCCGTAAGGCGCGAAAACATAACCCAGCAGCGCCCAGCAAATCATCCACGTTATCGCCAGCCACTCCGGCAACTGCACGAACCCCTTTGCGAAGAGCGGGACGAACATTCCAGCAAGCCACAGAAGTGCAAACCTCAGCGCTTTGCCCCAACCGAGGTTGTTCGAGACATAAGCCCAATAAGCTCGCAGATACTCGCCAAAATCCCGCATTTCCTCAACCTGCCACACAATCGGCGCCGCAACGGAGATGCTGGCGCGCACGAGCCCGGTCGCTAACCGCTGGAAAGACCCCCATGCCCAAGATCGATATCGCCGCCGTGACGAAACGCAAGGGCTCGGGCTACCCGCCGCCATTCGACGCCCCCTGTGCCGAACGCGTGCGGCAGCGGTTGGGCGACGCCGGCGGGCTCACCGACTTCGGGGTCAACCTGATGCACCTGCCGCCGGACAAGTGGTCAAGCCAGCGCCACTGGCATTCGGCCGAAGACGAATTCGTCTACGTGCTCGAAGGCGAACTGACGCTGATTGAAGATGGCGGCGCGACGGTGTTGCGCGCAGGCGATTGCGCGGCATTTCCGAAAGGCTCCGGCAATGGCCATCACCTGGTCAACAAATCGAACGCCACGGCGGTTTATCTCGAAGTCGGCTCACGCTCGCCGGCCGACGTCACTGTCTGCTCGGATGTCGACATGATGAGCACCAATGCCGACGGCCGGTTCGTGCACAAGGACGGCACGCCCTATCCCTGACAGCCGACATAGGTCGACGGCCGGGGGCACGACGCATCGCATCATATGTAACTGATTGATTTCATTGACTTTTGGTCGGGGCAGCTGGATTCGAACCAACGACCTGCAGTACCCAAAACTGCCGCGCTACCAGGCTGCGCTATACCCCGAGCAATCCGCAGGCGATGTCGATACACGGTTAGATCGGCGCCAGCAAGGCGTTAGCGAACCGGCTATTTCCCGTTGAACAGCGGGTGCGCGACCCGGTCGCCCGCCCGGATGCCGTATTTCTGGGCCGTGCCAGCGACCACCTCCAGCACGCCCTTGGCGAGCCCGCCGGAGGAGATGATCTTGGTCGACAACGGCTCGGTGTTTTCGGCGATCCGCAAGATACGGCCATCGGCGGCAATGAAGATCATGTCCAGCGAGACGTAGGTGTTCTTCATCCACATCGAGACCTGCTGCTCCGGCGAGAAGTCGAACAGCATGCCTTTGCCGTCAGGCAGCTCCTTCCTGAACATCAGCCCCTTCGTCTTCTCCTCCTCGGTCGTCGCGAGCTCGACGGTGAAGACGTGGACGCCATTCTTGGTGACGATCTCAAGCGGCTGGAACGTCGCGGCCTTTGCGGCCGGGCTCGCGATCACACCGAGCATGAGGACGAACGACGCAAACAGGCCAACGAGCAGGCGATGGCCGGCGACACGATCGAAAGTCATGGCAACAGCACTCACGGCAAAATCAAACCGCGGGGAACCTAACCCGAGCCCGGCGGCAATGACCAGAGGGCAAAGACGGGACGCGCGCCATCCGGCTCACGTTTGCGTCAGAGGCCGAATGGAAAAATCAGTGCGACGACAGCGCCGACGGACCAGTCTCCGGATGGATCTCCGCAGCCATCATGCCCTTGGAGCCGGGCCCGAACCGGACCAGCACATATTGGCCGGGGCGCAGCTCGGTCATGCCGAAGCGGCGCAACGTTTCCATGTGCACGAAGATGTCGGGCGTCCCTTCGCCGCAGGTCAGGAAGCCGAAGCCGCGCAGCCGGTTGAACCACTTGACCTGCGCCCGCTCCAGTCCGCTGGTCGGGGTGACCGTAACATGGGTCCGCGGCGGCAGCATCTGCGCCGGATGGATCGCCGTCGATTCATCCATCGAGACGATGCGGAACGCCTGATAACCCTTCACGCGCTGTACGCACTCAACCACCACGCGAGCACCCTCATAGGCGGTCTGGTAGCCATCGCGCCTCAGCACGGTGACGTGCAGAAGCACGTCTGGCCAGCCATTGTCGGGGACAACGAAGCCATAGCCTTTCGAGGCATCGAACCATTTGATGACGCCGGAGATCTCGACGAGGTTCGCCGCGGCATCGCCAAGGCCGGAGAAGGCATCCGCCGCCGAATCGCGTGGCGTTCTATCCGAATATTCGCCTGGCCCAAGCCTGCCGTGCCCGGCACCGCCAGATGGCGGTCCGCCGAGCTTCTTGGACTCAAATCCGTCCGACCCCATGACCCCGGACCCCACACATCATCTGCAATCCGTCTCTCTACGACGGTACCTAACAGCGCCTTGTTGCACGACCGCTCATGAAACAACGCGCGCGAATCTCGAATCAAAAGATAACACTCCCGCTTGTCTCGCATAGATAAAAAACGAATCCAGCGGGAACTATGAACAGGCTTGCGCAACCGCGAATCAATTGAGCATCAATTGCCCACGAACGGTCCAAGCGTCTCGCCGATGTCGTGGCGGATCACGAGATCCGCAATATCGTCCTGCTCGGTCGGCTCGTTGTTGATGATCACAAGCTTGGCACCGCAGTTCTTGGCCATCATCGGAAATCCCGCCGCCGGCCACACCACCAGCGAAGATCCGATCGCAAGGAACAGGTCGCAGTGCTGCGCAAGTTCCGTCGCCCGTCGCATTGCATCTTCCGGCATCGCCTGGCCGAACGAGATGGTTGCGGTCTTGATCGGATCGCCGCAGTCGGTGCAATCGGGCGCACCGCTGTTCTCATCGAAGCACTGCTTGACCCATGGCAATTCGTACGCCCTGCCGCAACCGATGCAGCGGGCATAGGTCGTGTTGCCGTGCAACTCGACCACATGATCCGATTTGAAGCCGCTCATCTGATGCAGATTGTCGATGTTCTGGGTGACAACCGCCGGAACCTTCCCCGCGCGATAGAGCGAGGCGAGCGCGCGATGCCCGCGCCCGGGCGTCGCCGCCGCAAAGGTCGGCTCCATCGCAAAGCGGCGCCGCCACGCCTCGTTGCGCGCGTCGGAACTTGCAACGAACTCGTCGAACGGAATTGGCCGGCTGCGCGTCCACAGCCCACCGGGCGAACGGAAGTCAGGAATCCCGCTCTCGGTCGAGATGCCCGCACCGGTGAAGGGAACGATGGCGCAGGCCTCGGCGATCAAATTGCCGAGCGCGTCGATGCCGCTACGCAGATCTTTTGCAATCACGTGAGAACCCGAGTTCGCCGTTCACATTATAGCACGGCCAACCGGGCAAGGGATCGACCCTGTTATGCAGGTGTCAGGCGCCTTTGTCACGCTGCCTTGGCGACCGGCTCGTTCGCCTCTTTCGGCTCCTTAACCTCGTCGCTCTTCTTCGTCTTCGCGACGGGAGCGGCATCGGACTTCTTCACCGGCTTGCCGTATTGGGCAAGCTTCTCCAATTCCGCTTCGAGTTCGGCGCGGCGCGCTGCGACCTTCTCGAACAGCTTGTCAGTCGCGTGTTCGCGCAAGCTTGCGAGTTCTTCGATGCTCAGTGAATCCAGATCGATCTTTGCCATGACTGGCTCCCCAGTTTTCCGTTTTTTGGCTAGCGGGGCTGCAAAGGGGCGACAAGCAGCGCAGGCGGTTTATCCACCGCCTTCGCTACCCACCATCTCACCACAATCCCGCACCGGCTGCTCCCCATTGGTGCCCCAATGGGAAGGCGAATTCGCTCCGATGACACTACGATTACAGGGATAGGCCATGACCGAGAATGCCATGACCGAGAAGGAAGAGCGGCTTGCACGTGAACGCGACGAGATCGCCGCTCGTGTCGCCAGCTTCAAGGCGACCCAGCAGAAGTTCGAACGCGAACGCCAGGAATATTACGCCACGACGCTCCGCAGCGCCTGGCACGGCTATCAGCGCGAGCCCGTCGAGACGGATTAGGAGTTCGCAGCAGCAGCGGAGTCAGAAAGCCCGGGGCGGGCCGCGCCGGGCTTTCTGTTACCAATCACCAATAAGGGCTCCCCCAGTAGGCGCGCCGATAACGGGGGCCGCCCCAGTAGGCGTACGGACCTCCACCATAGTAGCGTCGATACCCATAACCGCCATAATAGGCCGGGTAACCGTAGTATCGAGGGCCGTAATACCGAGGGCCGTAGTAGCCGGGGTAATAGCCCGGCCCGTAGTAGTATGGGCTGGATGCTGCGGCAGCGCCCGCAATCAGTGCGCCCGCGGCTAGCCCGAATGCCAGGCCCGGTCCCGGGCCGCGCCATCCCCCGCCGCGCCAGTACGCCTCGGCCGGCGAACTCACTGTGGTCGCGCCAACCGCGGCGACCGTGGCCAAAACTGCGAGTGCTTTTTTCATCCTCGCCTCCTCACGCAATTTCATCCGGCGCTCCAACGCACGAAGGCGCGGTTGGTTTCATCGGGAACCGACGCGACTGTTGCTGCAAAGGAGCGCCTTTGTGGCGCATGGGCGCCGGCGCTGCCCGCTCAAGCTATGCAACACGGCCGGGCCACCCACGGATCGGGCGTAGGAACAAACCACGACCTCTGCGCGTATTGTGTTGCGTAAAGGGTGTGCCCATGCCGGTCTGGCTCGAAATTCTGATCAACATCATCGGCTATGGCGGGTTCATTGCCATTGCGATGTGTCATCGTTCCTCCAGCGAGAAACTGCCGGAGCGAGATTCCCGTTAAAGTTGCATTGACTCGTTTTGTTCACGCGAACCGGTTCCCACCCTCGGATCAGGTCCGGGGGCATGCTTCGCCTGAAAACGCTAGTTCGCCTTGCGCGGCTCACCTGCGGTGCGCACCAGGCGGTCGGCCTTCACCAGCACGCGTCCATCGTCTACCTGCGGCCGCAGCGAAAAGCTGATGGCGACGAAGGCGAGGCAAAACAGCAGCCCCACCAGCACCACGCGCCGGTGAGTTGGCCTGTCCGCATTGTGAAAGGAAGGGATTATCATGGTTCGGGTTCCGCGCCCGATCCCTATGCGCAACCTCTGACGATCGCAACGCGATCCTGTCCTTAACCTAACCGAATAGCGTTATCGGCTGCGCCGAAACGGATCATTAGGACATGGTCCGGCGTCGGCGCCCGTCGGCCCGGTTATCCGCAGCAAATCCACAAACCGGCAGATCAGTCTTTGCCGAGCGATTCCCTCACGTTGCTGCGCAGCGATCCACAGCATTCTCACGACGCGGGCCGAGTGCTGCTGCCTTGGGCCACAGGTGCGCATGGCCGCACAGCAATGCGATGCAGACTCGAACGCTCGTGCAAAAAGGCGAGACCAGAACATCGTGCGATTCCGGAATCGCCGCGCTCTACTTCGACCTTGCGTGACCGCACTGCGTGGGAACTCTTTTGGCCGTCACGAATTGAAGGAGCACTAGGAAGTGCCGGTAGGACACACACCCTGCCCTCCTGCCGGCAAGGAAGCCCCGCGGCACCCCCTCGCGGGGTTTTCTTTTGAACCTATTTGCACGCCGACAGACATAGGAGAACTGGGGATTTCAGGGCCCAGTATTTCGCGGCAGCGTCGCCCGGAGAACATACTCCTCTAGGCGGCGCTGTTGCTTTTTGAAAATTCAACCTTAAGTTAGAAATTGAGCTGGCGGCTCGCGCCCTGAATCCCCAGTCCGTCAGCCCAAAAAGCCCCGTGCCCCGCAGGCGCGGGGTTTTCCTTTTTCGGGGTAGAGCCTTTTCGAGCGAAGCATGCCCTCGGACTTGATCCGAGGGTGGATAGCGGTTGGCGTGAAGCAAACACATCGATCAAGAACCTAAAGCGGGATAACGATTCGTCTCGCTCTACGTCATTCACGGGTGTCGCTCACGAGGACAGCATGGCGATGATCGGCTGCACCTGGACAGAAGCTGACGCGACGAGGCCCTCGAAGGACGTTTGGCCGTGGGCTGCAGCCTTCAGAATACATTCAGCCACCGCCGCCTTGACGCCGAACACGGACTGATCGGCGGGAATCTTCGACATGACCGCTTCCAGCGCGGCCCGCATGGTCTCAACGAGTTCAGGACTATATGGCATCGCAGCCTCCCCGCGCGCCAAAAATAGTCGTGGCGCTCTTGCCCGCCACTCACAAGCCTGAGACTCACGACCATGTGTCGTTGCAGTTATTTAATGAATTCCGGCCGAGGCGGTTTGCACGCCTCGCTAACCGAATATCCACCAGATCAGCGGACCGCCAAGTCCGACAAGAACCGCGAAACAGAGCGTGAGGCGGCCGATCGCAGCGTGGTTGCCTGCGAGAAGTCCCGGTCAGGCATGCGCTCCAATCGGCGCCCGGTCCAATCCAGGGCGCGACCGAGCAACCCGGCTATCAATTCGAGCAGGTATGGGACAACGCCACCCATGGCCTTACCTTGGTACAGCCTGTGTTTCCGGTTTGTGACCCGGGAGCCCGCCAGACACCTGCCCTCCGCAGCCTTTTCTGATATCTAGAGCACGATCCGGAAAAGTGGATACCGGCTTTCCGGAAGATCAATGCTCAGACAAAAGATCGAGCGGGATGATTAATAATCACGCTCTGGTCACGAACCGCCCAAACCAGACGCGACAAACCCCAGAGGGAGCCAACACCATGCGTTATCTCCACACCATGCTGCGCGTGCGCAATCTCGACACCGCGATGAAATTCTATCAGGACTCGCTGGGGCTGAAGGAAGTGCGCCGGACCGACAGCGAGAAGGGCCGTTTCACGCTGGTGTTCCTGTGCGCGCCCGAGGATATCGAACAGTTGAAGAACCTGCCGAGCACACGCGGCGCGCCGCTGGTCGAGCTCACCTACAACTGGGACGAGGAGAAATACGGCGAGGACCGTTATTTTGGCCACCTCGCCTATGAAGTCGACGACATCTACGCCACTTGCGATCGTCTGATGAAGCTCGGCATAACCATCAACCGCCCGCCGCGCGACGGCAACATGGCATTCGTGCGCTCGCCGGATCTGCACTCGATCGAGCTGTTGCAGAAGGGCGATCCAAAGCCGCCGGCCGAGCCGTGGCTGTCGATGCCGAACACCGGCCACTGGTAGACCTGGCGCAAATTCTGCGCGTACCTCCGAGCCCAGCATGGGCGCCGCGATCCACAACGGAACGACCCTATGGATCGCGCGTTTCCTCACCAATACGATATGGAGGAGGAAACGATGGCAAGAGGACTCTTGCTGTGGCTGCTTGGCGTACCGATCCCGGTGATCATCCTGTTGTGGCTGTTCTTCGGCCATTGATCGCGCGCAAGCCATGATGACAAAATCAGGTGCCGCTCAGCGGGCCTGATTTTTTGTTTGCGTGGGATGATCGGGGTCGTGCTTTCTGCTATTCGGCCGTCAACGCAGGCAGCAAGAGATGGGAGAGAGGCGTGGCGGAAAAATATCAGCTCACGGTTTGGGGCCGGGCCAACTCGGTCAACGTGCAAAAAGTGCTGTGGTGCCTCAGCGAGCTCGAGCTGCCCTATCACCGCATCGATGCCGGCATGCAGTTCGGCAAGAACGATCAGCCCGATTATCTCGCCATGAACCCCAACGGCCGCGTGCCGACGCTGGTCGACGGCAGCTACGTGCTGTGGGAATCCAATTCGATCATGCGCTATCTCTGCCTCGCCTATGGCGAGGGCTCACCGATCTATCCGGCCGCGCCGCGCCAGTGCGCCGGCATCGACCGCTGGCTCGACTGGACACTGTCGACGCTGCAGCCGGTCGACCGCCCGGTGTTCTGGGCGCTGGTGCGCACGCCCCCGGAAAAGCGCGACATGGCCGTGATCCAGAAGGACGCCGATGCCGAAGCTGAAGTGTGGCGGATCGCCGACGCGCAACTGGCGAGCCGACGCTTCATCGAAGGCGACGGGTTCACCATCGCCGACATCGCGATCGGCGCCTTTGCGCGGCGCTGGTTCGGCGTCGAGGGCGTCACCAAGCCGCGGCTATCCAATCTCGAGCGCTGGTTTGCCGAGATCTCAGCGCGCCCGGGCTTCGTGCAATTCCTGGCGCCGCCGATGTCGTGATGTGATCTCAGCGCCCGCCGATCGAGACGCCGCCGCCAATGCCGATGGCGCCGCCGATCTTGATGCAGGTATCGGAGCCCTCGATCCTGACGAAGCCCGCACCGTACTCCGCGCACGAGTGGGTCCGCGCAGCTCCCTTCAGCGGGAGCGGCTTTGTGGACGCCGGAGCTTTGCCGGATTTCGCTCGGCTCCGCTGCTCCGCAAGCGCGATTGCCGGCAGCAGCGCGAAGATGACGATCAGCGTCTTTCGCATCCGGCCTTCTATCGCGCAAGGGCTGGAACTGCCAGAGCGTTTTCGAGCGAAGCGGCCGCCGTTCGCATAGCGATCAAGGTTACGCAGATTGCGTAGACTTATCTGCGCAGAAAACGCATCAAGACAAAAATCTGGAGCTTCGGCTCTGACGCAATCAGGAACCGGTATGCTCTAGCCCACGAACTTGACGCCTAGGGTCCTGCCGCGGCGCCAGACCACCTCGCAGGGCCGCCCGGTGCGCGTGTCGCGCGAGAACGCCAGACGCAATTTTCCGGGCAGCGTGTTGGGATCGTCGATCGTGACCTTGGCGCCGGTGGAGGACATGTCCTGCACCACGCAGGGCCGCGCCGCGAATCCGCCCTCCAGGGTGATCCAGCCGGGCTGATGCATCGATTTGCGCGCCTCGCGCTTCTTGCTGCTGAACGCCATGGCCGAGGCCTACGGCACCAGGCTTTACAAAGCGTTGCGAAACACCCGCGGTTTTTCGGTATCGGCACCTGCGCAGCGCCATCCGGGGATGGCTGCAAAAAGGGCCGTCCTGCGACTTGCCCGCCCACCCAATCGCCACTATACGTTCGCTCCGTCGCCACCGGTAACCGTCGGCGGCCAATCCGGCACATCTCGCGCCTAGCGCATTGATTTGCGGATTGTTTTTGGCTCCCTTCGTCTATCGGTCAGGACGCCACCCTTTCACGGTGGAGAGAGCGGTTCGATTCCGCTAGGGAGCGCCAAGCGCAACCGCTTCAAAAATTTACACGAAAAATCAAATACTTGGAATCCGGCTTCCGAAACGTGCTGGACGTTTTGTCGGACGTGTCAGTTATTGGGAAAACGATGCACGCTTCGCTACGGCAGCCGATCGTCCGAGAGCGAGTTCAATAGATCGTCGATGAGGTCGTCGATCAAGGCCAGGGCGACGGCAGGCTTGGCGATGTCCACATCGTCCACATGCCAATAGATCACCCTGCTCGCCGTCCCTGGAAAGCGCCGTTCGAGGAGAGGCCGATGCTCTGCTTCCTTCAGCGCGATGATGAGATCGGCGCTCTCCAAGTCAGGTGAAGTACAAGGTTGAGGGTATCGCAAGTTTCCGGCCGGCAGGATGCCCTTAGCCTCGAGACCTTCCAACGCGAATGGCGACATTGGACCGACGTTGTCGGGCGATCCCTTTTCCGCGGCCCCTCTCGAGAAGGCGCGCCACTTCAAGTCGGCGAGCCCTGCGCGGTGATTGAACAGCTCTTCCGCATACCGGCTGCGGTAATAATTGCCGGTGCAAAGGAACAACAGACGATGTGCCATCGAGGAGAATCGTGAGCTTGAAAGAAGGCGCCACAGCAGGTCCGATTGATACAGTTGATCGCTCTCTCGGGCAATTGCGCGGCGCGGCAGGCCGCGGCTGCGCGAGAGCGGCGCGTTGATGATCAAATCATCTTGCAGACAGCGATACGCCTCTGCACGGAATCGTCATTGCTGAGGCCGAATTGGTCAATTGCCGCCCGGCGTCTGACGGCCATTGGCATTGCTAGTTTGCGGCGAACGAGACCGGCAGCAGCACGCTGAGCCGGCCCGGCAATTCGCCGGGAATGCTCGGCAAGGGTTCCGCACGCCGAAGTGCCTCAACCGCCTCCTTGTCCAGAGCGCTTTGGCCTGAGCTTGACCTTACCCACGCGTTGACGATCTTGCCGTCGCGGTCCATCACGAACGCAACCTTGACCGTCCCCTCAAGGCGCGCGCGCCGCGCGACGCCCGGATAGCGCTGAAAACGCTCGATATGCCGCATCAACACTTGCTGAAATCTGACCGCAGCGCTGTTTGGCGGCGAGCTGACAGATGATTGCGGCGCGCTGACAGTTGGCCGCGCTGGCCGCTCGATCGAGGCCATTGCATCGGCCGGAAGCGTTGGCGGCCTATTCTCGGCCTGTTGCTTGGACTGCCCCTGCAAGTCCGACTGAACGCCTGGATTGGAAGCGATCGGCTGATCCGTTGCCCGCACGGGCAGTGGGGCAATGGCAGGTGTCCGAACGAGCCTGACCTGAATGGTGCCACGGGTCCCTGACGGCGCCAGGCTGGCCGGCAATTGCCTGATCCAATAGATGCCTCCGGCGAGCAGCATGACGGCGAGTACCGACGGCAGAACGAATTGCACGACCGGATTCGATGTCTCCGGCAACGCCTCGCCGTCACCTAACAGGGTGTTCTTGATTGCCATCCGATATTCGCTTCCAGGCTTCCGGCCGAACTACAATGAGCGCACCATCAACGATGACGCGGACCATCCATGGTCCACACGCGCTCGTATTGACCATGCCGAACAGAAACCTGCGCAAACAAGAGCCCGACGATACGGTGGGATAATGCAATACCCGAACGCAAGCGCAACCTCGATCCCTTTTGTGCCAATTTGCTAAAGATGCGGATTAACTCCACCAGTTATCATCCTGACAACTGTGGGCCTTTGGCTCAGGGATCGCCAGCCGGCCTTTGCCCCACCTACAACAGGATTATGCCAGCCGATGCGGGCAGGCCTGAACGGGGGTGTGTCGATTTGCGCTGATTGCCACGCCGCTCGTGGCAGACCAGCCGACGATGATCGACCGCGTGTCCAATCGGCCGATCTGCCACCGTGTAGCTGAGGTCAGCTCCACGGTGCGGCAGGATCCTCCGCGCCGGAAGCCCGGCACACCAAGGCTCCGCTGGCGAACCGCGGCATAGTCCTGGGAATCAATGAGCCTTTCGTCGCCCCCGAGATGAGACGCGCCGGTCGACCGCGGCGCGGGTCTCGCGTTCGCGGCGCGTGGCCGCCAGCTCGGCGTCCGCGACACGCTTGCGAAGGGCAAACAAGGCCACCACTTCGCGTTGAAGATCGAACAGGTTGTTCGTGTTGAGATAGAAATCCGCCTCCGACATGAGAGGCCCGCATGGACGTCGCATCGATTACCCCTCCCCTGCGAGATGCCGTTAGCTTTTCCCATCAGGCCGGGCCTTTGCAATAACCCATGTGATTCAGATTTCCTTAGATCGCATCCGCTCGAGCATTTTCGAGCGAAGTCATAGCGGTTGGCGCGGAGAACGCGTCAAGACAAGAAATCCAGAGTTTCGCCTCTGCGCAAAGCTTCATTGCTGATGCAGGTAAGTGTCGTTGAACCCTCCGATCTCCACGAGTTTCTCGATGTCGCTCAGCTTGACCATGTTCTTCTGAATGTCGAGCACGCCCTCGGCACGAAAGGACTGCAGCACCCGATTGACATGAACCGCGCTTAGTCCCAGCGCCTCCGCAAGCCTCGATTGGGTGATCGGAAATTCGAACTCGTCATCGGCGGCCAGTCCGATTGCCGTCAGTCGCTGGCGCAGTTCGGCAATCAGGTGCGCCATGCGTCCCGCCGCCGTTCTGGTGCCCAGGCTCACAATCCACTCTCTGAACATAGCCGCATCCACGAGCGTTTCGCGCCAGAGCGCCTGCGCGATGGATGGTCGGGCTTCGATGAGCTGATGGATAGCACGGTGCTCAACAAAGCCGAGATGGGCGCGCGATAGCGTCACGAGATCATGGTCCATCCGATCCAGGTAAAGACCCTGCAGGTCCGGCATGTCCCCTGCAGGGTGAAACGAGAGGATCTGTCGTTTGCCATTCTCCGCCACCTTGGCGCGATAGGCAAAACCCCTTAAGATCACGCAGCAATTCGTCGTGCGTTCGCCTTCGCGAACGACGACCGTTTCCTCCGGAAACTCTTTCACCTGAAGACGTAAGGACCGCAGCGCGGCAACATCGCCTTCGCTCAGTTTAGAATTGACCCGCAGCCTGCGGATCATTATTTCGCTAGGCATTTGGCAAACCAAGGGCGCGTCAGATTGAGTCACCCCGTGAGAGTTCTCGCCCTTTGGCCCTCAGCGGCAAAACAAAAGCGTACGCCTCCCTGCGAGGGTTGACCAGTTATTGTTCCCGCGCCCCCGGTCTGGCACTCCACAAACCCATCGAGCGCCAGTCCGACAAATGTCGAACTAGCGGAGCTGTTGGCCAAACAGCAAAGGCCCCAGCTCAGGGGGCAGAGCTGGGGCTCGCATTTGCCCGAACCTCGGGGAAAGGCCAGACTACCAACCATGACCTTTCACTCGCACCCGGGCACTAAACTGCGTTTAGCTTTCTACAGAATGTGAATGCCTGCTGGCGACCGAGTCACATCTCCAGCCAGCTTGCCTAAGCGTTAGCCGCCATGGCTGCAGCGGCATGTCCACTGTTCAGCGCATCCGCTGCAGCAACCAACAATGACCGTTGATGCTCCGCCACGTGCAGGCTTAGACGAGTGATCACCTAGTGATCGGCGGACTCCTCCGTTCGAACACGCAGGTGTTCGACGGCTAGCGTTCGGTAATGTGCAGCCATCTCCCGATAATGAACGCGCGAGATCGGATCCTTCGCCTCCTCCGCGCGTCGTTCGAACATTTCCGCTCGCTTCCGAAGTTCCACAGCGTCGGCCATCGATCCTCCGCCATTCGCCTCATTGGACCTGATAAGGATATGGTCGCCAAGCGCGACCAATACCAGAGACGCAAGGGACTACATTGGTTCACAACTAGCGGGGCTTGCTTGCCTGAGGCTGCGGGTGCAGCCGCGATCCGCGCCCGGAACAGTTCGGTCCCGAGCGGTTCGAAAGCTGCTGGTCGGCAGACAACCCAGAAGCAGCCTGTATTCAGGCATTGGCGAAGCCCATGCCCACGGTGTCTCCGGGGAACTCGCAGTGCAATTGCCGATCGCGTAGACGTCGATCGGCAAGCGACCGCAGCGTGCAGTCAAAACGCGCGCATCAAACACGCATCAGCGGCTTGCGACGCGCGATCCGTCAGTCCGCTCCGCCGTCGCCGGAGTCTTGATGCAGCCGCTGCAGATCACGAGCTTGCCGGCGAGATCGCGATCGGCTTGGGCGTCAGAGGCCTGCTCGTGCTCATCCGCGGATGGCTCGATCGCCTGAGATGCATTCGCTGAGCGCCTGGGCATTCGTTGCGGCTGGTTGGGATCCTCTCCCGCTCCGTCCCAGGCGAACGCTCTTGGCCCGGTCGAAGCCAACGTGTTCATCGCCCCGTATTGCGCGCAGGCACCAAGCGCGAGCGGAAGAAACAGGATGGCGATCCGGCTAAACCGGCTCCGAACATGGCGCATGGCGATACTCTGACGCAACTGGTGCTGTGAGCTAAGACCAGAACGGCTAACAAATCGTTGTAGTCATGTATTCGCCGAGTGGAGCCAAAAGATGACCAAAGCGGCGATGCCCGAGCGTACCTGCGCCTCGCGTTTGGATGGCGCATTTGCGTGATGGCACCGGCGCCCATACTAGCCGCGCAACAGGTCATCAGGAACGTTGCCAAACGCGCGCAGCACGGTCGTCGTCGAATCCGGATAACCGACGCGAACGAGCGCGACGGCCCCGGCATGGCCCAGGATCTGCCAAAAACCTTTCGCGCGTTCGATTGCCGCCGCAGGGCTCGCGCATTTGAAGGGCTCGCCGGCGACGAGACCATCATCCGTCAGGTCGAATGGCACGGCGACAAAGTGAGTAATCTCGCCCACGGGCCGTCTCCCCGGTATATTTTCTTGCTGCCCGTCCAATGGGGCAGATCGCAATGAAAGCAAGTCTGAGTTGTCTTGGCTTGCGCCAAATCAATATGGGCTTCGCCAGTCGTCATTTTATGCACTTGGTTTGTCCATGCCAGAAGTAGGCCTCATCCACATTCCAAGGCAGGCGCGCACCCTGCTTTCCCTATCGCGCGGTGTATGCGAGCCTGGATGGAAGAGACCATCCATGGGTGAATCTGCCATGCCCGATCCAAACCTGCCCGTCGACGGCGCCCGCGTTCTTGCCGATCTCACTGCGCTCCGCGCCATTGGCGCGTACAAGACCGGCGTGCACAAGCCATCGTTTTCGGAACCGCATATGCGCTCAATCGAGTGGCTCGCGGCAAGGCTTCCGGAAGCCGGCCTTGCCCCTACAATCGACGGCATCGGCAACGTGTTCGGCACCAGCGCAAAACCTGGCCCGAAACTTCTGGCCGGTTCGCATCTTGAAAGTCAGAATTTTGCTGGCTGGCTCGATGGACCACTCGGCGTCGTCTATGCGCTCGAAGCCGCACGCGTCATCAATCCCGACTCGAGCCTTAGAGGCGCCGTCGAGGTCGCCGCCTGGTGCGACGAGGAAGGCCATTTCGGCCATTTCATCGGCAGCCGCTCCTATGTTGGCGCCGTGACGGAAGCGGAGATCGATGCCGCCCGCGACCGCAGTAGCGACCGTCCCATGCGGGAAGCGCTAGAAAGCGTCGGGCTTGGCGGCCGTCCGCGTGTCACCGCCGAACGCGGGCGGCACGTTGGATATCTCGAGGCCCATATCGAGCAAGGCAGGACGCTGGAAGACAGCGGCCTCAAGATCGGCGTCGTCACCTCCATCGTCGGCATCTGGCAATATCGCATCACATTCAGCGGCGAGCAGAACCATGCCGGCACCACGCGGATGGCGATCCGCCGTGACGCCGGACTGGCGCTCGCCAAATTCTGCGTCGCGATCGACGACAGCTTCTCCGTCCTGTGCGGCCCGCGGACGGTGTGGACCACCGGCCGCATCACGCTCGACCCCGGCGCGCCCAGCATCATTCCCGGCCGCGCCGAAATGCTGTTTCAAATGCGCGACGACAATGCCAGCGTGATCGAACGTCTGGAAGCGCAGCTGCGCCGCATGGCCGCCGAGGTCACGGCGGAAGGCCGCTGCAGCGTCGAGGTGGAGCGCATCCGCACAGGCGCACCGGCGCTGATGGATGCCACGTTCCAGGATACGATCGAAGCCGCAAGCGCGCGCTTTGCCGACGGCAAGTCGATCCGGATGCCAAGCGGCGCCGGTCACGACGCCCAGGTCCTCGCCACCATCATGCCGTCAGGCATGCTGTTCGTGCCCTCGATCGGCGGCATCAGCCATCACTGGAGCGAGAACACCGATGACGCCGACATTGTCACCGGCGCGAAAGTGTTTGTCGAGACGTGCCGGCGACTGCTGGTGCTGGCGCGGTGAGCACTGCGCAGGAGCGAGGTGGTAGGATGGGTAGAGCGGAAGCGAAACCCATCGCGATGGAGCAAGCCGCGCGAATGATGGGTTTCGCTTCGCTCTACCCATCCTACGGCCTGTCGCATCGCCCCGGAATGACACCCCCGCGAAGCAACGCCACAGTGCAATGCGACAAAAAGCCGTGAATGTGGCGCGCCGAACCCATCGCAAACCGGTTACGTTGGCTTGCCAAGTGCTGGCTTTGTGGCCATTTTCCCAGATCGTACCCGGTTTGATTGCCCGTAGATGCTGTTGCTCGAGTCTCTCCCAACCGTCATCGGCGCCGCCGCCATTGCGCCGGCACTTTTGATGCTCTGGCTCGTCATCGCTGCCGATGAACGCCCGGGTCCGCCGGCGCAGGTCTGGCTCGCTTTCGTGCTTGGCGCGGCCAGCATTTCGCTGCTTGGGCTGGTGCGGGCGCCGTTCAATGCATTGCTGGCGATACCGGAAAACCCCTGGATGACGCTGGTGCTGCGCTCGCTGTTCGGCGTCGCCCTGCCCGAGGAGATCGTCAAGATCGCGGTGATCATCGCGGTATCGTCGCGGCGCCGCGCCACCGCCGACCCGATGGACCCGGTGGTCTACGGCGCCGCCGTAGGGCTCGGTTTCGCCGCTTACGAGAACCTCGCCTACCTCGTCCAGCATGCCGAGATGTGGCGCGCGCTCGCCGTGCTGCGCAGCGTGCTCACCGTGCCGTTTCACGGCGCGCTCGGCATCATCGCCGGCGCCTATGTCGCGATCGCCCGCTCGGGCACCGCGCTCGGCGCGCACCGCCTGCACCGCGACTGGGCGCGCTTGTCGAGCTGGGCCATGGTGCTGCTCGCCCCGGTCTTGCTGCATGCCGCGTTCGACTTCCCGCTGCTGACCCTGCAGAGGGGCGGCGATCTCGGCTCCACGCTGCGGATGATCCTGGGCTCGGCAAGTGTCCTGATCGGGTTCAGCTCGATCGGCTTCGCGATCCGCCTGGTCTACCGGGTCGGCCGCCATCATGCGCCACGCACCGCGCTCGCGCGCGAACGGCTCAGCCAGCTGCGGCGGCTGTGGGCCGTGCTCGTCCTCGGCAGCGGCGCCGGCTTTCTCGGGCTGGCTTTTGTGCTGACGTCGATCCGCCGCTGGCTGATCAATCCCGAGCACAATCCGGCGGCGATCCTGGTCCCGGTCGCGGCGACTTCGATCGTGATCGGCATAGCGCTCCTGATCGCCGCCACCGCGATCTACATCTTCGGGCGAAATCGAATTCGCACGACCTCGGAGGGCTTTTCGTCGGCGCCGGGACCCGGCTAATCTGATATCATCGAAACCTGATATGCTCTAGGATCGCGTGCAATCACGCCCCGCCCGGAGAGCTGCGATGACCATTCCAGACAACTTCGACAAGCTGCAATCCGAAGTGAACGCAGCCGTGAAGGCGCATTGGAAGGCCTTCCTGTTCGAAGGCATCCTGCTTGCAGTTCTCGGCCTCGCCGCGATGATCGTGCCGCCCTTTGCGAGCCTCGCCGTCACGATCTTTCTCGGCTGGATGTTCCTGATCTCCGGCATCGGCGGATTGATCGTCACCTACTGGGCGCGCGAGATGCCGGGCTTCTGGTGGTCGCTGATCTCGGCGGCGCTTGCCGTGCTCGCCGGCGTCATCCTGCTGGCGAAGCCGACGCAAGGCGTGCTGACGCTGACCATCGTAGTCGGCGCCTATTTCATCGCCGAGGGCGTCGCCACCATCATGTATGGGCTGGAGCACCGGCGCGAATTGACCGGGCGCTGGTCGTGGCTCCTGGTCGCGGGATTGATGGACATCCTTATCGCATTCATCATCATCGCTGGCCTGCCCGGCTCTGCGGAATGGGCGCTCGGGCTCTTGGTCGGCCTCAATCTCTTGTTCGGCGGGGCCACGCTGATCGGCATGGCGCTCGCAGCCCACAGCACTGCCCCATGATTTAGAGCGTTTTCGAGCGAAGTGGATGCCGGTTCGCGTGAAGAAAACGCGTCAAAACGAGAATCCAAAGCTTCGGTCCTGATTTAATCAGGACCGAAGCTTTAGGGGTGACAAGGCCGGATCCATCCGCTATAGAGCCCGCCATGATCAACGCCGCCACCAGCTACTTCTGGTACTTTAGCTACGACAGCTCGCTGGCGGCGGGAGGATCGCGCTCAATTTAGTGAAATTGCAGCAAGACGTCCGAACAGCCGCCAGACCTGGCGGCTTTTTTGTTGGCCGGCAGGTTCAAAAGTCAAAGGAGCCCGCCGTGTTGAGTACCACTGACGATCTTCGAATTAGAGAACTGAAAGAGCTGAGTACGCCCGAAGAGGTGATGCGCGAAGTCCCGCGCACGTTGACGGCGACGCGGGTGGTGATGGCGGCGCGCAACGCCATCCACGCCATTCTGAACGGCAAGGACGACCGGCTCCTGGTCGTCGTCGGCCCCTGCTCCGTGCACGATCCCGCCGCTGCCATCGATTATGCCGAGCGCCTTGCCAGCTTGCGCGAGCAGCTTTCTGACCGGCTCGAGATCGTGATGCGCGTCTATTTCGAGAAGCCGCGCACAACCGTCGGATGGAAGGGGCTGATCAACGATCCGGGCCTTGACGGCAGTTTCGACATCAACAAGGGCCTGCGGCTTGCCCGCAGCGTGCTCTCCGCCATCAACAATCTCGGCCTGCCCGCCGGCGCCGAATTCTTGGATATGACGACGCCGCAATATATCGCCGATCTCGTGAGCTGGGCTGCGATCGGCGCGCGCACGACCGAGAGCCAAATTCACCGCGAGCTTGCCTCCGGGCTCTCCTGCCCCGTCGGCTTCAAGAACGGTACCGACGGCAATGTGCGCATCGCCGCCGACGCCGTGAAATCGGCCTCACACCCGCACCATTTCATGGCGGTGACGAAGGGCGGGCGCTCGGCGATCGCGGCGACCAGCGGCAACGAGGACTGCCACATCATTTTGCGTGGCGGCCGCACGCCGAACTACGATGCGGCGAGCGTCGATGCCGCCGCGGCCGAGCTGGCGCGCTCAGGCGTCAACCAGCGCACGATGATCGATTCCAGTCATGCGAACAGCAGCAAGAAGCCGGAGAACCAGCCTCTGGTCGTCGCCGACATCGCCGGCCAGGTTTCCGGCGGCGAGATGCGCATCATGGGCGTGATGATCGAGAGCAACCTGGTTGCCGGGCGGCAGGATGTGGTGCCGGGAGTTGCGCTCACCTACGGGCAGAGCATCACAGACGGCTGCATCGATTGGGAGACGACGGTCTCGTCGCTCAACGTGCTCGCCGATGCGGTTGGGGCGCGGCGCAAGGCACAACGCCGCGATGTCCGGGAACGGTTGGCCTAGACGCTTGTGGCTACGGGCCGCTGGGCGCCGCAGCGTCCGGCGGCTCGCCTCAGCAACCCCTGCAGATGCTCTTGATCTTGCGATCAAGAGCGGCGTCCTCCTTGTTCGCCGGATTGTTCGGATCGCTGACATTGCTCTCGCTCGGCACCTCGCCCCGGCGCGGCTGGCGGTGTCCGATCGGCGCTTCCGGAATTGGCTTGATCTCCTGGGTATTTTTCGGAACCGACGAGGTCCCGCCCTGCGCAAACGCAGGCGCACCGATCAGGGTCACAAGTGCCATCGACAAGATTGTTTTCCGCATCTCGATTCTCCTGCCTTTCAACATTCTATCGCACCGGTTCCGGAACGTCGATATTCGCGCATCTCACATCACACCTTAGGTGGATAGAGATGCACGTCACCGCAATAATCGACGACACGATAGCGTGTTTCGTTAGCCCCTTCACGTTGTCGGGGATTCTCCTGCGACAAATAGCGCGGTCCGATCGGCGCCTTGCCATGGCCGCCGGGAATGTCGAGCACGTAATCCGGCTGGCACAGGCCAGAGACGCGTCCCCGCAGCGACCGCATCAGTTCCTGGCCTTCTGCGATGGTCGTGCGCAGATGCGCGGTACCGGGCGCCAGATCGCCGTGATGCAGGTAATAAGGTTTGATCCGGCATTCGACGAAGGCGCGCATCAAAGCCTCCAACGTGGCGGCATCATCGTTGACGCCCCTGAGCAGCACGGTCTGGCTCACCAGGGGGATGCCGGCATCCGCCAGCCGCGCGCAGGCGGCACGCGCCTCTGAGGTCAGTTCGCGCGGATGATTGGCGTGGATCGCGATCCACGTCGTCGCGCCGTCCACGCGCAGCGCGTGCGCCATCTCCGGACTGACGCGCGCCGGATCAGCCACCGGCACGCGCGTGTGCAGGCGGATGATCTTGACGTGATCGACGGCAGCGATATCGGCCATGATCTCGGCGAGCCGCCGCGGCGACAACATCAATGGATCACCCCCGGTCAGGATCACCTCCCAGATCTCCGGGTGCGAGCGGATATAGGAAAGCGCGTGGCGATACGCAGCTTCCGGCAGCGCGGTCGCCTTGCCCGGCCCGACCATCTCGCGGCGGAAGCAGAACCGGCAATAGACCGCGCACACATGCACAAGCTTGAACAGCACCCGGTCCGGATAGCGGTGCACGATGCCGGGAACCGGCGAGTGCGCATCGTCGCCGATCGGATCGGCATTCTCGCCGGGATGCGTCGCGAGTTCATCCGCGGCGGGGATGAACTGCCGCGCGATCGGATCATTCGGATCGTCCGGATCGATCAGCGCTGCAATGTCAGGCGTCACCGCGATCGCATAGCGCGCCGCGACCTGCTCGAGATCGGCAAGCGCTTGCTCTGGCGCCAGCCCGCGCTCGATCAGTTCTGCGGGCTGTCGCAGGGTTGCGGTCAGCTTTCGGTCGATCCGGTTCATGTCTCTCCTGCGGGCGGCGTCCAAACCACCTGATCGATCCTCAGCGCGCCGCTCGCCAGCATCACCAAACGGTCGAAGCCGAGTGCCACGCCGCTCGCCTCAGGCATCGCGCCGACGGCGGCGATAAAATCCTCATCCACCGGGTAGCGCTCGCCATAGCGGCGCTGCTTCTCGTCCATGGCCGCGACGAAGCGGCGGCGCTGCTCCGCCTCGTCGGTCAATTCACCGAATCCATTGGCGAGTTCGACGCCGCAGGCATAGACCTCAAACCGTTCGGCAACGCGCGGATCGGACGGTTTTGCACGTGCCAACGCGGCCTCCGGAACCGGATAGTCGGACAGCACGGTCAGTCGCCCCTGCCCGAGATATGGCTCGACATGCTCGACCAGGACCTTGCTAAAAATATCCGACCAGGTGTCATCATCGGCGATCCGTACCTGTTGCCGGGCCGCATCCGCAAGCGCTGCACGGTCGCCCTTGCCGTCAACAACGGTGGCCAGCAGATCGATCCCGGCAAAGCGCTCGAAGGCCGAGGCAACAGTCAGCAATTCCGGTTCGGCAAAGGGATCGGCGCTCTTGCCGCGGAATGAGAACCGCCCGATGCCGGTCGCCTGCGCGGCCTTGGCAATAACAAGGATCGTATCGGTCATCACCGCGTCGTAGACCTCATTGGCGCGATACCATTCCAGCATGGTGAACTCGGGCAGATGCAGGTCGCCGCGCTCGCGATCGCGGAACACGCGCGCGAACTCGAATATCTTGGTTTCACCCGCGGCGAGCAGCTTCTTGCAGGCGAACTCGGGTGACGTCCGCAAGTAGCGCTTCGCGTGGCTTCCATCGGCATGCGTCAACTCGGTACGAGGCGCATGCAGATGGGTCTCGTTACCGGGCGAAACTTGCAGGACGCCCGTCTCGATCTCCGAAAATCCCTGCTCCTCGAACCAGGCTCGCACCGCCCTCGTCACGCCGCTCCGCGCCGCAAGAAACGGCCTTCTGTCGGCATGCCGCGTCGGCGTCCACCAGGGCGATGGCCGGTCGACGTCAGTCATGAACGCGCCGCCGGCGAAAGCCGCTTCAGACGGCACATGGGGCTGCCCATCAATAAGTTGATAAACTCAGCGAAAACCATTGAAATCACTTGATTTCTTCACATCACCCCGCGTAGCGCACCTTGATCTTTGCTCCAAACGCCGAGGATACAGGACGTCCCGCGCACCGGCGGATCGCTCGCCCCGTCTGCGACTTCGTCATCCCGGCGTCAAGCGCATCCAGATCCCGCGTCCCAAGCGTGGTTGACAGCACGCGCGCGACGCCACACCTGTCAGCAACCCGCCAAGCCAGCCGTAAAAGGCTGGCATCTCGGGGGCAAATCAGTATGTTGCAGCCCGAAACTGCCGCCAGGCCGCCGAGCGCATCAGCCGAGCTGAGCCGGCGGCCGAACCATTCAGGAAAACCACTTTGAAAGTCATCGCCAGTTCCATCCGCAAAGGCAACGTCATCGAGCAGGATGGCAAGCTTTACATTGTCCTTTCCGCCGAAAATATCCACCCTGGCAAGGGAACCCCGGTCAGCCAGATCGAAATGCGCCGCATCGGCGATGGCGTGAAGGTCTCCGAACGCTACAAGACCACCGACCAGGTCGAGAAGGCAACGGTTGAGGATCGCAACTTCAACTACCTCTATGAGGACGCCGACGGCTTCCACTTCATGAATGGCGAGACCTACGACCAGGTCCAGGTTCCGAAGGATATCGTCGGATCGTCCGCGCCGTATCTGCAGGAAAACATGACGGTGAAGCTCTCGATGCACGAGGGCAATCCGGTCGCGATCCAGCTACCGCAGCGCGCCACGCTGGAGGTCGTCGAGACCGAGCCGGTGACGAAGGGCCAGACCGCCTCCTCCTCGTACAAGCCTGCCATGCTCTCGAACGGCGTTCGCACCGCCGTGCCGCCGCACATCTCCACCGGCACGCGCATCGTGGTGATGACCGAAGACGGCTCCTACGTCGAACGCGCCAAGGATTAGCCGATCGGGTTAAGGGGGTGCCGCGCCGGGGGGCGACGCGTTGAAAGTGAAAGCTGTCCGCTTAGTCGCACCTTGGCTGGCAGCTTTAGCGTCGCTTCTTGCCGGCTCCCTCGCCACTTCGGCGGACGAATTCCGCACCCCGTCGCTCTCGGCCGTGCGCGTCGAATGGCGCGCGGTGCTCGATCAGCTCCGCGCCGAGATCAATACCCAGCCTTCGATCACTGCGAACTTCGCTTTTGCGAGTCAGCGCCGCGTGCCTTCTTACGACCCGCGCTCGCGTCCCGCGCTGGTGCAATTGAATGCGATCACCTCGCAGCTTTTCCCCGGCATCGGCCGCAGCTCAGTCCCGGTGCTCTTGCCGTTCGATACCGCAAGCTATCTTGAGGCGCGGCAGCGCGGCGCGGCGGAGACCTTGTCAGTGTCGCACTATCAGGCGAGCTTCCGTCCGGCCGATCTCTTCCATGCGGGAGCTGCCGGCTATGACGCGATGTTCGCACTCGAGCCGGGTGCGGGCGACGGAATGCCGGAGCGGACGTTTGCAAAGCCGGTCGAGGTGCACATCACCGGTTCGCTGCTGCTCTATGACCTCAACGATCGGCTCGGCGGCAAGGGCGAACCTGTCAAATCGCTTTCCGCACAGTATCCAGACCTTCGCCGCGTCATCCGCGAAGGCTATGTCCGCTACGCCTTCACGCGCTTCGGCGTGCCCTATGTGGTCTCGATCCACTGCCTCGACAGCACGCCGCGGCTGCGGCGGCTGGCCTGCCGCGAAGCCTATCCGGTCGCCGAGCGCTTCCTGAAGGCGCTGCGCATCGCCGGCGGCCAACCCTCGCGGCCGCGGCGGGACATCGCCTCCGTGAGCGCCGAGCGGCCGGCCAGCCTCTCCCCTGACTTCACCTACCGGCCGAGCGGTGACATTGTCGCCAACAGCGGTTACCGGGGGCAAAGCGGTCGCCCCGACTTGACCGTCTATTCGCAGATCCGCTTCCCCCTGGCGAAGGCGCCGGCCTTCGTGCATTCGCAATCGTTCGTCAGGCGCGCCGACCAATATCCCTGGCAGGACAATTTTTGCGAGGCGCGCAGTTTCGAAGTCGGCCAATGCGCCCGCGGCTTTGGCCACCAGGGGCAGGACATCCGCCCCGGTGCCTGCCTATCCAACAAGGGAGGCGAGTCCTGCGATCCCAAGCGGCAAGCGGTTGTCGCAGTGCGAGACGGCGTCGTGATCCGCTCAGCGGGCCAACAAGGCGTGACGCTGCAGGTCAGCACCCGGACCGAGCATATTCGCTTCCGCTACATGCATATGAACCCGTCGGCGATGGACGCGGACGGCCTCCTCAATGGGCGCCGCGTCACGGAAGGCGAGAAGATCGGCGTGGTCTCGAACTATCTCGATCACCCCAACGGCACCTCGCGCCACCTGCATTTCGACGTGCAGGTGTTCACGCGCGACGGCTGGCTGTGGGTCAATCCCTACACCACGCTGACCTCGGCCTATGAACGCCTGATCCGCGGCCGCGGCCGCGAGATCGGCCCCGAACCGCCGGTGGCCGCCGCGGTGGCGGATGCGCAGCCGGAGGACGCGATCCAGCGGCTCGACCCACAGGAAGGCGGCGGCAACTAGAGCATGATCCGGAAAAGTGTGAAGCGGTTTTCCGAAAAGATCATGCTCAAACAATAACCTAAAGCGCGATGATGATTCATCCTCATCTCATCGCGCTTTAGTCGCCAAGTCCGCCGCCGCTCGATCGGCTATTCGATGAACGTCGTAAGCTGCGCGCCCTCGTCGGCCACGAACACCGCGATCAGTTCTGCGGGCTCCGTGTTGCTTGCATTGGCCGAAACCAGGTGGGTCGAGCCCGGCGGCTCGAAGAAGGACTGGCCGACCTTGAACGTCTCGAGCGGTCCGCCGCCGAGCTGCGAGCGAATTTCGCCCTTGGTGATGTAGGCCGTCACCGAGCCGGCATGCTTGTGGGCGCGCGTGAAACCTCCGGGGCCGTAGGATACGCGCACGATGGTGACCCGTTTGCCCGGCACGTTTGGCAGGGCGTACGAGCCGATCGGCTCGACCTTGTCGAGCGGCGATCCCTCTGCGGCGTTCGCACAAAGCGGCGCGACGGCACCTGACACCGCGTCCATCGTCGCAGGTAGTGTCTTTCCAATGACCAGGGCGCACGCAAGACCAGCAATAACCGCGAGCGAGGTCGGCCGCGTCGGTGCGAGAGGAGTTGTCGCCAGCATCGATGTCATGTTGCTCTCCTTTGGAGACAGACGTTATTCGCCCCCTGCCTTCCCCGATTCACGACGCGGCAGCGCCGACCGCGGGCGGCTTCCGTTCCGGCGGCGTCCAGCGATAGGCGACGCCATACCTGTTCCAGACATTGATCGCTGCGATCGCCGAGGTGAGATAGCTCAGTTCCTGCTCGGAGAATTCCGCGCGCACCTTGGCATAAACCTCGTCGCTCACGCCATCGCCCAGCTTCGTCAGGGCTTCGGCCCACGCCAGCGCGGCGCGCTCGCGGCGTGAGAATTGCGGGGCCTCGCGCCAGACCACGACGAGGTTGAGCTTGTCGGCGGATATGCCGAGGCTCTCGGCCTGCAGGATGTGAAACTGCACGCAGAAGGCACAGCCGTTGATCTGCGAGGCGCGCAACTTGACCAATTCGAGCAACTGCTTGTCGAGCCCGGCTTTGGCCGCCATCTGGCCCAACGCTCGCACGGCCTCATAGGCTTCAGGTGCCAGCTTCTGAAAATCGGTGAGCTCGGCTCTCGCGTGTGACATTGGTGTCGCCTCATGTTATCAGTATGCTGATATATTATAAGAGTACTGATATGGCGCGCAAGGCTGTACCAACGTCCGGCATGGATCGTCAGACGTCAAAAGGCCGGAATTCGAAAAACCCTGCTCGGAACTGGAAAACGCCCGTCGTGACGAATCCGGCTCTCACGATACGGCCGCCGCCGCCCGGCCAGGGCAAACGCGGCGAACAAGGCTATCTCGCCTATCTGTTGCGGCAAGCGCAGGCTGCGACGCGGCTGACCATGGAACGGGCGCTGGGAACGCTCGGCGTCACGCCGCCGCAGTTCGTCGTACTGACAATGTTGCGCGCCTATCCCGGGCTCTCCGGCGCCGATCTCGCGCGGGTGGCGCTGCTGACGCCGCAGACCGTCGGCGTCATCATCCGCAATCTCGAGCGCGACGGCGCGATCAGGAAGACGCCGCATCCGGTCCACGGCCGCGTCCTGCAGTGGACCCTGACCAAGCGCGGAACGGCGCTATTGGAAAAATGCCGACGCCACGCCCATGCTGTGGACCGGCGGCTGGCGGACGGGCTCAGCCCCAAGGCGGAACTGATCGTGCGGCGCTGGTTGTCCAAAATCGCCACAGACTTGCAGGATAGCTAGTTCCCGCGGCGATGTGACTTTTGGTGTGCGTGGATGACGCCGCTAGACTAGTGGCATGAAACAGCTTGATTCTCTGAAGCGCCCTACCCGCCGGACTTTCCTGCAGGGCAGCATCGCGGCCAGCGGTCTGCTCACCTGTCCGCTCGCCGCGCTTGCGGCGCCAGCGGGCTTCGACCAATGGCGCGACAGTTTTCGCGCACGCGCGCTCGCCAAGGGAATTTCGGAGGCGACCTGGACGCGCGTGATGGGCCACATCGAGCCCGACATGAGCGTGTTCCGGCAGATGAAGAAGCAGCCGGAATTCAACGAGCAGATCTGGCAGTATATCAACCGCCGCGTGTCCGACTGGCGCATCATCAATGGCCGCGAGGCGCTCAAAAAGAACGAGGCGCTGTTCGCGCGGATCGAGAAGGATTTTGGTGTCGAACGCGGCACGCTGCTGGCACTGTGGGGCGTCGAGTCCGCTTACGGCGATCCGCTGGTGCAGCAGAACCACATGAAACCAGTGTTCCCTGCACTCGCCGCGCTCGCCTGGAATGAGCCGCGCCGCAAGGCCTACTGGGAGACCGAGCTGATCAACGCGCTCAGGGTCGTTGACCGCGGCTGGAGCACGCCGGAGGAGATGCGCGGCTCCTGGGCCGGCGCCATGGGGCATTCGCAGTGGATGCCGGAAGTGTGGCTCAATGTCGGCTTCGACTATGACGGCGATGGCAAGGTCTCGCCATTCGGCCGGCCGGACGATGCACTCGGATCAACCGCGAAATACCTCGTCAAGCGCGGCAAATATCACCGTGGCGAGCATTGGGGCTATGAGGTGCGCGCCAATGGCAGCATGAGCGGCAGCCGGACCTACGCGGCGTGGGCCAGTGCCGGCGTGACCCGCGCCGACGGCCAGCCGTTCCCGCAACCGAATGCGTCGGCGCAGCTATGGATCCCGGTAGCGGGCGGCCCCGCCTTCCTGTTGGGTCCGAATTTCTATGCCGTGCGCAGCTACAACCCCTCGATGAACTATGCACTGGCTATCTGCCACCTTGGCGACCGCATCCTGGGCGCGCCACCCTTCATCCATCCCTTCCCCGGCTCCGAGCGTGCGCTGACGCTTGCCGAAGTGCAGGAGATGCAAACGCGGCTCACCAAGGCCGGCTTCGATACCGGCGGCACCGACGGCCGCGTCGGTAACGACACGATGAAGGCGATCCGGGACTATCAGACCAAGATGGGCCTGCTGCCGGCCGACGGCTATGGCGGGCTGAAGGTGCTGGCGCGGCTGAGGCAGGGTCCGTAGCATGTCTCGGCACCAGGTCGTCATTCCGGGGCGATGCGAAGCATCGAGCCCGGAATCCATTTCTCCGCTCGCGCCTGCTGCCAGATGGATTCCGGGCCTGCGCCTTCGACGCATCCCGGAATGACGAGAGAACCGGAATGACGAGAGAAATTGACTGCTTTCATGCCTTGCGCGCGACAGCACCCGCATTCATGCCGCCGTCGATCACGAGCTCAGTCCCAGTCACGTAGCGCGACGCATCGGAGGCCAGATAGAGCACGCCGCCGGCGATCTCAGCCGCCTGGCCGGCGCGGCCGAGCGGGGTTGCGAGCTTCGCGCGCTCTTCGGGATCGATGGGCGCGTTGGCACGGTTGCCAGTGGCTTCCGTCGGGATCTTGCCCCAGATCGGGGTGTCGATGATCCCAGGATGCACCGAGTTGACGCGGATGCCGTCGCCCACGGCAGCGCATTCCATCGCGACCGCTTTCGCAAACAGCCGCACGCCGCCCTTGGTCGCGCAATAGCCGGCCAACCCCGCCGCACCGCGCAGGCCCGCGAGCGAGGACATCATGATGACCGACCCGCCGCCGCTCTTGCGCATCAGCGGCAGGGAATATTTCACCGAGAGGAAAACGCCGTCGAGATTGATCGCGGTCTGCCGGCGCCAATCGGCGAAGGTCATGTCGACAATCGAGGGCACGGAGATGCCGATGCCGGCATTGGAGACCAGCACATCGAGCCGGCCGAACTGCTTCTCGATCTCCGAGATGATCTCCACCCAGCGCACCTCGCTGGTCACGTCCTGCTGCAGAAACACCGCTTTGCCGCCAGCCTTGGTGATGCCGGCAACGAGCTCGGGTCCCCTGAGCTCGTCGATATCGGTCGCCACGACTGTAGCGCCCTCCTGCGCCAGCAACTCCGCGACCGCCGCGCCAATGCCCGAGGCGCCGCCGGTGACCAGCGCCATCTTGCCTTCAACCCGTCCTGCCATGTGCTCTCCCCGACTTTTTCTTATCTGATGACCGCGGGCCCCTGATCGGGGACCGCGACGTCGAGCACACGCAATTGCACACGTTCGCTGCCTTGCCAACGGTCGATCGCGAGCGAGCCTGCGACATGGAGCGGTTGGCCGCGATTCTGGATCAGCGCATTGCCGAGCTTTTGGCCAACGGAACGGAACGCCATGCCGTTCACGATCGAACCGTCGCCCGATTTGAAGCGCAGGCGTAAGTGCGCCTGTCCGACCTCATCGGCGTAGACGAGCTGATGCGCCGGCAGCGCGATCACCGGCTCCGGATTGCCGCTGCCGAACGGGCCGGCGCGGTTCAGCATCGCGGCAAACTCAGCCGTTACGCCGCGTGCGCTCACCGCGCCGTCAATGAACAATTCATTCTCGTGACGCGAATTGGCGACATCGGCGGCGAGCACGCTTTCCAGATAGGCGCGGAACTCGGCTAGCTTCTCCTTGCGCAACGTTACGCCCGCCGCCATCGCGTGGCCGCCGCCCTTCAACAGCAAACCGTCCGCCACCGCCTGCCGCACCGCCTTGCCGAGATCGACGCCGCCGATCGAGCGGCCCGAGCCGGTGCCGATGCCGCCCGGCTCGAGCGCGATGGCAAAGGCCGGCCTGCCAAATTTCTCCTTCAGACGCGAGGCCACGAGACCGACGACACCGGGATGCCAGCCCTCGGCGGCCGTGACGATGACGGCGCCCTTGTCTTCCAATCCGAGCGAGGCGAGCGCCTCTGCCTCGGCCTGCGCTTCCGCCGCCTGCTCGATGATGCGCCGCTCGTTATTGAGGCGGTCGAGCTCTGCCGCGATCCGCGCCGCTTCCGAGATGTCCCCTTCCAGGAGCAGCCGCACGCCGAGGTCGGCGCGCCCGATCCGGCCGCCGGCATTGATGCGCGGCCCCAGCATGAAGCCGAGATGCCAGGCCTCCGGCGGGCCGTTGAGCCGGGCCACGTCCATCAGCGCAGTGTGCCCGACATGGTCGCGCCTGCGCAGGGCGATCAGCCCTTTGGCGACAAGGGCGCGGTTGAGCCCGATCAGCGGCGCGACATCGGCCACCGTCCCAAGCGCGACGTGATGCAGCATGCCCAAGAGATCCGGCTCCGGCATTTCCGAAGTCCAGAAACCGCGCTGGCGCAATTCCCGGTTCACCGCGACCAGCGTTACCAGCACGAGCCCAACGGCGGCGAGATGACCGAGGCCGGAGAGATCGTCGAGCCGGTTCGGATTGACCAGAGCATCGACCTCAGGCAGCGCCTCGCCGCATTGATGATGATCGATCACGACAACAGACATGCCGAGCCGGCGCGCTTCCGCAAGCGGCTCCAAGCTCGTGGTGCCGCAATCGACGGTGACGAGGAGCGTCGCCCCCTTGGCGGCGAGCGCGCGTACGGCCTCCGTGTTCGGGCCGTAGCCTTCGAACAGGCGGTCGGGAATGTGGATCAGCGGATCGAGCCCACAATGCCGCAAGTACCAGGCAAGCAGCGCGGCCGAGGTCGCACCGTCGACATCGTAATCGCCGAAGATCGCAATCTTCTCGTTACGAATCGCCGCATCCGCGATCCGCTTCGCCGCCGCCTCCATCGCAGTCACGGTGAAGGGATCCGGCATCAATTTGCGGATGGTCGGATCGAGGAAATCCGGCACGTCGTCGATTGCGACGTCGCGCCCCGCGAGCACCCGCGCCAGCATTTCCGGCAGTTGGTGACGCTGCGCGATCGCGAGCGCGCGCGCCGCACCGCGCGCGTCCAAACGATCGCGCCAGAATTTGCCTGTGAGCGAGCGCTGCACGCCGAGAAAGGCCGGCGGCATCTCCACAGGCAGGATAGCAGCGTGAAGCGTCATGACGATCCCGATGACGAGCAGCGCTGGCAAGAGCGCGAATCACTGCTGCCATCCTCGCCCCTCAGTGGGCGATCGCGAAGCGCCACCAAGTGGTTTTGCCCACTTTTCGCAGGAGACGGATAGCGTGGACTTGTCTTTGCACTGGATTCACAACAGGAAACAACGGGATGCCAAAATAATGTGCAGTCCTACATAGATGGCAATTTCGGAAAATTAAGCTGACGTTAGCGCAAATCCCCGAAAAAGGATGTGTGTTTGACGTGTGATTTTTTTGGTTCCGTCCGGTCTGCTGAAAGCGGTCAAAGGAATAACGCAGGGAAGTCCGCCCATGTCCATCCCGCTCCCGCGCGCGAAATCGGTCGCGAGCGAATCGGCGGTCTCGCCTGACGTCGACGATGAATCAGACATTTCGGCCCTGATTGCGCGCCTGACCGCGGAGGTCAACCAGATCGCCTGCGAGAAGACGCGGTCGATCCAGAAGATTACCAATCAGATGAAGATGCTGGCGCTGAATGCATTGATCGAGAGCTCGCGCGCTGGCGCGCAAGGCGCGGGCTTTGCAGTGGTGGCGCAGGAAGTGCGCGGCGTCGGCCAACAGGTAGAGACCATCGCCCGCGAGCTCGAGACGCAGCTCACACGGCGCACCGGCAGTCTCATGAGCTCGATCGAGCGCATGACCGACCGCTCGCGCGGCGAGCGCATGGTAGATCTATCACTGAACGCGATCGAGCTGATCGACCGCAACCTTTATGAGCGTACCTGCGACGTGCGCTGGTGGGCGACCGATTCCGCCGTCGTTGACTGTGCGGCTTCGCCGCAACCGGCGGCGGTCGCCCACACGTCCGAGCGCTTGGGCGTGATCCTGTCCGCCTACACCGTCTATCTCGATCTCTGGCTTTGCGACCTCGAGGGCAATGTGATCGCCAACGGGCGCGCCGATCGCTTCAAGGTGACCGGCCAGAATGTCGCGGCGACAAAATGGTTTCGCGAGACGCGCAGCTTGTGCTCGGGTGACGACTATGTCGCCGGTGATATCGAGTGCCAGCCGCTGCTCGGCAACGCACAGGTCGCGACCTATTGCGCCAGCGTCCGCGAAGGCGGCAAGGCTCACAGCAAACCGACCGGCGTGCTCGCGATCCATTTCGACTGGGAGCCGCAAGCGCGTGCCATCGTCCAGGGCGTGCGCGTCGGCGCTGCCGACAAGGCGCGCGTGCTACTGATCGATTCGAATTTCCGGGTGATCGCGGCTTCCGACGGAAAGGGCCTTCTGACCCAACACGTCTCGCTCTCGCTGGATGGCCGGCGCAGCGGCTTCTACCAGGATCGCTCCGGCGCGTTGGTCGCCTTCCACGCCACGCCGGGCTATGAGACCTACAAGGGTCTCGGCTGGTACGGCGTGATTCTCTGTGGGGCGGCGGGCTAGCAACCCATCCGATCGGCGATTGCGCCGAAATCTTTGGCGACGATGTCCCAATTGCCGGTTGCTTCGAAGTCGACTTTCTGCAGCGGGCCGTATTCGGTCGGGCGCGCCACGAAGGCGGTCTTCAGGCCGTTCTGTTGCGCATGTTTGAGGTCGCCGTTGTGTGCGGCGACCATCATCACCTGCTCCGGCGGCAGGCACAGCAATTTCGCGGCGCCAAGATAGGTTTCGGGATCTGGCTTGTAGTGCTCGAACAGTTCAGCCGACATGATGAGGTCCCAAGGCAGGCCGGCGAACTTCGCCATGTTGGTCAAGAGCGCAACATTACCGTTCGAGAGCGGCGAGATGATGTATTTCGTCTTCAGTCGTGCAAGCCCCGCCACGCTGTCGGGCCAGGGATGCAGGCGATGCCATCCCGTGGTCAGGTAATGCAGGTCGGCGTCGGTCAATACCTTGATCGCGTGCTGCTCGACCAGCTTCTCCAGCGAGCGGCGGTGCAGCACGTCGAGGATGACATAGCCGCGTTCTGGATGTTTGCGCACCTCGTCCATCGAAGCGACATAAACCGCGCGCCAGCCGTCAACGAGCGCGGTCCAGTCGGCTTCGATGCCGCGCATCTTCGACCAGTTCGTGAAGTCGTTGATCAGGCTGGTGCGCCAGTCGACGACAGTGCCGAACACATCGAACACCAGCGCCTTCACCGCCGAAAGATCGGCCATGCTCGCCTCCCGTATTTTTGTCGTTGTCATTCCGGGATGCGCCACGGGGGCGCAGGCCCGGAATGACGGCTCACCTCAATCCAGGTGAAACTTCTCGAGCTGGCGGTGCTCCGCCTTGATGTAGCGCACGGTGCCGGTGACCGAGCGCATCACCACCGTCTCGGTCTCGATCGTGTCCTTCTTGAACTTGACGCCGGTCAGCAACGAGCCCGTGGTGACGCCGGTGGCGGCGAACAGGCAGTCGCCACGCGCCATATCCTCGATGCCGTAAATCATCTTCGGATCGGTGATGCCCATCTTCTGTGCGCGCTCGCGCTTCTCGTCGCTGTCGAGGATGAGACGGCACTGCATCTGGCCGCCGATGCAGCGCAGCGCTGCGGCCGCCAGCACGCCCTCGGGCGCACCGCCGGTGCCCATATAAATGTCGACGCCGGTTTCATCCGGGTTGGTGGTGTGGATCACGCCGGCCACGTCGCCATCGGTAATCAGGCGCACGGCGGCGCCGGTCGAGCGGATGCTTGCAATGATGTCGGCATGACGCGGACGGTCGAGCACCAACGCGGTGATCGCCGACGCCGCCACGCCCTTGGCCTTGGCGAGCCGCTGAACGTTGTCGGCGGGCGAGGCGTCGAGCTCGATGACGTTCTTGTCGTAGCCCGGACCGATCGCGATCTTCTCCATGTAGACGTCGGGCGCGTGCAGCAGCGTGCCGCCATCGGCCATCGCCATGGTCGCGATCGCGCCCGGCATGTTCTTCGCGCAGAGCGTGGTGCCTTCCAGCGGGTCGACGGCGATATCGACCTGAGGGCCGGCGTTGAGCCCGACTTTCTCACCGATGAACAGCATCGGTGCTTCATCGCGCTCGCCCTCGCCGATCACGACGGTGCCCTCGATGGGCAGTTTGTTGAGCTCGCGGCGCATCGCATCGACCGCGGCCTGATCGGCCGCCTTCTCCTGGCCATGGCCGCGCAGCCGCGCGGCCGACACCGCCGCCCGCTCCGTGACCCGCACGATTTCGAGCGTGAGGATGCGCTCGAGCAATAGCTGCGGCGGGACGGAAATATGGGTCGACATCTCTGCACTCCTTAAGCCTTCGGGCCCCTCGCCCGCATTCAATCATTTAACGTAGAAGGCGTTCGCTATCGCACACTAATTTTTCTCAATTCGTATCACCTGTGGGCGACCACTGATGACCCTGTCACGCTGCACGGCCTTGAGCGCCCGGTGAACCGCGTCTTCACTGGTTGCATAGGTAATCAGAATGACCGGAACCGGTGAAGCTTTTTTGGTCGAACCGTTAACATCACTGCCATTGCGGTGGCGCTGCACGATCGATTCCAGCGAAATCTTCTGTTCCGCGAGCCGCCTTGCGATGGTGGCAGCCGTGCCGGCGTGGTCGCGGGCCAGAAGACGGATGTAATATCCGCCCTCATGGCGCTCCATCGGCGCCTTTGTCGTCGCGCGCAGACTGTCGACCGGCCGGCCGAACGGCGTCGCGCGGATGCCACGCGCGACGTCGGCGATATCGGCAACCACGGCGGACGCGGTCGCCGCCCCGCCCGCGCCCGGTCCGACCAGCGTGATCGGCGGAATGCCCTCGCCATCGATCGTCACCGCATTGGTGACGCCCATCACTTGAGCAATCGACGAAGATTTCGGCACCATAGTCGGATGCACGCGCTGCTCGATGCCTTTTGCAGTCCGCACTGCAACGCCAAGCAGCTTGACACGATACCCGAGTTCCTCCGCTGCACGCAGGTCTTCGGGCGTGATCGAGGAAATGCCTTCGACATAGACAGCGGTTTGCGCGACCTTGGTGCCGAAGGCGAGGCTCGCCAGGATCGCAAGCTTTTGCGCGGTGTCGTGCCCGTCGACGTCGAAGGCCGGATTGGCCTCGGCATAGCCGAGCCGCTGCGCGTCCTTCAGGCATTCCTCAAACGACAATCCCTCCTGCTCCATCCGCGTCAGGATGTAATTGCAGGTGCCGTTGAGGATGCCGTAGACGCGGTTGACGCTGGTGCCGCAGAGCCCTTCGCGCAACGTCTTGATCACCGGAATGGCCGCGCCGACCGCGGCCTCGAAATTGAGCGCGCCGCCATTCTGCTCGGCCGCCTTGGCGAGCCGCAGCCCATGCTTGGCGATCAGCGCCTTGTTGGCTGTCACCACCGACTTGCCGGCCTTCAGCGCGGTCTCGATCGCCGAGAAGGCGGGATCATCGGCGCCGCCCATCAATTCGACGAAGCAGTCGACATTGGAATCTTCGGCCAGCGCCTGCGGGCTTTCGACCCAGCCGATGCCGCGCAAATCGAGCCCGCGCTTTTTCGCCTTCGACCGCGCGGTGACCGCGACAACGCGCACGCCGCGGCCGCTGCGCGCGGCCAGGGTGGCTCCCTGCTGCTCGATCAGGCGGACGACTTCGGCGCCAACGGTGCCGAGCCCCGCTATGCCCACTTTCAGCGGTGCGACCATTACAAAGAGACCTGCGGAGGAGATTAACGCCGGTTGGCGAGAGGAACCACGTTGTGCAACGTTTCGATGCCGCTTTCAAGGAAGCGGCGCACACCGCGTGCGGCCTGGCGAATACGTTGCTCGTTTTCCACCATCGCGATGCGGACAAAGCCTTCGCCGTGCTCGCCGAAGGCAACGCCGGGCGACACCACCACGCCGGACTTTTCCACCAGCAGGGTCGCGAACTGCATGCTGCCGACATCCTCGAACGCCTTCGGCAGCGGCGCCCAGGCGAACATCGAGGCTTGCGGCGGCGGGATCTCCCAGCCGGCGCGGCCGAATGCTTCCACCAGCGTGTCACGGCGGCGGCGATAGGTCTCGCGCATCTCGCGGATACAGTCGTCCGGCCCATTCAGCGCCGCGGTCGCGGCCACCTGGATCGGCGTGAAGGCGCCATAATCGAGATAGGATTTCACCCGCGCCAGCGCCGCGATGATGCGCTCGTTGCCGACCGCAAAGCCCATGCGCCAGCCGGCCATCGAATAGGTCTTCGACATCGAGGTGAATTCGACGGTGACGTCCATCGCACCCGGCACCTGCAGCACTGACGGTGGCGGATTGTTGTCGTCGAAATAGACTTCGGCGTAAGCGAGGTCCGACAGGATCAAGATCTCGTGCTTCTTCGCAAAGGCAACAAGATCCCTGTAGAAGTCGAGGTCGGCGACATACGCCGTCGGGTTGGAGGGATAGCAGACCACGAGCGCGAGCGGCTTCGGGATCGAATGGATGATCGCGCGCTCCACCGCCTGGAAGAACTGCGGCGTCGGCTCCGACGGCACCGAGCGGATCACCCCGCCCGCCATCAGGAAGCCGAAGGCATGGATCGGATAGCTCGGGTTGGGGCACAGGATGACGTCGCCGGGCGCGGTGATCGCCTGCGCCACATTGGCAAAGCCCTCCTTCGAGCCCAGCGTCGCAACGACGTGCGTGTCCGGATTGAGCTTCACGCCGAACCGCCGCGCGTAGTAGGCAGCCTGCGCCTTGCGAAGGCCGTTGATGCCACGCGAGGCTGAATAGCGGTCGGTCCGCGGCTTGCCGAGGGTTTCCTTCAGCTTCTCGATCACATGGGGCGGCGTCGGCAGGTCCGGGTTGCCCATGCCCATGTCGATGATGTCGGCCCCGGCGTTGCGCGCGGCTGCCTTGGCCTGATTGACCTTCTCGAAGACGTAAGGCGGCAGACGGCGAATGCGATAGAATTCTTCCATGGGACCCTGCTCCGACGACCGGTACGACAGAATCGCGGGCGCTTGCGCGGTTTGCCGAAACCAAGCCCGGTTTGGCCCGGAAATTACGCCCGATCAATGACTTAGAGCGCCTCCAGACGCAAAATCTGGGCTCGGCGACCGGATATGCGGTTGAATTGCATTTCTTTTAGCACGTGGCGAGGGCGGCGCCAGCGATTAGCGTGCCGCCCCGTCACTTGCCGGCCTTTTGCGCGGCTGTGGCCTGTCGCTCCCGCGCGGCGAGCAGCTCGGCCTCGATCTTGGCCTGCTCCGCCGGCTTCATCGGCGCCTCTTCGCGATCCGGCGGCATGTCGTGCACCGGAAGGTAGCCGCCGGCTTCCTTCGGACGCGCCGGGGCATCGGCGGGAACGCCGACCCCGGGAAGATCCGCGATCGACGTGGAGCAGCCGCTAACCGCGATCGCCGACGCGAGCAGTGCACCGGCCGCGAGCAGCCTTTTCATTCGATCGATACGCATACGTCCGGAAGTCCCCACCTGCCGGTAACTAATCACTGGTACGAGCCTTGCAGCAAATCGTCGGACAGCGTCGGCCTTGCCCCAACCGTTCAAACCATTGTCGCCCGAAACGATTAAGCCGTGAACAACAAATCCGATTGATGCGGCTTCAATGTGTCGGAACTGGGAGGAATTTGTCGCAGTGCAACAATGCGAAAGCCTAGAAAAATCCTACATCGTCCTTGCCGCACCGCGCGATGACGCGGCTGAACTGAAGCGATAGTGTCCATTGCATGAGCGACGTTACCATCGAAACCCAGGCCGCCAAGAAGTTCGACGCCGAATCTTTCGGGATGAATATTGCGCGCGCGCTTGAGAGCTCCGGCCAGGCGCTTGCGGCCTATCTGAAGCCGCGCGAAGGCGCTGACATCAAGGACAAGGCGGGGGGCGACTTTGCCGAGGTGATCAAGACCTTCACGGCGGTCGCCGAATACTGGCTCTCGGACCAGGATCGGGCCACCGAACTGCAGACCAGGCTCGGCAAGGCCTATCTCGACCTGTTCGGCTCGGCCGCGCGCCGCATGGCCGGCCAGGAGGCCGAGCCCGCGATCGAACCGGCACCGCGCGACAAGCGCTTCGCAGACCCGGAATGGCGGTCGAACCAGTTTTTCGACTTCGTCCTGCAGCTCTATCTGCTGACCACGCAATGGGCGCAGGAACTGGTGCGCAACGCCGAGGGTATCGATCCCCACACCCGCAAGAAGGCCGAGTTCTACGTCCAGCAGATCACCAACGCGCTGGCGCCGTCGAATTTCGTTTTGACCAATCCGGAGGTGCTGCGCACCACGCTGGAGACGAATGGCGACAACCTCGTTCGTGGCATGAAGATGCTGGCGGAGGACATCGAGGCGGGCCATGGCACGCTGCGGATCCGCCAGTCCGACCCGACCAACCTTGAGGTCGGCGTCAACATGGCGACCACGCCGGGCAAGGTGATCTATCAAAACGATTTGATGCAGCTGATCCAGTACTCGCCGACCACGGAGACGGTGCTGCGCACGCCGCTCCTGATCGTGCCACCCTGGATCAACAAGTACTACATCCTCGATCTCAGGCCGGAGAAGTCCTTCATCAAGTGGTGCGTCGACCAGGGACTGACCGTATTCGTGATCTCCTGGGTCAATCCCGATCGCGAGCTCGGCAAGAAAAGCTTTGCCGACTACATGACCGAAGGGCCGCTAACCGCGATGGACGTCATCGAGAAGGTGACGGGCGAGATGAAGGTTCACACCGTCGGCTATTGCGTGGGCGGCACCCTGCTCGCCGCGACGCTCGCCTGGCTCGCCGAGAAGCGCCGCGTGCGCGCCACGTCAGCCACATTGTTCGCCGCGCAGGTCGACTTCACCCATGCCGGCGACCTCCTGGTGTTTGTCGACGAGGACCAGATCTCCGCGCTCGAGCGCGACATGGAGCAGAGGGGCGTGCTCGAGGGCAGCAAGATGGCGATGGCCTTCAACATGCTGCGCTCGAACGACCTGATCTGGAATTATGTCGTCAGCAACTACCTGAAGGGGCAACCGCCCTCCTCGTTCGATCTGCTGCACTGGAACTCCGACGCGACGCGAATGCCGGCGGCGAACCATTCCTATTACCTGCGCAACTGCTATCTGGAGAACCGGCTTTCCTCCGGCAGCATGGTGCTGGACAATACGCTGCTCGATCTCTCCAAGGTGAAGCTGCCGGTCTACAACCTCGCGACCCGCGAGGATCACATCGCGCCGGCGGAGTCGGTGCTGTACGGCTCGCAGTTCTTCGGCGGGCCGGTGAAATATGTGTTGTCCGGTTCCGGCCATATCGCCGGCGTGGTCAACCCGCCTGCGGCCAACAAGTATCAGTACTGGACCAACGACAACATGAGGGGCGCTAAGCTGTCCGACTGGCTGAAGACCGCGAAGGAGCACAAGGGATCATGGTGGCCCGATTGGCACGAATGGCTGGAAGGCATCGATGCCGAGAAAGTCCCCGCCCGCACGGTCGGCTCGGAGGCGCTGCCGCCGATCGAAGAAGCCCCCGGCAGCTATGTCCGGGTACGCGCATAGCGCGCCGCGCGCCGCTTCGGTATAAGCGAATGTCCCGCCTGAACGGGACGGGGATCAACCGAGGGCAAACCAATGACGCGTGAACTGTTCTGGCTGACGCTGACGGTGATTCTGACCGGCGTGCTGTGGATCCCCTACATCATCAACCGCTGCCAGGTCCGCGGCCTCGCCGGCGCGATGGCCAATCCCTCGCGCAACGACAAGCCTCTGGCCGAATGGGCGACGCGGCTGATGTTCGCACATGACAATGCGGTCGAGAACCTCATTGTCTTCGCGCCGCTGGTCCTGATCCTCAACGCAATCGATTATTCTACCCAATGGACGGCGCTCGCCTGCGCCGTCTATTTCTGGTCGCGCGTCGCACACCTGATCGTCTACACGCTCGGCTTGCCGGTGTTCCGCACCCTCGCCTTCGTCATCGGCTTCCTCGCGCAAGCCGTGCTCGCGCTGGCGATCTTCAGAGCGTTTTGACCAGCGCTAAATGCCGTCGTGGCCGGGACAAGCCCGGCCACGATGAGCAACAAACGTCAGCGCTACTTCTCGGGCAGCCCCAGCATCAGCCGCATGTTTTGCACCGCCGCGCCCGAGGCACCTTTGCCCAGATTGTCCAGACGCGCGACCAGCACCGCCTGATGGTGCTTATCGCTGGCAAAGACATACAATTCGAGCATGTTGGTCTCATCCAGCGCCTCGGGCTCGATCCGCCCGCTCTTGGCAGCCTCGTTCTCAAGCGGCATGACCGAGACGTAGCGGCTTCCGGCGTAGCGTTTCGCCAGCGCATCGTGGAGCTCGGCCGCGCCGGGCTTGCCCGGTAGCGTCTCAAGCTGCAACGGCACTGACACCAGCATGCCCTGCCGGTAGTTACCCACCGACGGCACAAAAATCGGCCGCCGCGTCAGCCGCGAGTAAAGCTGCATCTCAGGCACGTGCTTGTGCTCGAAGCCGAGACCATACAGTTCGAAAGCTGGCGCCGTGCCGTCCTCGAAACTTGCGATCATCGACTTTCCACCGCCCGAATAGCCGCTCACGGCATTGACGGTGACCGGATAATCCGCAGGCAGGAGGCCGGTGTCGACCAACGGACGAAGCAGCGCAATCGCGCCGGTCGGATAGCAACCGGGGTTGGAGACCTTCCGCGCTGCCCGGATCTTGTCCGCCTGATCCGGCGCGAGCTCCGGAAAGCCGTAAGCCCAGTCGCTGGCGACGCGAAACGCGGTCGACGCGTCGAGCACCCGGGGTGCTCCGGCGCCCATGCTGTCGATCAGCGCAACCGTCTCCTTGGCGGCGTCGTCCGGCAGGCAGAGGATCACGAGATCCACCTCCTCCATCAGCGCGCGTTTGGCGTCGGCGTCCTTGCGCCTTTCTTCGGCGATGCTCTTCACCACCACGTCGTTCTGCAGCCGGAGCCGCTCGTTGATGCCGAGGCCCGTTGTTCCACTGGCACCGTCGACGAACACGGCGGGCTTGGCGGAGCTGCCGACGCTCGGGGATTGCTTGACGTTAGAGAGGGTCGTCATGGCTCGCTCCTTTCGCGCTGGTTCGGTTCAGTTGCAAAGGCGTCGGGCCGCGCTTCCCGCATCAGATGCGCAATCTGCTGCGCGCCCGCGTCGGTCTGCGAGGCGAGCGCGCCCGCCACCGCCACGTAGTCGGTTTCGGATTTGTGCTGGTTGAGCTTGAAGCTACCCTCGACCTCTTCAACCGTCATCTCAAGGCCTACGATCGCCTTCTTCATCGCCTCCAGCCGTGCGGCGGTCATCTTCGCCGACGTCCACGGCTTCTTCGGCAGCAGCCTGTTCTCGAACTTGGCGCTGAGCGTATCGATCTGCACCGCAAGTTCATCATCCGATAGCGGCCGCACCGGACCCGCCAAGTGCACGGCCTGATAGAGCCAGGTCGGCACCTGGTCCGGCGAGACATACCAGTCGGCCGAGACATAGGTATCCGCTCCGGTGACGGCCAGCAGCCAAGACGAAGTCGCCGCAAGCTTTATCAGCGGATTGTGACGGGCGAGATGAAACGCCGCGCGCGGCGTGCCGTCAGCGGCATAGGACAGGTAGAACGGCAGCGGCGAGGCGATCGGCTTGGCGCCGTCCCAGGCGCAGGCAAGGCCGAACCCGCGCGCTTCCGCAAACGCGAGACTTGCGGCGCGGTCGGGTTTGAACGGCGGTGGCGTGTACATGTCGAACTCCGGAGGTGGCTAGGAGCCGCCAGACCGACCGCGTTTCTTTTCTAGGGAAAGATGCCGCGGGAAGCGATCCGGCGGCAGAGGCGATGATCTTAAACGCAGACGACCGCCGATGCCGCGCAGGCGCGGCGGCGGCGGACGATGAAATTGGTCGCAGCGTGGATCATGCGTGAGGCTATAGGGTCGCGCGGCTTAATCGTCAAGGTGACAACGCCGTGATTCCGGGCCGATGCGCAGCCGTCGAACCCGGAATCTTGCGTCACAAACTCTGGCTTCCGGCTTCGCATGGAAGGCGCGCACGTCCGGAATACCGAAAGCTGCTTAGATCACCGGATTCCACGGCGCCGGAATCACCCGGTAGCCATTGCCGTCCTTCTCGATATTGGCGAGGCCGGGGAACGGATAGTGGAAGCCCTGTAGCTGCAGCTTCTCGGCGGCCACCATGTCGTAGATCCGGCGACGGGTCTTTTCGGCCATATCCGCGTCCTGGTCGAAGAAGGCGTGCCAGCCCGGGTTGGTCGCGAACGGATTCGGATTGTTGGTAACGTCAGATTGGATGAAGACTTTTCCCGCCCCCGACGACAGCACGTAAGAGGTATGACCCGGCGTGTGGCCGGCAGTCTCAACCGCGAGCAGTCCCGGCGCGACTTCCTTGCCCCATTCGTACGGCGTCACCTTCTTCTTAAGGCCCGTTTCAAAGACGTTGCGATTGCTCTTGAAAAGGTTCTGCATGCGGCCGGCCGGGGCGCGGCTCATCTCGCCATCGTCCATCCAGAACTTCCATTCCACCGCAGGCACCAGCACCTCGGCATTCGGGAAGGCCAGCGCGCCGTCCGCCGTCAACAGGCCGTTCACATGGTCGCTGTGGAAGTGGGAGATCACGACCATGTCGACCGCCTTGGGATCGAATCCCGCCGCCAGCATGTTGTCGATGAACAATCCGTTGGCGCCTTTGCTGTTTGTCTTCGCTACCGGCCCATTGCCGGTATCGAGCACGATGAGCTTGCCGCCGCTGTTGATCACCAGCGGGGCGAAGTAGATCGTGAATACGTCACGCGGCAGGAACGCCTTTTCCAGCGCCGCATTCACTTCCTCCTTCTTCGCATTGGTGATGAAGGAGTCTTCCAGCTTGAAGACGTTCTTGCCGTCGGACACCACGGTGACCTGGATGTCACCGACCTTGTAGCGGTAATAACTCGGCGCCTGCCTCTCTGCGAGCGGCGCCGCGGCCTGTGCGGGAATGTTCGGCAACAGCGGCACAGCAGCAATAGCCGCTGCGCCCGCAAGGGCGTGACGACGTGTGATTTCCATGATGCTCTCCCAGTAAAATGACGACCGCGGTATTTCCGCGTTGGCTTCCTGCAAGGACCTATCTACCTACCGGAAATCGAGCGCCCGGTATCGACGGGGCTAACCCCCGCCCCGGGCGCTTATTCCACGCATCACACCGTTCGCCATAACCACTCGGCGATATGCGCCATCACGTCCCCGAACAGCAGCAGCACTGCCGACCACACCAGCGCCGAGACGAAATTGGCGACCTGAAATGGCCAGTATGACATCTCGAAGATGCCGGCCGCGAGCGGAACCGAAGCGCGCAAGGGCCCGAAGAAGCGCCCGATGAAAATGCTGGGCACGCCCCATTTGCGCACGAAGGCCTCGCCGCGCTCCAGGATATCCGGATAGCAGGACAGCGGCCACACCTGCGCGACCTTCTCCTTGTAGCGGTAGCCAAACCAATAGGAGACCCAATCGCCCAGCGCCGCGCCGATGCCGCCTGCGATCCAGACCGGCCAGAAGCTGATGCCGCTCACGCCGATCAGCGCGCCGATCCCGACCAAGGCGCCCCAGGCCGGGATCAGCAGCGAAACGAAGGCCAGCGACTCGCCGAACGCCAGCACAAGCACGATTGGCGCGGCCCAAGCCTGGTGGTGGCGCACGAATTCGGCCACGGCACGCACAAATTCTTCCATGTAATGAACGCCTTCCCCGCCCCGCTCCGGTGGCTTGAACCTTTCTGCGGGCTCATAGCCTAAGGACAGGTAAGCCAGCCCCTTCCATGACAATCAAGTCACAAAGCCGCAGGAAGGGGCGTGATTTCAGCTTCCGGCCTCAGGCCGGGCCGGATTTTTTCCAAAAGACGAGGTTTTTTGATGATTGGATCGTTGATGATGTGCGTGAGTGCGGTTGTTCTGCTATTCGGAACGCTCGGCGGCATTGCAATGGGTATCCAGCAAGACTTCACCCTCGCGCCGGCGCACCCGCACCTAAACCTCGTCGGCGGGGTGCTTTTGTTCCTGTTTGGGCTCTATTATCACCTGATTCCGGCCGCCGGGACGACGATGCTGGCCCGGATCCAGGGCTGGACGCACATTCTGGGCGCGGTGCTCTTCCCTGGGGGCGTCGCCGTCGTGCTCCTGAAGGGACCCTCGTTCGAGATCGCACCGGTGGGTCGGCTCATTGATGGTGGTCGCGTCCATGGCCCTGTTTGCCCTGATCGTGTTCCGCACCTCGCGCGCCTGATTAAGAGTTCCTATCTACCTTTGTGACGGCCGGATGAAGGGGATCGGTTGCTCCCCTCCCGGCCGTCACTTTTTAAGCTATCCGTGGCATAGTCAGATTGACTGATTCGCTGCGCACTGTTTGCGCAATCTATGAAGAGCCATGTCCAAATCACTGAAATCCGCTGCAAAAACGAAATCCAATGACGACCTGTTCGCCGGTGGCGAGCCTAAGGGCCGCGCGGCTCTGAAGGTCGCTGCGCGGTCGGGTTCCGGCGAGGCTGACTATACCGCCGCCGATATCGAGGTGCTGGAAGGGCTGGAACCGGTCCGCCGGCGGCCCGGTATGTATATCGGCGGCACCGACGAGAAGGCGCTGCATCATCTGTTCGCCGAAGTCATCGACAACTCCATGGACGAGGCGCTGGCGGGGCACGCCACCTTCATCGAGGTGGAGTTGACCGCGGACGGGTTCCTGACGGTCACCGATAACGGCCGCGGCATCCCGGTCGATCCACACCCGAAATTCCCGAAGAAGTCCGCGCTCGAAGTCATCATGTGCACGCTGCATTCAGGCGGCAAGTTCGACTCCAAGGTCTATGAGACCTCGGGCGGCCTGCACGGCGTCGGCATTTCCGTGGTCAACGCCCTCTCCTCCCGGCTCGAAGTCGAGGTTGCGCGCAGCCAGAAGCTCCACCGCATGACGTTCGAGCGCGGCCATCCCAAGGGCAAACTCGAAGACCTCGGCAAGGTCAGCAACCGCCGCGGCACGCGCATCCGCTTCAAGCCCGATACCGACATCTTCGGCGCCAAGGCCACGTTCAAGCCGCAGCGCCTGTTCAAGATGACGCGCTCGAAGGCCTACCTGTTCGGCGGCGTCGAGATCCGCTGGCATTGCGACCAGGAGCTCTTGAAAGGCGTTGAGGATGTCCCCGCGGAAGCGACCTTCCGCTTCCCCGGCGGCCTGAAGGATTACCTTGCCGCAGCGATCCACGCCGACACGCTGGTGCATCCGGACATCTTCTCCGGCAAATCGGGCCGCAACGGCGCCCACGGCGCCTGCGAATGGGCGGTAGCCTGGACGGCGGACGCCGATGGCTTCCTCTCCTCCTACTGCAACACCGTTCCGACCCCCGATGGTGGTACTCACGAATCCGGCATGCGCAGCGCGCTGCTGCGCGGCCTGAAAGATCACGCCGAGCGCGTAGGACAGGGCAAGCGAGCTGCGTCCGTGACCTCGGAAGACGTCATGGTCGGCGCCGCGGTGATGCTCAGCGTGTTCGTGCGCGAGCCGGAATTCCAGGGCCAGACCAAGGACCGGCTGGCGACCGCCGAAGCTCAGCGCATCGTCGAGCAGGCGATCAAGGACCCGTTCGACCATTGGCTGTCGGGCAACCCGAACCAGGCCAACAGGCTGCTGGATTTCGTGATCGAGCGCGCCGAGGAGCGGCTCCGCCGGCGGCAGGAGAAGGAGGTTGCGCGCAAAACCGCGGGCAAGAAGGCGCGGCTGCCCGGCAAGCTCGCCGATTGTACCGACGCCGGGCTTGCAGGCTCCGAACTCTTCATCGTCGAGGGCGACTCGGCCGGCGGCAGCGCCAAGCAGGCGCGCGACCGCAAGCTGCAGGCCGTGCTGCCGCTGCGCGGCAAGATCCTCAACGTCGCCTCGGCTGGCAAGGACAAGCTGATGGGCAATGTCCAACTCAGCGACCTCGTGCAGGCGATCGGCTGCGGCACCGGCGCGCATTATCGCGAAGAGGATCTGCGTTATCACCGCATCATCATCATGACGGACGCCGACGTTGACGGCGCACATATCGCTTCGCTGCTGATCACCTTCTTCTACCGCCAGATGCCGCGGCTGATCGACGAAGGGCATCTCTATCTGGCAGTGCCGCCGCTCTATAAGCTCACCCACGGCTCCAAATCGGTCTATGCCCGCGACGACGCGCACAAGGACGCGCTGATCAAGAGCGAGTTCAATGCCAACGCCAAGGTGGAGGTCAACCGCTTCAAAGGCCTCGGCGAGATGATGCCGGCTCAGCTCAAGGAAACCACCATGGACCCGGCCAAGCGCACCCTGCTGCGGGTCGTTCTGCTGGCCGACGATCGCGAAGGCACCGCCGACTCGGTCGAGCGATTGATGGGCACCAAGGCCGAAGCACGCTTCGCCTTCATCTCCGACAAGGCGGAATTCGCCAGCGACGACCTGCTTGACGTCTGATGGCGGCTCTCCCGCTTAACCTTATGTACACGCGGCGGATTTTGATCTCCGCCGCGGCACGCGGACCGCTCCGGGCCGAGAAACACCGTAGCGTTTTCAGACGAGTGTGCCTGTCCCGCAACAGCATTCCTGGTTGAAATAGCTATAGTTCCTGCAGCTACGGAATGGATTCGACGCAGCCGTCAGGCGTTCGTCTAACAAGTTGGGGATTTGGAAATGAAGAAGTTGGCGCTCGCTGTGGCTACGGTTGCAGCACTGACGGGATCCGCCTCGGCGGCTGATCTTGGCGCTCGGCCGTATACGAAGGCGCCCCCGCCGGTTGCGCCGGCCTATAACTGGACCGGCTTCTACATCTTCGGCGGTGGCGGCGGCGGTCTGTGGAATGCCGACAGCAACGTTGAAACCACGGTTGGCGGCATTCCGCTGACGCGCGACACGCGGCTCGGTGGTGACGGCTGGTTCGGTACCGTTGGTATCGGCTACGACTGGCAGTTCAACAGCCGGTGGGTTGCGGGCGTGTTCGCCGACGGACAGTTCGGCAGCCTTCGTGGTTCGCTGACCGATACGTTTGATCAGGTCGAGGGGCGTGTGAAGCTTCGGACCAGCTACGCGGCTGGCGTGCGCCTCGGTTATCTCGTTGCGCCGAATGTCTACTCCTACGTCAACGGCGGCTATTCAGGCTCGGAATGGTCGGGCACGAGCCTTTCCGATCTCGCCGGAAACCCGGTCGGGGTGACCACTCCTTCGTTCCGTCGTGACGGCTGGTTCGTCGGTGGCGGCGTTGAGAACAACCTCGACATCTTCGGCATCAGCGCACCCGGCTGGTTCATGAAGACCGAATACCGCTCCGCGTTCTACGACCGCATCTCGCTGCCGGAGTCGTTCCTTGATGGCTCGCCGACGGGAATTTCGACGACCTTCAAGCCTTGGGTGCAGACGATCAGCACCTCGATCGTGTACCGCTTCAACTGGGGCGCCCCGGTCGTCGGCAGGTACTGATCTCGAACTGGTATCTCTGCCAAATCGGCAGGCAGAAGCCCCGGCATTGTCCGGGGCTTTTTGCATTTGCGGCTCGCGGGCGCTGTAGCACTGACAAGGCTGCAAGGGCCGTAAGGCATTCGGGTCTGGCAAAAACTCCCCAAAGTCGACATCTTCCCCCAAGCTCCAACAGAAACGGAAAGCAACAATGGGAACGTCCCTCTTCGACCTTAAGGGCAAGGTTGCGATCGTCACCGGCGGTAATGGTGGAATCGGGCTCGGGATGGCGAGCGGACTGGCGGATGCCGGCGCGACGATTGCCGTCGTCGGCCGCAACCAGGCGAAATCGGCGGCCGCGGTCGCCGAACTTGAGCAGCGTGGCAGCAACGCCGTCGCGGTAGCCGCTGATGTCACCGACGGCAAAGCCGTCGCCGACATGGTGGGGCGTGTCAAAGCCGAGTTCGGGCGGATCGATATCCTCGTCAACAACGCCGGCATCAATATCCGCAAGCCGCCGCATGCGCTCGATATCGGCGAATGGGACAGCGTGATCGCGACCAATCTCACCAGCGCGTTCCTATGCTCGCAGGCGGTGCATCCGGCGATGAGAGAGGCCGGCGGAGGCAAGATCATCAATATCGGCTCGATGATGTCGATCTTCGGCGCCAGCTTCGCGCCGGCCTATGCCGCGAGCAAAGGCGGCATCGTGCAGTTCACGCGCTCGTGTGCATGCGCGTGGGCCGCCGACAATGTCCAAGTCAATGCGATCCTGCCTGGCTGGATCGACACCGACCTGACCCGGCGCGCCCGCAGCGAGATCGGCGGGCTGCATGAACGTGTGCTGGCGCGCACGCCCGCGGCGCGCTGGGGCGATATCGGCGATTTCTCAGGCATCGCCGTGTTCCTTGCCTCACCGGCTTCCGATTTCATCACGGGCACCGCCATCCCCGTCGATGGCGGCTATTCGATCATGGCCTGACTCGAGCATGCTCCGGAAAAGTGGAATCCGGTTTTCCGAAAGAGAGCATGCTCAAACAACGCCGCTCAGGAGAGCGCCGGCGACTGCACATGTTCGGGGCGCACGCCGATCCCGACAAAGCGCGCAGTGATGCCCTGCAGCCAGGGCACGGCTGTCACCAGCCGCACCACAAGCGGGACCTTGAGCGGCTGGTTCGCCGGCCCCAGCGCGCTGCTGATGATCCTGTTCTGCACGATGACCTGCATCCTCTGCGTCATCTTCACCGGAAACTCTCGCCGCTTGCGCACCGCGTCGAGTTCATCCTCGGTCGGACAGCCGCCCGCAAGGCGCGCCGCGAGCAGATTGGCGGTCGCGACCGCGTCCTGCACCGCCAGGTTGACTCCAACGCCGCCAACCGGCGACATCGCGTGCGCGGCATCGCCGATGCAGAGCAGCCCCGGCAGCGTCCAGCGCTTCAGCCTGTTGATCGCAACCGTCAGGAGCTTCACGTCGTCCCAGCTTTTCACGTCGGAAATGCCTGATTTCAGGATCGGCGCGAGCCGCACCACATCATCCAGCAGCGCCGCAAGTCCCCTCGCCTTCACAGCATCGTATTGTCCCTTGGCGATCACATACGCGCATTGCCAGTAGTCGCCGCGGTCGAACGTGACCATCATCTTGCCAGGCTCGACACGCGCGAACAGGTTTTCGCTCTCGTCCGGTCGCCGCCCGGCGCGAAACCACAACACGTCCATGGGCGCGCCGATCTCCTCGACTGCAAGTCCCGCGCGCTCGCGCACCGTGGAGTGACGGCCGTCGCAGGCGATGGTCAGATCAGCCTCGATATCGAGCGTGCCTTCCTGCGTCTTGGCCCTTACGCCCGTGACCGCTTCGCCATTGCGGATCAAGTCGGTCGCCTCCGTGCTCATCAGCACCTGCAGCGAGGCGAAACGCTTGCCGCTCTCGCGCAGGAAGTCGAGAAAATCCCATTGCGGCATGAAAGCGATGAACGGGTATTTTGCATCGAGGCGGGAGAGATCGGCGATCCGCACCTTGGTGCCGCCGAACATCCCTTCGAGCTTCTGCAATTCCTGGTGCGGCAGCTTGAGAAAGCCGTCGATCAGCCCGAGTTCATCCATCACCTGCAAGGTCGAGGGATGCACGGTGTCGCCGCGAAAGTCGCGGAAGAAGTCGGCGTGCTTCTCCAGCACCACCACGTCGATACCGGCGCGGCCCAGGAGATAGCCAAGCATCATGCCCGCAGGCCCACCGCCGACGATGCAGCAGCGCACTTTCATCCTGCGCGCTGACGAATGCTGCAATGCATTGGCATCCATAATCCGGACCTCGTCGGCAACTTCGGTGCTGATGCCCCATTGTAACGCCAATCGGGCGATAGCGCGAAATTATCGCCGGAACGTCTTGATCTCCGATACGCTCCCGTCGCGATAGGTCAGTTCCACCGAAACCGATTTGGTCTGTGGGGCAAGCTTCAGATAAGGCTGCGCCTCGTGCGGGATCACGCCGGGGTCACGGGGATCGCAGGGGGGCATCTTCAGCACCTTGTCGGGCACAGCGCTGTCGATGCCGACGCGCACTTCGCGGATCGCGCAGCGATACGACATCAGATGGGTGTAATAGACAAGGAGCCCGTTGAACTCGCGGAACGAGAGCCAGCTCGTCGCGGTCATATCGAGGATCTTGCGCTGGTCGCGGATCAGTGCCGCTTCGGGGTCGAACCGGATCGGAAACGGCCCCTGCATCTCGCCCGCCGTGTCGACGTAGCGAACCTGGATGGCGCCGGCCGGCGCATCCGCCGGCAGCTCGATCGAAGGATTGGGCATCCGTTTGCGGGTGCGCGGATCGAGCGTGTCGATGAACCCGGTCTCGCGAAAATCGCCATTGTCGCCCATCCGCCAGGAGATTCCGAGCGCCGGATCTGCGATCGAGAACACCACCGTCCACCCACCATTATGCCGGGAGAAACTTGCGATCGGCGCGTTGACGGAATCGTCCTTCGGGATGCGCGGCACCGAAACCGGCGGCAATGCCGCGAGCTTCTGCGGCGCCTCGGCAGGTCCCGCCGCGTCCGCCGCCTTCGCCATGCCGTTCAGGAACACGTCGTCCACCATCTGGTCGAAATAGACCGGGATCTGCTTGTGCCGCACGGTCTCGGCCGCCTCACTGACCCGGCGCCGTGTCTGCTGGGCGACCTGGACGAGATTCTTGCCGGGCTGCAGCAACTCCTTGGAAAAGGTTCGGGTGAACACCGAATTGGGATTGGTGTCGTCGTTGGACAGACGATCGAGGGCAGTCTGGCGCGGGCCCGCCGAGAACACCGAGAACACGCCCTCCGGCAATTGCGTCATCGGCGCAAGCCCACCGCCGCCGGCAACCGCGCGCGTTTCCGGCCGCTCGAACGGATTGTTGCGACAGGCGTCGAACACCAGGATCGAGGTGCGCGCCTTCTTGTTCTGCAGGCGCTCGACGACGCGGTCGGCAAGGATCGATGCATCGCGCACCAGTTCTTCCTGGCCCTCGGTCGCAGCCGGCACGTCGGTCGGCAGCAGGAAATTCTGGCCAGCGATCTCGAAGCCATGGCCGGCATAGAAGAAGAACGCGGTGTCACCGGGCTCGATCGCCTTGTCGAAGGCGAGCAGCGTCTCGGAGAATTGCTGCCGGTTCTGGTTTTCGGCGATCATCACGGAGAAGCCGAGCTGCTTCAGCGTGTCACCCATGGTGCGGGCGTCGTTGACCGCCTTCTGCAGCTTGGGGACGTATTTGTAGTCATTGTTGCCGACGACCAGCGCCACGCGCCTTTCGGCCTGTGCGGGTGCGGCGACAGTAACCGATGCCAGGGCAATGGCCGCCATCGCCAGAACCCGCGAAACAAAGCCAACCATTCTCTGCCCCATCCCACCAAGCTCGCAAGGCGCATGACCGTCGATGCCGTAGTCGGCCCACCGCCCTAACCGGTTCAGTGTACGGCCTTTCGCGCGCGGCCAGTACCGTCCCGCCATTTGACGGCCTAATGACAGCTCGCCAGTTATTTGTGCGAAGACATTAAGCTTTTTCGGCCATTTGGGCGGTTCCTAGATTGACTTTGGTGATTTCGAACCTATGTTCCGGTCAACGCGGCCTTGGATCGAAACGCGATTCCCTGAGTTTGCCGCCCGTCAGCGTCAGTCAGAGCCCCCGAGCTTTTTTGAGAAGCGCGCCGTTTCGGGGCGAAACGCGACCAGCCTTTTTACCCTCGATTCCGAACGGCGGTGTCGACAAGAGGCTCAATGTCTTTTTCCAATCTCGGCCTTTCCGACAAGGTCTTGGCCGCCGTAGCGGCCACCGGATACACCACTCCCACGCCCATCCAGGAACAGGCGATACCTCACGTTCTGGCCCGTCGCGATGTCCTCGGCATCGCCCAGACCGGCACCGGCAAGACCGCCGCCTTCGTGCTTCCGATGCTTACCATCCTCGAGAAAGGCAGGGCCCGGGCACGGATGCCGCGGACCCTGATCCTCGAGCCGACGCGCGAGCTCGCCGCCCAGGTGAAGGAAAGCTTCGACCGCTATGGCGTTGGCCAGAAACTCAACGTAGCGCTGCTGATCGGCGGCGTCTCGTTCGGCGACCAGGACAGCAAATTGACCCGTGGTGTCGACGTCCTGATCGCAACCCCCGGTCGGCTGCTCGACCATACCGAGCGCGGCGGACTATTGCTCACCGGCGTCGAGCTGCTCGTGATCGATGAAGCGGACCGCATGCTGGACATGGGCTTCATCCCCGATATCGAGCGCATCTGCAAACTGGTGCCCTTCACCCGACAGACGCTGTTTTTCACCGCTACCATGCCGCCGGAAATCCGGCGCATCACCGACGCCTTCCTCCACAACCCCGTAAAGGTCGAAGTCTCCAAGCCCGCTACCGCCGCCGTCACCGTCGCCCAATCGCAGGTGCCCGCCGGGCGCGAGCCGCACCAGAAGCGCGAAATCCTCCGCCGCCTGCTGCGCGGGGCCAAAGATCTCAACAACGCGATTATCTTCTGCAATCGCAAGCGCGAAGTCGCCGTTCTTCACAAGTCGCTGCAGAAGCACGGGTTTAACGTCGGCGCGCTGCACGGCGACATGGACCAGTCCGCCCGTACGGCCGCGCTCGATCAGTTCCGCAAGGGCGAGCTGCCGCTCCTGGTCGCCTCCGACGTCGCCGCCCGCGGCCTCGACATCCCCGCCGTCAGCCACGTCTTCAATTTCGACGTCCCGCATCATCCCGACGACTACGTTCACCGCATCGGCCGTACCGGCCGCGCGGGCCGCACCGGTACCGCGATCTCGATCGTCACGCCGCTCGACACCAAATCGGTTGCCGCGATCGAGAAGCTGATTGGTCAGCCGATCCCGCGCGCCGAAGGCGACTTCACGGTTCAATCGGATGCAAGCGAGACTGATGAGCAGCCCCGCGAGGCGCGCCGGCGCGACGGTTCGCGCGAGCGCAGCGGCCGCAACCCGCGGCGCGAACGCGAGCCGCGTCAGGGTCATGGCCGCAACGGCAATTCGCAGCCGCAGGCCGCAGCACCGCGCGTGCCTTCGATCGGCCGTCCGGAGCCGCGGCGCACACCGCGCGACGTCGACTCAGAGCCAGCCGATCACTCGCATCTCCCCGCGTTTCTGCTGCGCCCCGTGCGCGCCCGCGTCTAGAGCATGATCCGGAAAAGTGTGAAGCGATTTTCCGGATCATGCTCAAACAACAACCTAAAGCGCGATGATGATTCATCCTCATCTCATCGCGCTTTAGCGCTTTGCACAGCGTCGGCTCGAGTCAGACCGACGCTCTAATCTCTTGGCATGGTTCGTTTTTTCGTGCCGCCGATTCTTCCGTCAGGATCGTCAGCGCGCAGCGCGCGATTCCCCTATTTACGGGGCGTTCATTACCCTCCATTAGCGTGACAACGATAATTTTAGTCATTGCGGCTGGGCAACGCGGCGCGCCTCAGCATTGGGGACTTCATCAGTGGTCAAGCTGCTGGACGAACACGAACGCACGATGGCTTTTGCCGAGGTTGCGCTTGGCCAGATCAGGTCGCTTCGTCAGACCGCAGTCCCCCGCAATTACGAAATCTGGTACGTCTATGCGACCGGATATAACGCCCCGCTCAACAAGATCATCAACGAGACTCTGGCGCGCAACGGCAAGCTGAGCGAAGCAGATCTCGAGCAGATCTACGAGACCTATCTCTCGCACATCAAGACCTCCGACCGCATCGACAAGGTTGGCGCGCGCGTGATCGGCGAGATCGACGACGTCGTGACGCTGATCTCGGACGCGCTCAGCATGTCCGCGAGCTATAACGCAAGCCTGAGCGGCGCCAGCGAAAAGCTCGCGAGCGCAAAGAACCGCGACCAGCTCAAGCCGATCATCGAGCAGCTTGTGAAGTCCACGCACGAGATGCGTGAGACCAACAAGGCGCTGGAGAACCGCCTGGCGCTGTCAAAGACCGAGATCAGCAATCTCCAGCACAGCCTGGAGGCGATCCGCGCCGAGAGTCTGACTGATCCGCTCACCGGGCTCGGTAACCGCAAATATTTCGACCGCTCGATCGAGATGGCCGTGCAGACTGCGATCGCCAATGACGAGCCACTGTCGCTCCTGATGTTCGACATCGACCATTTCAAATCATTCAACGACTCCTACGGTCATCTCACCGGCGACCAGGTGCTGCGGCTGGTCGGGATGTCCTTGAAGCAGACCATCAAGGGCCAGGACATCACCGCGCGCTACGGCGGAGAGGAATTCGCGGTCGTGCTGCCCAACACCGGGCTGCGCCAGGCGCTGACGGTGGCCGACCACATCCGCCGCGCCGTGATGGCGAAGGAATTGAAGAAGAAATCCACCGGCGAGATCCTCGGCCGCGTCACCATCTCGGTCGGCGTCTCCCTGCTGAAGCCGGGCGACGACACGGATTCGCTGATCGAGCGGGCTGACGCCTGCCTCTACGCCGCCAAGCGCGCCGGCCGCAACCGTGTGGTCTGTGAAGTCGATCCCGAATACACCGCCGAAATCGGCACCCGCGTGGCGTGATGTCAGCCCCTCATGGTGAGGAGGCGCGCAGCGCCGTCTCGAACCATGAGGCCCCAGCTGTGCCCGCGGCCATCCTTCGAGACGCGGCCTGACGGCCGCTCCTCAGGATGAGGACCTTTTGCGCGGCCGGCTCTGCTTAGTTTTCTTCGCTACTTTCTTTTTCGCGACTGGCTTCCTAACCGCGCCCTTTTTAGCCGAAGCCTTCCTCACCTTCGGCCGCTTGCGCAATGCCGCGCGCTGGGCGGCAGCGAGCGCAGCCCTTGCCCATTGCGCCATCTCTTCCGAATCGTCGAACAGGCGCGCCGGCAATTGCCAGTAGGAGTTCACCGTGACGGTCCTGGTGCTCGTCTGATATTGGAACGGCTGCGAGCCCTCCGCTTCGAATCGCGGAATGGTCTCTTGATCGGCGCGGAAATAGAGTCCGGCGCGCAGCGATAACGCGAAGTTGGTGCCGTCGGCGGAGATGCCATAGCCGGAGAACATCCGGCGGATGGTGACCGGACCGAAATCCGCAAACAGGTCAATCAGGAATTCGCGGTCCATCATGGCGCCAGCCCCAGGCTCTCACTCCTCATGGTGAGGAGGCGCGTCTTCGCGCCGTCTCGAACCATGAGGCCCCAATCTCGCCCGCGGCCCATCCTTCGAGATGGCCGCTACGCGGCTTCCTCAGGATGGGGTGTACTTGGCGACGCTTTTTACACCTTCGCGGGCGTGAGCTGGACTGACTCGCCGCAGCCGCAGGCGGAAACCTGGTTCGGGTTGTTGAAGATGAACTGCGCCTGCATCTTGTCGGCCTTATAGTCCATCTCGGTGCCGAGCAGGAACAGCACCGCCTTGGGGTCGACCAGGATCTTCACGCCCTTGTCCTCAACCACCTCGTCGGTCGGCTGGATCTCGTGAGCGTATTCGACCGTATAGGACTGTCCGGCGCAGCCGCCATTCTTGATGCCGACGCGAAGGCCGACGATCTCGGAATCGGCGCGCTGGGTCAGTTCCGTGATCCGCGCTGCCGCGGCGTCCGTCAGCTTCATCACCTGCGGGCGCGGCCGCGGCTTCGGCTTAGCAACTGGTGCGATGGTGCCCATACAGTGGATCTCCTTGCCGCCGCACGGCGGCGAAGTCTGTTACCTCTGAAAATAGCAACGAAATTCCGGCTGTGAAGGTCTCATGTTCCAATCCGGCCTAGAACTTATCTGCGAAAGCCCCCTGGTCACTGCTAGTAGATCGCCCATACGCCCGGTGTGACCAATTCCAAGAGGTGATTGTCCGGATCGCGGAAGTAGATGCTCTTGCCGCCGCGCGGCCAATCGGTCCTGCCTTCGATCGCAACGCCATATTCGCCAAGCCGCTTTTCCCAGGCCAGCAATTCATCGGCAGCGATGGCAAAGGCCGCATGGATCGGGCCGTTGCCATCGTGCGGCGGAATGGTGCCGCCGGGAAAATGGACCGTCTCGAGCGTGGCGCCGCGATGAAACAGCAGCAGCACATTGCGGCTCCCTACGTCGAAAGCCAGAAACCGCGAATCGCTCGTCAGCGACTTAAGATCAAGCACATCAGTGTAGAACGTGCGGGCGCGGTCGAGGTCATCGACATAAAGTGCGGTCTCGATGACACCGGATAGCTTCGGCAACGAACCTCACCACATGTTGAGCACGAGGCGGGCCTCGTCGCTCATCCGGTCCGGCGTCCACGCCGGCTCCCAGACCAGGTTGACGTTGACGACCCCGATGCCGGGAACGCTGGCCAGCGCATTCTCCACCATGGTCGGCAATTCGCCGGCCGCCGGGCAGTTCGGCGTGGTCAGCGTCATCAGGACGTCGACGCTGCGGTCGTCCTTGAGATCGACCTTATAGATCAGTCCGAGCTCGTAGATGTCGGCCGGGATTTCGGGGTCGAACACCGTCTTCAACGCCGCGACGATCTCCTGGCTGAGACGCTCGGTCTCCTCCGGCGGCAAGGCGGAACTTGTCTCCACATGGGCGGTTTTGACGTCTTCGGCTGTCTCGGTCATGCGAACAATTCCCCGGCCTTGATCAAGGCTTGCGCCAGATGGTCGACCTCTTCCTTGGTATTATACATGCCGAACGAGGCCCGGCAGGTGGCTGTGACATTGAACCGCTCTAAGAGCGGCATCACACAATGGGTGCCTGCGCGTACCGCGATGCCCTGGCGGTCGATCACGGTCGCGACGTCATGGGGGTGGGCGCCCTTCATCTCGAAGGAGATCACCGGCCCCTTCTCACGGGCGGTGCCGATCAGCCGCAGCGAATTGATCTCGCGCAGGCGCTCCTGGGCGTAGGTGAGCAGATTGTGCTCGTGCGCGGCGATGCGCGCCTTGCCGATCGAATTGACGTAGTCGATCGCAGCCCCCAGCCCGATTGCCTGGACGATCGGCGGGGTTCCGGCCTCGAATTTGTGCGGCGGGTCGCCATAGGTGATCCAGTCCTTCGCGACCTCGCGGATCATCTCGCCGCCGCCGTTATACGGCCGCATCGCGACCAGGTGCTCATGCTTGGCATAGAGCGCGCCGATGCCGGTCGGGCCGTAAACCTTGTGGCCGGTGAAGGCGTAGAAATCGCAGTCGAGGTCCTGGACGTCGACCGGCAGGTGCACGGCCCCCTGCGCGCCGTCGACCAGCACGGGAATGCCGCGGTCGTGCGCGATCCTGACGACCTCCTTGACCGGAACCAGCGTGCCGAGCGCGTTCGACATCTGCGTGATCGCGACCAGCTTGGTGCGCGGCGTCAGCAGCTTCTCGAATTCCTCGATCAGAAAATTGCCGTCGTCATCGACCGGCGCCCATTTGATGACAGCGCCATGCCGCTCCCGCAGGAAATGCCAGGGCACAATGTTGGAATGGTGCTCCATGATCGAGAGCACGATCTCATCGCCCTGCCCGATATTGGGCTCGCCCCATGAGGAGGCAACCAGGTTGATCGCCTCGGTGACGTTGCGGGTGAAGATGATCTCTTCGCTGCGCCGGGCGTTGACGAATTGCGCCACCTTGGTGCGAGCGCCTTCGTAAGCCTCGGTCGCGGCATTGGCGAGGTAATGCAGGCCACGATGCACATTGGCGTATTCGGTCTTGTAGGCCTCGGCCATGCGGTCGAGCACCGCATTCGGCTTCTGCGCGGAGGCCGCGTTGTCGAGATAGACCAGCGGCTTGCCGTAGACCTTCAGCGCTAGCGCCGGAAAATCCTCGCGCACCCGCGCGACGTCGTAGGAGCCGTTGGCGACCGCTGGATGCGTGCTCATCCCCTTGCCTCCAGCCAGCGCTGTGCCGCAGCGATCACGTGCTCGCGCAGCTGATCGTTCGTGATGGATTCGATGGCCTCGCCGACAAAGGCCTGGATCAGGAGCGCCTGCGCTTCCTTCTCAGGCAGTCCACGCGCACGCAGATAGAACAAGAGGCTTTCGTCCAGCGCACCGGTGGTCGCGCCATGGCCGCAGGTCACGTCGTCGGCAAAGATCTCGAGCTCCGGCTTGTTGTCGGCCTCGGCTTCGTCCGAGAGCAGGAGCGCCCGCGTCATCATCTTGGCGTCGGTCTTCTGCGCGTCGGGACGGACGACGATGCGGCCCTGGAACACCGAATGGGCACGGTTGTCGATCACGGCGCGGAACACTTCGCGGCTGGCGCAGTTCGGCACCGCGTGATCCATGAACATCGTGGTATCGGCGTGCTGCCGGCCCTTGATCAGGTTGACGCCGTTGGTGTCGACCCGGGCGCCCTCGCCCGCAAAAACGATGGTCGGCTGGTAGCGGCTGACGCTCGCGCCCGAAACCATGCCAAACGTGTTGAGCTGCGCATGCGCGCCGAGCGTTACCGCGGCGGACGAAATGTTGAACGCCTCTAACCCGTCCTCGACCAGACGGAGATGATCGAGCCGCGCATTATCGCCAAGCGAAACGATCAGGGAGTCGTAGGTCTGGTACGCCTTTGTGCCTTCAGTCGCGACAAAGCTCTCCACCAGCGTCGCGCTTACATCGCGGCCCAGCCGGAGCAGCGAACGGGTGAACATCGCCGCCGGCGCCCCCACGCTTGCGACATGGACCACGTGCAGCGGCTGCTCCAGCACGGTGCCGCTCGCAATTTCGATCACGACGCCGTCGGTCGCCATCGCCGTGTTCAGCGCGATCATGGGATCGGCGTTATCCGACGCCAGCAACTCGCCCTGCAGCGCGCCGTCGCCCGCCTCCAGCACCTCGCGCAGTGTGCGGATGGAAAGGCCGTTCTCGCTCTTGCCGAGATCGGAAAGCTTTGGTGCGAACACGCCGTCGACCAGCACCAGCCGGCGCGTGCCCTCGATGGCGTGCAGCTTGAGCGCGGCTTCGGCGCGCGACAGCGCCGCAGTATCGGGTGCTGCGGCCAGCGGCAGCACCTCGCGCATCAGGACGCGCAGATCGGTATATTTCCAGTCCTCGATCCGGCGGTGCGGGAGGCCGGCGCGCTCAAAGGCCTCAAAGGCCTGCTGCCTTTGCTCGGCGACCTTGCCCGATCCGGGCAACCGCTCACGCGCGAGGGCAAAGCTGGTGCTCACCGCGCGCCCGGTATCGGTTTTTGCCAACACGACGTTCATCATAGAAATCCGTCCAGGCTCAGGCAGCGTCTTCGAACTGCGCGTAGCCGGATTCTTCCAGCCGCAACGCCAGTTCCTTGCCGCCGCTCTTCACGACACGCCCCTTCGCCATCACGTGCACATAGTCTGGCACGATGTAGTTGAGCAGCCGCTGGTAATGGGTAATCACGACCATGGCACGCTCGGGCGATCGCAGCGCGTTGACACCGTCGGCTGCGATTCTGAGCGCGTCGATGTCGAGACCTGAGTCCATCTCGTCCAGGATGCAGAGGCTCGGCTCGAACAGCGCCATCTGCAGGATCTCGTTGCGCTTCTTCTCGCCGCCGGAGAATCCAACATTGACGCCGCGCTTGAGCATGTCCTGCGGGATGTTCAGGGACTTCGCGACCTCACGAACCTTCTTCAGGAAGTCCGGCGTCGAATATTCGCTTTCGCCGCGCGCCTTGCGCTGCGCGTTCAGCGCGGTGCGCAGGAAGTTCATGGTGGCGACACCGGGAATTTCGACCGGATACTGGAACGCGAGGAACACGCCCTTGGCGGCGCGCTCATCCGGCTCCATCTCCAAGAGATCTTCGCCGCGGAATAGGATCTGTCCGCCCGTCACTTCATAGCCTGGCTTCCCGGCGATCACGTGGGAGAGCGTCGATTTGCCGGAGCCATTCGGCCCCATGATCGCATGCACCTCGCCTGGATTCACGGTCAACGACAGGCTGTGGAGGATTTCGCGATCCTCGACACGGACCTGGAGATCTTTCACTTCAAGCAATGCCATTACAGTTTTCCTAGGTAGCATCCTTAAGGCGCCGCTGCGGCAGGTCCGCCAAGGATGATGATTATCCAACCGAACCTTCGAGCGAGATCGAGATCAGCTTCTGCGCCTCGACCGCGAACTCCATCGGGAGCTGCTGCAGCACGTCCTTGACGAAGCCGTTGACGACGAGGCCGACGGCCTCCTCCTGGCTCAGCCCGCGCTGCGTGCAGTAGAACAGCACGTCCTCGGAGATTTTCGAGGTCGTGGCCTCGTGCTCGAACGTCGCCGACGAGTTCTTCGCCTCGACGTAAGGCACGGTGTGCGCGCCGCATTTGTCGCCGATCAGGAGCGAGTCGCAGGCGGTATAGTTGCGCGCGCCGGTGGCTTTCCGGTGCGCGGTGACGAGGCCGCGATAGGTGTTCTGCGACTTGCCAGCGGCGATGCCCTTGGAGATGATCCGGCTCGAGGTGTTCTTGCCGAGATGAAGCATCTTGGTGCCGCTGTCGACCTGCTGGTAGCCGTTCGAGATCGCGATCGAGTAGAACTCACCGC
>NZ_JAGKJI010000061.1 GCF_020329485.1 Bradyrhizobium cenepequi
GGTACGAACTGCAGCTTCTTACTCCGCGGCTTCCTTGACGGAACGCTCTTCCCGATGCTCCTCGTCGTCCTCATCGGTCGAACGGCTCCAGCCCGAGAACAAATTGGAGAGCTTGTCGAGGTAGAGGTAGACCACCGGCGTCGTGAACAGCGTCAACGCCTGGCTCACGATCAGGCCGCCGACCATGGCGTAGCCGAGCGGCTGGCGGATCTCCGATCCCGTGCCAGTGCCGAGCATCAGCGGCACGCCGCCGAGCAGCGCCGCCATCGTTGTCATCATGATCGGGCGGAAGCGGAGCAGGGCGGCCTGCCGGATCGCCGCCTCCGGCTTGAGATGATCGTCGCGCTCGGCCGCGATCGCGAAGTCGACCATCATGATGCCGTTCTTCTTGACGATGCCGATCAGGAGGATGATGCCGATCAGCGCGATCAGGCTGAAGTCGAAGCCGGCCGCCATCAGGATCGCGAGCGCGCCGACGCCGGCCGACGGCAGCGTCGACAGGATGGTGATCGGATGGATGTAGCTCTCGTAGAGGATGCCCAGGATCAAATAGACGACCACCAGCGCTGCGAGGATCAGTAGCGGCACGGTGCTCAGCGATTGCTGGAACGCCTGCGCGGTACCCTGGAAGCTCGAATTCAGCGTCGGCGGTGCGCCGAGCTCGACCATCGCCTGCTGCACGGCCTTGGTAGCCTGGCCGAGCGCCACGCCCTGCGCCAGGTTGAAGCTGATGGTGATCGCCGGGAACTGGCCCTGGTGGCTGATCGACAACGGCCGCACCGGCACGCTGGTCCAGGTCGCGAAGGTCGACAGCGGCACCTGTTCACCGGTCAGCGGCGACTTGAGGTAGATCTTGTTCAGCGTGTCGATGCTGCCCTGCAGGTCGGGAAGCACTTCCAGGATCACGTGATAGCTGTTGAGCTGGGTGAAATATTGTGCCACCTGGCGCTGGCCGAACGCATCATACAGGGTGTCGTCGATCAGCTGCGGCTGGATGCCGTAGCGCGAAGCGGTATCGCGGTTGATCTTCAGTTCGAGCGTGGTGCCGTTGCTCTGCTGGTCTGTCGCGACGTCGCGCAGTTCGCGCAGGGTCCGCATCTTCGCCAGGATCTTCGGCGCCCATTCGTTGAGCTCGGCGAGATTGGCGTCCTGCAGGGTGAATTCGAACTGGGTGCGGGTCGGCCGGCCGCCGAGACGGACGTCCTGGGCCGCCTGCATGAACAGCCTGGCACCTTCGACCTCCTCGAGCTTTGGCCGCAGGCGTGCGATGATCTGCTGCGCGCTGTGAGAACGCTCATCGCGCGGCTTCAACGTGATGTACATGGCGCCGTTATTGCCCGCCCGGCCGCTGCCGCCGACGGCCATGGCTACCGTCGCGACGTCAGGGTCAGCCAGCACGATCTTGCCGAGCGCTTCCTGCCTGCGCTTCATGTCGGCGAAGGAAATGTCCTGGTTCGCTTCGGAGGTCGCGGTGATCAGGCCGACGTCCTGCTGCGGGAAGAAGCCCTTTGGAATGATCACGAACAGGTAGACCGACAGGCCGAGTGTCGCGAAGAAGATCATCAGGGTCGTGAACTTCCAGCGCAATGCGAGATCAAGCACGCGTTGATAGGCCCGCAGCATGGCATCGAAGCCGCGCTCGCTGATCTCGTAGAGGCGGCCATGCTTGGTCTCGCCGTGGGCGCGCAGGAAGCGCGAGGCCATCATCGGCGTCAGCGTCAGCGACACGAACATCGAGACGAAGATCGTCATCGCCAGCACGACCGCAAATTCGCGGAACAGGCGCCCGATGATGCCGCCCATCAGGAGCAGCGGGATCAGCACCGCGACCAGCGAGATGCTGATCGAGACGATCGTGAACCCGATCTCGCTCGCGCCCTTGAAGGCCGCCGCCATCGGCTTTTCGCCTTCCTCGATATAGCGTGTGATGTTCTCCAGCATCACGATGGCGTCGTCGACCACGAATCCTACTGCAATCGTCAGTGCCATCAGGGACAGGTTGTCGAGCGTATAGCCGAATACCCACATCAGCGCGCAGGCGCCCAGCAGGGCGAGCGGCACCGTCACGGTCGGGATGACCGTCGCCCAGAAGCTGCGCAGGAAGATGAAGATCACCATCACCACCAGTGCGATGGTGATCAGCAAGGTGAACTGCACGTCCTCGACCGCGGCGCGGATCGTGGTGGTGCGGTCGCTCATGACGTTGATCTTGATCGCCGGCGGGATCGCGGCAACCAGCCGCGGCAAGGTTGCCTTGATCTTGTCGACGGTGTCGATGACGTTGGCGCCGGGTTGTTTGAAGATCACCAGGAACACGCCACGCTTGCCGTTGGCCCAGGCCGCCTGCTTGGCGTCTTCCGGACCGGCGACAGCCTGGCCGATATCACGGATTCGCAAGGGGCCGCCATTGCGATAGGCGATGATAACGTCGTTCCAAGGCGCAGCCTTCAGGAGCTGATCGTTGGCGTAAACCGTGTAGGCGCGGGTGTCGCCATCGATGTTGCCCTTGGGACTGTCGACGGTGGCGCTGGTGATCGCGGCGCGCACGTCTTCCAGCGATAGGCCCTTTGCCACCAGCTTGCCCGGATCAATCTGCACGCGTACCGAGGGCTTCTGCTGGCCGCCGATGATGACCTGCGCCACGCCGGAGATCTGGCTGATCTGCTGTGCGAGCTGGGCGTCGATGGCATCGCTCACCTCGGTCAGCGGCAGCGTGTCCGACGTCGCCGACATGATCATGATCGGCGCGTCGGCCGGGTTGACCTTGCGGTAGGTTGGCGGCGACGGCAGATTCTTCGGCAACTGGCCGCCTGCCGCGTTGATGGCGGACAAAACGTCGTTGGCGGCACCGTCGATGTTGCGGTTGAGGTCGAACTGGATGGTGATCGCCGTAGTCCCGAGATAGCTCGTCGAGGTCATCTGGGCGATGCCGGGAATCTGCGCGAACTGGCGCTCCAGCGGCTGGGCAACCGAGGTCGCCATGGTTTCCGGACTGGCGCCGGGCAAGCTTGCGTTGACCTGGATGGTCGGGAAGTCGACCTGCGGCAGCGGCGCCACCGGCAGCAGTGGATACGCCACCAGGCCGACAAAGAGAATGCCGGCCATCAGCAGCGAGGTGCCGATAGGGTAGCGGATGAAGGGAGCGGAAATGCCGTAGCTCATTCCGGCTTCACCTTGGTGGATTGCGTCGCATCCGAGCTTGCGACCGCGGTGCTGACGAGCGCCCCGGGCGAAACTTTGTATTGGCCTGAGGTAATCACCTGCTGGCCGGGCGATAACCCCTCGTCGACCACCGATTTGCCGTCGATCGAGTAGCTGACCTTGATCCGGTGCAGTTCCGCCTTGTTCTCCTGGTTGACAGTATACGCGTAAAGTCCGTCCGCGCCATGCTGGACGGCACCATCGGGAACCACGGTCGCGCCCTTCAGCGTCCGCACCAGGAGCCGCGTCGATACCGACTGGCCCGGCCACAACGCGTGGTCCTTGTTCTCGAACACCGCCTTCAGCCGGATAGTCCCGCTGGTCGTGTCGACCTGGTTGTTGATCAGCGCGAGAACGCCGGTGGACAGGGCGCGCTTGCCGTCGGTGGAGTAGGCGATCGTCTTGGGCGGGGAGTCAGCCAGCGCGGCCTTGATGTCAGGCAATTGGTCCTCGGGCGCGGTGAAAATCACCGCGATCGGCTCAATCTGAGCGATCGAGACGATGCCGGTCTGGGTCGCTGCATTGACGATGTTGCCGACATCGACCTGACGCAGGCCGGCGATGCCGGTGATCGGCGCCTTGACGGTTGCGTAGTCGAGCTGCGTCTGCGCATTCGTGATCGCGGCGTCGTCGGCGGCGATCTGCGCCGTCAACTGCGCGACGGTGGAACGCTGGGTGTCGGTCTGCTGGCGGGTCGCGAACTCGCCAAGCCGGGTGTAACGCTGCAGATCGAGCTTGGCATTGGCGAGATTCGCCTCGTCCTGCTGCTTCTTGGCCGTAGCCTGGTCGAGGGCGGCCTGATACGGCCGCGGATCGATCTCCACCAGGACGTCGCCCTTCTTGATGAGCTGCCCTTCCTGGAAGGCGAGCTTCATGATCTGTCCGTCAACACGGGTGCGCACCTGGACGGTGTTGAAGCCCTGCACGGTGCCGAGGCCGGTCAAATAGACCGGGAAATCAGCCGTTTCGACGCGTGCAATCCGAACCGGAACGGGCGGACGCGCAGGGGCGGCATTCTTTTGCCCATCAGCGTGGGTGGCGTGCTCCCCGCGCTGCCAACCAAAATAGCCCGCAGCGCCGATGGCGGCGACCAGCAGCACCCAACCTATCGTTCGTGACTTGGACATGCACGCTCATGGGTTCGAAGACAATTATAGGTGTTTAAAACCGTTCCGGGGAACCCATATAATGCGTCAGCACTTAATGCGTACACACACTAACACTTGAGAATCCTAAATATTCGGAAAGGTTTAGAGCATGGTCCGGAAACGTGGAGATCGGTTTTTCCTCTCTGCAAAGGCGGAGCGTTGCGCGGAGATCATGCTCGAACAAAGAGATGAGATCGTGATCCGACCCCGTCTGGTCGGATCACGATCTAGAGCGCGTTCCTGGAGCCCTCAATGCGCCTGATGAAACCGATATGTCGCTCGATCTGAAACGCCAGCTTGTTTCACAGCTTGTCGAGAGTTCGCGCCTGTTGCGCAACTATATCGATCATCGTGCGAAGACGCGCGGCACCACGCGAGCGCAATGGATCGTGCTGTTTAGGCTGCGGGAACAGGAAGGTTTGTCGCAGGTCGACCTCGCTGACGTGCTCGAACTACAGCCGATCTCGCTGGTGCGGCTGCTCGACCGCCTGGTCGAGCACGGCCTGCTCGAGCGCCGGCCCGATCCGAAGGATCGCCGCGCCAACCGGCTGTTCCTTACTGACCGGGGCCGTCAGCTCGTCCACGATCTCGACAGCCTGCGCAATGCGATCGCGACCGACGTGTTGCACGACATTCCCGACGAGAGGGTCGAAGCCAGCCTTCAGACCCTCCGCGACATCAAGGATCGCATCAAGTCGCTCGGCGAAGGACCGGACGTCGCGGTAAAGTAGTTGCGCCCGCGTTGCGCGTTTCCTCACCGACTTTGTTCTCGGTTCTCGCTGATGAAGCCGGCGAGCACCGATGAAGGTTCGCTCGCGACCGAACTATGCGGTGATTTCGCAGGACCTCCGTCGCTCGTTTGGAGCCAGATTAGAATCGTTTCAAACAATCAGATTAGAAGCGTTCTGATCTGGAGCGATTCAACTCAGCGAGCTGCGTATTCGCATTGACCCGAAATTTCGGCGTCGATACCACCCAGCCGGACACATTTCGCGCATCATAGCGCACTGGTCGAAATTCATCCTGAGACGTGTGATGCGCAACGTGAAAGCACCGAGCTCGCAGCGTCTCGAGATGGCGATCAACCCGGTGGCCGAGCGGCTTGAAGGCTACACGGGTAAAAGGGTTGGTCACGCCGGTAACGCGAGGCGCGCGGGTTGCGTCTTTCTTCTGGCTGCAGAGCATGGTACGGGATGCGCATGCTCGCAGTCTGATCTTTGATCTGGACACCGCTATCCAGGCCTTGGTGGAGCGGCTTGGGCGAGACGATCCCGAAACGGTCAAATTGACCGGCATCTATCACAACCTGATACGCCACTGGGCCGAAGTATGAAAATCCTATCTACCCGCGCGACACTGTTTGCACTCCCGGTGCTTACGCTGGTTGCGCTGATGGCACCGTCGTCGGCGCAGCAGCAGATGGCGCCCGCCGCTCCCGCTCCGTCCGCGCCCGCCACGCAGCAGACTGCTCCCGCCGCGCCGCAACCGCCGGCGGAGGCGGCGACGCCAGCGCAGTCTCCTTCTGCGGCCGAGCCGGTTGCCTCGCAGGGAACTCAGGACGTCAGTGCAGCGCCCGCCGAAGGCGAGGGCAAGAAATCGGCGACCATCGCCGGGCTGAAGGAACTGTCACCGTGGCTGATGTTCTGGAATGCCGACATCGTCGTGAAGGCGGTGATGATCGGTCTCGCCTTTGCGTCGCTCGTGACCTGGACCGTGTTCATCGCCAAGATGATCGAGCTCACCGTCGTGCAGCGCAAACTGCGCGCCGCCCTCGCCAAGATCAGCGACGTGCGTTCGCTGGCGGAGGCGCAATTCGCGCTCGGCGCCAAGGGGAGCGCGCTGTCGAGCCTGATCGCTGCGGCGATGCGGGAAGGACGCCTGTCGGCCGGCATCTCCAGTGACTCCGGCATCAAGGAACGCGCGGCGTCGAGCTTTGCCGAGATCGTGCGTGCCGAAGGACGCCGTATTCGCGTCGGCATGGGCCTGCTGGCGACCATCGGTGCGACCTCGCCCTTCGTTGGCCTGTTCGGCACGGTCTGGGGCATCATGAACAGCTTCATCGGCATCTCGAAATCGCAGACCACCAACCTCGCGGTGGTCGCACCCGGCATCGCCGAAGCATTGCTGGCGACCGCGATCGGCCTCGTCGCGGCGATCCCGGCCGTGATCATCTACAATCACTTCTCGCGGGTGACGAAGGGTTACCTGGAACTGGTCAGCCGTGCCTCGGGCGCGGCGGCGCGGCTGTTGTCGCGCGACCTCGATCGCACCCATGTCAGCATGTCCAGCGGCGCGCATTCGCGCGCGGCGGCGGAGTAGGCGATGGCTGTCTCGATCGCAGACAATGACGGCGACGACGACGATTTCGCGGAATCGCACGAGATCAACGTCACGCCCTTCATCGACGTCATGCTGGTGCTGCTCATCATCTTCATGGTGGCCGCGCCGCTCTCCACCGTCGACCTGCCGGTCGATTTGCCGACTTCGAGCGCGACGCCGCAGAAGAAGCCGGACAAGCCGACCTATGTCAGCATCAAGTCGGATCTCACGCTCGCGATCGGCGAAAATGCGGTCAAACGCACCGAGCTGGTGCATTCGCTCGATACCCTCGCCGACATGAGCAAGGATAAGTATGTATTCCTGCGCGCCGACCGCGCCGTGCCGTATGGCGAGCTCATGGGCGTGATGGAAATCCTGCGCTCGGGCGGCTACACTCGGGTCAAGCTGGTGACGCTCGAAGGCGTTCCCGGCGCGCCTGCCGCCCCGCCAGCCGCTGAGCCGGCAAAACCCTGACGAGGGACAGCGATGTCTGACCTCGACCTCGAGCAAAAGCCTTCTCGCCGCCTATGGATTTGCGCCGCGGTGACGGCGCTTGCGCTGCATGTTGGCGGCGCGGCGCTGGCGCTGACGAATTTGCGCGGCGAGGACGCGGGCGACGGCCTGGGCGCCAATGCCGCCGAGTTCGCGGTGGAGATGGCATCGCCTAAGGTCGAGGAGGAGAATCTGCCGCCGGGTCCTGACGCCGATGCGTCGCAGGCCTCTCCGCAACTCGCTGAGCAGAAGGCCGAGGTCAAGGAGACCGACCTTCCGAAGGACGTTCCGACCGAGTCCGAAGATCCTGACCGCATCGTCACGCCGAACGATTCGCAAAAGCCCAAAGAGGAAGAACCGGAGGTCTCGAAGGTCCAGACCCAGGCCTCCGAGGAGGCGCCCGCCCAGGAAGCGACCGCGCGGCAGACGCTCGAGGAGAAGGCGCCGGAGGCCGAGCAGGCCAAGGCCCCCAATCTCGGTATCGGCAAGGACAAGCAGAAGCTCACCGCCAATTGGGGCCGCAAGATCAGCGCCTATTTCGAGTTGCACAAGCGCTATCCGCACAACAAGAGCAGGGCGACCACGGTGAAGGTCAGCATCGTGCTGAACCGCCGGGGCAACGTCGTCAACGTCGCCGTCGCGGAATCCTCGGGCGATCCTGCCTTCGACGACGCGGCCATCTCAATGATCCGCCGCTCCGACCCCGTCCCGCCGCCGCCGGCCGAACTCACCGAAGACCAGTTCGCCTTCAGCCTCGACGTGAACTTCAAGAAGCCGAAGTAACGAGTTGAGGCGAGGAGCGGATTAGCGGGCGGCCCACTCGCGTAATCCGCTGACTTGCGTTGACTCGTAGGATGGGTAGAGCGGAGCGAAACCCATCATTCGCGCGGCTTCCCCTGAAAAGGATGGGTTTCGCTCCGCTCTACCCATCCTACAGCTACGCTACCCCGGGCTCACCTAGCGCCAGAGATAGCGGATGCCGACGTAGACCACGACGAGGCAGGCGAAGATCAGCGCCACCGGGAGCGGCCGTTTTCCAGTCGGCCCGGACACGCCCGGCTTCTTGGCGGGGAGGCGACGGAAGGCGGTGACGTTGCCGCGGTCAGCGACCGGCTCGCGGGAGGGCGCGGGCACGTTGGGCGGCGTGCCGGCGCCGCCCATCTCGGCATAATAGCTCTTGTACATCAGCTTGATGGTGGCCTCGCCGGCCTCGGCCTCTGGCATCTGCTCCAGGAGCTTCTTGTAGGTGGCGAGGAAATTCTGGGCATCCGCCGACAAGGAGGACGTTCCGTTCAGCTTGGCGAGCATTTTCCAGGTCGCGAAGTCCGCCCTGGCGCGGGTGTCCGCACGCCGGGCGATCAGCATATCGGCAGCTTTGATCAAGAGGCCCTCGCGATTTTTCCTCACCTTATGCATTGCCGGTGATGAGGAGAAGCACACGTATCACATAGCCGGTCAGTGTCCGCAGTATCGCCGAAATAATATCAAGATTGAGACCAAGCTGCGAACCAAGGAGCGGCAACAGGATCAGGAGCCCGATCAGGATCAGCAGCCCGTAGGGTTCGAGCCGCGCCAGCGGCGCTGCGAGCGGCCGGGGCAAGAGCCCTACCGCCACCCGCCCGCCGTCCAGCGGCGGGATCGGCATCATGTTGAAGATCGCGAGCACGATATTGATGAGGAAGGCGTTTTTGAGATTGTCCGCGATCCAGCGTGCGCTATCCGGCGGGGCGAAGGGCAGCACGTGGAAGGCCAGTGCAGCAACCAGAGCGAGAATGATGTTGGTGGCGGGGCCGGCCAGCGCCACCCAGACCATGTCGAGCCTGGGATGCTTGAGATTGCGGAAGTTGACCGGCACCGGCTTGGCATAGCCGAACAGGAAGGGCGACTGCGACAGCAATAGCACCGCTGGCAGGATCACCGTGCCGAACGGATCTATATGCTTCAGCGGATTGAAGCTGACGCGCCCGAGTTGCCAGGCGGTGTTGTCACCCAGCCGGTGGGCGACGAAGCCGTGCGCTGCCTCGTGGAAGGTGATGGCGATCAGGAGCGGCAGCACCCAGACGGAGATGGCGTAGAGGGAAATGTTCAAGGGGGATATCCGGTCGCGGCGGCGGCCGCTCTCAACCAGACATGGTCGCGGCGGGGTTCCAGTGCAAGACGGTAAACGCGCGACGCATTGGCGCGGAATATCGGCTGACCGCCGTCAGCGTATTTTCGGCGCCGCCGGATCGGCCTCGCCGACTTCGTTGGCGCCGGATTGCGTTGTCGCGATCCAGATGCCCGCGAACACGGTCACGATGCCGACTACCAGATTCCAGCGCAGTGGCTCGCCCAGCAGCGTAGCGCCGACGAGCGATGCCGCGATCGGATTGACCGTGACGGAGATCGCCACGAGGGTCGGCGTCGTGCGCTCCAGCGCGAACGCCCAGAGATAAAACGTCAGCGCGGCGCCGAAGGCCCCAAGATAGATCGCGCCGAACCACTGTGGGGCGGCGAAGGCCGCGACCGGGGCAAAACTGCCGCGCGCGAGCGAGGCGATGATGAGGCAGGCGGCGCCGGCGGCCATCGCCATCGTGGTGAATGGAATGGGGCCGGAGCGACGGATGAAGGGCTTCGACCAGATGCTGTAGAGCGCCATGCAGAGCGCGGCCGCGACCATCAACAGATCGCCGCGCCACGCGCCTTCCGGCGTGGCGCTGAGGCCTGAGAGCAGGGCCATGGCGACGCCTGTGATCGTCACCAGGACGCCGACCGTCTTTCGCAAGGTTAATTGTTCGCTTCCGAGCGCCGCGCCGACCGCCATCGTCAGCAGCGGCAATGTCGAGAGCGCGAGCGCGCCTCGCGCCGCCGTAGTGAAGATCAGCGACGCGTTGAAGAGGATCGGGAACAGAGCAAAGAACAATAGGCCCAGGCTAATCACTGCTGGCCAGTCGCGCCGTGCCGGCCAGCCTCTTCCTTGGATCAGGATGAGTGGAAGCAGCAACAGGAAGCCGATGCCGAAGCGAAACGCACCGATCGCGAGCGGGTCGATGGCGCCTGCGAGGTAGCGCGTTGCACCGATCGACGTGCCGCCCAGCGCACTCGAAAGCACTGCGGCCAGGACACCCCAAGTCTCACCCATCAAGTCTCACCCATCCGGCTTCATCCCCGTTTCGCCTCTTGCCGAGGCTAGGGGACAAGCGATAATCAAAGAATGGAATTTATGTGATAGGTCAGATCAAAGTTCGTTATGAGTCTCGACCCAGACCTCCTGAAGGCATTCGTTGCGGTGGCCGACCATCGTTCCTTCACCCGCGCGGCCGTGGCGTTGAACCGGACGCAATCGGCGGTCAGCATGCAGGTGAAGCGGCTGGAGGAGCGGCTGCAGGCGGAGCTGTTTCATCGCACCAAGGCCAATGTCGATCTGAGCGCGGCGGGCGAGGGCCTGCTCGGCTATGCGCGCCGCATCCTCAGCCTGAACGAGGAGGCGGTGGGCCGCGTCCGCGAGCACAAGGTGGAAGGGCGCGTCCGCCTCGGCGTGATGGACGACTACGGCACGCTGTTGGTCCCGCCGCTGCTCGCCGGATTCGTCGCCAACTATCCGCTGATCCATATCGAGATGGAAACGGGGCTGACGTCTTCGATGACCGACCGGCTCGGTGAGGCCTACGATCTCGTCATCGCCATGCATCCGCAGGGCAGCGGCAAAGGTGAGCTCCTGCGGCGCGAGCAGGCGGTGTGGGCGGCGAGCGCCGAGCATCGTGTCGAGGAGTTGAACCCGCTTCCGGTGGCGCTCTATCCGCAAGGCTGCCTGTTTCGAAGCTGGGCGATGCAGGCGCTCGACGCTGCGAAACGGCCGTGGCGGCTCGCCTTCGTCAGCCACAGCCTCGCGGCCGTCGAGGCGGTCGCGGTGCAGGGATTGGCCGTAACCGTGGTCAAGGCCGGCACCTTTCCGCCGCGGCTCCGACGCCTGTCGGAGCGCGACGGCATGCCGCCGCTGCCGCGCGCCGAGATCCGCCTGCATCGCGCCGCCAACCTGTCGCGTGCGGCGTCGCTGTTAGCTGATCATCTCGCGGCGGAGCTCCGCCCGCCGACTTAATACGTCGCGCGGCCGCCGGAGATATCGAACACGGCGCCGGTGGAGAAGGCGCAATCTTCCGAGGCCAGCCAGGCGACCAGCGCGGCGAGTTCTTCCACCAGGACGAAGCGGCCCTTCGGGATCTTCGACAGCATGAAGTCGATATGCTGCTGCGTCATCTGGTCGAAGATCGCGGTCTTCGCCGCCGCCGGCGTCACCGCGTTGACGAGGATGTCGTGCTGCGCGAGCTCCTTGCCGAGCGATTTCGTCAGCGCGATCAGGCCCGCCTTCGACGACGAATAGTGCGCCGCGTTCGGATTGCCGTCCTTGCCTGCGATCGAAGCGATGTTGACGATGCGGCCATAGCCCTGCTTGAGCATCGCCGGCACGATTGCCTTGCAGCAGATGAAGGGGCCGTCGAGGTTGATGCGCAGCACCTTGCGCCATTCCTCGAGGTCGGTCTCCCACACGGTCTTGTTGACGCCGGCGATGCCGGCGTTGTTGACGAGGATGTCGATCTTGCCGAACGCTTTCAGCGTCTCGTCGCGCGTTTTCTCCACGGCGGCCAGATCGGCGACGTCGACCTTGAAGGCGGTGACGCCAGCGCCGATCTCCTTCGCGGTCTTCTCGGCCAGCGCGATGTCATGATCCCAGATCGCGACTTTGGCTCCGGAGGCGGCAAAACGCTCGGTGATCGCGCGCCCAAATCCTTGCGCGCCGCCGGTGACGACGGCACTGCGGCCGTTGAGATCATATTTGTTCATGGTGTTCCTTTCCTGGAATTAGAGTGTCCAGCCGCCGTCGATGACATGCGCGACGCCAGTGGTGAACGCGCTCTCGTCGCTGGCGAGATAGACGGCGAGTGCTGCGATCTCTTCAGCGGTGCCGAGCCGACCCATCGGCTGGCGGGCTACGAACATGTCCCGCCCGTCCGGACCTGCGGCAGCCGCACGCTCAAGCATCGATGGCGTCTCGATGGTTCCGGGGCAAATGCAATTGCAGCGCACGCGCTTGATGAAGTCGACCGCGACCGAGCGGGTGAGGGCCGCTACCGCTGCCTTCGTCGCGCCGTAGGCATAACGGTTCGGCGCCGCCTTGAACACGCCGGCCGCGGAGGAGATGTTCACGATCGAGCCGCCGCCCGCTTCGAGCATGCCTGGCAGGAAGGCGCGGATCGTGCGGTGCATCGACTTCACATTGAGGTCGAAGGAGAAGTCCCAGTCGTCATCGGAGCAATCGAGCACCGTGCCATGATGCACGAAGCCGGCGGCATTGAGCAGGATGTCGGTCTTGCCGGCGCGCTTGGCCATGGCCGCGACCCCAGCGGCATCGCGCACGTCGAGCCTGGCCACTTCGGCGACGCCCTCCTGCTTGAGAAGCGCGAGCTTCTCCTCGTCGATATCGGTGGCGAACACGGTGGCGCCCTCGCGCGCAAAGGCTACCGCGCAGGCGCGGCCGATGCCAACAGCCGCTGCGGTGACGAATGCGCGCTTGCCCTTCAGGCGGTCTGACATCTTGTCTCCCTTTATTCTGCTCGTCATTCCGGGCGGCGCGAAGCGACGAACCCGGAATCCATGGCGCCACCTAAGGAAGTGGAGAGATAGATTCTCTGATGTGCAATTGCACATCATAGTTCACGCTTCGCGTGCCCCGGAATGACAGCAAGTCAATGATTATCCCTGGCCACGCCGACCTTGCCGGCGATGTCGTGGTATCGGGTCGCAAGTTCGAGGCAGGCGCCGGTGGCCTGTTGGCCGACGGTCGCGCGGTAGAGTTCCTGCCACGGCGTCTGGTTTGCCGGATGGCCGAAGCCACCATTCGCTTTCAACTCGGCATGCCGCTTCTTCACCTCGTCGTCCGGGATCAGGATGTTGGCGGTGCCCTTGTTGAGGTCGATGCGCACCCGGTCGCCGGTCTTCAGGATCGCCAGCCCGCCGTCGGCGGCGGCTTCCGGTGAGGCGTTGAGGATCGACGGCGAGCCTGAGGTGCCCGACTGGCGACCGTCGCCGATGCAGGGCAGGGACAGGATGCCGCGTTTGATCAGCGCCGCCGGCGGCTGCATGTTCACGACCTCGGCACCGCCGGGATAGCCGATCGGACCGGCGCCGCGGATGAACAGCATGCAGTGCTCGTCGATCCCGAGCGAAGGATCCTCGATCCGTTCGTGGTAATCCTCCGGGCCCTCGAACACGATGGCGCGGCCCTCGAAGGCGCTCGGGTCCTTCGGGTTGACAAGATAGCGCTCGCGGAACTCCTTCGAGATCACGCTGGTCTTCATGATTGCGGAATCGAAGAGGTTGCCGCGCAGCACCAGGAAGCCTGCGTCCTTCACCAGCGGCTTGTCATAGGTCCAGATTACGTCGCCGTCGGGCTGGGCTGCATCCTTGCAGTTCTCGCCCATGCTGTGTCCGTTGACTGTCACCGCATCTTCATGAATGCGCTTGTGCTTCATCAATTCGCGCACCACCGCCGGCACGCCGCCGGCGCGATGATACTCCTCGCCGAGATAGAAGCCGGCCGGCTGCATGTTCACGAGCAACGGCACGTCGTGGCCATACTTCTGCCAGTCGTCGATCGACAATTCGACACCGACATGGCGGGCGAGTGCGTTGATGTGGATCGGCGCGTTGGTCGAGCCGCCGATCGCCGAATTCACTACGATGCAGTTCTCGAACGCCTTGCGGGTGAGAATGTCGGAAGGTTTCAAATCCTCCCAGACCATCTCGACGATCCGCTTTCCGGTCTCATAGGAGATCTGGCCGCGCTCGCGATAGGGGGCTGGGATCGCCGCGCAACCCGGCAGCGACATGCCTAGCGCTTCAGCCAGCGAGTTCATGGTCGAGGCGGTGCCCATCGTGTTGCAATGGCCGACCGACGGCGCCGAGGAGGCGACGACGTTCATGAACTCTTCGTAATCTATCTCGCCCGCGGCGAGTTGCTCGCGCGCCTTCCAGACCACGGTGCCGGAACCGGAGCGCACGCCATTGTGCCAGCCATTCAGCATCGGCCCGCCCGACAGCACGATCGCGGGCAGGTTCACGGTCGCCGCCGCCATCAGGCACGCCGGCGTGGTCTTGTCGCATCCGGTGGTCAGCACCACGCCATCGAGCGGATAGCCGAAGAGAACTTCGACGAGGCCGAGATAGGCGAGGTTGCGGTCGAGCGCAGCGGTCGGCCGCTTTCCCGTCTCCTGGATCGGATGGGTCGGAAACTCCATCGCGATGCCGCCGGCTTCGCGGATGCCCTCGCGCACCCGGTGCGCCAACTCAAGATGATGGCGATTGCAGGGCGAGAGATCGTTGCCGGTCTGCGCAATACCGATGATCGGTTTGCCGGACTGCAGTTCCTGCCGCGTCAGTCCATAATTAAGGTAACGCTCGAGATAGAGCGCGGTCATGCCGGGGTTGTGCGGGTTGTTGAACCATTCGCTGGAGCGGAGCTTGCGCTTGGTGACTGGGGTAACAGGCTTGTTCATTAGTTTCTCCCCGAGCGCAACGGCTTATGCTGCACTGCACTCAGCCTTGTTTCGTTGACGCGACTTTATGCACGTCGACCCGTTGTTCGCAATTGATTGAGCGCGGCGATATTCAACTTTGATCCAACGACATGGCGAAAAAATTCTGCTAAGAGGCAACTCAACTTGAAGAGCGGGCGGGGCCTTTATGGTCCTAACCGCCGCTAAAATCGGAGGGAATTGAATGGCGTCGGTGCAGATTAGCGACGTGCGTAAGTCGTTCGGTGGATTTGAAGTCCTGCACGGCGTGACTGTTCCGATCGAGGACGGTGCGTTCGTGGTGTTGGTCGGCCCCTCCGGCTGCGGCAAGTCGACATTGCTGCGCATGCTAGCGGGACTGGAGAACATCACCTCCGGGACCATCTCGATCGGCAATCGCGTGGTGAACAACGTGCAGCCGAAAGAGCGGGACATCGCGATGGTGTTCCAGAACTACGCGCTCTACCCGCACATGACGGTTGCCCAAAATATGGGCTTCTCATTGAAATTGCGAAACGCGAACGCGCAGGACATCACCACCCGGGTCAAGAAGGCCGCCGAAATTCTGGCATTGACGCCGCTTCTGGAGCGCTATCCCCGTCAATTGTCGGGAGGTCAGCGCCAGCGCGTCGCAATGGGGCGTGCCATCGTCCGTGATCCCCAGGTGTTCCTGTTCGACGAGCCGCTGTCCAACCTCGACGCCAAGCTGCGCGTTGCGATGCGCACCGAGATCAAGGAATTGCATCAGCGGCTGAAGACCACGACGGTCTATGTCACTCACGACCAGATCGAGGCCATGACAATGGCCGACAAGATCGTCGTCATGCATGACGGCATCGTCGAGCAGATGGGATCGCCGCTCGAACTCTATGACAAGCCCGACAACCAGTTCGTCGCGGGCTTCATCGGCTCGCCCGCGATGAACTTCCTGAACGGGCACCTCAAGTCCAACGGCCAAGTCTATGTCGAGACCGAGAACGGCGCCAGGCTGCCGCTCGCGACGGCGCCGACCGCTTCCGACGGCAAGCCTGTGCTCTACGGCATCCGGCCCGAACATCTCGAACTCGCCAGCGACGGCATCGAGGCAGAGGTCGTCGTCGTCGAGCCCACCGGCTCGGAGACGCAGATCGTGTCGCGCATCGGCGAGCAGGACATCATTGCGGTGTTCCGCGAGCGACACGATGTCAAGCCCGGCGAGAGAATTCATTTGCGGCCGCGCGCGTCGTCCGCCCACCTGTTCGACAAGGACACCGGCCACCGTCTTTAGGCGTCCGGATTCACAAGCCCCAGCAAGACCATAAAATTAAGGGAGAAGACTTGAAATGAATAAGTTCACCACCGATCGCCGCTCGCTGCTCAAGGGCGGTGCAGGCCTTCTGGCAGCCGCCGCGACGATGTCGGGCGACGAGTTGCTGGGCTATGCGAAGGCCTGGGCGCAGACTGCGCCGTGGAAGCCGGAGCCTGGGGCGAAGATCAATCTGTTGCGCTGGAAGCGTTTCGTCGAAGCCGAAGACGTCGCGTTCATGAAGATCGTCGACGCCTTCCAGAAGGCCAACAACGTCACCATCAACGTCTCCAACGAGTCCTACGACGACATTCAGCCCAAGGCGTCGGTTGCCGCCAACACCGGGCAGGGCCTCGACATGGTCTGGGGTCTCTACTCGCTGCCGTTCCTGTTCCCGAGCAAATGCGTCGATGTTACTGATGTCGCCGACTATCTCGGCCAGAAATGCGGCGGTTGGACCGACTCCGGTAAGGCCTATGGCATGCTCAACGGCAAGTGGATCGGCATTCCCGTTGCGGCCACCGGCGGCCTCGTGAACTACCGCGTCGCTGCGGCAGAGAAGGCCGGCCACAAGGAATTCCCGAAGGATCTCGCCGGCTTTGCCGACCTTGTGAAGGGTATGAACAAGAACGGCACGCCCGCTGGCATGGCGCTGGGCCATGCTTCGGGTGACGCCAATGGCTGGTTGCACTGGGCGCTCTGGGCCCACGGCGGCAAGTTGATCGACAAGAACAACAAGGTTGCCATCAATTCGCCGGAGACCGCGAAGTCGCTTGAATATGTCAAGGGCCTCTACGACAACTTCGTGCCGGGCACTGCCTCGTGGAACGACAGCTCCAACAACAAGGCGTTCCTCGCGGGTCAGCTTCACCTCACCACGAACGGCATCTCGATCTATGTGACGGCGAAGAAAGAGAATCCGCAGATCGCTGAGGATATGAACCACGCGCATCTGCCGCCCGGCATCGACGGCAAGACGCGCGAACTTAATCTTGGTTTCCCGATCCTGATCTTCACCTTCTCGAAGTATCCGCAGACCTGCAAGGCGTTCACCGCCTTCATGCTCGAGCCGGACCAGTTCAACCCCTGGATCGAAGCGGCGCAGGGCTATCTGTCCCACTTCCTCCTTGGCTACGACAAGAACCCGGTCTGGACTGCCGATCCAAAGACGACGCCTTACCGCAGCGTGGCGCAGAGCGCGTCGACGCCGGCCGGAGAGGCGCAGATGAGCGAGAACGCGGCGGCTGCGATCGCCGACTTCGTGCTGGTCGACATGTACGCGAACTACTGCACCGGACGCGAGGATGTGAAGACCGCGATGACCTCGGCCGAACGCGCGGCCAAGCGCATCTTCCGCTGAGCGAGCAGCCGGCGCGGACTACCGCGCCGGCTTTCTATTGTTGAGCGATCGGGGCGACGCTCGGAGTCACGGAAACGGGCCGGGCGTTGCCTTTGATTTGGAGTTGGAGACGGAATGAGTACTGTCCAGACATCGATGCCGGTACAGGCCGCCGCAGCCGGCGAGCCGTCACTATGGTTAAGGCTGCGCGCCAACCGCAACTGGGCGGCGCTGTGGTTCATGCTGCCGGCCGCCGCTTTCCTGATCCTGTTCCTGGCCTATCCGCTTGGCCTTGGCATCTGGATGAGCTTCACGGACGAACGCATCGGCCGGGGCGGGGTGTTCATCGGCCTCGAGAACTATCAATGGCTGTGGGACGACGCGATCTTCTGGCTGTCGGTGTTCAACACGGTGCTCTATACGCTGGTCGCCAGCGTCATCAAATTCGCGATCGGCCTTTATCTCGCGCTGCTCTTGAACCGGCACATGCCATTCAAGGCGATGATCCGCTCGATCGTGCTGATCCCCTTCATCGTGCCGACGGTGCTGTCGGCGATCGCGTTCTGGTGGATCTATGACGCCCAGTTCTCGATCATCTCCTGGTCGCTGATCAAGCTCGGTCTGATTGAGCACAACATCAATTTCCTGGGCGACAGCACCTGGGCCCGCGCCAGCGTCATCTTCGCCAATGTCTGGCGCGGCGTTCCCTTCGTGGCGATCACGCTGCTCGCCGGCCTGCAGACGGTCTCGCCCTCGCTGTACGAGGCGGCGACGCTCGATGGCGCCACCAACTGGCAGCGCTTCCGCTACATCACCTATCCACTGCTGACGCCGATCATCGCCGTGGTGATGACGTTCTCGGTGCTGTTCACCTTCACCGACTTCCAGCTCATCTGGGCCTTGACCCGCGGCGGACCGGTCAATGCGACGCATCTGATGGCGACGCTGAGCTATCAGCGCGGCATCATCTCCGGACGGCTCGGCGAGGGCGCGGCGATTGCGACCGCGATGATCCCGTTCCTTCTTGCCGCGATCGCGATCTCCTGGTTCGGCATGCAGCGCCGCAAGTGGCAGCAAGGATCGAACAATGACTGATTCAGCCCTGCAAACCAAAGCGCCGGCGCAGGCCGCGAGCGACGACTCCGAGGGCATGAGCTATCTGGAGTCGCTGCCGCGGCGCCTGATCACGCTCTATCTGCCGCTGTTCATCATCCTCGTGGTGCTGCTGTTCCCGTTCTACTGGATGGTGCTGACGTCGATCAAACCGGACGAGCAACTGATCGACATGGACAAGTTCAACCCGTTCTGGGTTGTCCATCCGACCTTCAAGCACATCAGCAAGCTCCTGTTCGAGACGGAGTATCCGAGGTGGCTCTGGAACACGATGTATGTGGCGGTCTGCGCTACGTTCCTGTCGATTGTGGCCAGCGTGCTGGCGGCCTATGCGATCACGCGGCTGCGGTTCAAGGGCGCCGATACCGTTGGCGTCCTGATCTTCTTCGCCTATCTGGTGCCGCCGTCGATCCTGTTCATCCCGCTGGCCTCGGTGATCCAGGCCTACGGCCTGTTCGACTCGCCGCTGTCGCTGATCCTGGTCTATCCGACTTTGCTCATTCCGTTCTCGACCTGGCTCCTGATGGGATACTTCAAGACCATTCCTTATGAGCTCGAGGAATGCGCGCTGATCGACGGCGCCTCGCGCTGGCAGATCCTGGTCAAGATCATCGTGCCCCTGGCGATCCCCGGCCTGATCTCAGCCTTCATCTTCTCGTTCACGCTGTGCTGGAACGAGTTCATCTATGCGCTGACCTTCCTGCAATCGACGCCGAACAAGACGGTGCCGGTCGCGATCGTCAACGAGTTCGTCGACGGCGACATCTACAAATGGGGATCGCTGATGGCGGGCGCGCTGGTCGGCTCACTGCCGCTCGTGATCCTTTACGCCTTCTTCGTCGAGCATTATGTGTCGGCCATGACGGGAGCCGTGAAGGAATAGCGCGAAGGGCCCACGTCGTTACCGCTGATATTAAGGAGTTGGGTCTTGCACGTTCTGATTCTCGGCGCCGCCGGCATGGTCGGCCGCAAATTGACCGACCGTCTGCTGCGCGACGGCCGCCTCGGCAAGCAGGACATCACCAGGATGACCCTGCAGGATGTGGTCGAGCCCGCAAAGCCCGCCAACGCCTCGATCCCGGTCAAGGTGGTGGCGTCCGACTTCGCCGATGCCGGCGCCGCCGCGCCGCTGATCGCCGAGCGGCCCGACGTGATCTTCCATCTCGCCGCGATCGTCTCCGGCGAGGCGGAGGCCGATTTCGACAAGGGCTATCGCATCAATCTCGACGGCACGCGACACCTGATCGACGCCATCCGCGCGGTGGGCGGCGGCTACAAGCCGCGGCTGGTGTTCACGTCCTCGATTGCCGTGTTCGGGGCGCCGTTCCCGGAGAAGATCGGCGACGAGTTCTTCCACACGCCGCTGACGAGCTACGGCACGCAGAAATCGATCTGCGAGCTCTTGATCAACGATTATACCCGCAAGGGCCTGTTCGACGGCATCAGCATCCGTCTGCCGACGATCTGCGTGCGGCCGGGCCGGCCGAACAAGGCGGCGTCAGGCTTCTTCTCCAACATCATCCGCGAGCCGCTCGCCGGCGAGGAGGCGATCCTGCCGGTGTCCGAGGACGTGCGGCACTGGCATGCTTCGCCGAAATCGGCGGTCGGCTTCCTCGTGCATGCGGGCACCATGGACCTCAACGCCATCGGTCCCCGACGCAATCTCAGCATGCCCGGGCTCTCCGTCACCGTCGGCGAACAGATCGCGGCGCTCGAGCGCGTCGCCGGCAAGAACGTCACGGCGCGGATCAAGCGGGTGCCGGATCAGACCATCATCGGCATCGTCTCGGGCTGGCCGCGCGACTTCGTCACCGAGCGTGCGCTGAAGCTCGGCTTCACGACGGCTGAGAAGAGCTTTGACGACATCATCCGGATTCACATCGAGGACGAGCTCGGCGGCAAGTTCGCGGCCTAGTCTTCCTTGCGGAGTGCGGTCATGACGCGGGTCGCCTCTATCGGCGAATGCATGATCGAGTTGAGGCAGGCCCAGGGCGGACCCCAAAGCGGGACGCCAGGCGGTCTCTACTCCCGGGGGTACGGCGGTGACACCCTCAACACCGCCGTCTATCTCGCGCGCCTCGGCGTCGACGTCGACTACATCACGGCACTCGGCGACGATGCGTTGAGCGAGGAGATGATCGCGGGCTGGAAGGCCGAGGGCGTCGGGACCAAACGCGTGGCCCGGCTGGCCGGCAAACTGCCCGGCCTTTATCTGATCCAGACAGACGAGAAGGGCGAACGAAAATTCTTCCATTGGCGCGAGAACTCGGCCGCGCGCAAGCTGATGCACTTGCCGGAGACTGAAGACCTTCTTAATTCGCTTGCGACCTACGACCTCGTCTACCTCTCCGCCATTACACTCTCGATCTATGATGATTACGGGCGCGGGCGGTTGATGACGGCCTTGAAGCGTGCGCGCCTGCTCGGTACGCGCTTCGCGTTCGATACCAATTTCCGTGCTCGCGGCTGGCCTGATCTGAGCGAGGCGCGCAGCGTCTATAGCGCTGCGTTCGAGGCGGCCGACATCGTGCTCGCCTCGACCGAGGACCTGCTGCCGCTCTATCCCGGGGAGAGCAATGCGGCGCTGCTCGCGGGGATTCCTAGCCCGGAAGTGGTACTGAAGCTGTCGGAGCCGGTCAGCGTGCTGCGCTTTGTCGGTGGGTCGCGGGAGGTGAGGGCCGAGCCGGTGACCCAGCCGATTGTTGATACCACCGCGGCCGGCGACAGCTTCGCAGCCGCCTACCTCGCGGCCCGGCTTTCCGGCGTTGAGCCGCCGGAGGCTGCGCGCGCCGGACATCGTCTGGCGGGCGTCGTGGTATGCTATCCCGGCGCGATCATTCCGCGCTATGCCATGCCGCCGAAGAAAGCGCCGCGACCGACAAATTCCCGCAGGGCCTTGCAATGACGTCTACCAAACAGGAAGCGCTCGCCACGCTGTTCAGCCAGGCCAAGGTCATCCCCGTCCTCACCATCGAGCGGCGCGAGGATGCAGTGCCGCTCGCCAAGGCGCTGGTCGCGGGCGGGGTGTACAGCCTGGAGGTCACCTTGCGCACGCCGGTTGCGATCGAGGCGGCAAAGGCGATCATGGCGGAGGTGCCGGACGCGATCGTCGGCATCGGCACCATCCTGAACCAGGACGATCTCGCCCGTGTCGAGGCGCTCGGCGCCAGGTTCGGGATCAGCCCGGGTGTAACGCCCGAGCTCCTGAAAGCTGCTGCCGGCAGCAGCTTGCCCTTTGCGCCAGGGATCGCCACCGCGTCCGAATTGATGCAGGCGCTGGCGCACGGCTTTGATCTTGTGAAATTCTTCCCAGCGGAATCTTCGGGCGGTACCAAGGCACTGCGGGGGCTGGCGGGGCCGTTCCCGAACGTGCGGTTCTGCCCGACCGGCGGTATCGGGGAGGACAATGCCGCCACCTGGCTGGCGGAGCCCAATGTGGTCGCGGTCGGCGGGTCCTGGCTCTGCCCGCCCGCCGAGGTCAGATCCAACAATTGGGCCGGCATAACCGCCATGTGCGAGCGCGCCCTGAAATCGCTGAAAGCCGCGTGAAGTCCGGCCCTGGATCAGTTACAACCGATCAGGAACTTTTTTGGGAGAACGGCCAATGACAGCCAGCATCGTGGGGTGGGCGCATACGCCCTTCGGCAAATTCGACGCAGAGACGGTTGAGAGCCTGGTGACGCGCGTTGCCAACGAAGCGCTGACCGATGCCGGCATTTCGGCTGGTGACGTCGATGAGATCGTGCTCGGACATTTCAACGCTGGCTTCTCGCCGCAGGATTTCACGGCCTCGCTGGTGCTGCAGGCCGATCCGCAGTTCCGCTTCAAGCCGGCCACGCGCGTCGAGAACGCCTGCGCGACCGGATCGGCCGCCGTGCATCAGGGCATCCGCGCGATCGCGACCGGTGCGAAGTTCGTGCTGGTGGTCGGCGTCGAGCAGATGACGACGACGCCAGGCCCGGAGATCGGCCGCAACCTGTTGAAGGCGTCCTATCTGCCGGAGGACGGTGATACGCCCGCGGGCTTTGCCGGCGTGTTCGGCAAGATCGCGCAAGGGTATTTCCAGAAATACGGCGACCAATCCGATGCGCTGGCGATGATCGCCGCGAAAAACCACAAGAACGGCGTTGCCAACCCGTATGCGCAGATGCGCAAGGATTTCGGCTTCGAGTTCTGCCGCGCCGAGAGCGACAAGAATCCGTTCGTCGCCGGCCCGCTGAAGCGCACCGACTGCTCGCTGGTGTCGGATGGCGCGGCCGCGCTGGTGCTGACGGATGCGGAGACCGCGAAGACCATGGGCAAGGCGGTGAACTTCCGCGCCACCGCGCATGCCCAGGATTTCCTGCCGATGTCCAAGCGCGACATCCTGCAGTTCGAGGGCTGCACGGTGGCCTGGCGGCGCGCGCTGGAGCAGGCCGGCGCCAAGCTGTCCGATCTCTCCTTCGTCGAGACCCATGACTGCTTCACCGTCGCCGAACTGATCGAATATGAAGCGATGGGGCTGACGCCGCGCGGGCAGGGGGCGCGTGCGATTCTGGAAGGCTGGACGCTGAAGGACGGCAAGCTGCCGGTCAATCCGTCCGGCGGGCTCAAGGCCAAGGGCCACCCGATCGGCGCCACCGGCGTCTCCATGCATGTGATGAGCGCGATGCAGCTGACAGGACAGGCGCCCGAGGGTATGCAATTGAAGAATCCCGAGCTCGCCGGCATCTTCAACATGGGCGGCGCGGCGGTCGCGAATTACGTTTCGCTGCTGGAGCCGGCGAAGTAGCGTCGACGTTGTGGCGTTGTAGGGTGGGTAGAGCGTAGCGAAACCCACCATCTTCGCCCCCGGTCGCCATTGATGGGTTTCGCTGCGCTCTACCCATCCTACGGATTTGCCGCGGCACGCCGCGGCGCAGATGTTCGGAGCGTACATCATGGGTAACGAAAGCTCGTTGTCGCTAGACGAACTCAACAATCGCATCGCGATTCTTGAAAGCAACATCAGGCAGCTGATCGAACAGGCCGCCGCGGCATCCGGCGAGCGGAACGAGGCGCGTATTGCTGACCGCATCAGCCAGCAGAATGAAGAGCTCGAGCGGCTGATGAAGGAGCGGGACGCGCGATCGACGAGATAACCCGCTACCCGCCGCGCATACGCCCATACGCGCGGCGCGCCTTGATCTTGCGGACGCCCTGCCGTTACTAGGTCCCCGGAAGCGATAACGCGGCCGTGATCGGCCGCCTTTCTGGGAGGATGACGAGGCCATGGGACCGCTGGACGGCATCAAGGTCGTGGACATGACGACCGTGCTGATGGGGCCGTATGCCACCCAGATGCTCGGCGACTACGGCGCCGACGTCATCAAGGTGGAATCGCCCGATGGCGACGTCACGCGCCAGATCGGCCCGACCCGCCATCCTGGCATGGGTCCGGTGTTCCTCAACACCAACCGCAGCAAGCGCTCGATCTGCCTCGATCTGAAAAAGCCGGCCGGGCGCGAGGCCGTGCTGCGCCTGATCGCGAAGGCCGACGTGCTCGTCTACAATGTGCGCCCGCAAGCGATGGCGCGGTTGCAACTCGGCTACGACGTCGTCTCGAAGATCAATCCGCGGCTGGTCTATGCCGGCGTGTTCGGCTTCGGTCAGGACGGCCCTTATGCCGCCAAGCCCGCCTATGACGACCTGATCCAGGGCGCCACCGCGCTACCGGCGCTGATGGCGCAAACCTCCGACGGCGTGCCGCGCTACGTGCCGAACGCGCTGGTCGATCGCATCGTGGGATTGACCGCGGTCGGCGCGATCTGCGCAAGCCTCGTGCATCGCGACAGGACTGGGCAGGGGCAGCGTGTCGACATCCCGATGTTCGAGACCATGGCCGGCTTCGTCATGGGCGACCATATGGGCGGTCTCACCTACGACCCGCCGCTTGACCGCGGCGGCTATGCCCGGCACCTGTCGCCGGACCGGCGCCCCTACAAGACGAGCGACGGCTATATCTGCGTGATCGTCTATAACGACAAGCAGTGGGATAACTTCTTTGCCGCGACCGGGCGCGACGATCTGCGCAAGGATTCGAGGTTTGCGACCTTCGCCGGCCGCGCCGCCAATATCGATTGCGTCTACGCCGAGCTTGCGCGCATCCTCAAGACCAGAACCACCGCGGAGTGGAACGAGATCCTCGAGAAGGCCGACGTGCCGGTGATGCCGATGCATGATCTCGAGAGTCTTCTGCAGGACCCGCACATCGTTGCAACCGATGTGTTTCCGGTCACGGAACATCCGACCGAAGGGCGCATCCGCAACATGAAGGTGTCGGCGCGCTGGTCGGAGACCAAGGCCGAGCCGAAGCGGCTGGCGCCACGGCTCGGCGAGCACAGCGCGGAGATCCTCCGGGAAGCCGGTTTCTCCGTGGATGAGATCGCCGCCATGCTGCGCGACGGCGCCACCAGGGCACCAGCGAACTAGACACCAGCGAACTAGGACAGAGACGATGGACTTTGCGCTCTCGGCGAACCAGGAATCCATCCGCGATGCAGTCGCAAAAATCTGTGCGCGCTTTGACGACGCCTATTGGCTGAAGAAGGACAAGGAGGGCGGCTACCCTGCCGACTTCCATCGTGCGCTGGCGGATGCCGGCTGGCTCGGCATCTGCATCCCCGAAGAATATGGCGGCTCCGGGCTCGGTATCACCGACGCCGCGATCATGATGCGCACGATCGCCGAGTCCGGCGCCGGCATGTCGGGCGCATCGGCCGTGCACATGAACGTGTTCGGGCTCAATCCGGTGGTCGTGTTCGGCACCAAGGAGCAGTGCCAGCGCATGCTGCCGCCGATCATCGATGGCCGCGACAAGTCCTGCTTTGCGGTGACCGAGCCCAACACCGGGCTCAATACCACCCAGCTCAAGACACGGGCCGTGCGCAAGGGCGACAAATATATCGTCAACGGCCAGAAGGTCTGGATCTCGACCGCGCAGGTCGCCAACAAGATCCTGCTGCTCGCGCGCACCACGCCACTGGAGGAGGTGCGCACGCCGACGCAAGGCCTGAGCCTGTTCTACACCGATTTCGACAAGAAGCGCGTCACCGTGCACGAGATCGAGAAGATGGGCCGCAAGCCCGTCGATTCCAACGAATTGTTCTTCGAGAATTTCGAGATCCCGGTCGAGGACCGGCTCGGCGAAGAGGGCCGCGGCTTCGAATACATTCTGCACGGCATGAATCCGGAGCGCATCCTGATCGCGGCCGAAGCGATCGGGCTCGGCAAGGTCGCGCTGTCGCGCGCGCAGGCCTATGCCAAGAGCCGCATCGTGTTCAACCGTCCGATCGGCATGAACCAGGCGATCCAGCATCCGCTCGCAAAATGCTGGATGGAGCTGGAAGCCGCATGGCTGATGGTGCTGTCCGCCGGGTGGCACTACGACCAGGGCCTGCCGTGCGGGCCCGCCGCCAATTCGGCGAAGTTCCTCGCCGCCGAAGCCGGCTTCCGCGCCTGCGAGCAGGCGGTGATGACCCATGGCGGCTTCGGCTATGCCAAGGAATATCATGTCGAGCGCTATTTGCGGGAATCCCTGATCCCACGCATCGCGCCGATCAGCCCGCAACTCATCCTGAGCTTCATCGCCGAGAAGGTGCTGGGATTGCCGAAATCGTATTGAGGTTGGCCGAGATGATTCAGCTCGTCATTCCGGGGCGCGCGCAGCGCGAGCCCGGAATCCATTTCTCCGTCTGCGCATGCGGCCCGATGGATTCCGGGCTCGCGTCTTCGACGCGCCCCGGAATGACAGGGGACATGGAGGCAGCCAGATGAGCTTCATCGCCGGCGTCGGGCTGACCTCATTCGGCAAGCATGAAGGCTCGTCCTCGCTCGACCTCATGAGCAAGGCGGCGGAGCTTGCGATTGCCGACGCCGGGCTGAAACGATCGGAGATCGATGGCATCCTCTGCGGCTACTCCACGGTGTCGCCGCATATCATGCTCGCGACTGTGTTCGCCGAGCATTTCGGCATCCGCCCGTCCTATGCCCATGCCGTGCAGGTCGGCGGCGCCACCGGGCTCGCGATGACCATGCTGGCGCATCATCTCGTCGAGGCCGGCGTGGCGAAGCATGTGCTCGTGGTCGGCGGCGAGAACCGGTTGACCGGACAGAGCCGCGACGCCTCGATCCAGGCGCTCGCCCAAGTCGGCTATCCCGATTACGAAGTGCCGCTCGGGCCGACCATTCCCGCCTATTACGGTCTCGTCGCCTCACGCTACATGCACGAATATGGCGTCACCGAAGAAGACCTCGCCGAATTCGCAGTGCTGATGCGCAAGCACGCACTGACCCATCCCGGCGCGCAATTCCACGAGCCGATCACGGTCGCCGACGTGATGGCGTCAAAGCCGGTGGCGAAGCCGCTCAAGCTGCTCGATTGCTGCCCGGTCTCAGACGGTGGCGCGGCGTTCGTGATCAGCCGCGAGCGGACCAGCGATGTCGGCGTGCGCATCCGCGGCTGTGCGCAGGCGCATACGCATCAGCATGTCACCGCTGCGCCGGCGCTTAGCGAACTCGGCGCCGAGATTGCGATTGCCAAGGCCAAGGCGGCCTCCAGCGTTGCGATCGCGGACGTGCGTTACGCGGCGGTCTACGACAGCTTCACCATCACGCTTGCGATGTTGCTTGAAGATCTCGGCCTGGCAAAGCGCGGCGAGGCGGCCGCACGCGTGCGGGCCGGTCACTTCAATCAGGACGGCGAGATGCCGCTCAACACCCATGGCGGCTTGTTGAGCTACGGCCATTGCGGCGTCGGCGGCGCGATGGCGCATCTGGTCGAGACGCATCTGCAGATGACAGGACGCGCCGGTGACCGCCAGGTCCGCGACGCCTCGGTCGCGCTATTGCATGGCGATGGCGGCGTACTGTCTTCGCATGTCAGCATGTTCCTGGAGCAGGTGCGATGAGCGGCAAGGTTGCGGACTGGACCATGGGTACGGAGGCGATCGCCTATCAATCCTGCGCCGCCTGCGGCGCCGCCCAATATTTCCGCCGCAGCTTTTGCGCGGTCTGCGGCGCGCCCGATCCACAGGAGAAGCGCGCCAGCGGGGCAGGGACGGTTTACGCGACTTCGTTGGTCTGCCGCGCCGCCACGCCCGAGACGCGCGCGCATGTGCCCTACAACATCGTGCTGGTCGACACCGTCGAGGGCTTTCGCATGATGGCACACGGCGAGAACGACCTTGCGATCGGCGACAAGGTGAACGCGCGGTTTGCGCAGTTCGCTGGCCGCGTGGTGCCGTATTTTGAAAAAGTTAGATGATCGCGGTCACCGCCAATAGAGCACAATGCTGGCGATGACGACCATTGCCGTCACCGCCAGCATTTGCGCGAGCGCCTCCGAGGCCGCCCTCCTGGTGGCTTCCTTCATGCCTGTCTCCCTAGACTTGGGCGTGACTCACCGTTGCGCGGAAATCCGCGCAAGCGACGGCCTTTTTAGATTTGTAGTCTCGGAACACCCCGCATCGGACATTCGCTCTGATTGAGTCCCCACTCGGCGAATATCGACGGTAGCAGGGTCGGCTACCATTGCGGCGGCATTTTGACTCGGCTGTGTTGCTCCTGCGTCAAGCGCCGGATAGTGTTTTGAAACTTAACGGAACCGAAGCAAAACGAGAAAAAAGAAGCGAGAAGGATAGAATGGCCCGCATCGAATATAGCGATCCCGCGAAAGCCAGCGCTCGCACCCGCGAAATCCTCGACAAGAACCGTAACGCAAACATCTTCCGCATGATGGCGCATTCGCCGAGCTACTTTGAGCAATATTGCCGGCTCGGCGGCGCGATCCGACATAAAGGCGAGCTCGATCCGGTCGTGCGCGAGCTTGCGATCATCCGCACCGGGATCCTGTGCGAAGCGCCGTACGAGATCGTCGCGCACAAGCGCATCGGCAAGAACGTCGGCGTCACCGACGAGCAGAACGAAGCGTTGGAGAACTGGCAGTCCGCCACCTGCTTCAACGAAGTGCAGCGCGCCGCGCTCGCTTTCACCGACGAGATCGTCAAGCTGAACAAGCCGACGGACTCGACTTTCAAGGCGATTGCATCGAAACTGACGCCGGCCGCGCTCGTCGAGCTCCAACTGTCGGTCGGCTTCTATATCATGACCTCGAAATTCCTCGAAACGTTCGAGATCGATTTGCAGCCGGTCACCGAAGTGGTGAGCTGATCAGGCTGGTGCCGCGAACTCCCTTCGCCTCGCCCCGCTTGCGGGGAGAGGCCGGATCGCATCGCCAGATGCGATCCGGGTGAGGGGCTGTCTCCGCGAACACAACTTACAGCTATATTCGCGGAGAGAGCCCCTCACCCCGACCCTCTCCCCGTAAGAACGGGGAGAGGGAGGTCGAGCGACTCTACGTCGACGTCAGCAGATCGACCTTCGCGTTGGCCACGATCAGTCGTTCGGCGAGCAGTTGCGCGAGGTTGCGCATGATCCGCTCGCTGGCGCGCGGGTGCTGCTTGCGGAATCGTTCGAAGTCGCGCAGCGGGATTTCCCAGGCGGTCGCGGCCTGGTCCGCCAACACATCGGCGGAGCGGACCGGCTCGATCAGCGCCATCTCGCCGAATGCCATGCCTGCAGTAAGCGTCGCCAGGCGAATGCCGTCGGGCAGCGTGACGTGCACCACGCCGCTGCGCAGGAAGAACAGCGAGCCAGCGGGATCGCCGGCGGAGATGATCTTTTCGCCGGAGCGGTAGGTGTGGGTCGCCGCGAGCGATGCCAGGTCAGTCAGCTCCTCCGCACTCAATCCGGCCAGAAGCGGCTGCTCGGACAATTCGGTGGTCTCGAAGAAATCGATTGAGCCGCCATAACGGTACACGATCTGGTCTTCGGCCCATTCGATCGCGGTATCCAGGAGGTAGAAGTCCCTGATGTTGCCAAGATTGGCGGTCCATTCCCGCAGCGTCTTCCATTGCTTGGACGTGCGTTTGACGCCGGAGAGGATCACGGTGACGTTGAGCGCGGCGAGTTCTTCGAAGGCCTCCGCCACCAGCCGCGCGCCGGCGCGGGTGGTGGAGGTGACCCGGTGCAGGTCGAACACGACGAATTGCGGCCGCGGCTCCGAGGCGAGGCGCCGCGAGACGTAATCGACGGCGGAGAGCGAGAGCGTACCGACCAGCTCGATGATCCGCACTTCCTCGTGGTGCGCCGCGAGGATGTCGCGCTCCTGCGGGCGTCGGACGCGGCGAGAGGGACTCTTGCCGATATCGTAATCGGCGATGATGCTGGTGCGCGCGTCGTCGCTGCGGTTGAGCATGTGCAGGTCGTAATGCGAAGACAGCGCCTGGCATACCTTGATGCCGCGCACGCTGTTGCCGTGCTTGTCCAGCTTGGGCGAATAGCTGCCGAGCCCGAGCCGCGCGGGCAGCGCGGCCAAAATGCCGCCGCCGACGCCGCTCTTGGCGGGGATGCCGACGCGATAGATCCATTCGCCGGCGAAGTCGTACATGCCCGAAGACGTCATCACCGACAGCGTGCGCGAGATCGCATATGGCGTCACCACCTGCTCGCCGGTCACCGGATTGATGCCGCGATTGGCAAGCGTCGCCGCCATGATCGCGATATCGCGCGCGGTCACCAGCACCGCGCATTGCCGGAAATAGACATCCAGCACGGAGGCGACGTTGTCCTTGATCACGGCATTGGTGCGCAGCAGATAGCCGATCGCCCGGTTGCGGTCGCCGGTTGTGCTTTCCGAGAGATAGACGGCCTCATCGAGCGCGAGCTCGCGCCCGGCGAAGCGGCCGAGCGCCTGGCGGATATGGTCGAAGGCGGCATCGCCCTTGGCCTCATGGATCAGCCCGGTGCAGGCGATGGCGCCGGCATTGACCATCGGGTTGAACGGATGGTTTTCCGCGTTCAGCCGGATCGAGTTGAAGGGATCGCCCGAGGGTTCGACGCCGATCGCGCTCTCCACCCGCGCCGCCCCCAGCGTATCCAGCGCCAGCGCGAACACGAACGGCTTTGACATCGACTGGATGGTGAAGGGCACTTTGGTGTCGCCGACCTCATAGACGTGCCCATCGAGGGTGGCGAGGCTGATGCCGAAATGGGCAGGATCGGCCTTGCCGAGTTCGGGAATGTAGTCGGCGACGGCGCCGCCGGTCTCGGCGACGAACTCGTCGTGGCATGACTGCAGGAACCGCAGGAGAGGCGGTTTTGAGGCGGTCCAGGCCGTGGCGCTGGCAGGAGAAGGAGGCGGCTCCGGTTTCATCGCCTCCTGTTGTGCAACGCAATCAGGGAGCGCGCAACTGGTTCGGTATCAGTGCCTGCCGGCGGACCAGGAGCAGCGCGATCAGGACCGTCGGCACCAGGATGGCAAGGCCGAGCAGCGTCACCTGCAACTGCGACAACGGCATGATGCCGTCGCCGGGCGTCGCCACCACGAAGCCGCCGATCACGAGCATCACCCGCAGCGGCCATTGAAGCGCGCCGGCGCGGCTGAGATCGCCGACAAAGACCTGATAGCCCTGGATGCCGCCGCAGATGAACAGCGTGCCGAACCCGGCAAGCATCATCAGGCCGAGGCCGGCCAGATAGGGGGAGGGTCCCTGCAAGACCAGCGCCGGGTTCAGCACGAAGAAGAACGGGATGAAATAGATGATGCTGCCGACCCACATCGATTCCCAACCCGTTTTCATCGGCGGCGATCCGGCGATGCCGGCCGCCGCGAATGAGGCGATCGCAACCGGCGGCGTGATCGACGACAGCATGCCCCAGTAGAAGATGAACATGTGGACCGCCATCCGGTTCAGCCCGAGCTTCTCCAGCGCCGGCGCCACCAGAATGGCGAGGAAGATGTAGCAGGCCGTCGTCGTCAGCCCGAGCCCCAGGATCAGGCTGGTGAACGCACACATCGCCAGCAGCAGGAAGGCGTTGTCGCCCGCGAGCGTCACCAGGTCGTTGGCGAGGCTCGAGACCACGCCGGTCATCGAGAACGCGCCGATCAAAAGCCCGCAGCCGGCGAGAATGCCGACCAGCTCCACGAAGGTGCGGCCATTGACCTCGAGGAATTTTGCGATCGTGCCCGGTGTCCAGCGCGTGTCCCTGGAGAAGATCTGGTTCAGCACCAAGAGCAGCGCGGTGGCATAGAATGGCGCGTGGCTCTCGCGCTTGAAGTAGAGCAGCATCACGACCAGCAGCGCGATGACGAACACGTAATACCAGCCGGACTTGAGCGTATCGATCACCCGCGGCAGCTCGGCCCGCGGTATGCCCTTCAGGCCGTGGCGTGCGGCATAGGAGTCCACCTGCATGAACAGGCCGACATAATAGAGCGCGGCGGGAATGATTGCAGCGACCACGACCTCGGCGTAGCTGACGTTGAGGAACTGCGCGATCACGAAGGCGGTGGCGCCCATCACCGGCGGTGCCAGCACCGCGCCGGTCGAGGCGCAGGCTTCAATGGCGCCGGCATAGGAGGCGCGGAAGCCGCTGCGTTTCATCACCGGGATGGTCATGGTGCCGGCGGTGAGCACGTTGGAGATGATCGAGCCGGACATCATGCCGAGCAGGCCGCTCGCGAAGATGCAGACTTTCGCTGCCCCGCCGCGGAAGGTGCCGCACAGCGCAAAGGCGATGTTGATGAAGAACTTTCCGGCGCCCGTCATCATCAGCGCGGTGCCGAAGACGAGGAAGCCGATCACGGTATCGGCAAATGCCTGGATCGGAATGCCGAGCAGGCTCTCGCCCGACAGCGTGTGGTAGGCGGTCGCCTGATCGAAGGTGAGCTCGGAGCCGCGGAACGGCCCGAGCCAGCTTGCTTCAGCAAACAGCGGATAGACGGTGAAGGGGAACACGCTCAGCAGCAGGCTCCAGCCGCCGGTGCGGCGCAACGCTTCCATCAGCACTGCCCACATCACGACGCCGGCAATCAGCACATTGCGCGGCGCGCCATCGGACTCCCAGCCGGACTCCGCCGCCTTGCGGATATTGAGCATCAGCCAGATCGCCGCCGCAAACGTCAGCACAAACAGGAGAAGGTCGTACCAGGGAATCCGGTCGAGCGGCGCCGTGCTTGTTCCCGGAAACATCAGGAAGGTGAATGGCAGCATCAGCGCGATCAGCAGATAGAAATATTCGGTGTTGAGCTGGGTGTAGCCAATGAAGAAGCGTAGCGAGAATTGCTGGTTGATGCAGAGCAGGATGGTGGCCGCGGTCGCGACCGCCAGCGCCCAGCGCCAGCCGCTGCGCAAAGTTCGCACGCGAGTGACCTCGGCCTCCTGCAGGTTGCCGGCGGCGGAATGAGGATCTGCGAATTCGATCCTCTTCGGCGGTGCGGCCATGGCGCTATCGAGCGGAGAAGCTGACATCAGGGACTCCCCACAACGGCGTCCGTCTGCAGTGGAAGCTTGCGGCTTTATTCAAAGCCGTTCGTCATGTTGGCCTTGGCAAGCGCCGCCGCGCGCGCCTTCATCCAGCCTTCCAGGAATGCCTTGTCATCCGAAGGCGGATTGGACTTGCCGTATTCCGCCCAGGCGGCGGTGAGCACCTCCTGGCGTTTGAACAGCGCGTTGTTGTAGGCCTCCTGCTGATCGCTCCATTGGCCGGCTTCCTTCAGCGCTTTCACCGCGCCGGGATGCACCGGCACGACCCAGTTCTTGGTCTGGCGGTCCGCGCCAAGTCCGCTCGCGCCCGGAGCGGAATCCTTGTAGGCATCGTAGTTGACGATCATCGCCTTGGTGATGGCGTAGACCTGGTCCGCCGGCACCGACGCATAGGCGACGAAGATCGGGTAGGGGTATGTGCCGAGCTCGATCGGTTTTTCCGGCGAGATTCCCGCGCCGCAGGTCGCGCGATGCCGGAAGAAGAACGAGCCGACCTTCTGCACCCGTTCCCATCCGGCCTTGTCGCCGGCCGGAAGCGGCGGCCATATCAGTCCGCGCGGCGAGGTCTCGGCCTCCTTCGCGGGGCCCGTGATGGTGGTGCCGAACGCCGCGTCGGTGTCGTTATTGATCAGGCCCTTCCACATCGCGCCGTAGCTTGCGAACTCGACGGCCTTGACGTCGCTCTGCTTGAGACCGCCGAAGGCGAGAATGGCAAGCGAGTTCTGGTTCAGCGCGGGCGAGCCGACCACGAAGCCGACGCGCTTACCCTTGAGATCCTTGATCTCCTTGACGCCGATATCGGCGGCGACACCAAGTGAGCCGGCGTTGCAGTCAACCGAGGACAACAGGAGTTGCAGCGGCTGCGGTCCCCATTCCTTGGCGCCGAACTCGAAGACGCCTTCCTGTGCGAAATAGGTGCCTGATCCCATCGCCGATATCAACGCGCGCTTGGCGCGCAGCGGCGCCAGTCGCGCAACGTCATTGCCCGCCGGCAGCACGCGGACGTCGGTGCTGTATTTGTCCTTCATCATCTTGCCGACGCCGACCGCGATGTTGAATCCTGCGGTGCCCGTGTCATAGGCGGTCACGCCCATCGTCGGCGGCAACTTGATATCTTCGGCGAGCGAAGGTCCTGATACGAGTAGGGTGACGCCGAGTACGAGCAGACGACGGATCATGATCCCTCCCTGATGTTTCGCTAGCGAAACGTGTTGTTTGAGAGGATCATTGCACCGCATAGCGATGATGGCAACGGCGCTGCGCCAGCGCGAGCTACCACCATCGTCTGATCACCGGACAGATTGTCGCGGACAGGGCTTTGAAGATGCCCGCGTCAGGTCGCGACGATGGCGACTGCCTGTCCTTCGGCGATCACGTCGTCGATGCTGACGAGGATCGACTTGACTGTACCTGCGGCGGTCGACGTTACCGGTATCTCCATTTTCATCGCTTCGACGAGCGCGACCTCGTCGCCATCGGCAATGCTGGCACCGGCCGTCACTGGTATTGCGCATACACGGCCGGCCACTTCGGTAATGATCTTGATATCTGGCATTCCACGCTCCCCATCCGTTTCGCGAAACGCATGGCGCTCTGCGAACGGCTTTTGTTGTGGCCGCACATTGCCTGAGGTAGCTTGTTCTGCAAGTGGAATTTTATTCCGTGTGGCGGAATGGAGCCTATAACAAATGGGAAGGCGCTCGGAACGGCTTAGCCGTCAGGGAATGCTCGCCAGCGATCTCGCAGGCGAGGGCGACGTGATCCAAGTCGTGTCGCGCGCGTTTGATGTCCTGAGATGTTTCGAAGGACATGAAGCGCGGCTCGGCAATCTCGAAATATCGAACCGCTGCGGCCTGCCGCGATCGACGGTGTCGCGGCTCACGCACACGCTGACGCGGATGGGCCAGCTCGTCTATCTGCCGCGTGACCAGAAATATCGGATCGGTCCGAGCGCGGTGGCGATGAGCACCGCGATGATGAAGGGCCTGCAGCTCCGCAACCTGATTCGTCAGCGTCTGCAGGATGTCGCCGAGCAATTGCCCGGCACCGTCGGCTTCGTCATCCCTGATCGTTTCCAGCTCGTCTATCTCGAATACGCGCGCTCGGCGAATGCGCTCGGCCTGCACGAGGTCACCGGCAGCCGGATCTCGATGGCGACCACTGCCGCGGGCCATGCCTACACCGCGGCGCTCGAGCCCGAGGTCGGCGATGCCCTGATCGCCGAAATGGAACGCGAGATTCCCGAAGGCGCAAAGCTGCTCAAGCCGCGCATCGAAGGCAATCGCCGCCACTTGCGCGAGCACGGCTATGTCGTCGCCTGCGGCCTCTGGAGCCCGCATATCAATGGCGTCGCGGTGCCGCTGTGGTCGCCGCAATACCAGACCTATGTCGTCACGACGATCGGCTTGCTATCGGCGATGTATGACGAGAAGCGGCTGCACAAGGAGGTCGCGCCACAGATGGTGCAGCTCGGCGCCGCGCTCGGCAGCCTGCTCGAAGGCGCCGACGCCAGCATCTTCAACAACCGGCTCGAGCGAAAACCCATTCCGGCAGCCGTGAACAACAACAAGGTCATAAAGACGGAGGAAAGGAATGAACTGGAAGCCGGAACTCGACGAGCTCGCCCGGCGCGAAGCGTTCGCGCGGGAGATGGGAGGCGTTGAGAAGGTCAAACGACAGCGGGATCAAGGCCGGCTTACCGTTCGCGAGCGCATCGACAAACTGGTCGATCAGACATCCTTCCACGAGATCGGCGCCATTTCCGGGATCGCCGAATACGACGAGAACAGCGAGCTCAAGCAGCTAACGCCCGCGAACTGCGTGTTCGGCCGCGCCCGGGTTGACGGCCGTCCGGTCGTTGTGGTCGGGGACGATTTCACCGTGCGCGGCGGCTCGGCCGATGCGTCGATTTCCGCCAAGCCGCTGATGGCGGAAGAGATGGCGCATGATTTCCGGCTGCCGATCATCCGCATGATCGAGGGCTCCGGCGGCGGCGGTTCGGTGAAGACGATCGAAACCAAAGGCGCGGCCAACCTGCCGGGCGGTGTCGGCGGCACGCGCTGGTACTGGTACACGACGGCCAATCTCGCGCGCGTTCCCGTCGTCGGTCTCGGGCTCGGCTCGGTCGCAGGCCTTGGCGCGGCGCGACTTGCGGCCACGCATTATTCGGTGATGACCAAGAGTTCCGCAATGTTCGTCGCGGGCCCGCCGGTGGTGAAGCGGCTCGGACAGGACCTGAGCAAGCAGGAGCTGGGCGGCGCCGACATCCAGACCCGCGCCGGCGCGATCGATCAGGCGGTCGAGACCGAGGAGCAGGCGTTCGAGTATGCGAGGCGCTTCCTGTCCTATCTGCCTCAGTCGGTGTTCGAGCTGCCGCCGACCGTCTCCTGCACCGACGATCCTGACCGGGTCGAGGAACCGCTGATGAAGGCAGTGCCGCGCAACCGCCGGCAGGTCTACAAGATGCGCCCGATCATCGAGGCTGTCGTCGACAAGGGCTCGTTCTTTGAGGTGAGCGCCAACTTCGGCAAGCCGATCATTGTCGGCCTGGCGCGGCTGGAGGGCAGGGCGGTGCTGCTGCTGGCGAGCGATCCCTTCCATTATGGCGGCTCGTGGACGGCGGAAGCCTGCCAGAAGGTGATCCGCTGGGTCGATTTCGCCGAGACCTTCCATCTGCCGGTGGTCTACCTGATGGATTGCCCCGGCTTCATGATCGGGCTCGAGGCGGAGAAGAGCGCGACCATCCGCCATGGCGTGCGCGCGATGGCGGCGGTCAACCAGAGCACCGTGCCGTGGTGCACGATCATCGTGCGCAACGCGTTCGGTGTCGCCGGCGTGGTGCACCAGCCGGCCAACCGCTTCTCGATGCGCTACGCCTGGCCATCGGCCTATTGGGGCTCGCTGCCGCTGGAGGGCGGCATCGAGGCTGCCTACCGCGCCGACATCGAGGCGGCGCCCGATCCGGCCGCGAAGCTGAAGGAGATCGAGGACCGCCTCAACAAGCTGCGCTCGCCGTTCCGCTCAGCCGAGAAATTCTGGGTCGAGGAGGTCATCGATCCTCGCAAGACGCGCTCACTGCTCTGCGAGTTCGCTCGCCTTGCCGACCCGATCCGCACAGCCGGTCCGCCAAGCAACATGTCGACAAGGCCCTAGTCGTCATTGCGAAGCGCCACGCTTGTAGATTCCATGGGGCGGTGAGCGTGGCCTTTCCGATAGGTTTGGGTTTCCACACTCGAACCCTCGGAGAGTCAGATGCAAGCATCGACCGTAGACACGCCCACCACCGGCCATAATGGCACAATTTTCGTTGCGATCGAACTCAGTCAGAAGACGTGGCTGGTGACGCTGCACAGCCCGGATCGGGATCGGATGTCGCGTCACAAGCTGGAGGGCGGCGATCATGCGGGGCTGCTGGGGTTAATTGAGAAGGTCCGCAGCCGGGCGGGGGAGAAGCTCGGATCGGTGCCGCGTG
>NZ_JAGKJI010000062.1 GCF_020329485.1 Bradyrhizobium cenepequi
CTTTGCCCACCCTTGTATTAGCGCGTTGGAGTAGAGTGAGATCGTTCCGTGAGGAATGGCCCAGCCCGGGTGGCCGCCCGAGCTGGGCTGCCGATCGATCGGATCGCTGCCCACCGAAGCCTTGAGGCTGCCTTGTAGCAAGATCGCGGTCGGCGCTTCATCGGGACCCGAATGGTTGAACGAACTTCAGGTTCGCATCACAAGGGAGGGTCGACGAAGATGGCCAAGCCTATCACAATCTGCGCCGGGATCGATACCGGCAAACGGAAGCTGGACGTGGCGCTCGACGGCAGCTCAGCGCAGCTGCAGGTCGAGAATACGGCGGAAGGTCACAAGGCACTGCTGGAGTGGCTGCGGCGCCACAAGGTCAAACGGGTCGGGATCGAGGCCAGCGGCGGCTACGAGCAGCCGATCGTCGCCGAACTGCGGCGCGCGCGCGTGACCGTGGTGGTGTTCCAGCCGGCGCAGGTGCGCGCCTATGCCGAGTTCCGCGGACAGCGCGCCAAGAACGACAAGATCGACGCCGCGCTGATCGCCGCCTGCACCGCCGCAGTCAAGAAGATCCACCCCGCGCCCGACGCCAGGCTGCAGCCGTTCGCCGAGCATCTGACGATGATCGATCAGATCGGGGAGGATATCGCGCAGCTCAAGACCCGGCTCGAGAGCTGCCGCAACGCGCGGATTGGAGCGATCTGGCAGGAGGACATCGCCCGCCTGGCCAAGCGCGCGAGGGCCGAACTCAAGGCGCTGGTGGCGGCGATCCGCCAGCATCCCGACCTCGCCGAACGGCTCGAGCTGATCTACAGCGTGAGCGGCGCTGGGCTGCCGACCGCGGTTGCGATTCTGGTGCGCATGCCCGAGATCGGCACGCTCACCCGCGAGCAAGCCGCGGCCTTGGCCGGCCTTGCCCCCTATGACGACGACAGCGGCGATCGGGTTGGCGTCCGTCACATCGACGGTGGGCGCAAGCGCTTGCGGCGTGCGCTTTACACCGCCGCCCTGCCGGCCTCCTTGCGCTGGAATCCGCAGCTCATCGCCCTTTACGACCGGTTGATCGCCGCCGGCAAGGGACACAAGCGCGCGCTGATCGCCTGCGCCAGAAAGCTGCTGATCTTCATCAACACCGTCGTGGCGCGCGGCACGCCGTGGCACGACAAGCCCCCGGCGGCGGCCGCAGCCGCGATCCCATCTCTTGCCTGACCCAGTTTCTTTGTTCGACCGGAGCACCGTTTCTTCGTCCCGACCTGCCGTCTCCACGACGGCGCGCGCAGTGGCCGTCAAGGATGGCCGTTGCCTCAATCTCTCCCCTCGCCACGCTGCCGCCAGGCCACGCCTTGACGGCCGCGAGCACGGCGTCATGCTCAACGGCCGTCGGACAATCCAATTGCCCACAACCTATCGATCTAATGGTTGCTACGAGTAGAGGTAGTCGTGATCGAACTCCTCAAAGAAATAGTCGATCACCGCACGCGCGGCCTCGGTGCCATAGCCTTGGCCCCAATGCTCGACGCCGAGCCAGTAGCCGAGCTCCGGCGCGTCTATCTCGCGCCAGTCGATGCCCACCATGCCGATCGGCGCCGAGCTGTTCTCGATCAGGAACACGGTCTCGCCGGTGTCAGCGAGCGCGCGCACGAATTCGACGGCGTGGTCCTGGCAATAAGGATGCGGCAGGCGACGGGTATTCTCCGCAATGCGGCGATCGTTTGCGAGATGCGCAATTGCTTTTACGTCCGCGAGCGTCGGCTTGCGCAAGCTCAGCCGTTCGGTCTCGAGGACGCAACCTCTCGACTCGCGCAATATTGGGGTCGGGATATCCTGCAGCATGTCGGGCTCCTGTGATGCGAAAACGGTACGCTTACGCTTCGATCGTCACGCGTGGCCCCATGTGGGACACGCGCAAGAGAAAAGGGGAGGCCGGTATCCCGCCTCCCCTTGGAGCCTCTACTAGAGCCCCGCCGGTTCAACAGGATCCGGCGGACTCATATCGTCCACCGTCTATTCGGCTGCAGCCTCGGTCACCGGAATCACCGATACGAAGGTGCGGCCGTTGCCTTTGGCACGGAACTCCACGTGACCTTCGACCTTGGCGAACAGGGTATGATCGGTTCCCATGCCGACATTAAGGCCCGGATGCCAGGTGGTGCCGCGCTGACGCGCGATGATGTTGCCGGGAATCACGAACTCGCCGCCGAACGCTTTGACGCCAAGGCGCTTGCCCTTGGAATCACGTCCGTTTCGCGATGAACCGCCTGCTTTTTTGTGAGCCATAGCTCGTCTCCAACTGCAGTAATTCTCTAGATCAATTCCTTGACGGAATCATTTCACTTTTTGTCACGCTTCAACTTTTGATACGTGACGATCACATTTCTCCGACGCGCTGTTTTGAAGGCTTATGCAGCATCCTCGGTGGGCGCTGCAGCAACCTTCTCCTTCTTGGGCCGCGGGCCGATCGTCGGCTTCGCGTTGTCGGTCAGGATCTCCGTGATCCGCAGCACCGTCAGCTCGTCGCGATAGCCGCGCTTGCGGCGCGAATTCTTGCGGCGGCGCTTCTTGAACGCGATCACCTTCGGACCGCGCTTGTGGTCCAGCACCTCGGCCGCCACTGAGGCACCTGCCACCGTCGGGGTACCCAGGACCGGCGCCTCTCCGCCGACCACCAGAACTTCATTAAGCTGCACGATCGTGCCGACATCGCCGGCGATCTTGCCAATCTCGAGAACATCATCCGCAACGACGCGATACTGCCGGCCGCCGGTTTTGATGACTGCGAACATCGTTTGATTCCTTCGTGTTCGATCCCGTCCTCGAGGGGTATCCCCGGGCCGGCTTCTTGTTCAGTCGCTATGGGTTACAATTTTCGCGCGGCGCGGGGACGTGCCCCGGAATTCGCGCAAAAACAAACAGCGCGAGAAATCCCGCGCCGGATTGGCCGCCGTTATAGCGGCCAAGCGCCAGGAGTCAAGGCAAACGGGCCGAAACCGGCCAAAAATGAAGGATTTGGAGCGGTTTTAGGCCGGTTTGAGCCCGATTTCCGGTCCCTAGCCCCGGGTGGAGCGCAGCGCAACCGGGACATGCGAGTCAGCGTGGACCGGCGACCCCGGGTTACGCGTTCCGCTCCACCCGGGGCTACGGCTTCGCGCTACGCCCCGGTCTTCGCTTTCGCCTTCGCCCCATCCGCCATGGCATGTGCCGGCGAGGTCTGGCGGGCGCCGGGGCCTGGATGCACATGCACGGCTTTGGCTGTCAGCGGCTCGCCGCATTCCGAGCAGACCATCACGGGATCGAACATCTTTCCGCAGGCCTTGTGCTGATGCAGCATCGGACGGCCGCGGGAATCGACCATGTGGATATTGCCCCAGTGCACGATCGACATGATGATCGGATAGAGGTCGAGGCCCTTCTGCGTCAGGATGTATTCGTAGCGTTTCGGCGATTCCTGGTAAGGGATCCGGCGCAGCACGCCGAAGCGCACCAGCTTCTTCAGCCGTTCGGCGAGCAGATGGCGGGTGATGCCGAGCGAGGACTGGAACGCCTCGAACCTGCGCTTGCGAAGAAAACACTCGCGCAGGACCAGGAGGCTCCAGCGGTCGCCGATCACGGCCACCGTGCGGGCCAGTGAGCACGGCTCCTCTTCAAGCGTATCCCATTTCATCAACGTCTCCAGTCACCTGCGGGTCGGCGAAGCCGGATTCATTCTAATTCGGCACTGAGGTGTGTTCAACCGCTTGGGGGCGGATCATTATCGCAGGCCGTAATCTGCTATTGACAGTTCAAAAATAGAACTTTAGGCCGAGGTTGCAGTGGATAGCGGCGACCCAGCAGTCGGGAGAGGCCAATGCAGAAGAGAAATGCGACGGCGGCGGTCATCGGGGCCGGTGATTACATCGGCGGCGAGATCGCCAAGAAATTCGCGTCCGAAGGCTTCTCCATCTTCGCCGGACGACGGAATGGCGCCAAGCTCGAGCCGCTGGTGAAGGACATCGAGGCGGCCGGCGGCGAGATCCATGCCCGCTCGCTCGACGCGCGGAAGGAGGAAGAGATCATCTCCTTCCTCAACGACGCCGACAAGCATGCGCCGCTCGAAGTCTGCATCTTCAATGTCGGCGCCAACGTCAACTTCCCGATCCTGGAGACCACCGAGCGGGTGTTCCGCAAGGTCTGGGAGATGGCCTGCTATTCCGGCTTCCTCGCGGGCCGCGAGGCGGCGCGGCTGATGCTGCCGCGCGGCCAAGGCAACATCTTCTTCACAGGCGCCACGGCATCCTTACGCGGCGGCATCGGCTACGCGGCTTTCGCCAGCGCCAAGTTCGGCCTGCGCGCGGTCGCGCAAGCGATGGCGCGCGAGTTGGGGCCGAAGAACATCCACGTCGCCCATCTCATCATCGACTCCGGCGTCGACACCGAATGGGTGCGGCAGCGGCGGCTGGAAGCGCTGGGACCGAACGCGCTCGACAATCCTGATCTCTTGATGCCGCCGGCCTCTGTCGCGGCGTCATATTGGCAGCTCTACCAGCAGCCAAAGAGCGCCTGGACGTTCGAAATGGAAATCCGCCCGTTTGGCGAGAAGTGGTAACGGCAGGCCGGAGGCAGCTTCAGAACGAGCCGCTAGAAGCGCGCGAAGCCTTTGCGGCGTTCGCCGAGCGACTGCCGCCTGCGACGTATCGGCCCCGGCGCGACAACGCAACCAAACTCCTTTCAGGTCGTTGTCTTCCGGTTCCAACCGGGGCAAGGATTCCATGGCCGACGAACAGGTGTTGACAACGGGGATCGCCCGCCACGGCGGGACGCGTCTGCCGTCGGTCGACGTCGACAGCCTCAACATCGAACTGAAGGACGACGAGGGTTTTCTCGGCGACCGCGCGTCCAGGAGCGCATTCCGCAAGATTCTCGAACGCTGGCGCAAGCCATTGCGCAAGTCCGGTGAGGATCCGTTCGGCGACGAGCCATCGGAGCGGGTTAGCAAGAAGACGCTGGATGCGATGCTGATCGGCGACGATACCGAGGCCTCCGCGGTGGTCCACAGCGCGATCGAGGAGTTCGCGCTGGAGCTTGCCTATGTGACGCGGCGTTTCCTCAAGACCAAGGCCTGGGCCAAGACCGAGCGCATCGTGGTCGGCGGCGGCTTCCGCGATTCGAGGCTCGGCGAGCTCGCGATCGCGCGCACCGAGATCATCCTCAAGGACGAGAAGTTCAAGGTCGATCTTCACCCAATCCGCTATCATCCCGACCAGGCCGGGCTGATCGGCTGCCTGCATCTGGCGCCCTCATGGATCTTCGAAGCCCATGACAGCATCCTGGCGGTCGACATCGGCGGCACCAACATCCGCTGCGGCGTGGTCGAGACCCGCTGGAAGAAGGCGCCGGACCTCTCCAAGGCGACGGTGTGGAAATCCGAACTGTGGCGCCATGCCGACGAAACGCCGACGCGGGAAGCCGCGGTGGAGCATCTGGTCGAGATGCTGCAGGACCTGATCGCGGAGGCGGAGTCCGAGGGGCTGAAGCTCGCGCCCTTCATCGGCATCGCCTGTCCCGGCGTGATCAACGAGGACGGCTCGATCGAGAAGGGCGCGCAGAACCTGCCGGGCAATTGGGAGAGCAGCAAGTTCAACCTGCCGGCAAGCCTGGTCGAGCAGATCCCGCAGATCGGCGACCATGACACCGCGATCGTCATGCATAATGACGGCGTGGTGCAGGGGCTTTCTGAAGTCCCCTTCATGCAGGACGTCGAGCGCTGGGGCGTGCTGACGATCGGCACCGGCCTCGGCAATGCGCGCTTCACCAACCGCCGCAAGGAGAACGGCAAGAATGCGAAGAATGGCGAGAAGAATGAGAAAGACAACGGCGAGAAGAAAGCGAAGAAGAGCGCGTGACAATGGGTAGATGCGTAGGGTGGGCAAAGCGAGGCGTGCCCACCATCGCGAGCGCGATTCCGATGGTGGGCACGGCGCAAGTGCGCCTTTGCCCACCCTACAGTTCCTGCAGTTTGCTGTTACACAGCCGTCATCTTCCCGTAGGTTTACGGGCGATTCCTCGGAAATCCGGGTGCAGTAACCTTGAAAGGTTAGGTTAAGGCCGACATTGCGTTGGCTGTTTCCGCACCCATTGCTACGGTTGGGGCGTCGCTCCGCTGACCGGTGAAGCCGCACTTCCCCGGCCAGCATTTCGATGAAGCGGCACGGGACCGCCAGTTATTTTTGTCGCGTCTGGCGGTCCCACCCACATTGCTAACCTGATTCTGCCGCTTCAGATCCATCCGATCCGCGAAAAGAACGCGGAGATCTCGCTGCTTGCGCGATCGGGAGCTTCGCGATGCGGAAAATGTCCGACGCCTTCGAACATTTTCAGATCGAGGTCCGTGAAGGTCTCGCCGAGCCGGTCGGTCCAGGCACAGGGAAACAGCGGATCATGCTCGGCCCAGCGGACGCAGGTCGGCACTGCAATCGCGGGCAATGACGGCGCTTCGCCCTTCATCATCCGGACGCGCGCGGCATGCGCGGCGCGGTAATGCGCGAAGCCGCCGGCGAGATTGCCCGCTTTCAGGAAGTTGTCGGTGAAGGCGTCCAGCACATCGTCGAATGCATCCTGGCGATACGCCCAGTTTCTCAGGAAATGTCCGATGTAGAGGCGGCAGCTCTCGCGGGTCGCGCCGACGAGTGTGGGCGCCATCTCCATCTGGTGGAATGACTGGTACCAGATGTGGTTCAGCCTGTCAGGCGCCGCCATCCGCGGCCCGATGCCGGGATAGACGAAGTCGAAGAAGAAAAGCCCGGCGATCCGCTCGGGTGTCTTGCGCGCCAAAGGCTGCATCACGGCGCCGCCGATGTCATGGCCCACCACGCCGGCCCGCTCGATCCCGAGTGTATCCATCAGCGCCAGCATATCGTCGGTGTGCTGTTCCGGCGCGTACGGGCCGTCCGGCTTGTCGCTGTCGCCGAACCCGCGCAGGTCAGGGGCGATCACCGCAAAGCGGTCGGAAAGCCGCGTCATGACCGGCTCCCAGGTCAGCCAGAATTCCGGCCAGCCATGCAGCAACAACAGCGGCTTGCCGGCCCCGATCCGGGCGACATGGAACGCCGCCCCATTGGCTTGCACCGTCAAATGCTCCATTTCGCCCTCCTTTCGGTCAGCCTGGCGCGCGGAAATCTTGTCCCGGCGCCTTGTCTCCCCCGACATCCTCGCCTAGAACACGCCCCGACCGCTAAGGGTGAGGAATCACCTTTTGGCACCGGGAGAGGTGGCAGAGTGGTTGAATGCACCGCACTCGAAATGCGGCATAGGTGCAAGCCTATCGGGGGTTCGAATCCCTCCCTCTCCGCCATTTGCTCACCTGTCCAGCCCGGACAGATAGTTGACAGAACGTACCTGAGACATAGGTGACGACCTAGCGTAGTGCGTCACGCCGGCAAGAGTCCAGCTACCCGATAGCTCTCGATCAATGCGTCGAATAGCGCGAGATCCGAGCGGCTCCTCGCCATGAGCTGAGCGCCGGCGATGGCGGCGAAGATGGCGCGAGCCCTCGGTTCGCTTTCCTCGGCGCTGACCACGGCCGCAGCGGATAGCATCCTGCTCAGCCACGCCACGTTGACATCGACGAAGGTCTGGACCTCCTTCTTCACCGCGTCCGGAAGGTCGTCGTATTCGGCGGCCATGAAGCTGCAAAGGCACATGCGATTATCGTTCGCGAGCGCCTTGCGGAACGTATCGGGATATCGACGCAGGCACCGGACCGGATCCGAAGTTTCCGCCAGCATGGCCTCGAGATAATCCGCCGTGTCCTCCCAATAGCGCCTCGCGACCGCTGCGCCGAGATCAGCTTTGCTCGGGAAATGATGGTAGATGCTCGCGGCCTTGATACCCACTTCGTCGGCGAGATCGCGGCCGTCCTGAAAAAACAGCCGTTCGTCGCCGGTGAGGCCTTCTCGATGGCCGACATCACGACCATAGGCGGTTTGATCTTTGCGGCGCTCGTGAAGCTGCCGGCGCCTGCGGAGTGCGAAGCTCTTCAAGCCTGGTGCGCGAGGATGCAGGAGCGTCCCAGTGTAAAGAGCCAGCTGTCGATGTCAGCGCCGACCGATGCCTCCGCTTGAAATCGTTATCGGTGAACGATTGCTTTCATGATTTTGGAGTAGCAATCGAGGAACGAACGCCCGCAGCACCGAGGTTCACATGACGCAAACAATCGGGATCGAGGATCTCCTGGCCGTCGACATCAGGGTCGGCACCATCGTTGATGTTGTCGATTTCCCGGAAGCGCGGAAGCCGGCATGGAAGCTGACGATTGATCTCGGCCCTGAGGTCGGAACGAAGCGATCCAGCGCGCAGCTCACCGAGCTGTACTCCCCGGGGTCATTGATTGGCCGGCAGGTGGCTTGCGTGGTCAACTTGCCGCCGCGCAGGATCGGTCCATTCCAGTCGGAAGTGCTGACGCTGGGCTTTCCCGATGAACATGGCCGCGTGGTGCTGATCGCGCCTGAGCGGCCAATTCCCAATGGTGGGCGCCTGTTCTAGAGCATTGATCTGGAGATCATGTTCAAACAAGGAGACGAGATCATGATCCAATTCCGTTCAATCGGATCATGACCTGGCCGGCCTGACCGCTTTGGAGCCGGCGGCCTTGAGCTGCCCTCTCTCAAACGTCACTCGCAGCCGCGAGCCGGCTGCGATTTCAACTCATGGCGACCGCCAGGGTTGCGGATTCCCTTACCGTGATTGTGATTGAATGGCTTTCGCTTGGGCGCGCGTCACGGCGTGCCTTGTAGAACTCGAGCACGCGTCTCGCCGTCCGGAGTTCAATCCGCTCGAAGTTTTCCCGCGCTTGATCGAGATCGATCTTGCTCAGTCTGCGGTCCGCTACTCTCATCAGCAGCAGAGCCTTGGCAGTCGCCCAGGAGCATCCGCTAGCCTTTGCGACGATCTGCACGGTGCCAGGATTGTCATTGAGAACTGCCCGCTCGACCAATTCGATCGGACAGGCTGCAAGGACGGACAACGCCATCACCGCTGTTTCAAAATCCTGCGCTCGAGCGGCGGCGTGAACATCCGCTTCCCCAAGTTCTCGCCAGTACTTGCGGCGCTTTACCCTCTTCCTTGCTCTGGCGTGATCCGGCGACTGATTGCGGACCTCCAGATTTATGTCGTCGATGACCTCTGTAACAGCGTCATGCACCACGCCGGAAAAATGCGGGTTTGCCGCGACGATCTTGCTGCGGACGGAAGCAGAGGCAGTGTCCAGAAGTTTCAGGAAGTGATGTCGAGGGATGTCATGCCGCGTCCCGACACGCAGCGCAAGCTGGGTATCCTCGCTTGATCGCGCGACAAGCTCGCGAAAGCTGCCATCCGAAATGCGGGCGCCCGGGTTGCTCGCAACGGCATGGACCACGCCAGCTTCGCCGCGCAAAATCAGCAAGTCCGTGATCGCCTCGCTAATCGTTCGACGTTGCGCGATTGCGTGAAGGTGGCCCTGACTTTGGGTGCTGGCGCAGACAACAAGATCGGAGTCGCTAAGGGCATTCGACTGACTGAGAACCGGCGCCGCCACGGCAACAGCATCATCCAACGCAAAAGCTTTGACCAACGATGCCGGTGCATTCGGGTCAGTCGCGAGATGGCCAGCCAGCTTGACGCGGGTCTTCAACTCAATCACGACGACGAGGGTCTTGAATATCTCGTCGAACAGTTTGATCTGCTGTTTGGAGTAGCGACCAGATCCGGCAAGAAACAGGTCCGTGATGCGGGTGAGTGCCCTTAGCTGCCGTTTGGTCGATCCAGATGTCGTTGTATTTTGAACTTCATTGATTAGCGAGTAGAACGTCGTCGTCATGATCATGGGGCTCGTCAGCACGTTCACCTTTGGCGGCACGGAGTTGATGGTAGCGAGCTAGCATGCAGGCAATGAAGATTGTTGCCTCGAGCTGCCTCAGAGATGATTAAAATTGTTGCCACTCGAAGCGTCGTCTGACCACAGCTCGAAGCTGCGGCGTTTTTCGTTTGCTCTCGCCGCGCACGCAACACGACGCGATTTAACGAATTTCTGCAGCGTCAACGTCGGATGAATCTATCGCCGGCCGCGCTCGAAGGTCGCGCATAACAGCGTTGTCTCCTCCGGCGGGATAGCTGCACGAAAGAAGCGGCATGTGAATTGTGGACAGGCGTTGCTGGTCACGGCCTCGGCACTGTTCTCCGTCAAGAACGTGCACTCCCTGCAAATGTCCGCATGATGCCGCTGCTGGGTAATATCCAACCAGTCCAACACCTGACGGAGTGCATCGCGGGAGCTGGTCTGGCGATCGACCCCGAGTGCAGCAAACCCCTTTACAAGAACGTTGATCGGATCATGCCCAAGGAATTTCTCACCCTGCGCGGTCACGCATAGTATCACCGAGCGTTTGTCTTCCGCGGCAGGCTTGCGAACCAGGAATCCCTTTCTCTCGAGCACCTTGACGATTTGAGATGCGGTGCCCCTGGTGGTGCCGACAAAACTGGCCAGTGCCGACGGAGTCCGTGAGAACTGGTTCGCGCGGGCAAGAAAACGCAGGGCCATCCATTCGCGATCGCGCAGCCCGTGCCGACTACCTTCGAAGTGCCAAATCCTCGCCGTTTGAACCAATAATTCAACCGTCTCGCGTGCTAACGTCATGACCGACCCAATTCAAAGAATTTGCGAGCAGTCTCGCGGCGCGCACCTCATTAGCGTCCTGATTCGATTCGCTGGCCGTTTTGGTTCGAGGCTCAACTCAACTGCATTCCTTTCCGCCCAGTAATGCGCCGGCCATTAAGAAATTATCTGCTGATCGCCGGAATTTCCCTGCAAGCAGCACTGATTTTATTAATCATCCGAAGATTGGACGGGACTGCACACCGCAGCAACGCAATCTGGATCGTCAGTGACAACGACATTGTCGTGGTCGCCGGCCGAGAGGTCGGCGGAGTATTTGAAGAATGATGTTCACGTTACCGAACGTCTCCGAAGGATTCGCGTGATCAGACAAGAATTGCGCGTTGCTTTACGGATGCATTTTTGAAACAGCACGCGATGCCGTCACGGTAGGTGGCAGGCCTGCGCGTTGCAGTATGGGATGTCTGCGCTCCCTGCAGTGACGGCGGGCTTGCGCTGGCTCGCTGCCAAACCCTCGCAGACGCCACATGGTCGTTGATGGTTGCTTTCGTGGCAATGCATTACCTGTCCTAAATGCTGATCTCGTTTCCTCAAGTGAGGATAGGTCGCAATCTCGATGGCGCCCGCTTGGCCAGGATCCCGACGGTTTGGAGATCTCGCGTCGTATCGTCCACGGAGATTCCTGTTGAGGCATCGAGACGGTAGCCGACGTATCGTCGGGAGACGATCGGATCGTAGCCGAGACGGTCACGCAGCTTCTTGCGCAGTTTGCTGACGTGACTTTCGATCACGTTTTCGTCAAACGTCGACTCGAAGATCCCATAAACCGCATTGAAGATCTGCGTCTTGGTCAGCCATTTCCCTTGCTGACCAACCATGTGCTCCAGGATGCGGAGCTCGCGACGCGGTAACATCATGACTGCTCCTCCAATTTCCGGGTCTCTCCCGTCAAAAAAGACTCGAATCGCGCTTGGCCTGCCATAGGTCGATGTTTCGAAACTGCGCCGGGAGATCGCGGCAGTTCTTGCCAGGATCTCTCGTGGATGGACCGGAACATGGACGACATCATCCACGCCAGCATCAAAGAGCTCAACCGTATGCTTGAGCATTCTCTGGTTGCTGAGTGCGATGATCGGCGCGCGGCAGCGCTTGCGGACAGTGCGGGGCAAGGTGGCGCGAGTATCACAATCTCCAAGAACAAAGGCATCAATGGCCGACAGGTCATCTTCGCTGGCAGATTCCAGCCACCCCAAGAACTCCGTTGACGAAAATCCAACGGAAGACACGCCTTCCCGATCGAAACCGCCAATGTAGCCTGTTGCAACGTTCTCTCGGTCATCAATGATTACATACATGCGGTCCTTGCCCCCATTCGCCTGGCCTGTTGGAATTTCTTGTAAGGACTTTTTCGTTCGACGTGTGCCGATGGTGGTGCTGATAGCGCGAGCAGATGCTGCAACTGGTGTGAGGGTACACATCTCGCCGGCAATGACCGAAACGCTGTCATGTGGTCACTGCATGAAGCAACAAGGCTTGTCCGGTCCAGCTGTCTATCAGCCCAGAACCAGCTGACCATAGGGCGGCAGTGCGCTAGCCGAGAAGCAGCGGAGCCCACGTTGGTGGCAGGAATTGCCCTGCGCAGGCAATTTGTTCTTTCCGGATGCGTCACTTGCAGATTCAGCTTTTGTGGCGTGGGGCTCAGCGCGTCGTGGATTTGGGTTTTGAGATTCAGACTCGACGAGACGCCACAAACGCACACACACAATCGTGAAGGTGCCCCAAAGACATAGGGTCACCTCGAAGAAGGAACGGCCAGCTCAGTCGTGTCGGAGCGCTTTTCCCAAGTTGAGCGCTCCAAAAATTTGCCGTTCTTCTGAAGCAGCGATGTGAATCGCTCGTCCTGACGTTGGCAAAATGCAGAAATGCAATCAAGCTCGCCCCAAGAGTACTTAGTACGCAAGGTGACCGTTTGTTTTGAAGCAAATGAAGCAACTAGTTTTGGAGCAATCATTAGATGATTTTGAAATGATGTTAATTTGCATTGATGGCCTCCAACGCCCGATCGCGAACCCGCCGCGCCAAGATCAAGCATCGTCCATTGCCGGCCGGAAAACCCGCCGATAGGCTCAAGCAGCGCTGTGCCTTTGGCGGCACGGCGCAAGCGGCATGCGCCTTCTTCGCCAAGCTCGAGCCCGAGTGGCAAAATATCTTTCTGTGGCGATTCTAAATTTCGCAGCGAGGCAACAGGGGGTCGTCGCCTTGCTGCGCTTGGTCCTATTCCGTCGGCGGCGGGGCTGGGATGGCCCAGGATGGATCGGCCCCGAAGGGGTGGTCGATGAAGAACGCCCAAGTGCCGTCGGGGAGCCTGCAGTGCACCTCCATGCCGTGATGATGCACGTGGATGGGCTGGCCGTCCTTGCCGACACCGCTGATCAGCCACTGCGATCTGGTCATGGCAAAATCGCCGGCGATGGTGGTGTGGTGGGTGATGACATCCATGTGCGGCTTCAGGCCGACATAGGCGGCCATGGTCTGGCGGATTGCACCGGCACCTCGGGCGATTGTGGTGCCGCCATGGACCTGGTCGACCTGCACGATCGAGGCCTCGGGATGGTACATCGCGACCGCGGCATCGACGTCGTTGGCATTGAAGGCTCGCGCCAGCCAAAGATTGCACAGTTCGGGGGACGGTGCGCCCATGCTGATCTCCTGATTGTTGTGGCGGTGCGCGGCTCAACATGGTGTGGCCGATCTGCAAGGAAATGTGACGAACTTGCAGGCTGAGCTTGCGTAAGATGCAAGATGCTCCGGAGCCTTGCAGATGCGTGAAACTCTCTCGCTGGATGACCTGCGCCTGATCCGTGCCATCGGCGATGCCGGCACCCTGACCGGTGCCGCCCGCCTGCTCCGGATCGACCACTCCACCGCGTTCCGCCGCCTCGGTGCGATCGAGCGTCGCCTAGGCACCAAGCTGTTCGAACGAGCGCGAGACGGATACACGCCAACCTCGGCGGGCGAAATGGCGATCGCGACCGGCGCGCATCTGCTTGCCGGTCTCGCCGATCTCGAGCAACGGCTGGCTGGCGAAGATTTGCGTCCCACGGGGACGGTGCGGGTGACCACGACCGACGCGCTCGTCGATCTGATGGCGCCTGTGCTGGCTGAGCTCAGGGCCGATCATCCGGGCATCGCGATCGAGCTAAACGTTGCAAACCAGTTCTTCACATTGACGAAGCGCGAGGCCGATATCGCGCTCCGGCCTGCCGCCGAGGCGCCGGAGCAGCTCGCCGGCCGGCGGCTTGCAAACGTTGCAACCGCTCCCTACGCCTCGTCGAGCTATCTCAGGAGAAATGGCAAGAAGCCACTTTCCGAATATCACTGGCTCGGATTCGACGACAGTCTCAGCCACCTTCGCTCGGCGCGTTGGATGGCGGCCCATTTGCCCGCAGAGCAGATCGTCTTCCGCGCCGATTCGCTGCTCGCGCTGAGATCGGCCGCGCGCGCCGGATTGGGCGTGGCGGCATTGCCTTGCTATTTCGCCGACAAGACGCCGGAGCTTCGCCGCGTCGAGTCGCCCATTCCGGAAATGGAGGGGACCTTGTGGCTGCTCACCCATCCCGACCTGCGGAAGGTTGCGCGCATCCGAACCGTGCTCGACGTTATGGCTGGCGCACTTTCCAGGCAGCGCGGCCTGATCGAGGGGCGCGAAGGAAAGCGCTAGGAACGCGTGCCGGCCTGATGCAATCGGCCAACCAGATTGGCCCTCCAAGCCATAATCGCCCTGACGCTGCCGACCTAGTCTCCGGCCTCGCAAACAAGGCGTGGAGATAACAGTGGATTTTGAACTGTCCAGGGAACAACGCGACATCAGGGCCCGGGCCGCCGCCTTCGTGGAGGAGGTCTGCCGGCCGCTCGAAGATAGTTGGGGAACGGATGATTATGCCGTGCCGCACGACATCTTCATGGGCGTGGTGCGGAAATTCCGCGAATACGGCTTCAGGGGATTGGCGGTGCCGAAGGAAGCTGGCGGGCAGGGGCTCGGGACGATTGCGAAATGCCTGGTCTATGAGGAGATCGTGAGGTCGCCCGTGATGCATGGCCTGCTCGCGACCTGGTCGGGCTTTCTCGATCCGCATCCCGCGCTTCACGTCGCGCCGGAATGGCAGAAGGAGGCGTATCTCTATCCAATCCTCAAGGAGGACAAGTTTTACCACATCAACATCTCGGAGCCGGGCGCGGGCTCCGACGCCGCCGGGATCAAGACCACCGCCGTTCGTGATGGCGAGAACTACATCATCAACGGCATCAAGCGCTGGGCGCCGCCGCCGAACCATCCCGCCATCACGCCGAAATATCTGCTCTGTTATGCTGTGACCGATCCGACCAAGGGCTATGAAGGGATCAGCCTGTTCCTGGTCGACTATCCCAATCCCGGCGTCTCGGTGCTGCGCGAATACGAGACCATGGCGCCCGGCACCTATCTCGGCCGCAGCTGCGATTACCAGTACAAGGATTGCGTCGTCCCGGTGAAGAACATGCTCGGTGCGGAAGGCATGGGCTTCCGCTACATGATGGACCAGCTCAACCGCAACCGCACCGTGATCGGCGCGCGTCTCACCGGAACGGCGCGCTGGGCGCAGACGCAGGCCGCGAAGCGGGCGCGGGAACGCGAGACCTTCGGCAAGCAGCTCGCAGAACGGCAGGCCATTCAGTGGATGCTCGCGGAATCGGAGATGGATCTCGAGCAGTCGCGACTGATGGTCTACAGGACCGCCTGGATGCTCGATCGCGGCCTCGATGCGCGCAAGGAAGCCGCAATGGTGAAATGCTTCGCGCCGCTCGCCGCCTGCCGGGTTATCGACCGCGCCATCCAGATCCATGGCGGGCTCGGCGTGCTCAAGCAGAACCGCTTCGGCCAGCTCTATTTCCAGAGCCGCATCGCGCAGGTCGCGGAGGGCACCACCGAAGTGATGAAGATGACCATCGCACGCGAAGTGTTGCGCGAGTGTGAGTAGCGCGAGATGAACGTAGTTCGCAGCGAGCGACGGCGCTCGTGTTCCCTCTCCCCGTTCTTACGGGGAGAGGGTTAGGGTGAGGGGCTGTCTCCACGAAAACGGTGAGCGATGAGTTCGCAGAGACAGCCCCTCACCCGGAATTCAAGCTGCGCTTGAATTCCGGCCTCTCCCCGTGAAGAACGGGGAGAGGCGATTAGAGCCTCACTTCTCCGCGTCGATCACCTCGCCGATCGGCTTCCACTTCACGCCGTCGAACTGCATCAGCTGTTCCTGGCTCATCGGCGTGTAGCGCGTCGGGGTGGTGTTGAGCTTGATGCCGGGAAGCATGATCGGGAGGACGAGGTCCTTGATGCCGGTCGCCTGCTTCATCAGGTTCTCGCGCGTCAAGTGGTCGCCGCAATTCTTCAGGACATGAACGAAGGTTTGCGCGGTCGCATAGCCGAACACGTGATAGGTTTCCGACGGATTGGCTTCGGGCATGTATCGCTTCATGAAGGCGAGATATTCTTTCATGCCGGGATCATTGGCCCATGCCGCATCGTTCGGGTCCTTGCGGAAGGCGACCGTGATGACGCCTTTTGAATTTTCCAGCCCCGCCGGCACCAGCGTGCTGGAGATCGAGCCGGCCGCGTCGCTGAGAAGGTGCAGCGCATCCCACCTCGTCTCCGCCATCTTCTTGATCGCCTGCGCCGAGAATTTCGGCGTAGAGATGTCGAGAAACACGTCGGCGCCGGTCGCTTTCAGGATCAGGATCTGCGAATCGATGGTTGGCTCGGCAATCTCGTAGCTGAGCTCTTTGACGATCATGGTGGCGGCCTTGTCGCCAAGCCCGTCGCGAAAGCCCTTGAGGTGATCGCGGCCGAAATCGTCGTTCTGGAACAGCACCGCGACCTTTGCATTGGGCCGCTCCTTCAGCAGATATTTGGCGTAGATCACGCCCTTGGCATGGTTGTTCGGCTGCCAGCCCATCGACCACGGATAGGTCGCGGGTTCGGAGACGCGGTTGGCGCCGGTGCCGAGGAACAGGCCCGGCACCTTCTTGGCGTTCAGGTATCTTTGCGTGGCAAAGTTGGTCGGCGAGCCGAAGGTGCCGACGATCGCCAGCACCTCCTCGCTTTCGATCAGCCGGCGAGTCTGCTCGACCGCCTTGGGCGGGCTGTAACCGTCGTCGAGCGAGATCAGGTTGATCTTGCGGCCGTTGACGCCGCCTTCCGCATTCACCTTCTGGAAATAGGCGGTCATTGCACGCCCGATCGCTGCGAAGCTCGACGCCGGACCGCTATAGGGCATGGTCTGGCCGATCTTGACTTCGGTATCGGTCACGCCGGGTCCGTAATTTTTCTCCTCGGCGTATGCCGAGACTGACAACCCAGCCCATGCGATTGCACAGGTTGCCGCCACGAGCTTCTTCATGTTCTTCCCCCTTCGGTCGTTGATCGTCTCTAATCAGGCCGGCTGCAGATAGCGCTGCTTCAGCACGTGCTTGAACAGCTTGCCGTTCTCCTGCCGCGGCAGCTCGGCCTCGAAATCGATGGAGCGTGGGCATTTGATGTGCGACAGGCCGTCCCGGCAGAACGCGAGCAGCTCTGCTGCAAGCGTAGACGATGCCTTCGATGGCTCCCTGAGCTGCACCACCGCCTTGACCTCCTCGCCATATTCCGGATCGGGAATTCCGAATACGGCGACGTCGGCGACATCAGGATGCAGCGCGAGGCGGTTCTCGATCTCGGCTGGATAGATATTGACGCCGCCGGAGATGATCATGTGCGAGCGGCGGTCGGTCAGATAGAGATAGCCGTCCTCGTCGAGATAGCCGACATCGCCGATGGTCGACCAGCCCTTGGCGTTTCGCGAGCGTGCGGTCTTCTCGGGATCGTTGTGGTAAACGAATTGTGGGCCGTCGAAGTAGACATCGCCGATCTCACCTGGGCCAAGCTCGTTCTGCGCGTCGTCGAGGATATGGATGGTGCCGACGCAGGCGCGCCCGACCGAGCCGCGATGGGTCAACCATTCCGCGGTCGAGATGCAGGTGGCGCCGTTGCGCTCCGAGCCGGCGTAATATTCCCAGACGATCGGGCCCCACCACTCGATCATCCGCTCCTTGAGCTCGGGCGGACAAGGTGCGGCGGCGTGGATCGCGCAGCGATGGGATGAGAGATCGTAGCGGGCGCGTATCTCGTCCGGCAACGCGAGCAGGCGGAAGAACATCGTCGGCACCCACTGGCTGTGGGTGATGCGGTAATGATGGATCGTCGCCAGCGCCTGCTCGGCCGCGAACTTCTTCATGATGACAGCCGTGCCGCCGCTCTCCAGAGTACGCATGGTGAAGCGAAGCGGCGCGCCATGATACAGCGGTGCGGGCGAGAGGTAGACCGTATCCTCTGCGAAGCCGAAATTGTCGCGCACCCAGTCGCCGGATGCCTGCGCCTGGCGGAGATTGGCAAACAGCGGCTGCTTGATGCCCTTGGGCTTGCCTGTTGTGCCCGAGGAATAGAAGAAATCCTTGCCGACGGGGCCGTCGGGAATCTCGATCGGGCGATCGAAACGGGCGAGCTCCGCGGCATAGTCAAGACTGCCGTCCAACGCGCCACCCAGCGCGTAGACCGTGCATCGGTGCGGATTGTCGGCGAGCAGCGCTTCGACAGTATCTGCAAAACGTGTCGCGACGAAGAACAGCTTGGCGCCGCTGTCCCGGACGATATAGGCCGCCTCTTCGGGCTTCAGATGCGTGCTGACCGGCGTGTAATAGACGCCGTGACGGCGAGCCCCCCAGATCAGCTCGAAATAGGTAGGGTCGTTGTCGAGCATGATCGCGATGCCGTCGCCGGCGGTAAGCCCCATCCAGATCAGAAGCTGTGTGACGGCATTGGCGCGGCGATCGAGCTCGCCATAGGTGATCGCCTGGTCGGAAAACGCGACGAGCGCGGCGGTCTTGTCGGGATGACGTTCGGCCCATTGGCGCAGGATTGGCATTTCTTCCCCGTGATTGCCGATAACGTCGGCCTTGCGGGGATTATCCCTATCGGCGCGGCGTGGTTGAATGACCGCGCATGCCAATCCGATTGGCGGAATCCGACTGCGCTATTTTGCCGGCGCGCCGCGGCGCTCGCGGAACTCGCCGGGCGTCGCGCCGGTCCAGCGCCTGAATGCGCGATGGAAGGTGCTGAGCTCGGAGAAGCCCAGCGAGACCGCAATGTCCTCCAGCGACAATCGCGACTTCTGCAGCAGGTGGGTGGCGAGGTCGCGCCGTAGCCGGTCCTTGATCTCCTGGAAACCGCAGTCCTCCTCTTCGAGCAGGCGGCGGCGCAGCGTCTGCGGCGAGACGGCCAGCATCCCGGCGATGTCCTCGAACGAGAGAGAGCGCTTGAGGTTGCGGCGAAGAATGCCCCGCACGCGTTCGGCCATGCTGCTGTCGTCACGGTAGCGCACCAGGAGCGCATTGGGCATCGATGCGAGAAAGCGGCGTAGCCGCTCCTCGTCGGGCATGATCGGCAGGTCGAGCAACTCGGCATCGAAGCGGATCTCCGTGCGCGCCTGCTCGAACAGCATCGGCGCCCGGTAGAACGGCTCCAGCTCCGAGCTGAACGGTTCTTCCGGAAAGACATAGTGAACGGTGATCAGCGGCAGCCGGCGACCCACCAGCCAGCACATCAGCCCATAGGCGAACAACAGGATCGCGCCATTGACCATGCGGCGCCGGTTCGGCTGGGCGATGGTATCGGTGACGTAGAGCGAAGCGTCATCCGGGCCTTCTGCCAGGCGCACCACGAAATCGTCTGCGACCAGATGATAGAACTGGCAGCCGATCCGGATCGCTTCGCGTAAATTGGCAGAGCGTATCAACAGCCGGCACATCATGCGGAAGGTGCCGGGCTTGATCGGGCGGTTGCACAACAGCCAGAGCTCGTCACGCGTCTCCCGGGTCAGGATCGCGATCAGACGGGCAAACTGATCCTGCGGCAGCCGGGCGCCCGGCTTCTCGAGCTCTTCGGGCGCGATGCCGGCGCGTGCCAAGAGCCGATCGATATCGAAGCCGGCCTCGCGGACGCCGCTCAGCACGAGGCCGACATAGCCGGAATCGATCGCTGAACGCGACGGCGCTGCGTGTGATGATCGAAGTGCGGCAGAGGCTCCCGGCATGGCATTGGCATGTTAGCGCCGGGATTGTTCCGTCGCCACCATTCCTGTGGCAGGCAAGGTCAATGCAACTGGTCGTTTTCGTCATTGCGGGTGCAAGACTTCTTTTCATTCTCGCCGACGGGATCGTCGCCGGAGGAGACTTGATGCGCGCGTTGATGAGTTGCGAGCCGGGCGGGCCCGAAACGCTGCGGCTGCTCGATGTGCCGGAGCCGGTGCCCGCACCCGGACAGGTGCTTGTGGCGGTGAAGGCGTGCGGCGTGAATTATCCGGACCTTCTCACGATCCAGGATCGCTATCAGGTCAAAACGCCGCGGCCTTTCGCGCCCGGGGCCGAGGTGGCCGGCGTCGTGGCCGCGCTGGGGAAAGGGGTTGCCGGGCTCGGCGTCGGCGATCGGGTCGCCGCGCGGACTGGAACCGGCGGCATGGCGGAGTTCGTTGCTGTCGATGCGGCACGGTGCAGTCCAATCCCTGACGGCATGCCGTTCGTCGATGCCGCAGTCATGCAGTTCACCTTCGAGACGGCTTATTACGCGCTGCACACCCGTGCCGGCGTGCGAGCGGGCGAAACCGTCCTGGTGCTCGGCGCAGCAGGAGGCGTCGGCATTGCCGCCGTGCAGGTTGCGCGCAATCTCGGCGCCCGCGTCGTTGCCGCGGTGTCATCGGAAGAGAAGCGCGCCTTCGCGCGCGAGCACGGCGCCGCCGATGGTGTGATCTATGCGGCGGAAGCAGCCGGCGATGGTCGCGAGCTCGCTGCGCGGCTGAAGCAAGCGGTCGGTTCGCGCGGCGCCGATGTCATCATCGATCCCGTTGGGGGATGGCTCTCAGAAGCCGCCATTCGCTGCATCGCGGGAGGCGGGCGTTATCTCGTGCTCGGCTTCACTGCTGGGATTCCATTACTGCCGCTCAACTTGCCACTCTTGAAGAATTGCGATGTGCTTGGGATCAACTGGCGCACATTCACGCTGTCGCAGGATCCACGCGTCGCCGAGAATCGGCGTGCGCTCCAGGCCTGGTATTCGCAAGGCATGCTGTCATCAGGCATCAGCGCCGAATTCCCGCTGCAGGAGGGCGGCAAGGCGATTCAGCACCTCGCCGACCGGCGTGCCCTCGGCAAAGTCGTCGTGGTGATCTGACTCAGTCATCGGCCTCAGGACTAGATTATCTCTGCTGCGCCTGATCTGACTGGAAGAATTTTGCGCTGCATCAGCGGGCTCACGGCAAGATGACCGTGGGCGCCGTTTGCCGCCATGCCGCACGCTGATATGGTCTGCGGCCGGCGAAACAGATTGCGCTCGCCCGCTTTCGCCGAGATTCACAACGGTCCCGCGCTGCAGGAGTTTCTCATGACACATGCCTTTCGTTTCCATCAGGCCGGTGGTCCCGAGGTTCTGAAATGGGAGGAGGTCAAGCTTGGCAAGCCTGGTCCCGGCGAAGCGCGGATCCGTCATACGGCAGTGGGCCTGAACTTTGTCGATATCTATAACCGCGCGGGCGTCTACGGCGTGCCGCTGCCGAGCGGCCTTGGCAGCGAGGGCGCTGGTGTCATCGAGGAAGTCGGGCCTGGCATCACCGACCTGAAGCCGGGCGATCGCGTCGCCTATGGCAGCTCGCCGCTCGGTGCCTATGCCGAGGAGCGGCTGATCCCCGCCGACCGTCTGCTCAAATTGCCCGATAGTATCGATGACAAGACCGCCGCGGCGATGATGCTCAAGGGACTGACGGTGCAGTACCTCATTCGCCAGACCTATCGCGTCAAGAGCGGGGACACGATCCTGCTGCATGCCGCGGCCGGCGGCGTCGGCTTGATCCTGAGCCAATGGGCCAAGCATCTCGGCGCCACCGTGATCGGCACGGTCTCCACCGACGAGAAGGCGAAGCTCGCGAAAGCCCACGGCACCGCGCACACGATCATCTACACGCGCGAGGATTTCGTCGGCCGCGTCAAGGAGATCACCGGAGGCAATTTGGTACCTGTGGTCTACGACTCCGTCGGCAAGGATACCTTCCTGAAATCGCTGGATTGCCTGGCGCCGCTCGGCGTCGCGGTGTTGTTCGGCCAGTCCTCGGGCAGCGTCGAGCCGCTCAACCTCGGCCTGCTGGCGCAGAAGGGCTCGCTGTACGTGACCCGCCCGACGCTGAACACTTATGGCGCCAAGCGCGAGAACCTCGTGGTGATGGCAAACGAACTGTTCGACGTGGTGAAATCAGGCGCGGTCAAGATCGAGATCAACCAGACCTATCCGCTCAAGGACGCCGCGAAAGCGCACGCCGATCTCGCCGCCCGCAAGACCACGGGATCGACGGTGTTCCTGGTGTGATGCGATTCGGTTGAACGGTCTTCTTCACCTCTCCCGCTTGCGGGGCGCAAGCAGGGGAGGGAGCACAGCTAGCGAAGTCGCTCGCCGATCATGTCTGCGCCGTGTCACTCCGCATTGAAGCGGCGTCGGTAATCGCCCGGCGTCAGGCCCGTGATGCGCGCAAATACCTTCCTGAACGCGCTCGTGTCGCCATAGCCGACGTCCCAGGCGATGCGGTCGACGGGCAGTCGGCTGAATTGCAAGAGCTCGCGCGCCTTGCCGACGCGCAGCCGCTGACAATATTCCGTCGTCGTCAGGCCTGTCGCCTTCTGGAAGCGGCGCAGGAACGTGCGCTCTTCCAATCCGGAGCGCGCGGCGAGCGTTGCCAGCGCGATGTCCTTGGCGCCAGTTGCCTGCAGCCAGTGCTGCACCTTGAGCACGGCCTTGTCGCCATGGGTCAGCCGTGGCGCGAATGCGCTGTAATAGCGCTGCTCGCGCCCCGGCGGATCGACCAGCAGCAGACGCGCGGTCTCGATCATCACCGTCGGTCCGAGCAGGCGGTCGACCAGCTTGAGGCCGAGATCGGTCCACGCCATCACACCGCCAGCGGTGATGATGTCGCCGTCGTCGATGATGAGCCTGTCGATATCGACGTGCGCTTCCGGGAAACGGTTCTGGAATTGCTCGGCATAGGCCCAGTGCGTCGTCACCGATCGTCCCGCCAGCAGGCCGGTTTCGCCGAGCACGAAGGCGCCCGCGCATACGGAGCCGAGCGTGACGCCCGCAACGTGATGGTGATGCAACCAGCGAACGAACGGCGCCGCCTTCTCGGGCGTGGGCGGCTCACCCAGGCTCGGCGGCAGGATCAGCGCGGCAGGTGCAGCCTTCGCATCGCCATCCGGCGCAGTGTCGAACACCCGCGTCGGCGGCTTCTTCGGCTCCGCCTGCTGCCAATGGCTGATCCGCAACAAGGCGGACTTGTGCTTGCGGTGTCCGCTCGCAATCCGGTCGGCGACGCCGAACAGATCGGTCAGGCCATGGATCGCGGCGAGCTGCGCGCCAGGATAATGCACGAGTCCGATCTCGGTGGGCCCTCGGGACGTCATGTGTCGGTATTGACCCGTTTTATGTCGGTATCGCCAATTTGCAGCATGCGACGGCAGGCCTAGCCTTGTCCAGAGAGATGCGAACCTGCCTGCAGAAGGATGCAATCAGCTATGAGCAAGCGCGCGATCATCGTTGTCGATCTCCAGAACGACTATTTCGCTTCCGGCAAGCTGCCGCTGGTCGGGATCGACGCGGCCGCAGCCAATGCGGCCCGCGTCATCGCTGCCGCCCGCGCCAGCGGTGATCCGGTCATTCACATCAGGCATGTGTTCACGCGGCCCGACGCACCGTTCTTCATCGCGGGATCGCAGGGTGCGCAGATCCATGCGTCCGTTCAGCCGGCTGAAAGTGAGAATGTGATCGTCAAGAACTTTCCCAACTCGTTTCGCGACACCCCGCTGAAGCAGGCGCTCGATACGCGAGGGATCAAGGATGTCGTGATCGTCGGCGCGATGAGCCACATGTGCATCGATGCAACGGCGCGCGCGGCCGCCGATTTCGGCTATAAGGCTACTGTCGTGCACGATGCCTGCGCGACGCGCGATCTTGCCTTCGGCGGCGTCAACGTTCCCGCCGCGCAGGTCCATGCCGCGTTCATGGCTGCGCTCGCCTCGACCTACGGCACGCTGGTAAGCACGGCGGATTATCTCCCGCGCTAATCCGTGCCCGCACCGAACCGCTCGACCAGGAAGTCGATGAACAGCCGCACTTTGACCGAGAGGTGCCGGGTCGGAGGGTAGATCGCATAGAGCGTCAGCGGTGGTGCGTGATAATCCGCGAGGATGATCTTCAGCGCTCCGGTGCGGAGTGCATCGCCGGCGATGAAGGTCGGGAGCAGCGCGATGCCATGCCCCTTCACGGCGACGTCGCGCAGCACTTCCGCGTTGTTCGCGCACAAGGACCATGACGGCTGGATCCAGTGATCGCCATCCGCGCCCGTCAATTTCCATTGGTTGCCGGTGAGCAGGAAGCCGTAGGTCAGCGCGGCATGTTCACGGAGATCGCGCGGATGGGTCGGCGTGCCGTGCTTCGCCAGGTAGTCCGGCGAAGCGCACACCACGCGGTCGACTGGCACGATCCTGCGCGCGATCAAGCTCGAGGATTCCAGCTCCGCGATCCGCAAGGTGACGTCGAAGCCGTCCTGCACGGGGTCGAGCAGGTCGTCGCTCAGCACGAGCTGGAGCTGGATCTTCGGATATTTTCCCATGAAGTCGGCGACCGCCGGGCCGAGCCGCAGGGTGCCGAACGACATCGGCGCGTTGACACGGAGCAGTCCATGCGGCGTCGATTGCGCCTGCGACACCGCCTGATCCGCCGCGTCGAGTTCGGACAGGATCGAGAGCGCGCGCTCGAAATAGATCTGGCCGCTCTCATTGGTGCTGACATGGCGGGTGGTGCGGTTGAGGAGCTGCACGCCCAGGCTTTCTTCGAGCTCCGCCACATATTTGCTGACCGCGGAGCGGGAGAGCCGAAGCTGCCGGCCAGCCTCGGCAAAACTGCCGGTCCCCACGACCTTCACGAACGCCCGCAAGCTCGCGACCTTGTCCATCGTGCCTCCGGATCATTGTCCTCAAATCGTAGACAGAGGCGCCATGAAAGCATGAATTGTTCTCGGAATGTAGCGGGCCAATATCGAAGCCAACGAGCCCGTCGGGGCTCTGGAGTTCAGGAGGAAAGATCATGTCCGGTATCCACCATGTCACCGCCGTCGCCGGCAACCCATTGAAGAATTTCGATTTTTATACCCGTGACCTCGGCCTGCGGTTCGTCAAGAAGACCGTCAATTTCGACGATCCGACGACCTACCACTTCTACTACGGCGACGAGGTCGGCCATCCCGGGACCATCCTGACGTTCTTCCCCTGGGAGAGCGCGCCGGCCGGCCGCCGTGGCGTTGGCGAGACCCATCAGACCGCCTTCCGCGTGCCGGCACGCTCGCTCGGCTATTGGGTGCAGCGCTTCGTCCAGAAGGGCATTTCCCACCAGCCGCTTGAGAAGCGCTTTGGTGAGTCGGTTCTGCCGTTCAGCGATCCCGACGGCATGGCGCTCGCCCTGGTCGGCATTCCCGGCGCGGAAGACGAGCCGGCCTGGAGCAATGGCGATGTTCCGGCCGAGCACGCGATCCGCGGTTTCCACGGCGTGACCTTGCTGCTCGAGAGTGCGGCGAAGACTGCCGCCATCCTCACCGATGTGTTCGGCTTCCGCGAGATCGCGCGCGAGGGCTCTGTGATCCGCTTTGCCGCTCCCGGTGACGTCAAGGGAAGCATCGTCGACATCTACGAGGCCAAGGGCTTCCTGCGTGGTCGCCAGGGCGTCGGCTCGGTGCATCACATCGCCTTCCGCGCGGCCGACGATGCGGAGCAGGGCCAGATGGCGCAGAAGCTCGTTGCGGCGCATGGCCTGCATCCGACTGAGCAGAAGGATCGCAATTACTTCCGCTCGATCTACTTCCGCGAGCCCGGCGGCGTGCTGTTCGAGATCGCGACCGATATTCCCGGCTTTGCGGTCGACGAACCCGTCGAGAGCCTCGGCCACGCGCTGAAGCTGCCAGCGTTCCTCGAGCGGCATCGCAGGGAGATCGAAAGCGTGCTGCCTGATTTGGGAGAAGTCGCATGACGAAAGAGACACCCTTTGTCTATCGGTTCGTGCCGGCAGGAGGGGCGAGCGCTCCGCCCCTCCTGCTGCTCCACGGCACTGGCGGCGACGAAAACGATCTGGTTGATCTCGGACGGATGCTGTCGCCGGATTCGGCGTTGCTGTCGCCGCGCGGCCGCGTGCTCGAGAACGGGATGCCCAGATTTTTCCGCCGTCTTGCGGAAGGGGTGTTCGACGAGGACGACGTTCGGCGGCGCGCCGTCGAACTGGCTGACTTCGTTGACGAGACGCGCCAGCGTCTCGGCATCGGGGCGCCGGTGGCGGTGGGCTATTCCAACGGCGCCAACATCGCCGCAGCCATGATGCTGCTTCGCCCCGGCACGCTTTCGGGCGCGGCGCTGCTGCGCGCGATGGTCCCGCTGCCCGATCCACCTCACGCTGACTTGCGCAGTGTCTTGGGCGGCGTGCCGGTGCTGATCGCCTCGGGACAGATGGATCCGATCGTGCCGACCTCCAACTCGGCGAAACTTGCGGAGATGCTGCTCGAGGCCGGCGCCGATGTCACGTACCGGACCCTGCCGGTCGGCCATCAACTCTCGCAGGCAGACGTCGTGCTCACGCGCGATTGGCTGGAGCGGGTGAAAAAGCGAACGGTTCAGTCCGCGTAAGAATGTGGGCGCTGCTTCACGCGGCGCCCGCATGCTTCCGCAGATGATTGTCCGCAAAGGCGAGATACCACTCCAAACATCCCGGATTGGCCATTGCGTCCTTGTTGATGACCTTCTCTAGCGGGTGGCCGAGCAGGAGCTTCTTGATCGGCAGCTCCTGCTTCTTGCCCGATAGCGTGCGCGGGATTTCGGGCACCGCGAAGATCTCGTTGGGCAGCAAGCGGCGGGACAGGCCCATTTCGATCGCCTTGTTGATCCGTGCCTTCATCGCCTCGTCGAGCGCGATGCCGTCGCGCAGCACCACGAACAGCGGCATATAGCTTTCGCGCCCGAGATACTCGAGGTCGACGACCATCGAATCCAGGATCTCCGGCAGCGCCTCGATCGCCGAGTAGAGTTCGCTCGTCCCCATCCGCAGACCGTGCCGGTTGATGGTCGCATCGCTCCGGCCAAAGATCACGCAGGAGTCGTCGGCGGCGATCTTCAGCCAGTCGCCATGCCGCCACACCGGACCGCGTCCGCTGCCATCGAAATTATCCGGATAGGTCTCGAAATAGCTGGCGCGGTAGCGCGCGTCATCAGGATCGTTCCAGAAGCGCAGTGGCATCGACGGCAGCGGCTCGGTGCAGACGAGCTCGCCGACCTCGTCGATCACGGCGCGTCCCTGCTCGTTGAATGCCTCCACGGCGCAGCCCAATATCCGGCATTGCATCGTGCCCGGCGTCTGCGGCAACTCCCTGTTGCCGCCGATAAAGGCGCCGGCGAAGTCGGTGCCGCCGGAAATGTTCGCCCACCACATGTCCGCCTGCGCAGCGTTTCCATTGACCTTTGCAAGCGCCGCGAAGCGCTGGTTGAACCAGGCTTGCGTGTCGGCGCTCAGGGGCGATCCGGTCGAGCCGAGCGTGCGCAGGTGCGAGAGATCGCCGACGGGGGCGAGATCGATCTCGGCTTTCGTGCAATTGGCAAAGAACGCCGCGCCGGCGCCGAACACCGTCACTCTGGCGTCGGCCACGAAGCGCCACAGCGTCGCCCAGTCCGGCTTATCCTTTGATCCGCCGGGGCTGCCGTCGAAGATGCAGCAGGTGGTGCCATTCAGAAGGCCGTTGACCTGGCAGTTCCACATGATCCAGCCGGTCGAGCTGTACCAATGGAAGCGCTCGCTGAGCGAGTTCGGCTGATAGCTGCAGCCGATGTCGTTGTGCAGCGTGTTCAGCGGCAGCACCACGATGATGATGCCACCATGGCTGTGCACGATAGGCTTCGGCAATCCGGTAGTGCCGCTGGAATAGACGATCCAGAGCGGATGATCGAACGGCAGCCACACCGGCTCGAACGCATCGATCGCGGGACCCTTGGCAGCGAGGATCTCCGAAAGCCGCTGGTCCGGCGACGCGGCGCTTGCCGCTGCGTCGCTGTGCAGGATGACATGCTCGACGCTCGGCAGCGAGCACCGCAGCTCGTCGATCACAGCGCGGCGGTCGTGCCGCCGGCCGGCATAGGTGACGGCATCGCAGGCGATCAGCACCTTTGGTTCGATCTGCTTGAAGCGATCGATCACCGCCGGCGCCGCCATATCGGGCGCGCAGACACTCCAGATCGCGCCGAGACTCGCGGCGGCGAGGAAGGCGATGATCGTCTCGGGGATGTTCGGCAGATAGGCCGCGACGCGGTCGCCGGGCTTGACGCCTTTCTCCCGCAGGTGAATCGCAAGCGCGGCGGCCTGTCGCCGCAGTTCAGGCCAGCTCGTTTCCTGCAGCACGCCATCTTCGCCGCTGCTCACGATCGCCGGCATGCCCGTGGCATCGGCGGCTTCGACGTGCCGGAACACCTGCTGGGCGTAATTGACGGAGGCGCCGGGAAACCAGACCGCGCCCGGCATCTTCCGCTCCGCCAGCACCGCGCGGTGCAGTGTCGGCGAGCGCAGGTCGAAATAGTCCCAGATGCTCTGCCAGTAGGCGTCAAGGTCGCGCACCGACCACTGGCGCATCTCCTCAAAGCTGGAAAAGCTCAGGCCGCGCTGCTCTTTGAGCCAGCGACGATAGAGGGCGATCTGCGGAACGTAAGGTGCGGTCATTGCTCTCTGACTTGCATCGCGGCGGGAAGCGCCGCTCGAACGAAAGCCCTACCACAACGGAACCCGCGCGGAAATGTCATCGCCCGGTGCCGCACGTATGCGGTCGACGGCCTCAGCCCCGCGCGAAGACCAAAAGCCCGTTTGCCGGAATCGTCAATGCCGCCGACGCCGGCAGGCCGTGCAGCGGCGGGCCGTCGGCGTGCACGCTGCCATCGGCGGTGACGGTCACCTCACGGTCGTAGATGTCGCTGTTGAACACCTGGCGCCAGCGGCCTGCAGCGGGAAAGCCGAGCGCGTAGTTGTGGAGCGGGCTTTCGTTGAGGCTGCAGACCACCACGGCGTCGCCGCCGTCGCGCTCGACCCAGCGCTGGAACGCCAGCACGCGGTTGTCGTCGTGGACATGAATGACCGCGCAGCCTTCGCCGCGCAGCCCCGGCATTGTCAGCCGCAGGCCGATCAGGTCGCTGGCGAAGCGCAGGAAGCCGGCCATCACCTCATCGCCACGGTCGAATGCCGCCCAGTCGATTTCGGTATCGGCGCTCGGCGTGTCGCTCCATGGCTTCGAAGCCAGCATCTCCTGGCCCATGAACAGCATGGGAATGCCCGGCGCGGTCAGCAGCAGCCCAAGCGCGACGCGGCTGCGGCTGCGCGCATGCCAGGATCTCGGATTGCTGCCGTCGGCGAGCGCCGCGATCCGCTCGTCGCGTCCCGCATAGACGATGTCGTGGTTCTCGATCGCATGCACCGCGCGCCAGCGGTCGCGCAGGCTCACCGCGGCGATCGCGTCCGCGATCGCTGACATCGGCACGCGCGCGGTGGCGCCCTGCGACGCCTTCGCAATTGCCGCCCGCACGCTGTTGCGGACGCCGTCGCTCCACGTGGCGTCGAAGCCCGCGCCGTCCTCGCTGCGATCCTTCACGATCCACGCATTGACCGGCCAGTATTCGGCGATCTGGATCGCCTCGGGCTTTTGGGCGCGCAATGTCGAGGTCAGGTCCTGGCAGGTGGCCCAACCGCCGAAGCGGTCGATCACGCTGACTTCGTCGAAGCGGAAGCCGTCGATCCGATACTCCTCATAGAGGAACGCGGCGTTGTCGATCAGGAATTGTTTGACACCATTGTTCCAGAACGCGAACACCAGCCCGCCTGCCCAGCCCTGGTCGGTGAAATAGAGGCTGTTGTTGTTGTCGCCGGGCACGTGGCGGTCGAGGAACCACAAGCTCTTGTCGTCGAACCCGCCGCCGGCGTGGTTGTAGACGACGTCGAAGATCACAGCGATGCCATGGACATGGCAGACGTCGATCAGCGCGCGGAGCTGGTCGTCGGTGTGCCTGAGGGTGTCGATGCCGGCATAGGGCGCGTGGCCGGCCGCCCGCAGGATGGCATTGGTGCGATCGACATAGCGGGTTAGCTTTGCTTCGTTGGCCTCGGCATATTGGTTCTCGGGGCTATAGAGGTCGACGCCATTATAGCCCATGCTAAACGTGGTCGGGAATTCCTGGATCGGCAACAGTTCGATGGCGTTGACGCCGAGCGCGACCAGGTGCGGCACGCGCTCGATCACGTCGAAGAACTTGCCATCCCCGTTTTCCGGATGCGGCGCGAATGTGCCGACGTGAAGCTGGTAGACGATGAGATCGTTGAATGCCGGCGGCACGAAGCGCTCGAGGTGCCAGGGAAATCGCCCGGCATCGCGTAGCACCGAATTGCAGGCGGGAAAGGACGGTTGCAAGCTCAACAGCCGCGCCCGCGGATCGCGCTTGAAGCCGGACGAGCCGACGCCCTCGACATAGAACAAATAGGCGTCGCCGTCCTTCAGGTCAGGTACGAAGCACGCCCAGTGCCCGCCGCCGATCTCTGACATCAGCGAACTGGCATCCTGCCTCCAACCGTTGAAGTCGCCGGACACATGGACCGCGCTGGCGCGCGGCGCCCACACCCGGAATGTCGCCCCGCCAGGTACGAGTGTGCCGCCCATGGGCGCGCGGGTGAGGTCCGGCTCAAGCATCTGTCTTCCCCCTGGACACGTGGCGCCGCAAAGGATGAACCCGGCGGCTGCGGCGGGCAATATTGTCGCCCACCACTATTACGCGGATGCGAAAACGGAAGACGCGGCTGGGCTCGGGGGACCTGCGGCTCTTTGCGGAAAAGAACGGGGGAAGAGACAACGCGCGGAACCAAAGACCGGCCCAGCGACTTATTCGCGCAGGCTTTCATCGAGGCTCAAGAAAATGAAGCTGCTGCAGCGTCTCTTCCGGCTGTTCTGGCGGCGCCGGGAGCTGCGCCAACCGCCCGTCTATCCGCAACCCTCCATCGATGCCGACGAATTCGCCCGGCTGCTGTGCAGCCGCCGGGTCGAAGATTTGAAGACGCTGGCGACGAAGCTGAGCCAGCAGCCGAAGGCGCACGCCTGAAGTCCTGGTCCGTCGTCTCTCCTGGCTTGCGCGTCCCGCCAAAAAGGGGGCGCAGTGGTTTGTTGTTTGTCGTCATTGCAATGAGGCGGTGAGAGCTATGAATTTCCCCTTGCGTTGAGGGGGTCAAAATTTTTTCGCTGCCTCCCCTTGAAACTGGATGGGGCTTTTCCGAGATTTTTTTCGCCATCCAGCGGATGGCGTCCGGGCGCCTGATGGGTCCGGACCAGGACGGGCACCGGTCGTGTCCGGTGCCGCTCGTATCCAACTTGCTCATTGGAGGATTTGGCTATGCGCAGCTACGATTTTGCTCCCCTGTGGCGTTCGACCATCGGCTTCGACCGCCTGTTCGATCTCGTCGATGCCGCGGCTCGCGCCGGCGAGGACAATTACCCGCCCTACAATATCGAACGGCTCGACGAAGATCGCTACCAGATCTCGGTCGCGCTCGCGGGCTTCTCGCCCGACGAGATCTCGGTGACGGCCGAGAGTAACGTGGTCACGATCGAAGGCAGCAAGTCCGAGAAGACCGAACGCGAATACCTCTATCGCGGTATCTCCGCGCGGCCCTTCAAGCGGCACTTCAATCTCGCCGATTACGTGCGGGTGAAGAGCGCCGCGTTCGATAACGGACTTCTGAAGATCGAGCTGGTCCGCGAGGTGCCCGAGGCCATGAAGCCGCGGCGGATCGCCATCAATGGCGCGCCCGCGAGCAACGTGCAGCAACTCGAAGCGAAAGTGGCGTAACGCCTGCGCCGCCGCGATGAATGCCCCGCCTGGCCCGGTGCCGGGCGGGACGGTTGAAACTTGCCTGACAAGCATTGGGAGTAACCGATGATCGATCACACTGACAATGTCGTCGATTTGAATGTCATCCTGCACCCCGCCTCGGCCTACGACCATCCGCGCGATGTGCTGGCGGATGCGCGACTGTCGACGGCGGAAAAGCGCGCGGTGCTGGCCTCTTGGGCGTCGGATGCGGCCGCGGTTTCGTCCAGTCCAGCTTTGCGTGAGCTTCCGGGTGCCAAGACTGCCGTCCGCATCGATGAGGTGCTTGAGGCGCTGTCGACGCTCGACCCCGATCCGTCGGGATCGCCGGGCGGCAAGCCGTACCGGCGGAAATCGACCTCGCGCGTCGCGCTGGCCGCGTAGAGCATATCAGGGGCTGGGGCGACCATGTTCCGGGTGTTCGCGAAGAATGGCGTAGGCGGCGTCTCCGTCATTCTCGCGACCGCGGGTGCGGCGCTGCGAAAGCTCGAGGAGTTTCGCGACGACGGGTTTCGCACGTTGTCGGTACACGATGCATCCGGAACGACGATCAGCGAAGGTGAGCTCACCGCCATGGCGCAAGCCGAGCGCAAGGGCGCGTTGTGACGTTCCTGCACACGCTCTACGCCGAGCAGGCGTTCCACGTGCTACTGCGCCTTCTCGTGCGCGGCCATGCCGACGGCCTTGTAGTCATAGGTCGGATAGAATTCGGTGCGATAGGCGCCCCAGGCCTTGTCCTCAAGTATGCGATTGACCTCACGGAGTCGCGATGCCGGCAGCCGCAGCGTCACAACCTGGCCAATGCCCATCACCACATACCAGCTCACGACCTCGACGCCCGCGGGTGGAAACGCCTTGTAGTAACCCTGCTTCTCGAGCTGGGCGTTGAGCTCGCTGAGCGGGCGTGACTGATCGTGCTTCAGGAACACCGTGATCATCACCGCATTGTCGGCAGTCGGCGGTGCTGTGCTCTGCGCGGGCGCGGTCTGCGCAGTCGCTGCCGACGTGGACGCCAGGGCGCAAGCGAGTGTCGCCATCGCAAGCCATGATCCGGTTACTCGCGCCATCGCCGCCTCCTTCATTGCCGTGAGGATTGAGATCGCGATCATCGCGGTGCCGGTGAAGGCTGTAAATCGCAAAGCCCCGTGCCAGGCTCCGCGCGTCGATCACAAATCGTGCAGCCGCTCGCTGCAGCGGGATGACTTCTCGCGCACCCATCCTCTCCGCTCCAGCGTCGTGTTCGTGCCAAATCAGCGCAAGTGCCGCGCGTTCGTCAGGCCCGCATAAGGGTTCCCTGGGAAACTCTCGAAACGCGTGATGGTGCGGTTCCATTCGCATCACCGGGTGATTCGCCGCGCGTCCGGGACCGCCAGCATGGAACTCACAAACGTATCCGTGAAACTACGGTGTTTTGCCACAATTTCGGTATTTTTCCGGTGAGTAGAAATACTGACATCTGCCACATTCCTGCGAGAATTGTTGCAAATTCTGGGCTGGTCTGCCTCTCTTTCCTCGTTGAGCTGGCAAGACGCGGTCGCGTTCTCGGTATTCCTACTGAATACCGAATTAACCGCGGGAACAGGCTTAGGGTCGCTAGATCGGTTGCATGACACAGCACGAGCATCGAACCGACGGGTCGCATCTGTCGAAGTGGATGGAAGACCGCGCCCCATTCGAAAGCAGTCGTGAGATTGTGGAACTCGCCGCAGAGCGCGCACGGGCGACGGAAGAGGCGGGTGCTGCCATCGCGCGCCAGTTCAATGGTCCGATGACGGCGCTCCTGCTCTATATGAACGAGATCAAGCAGCACAGTCATCAGTTCGCGCATTCACCGGCAGCCCGGATCTATCTGCAGCAGGTGGTCGAGAACGCGCTGCAACAGACCGAGCACGTCTGCGCGATGCTGAAGCAGATCTCCGACACTCATCCAGGATCCGCGCCGGTCATCGATCAGAAGAGGGCGTGGGACAATCCGCCCGCGCGCATCAACGACGAGGGACGGTCGCCAAAGGCGATGGTTGCATCCACGGCCGGCCAGAAGCCGCTCACCAGGCGCGAGCGCGAAGTGGTCCGCCTCATCAGCGAAGGCTATTCCAACAAGCAGGGCGCGTTGCGCATGAACATCAGCCCGCGGACCTTCGAAAGCCATCGCGCCGAAGCGATGCGCAAGCTCGGCGCGCGCAACACCGCTGATCTCGTCCGCAAGGCGCTGATGCAGTCCTCCTGATCGCCGAAGCGAAATGGATTAAGCGGCAGCCGCGGGCAGAAGCGATAAAGCGCCACAAAGCACGACGCATTTGCGCGGAGATTGCGCTTAAACAAATTCGATTCAAATTATAGCATCGCGATCTCACGGCACATGCCGCCCAGTGCGACGCCTGCGGCTCAGCGAATGCCGCAGAGCGAGTTACGCGCTCCGCTTCACCCGGGCTGCGAGGCCATTCAGAGGTAATCTTCCGCGAAGGCGCGGATGCGCGGGGCTGGCCGCAGGTCTACGGTTGTCGGCTTCGGCGCTTCCGGGATGATCGTGATGGTCCAGGCCGCCGGAACGCGGGACTTGTTTTCCACGACGGATCGAACGTGACCTGTGACCGTCGTGCCGGCCGAACGCGCGGTCGCGGTCCTGCCATTGAACTGTGCGATACGAAAACGTCTGGCTTCCTTCTGGTCCGTCGTTTCGAACGTGAACATGCTGGTTCTCCCGTGTTCACGCCAATTATCGCCGGGTTAAGCTTAGCCGACCGTGAAAATTTGGAGCCGTAGAAGTACGGCCGGGTTTCCACGCAGAAAGCAAGCGCGCGGCTGCTCTTATACCGAGACCTGCTCGCACCTCTGAATCAAGCGGGTGTATTGGGCTTTCACCGTCGCGTAGCATTCGCATGAGGTCTTCATCAGGCCATCGAGGTTGGTGATCTCGATATGGCCCCGGCTGTAGTGAATGAAATTCGCCTGCTGAAGCGTATGCGCGACCAGCGAGACGCTGTTGCGACGCGCGCCGATCATTTGTGCCATGGCTTCCTGCGTCAGCACGATCTTGTCGGTTCCGGAGAGGTCGCGGGTGTGCAGGAGGCATCGCGCGAGCCGAGATTCCACCGTGTGCGAAGCGTTGCAGCCGGCGGTCTGCTGGATCTGCGCATCAACCGCGAGCCCATGCCGCGCCAGCGCTCGACGCAGCGTCGCGCTCTGATCGGCGGCGAGGCGAAGCTGGTCGAACTCGATCGTCGAAGCGATGCCGGGTACCACCACCACCGCGCTATTCAATGCAGTCGGATCGCCAAGCACGGCGAACGCGCCGAAGATGCTGTCACGCCCGACCAGGGCGATCTGCACGTGCTCGCCGCGCGTGAGCTTCACGATCAGGGAAATCGCACCCTTGTGCGGGAGGTAGGCTCGCTTGAGCACCTCGTCGACCTCGATCAGAACCATGTCCTGGGTGAGATCCACGGTGCGCAGGTGCGGGCGGATCAGTTCGAAATCGGATGCCGACAGCGCGGACAAGAATCCGTTCGGCGAACGAGGAACCGAATCCAAAGCAGTCTCCTGCCTCATAGCCAGAGCATGATCCGGAAAAGTGGAAACCGGTTTTCCCTCGCGATAAACGCGAAGCGCTTGCGCGGAGATCATGTTCAAACAAAAAATGAGATCATGATCCGTTTCCATCTAATTGGATCATGATCCAGAGCGTGTCTCGACCTCGCAGCCGCCACACGCTGCCCGAGTTGCAGGATGACCTTGTCACGCATCGCGGGCAAGGGAAACCTGTCGATTTGGCAAATGTCATTCGATGCGCGCCGCTGACTGTGGCCTCGGCGACGCAGGTTCCGCTGCCTGCAGAGCTCTCATCCGGTCTTGAGCAGTCGGCCGCATTGCGCGTTCACCGCGGCGTAGCACTCGCAGGCGGCTTTCCGCAGACCTTCGAGATCGATGATTTCGATATTCCCGCGGCTGTAGCGGATCAGGCCGGCCTCCTGGAAGGCGTGTGCCACGATCGAAATGGCGTTGCGCCGAACGCCGAGCAACTGCGCCAGGGATTCCTGGGTCAGCGGCAATGGTTCGCTGCCGCACAACTCGCGGGCGTGCAGCAGCCAGCGCGACAACCGCGATTCGACTGTGTGCGATGCGTGGCATGTGGCGGCCTGCTGGGCCTGCACGGACAGCGCCTGCTGATGCCTGACCAGAAGGTGCCGCAGCGCGCTGCTTCCCTCCATCGCGACATGCAGGCGATCGGTCGCGATAACCGAGGCGATGCCGGGTATGATAACGACGGCGTCCGCCAGCGAGGGGCCGTCATCGAGCACGGCAGTGCCGCCGACAATGCTGTCGCGGCCAATCTTGGCGACTTCGACGGTCTCGCCTTCGGCGAAGCGGACGATCATTGAAACCACGCCGCTGTGGGGCAGATAGATTTCACCGATCGGCGCGCCGGTCTCGAACAGCAGGGTCTCTTTGGTCAGTTCGACGGTTGCGAGATGTGGCCGCAGCAACTCGAATTCCGCCGTCGGCAGACTCTGTAACAGATGATTGGACGGACGCGATGATCCAGCCATTCCCTCTCCTGCCGAAAGGCGGGAGCTCACCGTCTCGCGTCACCTACTCATGGCATGTCGGATAGCGCGAAGAATAGCTTTCCCGGACGATTGCACAAGAGTTACGAGTTACGCGTTTGTGGCTATACACCTTACCGGGCAGACAGCGCGAGGAACCGAGACAGCTATCGACTGCGCTCATGCGCGTCGCGTGTCCGTGCGAAATACTGCACGGCAGGATTGAATGGAACCTTGCCAGCGCAACGTGGCTACCTCTTTCGAGAGATAAGCGCGAACCGTTCGCGCAGCGATGATGCTCGAACAAGAGCGTCACGCGTGATGGCGATTTGAATAAAACCCATTGTGCTACGCTCTTCTCGATCGCCGTGAAGAACGTGGTCTCCTGGCGCTCGCTTTGTCTATCAACGGTGAGAGTTGCCTGCTGCGAGCGATGACGATCCATCGTGCGTGCTGCTCTTTCGATCTGCGGATGCGCGTCTGCAATTATCTCAGTAGAACTACTGAGAAACGCATCTATGCGCAGCCTTTCTGGGTATTTGTACTGAGGAGCGATTTAACGAACGGGTAGCACCGCCGGAACAGTGTGGCACGGGCGCCGGAGTGAAATTTCCGGCGGCTGCGTCAATCGTGTTCATCCAGAAGGGTATCAAACTATGTCCGGCATTATTCTTTCGGCTTCGGTTCGCCAGAACCTGCTCTCGCTGCAGTCGACCGCTGATCTGCTCGCCACCACGCAGAGCCACCTTTCGACCGGCAAGAAGGTCAACTCGGCCCTCGACAATCCCACCAACTATTTCACCGCCGCTTCGCTCGACAACCGCGCCAGCGACATCAACAACCTGCTCGATGGCATCGGCAATGGCGTGCAGGTGCTTCAGGCGGCCAACACCGGCATCACCTCGCTGCAGAAGCTGGTCGACAGCGCGAAGTCGATCGCCAACCAGGCGCTGCAGGCGACCTCGGGCTATTCGACCAAGTCCACCGCCACGTCGGCAGCGATTACGGGCGCGACCGCCACGAACCTGATCGGCGACGCCGATACGGCTGCGACCGTGTCGGGCACTGCGGTTGCGGCGGGCCTTGCGGCCACCGACACCACCACCGCGGCTGGATTTGCCGACGGCGACTCGTTCACGGTCAATGGCAAGACGATCACGTTCGCGACCGGCGGCGCCACTGAGACCGCGGCCGCGACCACAGACGCTGCGGGCAACGTCACCATCAATCTCACATACACTGCCGGCGCCACCGATTCGACCGTACAGGATGTTCTCGACGCGATCGATGGCATCACCGGCGGCTCATCGTCGATCAGTGCCGGAAACGTCCTGACCATCAGCAACGCCACCACTGACACGACCAACAGCATCATCCTCGGTGGTGACGTCGGCGGCGCCCTCGCCAACCTTGGCCTTACGGCCGGTGGGACCAAGCCGACCAATTCCAAGGATAACCAGGTCCTCAGCATCGCTGCGATCGGCAGCAAGGCGGCTCAGACCATCACCATCGGAACCGGTACCGGTGCGGTGAACACCCTGGACGATCTCA
>NZ_JAGKJI010000063.1 GCF_020329485.1 Bradyrhizobium cenepequi
GCGCCGAAAGCGGATGCCACCAGCGGCACCTTGATCAGCACCAGCGCGGTGACCAGTGTCACTATTAGTCCGACGACCGCCTGCCGGATCGATACCGCGCGTCGTTTTTCGCTGAACGCCCAGGCGATCGCCAGCAGCGCCACCACGCCGAACGCCGATTGCAGTTGTAACATTCCACAAAACTCCCGAACGATTATGGCAGCACGATCTGCAAGTGCAATGCCGCTCCGTTTTGCGGCGACCATTGACAAGCACGCCGAGGTCGGCCACGGCTCGCCCATGTCCTCGTCAACGCCGGCCCGTGCCCGCGATCTGCTGGCGCATGGGCCCTTCCTGCTGTTCCTGTCATCGCGAAGCTTGTCGCGGTTCTCGAGCCAGATTGGCGCGGTCGCGATCGGCTGGCAGGTCTACGATCTCACGGGCAGCGCCTTCGACCTCGGCATGGTCGGTCTGGTCCAGTTTCTGCCGACCGCGCTGCTGGTTTTCGTGGCCGGCCATGCGGCCGACCGGTTCGACCGCCGGCGGGTCATGCAGCTCTGCCAACTCGGACAGGCGCTCACTGCGCTCTACCTCGGGTGGAGCACCTATGCCGGAGTTCTTGGCGAGGTACAGATCTTCGTTGCCACCTTCGTGCTCGGGATCGCCGGCGCGTTCGAGAGCCCGGCGACGGCGGCGCTGTTGCCGTTGATTGCGCCGCGTGGCGCATTGCAGCGCGCGACCGCGGTTTCGAGCGGCGCCGCGCAGCTCGCGACCATCGCCGGGCCCGCGCTGGGCGGTCTCGCTTATGTAGTCACGCCGAGCCTGGCCTACGCAGTCATGGTGCTGTTCTGGCTGCTCGGCGCGGTCCTGACCGGTGGCATCCGCGCCGCGCCACAGGCGCAGGCCACCGAAGGTGCCACCTCAAACGATCTCTACGCCGGCGTGCGGTTCGTCCGCAGCAATCCCGCGATCCTCGGCACGATCTCGCTCGACCTGTTCGCGGTGCTGTTCGGAGGCGTCACCGCGCTGCTGCCGATCTATGCGCGCGATATTTTGCAGACGGGACCGCTGGGCCTCGGCATTCTGCGCGCCGCGCCTGCGATCGGCGCCTTGATGATGACGGCCTATCTCGCGCGCCACACCATCAACCATCATGTCGGCATGCGCATGTTCCAGGCGGTGATCGTGTTCGGCGTGGCGACGGTGGCGTTCGCCGTCTCGCAGTGGATGTGGCTGTCGGTACTGGCACTCGCGATTCTCGGCGCCGCCGACACCGTGAGTGTGGTGATCCGTTTTGCGCTGGTGCAACTCTCGACGCCCGACGAGATGCGCGGGCGCGTGGGCGCCGTGAACTTCCTGTTCATCAACGCTTCTAACCAGCTCGGTCAGTTCGAAAGTGGCGTCACCGCGGCGCTGCTTGGCGCGGCGCCCGCGGCCGTGTTCGGCGGCGTCGCCACAGTCGCCATTGCGCTATTGTGGATGAAATTATTCCCGGCGCTGCGGAAGGTGGAGCGGCTGGAGTAGGGAGCACCGCCGTCATTGCGAGCCACCGGGTCGGCGCGAAGCGCCGCCCGATGACAGGCTCCGCGAAGCAATCCATTTCGTCGCTTGCGGAGATATGGATTGCTTCGTCGCTGCGCTCCTCGCCATGACGGCTGAGGGTGTGGAGCCTATCCCCGTCCCACGAATGGCATCTTGCTCGCCATCACCGTCATGAACAGCACGTTGGCATCGAGCGGCAGGCCCGCCATGTAGGCGACGGCGTCGCCGACGGCCTTCGCGTCCATCCGCGGCTCCGGCATTTTGCGGCCGTCGGGCTGCAGCACGCCATCGACCATGCGGTCGGTCATTGGGGTTGCGGCATTACCAATGTCGACCTGGCCGACTGCGATGTCGTACATGCGGCCATCGAGATTGGATGCCTTGGTCAGGCCGGTGATCGCATGCTTGGTCGCGGTGTAGGCAGCGGAGAACGGCCGCGGCGCGTGCGCCGAGATCGAGCCGTTGTTGATGATGCGCCCGCCGCGCGGGGTCTGGTCCTTCATGATGCGAAAGGCGTGCTGGGTGCACAGGAAGGGGCCGGTGAGGTTGGTGTTCACCACCGCCTGCCATTGCGCCAGCGGCAAGTCCTCGAAATTCACCGGCGGCGCGCCCATGCCGGCATTGTTGAAGAGCACATCGAGCCGGCCATATGTGTCCGTCACCTTGGCGAACAGGGCCGCGATCGAGGCGGGATCGGTCATGTCGGCCTGCACGCACAGGCTCTTGCTGACGTCGCCGCCCAGCTTCCGCGTCTCCTGCAGCGGCTCCAGCCGGCGGCCGGCCAGCACCACGATGAAGCCGGCATTGATCAGCGCCAGCGATGCGGCGCGTCCGACGCCGGTTCCGGCGCCGGTGACCACAGCTATTCTCTTTTCTGCCTCGGCCATCGTTTCCTTCCTTATTGTTTCTTGGTTTCGGTTTCGGTCTTGTACGGCGGTCTCGGGATATTCTGATGCGCCGCGCGCAGCGCCGCCGACCAGCGCGAGCGGAGATCGTGGAAATAGGGTTCGCCTGCCTCGATCCGGTGATTGAGGTCGGCCTCGCAGACGTCGTTGCGCACCACCAGCACGTCGATCGGCAGGCCGACGCCGAGGTTGGAGCGCATGGTTGAATCCATCGAGATCAATCCGGTCTTCAGCGCCTCATAGAGCTCGACGTCGTAATGCATGGCGCGGTCGAGCACGGGCTTGCCGTATTTGTGCTCGCCGATTTGCAGGTAAGGCGTATCAGTGGTGCATTCGATGAAGTTGCCGGCGGTGTAGATCATGAACAGCCGCATCCGCGAGCCCTTGATCTGGCCGCCGAACAGGAACGAGACGTCGAAGGAGACGTCTTCCGATCTCAGCGCTTCGCCCTCGGTCGCGTGCACCGCGCGGATCGCGCGGCCGATGCGCTGCGCAGCCTGGAACATGGTCGGCGCGTTCAGGAGCGTCTCGACCTCGCCGGTCTCAGGATCCTCCATGCCTTCCGTCAGCGTCGACAGCACCGACTGGCTGATGGCGAGATTGCCGGCGCTGGCGACCGCCATGATCCGCTCGCCGGGCTGGGCGAAGATGTGCAGTTTGCGGAAAGTTGAGACATTGTCGAGACCGGCATTGGTGCGGGTGTCGGCGATCATGACGAGGCCGTCGCGCACCAGGATTCCGCAACAATAGGTCATTTCCGTCCCCGAAAGTCCGAACGTCTCGGCGCCAAACTAGTAGCCAATTTCGCCGTCGCATCCAACCCCAATTCCCCGGGGAACGGCGTGCGTTCAGACAAGGGATCGTGGCAGGGGTGCGGAAGCGCGATCGCCGCGCTCTTACGGCATGGCCCGCTGAACCGGGGCCACGCGGTCACAATTCCGGAGTTCGTCCCGCTGCTGCATCGACGAGGAACGCCTCGTCCACGGGCACGCCCAAGGCGGTGACCAGCCGGTTCGTCTCGGCGGCCATGCCGACGATCGCCAGCATTTCCTGATATTCGGCCTCGGTCATGCCCTTCGCGCGGGCGCTGGCGGTGTGCGAATGAATGCAGTAGCTGCAGCCATGGGCAATCGAGACGGCGACGTAGAGCATCTCCTTGACCTTCGGATCGAGCGCTCCCGGAGCCATCACTTCCTTGATGCTTTCCCAGGTTCGACGCAGGGTCTTTGGATCATGCGCGAGCGCGCGCCAGAAATTGTTGACGAAGTCCGACTTCCGCGTGTTGCGGATATCCTCGAAAACGGCGCGCGCTTCCGCCGAGAGTTCGTCGTCCGAAAGCAGTTTCACGGTTGCCATGGCTTGTCTCGCTGTTCCGGTCTGAGGCAACAGCGATCATAGCACGACCCGGCCGGGCCGTTCTGATCAGGAGCTCAAGAAATCGAGCAGCGCTGCGTTGAACAGCACGGGATCCTGCAGGAACGCGAAGTGGCTGACATTGGGAAGGATGAGCAGGCCGGCGCCCGGAATGGTCGCCGCCATGTATTCGGTGTGCTCGCGCTTGATGCCTTCGTCATATTGGCCGTCCGCGATCAGCACGGGGGTCCGGATCGTGCGCAACTGTTCGTCGGTCCAGTTCGGCTGGGTCTCCCACATCTTCTCGATCTGGTGCAGGAACTGGTCGAATTCCTTCGGCGTCGGCGAGAGGCGCTCATACTCGGTCTTTGCGCGTGCGATGAACTGCGCAAAGGTCGGGTCCTTGTCGACATCCGGTTTCAGGCCCGACGTCTGGGTGTTGGCGCCGAACGCGAACACGCGACTGACCCGATCGGGATGCCGCATCGCCATATCCAATCCAATGATGGCGCCGTCGCTCCAGCCGACGATCGCCGCGCGCGGAATCTGCAGATGATCGAGCAGCGCGACGACATCATCGGTCATCAGATCATATCCAAAGGGTTGCGCGTTGCGCGTGCTGCGGCCATGGCCGCGGCTGTCGACAAGAATGACGCGATGTCGGCGCACGATATCAGGCACCTGCAGACCGAAGTAATCGGAGTTGGAAAGCCCGCCATGGAGAAAGACCACCGGGCTTCCTTCGCCGAGTTCGACGTGAAACAGGCTGATGCCATTCACCTGCGCTCGCGCGCTGCGCCCTGCGACCGGCGCCGGCGTCGCGGGCAGGCTCCGCCACCGCTCGGCTGCGGCGGCGTAGCCGAGCGGCGCCAGGCTGGCGAGAGCGGCGATAACAAAGTGACGTCGGTCCATGTCCATGGTCAATGCGCGCGTCTGGAGGCCGACAGCTATTCCGCCTAGCCTGCCACCATCATGTCTGTCCGGCATCCTTTGCCGAGCGTGCCAGGAGCAGCTTGCCGCCAGCGACATATTGCCTTTGCTGCGTATGGGCGTGCTGGGCGGCGGCGTGCATGTCGCGCAAGCGCCGCTGCAGCGGCGACGACTCGTAGACGGCGCTGGCTCCGGCGAGCGCGAAACAGGCGTCGACCACCCGAACGCAGCTGGTTGTGATCCAGATTGCGGCCTGCGTTGCCTCGACATGAATGCTTTCATCATTAAGCGTTCCCGCCAAGGCGCGATGCCAGATCTCTGCGGTCTGCGCTTCGAAAAAGGCATGTGCCGCCCTGAGGTCGGCGGAAATGCGGCCAAGCTCAAGCTGGAACGCCTCGGACTCCCGCATCGGCGTGGCGGCCCGGAACTGCTGCCGCCCCGTTTGCGCCAGCGCCACCAATTCGTCCACGGCGCCCTCGGCTATTCCGACGGAGACTGCAGCGTGAAACATCGGCAGCAACGGCAGCACCTTGGGATACAGCGGGCCTGGCACACAGGGCACGCCGCCTTCGACATCGAAGAAGTTGGCCTCGGGGATCAGCTCATCGCGCAGCACAATGTGGTGGCTGCCGGTTCCCTTGAGACCGACCGCATGCCAGGTGTCCTCGATCTCCCAATCCTGCGCGGGCAACGCAACGCCGCGAACCAGCGGCTGCCCGTGCGGACCGACGACCGGGTCGCCGCTGTCGTTGGTGATGATGCAGAATCCCGCCATCCACTCGGCATGCTTGCAGCCGCTCGCGAAGGGCCATCGGCCGCTGACCCGGAAGCCGCCCGGCGCGGGTTGGGCCAGTCCGGCCGGCTGCCCGGATCCGCAGAGGGATACGTCCGGTCCATTCCGATAGATGCGTTCGTAAGTTTCGCGTCTTTGCAAGGTCACGAAAATGCTGCCGCCGCTGCTGGCCATTGCGATCCAACCGATCGACCCGTCAAGCCGGGCAAGAGCCCTGATGACCTCCACCCCCTCCGGAAAGGCCAGTTCCAGTCCGCCATGGCTTCTTGGCACGCAGATCCGGAAGACACCGATCGATTTGAGCCGATCGATCAGGTCTGGCGGGACGCAGCGTGCGGCTTCGATCTCGGCGGCGCGAGCCGTGATCTCGGGAGCCAATTTCCGGATGCCGTCGAGCACGGTCTTGTTGCTATCCGGTGCCGTCAGCGAACGAAGGTCACGAAATCGGTCTTGATGGAGCATCTGTCTCGACCTCTCTTGCCGTAAAGGTGTCGCACAAGAGAATGGAGACGTGGCGCTACCGCATGGTTTCAACGAGGTCGCTCTTGATTACGGCTGTAACGCAGCCAGAGCGTCTTCGAGCGAAGTGATCACTGCGACTGCGATTGCCACTGGCCGGGACGACGGCCGGCGTGCTCAACCTTGACTGCAACGGCGAGCGTCTCGGTGCCGCCGCCATAACGGGTGCCGCGCACGGGAGCAGCGCCGAGATAATCGAGGCCGACGGCGACGCGGGCGTGGGCATCGGTGGTGCAGATGCCGTTGGCGGCATCGAAACCGATCCAGCCGAGATTGGGCACATAGGCTTCCGCCCAGGCGTGGCCGGCGGCCTGGTTGACCGTGCCGTCGGAACGGAAGAAATGGCCGGAGACGAAGCGGGCCGGTACGCCGCCGGAGCGCGCGCAGGTGATGAAGATGTGCGCGTAGTCCTGGCATACGCCGCGCTTCAGCGCGAAGGCCTCCGCCGCCGTGGTGCCGCTGTTGGTCGGGTCCTCGTCGAAGGCCATGCCCTCGTAGATCTGCACCGTCAGCGCATGCAGGAAGCCGAGCACGTCGCCATCGGCCTCCGAGCGCAACTCGCGGGTGAAGGCTGCCATTGCCGGATTGACCTCGGTCAGCGCGGTCGAGCGCAGGAACAGGCTCGGCGGAAAGCGTTCGTCGGTGCCGCGCAGCACGCCGCCGGTGTCCTGGGTCTCGATCTGTCCCTCGCAATAAATGGCGAGATCGGCGAGCGCGCCGTGAGTCAGCACATGCGTGACATTGCCGAACGCATCCTCATGCGTGTCGAGCCTGGAGTCGGTCGAGGCGTCGATCTGCCACCCGGCGACATACTGCCCGTCATGGCTTGTCGGCGTCATCCGGAGGATCTGGATCACGCCGGAAGCCGGGGGATCGTAGCGATAGGTCGTGGTGTGGGCAATTTGCAGGCGCATGGCCTTGGTCCTGACTCGAGGGCAGTAGCCCTATAGCAGATATTGCTTGGTGATGATCTCACCCAGGCGCGAATTATCTGCAATGAATTCCTGGATGAATTCATGCACGCCGTGCTGGAAGATGTCGTCCATATGGCTGTGCTCAAGTCTGTTGCGGATGCCGCGGGCGTGGCGCTGCGCGGCGCCCTGGCGGCCATAGGCGACGCCGATTTGATCGAGGTTGCGCACGAGGTTGCCGTAGCAGCTTGCAAGCGACCGCGGCAGCGTGTCGTTGAGGATCAACAGGTCCGCGATCAGCCAAGGCTTGAGCGTCTCGCGATAGACCCAGTGATAGGCCGTCAGTGCCGACACCGAGCGCAGGATCGAGGTCCACTGGTAGTAGTCGAGCGGGCCGCCGACATGCTCCTCCTCGGGCAGCAGTACGTGATATTTGACGTCGAGGATACGCGCGGTGTTGTCGGCGCGCTCCAGATGCAGTCCTAGCCGCGAGAACCAATAGGCATCGTTGCGCAGCATGGTCCGATAGGCGGAGCCATCGAAGCGGAGCGACGTCTCCTGCACGAAGCGCAGGAATTTGGCCAGATCCTCCCGGCTCCCGGTGCCCTTCGACCAGACCGCCTGCAGTTCGATCCAGGCCGCGTTGATGGTGTCCCACATCTCGCCGGTCAGCGCAGTGCGCACCGAGCGTGCATTGAGCCTGGCCGCCTCGATGCAATTCCTGATCGAGGAAGGATTCTCGGTGGCGAACGACAGGTATTCGACGACGTTCTGCTCGTTGGCTTCCTGGTAGTGATCATAAAAACTCTGGCCGACGCCGGCGGTCAGCAGCGCCGAGTCCCATTCATTGGTCTTGCCGATATAGGCCGCCGGCAGCGCCGTGACACGCAAAGTGGCGTCGATGGTACGCGCGAGATATTCCGCGCGCTCGATATAGCGGGCGAGCCAGTACAGATTTTCGGCGGTGCGCGACAGCATGCGAAAGCCCTCACAAAACGCGGCATGCACAAATGCACTCCCTCCCCCTGAAAGGGGGAGGGTTGGGGTGGGGGTTGGCCGCGCGGAGAGAGGACCCCCACCCGGCGCTACGCGCCGACCTCTCCCTTTCAGGGGGAGGTGAGGTTGGTAAAGGGGGGAGGGAGTGCATTTGTACGCCCAGCTTCAAATCACTCATCCAGTATCCAGGTGTCCTTGGTGCCGCCGCCCTGGCTGGAATTGACCACGAGCGAGCCTTCCTTCAGCGCCACCCGCGTCAGCCCGCCCGGTACGATGGTGACGTGCTCGCTGCCGGTCAGCACGAACGGGCGCAGATCGACATGGCGCGGCGCCAGCCCCTTGTCGGTGCATGTCGGGCAGGTCGACAGCGCCAATGTCGGCTGGGCGATGAAGCCTTCGGGTTCGCGCTTGAGCTTGTCGCGGAAGGCCTCGATGGTCGCTTTCGTCGCGGCGGGCCCGATCAGCATGCCGTAGCCGCCGGAGCCGTGCACTTCCTTCACGACGAGGTCGTCGAGATTGTCGAGCACATAGGCGAGATCCTGCGGCTCACGGCAGCGCCAAGTCTGCACGTTCTTCAGGATCGGCTCCTCGGAGAGATAGAATTTCACGATGTCGGGCATGTAGGAATAGATCGCCTTATCGTCGGCGATCCCGGTCCCGACCGCGTTGGCAAGCGTGATGTTGCCGGCGGCATAGGCCGACATGAGCCCGGGCACGCCAAGCGCGGAGTCCGGGCGGAAGGTGAGAGGATCGAGGAAGTCGTCATCGACGCGGCGGTAGATCACGTCGACGCGTTTCAGGCCCTCGGTCGTGCGCATGAACACTTCATCGTTCTTGACGATGAGGTCGCGCCCTTCGACCAGCTCGATGCCAAGCTTGTCAGCAAGGAAGGAGTGCTCGTAATAGGCAGAATTGTAGATGCCGGGTGTCATCAGCGCCACGGTCGGCTCAGCGGCGGCACCGCGCGGCGCGACCGAGCGCAGCGCCGCCAGCAGCTCGTCCGGGTAACGTTCGACCGGCGCGACGCGGTGGCGGGCGAACAGGTCCGGAAACAGCCGCATCATGATCTCGCGGTTTTCCAGCATGTAGGACACGCCCGATGGCGTACGCGCATTGTCCTCCAGCACGATGAAGTTTTCCGGATCGGTCCGGATGATGTCGATGCCGGCGATATGCACATAGACGTCGTGCGGCACGTCCTGACCGTTCATCTCCGGGCGGAAGACCGGGTTCTGGAAGATCAGATCTTCCGGGATGATGTTGGCGCGCAGGATGTCGCGGCCGTGATAGATGTCGCGCAGGAACAAATTGAGGGCAAGCACGCGCTGCTTCAGCCCCTTTTCCAAGAGCGCCCATTCCTTGGCGGACAGGATGCGTGGGATCACGTCGAAGGGGATCAGCCGCTCCTGGGCTTCGGCGTCGCCATAGACTGCGAAGGTGATGCCGATCCGGCGGAACAGGAGCTCCGCCTCCTGGCGGCGATATTCCAGCGCATCCGGGGGCGTCTCCTTCAGCCAGCGGGAGAGCTCCTGGTAGGCCTGGCGGATTTCGATGCCGCCATGGCCGTTCATCTCATCGAATGCAACTGCCATAAATCCTGACTGTCCTCCCAAGCCATGCGGCACAGTGCATGACTTGACGGGATGGTAGCAAGGGGCGGGCCAGCGGGATATGCATTGGCTGGCGACATTTGGTATGGGTGTCTCAAGGGGCTGCTCGAAAAATCGGCTGCCGCCTGCTTATTTCGGCAGCAAAGACCCGCGACTTCACGGCGCTGCATCGACAGGGCCTGGGCGGAAAAGGGTGAGGAAGAGACCATGAGCGAGATCGTCACGGCGGGCCTTCTGGTGATCGGCGATGAGATCCTGTCCGGCCGGACCAAGGACAAGAATATCGGCTTCATCGCCGAATACCTGACCAATATCGGCATCGACCTGAAGGAAGTGCGTGTCGTCGCCGACGATGAGGACGAGATTGTCGCCGCCCTGAATGCGCTGCGCCACCGCTATAGCTATGTCTTCACCACCGGCGGCATCGGCCCGACCCATGACGACATTACCGCCGATGCCGTGGCAAAGGCGTTCAGCGTCGGCATCGATCACCACCCGGAAGTAGTGGCGCGCTTCCGCGAGCGCTGGAGCGACCAGGACCTGAACGAGGCGCGGTTGCGGATGGCGCGCATCCCCGACGGGGCCGACCTGATCCAGAGCGCGACCATCCTCGCGCCCGGCTTCAAGCTCAGCAATGTCATCGTGATGGCGGGCATACCGACGATCATGCAGGCGATGATGGATATCGTTGCGCCGCGCCTGAAATCGGGCGCGCGAATGCTGTCCGATTCAATCCGCGCCAATGCGCGGGAAGGCGACATTGGCGGACCCTTAAGGGAGATCGCCATGGCCCATCCCGACACCATCATCGGCAGCTATCCGTTCATGGACGAAGAGCAGCGGCCGAACACCAATCTGGTGGTCCGCTCGCGAGATCCCGATAAGCTCGCAGCCGCAATGACCGCGGTGAAGGAGATGCTGGCGAACCTGCAGGTTACTCGCTAAAGCGGCGCAGAAGCACTGCAGAAGGATTTTTGGAGAGACAGATGGCGGCGGATACGACCCTCAGCGCGCAGGAGCGGGCAGGCAAGGCCTTCCCGGTCTCCTGGGACCAGTTCCATCGGGACTGCCGGGCGCTGACCTGGCGGCTCAACGAGGTCGGCCCGTTCAAGGCGGTGATCGCGATCACCCGCGGCGGCCTGGTGCCGGCGGCGATCGTGGCGCGCGAGCTTGGCGTGCGCGTCATCGACACCGTCTGCGTTGCAAGCTACGACCACACCAAGCAGGGTGATCTTCAGGTCCTGAAGGGCATTTCAGAGCAAACCGCCAAACTCGGCGGCGGTACCGGTAAGGGGCTTCTGATCATCGACGACCTCGTCGACACCGGCAAGACCGGCAAGATGGTGCGCGAGATGATGCCCGATGCCCATTTCGCCACCGTGTATGCCAAGCCAAAGGGCCGACCGCTGGTGGACACCTTCATCACCGAGGTGTCCCAGGACACCTGGATTTTCTTCCCCTGGGACACCGCGCTCTCCTTCCAGCCCCCGATTCGCGACGGCGCGGCGTAGCTCTTACCTCGCCCCGCTGGCGGGAGAGGTCGGATCGCATCGAAGATGCGATCCGGGTGAGGGGACTCTCCGCGAATACATATGTGTCAGTGTTCGCGGACGGAGCCCCTCATCCCGACCTTCTCCCCGTGAAGGACGGGGAGAAGGAGAACCACCAATGCCCCTGCAGAACCGCGTCACGCCAACGGGCGAGATCGTCGCCACGCCGCGCCGTGGGCTGTTCACCGGCAATCGCGGCATCATCCATGATCCCGCCACCAAGACGCTGCTGAAAAAGCGCTGGTCGAGCCCGGCGTGGCTGACTTGTGTGTGCGAATTCCGCGGCCGGCGCCGCAAGGTGATGGGCGGGCGAAGCTGGACCGAATTGTTCTTCCTCGACGAAGCGACCGCGCTCGCCGCTGGCCATCGCCCCTGCTTCTTCTGCCGCCGCGACGATGCCAATCACTTTCGTGCCGCTTGGGAACGGGGCAATGGCGTCGACAATCTCCGCGCGCGCGAGATCGACGCGGTGCTTCACCGCGAGCGCCTCGACCGCGGCAGGAAGCGGCTGCACCCGCTGCCGGCGCCGTTTGCGAAACTGCCCGACGGCGCGATGGTGCAGGCCGGTCAAGAGAGCTATTTGATCATGAACGGCGAGCCGCTGCGCTGGTCATTCGCCGGCTATTCGCGCAGCGAGATCGACGCGAATGCCGCGATGCTGCTGACGCCGCCATCAACGGTTCGCGCCCTCGCGGCCGGTTATCAGCCGGTGCTTCATCCGAGCGTGATGCAACTCGTAGCCCGGGTGGAGCGGAACGCGTAACCCGGGACACCTGCGTCGGCGTTTGCGAGTGGTCCCGGGTTACGCTGGCGCTTCACCCGGGCTACGGTACTTAATCATTCAACCTTGAACAGAAGCGTTCGACATCAGCCGAGCCGCTGCCGCGCCAGCGCAGCACCCGCGCCGAGCGCCATCAGCTTGGCTTCCGCGACGTCGCGCCGCATCGGTGCCATGCCGCAATTGGTCGTCGCGATGATGTTGCTCTTCGGCACGAATTTCGAGACCGCCTCGATCACGCTGGCCACGTCCTCCGCGGTCTCGACGATGTCGCTCGCGACATCGATCACGCCGGCCTGGACGATCTTGCCCGGCAGCAGCGCAAGCAGTTCGAGCGGCACTTTCGAGTTGCGGCATTCGATTGCGACCTGCTGGATCGCGCTCTTGTCGATCACCGGGAACGTCTCTTCGTATTGCCGCCACTCGCTGCCCAGCGTCTCTTTCCAGTCGGTGTTGGCCTTAATGCCGTAGCCGTAGCAGATGTGCACGGCGGTGTCGCAGGTCAGCCCCTCCGCGGCGCGCTCCAGAGCCTTGATGCCCCAGTCGCGGACCTCGTCCATGTAGACATTGAAGGCGGGCTCGTCGAACTGGATCATGTCGACGCCATCGGCCTCGAGCGCCTTCGCCTCCTCGTTCAGGAGCTCGGCAAACGCGAACGCCATCTTGACGCGGTCGCCGTAATATTTGTCGGCGATGGTGTCGATGATGGTCATCGGGCCGGGCAGGGTGAATTTCAGCTTGCGCGTGGTGTGGGTGCGGGCGACGCGGGCTTCATCCGCATGGACGCGGCCCTTGAGCCGCAAGGGCGCCACCACCTGCGGCACCATGGCCTTATAGCGGTCCTTGCGGATACCCATCTCGATCTTGTGGGCGAAATCGATGCCCTCGACCTTCTCCAGGAAGCCGTGGACGAAATGCTGCCGTGCCTGCTCGCCCTCGGTGATGAGATCGATCCCGGCATCCTCCTGCAGCTTCAACGCCAACAGAGTTGCGTCGCGCTTGGCGCGCGCAAGCTCGTCGCCTTGCGACTTCCAGGGCGCCCACAGCGTGTTAGGTTCGGCCAACCATTCCGGCTTCGGCAAGGAGCCTGCAATCGTGGTCGGAAACAGCATGTCTGGCCTCCCTCGGTTCGGATTGAGCGCCTGTCTGCCATGTCTTATGCTGGATGGCGAGCCCCGCTGAAACAAGAAATTGCAGACTTTAGGGAAATGCCGCCATGATCGAGTTCTTCTTCGACTGCTCCAGCCCCTGGACCTATCTCGCGTTCCACAACATCCAGCCGCTGGCAAAGGAGTTCGGCGCCGAGATCTCCTGGCGGCCGATCCTGGTCGGCGGCATCTTCAATACTGTCAATCCGAGCGTCTATGCCTCGCGCGAAACGCCGGTGCCGCTGAAGGCGCGCTACATGACGAAGGACCTCGCCGACTGGGCGCGCTCGGCGGGCCTTGCGATCAAGATGCCGCCGAGTGTGTTTCCGGTGAACAGCGTCAAGGCGATGCGCGGTTGCATTTGGCTCGGCAATGAGAAGATGGTGCCGTTCGCGCGCGCGGTGTTCGAGGCCTATTGGGGCGAGGACAAGGATATTTCGCAGGATGCGGTGCTGACCGGGATCTGCAACAAGATCGGCATCGACCCGGCAAAATTCTTCGCCGGCGTCAGTGAGCAGGCGATCAAGGACCAGCTCAAGGCCAATACCGATGAAGTGATGGCGCGCGGCGGCTTCGGCTCGCCGACCATCTTCATCGACAAGACCGACATGTATTTCGGCAACGACCGCTTGCCGCTGATCCGCGAGGCGCTGGCGCGCAAGAAGCAGGCGGCCTGATGCCCAGGGCCGTGGTCTGCCGCGAGCTCGGCCCGCCCGAGCTGTTGCGGCTGGAAACGTTCGCACCCGTGCCGCTGAAGCCGGGCGAGGTGCGCATCGCGATCCGCGCTGCGGGGATCAACTTCCCGGATGTGCTGATGACTGCCGGAGAGTATCAGCTCAAGCCGCCATTGCCGTTCACGCCGGGCATGGAAGCTGCCGGCGATGTAATCGAGGCGAACGACGGCGGTGGCGTCAAAGTCGGCGACAAGGTGATCGTGAAGATGCGTTACGGCGCCTTCAGCGACGAGGCGGTGGCCGCACCGTCGCAGCTCACGCCGCTGCCATCGACATTCGATTACGCGGAAGGAGCGACCTTCCTCGCCGCGCACGGCACCGCCTATCATGCGCTGATCGATCGCGGCCAACTCAGGCACGGCGAGGTGCTGCTGGTGCATGGCGCCGGCGGCGGCGTGGGGTTGGCCGCAGTCGAAGTCGGCAAGCTGCTCGGCGCCGTCGTGATCGCGGCGGCATCCAGCGAGGAGAAGCTTGCGATCGCGAAGGCGAGGGGAGCGGACCATCTCGTACTCTATGCGTGTGAGCCGTTTCGCGATGCCGTGAAGCGCATCACCGATGGTGGCGGCGCCGATGTCGTGTTCGATCCTGTCGGCGGCGAGGTGTTCGAGAACTCGATGCGCTGCATCAACTGGGGCGCGCGGCTGCTCGTCATCGGCTTCACCGGCGGCATCGGGCTTGCCCGCACCAATCTCTTGATGATCAAGGGCGCCAGCGTGCTCGGCATTCGCGCCGGCGAAGCCGTGCGCCGCAATCCGGCGTTGGGCGAGGTGCGCCTCAAGGCGCTGACCGAATGGGCGGAAGCCGGCAAGGTGCGCCCGAACATCTCGCATCGCCTGCTGCTGGAGGACTATGCGAAGGCGATGCGCCTGTTGCTGGAGCGCAAGGCAATCGGCCGCGTGGCGTTGGTGATGGATTAGCCGTCATTGCGAGCGAAGCGAAGCAATCCATTTCTCCGCTTGCGGCGCGATGGATTGCTTCGTCGCGGCGCTCCTCGCAATGACGGTCTCATCGTCACTTGCCGGCCTGCGCGTAGCCGAGGCACGTTCGCACAATCTGGCCGCAGACGGCATCCCGCGCGTCGCCGATGTCGGTATTCCCGGCATATTGCACCTCTGCGACCTTGCCGCCGACGAAGCGGAGCTGCACACGGCAATAGCCGTTCAAAGGCTGGCCGCCGATGTTCAGCCCGGGCGGGATCGTGAGGGCCGGTGGTGCGACACCGCCGGGCGCGCTGGCGGCGTGCTCGTACATCCAGATTTCGCCGGTGCCGTCCTTGGCGGTTCCAGTCGGCAGGCCCGCGCACATTCTGATATTTGATTGATTAAGTCCGATCAGGCTTTCCCTGCCGCGTCGCGCCCATTCGGCGTCCCGTTCGGCACAGCCGGCGAGGACGAGGGGTGCCAGAACAAGCATCCGCAGGCGAGGTCGCATCGGTACCGATTCAATAGCCGGATTTGTACCGACGATATCGCGTTGCGAATTTGCGTTGCAGTGGAACGGCAGGCTTGTCTCCATGCACGCGCGGCATGGATCAAAAAACGAGGTGGCGCGTTATCAACGCCCACTTTACGAACCCACCTCGAATCTTCCCTCCTGAAGGAACGCAATCGTCTGCGCGATGGCTTCGTTGCTGCGCACCAGCCACGGATGTGACGTGCGCACGACAATATGATCGATCATGCCTTCCAGCTTCGTGTTCGCGACCGACACACGTCCGTCATGTGGCCGCGGCAGGAAGGCCGACGCGACCGGGTAGATCGAGCGGTTCCCTGCGATGATGCCGACCGGATAGTCGATCGGCGGCAACAGCGCCATGGTCGCGGCATCGCGCAGCGTGCCGAGCTGCTGTCCCGCAGGGCCGAAGAAGGCACGGTACAGCACGACGTGCTTCAAGCGGTCCGCGATCTCGCTGCCGCCATTCGGCGTGCCCAGCATCACCACGCGGCCGAGATTGGGCGGCCGGTATTTGGCGAGATAGACCCGTGCCAATAGTCCGCCTATGGAATGACAGACGAAGTGCACTTGGCCGTCGAGTCGGCCAGCAAGATGGTCAATCGCGGGATGAATATCTTCGGCCAACGCCTCGAGCGCTTTGCGGCGGCTGGCGTAGTCGAGATTGAGCGTCGCATATCCGACGCGCTCAACCGCGCGCTCCATTCTGCGAAACGAACGCGCGGTCCGGCTGATGCCGTGCAAGAGAACGACGCCATCCCGTAGGGTGCACAAAGGCGCGTCGGCACCGTGCCCACCATCAACACTCCGCTGGGATTGGTGGGCACGCTCCGCTTTGCCCACCCTACGGCCCTCTCACTTGTATTCGCGCTCCTGCCACCACGGGAAATAGTCGGGCATGTCGGAAGAGACCTTGTTCTTGAACTGCGCCGGGCGCTTCTCCAGGAACGAGACCACGCCTTCCTTGACGTCCTCCGAGCGGCCGCGGGCATAGATGCCGCGGCTGTCCACCTTGTGCGCTTCCATCGGATCGTCGGCGCCAAGCATGCGCCACATCATCTGACGGATCAGCGCCACCGAGACCGGCGCGGTCTTGGCGGCGATCTCCTTTGCCAGTGCGCGGGCGGTCGGCAACAGCTCCTCCGGCGGCACCACCTTGCTGACGAGACGGCCGGCAAGCGCCTCTTGCGCCGGAAAGACGCGGCCGGTGTAGCACCACTCCAGGGCCTGCGCGATGCCGACAATGCGCGGCAGGAACCAGCTCGAGGCCGCCTCCGGCACGATGCCGCGCTGGGAGAACACGAAGCCGAAGCGCGCGGCGTCAGAGGCGATGCGGATATCCATCGCAAGCTGCATGGTGACCCCGATGCCGACCGCAGGCCCGTTCACCGCCGCGATCACCGGCTTGAGGGACTTGAAGATGCGCAGCGTTACCTGGCCGCCGCCATCGCGCACATTGGGGTCGCTGTAGTCGACTTCGCCGCTCGGCAGGCGCTTCACCGGCCCGCGCCGCGCATCGCGATCGAAGGTGTTGGCGCCGGAAGAGAGGTCAGCGCCGGCGCAGAAGGCGCGGCCTTCGCCGGTGACGATGATGGCGCGGATGCCGTCGTCCTTGTCGGCGGCGTCGAAGGCGTCGATCAATTCCTGCTGCATCGTCGCGTTGAAGGCGTTGAGCTTGTCCGGGCGGTTCAGCGTGATCGTGAGGATCTGCTCGGCGACCTCGTATTTGATCGTCTCATACGCCATGGAGTGGTTTCCTTCCTTGTGTCTGTTTGTTGTCTATCTCTAGCACGTCATTCCGGGGCGCGCGCAAGCGCGAGCCCGGAATCCATAACCACGCCAGCGCGCGTGGATACATGGATTCCGGGCCTGGCCCTTCGGGCCATCCCGGAATGACGATGCGAGATACTTTATTTCTCAGGCGGCTGCGGCCAGGGCCGCTGCGGGCCGCGCAGGGCCTCGAATGCCTTGCCCATGGCGAGCACGCCGATATCGTCGAAGCGGCGGCCGATGATCTGCACGCCGATCGGAAAGCCCTTTTTGTCGTAGCCGCCGTTGATCGACAGTGCCGGGTTCTCCGACATATTCCACGGCACCGTATAGCAGATGTGTTCGAACGGCTTGTCGCGATCGTTGAGCGGCGCGGCAAGCTCGGCGGCAAAGTTCACGACCGGCGAGACCGGCGAGATGATGTAGTCGAAATCGCAGAACAGTTTGGCGGCGGCCGCACGGATCGCCATGGTCTGGTTGAAGCCGCGGATGACGTCCACGCCCGAAAGCTTTGCGCCGGCTTCGCCCCACTTGTAGATATAGGGCAGCACCTTGCCGCGCTCTTCCGCTGACAGTTTCGACAGATCGTCCCACATCCGCGCGCGCCAGAAATTGTCGAGACCATCGAGCATGTCCCGCGTGAAGAAGCCGTCGACCTCGGTGACGACGGCGCCTGCGGATTCGAAGGCTTTCGCTGCCTTCACCACGACGTCGCGCACTTCCTTCTCGAGTGCCTGCCCGACGTCGAGATCGAGCATCAGGCCGAAGCGCATCTTGCGCGGCGACTTCTCCAGCGTTTTCCAGTTGATCTCATGCGCCGGCAAGCTCATGCCGTCGCGGCGGTCGGGGCGTGATAGCACGCTCATCATCAGCACGGCGTCATCGACGATGCGGGTCATCGGCCCCGCGACGCGGCCGACATAGGGCGGATCGATCGGAACGCGCCCGAGGCTCGGCTTCAGCGCGACCAGGCCACACCAGCAAGCGGGCAGGCGCACCGAGCCGCCGATGTCGGTGCCGAGATGCAGCGGACCATAGCCGGCTGCACCGGCTGCGCCCGCGCCGGCGCTCGAGCCGCCGGGATTCTTGCTGAGATCCCAGGGATTGCGGGTGAGGGGATGGAACGAGGAAAGGCCAGACGACAGCATGCCGTAATCCGGCATCGTGGTCTTGGCGAAGATCACTGCGCCGGCCTCGCGCAAGCGCGCGGCGGGAGGAGCATCCTTCTCCGCCGGCACGTGCTTGACGCTGGCGGCGCCCAGCGGCACCGGCTGACCTTTGGTGGCGATATTGTCCTTGATCGTGACCGGCACACCATCGAGCGTGCCCATTGGCTCACCGGCCTGCCAGCGGTCGGTGGAGGCCTTGGCCACCGCGCGTGCGCCGTCCGGGTCGTAGAGATAGAGGGCTCTGATGTGCGGCTCCCATCGCGCGACATGCGCGATCACCTCGTCCAGCACCTCCAGCGGCGAGAACTGCTTGGCGCGGTAGCCCGCGAGCAGGTCGGTTGCAGAAAGGTCGTGCAGCGAGGTGACGGCTTCTTCGGGGGGTGGCTTATGCATGGGCACCTACCGGCAAACGGGTCTCGATGATGCGCGCGAACATGCTGGCGCCGATCGGCAGGATCTTGTCGTCGAGGACATAGCCGGGATTGTGCACCGGCACCGAGCCGTCATGGCCGACCCAGAAATAGGCACCGGGCACCGCCATCATCATGTCGGCGAAATCCTCGCTGCCCATCTTCGGCTGCGAGCGGGTGATGACCTTTGACGGATCGACGATGGTGCGCGCGACCTGCTCGACGACCCTGGACTGTTCTTCCTGGTTGATGAGCACGCTGAAAATGTCGCGGATGTCGACGGTGATCTCGACCTGGAAAGTCACCGCAATGCCGGCGCAGATCGCGCGCATGCGCTCGCGGATCAGCGCCCGCACCTCGTCGGAGAATGCGCGCACGGTGCCGCACAGCTTCGCATCGCCGGGGATGACATTATAGGCCGAGCCCGAGTGGATCTGCGTGATCGACAACACCGCTGCCTGCAGCGGATCGACGTTGCGGCTGACGATGGTCTGCAGCGCCTGGCCGAGCGTCATCGCGATCACGACGGCATCCTTGGAGCGCTCCGGCATCGCACCATGCGCGCCATAGCCCTGGATGGTGATGTCGAAGAAATCGGCGCCGGCCATCGCCGGCCCCGGCAGGATCGCGACCTCGCCATGGTTCAGGTCGGGCGCATTGTGCAGGCCATAGACCTCGTCGCAGGGAAACTTGTCGAACAGCCCGTCCTTGATCATGGCGCGGGCGCCGCCGAGGCCTTCCTCGGCCGGCTGGAAGATGAAATGCACCGTACCCTCAAAGTTGCGGGTTTCGGCGAGATAGCGCGCACTGCCGAGCAGCATGGTGGTATGGCCGTCATGGCCGCAGCCATGGAAGCGGCCGGGAATGGTCGAGCGCCATTTCAGGTTGGTGTTTTCCTCCATCGGCAGCGCATCCATGTCGGCACGCAAGCCGATGCGCTTGCCGCCGTTGCCCTTGCCCTTGAGCACGCCGACCACGCCGGTGCCGCCGAGGCCGCGATGCACCTCGATGCCCCAGCTCGTGAGCTTCTCGGCGACGATGCCGGAGGTGCGGACCTCCTCGAAGCCGATCTCGGGATGGGCATGGAAATCCCGACGGATCACCGTGAGTTCGTCGGCAAAGCCTTCGATGCGTTCGATGGTGGGCATTGGGTCCTTATCCGGTTGCACGTGATTTGCTGGCAGGCGTGAAGGCGGGGCCGTTCGGCTTGATGCGGATCCCCGGTCGCAATTTGGTCCACGGCAGCGAGGCAGTGTCGGCCGGCATCGCGCCGGGGGCGGCGCAGATCAAAAGCGTTTCCGCGATCGGCTCGAAATCGGCGCGGAAATGCACCGAGCTCTTGTTGACGAGGATCGTCTGCCTGGTCGGCTCGATGCCGACATAGCGGTACATCGCCTGGTCCGCGAGCTGCGCCTTGTGCGAGCTGACGACCACACGGACGTCACCGATGCGCAGGCACGCGGATGGCCCCATGTCCATGTCGCGGCCGCCATAATAGGGGCCGGGCGCTACGAACTTTCCATCCGAGAGCTGTTCGACGACGAAGGTTTCCTTGTAGGGCGCATCATCAGGGATGCCCGACTTGCCGCCGAGCGCGAGCGTCACGGTGGCGCCGACGCCCGCGGCGTGCGCGGCCTTCGCCGACTCGGGATCGTAGATCACGCCCGTTGCGGCGCGCGTGGCATTATTTCGCACCAGCGCCCGCAGCATGCCTGTGGTGTCGGAATCGCCGCCGGCGCCGGGATTATCCTGTGTGTCTGCGATGACGATCGGTCTGGTCGCGGTCTTCGCCAATTCCATCGCATAGCGCACGCCGTCGTCGGGCGAATAGATGCAGCCGTCGAAATCGTCCTCATGGCCTGCGATCAGCGTGGCAAGCTTGTCGGCGGCGGCATCGGCGTCGGCCTGGGTCCGGCCGTAAGCGAACACGCTCGGCCCGCAATGTTCGAAATCGGCTGCGGGAAAACCCGGCGCAAACGACAGGGTCGGCACCGCATCGCCCTCCATCGCGGCGAGCTTCTCGTAGATGCCTTTGGTCGGCTGATCATTGGTGCATTGCCAGCTGATCGGGATCAGGAACGGCAATTGCCGGAACGCCTTGGCGAAGCGCTGCCTGGTCTTCAGCAGCAGCGCCAGATGCCTTGCGGACGCGCGGCCGGTATCGGCCATGTCGACGTGAGGGTAGGTGCGGTAGGCGATCAGCGCATCCGCATGCTCGACCATCTCAGGCGTGACGTTGGCGTGCAGATCGAGGCTCGCGACCAGCGGCAGGTCCTTACCGATCACCTTGCGCACGCGGCGTAAGATCTCGCCTTCGCCGTCGTCGAGATGTTCGGTCACCATCGCGCCGTGCAGGTCGAGATAGACGGCATCGAGCGGACCCGCATTGGCGATGCCGTCGACCATCTCCTTCACGATGCGCTCGAACGCATCTTCGGTCACATGCGCCGACGGGCTCGCGCCGCAGGAGATCGTCGGGATCAGGTCCCAGCCACTGGCTTCGGCCGCCTCGACGAAGCCGGCAAGTCCGACATTGATCTTCCGCATCACCTTCAGCACGTCTGCGCCATGCGCCATCGATGGCCAGCCGCCGCCATGCACGAAATCATCATAGGTCGCTTTGGTGGGCGCAAAGGTATTGGTCTCGTGCAGGAAGCCGCCGACGGCGATGCGGGTCATTGATCAGGGTCTCGGAAAGGAGTTCGTGGGGCGCGACGTTAAGCGTGTCGCTGCGGCCAGCGCAAGCCGTGAAGCATTCCGGATTTGCATGCCGCATGGGCGTTGGGAATTGGCTTGTGCGCCAGTTTGGCCGTCATTGCGAGCGAAGCGAAGCAATCCATGCGGCCGCTCGCGGACGCATGGATTGCTTCGTCGCTGCGCTCCTCGCAATGACGGGAAGGCGGCTACTCCGCCGCCTCAGCGACGGGGCGGAAATTGGCGAAATCCCAGCCGCGGCCGGGTGCGGCATCAAGTAGCGCCCTGGTGTAGGCCTCTTTCGGGTGAGTGAGCACTTCCGCCGCCGGCCCCTGTTCGACGACACGGCCATGCTGCATCACAACGACGTCGTCGCAGATTTGCGCCGCAACGCGCAAATCGTGAGTGATGAACAGCAGCCCAATGCCGAGCCGCTTCTGGATTTCATCCAGGAGATCCAGCACCTGCGCCTGCACGGAGACGTCGAGCGCAGACACCGCCTCATCCGCCACCAGCACCTCGGGGTCGAGCGCGAGCGCGCGCGCAATGGCGATACGCTGGCGCTGGCCGCCGGAGAACTGGTGCGGATAGCGCGAGATCGCGTCCACCGGCAGGTGCACCAGTTCGAGCAGCTCGCGCGCTTTGCTGAGTGCTTCCTTGCGCGGCATGCCGTAATTGATCGGGCCTTCCGCAATCGACTCGCCGATGGTGACGCGCGGGTTGAGCGAGCGATAGGGGTCCTGGAAGATGATCTGGATCTTCTTGCGGTGCGGCTGCAGCAGCCGCCGCGACAGTTCGGAGATTTCGCGTCCCACCAGCCGCACGCCGCCGGAAGTCGGGTCGATCAGGCGCACGATGCAGCGCGCCACCGTCGATTTGCCGGAGCCGCTTTCGCCGACGATGCCGAGCGTGCGGCCCTTGCGCAGCGTCAGCGTGACATTCTTGGCGGCCGGGACTTCGCGGGCTTTGCCGAAGAAGGAGCGCTCGCGGTAGATCTTGCAGAGCTCGTTGGCCTCCAGCACCACCGGTTCGTTGGTCTCCTGGCGTGGCGCACGCGGCACCAGGCTCGGCACCGAGGCGAGCAGGTTGCGGGTATATTCCATCAACGGATTGCGCAGGATGCCATCCAGCGGCCCACTCTCGACCAGGCGGCCATGACGCATCACCGCGACGCGGTCGGCGATCTCCGCGACCACGCCCATGTCATGGGTGATGAACAGCACCGCAGTGCCATGGTCGCGCTGCAGGTCGCGGATCAGCGTCAGGATCTGCTTCTGCGTGGTGACGTCGAGTGCGGTGGTCGGCTCGTCCGCGATCAAAAGCTTCGGTTCCAGCACCAGCGCCATCGCGATCATGATGCGTTGGCGCTGTCCGCCCGAGAGCCGGTGCGGGTAGGAGGCGAAGATGCGCTCCACGTCGGGCAGCCGCACGTGCTCCATCATCGCCAGGATCTTTCGCCGCCGCGCGCGGGCGTCGAGATCGGTATGCACGCGCAGGACTTCGTCGATCTGGCGGCCGACTGGCACCACCGGGTTGAGCGCCGTCATCGGCTCCTGGAAGATCATCGCCATCCGCGTGGCGCGCAACTGCCGCAAGCGGCGGTCGCTCGCGGTGAGCAACTCCTCGCCGACCAGCTTGACGCTACCGCCGGTCGGGATCAGCGAGCCCTTCTGCAGCAGGCCCATCACCGTGAGCGAGGTCACCGACTTGCCGGAGCCGCTTTCGCCGACCAGGCACAGCGTCTCGCGTTCCGCTACCCGCAGCGAAACGTCGTCGATGATGCGGCTTGCGCCCGGCTGCTTGCCGAGAGCGACAACGAGATTGTTGATGTCGAGGACGATGTCGGTCATGCAGTTACTCTCTCGTCACTCCGGGGCGGCCGCGAAGCGGGCGAGCCCGGAATCCATTTCTCCGCTTGCACTCGTGGCCTGATGGATTCTCTGATGTGCAATTGCACATCATAGCTCGATGCTTCGCATCGCCCCGGACTGACGGAGTACATGGCTTCATTTGCCGGCTCCCCGCTGCTTCATGCGCGGATCGAGCGCATCGCGCGCGGCGTCGCCGATCAGGTTCACGGAGAGGATCGCGATCGACAGCAACAGGCCCGGCCAGAAGATCAGGGACGGCTTGATCTGAAAATAGGCGCGGCCCTCGGCCATGATGTTGCCCCAGGTCGGCGTCTCCGGTGAGATGCCGGCGCCGAGGAACGACAGGATCGCTTCGGTGAGGACGGCGGAAGCGCAGACATAGGTGCCCTGCACGATCAGCGGCGCGATCGTGTTCGGCATCAGGTGCCGCCACATGATCTTCGGCAGGCTGGAGCCGAGCGAGATCGCGGCTTCCACATAAGGCTCCTCGCGCGCGGTGAGCACCACGGAGCGCACCAGTCGCGCCACCCGCGGCACCTCGGGAATGGTGATCGCCACCAGCACGGTCCAGATGCTCGCACCCGACAGCGAAACCACGGCGATCGCGAGCAGGATGCTCGGGATCGCCATCAAGCCGTCCATGATCCGCATCATCACCGCATCGACCCATTTGAAGAAGCCGGAGACGAGACCGATCAGGAGTCCGACGCTGATCGAGAACACGGCGGCGCCGAGGCCGATCAGCAGCGAGATCCGCCCGCCATAGATGATCCGTGACAACAGGTCGCGGCCATAGGCGTCGGTGCCGAGCGGGAATTCTGCGCTGGCCGGCTTCAGCCGCAGCGACGGCGCGAGCTGCACCGGGTCATGCGGCGCCAGCAGGGGCGCGAAGATCGCCATCAGGATGATCAGCGACAGGCAGATCGTCGCGGCCGTCATGATCGGCGTCGAGGCCAGGAATCCAAATCGTGGCCGCAGCGGCGTCGTGATCGGGAGCGACGACTCGGGGAGGGTTTCGATCGCCATCAGTAGCGGATCCTTGGATCAAGCAGGGTATACGCGAGGTCGATCAAGAGGTTGACGGCGACATAGATGCCTGACGTCAGCAGGATCATGGCCTGGATCACCGGATAGTCGCGCGCCAGCACCGCATCGACGGTGAGACGGCCGATGCCGGGCAAATTGAATACGCTCTCGGTGACGACGACGCCGGAGATCAGAAGCGCAAAGCCGCTGCCGATCACGGTGATGACGGGTACTGCGGCATTGCGCAGCCCATGCCGCAGCAGCACGCCCATCTCGCCGATGCCCTTTGCGCGCGCAGTGCGGATGTAATCCTCACCCATCACATCGAGCATCGAGGCGCGCGTCATGCGCGCGATGAGCGCGACATAGATGAAGGACAAGGCGCAGGTCGGCAGGATGATGCGCTCGAAGAAGGGGCCGAAACCTGCGGTGATGCTGCGGAATCCCTGCACCGGCACCCAGCGCAGGTCGATCGCGAAGATCTGGATCAGCACATAGCCGATCACGAACACCGGCACGGAGAAGCCGAGCACGGACAATCCCATCACGAAGCGGTCAATCCAGGTGCCGTGTCTCCAGGCCGCGATCACGCCGAGCGGCATCGCCACCACGATCGAAAGCACGATGGTGGAGAGCGCGATCGAGATCGACGGCTCGATGCGCTGGCTGATCATCTTCAAGACCGGCACGTTCGAGATCAGGGACACGCCGAGATCGCCGTGCAGGAGTTTTCCGATCCAGGTGAAGAACTGGATGTGGAGCGGCTCGTTGAGCCCGAGCGAGGTTCTGATCCGTTCGAGCTGCTCCGGCGTCGCATTGTCGCCGGCGAGGATCGCCGCGGGATCGCCCGGCGTCAGCCGCAGCAAGAGGAATACGAACAGCGCCACCACGCCCATCACGGGAATAGCGGCAAGGATTCGGCGAAGCAGATATCCGAGCAATGTCGATCCGTCAGATTAGGGTCAGTAGGAGTGACGTCCGCGGTTAACCTGAGTTCCGTCACCAGCGTAGCATTTCAGCAATTCCCGTGCCATCGGGGCTGCAATGCTCATCACTAGGCCGTCATTCCGGGATGGTCCGAAGGACCAGTCCCGGAATCTCGAGATTCCGGGTTCGCGCTGACGCGCGCCTCGGAATGACGGTCGCTACTGCAGTGTCGCCAATAGCCCCGCCATCAGCCGGCCGCGCTCGGCGAGGCTGTCCACCTCGATATGTTCGTTGAGCGTGTGGGCATCGGCGCCGCGCACGCCAAGGCCGTCGAGCGTTGGTATTCCCATCGCGCCGGTGAAATTGCCGTCGGAGCCGCCGCCGGCGCTGCAATGCGGCAGCTTCAATCCCATGCCTTCCGCGACCGCGCGTGCCTTTTCATAGAGCGCCATGGTGCCCGCATCCGGCTCCCATACCGGGCGGGTGACGCCGCGCGTCACCTTGAAGGTGACATCGTTCGACGTGCCCGACAGCGCCAGGATGCGCTCGACGCCACGGTCGAGATCGGCCTGGCGCTTGGCCATGCTGAGTGCTTCGCCGGTGCAGGTGGTGGCAACGCAATTGACCCATTGGCCGCCATGCACGATGCCGACCGAGAAGGTACAATCGTCCGTGGTCATGCCGTCGATCGCAAGGATCTGCCGCGCGAACTCGCGGATCGCAGAGCGGCCGGAGGAGAGCGTGGCGCCGGCATGGCTCGGCCGCCCGATCGCTTCGAGATTGAAGCGCGCGATTGCGTAGCGGCCCGTGACGACGCCATTGTCGGCGCGGCCGGGCTCCGGCACCAACACATATTTATTGCGTGCGGCTTCCGCCTCGATGATGTCTCGCGTCGAGGGCGTGCCGACTTCCTCGTCGGGCGTGAACAGCACGGTGATTGGCAATGGTGTCGTGAAGGAAGCGCGGATCAACTGCCGGATCGCTTCCAGCGTCAGGTAGTTGCCGCCCTTCATGTCGAAGATGCCGGGGCCGAAGCATTTGTTGCCTTCTCGCCGCCACTTCAGCTTCTCGATGGTGCCGACCGGGTGCACGGTGTCGAGATGGCCCGCGATCAGGATGCCGGGCTCGCCGAACTTCGGATGGGGGAAGCGGGCGCGGACGCAGCCGGCAAAGCCCTGGCGGCCGGCGATGCGCTCGATCGTCGCACCCATGATCGCCATCTCGCGCGCCGCAAGGTCGAGCATGCGCTCGACGGCAGCCGCATCCCATGTCGGACTCTCGCACTCCACCCAGCTACGCAGGCCCCGCAGCATCGCTTCGGAATCAAAGGGAAGATTGGCTGGATTCATGAGGTCTCTCTCTTCGTTGCTGCAGGCGCGTAATGCCGTCAGATCGCGATGACCGAAATCGGCCCTGCGAAGTTGTAGCGTCAAATGCGGGGAGCCGCACCATTCGTTTGTGTACATCCGATCTCGACTAAATCCGGATTGACGCCACACACGCTTGGTGCAACTCTCAAATATGCAGGTCTTGCAGCATGTTAGTCCGCCTAAATAACGGACCGAATGCATAACGAATAAGCCGGCTTTGACCAGTTTCACGTCAGGAGAGACACGAATGTTCCAAACATCCAGTTGGAAGCGCAGAGCGCTGGCGTCAGCGTTATCGATCGTTGCGCTCTCGGTGGCGCTGAGCGCACAGGCGCTCGCGGCCGGCAAGACCATCATGGCGGTGATGCATTCGGACTTGCGCGTGATCGACCCGATCATGACCACGGCCTACATCACCCGCGATCACGGCTACATGGTCTATGACACGCTGCTCGCGACCGACTCCAATTTCAAGATCCAGCCGCAGATGGCGGATTGGAAGGTCTCCGACGACAAGCTCACCTATACCTTCACGCTGCGCGACGGATTGAAATGGCATGACGGCACGCCGGTGACGGCGGAAGATTGCGTCGCCTCGCTGCAGCGCTGGGGCAAGGTCGACGGCATGGGCCAGAAGCTCATGGACTTCACCGCGAGCCTCACCGCGACCGACGCCAAGACCATCACGCTGAAGCTGAAGGAGCCTTACGGCCTGGTGCTGGATGCGATCGGCAAGCCATCCTCGCGCGTGCCGTTCATGATGCCGAAGCGTCTCGCCGAGACCCCGCCGGACAAGGCGATCCCCGAGCAGATCGGCTCCGGTCCGTTCAAATTCGTGCAGGCCGAATTCCAGCCCGGCGTGAAGGCGGTCTATGAGAAGTTCAAGGACTATGTGCCGCGCAAGGAGGCGGCAAGCTGGACTTCCGGCGGCAAGGTCGTGAAGGTCGATCGCGTCGAATGGATCACCATGCCGGATGCGCAGACCGCGGTGAATGCGCTGCAGTCCGGCGACATCGATTTCATGGAGAACCTGCCGTTCGACATGCTGCCCGTGCTGGAGCCCGACAAGGATCTCAACATCCAGGTCTTGAACAAGTTCGGCTTTCAGACGCTGGGACGCATGAACTTCCTCTATCCACCGTTCGATAACGTGAAGGTGCGTCGCGCCGCTTTCCTGGCGCTGAATCAGAAGGACGTGCTCGATGCGCTGGTCGGCAATGCAAAGTATCAGAAGATCTGCGGCGCCTTCTTCGTTTGCGGAACGCCGCTCGAGACCGAAGTCGGTGCCGAGACCCTGGTGAAGGGCAACGGCATGGCCGAAGCCAAGAAGGCGCTCGCCGCGTCCGGCTATGACGGCACGCCCGTCGTGATCATGGCGCCCGGCGACGTGACGACGCTGAAGGCGCAACCGATCGTCGCCGCGCAGTTGCTGCGCGAAGCCGGCTTCAAGGTCGACCTGCAGGCTACCGACTGGCAGACGGTGGTGACCCGCCGCGCCAGCCAGAAGCCGCCGAAGGAGGGCGGCTGGAACATGTTCTTCACCAACTGGGTCGCGGCCGACGTCGCCAATCCCATCGCCAACGCCTCCATCACGGGCCGCGGCAAGAACGGCGGTTGGTTCGGCTGGGCCGAGGATGCGAAGATCGAGGACCTCCGCGACAAGTTCGCCCGTTCCTCCTCGCCGGACGAGCAGAAGAAGATCGCCGCCGAGATCCAGAAGCAGGCCTATGACCAGGTGATGTACATCCCGCTCGGCCAGTATCTGATCCCGAGCGGCTGGCGCAAATCGCTCACGGGCGTGCTCGACGGTCCGGCGACTCCGATCTTCTGGAACATCGACAAGAGCGAATAGCGCGCTTCATCGAACGGAAAGCAAATGGCCGGGCTCAGCCCCGGCCATTTTCATTTGGTGAGCACGCCTTGCGGCCGCTCAGCAGTGACTCTCGCGCACGCGCTCCAGCCCTTCATTCAGGAGCGGTGGAGCAGGCCGCGGCAGCGGGGCCGGGATGCGCGCCTCCCGATTTTGTTCGAGTGGTTCCGGCTGCTGTTCCGCCGCCTGGTGTTCCCGAGGATCATCTTTCGCCATGTCATCGCACTCCAATGCTGCACGACAACATTCTCGGCGAGGGAATGTTCCGGCGCGCTACGCATGCGATGATGTTCCTGATCCCGAAGCCTACGGAAATGCAGTCATCGTCGCGAAATCGCCGAGTGCCGTGCCTGGCGACATCGATGCGGCGTATAACGCAATGAGGAAGAGCCTCGATAAGACCAGAGCTCCAATGATCATTGCTACGCGGCCGATCCAGTCTCTCTTGTCCGCAAGCCGATCTTGCTCCGAATTTGCCATCGTCACATCTCCAATCAATACGCGTTGAGACTTGACAGCCGCAAAATTGCGGTCGGCGCGCGGAGACTAGGTTTGGATGGCGAGCGTCGATGTGAACCCAGCCACACCTGACGCGAACGTGAAGAGTGAGCGCGCGTGAGCGTGCCGCCGCCATTTAGCAACTCGAACGATCTCGTGTTCGCACAAGCAATCAAAGCGTGCCGAGCTTGCGCGTCACGTTTCGGACTCTCGTGAGAATGACGCGCAGTGATGCGCTCCAATGCATCATGGTCTCAAGGCCCGCTTGCAAAATCTAGCTCAGGCGACTGCGCACGTTCATCTGTGCGACCTGCGTGCGCGACGCTTTTTGCGGGGTACGGGCTTGGCATAGTAAGGATTGACCACACACTGCGCCGCCCGACCCGAGGCCGACGCCTGACACTGGGGTATCGAGGTGTAGCGACATTCGAAATAGTAATCCACCATGCCCTGGTAGACCTGGAGGCAAACCGGATAGTTCGGATCGTAGGTTTGCGCTAGCGCAGGCGCCGTTTTCAGGACCGCTACGAGCGTCAGAATCATCAAAGCCAGAATGCGGATCATCATATCCTCACCTCACCATGGTCTCGTCGCTTAGATGCAGTCCCACTGGTCGTTGACGAGCTCTTCAACAACTTTAGCCAGCGGTCCTTCATCGCCCTTGAAGCTCGCGATCATCGCATCCAGGAACATCTCCGGATCAAGCCTTTCAAGGTCGACGGAATGTTCGGCCTGATGTGCCAACAGCAGGAAGAAGGAGAACTGTGTGCGACCGTTGCCTTCTCGGAAGGCATGGATCGCGTTGATATCGGCCAGAAAGTACGCCGATTCCTTTGCGAATTCCTCAGCGGATAAGTTCTTCAGGAAATTGTGCTGTGCCAGCCGTGCGAAGAGCTTCTTCGCCTCGCTTTCGATGTTCTCCGGATAGCAGAACATGCTGCTGTCCTTCGAAATGCGGACCGTGCGTACTTCTCCTGCCCAGTCGTAGACATCCTGGAACAGGTGTCGGTGTATCGCCCTGAAGTGATTGAAATCCAAATCGCCGGCGGGGAGCTCTTCATCGGCTCTCGCGTCGCTGACTTCCGCTTCGAAGGCGGCGAGCTCTTCGGCATCGCGAAGGTCGAGCTTGTTCTTTAGAACGGTTGTACCGGGATAGCAGTATTCATCGGCAACAGCGTCATACATCCGAGGCTACGCTTTGCGATAGGCCTTTATAATTGTCTCCCGGCGCTCCTCAGGGGTAAGGGCTTTGTTTTTCGAAATAGCAATGTTGCCTTTCATCTTGGGAGAATAGTGGATTCCCTCCACGGCGCTTATCTTCCTGAAGCGCCCGCTGCCTATGACGAAGCCGGATGCCTTGGTCTTCTTCGAAGATGATTTCTTGGGAGCCATGTCCGAACAATAGCACAGATCCGGTTGACTCGCACCTGGTACAGACGTGCCTCGCCCGGCGAGCGCGGCTTGTGGTGAAAAACGATAGCCGGGCATGGGGGATTAGGGCTTGCCGAGCCATAGCTCGCGAAGACAGCCCGCCTTCGCCCTTGGGCTTCGGCGCGGCATCCTTCACTCGCTTCGCGAGCGAAGGCTGGTGCGGGCGACCGGAATCGAACCGGTACAGGCCTTGCGGCCCTACGGATTTTCGTACCAGCTACGGCTTTCGCCGCCGCTACGTTTGTAGCGTTTGTGGTCTGGACTATCCCTTCACCCTGGCGTTGCCGCTTTAGGTGCTGCCCGTCTAGTCTCTACACCTTCCCGTCGCCGGGCTTGGCTCGGGATTACCAGCGAAGGCTTCCCCGAATTTGAGCAGTTCTGCATCCCGGGTTTCCCCGGGCGCACTCAAGTTGGCTTAAGTCCGTTGCGTCTACCAATTTCGCCACGCCCGCATGCCAAGGCTCTCTTGGCAAGGCTCTCTTAACCCGGGCCGCCGCAACATCCAAGACGGTTCCGCCAGCCGTTGAGCCTTCTGCAGATAAATCAGATATTTAGTGGTATGCCCCCGCGGCAGCCTCAATCCCGACATGTCCCGCTGCTTTAGCCAATCTCAACACTTAACCCTTTACCAAGGCGCCATGTCCATCAGCACCTTCCGCCACCTGCCGCCGCGCGCGGTCGTGACTGCCGCGCTGTTTGCGCTTGGCGGCCTGCTTTGCGGCTGCGCCCAGATGGGCGAGACGCTCAGTCCGGCCTTTGTCGATCCCGCCAGGTTCGATCTTTACGACTGCAAGCAGCTCGAGACGGAGCGCGCAATGCTGACGGCGCGCGCAGCGGAATTGCAGGGGCTGATGTCGAAGGCGGAGACCGGCGTCGGCGGTGCCGTGGTGGCGGAGGTGGCCTACCGCAACGACTACGTCGCGGTGCGCGCCCAGCAGAAGCTCGCCGACGAAAACTGGCGTCGCAACAAATGCCATGAGACGATCGTAGCCGCGCCGGCGCCCATCGTGCCACCGGCGCCGCCTGCGCCGGCCAGAGGCGCACGTCCGTCAGCGCGCTAGAGTTTCGGTTCTGATTGAATCAGAACCGAAGCTCTAGATTCTTGTTTTGACGCGTTTTCTTCACGCGAACCGGTATCCACTTCGCTCGAAAACGCTCTGCTTCACGCCCGCCAATCATAGATCCAGTCCTGCTGCGCCAGCATTCGCTGGGGGCCGATCGTCCGGATGACGAGATCGCGCGCAAGCGCCATCGGTCCGGTGAGGTGATAGATGCGCCCCTGCCGCTGCGCGGCCCGGCGCACCCGATCGACGCGCCCGCGGCGCAGCCTCGTATAGCGCTTCAGCGCAGCGGGAATGCCGGAGATGTCCTCGCCGGTGCAACCGCTGAGGCAATTGGCGAGCACGGCGGCATCCTCGATCGCCATGCCTGCGCCCTGCGCAGCGAAGGGCAGCATCCCATGCACGGCGTCGCCGAGCAGGGCGACCGCGCCTGTGCTCCATTCGCTGACTCCGGGCATCGTGAACAGCGCCCAGCGCCGCCACTCCTCGACCGCGCCGATCAGCATCCGCGCGGTGCCGGGCCAATTGGCGGAGAATGCGTTCTTGATCTCGTCGGCATTGCCGGCCTCGCTCCAGCCCTGCCGGTTCCAGGTTCCCGGCACGATCGCGACCACGTTGATCCGGCGCGCCGCTGCGATCGGATAGGCGACCAGATGCGCGTTGGGCCCCATCCAGAGTTGCACCCGCGGCGAAGCGTGTTCGCGCGGCAGCGCGTTCGCATCGAGCGTGCCGCGCCAGGCGATCAGGCCGGAAAACCGCGGCTGCAGTTCCGGGAACAGGCGGCCACGCACGGACGACCAGATGCCATCGGCGCCGATCAGCGCCGCCGCCGCTTCGTGCTGCCGCGCGTCGCCACAGCGCGCCACCACCGTCAGTCCCCCGGCCTCGTCCGCGACATCTTCGAACTGCCAGCCCAACCTGAGTTCGATGCCGGGATGGTCCTCAACTTCAGCCTGCAGCGCGCCTTGCAGATCGGCGCGATGCATCACCCAATAGGGTGAGCCGGCGCGCGTGCTCGCGGCCTCGCCGAGTGGCAGGCGGGCGATCTCGCCACCAGCGCGCGTGCTGATGATGCTGATCGCTTCGGGTGTCACCGCGTGCGGAGCAAGCCGCGGTTCGAGGCCAAGACCGACCAGGATGCTGCTGGCGTTGGGCGAGAGCTGCAGCCCCGCGCCGACTTCCTCCAGCCGCGGTGCCTTTTCCAGGACGACGACACGAAAGCCTTTCGCCGCGAGCGCCAGCGAAGCTGTCAGTCCTCCGATCCCGGCGCCCGCAACGACGACGGTGCGCGTGGTGACCACGGATGGCTTAGGCGACTTTATCCTTCAGCACGCATTCGGGCGGGCGCGCTTCGCCGGCGGCGAGATCAGGCGCGAAGCGATAAAGCGTCGAGCAGTAGGGGCAGATGATCTCGTTGTCATTGCCGAGATCGAGGAACACATGCGGATGGTCGAACGGCGGGTTCGCGCCCACGCACATGAATTCCTGCGAGCCGATCTCGATCACCGAGACCCCGGCATCGTTGTGGAAGTGCGGGACGACGTGGTCGGACATATCTTCACCTTGGATGGCAATGACGGACGGACGCAATCAACGCGATGCGGCATTGCGAAATGCCCGGCACCATACTGGCGGGTGGAGTTGATTCCTAGAGCCCCGACCATCCATTTGCTCATGCAAATTCGACACAATCTTGTCGTCCCAGAGAAGCCCTTCTTTCGTCGGGGCTGTTGTGTCTTAAAAACGGCACACTATCTCCAACTTGAGCAAAACCCTGGGTTTTACCGAATGACGCGAGCGCGGGTCAGCATAGGCGTGGCGGGGATGCTGCTGAGCCTTGCCGTCGGCGCGGCGCTGTGGCGGCATGCCAGCGACGCGTATGCCATGCTGGCCGCGCAGGACGAGCCCGCGCAATTGGCCGACCTCCAGATCGGTTCTGCATTACGGAATAACCAGCTCTTGATCGAGCAGAACATCGAACAGGCGCTTGCCGCTGATGACGCCGATCTCGCGGGCAGCTTTCTTGAACTCGCGCGCGAGAAGAATGTCGCGATCAGCGATGGCCTCGCCACGCGCGTGAACGATGCGGTTGCGGAAGCGAGCTCGACCTCGCATGTCGCCAAGCGCTTTGCCGCCGGTCTCGTCACCGGCACCGCGGACGATCTTGCCAGCCTGTCCGGCACGGTCACCGGTGATCTCTTCGTGTTCGGCGATGTCAGGGACGTCGTTCGCGAAGGCAAGCATCTGGCGATGGGCGAAGAGACCGACCGGCTCGTGCTTGGCCTTGCCGCCGCGGGCCTTGCGGTGACCGCTGCGACCTATGTCTCCGTTGGCGGTGTCGCGCCGGTGCGCGCCGGGCTGTCGCTGGTGAAGGATGCGCGCAAGGTCGGCCGGATCAGTGAAGGCCTTTCGGCCTGGGTCGGCCGTTCCGCGCGGGAGGCCGTGGATGCGCCGATGTTGCAGGAGGCGGTTGCCTCCGCTTCCGTGCTCCGTCCGGGCCAGACGATGAGCGCGATCAAGGCGGCGTTCCGCGCGGAGAAGGCCGGGGCGCTGGTCCGCCTTGTCAAGGATGTCGGGCGCATCGGCGAGAAGGCCGGCAGCCGCGGCGCGCTGGAGACGCTCAAGATCGCTGAGGGCCCGAAGGATGTCGCGCGCGCCGCGCGGCTCGCGGAAGCGAAGGGCAGCCAGACCCGCGCGATCCTGAAATTGTTCGGCCGCGGCGCGCTGCTGCTTGCTGCCGGCACGTTCAACCTCACGATGTGGCTGTTCGGCGCGCTGCTGACGGTGTTCGGGTTCCTGTCCTCGATCAAGGCGACCACTGAACGCCTGACGCATGCATGGCTGCGGCGGAACAAGGCGCGGCGCCTGCAAAGACAACTTGCGAAGGCACAGGCGCCATCCGAACTTGCCGTGGCAGGCGCTACTGGCTGCAGCTAAACTTCTGATCATCTGATCGTCATCCCAAGAAATACCCCGAACAACGGAAGACGCGATGCCGAGCTTTCACCACGGCGCTGTCGAAATTGCCTATCTCGACGAAGGCGAGGGCGATCCGATCCTCCTCGTGCACGGCTTTGCCTCCAGCAAGAACGTGAATTGGGTCTATCCCGGATGGGTCTCGGAACTGCGCAAGGATGGCCGCCGCGTGATCGCGCTCGACAATCGCGGCCACGGCGAGTCCGCCAAGCTCTACGATCCCGCGCAATACGATATCGCCACCATGGCGAGCGACGTGATCGCGCTGATGGATCATCTGGGTATCCCGCGCGCGGATATCATGGGTTATTCGTTGGGCTCGCGGATGGCCGCGGTGCTGGCGCACAGCGAGCCGCAGCGTCTGCGCGCGGCGATCTTCGGCGGTATCGGCATCGGCCTGATTGAAGGCGGCGGCCCTGGGGAGAATGTCGCGGTTGCGCTGGAGGCGCCGGCGCTGGAGGATGTCACCGATCCGGTCGGCCGCACCTTCCGTGCCTTTGCCGATCAGACCCGCTCCGACCGTCGCGCGCTCACCGCCTGCCTGCGCGGCTCCAGGCGCCTGATGACACGGCAGGAGGCCGCCGACATCGATGTGCCCGTTCTGATCGCGGTTGGCAGCAATGATGAGATCGCGGGTTCGGCCGAAGCGCTCGGGCGCATCATTCCGCAGTCGCAAGTGCTTGCCATCCCGAACCGCGATCACATGCGGGCGGTAGGCGATAAGGTCTACAAGACCGGCGTGATCGACTTCCTCGCGCAAAGAGAATGATCTTCTACGCCAGGAGAATGTTCTTCTACGGAAATCGAACTTAAGCCCGCTTGATTTCCGGCAAATCCCGACCAATTGGATGTGACGTCTCCGCATAGCGGTTAAGCGAAGCTTGTCCTTCGCCGAAGCTATCAGGGACAAGCGTCGCTCAACCGTGCTATAGCGCACACCGAAACTGGAGCATGATCGGGTTTTCGAAACCATCATGCTCAACAAAGATCAGGATTTGCGAGGCCGGCCATGGCAGTGCATCAGGTCAATCCGCAAGGCGGCAAGGTCGCGGCGCTCGATCCGATCTGGGACCGGATCAGGAGCGAAGCCGAGGAAATCGTTCGCCGCGAGCCGGAGTTTGCCATCTTCATCTATTCCGCGGTGCTGCATCACGAGCGCTTGGAAGATTCAATCGTGCATCGGCTGGCCGAACGGCTCGACCACTCGGCGCTGTCGGGCGATCTGATCCGCCAGACCTATGACGAGGCGCTGCGCGATCAGCCCGACATCGGTAATGCCTTCCGCGCCGATCTCGTCGCCGTCTACGACCGAGATCCCGCGACCTCGCGCTTCATCGATCCCTTGCTCTACTTCAAGGGTTTCCATGCGCTGCAGACGCATCGGCTCGCACACTGGCTTCATCTGAGAGGCCGCAAGGATTTCGCCTTCTACCTGCAGAGCCGCTCCTCGGAAGTGTTCCAGACCGACATCAATCCGGCCGCCAAGATCGGCCGTGGCGTCTTCCTCGATCATGCCACCGGTTTTGTCTGCGGTGAGACTGCCGTCATCGATGACGACGTTTCGATCCTGCATGGCGTTACCCTCGGCGGCACCGGCAAGGAGAACGAGGATCGCCATCCGAAGATTCGCCATGGCGTGATGATTGGCGCCGGCGCCAAGATTCTCGGCAATATCGAGGTCGGTCATTGCGCGCGAATCGCAGCGGGCTCGGTTGTGGTCAAGCCGGTGCCGCATAACGTCACCGTTGCCGGCGTGCCGGCGAAGATCGTGGGCGAAGCCGGCTGCGCCGAGCCGTCGCGCACCATGGACCAGATGCTCAACGCCATCGGGCTTTGATTTCACTGGTGTTTCGCAATCGTTTCGACTGCAAATATTAGATTGCGCCAGAGCCGAAAAGGCTCTGGCGATTGCCGGCGCCCCGTCCTAAAACTCCGTCCGAAAATCATCGATTGGAGATCGCCCGTGGACGTTCAGGAAGTCAGGAAGCTTGACGCATATCTCAAACGCGTCTTCGGTAATCCGAAGATCCGCGTCGTGCCGCGGCCCAAGAAAGACGACTCGGCCGAAGTCTATATCGGCGAGGAGTTCGTCGGCGTCCTCTTCGTCGACGATGAAGACGACGATCGCTCGTTCCAATTCCAGATGGCGATCCTCGAAGAGGACCTGGCCGAGTAGGCTTGCGTCGGTCTGCAATCTGTAGGTGGGCAAAGCGCAGCGTGCCCACCTTCACGGGCGCACAAGAATCGTGGGCACGCTGCGCGCTTTGCCCACCCTTGTATTAGCGCGTTGGAGTAGAGTGAGATCGTTCCGTGAGGAATGGCCCAGCCCGGGTGGCCGCCCGAGCTGGGCTGCCGATCGATCGGATCGCTGCCCACCGAAGCCTTGAGGCTGCCTTGTAGCAAGATCGCGGTCGGCGCTTCATCGGGACCCGAATGGTTGAACGAACTTCAGGTTCGCATCACAAGGGAGGGTCGACGAAGATGGCCAAGCCTATCACAATCTGCGCCGGGATCGATACCGGCAAACGGAAGCTGGACGTGGCGCTCGACGGCAGCT
>NZ_JAGKJI010000064.1 GCF_020329485.1 Bradyrhizobium cenepequi
GGCTGCGGGTCCTGATCAACAAGGCGTTTAGTCGTGCACGCATCGAGCAGTTACGAAACCGCGCCGAAGTGCTGGCTGAGGATCTCGTCGATCGGATGCGCGCAAAATTGAAGCCCGATATTATTGAGGATTTCGCCCTTCCGCTTCCGTTGACCATGATCTCGGAGCTGCTGGGCTTGCCCGAGGAGGCCCGGACGCGCTTTCGGAGGTGGACGAATGTTTTTCTCGGAGCGCGATCGGAATTTCGCATGGCACTGTCGCTGCCCTCGATCTTTGCACTAATGCGATATTTGCGGCGTCTCGTTGCCACGCGCCGGCACACCCCGAAGGATGATCTGATCTCAGCGCTCATCGCCGTAGAGGAGGGTGGCGACCGGCTGAGCCAGAACGAACTGATCGCCATGTTGGTACTCCTGATCATAGCCGGCCACGAGACGACCGTGAACCTGATCGGATCCGGAATGCTGGCGCTAATGGAGAACCAGCGCGAGAAAGAGCGCCTGCTTGGAGATTTTTCGCTCCTTGGGTCTGCGGTCGAGGAGTTGTTACGCTTCACGGCGCCTGTCGAGACCGCAACGGAGCGATATGCGGCCCAAGACATTGACATGCACGCCACCAGGATCAGGCGTGGCGATGTGATTTTCCCCGTCATTGCCTCCGCCAATCGGGATGCTCAGAAATTCGCGGAGCCCGATCGGCTGGACATAGGCCGCAAGCCCAATCCGCATCTTGCGTTTGGAGACGGCGTTCACTATTGCGTCGGCTCGCATCTGGCGAAGATGGAGGCCGAGATCGCGTTCGGTTGCTTACTGAGACGCCTGCCTAAGTTGAGCCTCGCCTGTCCTGCTCGCGAACTGAGGTGGCGCGCCGCACCGGTTGTTCGTGGCCTTAAGTCGTTGCCGGTCATCCCCTAGTCGCCGCTGCAACGGACGACGGCCAGGCTTTCATTGCTAAGAACCCGCACGGTCATTCGACAGCAGACAAATTCGAACTGGCGATGAACTTCAGGCCAGCAAGTACTCAGGATCAGGCCGCAGTCGATCGTATTGCGTGCTCACTTGAAGGCGATTTTATTGCGGTGCATGAGTCAGGAACTGGCCCATCGCGTCATTTGCTGCCGCGCAGCAATTGCGTCGCTTTGGGCGCGAAGCGGACATCGACTTCGGTGGGTCGCACAAGCGGGGTGGGTGGCGCAGCTAGTCTAGAGCGACATCGCGGCGCCAAGCCGCACCTCAAATCCCGAGATACCGGTGCTGCAGATCGGGCTCGGCGACCAGCTGCTCTGATGTGCCGCTCCACACGGTGCGGCCGCGTTCGATGATGTAGTGGCGGTCGGCGATCCGGGTGAGGTTTCCGACATTCTTGTCGATCACGAGCACGGATTGGCCGCGCCCCTTCAGCATCGAGAGGCAATTCCAGATCTCGTCGCGGATCAGCGGGGCGAGGCCTTCGGTGGCCTCGTCCAGGATCAGCAGCTTCGGATTGGTCATCAGCGCGCGGCCGATCGCAAGCATCTGCTGCTCGCCGCCGGAGAGCGTGACGCCCATGTTGCTGCCGCGCTCGGCAAGCCGCGGGAACAGCGCGTGGATTTTTTCCAGCGTCCAGGGATCGGAAGAGCCCAGGCGATTGCCGGAAGCCGCGACGAGATTTTCCCGCACCGTCAGGTTCGGGAAAATCTGCCGGCCCTCCGGCACCAGGCCGATGCCAAGTTTTGCAATTCTATAAGACGGCAGGCCGCGTACCTGCTGCCCGGCGAACCGGATCGCGCCTGATCGCGCTGGCGTCATCCCCATGATGGAGCGGACCGTGGTGGTCTTGCCCATGCCGTTGCGGCCCATCAGCGCGACCATCTCACCGCTCTTGATCGACAGCGACAGGCCGAACAGCACCTGGCTCAGGCCATAGCAGGTCTCGATCCCTTCGATTTCCAGTAACGTTTCAGCCATGGCGGGTCACTGCATGCTGTTCGCCGAGATAGGCACGCTTGACCTCTTCATGCCGGCGGATCGCATCCGGCACGTCGCAGGCAATGACGCGGCCATAGACCAGGACCGTGATGCGGTCGGCGAGCGCGAACACTGCTTCCATGTCGTGCTCGACCAGCACGATGGTGAACTCCTTGCGCAGCTCCTTCAACAGGGTGACCATCCGCGCGGATTCAGTGACGCCGAGGCCCGCCATCGGCTCGTCGAGCAGCAGGAGCTGCGGCCTGGTCGCGAGCGCCACCGCGAGCTCGAGCTCGCGCTGCTCGCCGTGGCTGAGCTCGGAGACCAGCACATCGGCGCGTGCCGCGAGGCCGACGCGCTGCAGCGCTGCGCGGGCGGCATCGCGTAGATGCCTCTCCTTGCGCGCGTCACCCCAGAAACGGAACGAGTGGCCGTCATGCGCCTGCACCGCAAGCGCGACATTGTCGATCGCGGTGAAATCTTTGAGGAGCGACGTGATCTGGAACGAGCGCGCCAGCCCGAGGGCGCTGCGCCGGTAGGGCGGCAGCCGCGTGATGTCGCGGCCGGCAAAATGGATCGTGCCGGAGTTCGGCGCCAATTGCCCGGTCAACTGGCTGATCAGCGTGGTCTTGCCGGCGCCGTTGGGGCCGATGATCGCATGCAGTTCGCCGCGCGGCACTTCGAGCGACAGATTATCGGTCGCGAGGATGCCGCCGAAACGGCGCACGAGATTGTCGACGCGAAGCAGGGGATCAGCCACGACGTACCCTCCCGAGCAGCCCCATGATGCCACCACGCGCGAACAGCACGATCAAGAGCAATAGCGGGCCCATGATCAGCGCCCAATACTCGGTGAACTGCGACAGCAATTCCTCCAGCACGAGATAGACGATCGCGCCGATCAACGGGCCGAACAGCGAGCCCATCCCGCCAAGGATCACCATCACCATCAGGTCGCCGGACCGGGTCCAATACATCACGGCCGGGCTGACGAAATCCGTGTTGTTGGCGAGCAGTGCGCCGGCAAGGCCGCAGATGGTGCCCGCGATGACGAAGCAGGTCAGGCGGTAGCGATAGGCCGGAAAGCCGATCGCCTGCATCCGCTGCTCGTTGGAGCGCACGCCCTGCACCACCAGGCCGAAGCGCGAATTGACGATGCGCCAGATCAGATAGAGGCCGCCGAACAGGCAGCCGAGGCAGAGATAGTAGAACTGCGTGCGATCCGAGAGATTGATCAGGCCGTCGAAGGTGCTGCGCTTGTAGATGGTCAGGCCGTCGTCACCGCCATAGCGCGACAGCGCGGAGGCAACGTAGTAGGTCATCTGCGCAAAGGCGAGCGTGATCATGATGAAATAGACGCCGCGGGTGCGCAGGGAGAGCGACCCGATCACCAGCGCAAACAGGGCCGAGACGGCGAGCGCCACCGGCCACTGGATGAAGCCGGAGCCGATGCCCTCGGCGGCCAGGATGCCGACGGCATAGCCGCCGATGCCGAGATAGGCGGCGTGGCCAAAACTCATCATGCCGCCATAGCCCATGATCAGGTTCAGGCTCGAGGCAGCCAGCGCGAAGATGATGATGCGTGTGAGCAGCGTCAGGATGAAGATGTTGCCGGTCACCGCCGAATAGACTGGCAGCAGGAGGAGAGCGGCGCAAACGACCGTCACGACGGCGTTGCTGGCGTTGAGCTTGGACTTCATCGCTTGGCGGCCGGAAACAGCCCCTCCGGCCGCACGACCAGCACGATCGCCATCAACAGGTAGATCAGCATCGAGGACAGCGCTGGTGCGGCGGTCGAGGCGGCGGCACCGCTCAGCACCTTGCGCAGCAGATCGGGCAGGAATGCGCGGCCGAGCGTATCGATCAAGCCGACGAAGATCGCGGCGAGGAAAGCGCCGCGGATCGAGCCGATGCCGCCGATCACGATGATGACGAAGGCGAGGATCAGGATGTTCTCGCCCATGCCGATCTGCACGGTCAGGATCGGCGCCTGCATCAAGCCGGCAAGGCCCGCAAGCGCGGCGCCAAGGCCGAACACCAGCGTGAACAGCAGCTTGATGTTGATGCCGAGCGCGCCAATCATCTCGCGGTTGGAGGCGCCTGCGCGGATCAGCATGCCGATGCGGGTGCGCATCACCACGAGATAGAGCAGCGCGGCGACGAGCAGCGCAACGACGATGATCGAGAGCCGGTAGGCCGGGTAGTAGACGCCGGGCAGAAGCTGGACCGGGGTGGTCAGCCAGGCCGGCAGCGGCAGCGCGAGACCCGCGGGCCCCCAGATCAGCCGCACCATGTCGTTGAAGAACAGGATCAGGCCGAAGGTCGCCAGCACCTGGTCGAGATGGTCGCGGCCATAGAGATGCCTGAGTGCCACGAATTCAAGGGCGATGCCGAGCAGGAGCGTGGCGGCGAGCGCAAGGATCGCGCCAAGCACGAAGCTGCCGGTCCAGCCGACAAAAGTCGCGGCGAAATAGGCGCCCATCATGTACAGCGAACCATGCGCCAAGTTCACGAAATCCATGATGCCGAACACCAGCGTGAGCCCGGCCGCCAGCAGGAACAAGAGCAGGCCGAACTGCAATCCGTTCAGAAGTTGTTCGATCAGAAGGAACATCGAGAGCTTGGATCAGCTTTATAAACAAAACAGCGGCAGCGCGTATGCGCCGCCGCCTTCCCCCTCGCCCCGCCCTTGCGGGGTCGAGGCGAACGAAAGCTCGCTCTGAGAGCGTCGGGGTGAGGGGCTGCCTCCACGAACACCGCGCCCGCGGAGAGTCCCCCTCACCCGGATCGCGAGAGCGATCCGACCTCTCCCCGCAAGCGGGGCGAGGTGTACCCTTTTTGTTTGAGCATGATCTTTTCGGAAAACCGGTCTCCACCTTTCCGGATCATGCTCGACCATCACTTCATCGGACATTTGTCGTGGAAGCGATCCTGATCGTTCTCGACGATGGTGGCAACCGTCTTGAGCGCGAGCTGGCCTTCGGCATCCTTGACCACGTCCTGCAGATAGAAGTTCTGGATCGGAATGTGGTTGTTGCCATACTTGTACGATCCGCGCACCGACTTGAAGTTCACCTTCTCCATCTCGGCCTTCATCGCGTCCTTTTTCGTCAGGTCGCCCTTCACGGCGACCACCGCGGAGTTGATGAGGTTGGCGGCATCATAGGATTGGGCGCCGTAGAAGGTCGGACGCAGGCCGGGATATTTCTTGCGGTAGTCGGCAACGAACTTCTTGTTCTGCTCGTTCGGCAGGTCGTTGACCCATTGCTGGGCCCCAGGCACGCCAAGTGCGTTTTCCTTCTGCAGCGGCAGCGACAATTCGTCGATGGTGAAGGCAGTATAGAGCGGAATCTGCTGCTTGATGCCGGCCTGCGCATACTGGTTCAGGAACTGCACGCCCGCAGCACCCGGATAGAACACGAAGATGGCCTCCGCCTTCGAGTTGCGCGCCTTGGAGAGTTCGGCGGAGAAGTCGAGCTGGCTCGGCCACACCGTATATTCCTCACCGACCACCTGCCCCTTGAAGGTGCTCTTCACGCCGGCCAGCATGTCCTTGCCGGCCGCGTAGTTCGGGCCGATCAGGAACACGGACTTGACGCCCTTCTGGTTCATGTAGGTGCCCATCGCCTGAGGCGTCTGGTCGTTCTGCCAGGAGGTCGAGAACACGTAAGGAGAGCAAAGCTCGCCGGCGAGCTGCGACGGGCCGGCATTGGCCGAGATCAGGAAGGTCTTGCTGTCGACAGCGGTTTTCAGCGAGGCCAAGAGCACGTTCGACCAGATGTAACCGACGATGAAGTCGACCTTGTCGGACTGCACCAGCTTCTCGGTCTTCTGCTTGCCGACATCGGGCTTCTGCTGGTCGTCTTCATAGATCACCTCGACCGGCTTGCCGTCGATCTTGCGGCCGAGATGGTCGAGCGCCAGCTCGAACGAGTTCCGCATGTCGTTGCCGATGACGGCGGTCGGACCGCTGAACGTCGAGACAAAGCCGATCTTGATGGTGTCAGCCGCAATCGCGGGCTGTGCCAGCGCCAGCGCGGTCACGCCCGCCAGCCAAAATGACGTTTTCATGTTCACTCCCCTCCTCCTCAACCATTCCAACGCGCCCGCCGGCGGGTAAACCGTCCGACGGCGCCGTCCGTGCCCCCGTCACTCCCACTTTCGGGTGACGTGTTTTGTGCGCGGAATCCTAACTGGGCAGCAAGCGTGAACCGAAGGCGGCGTTTAGAACCTTCGGCGCATGCTTGAGCCCGATCTGCACCATAATTCGTAAAATGCGAGGCTGGCAAGAATTATAGTGCCGGTTGCCCGGGCAACCATTGTCGCAGTTTGGAGCTGCTGCCGGCCGCCTGCGCGGCACTGGCTAAAGCGGGATGACTTTTCTTCGAATCGTCATCCCGCTTTAGCTCTTTGTTTGAGCATGATCTTTCTCGGAAAACCGGCGTCCACTTTTCCGGATCATGCTCTACACGAGATATTCCGCGCCCTCGATGACATAGGGTGCGTGACGGAAATCGCGGATGCTTGCGACCCTATCGGCCTGCCAGTCCAGCAGCACGAAGTATTTCGGCCGGGTCCCGGCGGGCGCCGTGGGGTCGAATACCAGGATGGCCGGACGGCCTTCCACCAGGCCGGGCACCAGATGCCAGTCGCTGGCCTTGGCATAATTGCCGAAATAGCGGGAGACCTCGGCTTTGCCATTGAGTCGGGTCCTGCTGACGAGATCAAGCCTGATGTCGTCGGCGATCATGGCGCGGATGGCATCGAAATCCCGGGCGTTGAAATGGGTGACGTAGGCGGACAGACGGGCGCGATCGGCATCCGTCAGCTTCGGCCGCGGTACGTCGTCGCCTTCTTGCGCGAGTTCGCGCAGCCGGGTCCGGCCACGGTGCAGCGTGGCCTTTGCCGCTACCAGGCTCAGACCCATGATCTCGCAGACTTCCGCCAGCGAATAGCCGAGCACGTCGCGCAGGATCACGTTGCTGCGCTGCGCCAGCGGCAAGCGCATGAAAGTGCGCAGGCTGGCGGCGGCGATCTCGCGGCGGGCGATGTCGTCGAACTCGTCGGCCATCATATCGACCTCCTGGGTCGACCGGAGCGCGTCCTGCCGATGGCGGCGGCGCAGGAAATCGAGTGCGGCATTGTGCGCTATTCTGAACAGCCAGCCCTCCGGATTTTGGATCTCCCCGGCGGACGAAAACGCTTCCACCGCCTTGATCAGCGCATCCTGGAGCACGTCCTCGCCGTCGATCACCGAACCGACCATGCGCGAGCAGTAGCGGTGCAGCCGCGGCCGCAGCACGACCAAGAAGCTGTCGAGACCGGCGGCCGCTGATAGTTCGGGCACTGGCGTCATTCTCACGCCTCAGGACTCATCCAGCATATGGTAGTTGCCGACCACCTTGGCGCTGCGAACCATTGGTGGCTCGGCGCAGCGGTCCCGAATGCCGTTCTGGAATGCCTTGAACGCGGCCAGCTGCGGCAAAGGACTGGATCCGTCATCGGAGGCAGTCTCCACGATATGGACGAACGTGTCGTCCTCCAGCCGCAGCGTAACATAACGCACACCGTCGGGCTTTGCCGCTTTCAGTTCCGCAAACACCGCTGCAGCCAGTTCGGCATTCGCGTCGGCCGTTTCCGGCTTGGCCTTGTACCTGATCAGCCTGGTAGTCATCGTCCTCTCCCTGGTTCGCGTCGCGATGCGGAAGCCATCGCGCATCCCAAGGACGTTTCACGACGATCAAAGGATGCGGCCACAGCAACAATTTTTGCCGGCCGCACAGAGCGCCATCCTTGGCTCGGTCGCCGATCACGGCCGCGGCACCGCGGAAGGCCAGGACCATACGTTTTCGCTATCGTGCGATTGGAAAGAAGCTGCTTGGAACGACCGTGCGAATGAATACATAATGTGCACGGAGACACCGAGGCAGCCGCGGGGCAATATCTGATGACGACGCCGTCGAAAGATCCGCATCACGTGGTGATCGTCGGCGCGGGCTTTGGTGGCCTGGAGACAACCTTTGGGCTCGCTGGCGCGCCGGTGAAGATCACCTTGATCGACCGTCGCAATCATCATCTGTTCCAGCCGCTGCTCTACCAGGTTGCGACCGCTTCGCTCGCCACTTCCGAGATCGCCTGGCCGACCCGCTACCTCCTGCGCGACCGCCGCGAGGTGACGACGCTGTTCGCCAACGTCAACGGCATCGACGCGGAAGGCAAGCGTGTCGTGCTCGATGACGGTGACAGCGTCCCCTATGACACGCTGATCCTGGCGACCGGCGCACGCCACGACTATTTCGGTCACGACGAATGGGAACCGTTCGCGCCGGGCCTGAAGACGCTGGAGGACGCCACCACGCTGCGACGCCGCATCCTGGTCGCCTTCGAGCGCGCCGAGCGCGAGACCGATCCGGCGCGGCGCGCGGCGCTATTGACCTTCGTCATCGTCGGCGCCGGCCCAACCGGCGTCGAGATGGCCGGCACCATCGCCGACCTTGCGCGCGACACGCTGGCGCCTGACTTCCGCAACATCGACACCCACAAGACCCGTGTGGTGCTGATCGAGGCGGGCCCGCGGGTGCTCGCGGGCTTTCCCGACGATCTCTCCACCTATGCGCAGCGTTCGCTGGAAAAGCTCGGCGTCGAGGTGATGCTCGGCGCGCCCGTCACCGAATGCGACGCCGACGGCGTGGTCTATGGCGGCAAGAGGCTGGAGGCGCGGACCATCATCTGGGCCGCTGGCGTGCGCGCTTCGCGCGCCGCCGAATGGCTGAACGCGCCCGCCGACCGCGCCCACCGCCTGCAGGTCAATCCCGACCTCACCGTTCCCGGCCATCCCGATATCTTTGCGATCGGCGATACGGTCACGATCGCCGGCCCCGACGGCAAGCCGGTGCCCGGCATCGCGCCGGCGGCAAAGCAGGAAGGGCGCTACGTCGCGTCGCTGATCAAGGCGCGGCTCCAAGGCCGCACGCTGCCGCCATTCCGCTACAAGCACCAAGGCAGCCTCGCTCAGATCGGCAAGCGGCTGGCGGTGATCGATTTCGGCTGGCTCAAGCTGCGCGGCGCCATCGCCTGGTGGATCTGGGGCATCGCCCACATCTACTTCCTGATCGGTATCCGCAACCGCCTCAGTGTCGCGCTAAGCTGGCTCTGGATTCACGCCCGCGACCAGCGCGCGGCCCGGCTGATCACCCAAGGCAGCAGCAAGGTGGTGCGATAATCTCAAGCAAAAGCCGCTGGAACGTCCTTATTGCGGGCCGCGACCCTGCGGCGATGATCGGAAATATGAGCACTCAAACCTCCCCCAGGAAGCCGCGCCGGCCGAGGCCCGCGCAAGCTGCGGCTGTCAATTCCGGCCCGACGCTTGACCTCGACCGCTACGTACCGGCCTTTGTCACCTTCATCGCCAACAAGCTCTCCAACAGCGCCACCGCGTTCTACCAGCGTCATTTCGGCGTCAACGTCACGGAGTGGCGGATCATGTCCCAGCTTGCGATCGAGCCGGGTATCCCCGCCTCGCGCATCTGCCACGTCATCGGCTTCGACAAGGGACCGGTGAGCCGGACGCTGGCGCTCTTGCAGAAGCGCGGGCTGGTTGCGATCCGCGCCAACCCACATGACGGCCGCAGCCATTCGATCACGCTGACCGCCAGAGGCCGTGCGATCCATGACAAGGTCATTGTCGCGGCACTCGATCGCGAGCGGCGGCTATTGTCCTGCCTGCGCAAGGACGAGCGGGAAGTGCTGATCGACCTGTTGCGGCGGCTGCATAACAATCTCGGCGCCGTGACCGGGCAGACCGGTTCGTGATCGCGCGGACCAGGCACAAGGCCCGAGGTATCCTGCTCAAGAATCAGGCAATCATGTCACGACAGGCCAACCCAAGCCACCTTTGCCAATTCCCGGCGATTGGCCTAACCAGTTGAGATCACGGCCCGATTTCCGCAAGTGCTCCACCGCTGGAAATGTACACAATGGCACATCGCTTGCTTTGATTGAGCATCGATTCTGCCCGGCCAAACGCCGTCGATCGTGACGGAGATCGGCCGACCAACAAACAGGCACCACGTGATTGAAACCGTCGCCGAGATCGTCGCTGCGCACCGCGACGGCACCATGACGCCTGCGCAAACGGTTGCGCGCAGTTTTCAGCGGATCCGCGACCATGGCGACCCCGCCGTCTTCATCAGCCTGCGCGAGGAGAAGGAGGCGCTGGCGGAAGCCGCGGCGCTGACCGGCAAGAACGCCGCGCACCTGCCGCTCTATGGCGTGCCGGTCGCTGTGAAGGACAATATCGACGTGCTGGGGATGCCGACCACGGCGGCCTGTCCCGCTTTCTCCTATATGCCGGCGCATGACGCGACCGCGGTCGCGCGCCTCCGCGAGGCCGGCGCCATCATCATCGGCAAGACCAATCTCGACCAGTTCGCGACAGGGCTCGTCGGCGTGCGCTCGCCCTATGGCATCCCCAGGAATCCGGTCCGCGATGACCTCATTCCGGGCGGATCGAGCTCGGGATCGGCGGTCGCGGTCTCCGCCGGACTGGTGCCATTGGCGCTGGGCACGGATACCGCGGGAAGCGGCCGCGTGCCCGCGATGCTCAACAACATCGTGGGATTGAAGCCGAGCCTCGGGCTGCTCTCGACTGCCGGCCTGGTGCCGGCCTGCCGCACACTCGATTGCATCTCGGTGTTCACGCTCACCGTCGATGATGCCGTGACGGCGCTGAAGGTGATGGCCGGCCTCGATGGGGCCGATCCATTCTCGCGCGACCGGCCGCTTGCCGAAATGGCGGATGTCCCGGCAAAGCTTCGGCTCGGCATCCCACGCAAAGGACAGTTGATCTTCTTCGGCGACCGCCAGTCGGAGCAGCTTTATGCAGAAGCGATCGAGCGCTGGGCCGGGCTCGGCGCCACGCTCGTCGAATTCGACCTCGAGCCGTTCTACGAGACCGCGAGGCTGCTCTATGAGGGCCCCTGGGTCGCCGAGCGCTATCTGGTGATCCGCGACCTGCTCGCCTCATCGCCGGATGCGATCCACCCGGTCACGCGCGAGATCACCACGGCTGGCGCGCGACTGACCGCGGCCGAGACGTTCGCCGCGCTCTATCGCCTGCAGACGCTGCGCCGGATCGCCGAGCGCGCCTTCGCTTCGATGGACGCGATCGTGGTGCCGACGGCGCCGACGGTCTATTCCACTGCGCAGGTGCTGGCCAATCCGATCGAGCTCAACAGCCGGCTTGGCACCTACACCAATTTCGTCAACCTGCTCGACCTCTGCGGCCTGGCGCTGCCCTCGGCGATGCGGTCGGATGGCGCGCCCTTCGGCATCACGCTGCTGGCGCCGGCCGGCCGCGACGCGCTGCTTGCCAGCATCGGCCGCGTCTTTCACGCCGACACCAAACTGCCGATCGGCGCGAAAGCGCTGCCGCAGTCGCCGCTTGTTTCGCTGCCGCCGCCAAGCAGCGAGGACATTCCCATCGCCGTTGTCGGCGCGCATCTGTCCGGCATGGCGCTGAACGGCGAATTCCACGCGCTCGGCGGACGCCTGATCGAGGAGGCCACGACCGCGCCGGACTACCGGCTCTATGCGCTCGACGCCACGCCGCCGAAACCCGGCATGCTGCGCGTCGAAGCGGGCGCCGGCTCGTCGATCAAGCTGGAGCTCTGGGCGCTCTCGTCGGCGTCCTTCGGAAAGCTCGTCGCCGCGATCCCGCCACCGCTCTCGATCGGCACGATTCGTCTTTCCGACGGACGCGAGGTGAAGGGTTTTATTGTGGAGGCGGCAGCGATCGACGGCGCGCGCGACATCTCCGCCTTCGGCGGCTGGCGCGCGTTCGTTGCGGAGACGGCTGCCGCATAACAGCCGTCATTCCGGGATGCGCCGTAGGCGCAGGCCCGGAATCCATCGGGCCGCAGACTATGTGGACGAATGGATTCCGGGCTCGCGCTTCGCGCGCCCCGGAATGACAGAATCAATGGATAGCGTGCGCGACTATACCGACACCGCGTAGATCTCGTATTCGCCGCGCACCAGCACGATGTGGGCGCGCATCGCGGCGGCGGCGCCAGTCTTGTCGCCGCGCAGGATCGCGACGACGACGCGGTCGTGCTCGGCATGCGATTTTGCCAATCGGCCGAGATTGCGGAATTGGGCGCGGCGGAATGGCTGCACGCGGACTCGCGTCGCGAGCGTCATCTCGGCGATATAGTCGTTGTGCGACCCGGCATAGATCGTGTTGTGGAAGCGCTCGTTGACCTCGTGAAAGCGCTCGGGATTGCCGGTGTAGCTGAGCACGCGCAATTCCTCATGTACGGCTTCCAGCGCATGCCGGTCGGCCGCGCTCATCCGCTCCGCGGCGAGCCCCGCGCACAGTGCTTCCAATTCCGCCATCGCCTCGAACATGCCGGTGAGCCGTTCGATCGAGGGCCGCGCCACCACCGCGCCACGATGGGCGCGCGCTTCGACCAGGCCGCTCGCCGCTAGCTGGCGCAGTGCTTCGCGCACCGGCGTGCGCGAGACATTGAAGCGGCGCGCGATATCGGTCTCGTCCAGGGCAGAACCCGGCCTGAGCGCGCCGCGCACGATCTCGTCGGCGAGTTGCAGGCGCAGCTCTTCGGCGCGCGTGATCCTGGATTGTTGCGGAGACGGACGGTCGACGCGCCGCACCAGCATGTCCGGTTCAGCGGCAGCAGGGCTACGTGGAAGATCGTCCAGACTCATGTCTTCGGATCCTTCGGTTCGTCGATGATGCTGACGTGAGCGGCGATGATTCTCCAGCCCTCGGGGAAGCGTATCCACGTCTGCATCTGCCGGCCCACCTTGCCCGCCGCGGAGTCGCGATAGAAGAGAGTCGATGCTACTGCGGTGTCGCGGCCATAGGTGGTGATGACGGTCTTGTCGGTCCGGCGATTGAGCCCAGCCGGCGAGCGCGCCGCGCGGAACGCCATGATCGCATCATAGCCATAGAGATTTTCGCCCATGCCATAGCGCAGCGTGCGACTGTCGTTGCGGAACAATTCGTCGAGCACGGCGACATCATTCGACACCAGCGCCTTTTCGTAGCGCTCGAACTGGGCGGTCACTTCGGCGAGCACGTCGGCCAGATCGATTTCCATGCGCTAGATTCCTCGCGGCAACGGCGGGGCGGCCGCGCCCATGTGCTCCAAAGCGTAGGCAACCCGCAGCGCGATGTCCTCGCGCCAGGGAGCTGTGATGATCTGCACGCCGATCGGCATCGGCTCGAGCGGAACCGGAACGGCCACCACGGGCAGGCCGATGAACGAAATCGGCTGAGTGTGGATGCCGATATTGGCGCGCACCGGCAGCTCGACACCATCGAGCGTGAAGTTCACCTGGCCGAGCTTCGGCGCCACGCAGGGCGTCGCCGGGGCCAGGATCACGTCGACGGTCTTGAACAGCTCCAGCACCTTCTCGCGGTACCAGCGGCGGAATTTTTGCGCCTTGTCGACATAGGGCGCCGGGATCATCGCGCCGGCAATCAGGCGATCGCGCACCGCGGGATCGAAATCGTTCGGCCGCTTGCGCAGGCGATCGAGATGCAGCGAAGCACCTTCCGTGGTCGTGATGACGTAAGCCGCCGCGCGGGCGCGCGCGGCTTCCGGAAGTTCCAACGTTCGCGTCGCGTTGAGTGCCTTGGCGATGCGGGCAACGGCTTCAACTGCTTCCGGAAAGACGTTCTGCTGGAAATAGCCGCCGGCAATGGCGATGCGGAGATCGCCGAGGCCTTGCGCGAGCTGTGGCATAACAGGCTCGACCGGCCGCGTGGTGCAGGCGGCATCGTCGGGGTCCGGCCCCTGCATTGCGTCATAGGCCAGCGCGAGATCGCGCGCGCTTCGCGCCAACGGCCCGAGATGATCGAAGCTCGCGACGAACGGAAACGAGCGGGCGCGCGACAGCCGGCCGTAAGTCGGCTTCAGGCCGAAGATGCCGCAGAACGACGAGGGCACGCGGATCGAGCCATTGGTGTCCGAGCCGAGCGCGATCGGCACCAGGCCGCCGCCCACCGCGCTGCCGGAGCCGCCCGAGGAGCCGCCGGTCATCCGCGTCGGATCGTGCGGATTGCGCGACGGTCCATCATGCACATTCTCGCCAGTGAAGTCATAGGCGTATTCGCCCATGTTGAGCGCGCCGACCAGCACGGCGCCGGCCGCCTCCATCCGCTCGATCAATGTCGCATCGCGCGCGGCCGGGGGCAGATCGCGATTGATCTTCGAACCGGCGCGCGTGGAGATGCCCTGCACGTCGAACAGGTTCTTCACCGCAAAGGGGACGCCGGCGAGCGGGCCGACGTCTTGGCCAGCTGCGATCGCAGCATCCACCGCTTTCGCCCTGGCGCGGGCGCGATCGGCGGTGACATCTGTAAACGCGTTGAGCACGGAATTGTGCGTTGCGATGCGAGCGAGCGCCGCCTCGGTTGCTTCCAGCGCGGAGAGCTTTCGCGTTGCGACGGCCTGCGCGATCTCTGCGGCGGACAGGGATTGATCGGTCATCGCATTATCAGGCGGAGTAGACACTGGCGGGCTCGGTCTCGTCGGGCAGCGGGAATTCATCCACCATCCGCGCCAGCTTCAGCGAAACCTCGAGATTGGCGCGAACCGCCGGCCGCCAGGCGTCCTCGACCGGCGGCCCCACCGCGGTCGCGACGGCGTCGATATAGTCATCCAGCTTGTCGGCAGCCATGACGCTCCCACCCGACGATCTCAACTCATGATCGGATTACTTGAATCGGACCACAAACTCATCTGTTTTATCGAGCGTTTGGTAGGCCTGCCTGCCTGTTTTCTTCCCGGAGACTGCTCAATGAACAGGCAACAGCGGATGCGAGATCTGTTGAGCCGGGCAATTCATGTCGCCCAGATCAGTTCCTGCAGTTGCAGGAGATCGTCGGCCTTGTCTTGCCAACCGTCGATGCATATGTGCCGGTTCAGGTCGCTCGAGCGGTGCAGCAGCATCAAGGCCATCAGCCGCCGCTTCAGCGCGAAGTCGATGTCACTGCGGGAATAGCCAAATCCTTTGAGCAGGCTCAGCACACGGCGCGGCCGGCCCGCGGCCATGAATGCGCCGGGGCCGAGCAGATCGTAGTCGCGCCATCCCGTCAGCACGTCACCGAAATCGATCAGCCCGCCAACGTGCCAGCGGCCGTGCCGCTGCGTCAGCATGAAGTTTTGCGGGATGTATTCGCCGGTCAGGATGACCGGCGGCTCGCGCATCGGGATCAGTTCGGCGGCGTCGCGCAGCAAGTCATCCAGTCCGTCGAGGAATTTCCGCGCGAGGCCCAGCCGTTCGTGCCTGGCGCGACAGCCTTCCATCTGGTTGCGCATGAACACGTTCCAGCGCGGCTCGATTTCAAGCAGCGGGCCTGGCGGCGCGCGCTGAACATCGGCAATCGCCTCACCGATCTCCGCAAGCACACGCTCCTTGTCAGCTTCGGGCAACGAGGCCCACACCTCCGCGCCCAAGACACCCGACACGCGTGTGATCACGAGGTAGGGCCAACCGTCACGCTCGCCTTCGACGACGATCTCCGGAATCGGAATTCTGACCCGTCCACGGAGCTGCGCTAGCGATCCCCGTTCGGATACGAACTGCGCCCGCAGCATCGGCGGAAATATCTTCAGGATGAGGTCATCGTCGAGCCCTACGACGAGATTGGTGCCGGTCGTGAACACCTGAGGCGGTGCGGCTCCAATTCCGTGACTGCGGGCGATGTCGATCACCACCGGCAGCCAACGCGATAGGTCGCCGCGCCAGGCGCGGAAGATCTCGTAGTCGGTGAAACTTGGCAGTGATTTGGCCATAAGCGTCATTGTGAGCCACCGGGCCGGCGCGTAGCGCCGCCCGATGACAGGCTCCGCGAAGTAATCCATAGCGCCGCAAGCGCCGACATGGATTGCTTCGTCGCTACGCTCCTCGCAATGACGCTTGGCGACGACACTTACCGATCCGGATTGGCGCGCTCGAACTGGCGCAGCAGCCGGTTACCGCGTTCGACAGCCAGATCGAGCGCGGCCTGCGCTGACCGCTTGCCGGAGAACGCCTGCTCGAGCTCATCATCGATCACGTCGCGGATCAGAACGAAGGAGCCGAGCCGGATACCTCTAGAGTTCTCGGTCGGCGGTTTCAGCGTCAGTTGCTCGATCCCGATCGCCGCCCCCGGGTTGCGGTCGTAGAAGCCCTGCGCGCGGGTCAGCTCGTAGGCCGCGCGGGTGATCGGCAGATAACCGGTCGCCTGGTGCCAGGCGGCCTGGACCTCCGGCTTCGACAGATAAGCGAAGAACCTCGCAACGCCTGCATATTCCTCTCGCGGCCGATCGCGTAGCACCCATAGCGTGGCGCCGCCGATGATGCTGTTCTGCGGCGCGCCGGTAACGTCTGGCCAATAGGGCAGCATGCCGTAGCCGACCTCGAATTTCGAGTTGGCCTTGATATCGGCGCTGGTGCCGGAGGAGCCGATGAAAATGCCGCACTCGCCCTTCTGGAAGCGCGGCTCGGCTGCCTGCCCGCGGCCGCTATAGTCGAACACCTTGGTGGCTTGCCATTCCACGAGTTGGGCGATGTGCTTCACCATCAGCGGATTGTCGAAGACAAGCTCCGCATCCAACCCACCGAAGCCATTGGTTTTGGTCGCGATCGGCACATTGTGATAGGCGGAGAAATTCTCAACATTGATCCACGACGGCCACGACGTGGTGAATCCGCAAGGCGCGCCCGCCGCGCGCAACCGCTTTGCCGCGGCGCCAAGCTCGGGCCAGGTCTTGGGCGCCACCTCCGGGTCGAGGCCCGCGGCGCGAAACAGATCCTTGTTGTAATAGAGGATCGGGGTCGAGGAGTTGAAGGGAAACGACAGCAAATTGCCGCCGGCATCGGCATAGTAGCTGGTCACGGTCGGCAGGTACGCCGACGGCGAGAACGGCTCGGACTGGTCGCGCATCAGCTCGAACACCGGATAGATCGCGCCGCGAGCGGCCATCATGGTGGCAGTGGCGATCTCATTGACCTGGACGATGGCAGGCTGGCTGCGCGAGCGGAAGGCGAAGATCGCTGCCGTGACCGTTTCGGTGTAGTTGCCCTTGTAGCTCGGCACGATCCGGTAGTCGGACTGGGACGCGTTGAAATCGGCGGCGAGCTTCTCCACCTGCTTGCCGAGTTCTCCCGACATCGCATGCCACCACAAGATCTCGGTCGCGGCATGCGCTGGAGATACGAGGAGAGTGGCCGCAAGCGCCGCTGGATATAGGAATCTCATAAACAATGTCACGATACGCAATCCGGGTCTTCGTGCTTGAGAAGCGAAAATGACTTTTGCCCCTGATTAAGGCCGCACGGTAACGGTTGCAATCCCAGCAAACCGTCGGGATGGCCCAATAACCGTAGATCGTCGGATAGCTATCTTTCCACCTTCTGCTAAAAAGTATTGAACCTTTTCTTCCCGCCATAGACGAAATCACAAGGGGATCTGTAGCCTGTGTACCGCCGCGCCGGCCTTTCGCGGACTATGACGCTTGTTGTCGCGCTACTGCTGACGGCAGTCGCAACGGGTGGGGCTGCGCGCGAGTTTCGGGCTTCAGATACCCAGAGCGAGGACTATCCGACCGTCGAGGCGCTGCGTTACATGGGCAGCCTGGTGGAGGAGCGAAGCGGCGGCCGCCATCATGTGCGAGTGTTTCACTCGCGGCAGCTTGGCGAGGAAAAGGAAACGCTGGAGCAGACGCGGGCAGGCGCGATCGACATCAACCGCACCAATGTGGCGCTGATCGGGACCACGGTGCCCGCAGCCAACGTGCTGGCGATGCCCTTCCTGTTCCGCTCGGTTGAACATTTGCAGAAGGTGCTGGATGGCCCCATCGGCAACGAGATCCTTAACTCATTCGAGGCTTACGGATTCGTCGGCTTGGCATTTTATGATTCGGGCGCGCGTTCGATCTACAACAGTGTCCGTCCGATCCATTCGCTTGACGACCTCAAGGGCCTGCGGATTCGGGTCCAGCAGTCGCAGCAGATGTCGGACATGATCCGCGCGCTCGGCGCCGAACCGGTCCAATTGCCTTACGGCCAGGTGAAGACCGGCCTTTCCACCGGATTGATCGACGGCGCCGAAAACAACTGGCCGTCTTTCATCACCACCGATCACTACAAGTTCGCAGGCTTCTATACGCTGACCGAACATACGATGAACCCGGAAGTGCTGGTGATGTCGCAAAAGGCGTGGGCGAGCCTGTCGGTCGACGACCAGGCGCTTTTCCGCGACGCCGCGAAGCGCTCCAGCCGCTTCATGCGCGAGAAGTGGAAGGACCTCGATGAGCGCTCGCGTCAGCGAGCCGAAGCCGCGGGCGTGAAGATCATCGGCGATGTCGACCGCAGGCCGTTCGAGGCAGCAATGGCAGGGCTCTATGCCAAAGTGCAGCGCGATCCAGCGATCGCATCATTGATCGAGCGCATCCGCAAGGTGGAGTAAGCGAGCTTGGCAGCGCCCGGACAGGATGGAGCAGTGGGACGGCAGGCGAGCCTTGCCGCGCGCGGTCGCGTGCACATCGTCCAGATGCTGCGGGCGGTGCCGATCCGCTGGCGCATCCTGTCGATCGCGCTACTCAACTCGGCGGTCGTGGTGGTGCTGGCGGCATTGATCTGGAACGGCGCCACTGTGCTTCGCTCGGCCTGGGAGGATGTGCGGCAGGTTCGGGAGTCCGACAAGATCCTCGCCAAGCTCGAGACCGAGACCAGCCGGCTGCAGAACCTGATCCACCGCTACATCAACCAGCCGAGCCCCGAGCTGTTCGCCGAGATCCTGCTGCTCCGCGAGGCGGTGCTCGGCACGCTGACCACGCGTGCTGCCACCGACCCGATGCTGTCAGGATCGGTCGAGCAGCTCGAGCGCGTCACCAGCCGCTTGCTGGACGGCTTCGGCGAACTCCGCGCCGTGCAGGCCAAGATCACCAAGACCTATGAGGAGCAGGTGCTCGGGCCGGCCAAGGACATGGCCGGGCTCTACTCAATCATCGAAGGCGCTACCGGCCATCGCGACGCGCTGATCTGGCCATCGCTCGGCAAATCCCGCGAGGCCTTCACCGCGATGCTGGTTGCGGCGAACGCCTATTATCTGTCGCTCTCGACCGCATCCGCCGAAGAGGCCCGTCGCAACAGCGAGACGATCGAGAAGACGATTCCCGTGATGATCGACCTCGCCGACAACGACCTGCAGCGGCTGGCGCTGGCACGGCTGAACAAGCGGACCGAAGCCTTGCGCGAGGGATTGGGAAAACTGACCGAGCAGCTCTCCAGCCGCACGGAGCTGTTGCGCAACACCATCGACGCCAGCCAGGCCGACGCCATTGGCGTGATCGACGATCTCTCGATCAAGATGCGCCAGCGCGAGCAGAAGGCGCAGGAGACCTTTGACCGGACACTGTCGGACATCTCGCGCCGTGTGCTCTCGATCGCGGTGATCTTCCTCGGCATCATCGTTTCCGCAGGCGTGCTGATCGCGCTCTCGATCCGCCTGCCGCTGCAGCAGATCATGGCCTCGATGCACGCCATCACATCGGGCAATTACGACCGCCGCGTGCAAGGCACCGATGCCAGGGACGAGGTCGGCGCCATGGCGCGTGCGGTGGAAGTGTTCCGCGAGAATGCAATCGCCAAGCGCCAGACCGAGGACGAATTGCGCGCCGCCAAGGAACGGGCTGAGAGCGCGCTGCTTGAGCTCAACACGGCGCAGCAGAACCTGATCGATGCCGAGCGGCTGGCGGCGCTCGGCGGGCTGGTTGCCGGCGTCGCTCATGAGGTGAACAACCCGATCGGCATCAGCCTGACGGTGGCCTCGAGCTTTGCGCGCCGCACCGAAATATTCGAGCACGAGCTGAAATCAGAGCAACTACGCCGCTCCAAGCTCGACGAATTCGTCAAGAGCTCGCGCGATGCCGCCCAGCAGCTCGTCGCCAACCTGCAGCGCGCGGGCGAACTGATCCAGTCGTTCAAGCAGGTGGCGGTCGACCGCTCGCATGCCGAGCGCCGCCAGTTTTCCTTGAGCGAAGCAACCGACCAGATCGTCGCCAGCCTTCGCCCGGTGTTGAAGAAGGCCGCGATCGCCCTGACCGTCGACGTGCCGGAAGGCCTGATGATCGACGGCTATCCCGGCTCCTACGGGCAAATTTTAACTAATCTTTTCCTTAACGCAGTCAATCATGCGTTCGCCGACGGGCGATCGGGGACGATCACGATTTCAGCGCGGGCCCGTGGCAGCGACGACGTCGAGATCATCTTCGCCGACAACGGCGCCGGCATGACGCCGGACGTGCAGCGCCAGGCCTTCGATCCATTCTTCACCACCCGCCGCAATGACGGCGGCACCGGCCTGGGCTTGCATATTGTCTATAATCTTGTCACCCAACAGCTCGGCGGTCGCATGGTGCTGGAGTCAAGGCTAGGACAAGGCACCACTTTTCGCATTATCATGCCGAAGATCGCCAAGGGTCAGCCGATGGGTCAGCCCGCGATCGCGGACCAAGCCACCGACGGAATTGCTCAATGGCCGAACAGGACGATGTCCTCCACCTGATCGACGACACCGGGGCCGCGCCGGAGGATTCGTCCGCGCGCAAATGGAAGGTGGCGGTCATCGACGACGATGCTGCGGTGCATGAAGGCACCCGCTTCGCGCTGTCCGACTACAGCCTGAACGGCGCCACGCTGGAGATCCTCTCGGCCTATTCTGCGGCGGAAGGTCGCAAGCTGATGCGGGAGCATCCGGATATCGCGGCCGTCCTGCTTGACGTCATCATGGAGACCGACGTCGCCGGGCTCGAGCTCGTCGAATATATCCGCAACGAGATCAAGAACGAGACCGTCCGCATCATCCTGCGCACCGGACAGCCGGGCCAGGCGCCGGAACGGCGGGTGATCGTCCAGTACGACATCAACGACTACAAGGCCAAGACCGAGCTCACCGCCGACAAGCTGTTCACCTCCTTGACCGCGGCGCTGCGCAGTTATCAGCAGCTCGAGCGCATGGTGCAGACCAGGCGCGGGCTCGAGATCATCATCGATGCCGCCTCCACGCTCTACGACTTCAAATCGATGCAGCGGCTTGCCGAGGGCGTGCTGACCCAGCTCGCCTCGCTGCTCAATGTCGAGTGCGCCGGCATCCTGGTGCTGCGCGACGACGGCGCCGGCAGCGAATTGTCGGTGCTGGCGGGCTCCGGCTGCTACAGCCGTTTCATCGGCACCACCAGCTCGAAGTCGCTCGATCCTGATTTGCGCGAGATGGTGGAAGCCGCCTTCCAGCGCCGCAAGAACGAATTCGCCGACCACCGCAGCGTGCTCTATTTGCGCACCGGCAGCGGCCGCGAGGTCGTGGTGCTCCTGCAGGCGGAGCGCCAGCTCTCTGACACTGACCGCGCACTGGTCGAGATTTTCTCGAGCCGGCTCTCCATCGCGTTCGACAACGTGATCCTGTACCAGCAGCTTCACGAGGCCAACACACAGCTCGAGGACCGCGTCGCCCAGCGCACCCGCGCGCTGATGCAGGCCAACCGCCGGCTTTCGGCGCAGTGGCTGAGGCTGCAGCGCGCCAACGGCTTCAAGAACGAGATCCTGGGCACGGTTGCCCATGACCTCAAGAATCCGCTCGGCGTGATCCTTGGCCGCACCGAGATGTTGACCGAGTTGATCGGCGCCGGCTCGCCACGGGAAGCGATCGGGACTCAGGTCGAGCACATCAGGGACGCCACAAAGCGCCTGACGTCGATGGTGGATCATCTGATCTCGGATGCGATGGCTGACGCCTTTGACATCACCATCCGCCGTGAAGCGGTTGATATCGCGGCCCTTGTCAACGAGGTCGCCGAAGCAAATTTGCCGCTGGCAGTCAACAAGCAGCAGAGCATCTCGGTTTCCGCGCCGCCGAATTTCGTGACCATGTGCGACGCCGACCGCATTCGCGAAGCAATCGACAATCTGGTCAGCAATGCCATCAAATACTCACCAATCGGCGGCAAGATCACGGTGGTCGTCACACATGAGGGTGACAACACGGTGATCCGGATCGCCGACGAGGGCGCCGGCCTTTCGCCGGAGGATTTGGGGCGCCTATTCGGCAGGTTCCAGCGGCTGTCGGCCAAGCCAACCGCGGGTGAGAGTTCGACCGGACTGGGACTTTCGATCGTCAAACGCATTATCGACATGCATGGCGGCCATGTAACGGCGCAGAGCCCCGGCCCCGGACAGGGGTCGACCTTTACGGTTACATTGCCTGCTACAGCAGAGACATGATGACCCAGAGCCCGCACATCATCATCGTTGATGACGAGGCACCGGCCCGCGAGATGGTCGGTGATTACCTCAAGATGCACGGCTTTGGCGTGACGCTGTGCGACGGTGGAAAAAGCCTGCGAAGCGTGATCGAGACCAATCACCCTGACCTCGTGGTGCTCGACCTCAACATGCCCGAGGAAGATGGGCTGTCGATCATCCGCGATCTCAAGAGCCGGATGAATGTGCCGGTCATCATGCTGACGGCAACCGCGAGCCCGATCGATCGCGTGGTCGGGCTTGAGCTGGGCGCCGACGATTACGTGGCAAAGCCCTGTGAGCTGCGCGAGCTGATGGCGCGGATCCGCTCGGTGCTGCGGCGGAGCACGCCGGTCAAAACGGCAGCGCCCGAGGCGGCGGCCGCCAAGGCCGAGAAGGAGCAATTGGTCCGTTTCGGTACCAAGTGGCTCGATCTGCAGGCGCAGGCGCTACGCGACGACGAAGGCAACGAGCATCCACTGACGGCGTCCGAGTTCGGGCTCTTGAAGGTGTTTGCGGCCAATCCGAAACGGGTGTTATCGCGCGAGCGGCTGCTCGAACTGGCCAATGCGCGCGATGCCGAGGCCTTCGACCGCGCGGTCGACCTGCGGATCATGCGGATCCGCCGCAAGATCGAGATCGATCCGACCAAGCCCTCGGTCATCCGCACCATCCGCGGCGGCGGATATCTGTTCTCACCGAGCGGCGAAAAAGCCTGATCTGCGCCGGCGCCCGATGATGGGCGTGCACACATTGCAGCCGGCCTTCGGTTCCTTTCGGCGACGTCCCAATCAATTTTCCATGTATTGAAATTACTGGTATTTTTGCCCCGAATGTTTCGTCGGCCGCGCTCTGACGAAACAATTCTCCTACCGATGAAACCATTTTCCGCTTTTCGCGCAGACATCCCGAAACCGTGGCTAATTAACAATTCTCCCAATGAAAGCCGCCAAGGCGAATTGGGAGCCGGTCATGTCGAACGTCGTCGCCATCAACGCCGCAGCCAACGTGCATATCGCCGTTGCCCGCCAGACATCCGACGAAATGCTGCTCGGCAAGATCGCCACAGGCGACCGCACTGCCATGCACGTGCTCTATTCCCGTCACAACGTCCGGGTTTATCGTTTTGTGCTGCGCATGGTCCGCGACACCACGGTGGCCGAAGATCTCGTCAGCCAGGTGTTCCTGGACGTTTGGCGCACGGCCGAACAATTCGAAGGCCGCTCGCAGGTTTCTACCTGGCTGCTGTCGATCGCCCGCTTCAAGGCGCTCACTGCGTTGCGCCAGCGCAAGCACGAGGACATCGACCAGGAAGAAGTGCTCGACATCGTCGACGGAGCCGATACGCCCGAAGCCGCGCTTGATCGCGCCACCACCAGCGAGATCCTCCGCGCCTGCATCGCGAAACTGTCGCCGGCACACCGCGAGATCATCAACCTCGTCTACTATCACGAGAAATCTGTGGAAGAGGCCGGCGAGATCATCGGCATTCCCCAGAGCACTGTGAAGACCCGAATGTTCTATGCCCGCAAGCAATTGGCCGAGTTGCTGAGATGCGCCGGCGTGGAAAGCCTCGCGGCGTGAAGCAGCGATCCGGAAATCGGCGACGAAACAATTGAAGCAGTCGACGACATCACCCGGAAAAACTCGCTCTCTATACCATTAACCATCGAACGCAACGCCAACGCCGAACAGGAGAAAAGACATGCTGAAGCCGTCCTTCCGCTTCTTCATCATCCCGCTCGGCGCAGTCGCTACGCTCGCGACACTATCGAGCCAGAACGTCTCACCGCGCGCGCAGCGCGATGCCGGTATGACGTCGGTACGCGAGCAGGTGATCGATTGCAGCACCAAGAGCGCCGCAGAAATCTGCGAGATCAGGTAGCGAGTTTGTACGTCTTCAAGTTCTAACCTCCCAAACTACCTCCTGCGACCCGGCCGGGATGCCCCCCAGCCGGGTCGCTCTGTTTTTGCGGCCGTATAGAAGTCTCACACAGACGTGACCTCGCCCCGAATGAGGCAGCCGTAACGGCTGATCTCGCTATCGCGAAGAACATCACACTGCCGGCGCAGGCATTGGGCTTGGCCGGCTGGCGATGGGCGGTTCTGATGCTGAATCTTGTTCTCGCGCTGCTCGCAGGTGTTGTCACCGTCGCGGCGCCTTGCACCCTGCCGATGCTGCCGATCCTGCTTGGGGCATCGATAGGCCAGACCAGCAAGGCACGGCCGGCGATGATCGCGCTCGGCTTTGTGATGTCATTCTCGATGGTGGCGTTGCTGCTGAGCGCGATCACGCGCGCCCTCGATTTCGATCCCAACGTGTTACGGACCGGCGCCGCGATCCTCTTGCTCGGCTTCGGGCTGTTGATGATCTGGCCGGCACCGTTCGAACAGCTGACAGTCTGGATTGCCGGGCTCACTGCGGGCCGTTCGCCCGGCAACGCAACACCGTCACAAGGCCTAGTCGGAGGCTTCGTGCTCGGCACAACCCTTGGACTGGTATGGACGCCCTGCGCCGGACCTGTGCTCGGCTCGATACTGACCATTGTGGCAACCTCGAAGGACACCGCCTGGGCCAGTCTGCAGCTCGTCGTCTACGCCATCGGGGCGGCGCTTCCGATGCTCGCTATCGCCTACGGCGGTCAGGCAGTCACCACCCGCCTCCGCAGCATTGCACGGATCTCGCCGCGACTGCAGCAGGGCTTTGGCGTCGTCATCATCGCCTTCGCGGCCCTCTCCTACCTTCAATACGACACGCTGATCGTGGCGTGGCTGACCAGCTTCTATCCCAACGGCCAGATCGGCCTTTGACCTCAAGAGGAAAGATCATGACCCTGCGTTCGCTAGTCTCCGCCCTGATCGGCATTGTTTGCCTGACCGGCATCTCCGCGCCTCATATTGCTCGCGCGCAGGAGCCCGCGTTCAAGATAGCGGCGGCGCAGCAGACAGCGCCAAATCTTGTCGGCATCAACAAATGGTTCAATTCGCAGCCGCTCGACATCACCGACCTGCGCGGCAAGGTCATACTGGTCAACTTCTGGACCTATGGCTGCGTAAACTGCGTCAACACGCTGTCCCATGTCGTCGCGCTCGATGCCAAATACAGGGATCGAGGCCTGGTCGTGATCGGCGTCCATACGCCGGAATTTCCGTTCGAACGCTCGGCCTCCAACGTCCAGGCCGCGCTGAAACGCCACGGCATCACCTATCCGGTGGCGCAGGACAATGAGTCGCAGACCTGGAATGCCTACCGCAACCAGTATTGGCCGGCGCAATACATCATCGACCAGAATGGAAATATCGTATTCCATCACGACGGCGAGGGACAATACGAGCAGATCGACCGCACCATCGCCCGGCTGCTCAACGTCAACAGTTGAGTGCTTCTGCGAGGACTAAAGTGCTATCGTCAAACCCGGCGTGCCAAGATCCGCGCCGGGTCGCTCTGCCTTGGTCATATTGACATGTTTTCACGGCGATCGGACGCGTGATAACCTCACGTCGGATTTCACGATGGATAGCGCGTCATGTTCGAAGGCTGGGATGCGGTTGCGCTCGCCCGGGCGCAGTTTGCTTTCACGATGTCGTTTCACATCATATTCCCGGCCTTCTCGATCGGGCTCGCCAGCTACCTTGCCGTGCTCGAAGCGCTCTGGCTCTGGACCGGACGCGAGGTCTTCATCAATCTGTTTCACTATTGGCTAAAAATCTTCGCAGTCGCCTTCGGCATGGGCGTGGTGTCGGGCATCGTGATGTCCTACCAGTTCGGCACCAACTGGTCAGTCTTCTCGGACAAGACCGGGCCGGTCATCGGACCGCTGATGGCCTATGAAGTCCTGACCGCGTTTTTCCTCGAAGCCGGCTTCCTCGGCGTGATGCTATTCGGGCTGAACCGCGTCGGCCCCAGGCTGCACTTTCTCGCAACCTTGATGGTCGCGGTCGGCACGCTGATCTCGGCATTCTGGATCCTCTCGGCCAATTCCTGGATGCAGACGCCGACCGGCTACGCCGTCAATGCGAGCGGCCAGTTCGTGGCGGCCGACTGGCTCGAGGTGATCTTTAATCCGTCGTTTCCCTATCGCCTCGTGCACATGGTGCTCGCGGCGTATCTGACGACCGCGCTCGTGGTCGGTGCGGTCGGCGCCTATCATCTGCTGCGTGATCAGCACCTCGCCGGCCCACGCGTGATGTTCTCGATGGCGATGTGGATGGCCACTTTCGTGGCCCCAATCCAGATTCTGGCGGGCGACCAGCACGGGCTGAACACGCTGGAGCATCAGCCGGTGAAGATCATGGCAATGGAAGGCCATTTCCAGAGCCACAAGGACGGCGCGCCACTCATCCTGTTCGGATGGCCCAACCAGACCGCCGGCCGGGTCGACTTCGCCGTCGAGATTCCCAAGCTCGGATCGGTGATCCTGAAGCACTCACCGACTGCGCCGATGGACGGCCTCGACACCGTGCCGCGGGAAAACTGGCCGCCGGTGCCGATCACCTTCTGGTCGTTCCGCATCATGGTCGGGCTCGGCTTCCTGATGATGGGGCTCGGCCTCTTGAGCGCGTGGATGCGCTGGCGCGGCCAATTCTATTCCTCGCGCTTCCTGCACATGTTCGCGATGCTGATGGGGCCGGCGGGCTTCATCGCCGTGCTGGCGGGCTGGATCACCACCGAGACCGGGCGGCAGCCATTCACGGTCTATGGCCTGCTGCGGACGGCCGACTCGGTTTCCCCGCTCGCTGCGCCTGCGGTCGGCTCTTCGCTGCTCGCGTTCGTCATCGTCTACTTCGCCGTGTTCGCGGCGGGCGTCATCTATCTGCTACGGCTGATGGCGGCGCCGCCGCATCCGGGCGAACCGGGGCCACCGCGTGACGTGCCCGCCCGCGCCGCCGGCATCACGCCGGCGGCCGCCACGGCAGCGGAGGACGCATCATGAGCGTCGCGGTCGATCTCGCCACGGTCTGGGCCTTCATCATCGCCTTCGCAGTGTTCGTCTACATCGTCATGGACGGCTTCGATCTGGGCCTTGGCATCCTGTTTCCGCTCTTTCCAAGGAAGGCCGATCGCGACATCATCATGAACAGCGTGGCGCCGGTCTGGGACGGCAACGAGACCTGGCTGGTGCTCGGCGGCGGCGGGCTGATGGCGGCGTTTCCGCTTGCCTATGCCGTGCTGATGCCGGCGCTCTATACGCCTGTTATCGCGATGCTGGTCGGCTTGATCTTCCGCGGGGTCGCCTTCGAATTCCGCTGGCGCACGCAAAGGGTACGCAACCGCTGGGACGGCGCCTTTTTTGGCGGTTCGCTGGTGGCCGCGTTGGCGCAGGGCATTGCCCTCGGCGCCATCCTGCAGGGCGTGCATGTCGAAGGCCGCCAGTATGCTGGCGGCTGGTGGGACTGGCTGACGCCGTTCAGCGTGCTGACGGGGATATCGCTGGTCATGGGTTACGCGCTCCTGGGCGCGACCTGGATGGTGATGAAGACCGAGGGCGCGCTGCGCGACAAGGCCTATCAATTGAGTTGGGTATTGCTGTTCGCGATGCTCGGCGCGATCGTCGCCGTCAGCATCGCCACCCCGTTCCTCAGCGTGCAATATACCGAGCGCTGGTTCACCTGGCCGAACATCATCCTGACCGCGCCGGTGCCTGTCGCGGTGGCGGGCGTGACCGTGCTGCTGTTGCGCAGCCTTGCGAACAAATACGACTACCAGCCGTTCTTCCTGACGCTGGCGCTGTTCTTCCTGTCCTATGCCGGCCTTGGCATCAGCATGTATCCTTATATCGTGCCGCAGAGCATCACGATCTGGGAGGCGGCCTCGCCCCCCAACAGCCAGATCTTCATGCTGGTCGGCGTCGCGATCCTGATTCCGCTGATCCTCGCTTATACGGGTTGGGCATACTGGGTGTTTCGCGGCAAGGTGCGGCCCGGGGGCGGGTATCACTGATGCCGCGCGAGGAGAACCCACATCCGCTCGCGAAGCGCCTGATGTGGTTCGCCGCGCTTTGGCTCGGCGGCGTCGGTACCGTGGCGTTGATTTCGTTCGGCCTGCGGCTTTGGATCGCACCGAAATAAGACGACTCGGCTACAGCACCGTGACAGGAAATTGCAGGTATTCCAGCGAGCTACCTCCTTCGCCGCAAACTTGCCATCAAGCTGCCACTGAGATTTGATGCTTGCTGATTTGGGTGGAGCATCGCGAATTTGGCCGTGCGCCAACGAGGAGAGCTTTATAATGACGAAACTTCGTCACCTGATCTGGATGGTCATTGCCGCGGGCGGCCTGATGCTTTCGGCCTCGCAAAGCCAGGCCCAGACCTCCGATGTCGGCGACCAGCCAGGCTTGGTACCGGAGGATAACGTCGAGCTCGATCCGGAATGGCGCAAGCAGGTGGTTTATTACCGCACCAATGAGGCGCCGGGAACGATCATCATTTCAACCAAGGAGCGCCATCTCTACCTCATTCAGGGCAACGGGCGTGCAATCCGCTACGGCATCGGCGTCGGTCGCGAAGGCTTCCAGTGGCAGGGGCTCCTCAACATCACCCGCAAGGCGGAATGGCCGGACTGGACGCCGCCGCCGGAAATGATCGCGCGTCAACCCTATCTGCCGCGCTTCATGGCCGGCGGTCCCGGCAACCCGCTCGGCGCGCGGGCGATGTATCTCGGCACCACCGTGTACCGCATCCATGGTACCAACCAGCCCAACACCATCGGCACTGCAATCTCCTCAGGCTGCTTCCGACTGGTCAATGCTGACGTCACCGACCTCTACGATCGCGTCCTCGTCGGCACCAAGGTGATCGTCCGGCAGAAGCCCGAACTGTAACCGCCCGCCTTCTTCTCCCTTCCTGACACCATTGCCTCCATCATCTGGTGAGAAATAATCATGCGCACATTTCGAGGCGGCCTGCTGATCGGGCTCGCGGTCGCGGTGCTGGTTGCCGCCGCCGCCATCACCTATGAACGGTACGACACCAAGACGTTGAAGCGCACGATGCGGCGCGGCGACGTGCTGTGCGGCGTCAACAAGGGCCTGCCGGGCTTTTCGATCCCCGACGAGAAGGGCAACTGGACCGGCTTCGACGTCGACTTCTGCCGTGCGGTGGCCGCCGCGATCTTCGACGATCCGTCCAAGGCAAAATTCGTCCCGCTCGACGCCAGCGAGCGCTTCAAGGAGTTGCAGAGCCGGAAGGTGGACATCCTCTCGCGCAATTCGACCTGGAGCATGTCGCGCGAGACCAACTACGACCTCTATTTCCCGGCCGTGGCCTATTATGACGGCGAAGGGTTTATGCTGCCACGTTCGCGCAACATCGATTCCGCGCTGGATTTGAACGGCAGTAAGGTCTGCGTGCAGGGCGACACCACGACGGCGCTCAATCTCGCCGACTATTTCCGTGCCAACAACATGAAATATACGGAGATGAAGTTCGGAAAGCTCGAGGACGTCATCAAGGCCTACGACAGCGGGCAGTGCGACACCCTCACCGCCGATGCCTCCCAGCTCTATGCGCTCAGGCTCAACCTCGCCAAGCCCAACGACCACATCATCCTGCCCGACATCATCTCGAAGGAGCCGCTCGCGCCCGTGGTGCGGCAGCGCGACGACGACTGGATGATGATCGTGAAATGGACGCTTTATGCGATGATCAACGCCGAGGAGCTCGGCATCACGTCGAAGAATATCGACGAGGCGCTGAAATCGAAGAAGCCCGAGGTGATGCGGCTGGTCGGCACCGAAGGCTCCTATGGCGAGAACCTCGGCCTGACCAAGGACTGGGCCGCACGCATCATCCGCCGCGTCGGCAATTACGGCGAAATCTACGACCGCAATGTCGGCAGCGAGTCGAAACTGAAGATCCCGCGCGGCCTCAACCAGCTCTGGAGCGCCGGCGGCATCCAGTACGCCCCGCCGGTCCGGTAGGGCTTCCTCCGATCTCTCCCCTCATCCTGAGGAGCTTGCGTAGCAAGCGTCTCGAAGGATGAGGCCACCGGCCGGGCCTCATGGTTCTCCCGGCGATGCGAAGCATCGTCCGGAGACGCCGCTTGCGCGGCTCCTCACCATGAGGGGATGGAGTTCAATATCCCTTCGCCCTTGCCAATTGATCTGCGTGGAAATTGCTGTCGCCGAACAGCTCCTGGCAGACGCGGGCGCGCTTCATGAAGAAGCCGATGTCGAACTGATCGGTCATGCCCATGCCGCCGTGCATCTGCACGCCTTCCTGCACCGCGAGCGTCGCCGTCGTGCCGGCACGTGCCTTTGCAACGGAGACGGCGCTACCCGCATTGGCGGCATCGGCGTCGAGCGCCTGCAGCGCCTTCAGCACCGCGGCGCGGGTGATCTCGATATCGATGTAGAGCTGGGCGGCGCGGTGCTGCAGCGCCTGGAATTCGCCGATCGCCTTGCCGAACTGCTTCCGCTCCTTCAGGTAAGCGACGGTGCGACCGAACACCTCCTCACTCAGGCCCACCATTTCCGACGCAACCGCGCCGCGGCCGACATTGAGCACGCCTTCGAGCAGCGGATAGCCCTGGTCGACCTCCCCTAGCACGCTATCGGCGTTGACCTCGACACTGTCGAACACGATGCGCGCAGCGTTATGGGAGTCGATCATGATGGTGCGCTCGGTCGCAATCCCCTTGGCCTTCGGATCGACCAGGAACAGGGTCACCCCGTTCTTCTCCTCGGCGCTGCCGGCCGTACGCGCGGCGACGATCAGTAGATCGGTGGTGTGGCCGTCGACGACAAGCGCCTTGTCGCCATTCAGCTTGAACCCGTTGCCACTGCGCACCGCCTGCATACTGGTCTGCAGCGGCCGATGCTTGGCGCCTTCATCGACCGCAAGCGCGGCGAGCAGCGAGCCGTCTGCGATGCCGGGCAGATGCTGTGATTTCTGCGCCTCGCTGCCACCACGTAACAGTGCGGAGGCCGCCAGCACGGACGTGGCGAGGAACGGCGATGGCATCAGCGTGCGCCCGATCTCCTCCATCACGATCCCGGCTTCGACCGCGCCGAGCCCGCTGCCGCCGAATTGTTCCGGCACCAACAGGCCGGAGAAGCCCATCTCGGCGAAGGTCGTCCAGAGCTCGCGCGAGAATCCGGTTTCGTCCTTGCTGTCGCGCAGTTGGCGCAGATGCGAGACCGGCGCCTTGTCGCTGATGAGGCCGCGCGCGCTGTCGCGCAGCATGGATTGTTCTTCGGTGAGTACGAGGGCCATGGTGTATTCCGCTGTGTTGGCTCGACTGATTTCTCTTTGGACCCTCATGGTGAGGAGGCGCTCTTGCGCCGTCTCGAACCATGAGGCCCGTGGCCCATCCTTCGAGACGCCTGCTTCGCAGGCTCCTCAGGATGAGGACTTTTCCTAAGCCCCTGGCAGGTCGAGGATACGCTTGGCGACGATGCCGAGCATCACCTCTGACGTGCCGCCTTCAATCGAATTGGCTTTCGTACGCAGCCAGGCACGCGGCCGCGCGCCGCCTCTGGAGCGCTCGCTTTCCCATTCCAGCGCGTCAATACCGCCCGCCGACATCAGGATCTCGTAGCGGCGCTTGTTGAGCTCGGTGCCGTAATACTTCATCGCCGAGGAGAATGCCGGATGCGCCTGCCCGGCTTTCGCGAGGTCAACCGCGCGCTCGGCGGCCGCGGCGAGCGCGGCTTCATCGACCTCGAACGTCGCGATCTGGCTCCGCAGCACCGCATCATCGAGCCGTCCCTGCTCGTCGGCACCGATAGAATCAGCCGCGATCTGGCCGAGGGGGCGGCCGACACCGCGCTCGCCCATGCCAGAGATCATCGCCCGCTCATGCTGCAGCAGATATTTCGCAACGTCCCAGCCGCGGTTGATGGTGCCTACCACATGCGACTTCGGCACCCGCACATTGTCGAAGAAGGTCTCGCAGAACGGCGAATAGCCGGAGATCAAGAGGATCGGCTTGGTCGACACGCCCGTCGAGGTCATGTCGAACAGGATGAAGCTGATGCCGTCATGCTTCTTCGCGGTCGGATCGGTGCGCACTAGGCAGAAGATCCAATCCGCATAGTTGGCATAGGACGTCCATATCTTCTGGCCGTTGATGATGAAATCATCGCCGTCGCTCTCGGCCCGCGTCTGCAGCGAGGCGAGGTCGGAGCCGGCGTTCGGCTCGGAATAGCCCTGGCACCAGCGGATCAGGCCGGCCGTGATCTTCGGCAGGTGCTCCTTCTTCTGCGCCTCCGTGCCGTATTTGAGCAGCGCCGGCCCGAGCATGGAGATACCGAACGAGGTCAACGGCTGCCGCGCGCCGATCGCCGCCATCTCCTGGCGCACGATTTTCACCTCCTCGCCATCGAGGCCGCCGCCGCCATATTCCTTTGGCCAATGTGGCACCGTCCAGCCCTTGTCGCGCATCCGCTCGAACCAGACCCGCTGCGGGTCGGAGGAGAATTTCGCGTTGCGGCCGCCCCAGAACGTGTCGTCCGAGGTCATGGGCTTGCGCATCTCCGGCGGGCAGTTCTGCTCCAGCCAGGCGCGGGTTTCGCTGCGGAATTTCTCAAGATCGGCCATAGGGCGCTTCCATCTGACGAATTGTTGAAACGACCTTAGCTGCCGGATCGTGGAATTCAATATCTCCATGCGCCCGGCGCCGATGGCCGCGTGGTTGAAACGGGTGTATTCGCTTGGGGCGTAACGATTGAAAAACAAGAGGAAACGGACATGAGGCTGAAGCTGCTTTCGCCTGGCGAAATGAACGAGGCGCAAAAACAGACCTATGACGAGGCGATCGCCGGCAAGCGCGGCGCGGCGCCGGCGCCGATGATGGCCTGGCTCAACAGCCCCGAAATGGCGAGGCATGCCACGCGGCTCGGCGAGATGCTGCGCTTCAACACGATGTTCCCGCCAAAGCTTTCGGAGATCGCGATCCTCGTCACCGCGCGCCACTTCACCGCGCACTACGAATGGTGGGCGCACAAACGCCTCGCGCTGAAGGGCGGCCTCGACCTGCAAGTCATCGACGACATCCGCGACCGCCGCACGCCCACCTTCGACGACCCCAAGGCCAGGATGATCTACGACGTGGCGAAATCGCTGCATGAGGGCCATGGGCTGTCGCAGTCGCTGCACGATAAGGCCGTCGAGGTGCTCGGCGTGCGCGGCGTGGTCGAGATCATCGGGCTCTGCGGCTACTACACGATGGTGTCGATGACGCTGAACACGTTCGAGTTCGGCTTGCCTGATGGCGAGGCGTCGGAGCTCGCGTGAGCCGCAGGATGAGGGTGGTGTGCGCGGTGCCCGTGTCCAAGCTATGCACTGCCACGGCCGCGGATCATGATCAGCGCGGCCGCGATCAACTCAAGTGCGATGCAGGCGTAGAACGGCAGCGTGTAACTTCCAGACACATCGCGCAGCAGGCCGACCACGCCGGGACCGAAGGCATAGGTGATCTGGTTGATGGCGGTCAGCAGGCTCACCAGCACGCCGAACGACCGCGGGTCGAATTCGCGCTGCACGATCAAGGCCGGCAGCGTGATCAGATTGCCGACCGAGAAGCCGAACACGGCGCAGGCCGCAACCAGCGCCCAGTCGTTGCGCAGGTTGATGACGACGAGCAGCGCCACGGCCTGGCTGACGAAGGACAGCGCCGACGCCAATCGCTGATTGAGCCGGTCGATCACGAAGGAGAAGCTCACGCGCCCGACCACCGCCATCGCCGTCAGCAGCGCCATCGCAAGCGCGGCACGCTCGCGGCCGATCACCGAGTCCAGGAACGAGATCAGGTGCACGATGAAGCCGACCTGGGCGAACAGCACCAGGGCGAAGGCGATCGTCACCGAGAGGAAGCCGAGATCGCGAAGCGCGCGGGCGCGGATCTGCGTCGGTGACGGCCCGCTCGCCGCCGAGAGTGCGACCGCCCCCATATGCGCCGGCGGCCGGCCGACGAAGATCAGGATCACTGGCACCATCAGCGCGACCATCGTGATGGCCGCCACGGTCATCGCGCCGGCGAAACCGAAATAGCCGATGCCGGCGACCAGCAGGGGCACGCCGGCGATGCCGCCAAAACTCGCGCCGTTCAGCGCCAGGCTGATCGCCATGCCGCGCTTCTTATCGAACCACAGGCCGAGCACGTTGGTGATCATGCCGAGGCTGGTGCCGGCCCAGCCGAAGGCGAGCACGGCGTCGGCAAGATAGAGCTGCCAGGGCTCGCGCACCTGCCCGACGGCAACCGCCGCCGCAGCCATCGCGCAGGTGCCCGCGATCATGCAGCTACGCGGCCCGAACGCCTTGATCGCCTCGCTGACGAAGACAACCAGCCCTGCGCCGGCGAGATAGAAGAGCGTCGTGCCGGAGGAGATCAGCGATGCCGGCCAGCCGTGCAATCGCTGCAACTCGGCGACATAGACGCTCTGGCCGTAGAAACCGAGCCCCCAGCCGAACGTCGCAAGCAGGAAGCAGACCAGCACGATGCGCCAGCCGTCGTAGCGGAGCGAAGTCTCGTCGGTGCTGATGTGAGTCGATGCGTCCACGGTTCTTGCTTATCGTTGTTACGCCATCATGCGTGTTAGCAGAAACGTCTGGCCATCATTTCGATCACCGCCGAACTGTCAGTAGATGTCAGCAAGTCCTCACATGCTCGGTTCCGGAAACTCATCGACGGCGCGCAATTTGGCACGCCGCTTCGCAAACGATACGAGCGCCAGCACGGCCAGCCCCAGCAGCACCGGCGGAAACACCACCAGGTTCACTGCCGACCAGCCATAATTGGCCAGCAATTGGCCGGAGGAGAACGAGCCGATCGCCATCATCCCGAACACCAGGAAATCGTTGAACGCCTGTACCTTATTGCGCTCCTGCGGCCGGTGCGTCTCCAGCACCAGCGCGGAGGCCCCGACGAAGCCGAAATTCCATCCAACGCCGAGCACGATCAGCGTCGCCCAGAAGTGCAGCGTGGTCAGGCCCGAGAGCCCGATCGTCGCCGCAAGCGCCTCCAAGAGCAGGCCGAGCGCGACGATGCGCGGCGCGCCGAAGCGGGCGATCAGCGAGCCCGTGAAGAAGCTCGGGCCGTACATCGCGATGATGTGCCACTGGATCGCGAAATTGGAATCGCTTAACGAGAGGCCACACATCTTCATCGCGAGCGGCGCTGACGTCATCACCAGGTTCATCATGGGATAGGCGATGATGCCGCAAAGCGCGGCGGCGATGAAGCGCGGCTGCCGCGCGATCTCGAGCAGCGGCCGGCCGCCATGCAGGTCGACCGCGGCGGGCTTTGGCGCATCGACGCCCGCCAGCACCGCCATCGCGACCAGGGCGACGAAAGCCTGCACCACGAAGCTGAAGGCGAAGAGATAAGGCGGCCAGACGTCCATGGTCCACTGCACGAGCTGCGGACCGAGCACGCCGGCGAATACGCCGCCTGCCATCACCCAGGATACCGCCTTCGGCCGGAACGCGGCACTGGCGCCGTCGGCGGCGGCGAAGCGATAGGATTGCGCCACCGCGCCATACAGCCCGCCGAGAAAGGTCGCAAGGCAGAACAGCCAGAACGCGCCGCGCAGGATGGCGAAGGCGCCGAGCACGCCGGTGAGCGCACCGCAGCCGGTGCCGATGATGAACGCCGTGCGGCGGCCATAGATGCGCGAGATCGCGCCGGTGGGCAGCGTGCCGGCGGCAAGCCCCAGCACATACATCGACAGCGGCACCGTCGCGAGCGAGACGCTCGGCGCCAGCGTCGCGCCGACGATCGAGCCGGTCGCGAAGATCACGGCCGAATTGGCGCCGGTCAGTGCCTGCGCCGCAGCCAGCCGCAGCACATTGCCGCGCACCCGCGCGTCGTCGGCGATCTCCTCGCTGGATATGACACTCATCGACGTTCCCATTCCAAGGCGCCCGGCAGGGAACCTCGCTGTTGCAGCCGCACTATGGAGAGAGGACGCCGCCCGATCAACCAGCGCAAACGGACGGAGGTCATGCGGGTGGCAGCCCCGTAGGATGGGTAGAGCGCAGCGAAACCCATCGCGATGAAGCAAGCCGCACGAATGATGGGTTTCGCTACGCTCTACCCATCCTACGATTCCGATTCAGTTTTCAAACAGCGGAGGGGATATGAGGCTGCGCTCTCGCGGCGCGATGCGTCCGAGCTTTGCGTCGCTTTCCGCCCTCCTCGATATCAGAGGGCGCAGGGAAAGCCGGGTGCCGGTTGCACCCGTGGGCCCCGTGCAACAAAAAGCACGGGGGTAGGACCACAGGTCAACCGGAGCAACACCGGCTTTCCCTGCGCAGTGGTTTACGGCTTACTTCGTGCTCTTCCCGGTGACCGGGCTTTCTTGCCACCGTCGCCTCTCGCGCAAACTTGTTCGCGCAAAAAACTTAGCGCCAGCGTCGGGGCGCCAGAACCACACGACTTCGCCGTCCACGGATAGTCACGCTCGTCAGTCGCAACACCCGCGTCCACCGCATCTCACCGCAA
>NZ_JAGKJI010000065.1 GCF_020329485.1 Bradyrhizobium cenepequi
CCGCATTGTAACGGTGCACCCAGTCCCGCAGGGTCTGGCGATCCATTCCGCAACTCTCTGCCGCCGTTCTGCGATCCGTGCCGGCCAGAACAAGCGCAAGCGCCAACATCCGCCGCGCCGCGCTGCTGTCTTTCTCCCTTTGCGCCGCCTTGCGAAGCTCAGAAGCCGTCAAATCAACCCGGGTGATCCCTACCGCCGCCCCCATCGATGTCGCTCCTCCCTAAGAAGCAACCATCGAGTCAGAAACTCACTGATTTGGGAATCCCAAATCTGAGTCAATCCTCAAGGCCGTTGGTATTATACCGTGCGATCTTCTCGTCAAGCTCAGCGCACTTCTCGCACATGGCAGGGCATTCCAACGAGGTGACCAAACAACAAAGGTGGCCAAGGCAGAATTCGTTCCTAGAAACAAATTAGGACACTTCCAAAATCAACCAAGACACCGGCTGGAACAGACCTTTCGTGGCGAGGTTGTAGGGGCGCATGCACACTTTCCGCAACGCGTGTGTGCACTGCTCTACTGCAGCTCGGACCCTTCCCAGGCCGGGCTGTTTCTTATTGGCACGACCGTGTCGGCGCGCTAATACGCCCGTAACTCTCCGATCATAGTTCGGCCGCCCCTACGTAGGCTAAAGCGACGGCAGGTACGAAAGGTGATCCGATGCGATGTGACCTGCCCTAACTGTACGGCGGGCTTCCGGAGGATCGAGCTATCATCCGCAAAAGGCGCGCCAGGCGAGTATCGCTGCCCGGTTTGCGATACCCCGCTGGAGACTTTCAACGGCGACAGCACGGTCGCTTACCGTTTGACAATCCAGCCCTCCGCCAGAGGCCTGGATTAGAGGGACCGGACAAGAACGAAAAACCCGGCAGGTGCGTCTGCCGGGCAATTCGAAAAATATGATCACGTAATTGGATGCAGCGATTAAACGCTAAATCCTGTGACCCGGGAATGAAATTCGTGTCAGTAAGAATGCGGAGACCCCACTGGTGAGCACAGGTGTGCACCGGCAGGAGCACCAGTGATCTGGGCGCCCTATTGAAGGAAGCCCGCCATTGGCGACGGGCTCGAGGTTAGGGAGGCGCGTCTGAGGACGCCACTCAAGTGTAGAGCGATTCGCGCCTGTATCTTGTATTGCAATTCACACATGTGAACAGGAAGTCACGGCCTTGCGCCGCCCTCTCGCCTCCGCTTGGACGTTCCGGGGAGCAATGGCAGAGCGCAAGACAGGTTGGAGCCGCAAGTTCGATCAGCCGATCGCGTTGCCGGGTGGTCGGCGCCTTGTCGTTCTCCGCGACGCGGCGAACTACATCACTAGCCTACCAAAGGAGGAAGCCGCCCTCCCCGAGCGGCAAGCCGCGATCGAAGCCCTCATCTTGGTGGCAGACCTCAACGGCCCGACGATGTTCGCGCGCATCGGCATCATGCGAGCCTTGAACCGCGGCGAGGTCCGCCAGTTCAATCCAGCGCGCAAAGATCCTCGCTGGGGCAAGAGAAAGCTCAAGAGGGACCAATGACCGTTTTCGTCTATGTCGACACAAGCAAGCAGGTTGGCGACAAGGATCACCTCAAAGTCTTCGCCACCCAGGACGCGGCAGAGGCGCGGTTCCAGGAGCATGACCCGGAAGGCGTGGCGTTTGAGTATGAGGTGCTAGTGTTCTGACTCTCAAATGCCCTGAAATAATTCATGTTGCCTCGACTTTATCGAGGGCGGCGCGGGCGCGGTTGATTTTTTCGAGGATTGCGGCGCCTTCGGCTTTCCAATGTAGGGCTTTGGGGCGGCGTTGCGATCGGAAAGATAGGCTTCGATGTCGCGGACGAGTTCGCCGATCGAGGCGAAGCTCCCGGAGCGGATCACGTCCGCGGTCAAATCAGCAAAGAAGCGTTCGACGAGGTTCATCCACGACGACGATGTCGGCGTGAAGTGGGACTTGAAGCGTGGATGGCGGTCGAGCCACGCCTTAACCTTCGGGTGCTTGTGAGTGGCGTAGTTGTCCTGGATCAGATGGATGTCGAGTTCCTTGGGCGTTTCGCGGTCGATCTGCTTTAGGAATCTCAGCCATTCGACATGAGTGTGGTGCTCCTCGGTGCGCGCGATCAACTTGCCTTTCATTGCATCGAGTGCGGCAAACAATGTGATCGTGCCATGCCGGGTGTAGTCGTGCGTCATCGTTCGAGGGCGTTTCGGCAAGCGGCAGGCCGAGTTGAGTGCGCTCCAGAGCCTGGCATTGGCTCTTCTCGTCGCAGCATAACACCAGCGCCTTGGCCGGTGGATCGAGATCGAGCCCGATCACGTCCCAGAACTTTTCCTCGAATTTCGGATCGTTCGAGAGCTTGAACGTCTTCACGACATGCGGCTTCAATCCGTTCTTCGACCAAATACGCTGCACGGTGCTGTGCGATATACCGGTGTGGCGCCCATGCTGCGCACGCTCCAGCGCTTGCGGTTCTTCGGCGGGCGGGTGACCTCGGCGACAACACGCTCGATCTTCTTCTGTGGAATCGACGGCTTGCGCCCGCGACCGACCTTGTCAGTGAGACCGTCGAGGCCATGTGTCTCGAAGCGCCCAGACCAGGTCGACACCGTGGGCATCGATGTTTTCAGCCGCTTGGCGACACTCTCGATCTTCAATCCTTCCAGACGCAGCTGCCATTGACGAGGAAGCGTCGCAGTATGCTCGTCTACACCGTCAATATAAAACCCATGCTGCTTGTGAAAAGCAGAACCCTCGCCATACAGAGCAGCGATTTCCTCAGAAGCCTCGGGGTCGTCGTCTGGATCAAGTTGTTTTTGGGTAATTTCCCACAATTTCGCGTTGCCAGCGTAAGCGTCGATCTCAGAAGAAGTCCGCATCATCACCGGAGCGTCGGGCCACGAAAGAAGGATACTTTGGCTGCCAATGATGAATACCTCATCAGCGTCAAAATATCTGGCGATGACTTTTACTGTCTCGATAAGGTCTTCGAGAGTCCGGTCGAGCGAATAATCGGCCATTACAGGTTAGGCCGCGACGCGGTCCAAAGATCGCGCCGCCACCCTCTCCGCTGATCGCCAAATGCGACGGCGAAGGGGTACATCCTCAAAATTTATCCCGTCTGTCGTTACAAACGGCGAGGAAAGCCTAAGGCGAGTCATCTCATCGCCGCGCTTGGTGAGACGTCGCCGCAGGTCAGTTTGGGGAAGATTGAGCAAACGATCCCAATCATCTATAAACGAGTAGCCAGAGAACCGGCCCGCATTTCGCGCAAGGGATTGGCGCACACGCCCGACTAGCGAAGGGTCGCGCGACATCTGCCGCGCAATAAGCCGATGCATCATCAACTTCGCGGTGTCGTTAACACGCTCTCTGTTGACCTTCGTCCTCATATTCTCAAGCTATATCAATATGCTAGCAGCATCAAGAATATCCTTGACATGCTAAAATCGGACCTGCGCGAGCGAATTCTCGCGTTTTTTCAATGGGTTCCGCAAAGCCTTACCTAACCATTAAACCCCCGCCATTGCCTTCTCCCACTCCGGGTCATCGTAAAGCGACGTCGCAGTCATGAGCCGCGCCAAACACGGGCTTAAAATTCCCAAGCCGGATTCTAAGCTCCGAGAGCCCGACGACACCGTGAGCGAGGCTGAAGACCGCTTGCTTGAATACATGGCCGGCCTTGGTCCCGCCCTGCGCGAGCAATTGCGATTGATCCTGCACGAATGCGCAGCGCCCAATGGGTTGCGGATTCCCCCAGATTTCCTCGCCGCCATTGAGGCGGTGCTCAAGGAGAAGCCATCCAATGTCTGATGTTACAACGGAATATAGCGCCCCTGACAACAGCGTGCGCGCATCGTTGGAGAGGGCCGAGGCCGCACTCGGCGAACCCTCACCGATCCAAATCGGTGATCAGCTTGCCGGCCTGCCGGGCGATAAGTAGCCGGAGAAGGGTAAGAAGCCGTCCAGCATCAAGGATTCCCTGCTCAAGGCCGAGAAGGCAATGCCTGACAAGCATCGCGGTCGGATGTTGCAGAAGGTGCTTAGCCGCGATGTGAGCGAATTTAAGGACTTCACGGCGCAGGAGCGGCGCGAGCTTGCCGGCTACCTGAAGGACAAGACCGGCGACGCCGATACCGATAAGAGCCGCCGTGAAATCCTGGCCGAGCTCAAGAAGTTAGAACCGAAGCCCAAGCCCAAGGCGGAGAGCCCGGCGGAGGCATCCAATAACCAGCGCGCCAGTCTCGAGAAAGCGCTCAGGGTTGTCGGCAGCAAGGTCGACCAGGAAGCGCTGTGCAAAGAGCTATCGTCACCCGAACATCGCAAGATCCGATCAGAGTTGGCTGCTCGCTACCCCGACCGAAAGCTGGCCGATACCCTGAAGATGTTCAAGGACTAGCATACGGCTCTCCGCGCCGATCCAAATGCATGGCAGCAGCTTGCGGCCATGTACATGAAGATGACGCCCGTCACTCAGAAGGCTGGCAAAGCCAACGATGGGAAATCGATCGGTGGTTTCCTCAAGCGCGCCGCCTCCGACGCTGACGACATGGCCAGCATGGAGGAATATATCCGGGAATTTGGCGCAGAGTTTCCGGAATTGCTCAGGCGAGCCGAGGCGTGGGACAGGCAACTGCGTGAAAACCCGCATGATGCCGCGATCAGGTTGGCGGCCAGCGTCGGCGCGCTCGACGTCACGGCGCAACAGCAGCAACAGCCTCAGCAGGATCACGTCCATCAGCAGCTCGAGCGCCACGTCGTCGAGCTCTCCAAGACATCGCACCCTGGGCTCGCGCACGATAACATCGCTCACGCCGTCGACCGTGTTGGAGACAATGCCTCGAACCTCCGATGCCGGGGCCGATTTGGATGCCGCCTATCGCCTGGTGACGGAGGGCACGCCACTGCCTTCGATGCAGCAGCATCCGCGTGCGAGTAAATCCATTGCGGGCGCCCGTGGCAGCGGCCAATTTGCCCAGCCAGCATCGTCATCGTCAATCCGCGGCTCGCTTGTGCGCGCAGCAGGGAGGCTCTAATCGTGTCAAAAGCTGAAAGAGAGGCGCGGCACCAACATCACCTCGCGATCGCCGAAGCCGTTCCAGAGATCCTTGGGGTCACCCCTGGTGACTGGAAGGCGACGCCGAAGCCGGTGAGAATCGAGACCATCAGGGCAATGGACAACATTCGTAGGGGTCACGCCGTAGCCGCCGATAAGGTGTTCGGCCGGGAGAAGTACGTCAAGGACGGTTTCTACGCCGTGGTCGAGGCCCAACTCGTGCTCCAGGGCTTGGAGCTAGCCAGTGCCGACCAGGAGGCGATTGGGGCCGCGCGGGCGAAGGTTGCCGACCTGCTTAAGCCCCTTCAGCACGAGGACGCCATGTTGGCCGACTGCATGGCCGTGACCGAGGCTTGGAAAGAGATTGGGGACGATCGTACGCTGCCCGAGGTATTCGAGCAGTACATCCACACGCAACGGGCGATGGCCGAAAAGCCGATCGAGGCGATTACGGCTCTGTTCGAGAAATGCGGCATCGATCCGGTGAAGTTGTCCCGGCACATACTGGCTACACCGACGGCACACTGAGTTTCGGCAGGGGGAGTGGCGACGGAAGGGGATGCATCGCTGCTACGGTGCATCCCCCTCTCTTTGCCGATCGTTTTGCCGATCTCGGCGCAACCAGCAGTACACAAAACGGCGCCGTGGCGGCTGCTGAGCTTGGCAAAGTCGCCGGGCGTGAGGCCGTGCGTCTTGGGCCCCAACCGGGTGATCGGTATTTCAAACCGCTCACAGGCGGAGTTAACCGTCCGCGGATCGCATTTGAGCGCGGCCGCAACCTCCGTCATCGGGACTAACGCTATAACGTCGTTCATGGTCGCCTCAGTGGCGGCAGCCGGTGTTGAGCCGGCCGCCATGATTGATAATCGGGAAATGATCGGCTCGGTTTGAGCGAGGTCTATGTTTTCAACAGCCGGGCGTACTTCCGGCCCGAACTGTTGAAACGTCAGCAGGTATGAGCCGCTGTGGAATGCCTTCTGAGGGCGCGCCTGTTGCTTCAGCGACCTGCTCTAGAATCAGGTGATGCGCATCATGCCGAAGCAGCAGTGCGATTAATGTACCGTTCCGCACAAAATGTCAAGATTATCTTCAGTCAGATGCGGATTTTCGAACTGCTCACCGGCTCATTGGCTTCGACGCGCCGCATATAATCGATTGCTTGCTGCGACATCATCGGTCGGTTCGCTGGCCAGGCTTCTACCTCCGCCGGCTTGGCCATGTGCCTATCCATGAAACCCATCGAGAGAATCGCGCCCGCCGCAGCATTGGCGATGTCGTCATGACCGCCCGGTGGATGGTCCACGATGTCTCTGCCGCCGCGGCTCGTTCTCCGCTCAAGCGAGACGAGTTGCGTTATCAGGCGATCGTTATCGAGCAACTGCACCTGCCTGCTCATGATCTGGGGAAGCAAATCCAAATACAGCTCGGAGCGGCTACGGTCAACCTGCTCACCATTGAGCCAGCGAGCCGCGGCGTCCTTCGTCATGGCGTCCAGCATGGCGACGTTGTCGACGGCAATGCGCTCCAGGGTGGATAGCTGATGCTCGCCCCCGAGGTCGTTCATGACTTCGGCACGGACATCCCGCACGTGCTGCGCTGCCCGAGTGCGACCGTCCAAGTCCGCCAATGTCAGCAGGCGAACACGCTTGCCTGGCTTCTGCTATCCTTCGTCGCCGCTTCCCGTGTCCATCTCGTCCCATCCTAAAGCCGCCCCTCAGGCCGCGCTATTCAACCCATATTCAACATATAGCACGCGCAACCACCTAAGTCATTGCAATTGCTGGGTTCACTGTCGTTCGTAATCGTTCTGTTTCCGCCTTATGTGGGCTGCATCAGGCCAAAAAGGCTCGTCAATATGACGAACCACTCGTGGCGCCCCAGAGGTTGCAAATCCCCAGTTTTGGCCCTCCAGAAAAAGCCGCCAGCAGGGAGGCTATGTAGCCTCAACCAATTCCATCCCATTGAGGTAACGCTTGGTCACGTCACGGTAACGGATTGGGTCACGCGTTACCTGGTAACGGAAGTAACGTAACGGTTCGGGGGTCTGTATAGACCCCGACCGTTCGTTACCTTACCCGTGACCAACGAACCATTTGCCGGCGTATTCCCTAGCTAGTCCCTTGTCCTTGGTAAGCGGCGCTCTGACCCCACCTTGTGGAGTTCGAGCTGATCGGCAAGATGCGAGCCCACACATACAGGTCGGTTCGCATATATGGTTGAGCATATAGTTGACGCTTCGGAGCCGCGGGGTCGGGTGGAGATCCACGTGGGTGGGGGACATCGCCGGCGGTGGAGCGACGAGATCAAGGGGCGGATCGTGGCGGAGTCGTATGCGCCGGGCGCGGTCGTGTCCGAGGTGGCGCGACGGCACGGTATGTCGCCGCAACACCTGTTCGTTTGGCGCAAGGCGGCACGCGCCGGCATGCTGAGCCTGCCGGCCGACGAGGCGCCACTGTTCGTTCCGGTTGTGACGGAGCAGCGCCCCGCTGTGACGGTCGCGGAAGCGGCAACGCGGAGCTCGACAACGATCACCATCGAGATTGGCGGTGCGGTGGTTCACGCGGCGGCCGGGGTTAACCCGGCATGGCTGCGCGATGTGTTGCGGGCCGTGAGGGCGGCAACGTGATCGCGGCGTCGGCGGGCGTGAAGGTCATGGTCGCGACGAAGCCGGTTGACTTCCGCAAAGGTGCCGACGGTCTCGCCGCGCTGGTGCGCGAGCAACTCCGCCATGATCCATTCGCGGGAACGATTTTTGTCTTCCGCTCGAAGCGAGCGGACCGTTTGAAGATTTTGGCCTGGGACGGGTCCGGACTTGTGCTGCTGTGGAAGCGGCTCGAGCATAACGCGTTCCGGTGGCCGCCGATCAGCGATGGCGTGATGCGGCTCTCCGCCTCGCAGCTCGCCGCGCTGATGGACGGCCTGGATTGGTCGCGTCTGCATGCCCGCGACGTTGCGCCGCCGACCGCAACGTCGTGAGCCCTGCGACGGATTGAATCAGGTCGGCGGCGGTATTCCACAACGGCCCACGAATCAGGTTGAGTGGGGGCGTGAGCGAGACCGCAGATCAGCTTCCGACCGATATCGATGCGCTGCAAGCGCTGGTCGCGGCGGCGCGCGCGGAGCGCGACAGCGCGATCGCAAAGTGCGACGCTGCGATCGCAGAGCGCGACGACGCGCTGTCGCAGATGGATCGTCTGCGGCACCTCTTGCGCCAGCTGCAACGCGCGCAGTTCGGCCGCAGCTCGGAGAAGCTCGATCCTGAGCAATTGCAGCTGGCGCTCGAGGATATCGAGCAGGCCGTGGCCGGCGACGAGGCGGTCGAGGACAAGAAGGATCCTGCGGGCGCTCGCAGGCGCGCCAACAAGCGTCGCGCCAGTCGCGGCGCGCTTCCGGCCCATCTGCCGCACATCGATGTCACGATTGCCCCGGAAGATACTAACTGCCCGTGCTGCCGCGCGCCGATGCATGTGATCGGCGAGGAAACGTCCAAGCGGCTCGACGTCGTTCCGGCGCAGTTCCGCGTGATCGTCACCCATCGTCCCAAATATGCCTGCCGGGCCTGCACGGATGGCGTGGTTCAGGCACCAGCACCGGAGCGGCTGATCAAGGGCGGTCTGCCGACCGAGGCGATGGTCGCCCATGTGGTGGTCGCCAAATATGCCTGGCATCTGCCGCTCTATCGGCAGGCTCAGATGCTGCTGGCGCAGGGCATCGACATCAAACGCGCGGTGCTTGCGTTCTGGGTGGGCTATGCGGCCGCGGAGCTTCATCCGCTGTGGCTGCGGCTGCGCGAGATCATCTTGACCGCGGGCAAGATCGCGGTCGACGAGACCACGGCGCCGGTGCTGGATCCTGGCCGCGGCCGCACCAAGAAGGGCTTCTTCTGGGCGATCGCGCGCGACGATCGGCCATGGGGCGGGACTGACCCGCCGGCAGTCGCCTACACCTATGCGCCCGGTCGTGGCGCCGTCCATGCGCTCAAGCTGCTCGACGGCTATCGCGGCATCGTGCAATGCGACGGCTATAGCGTCTACAAGACCATTGCCGAAACCGCGCCTGACGCGGCGATCACGCTGGCTTTCTGCTGGGCGCACCTGCGGCGGCGGTTCTTCGACGTTGTCCAGGCCGGTTCTGCCCCGATCGCCAGCGAGGCGCTCGCGCGTATCGCTGCTCTCTATGCCATCGAGAAGACGATCAGGGGTCGCAGCGCCGATGAACGCTATGCCGTCCGCCACGAACGCAGCAAGCCCCTCGTGCTGGCGCTCAAGGCCTGGTTCGAGCATGAACTCACCCGCGTCTCGGGCAAGGCGACGATCGCTGAGCATATCCGCTACGCCTTGAACCACTGGGACGGGCTCACGCGGTTCCTCGACGACGGCCGCATCGAGCTCGACTCGAATATAGTCGAGCGAAGCATCCGCCCTCTTGTCCTCAATCGCAAGAATGCGTTGTTCGCGGGGCATGATCAGGGCGCGGAGAACTGGGCCTGCATCGCTTCGCTGATCGAGACCTGCAAGCTCTGCGGTGTCGAGCCCCAGGCCTACCTGACCGACGTTCTCACCAAGCTTGTCAATCTCTGGCCGACCTCCCGCCTGGATGAACTCATGCCTTGGGCGTGGGCCAAAGGGCACGCGGCACAGCTCGCCGCTTGACGAGCTCGGATCCTGGATCGCGGCCGTTCCGGAGGGTCTTGTCGCCACCGGCTCGGCGCCGTCCGGCAGCTTCAACAAACCGTCGCGGGCCGCCTTGCGCCAGGCCGAAAGTTGCTGCGGCGAGATCTCGTGCCGACGCGCGACCTCCGAAACTACCGCGCCCGGCGCGTAGGATTCCGCCACGATCTGCGCCTTGACATCGTCGCTCCAACGACGGCGCAGGCGCCAAGCCTGTAACGCGTCAACAATATCCGTAATCACGTTGCGATCCGCTCTCTTTATGACGGAACGCATATTGCAGGCCAAGCCCGCCTACAACAAGGTGGTGGGAAATGATCGCTTACTGTCCTTGAGGGCCATTCGAAGTTCGTACGCGCGCTGCTTGCTGGTGATGCCAACCTCTCTAGCCTTTTCGCCCCACTCCTCGGTGCTCAGCCCGGAGGCTCCTGCCTCGTGGAGTAGACGGAGCATGACCCGTTGATTTGTGGAAAGCCTCGGCTCGGCAGGCTGGGCAGATTGCCCACCCTCTGCCTCGGTCACGACGTTGACGGTGATCGGGTCGCCGTCCTCGTCATGCCCAAACTCAAACACCTCAGATTTGAATGAGAACAGCTGGCCTTCCGGCGCGTCATTCGCCTTGGTGACTGTGGCGGTCTTTACCTCGTTGCCGGCAATCTCCACCATCATGTCAACGTCGCCATAGATCGCATTTGATCCTCTGGCGCCCTTGCTCTCATCCTTGCCGGTGTGGCCGATCAGAGCGACATGGGGGCCGCCCAGTTCGTCCTTGATCCGGTGGATATTCGCAAAGACCCTGCCCTGGTCCTTGGCGCTGTTCTCGTCACCGCCGCCCGCGGCAATCAGCTTGGCGAAGGTGTCAAAGACTAGGATCCCGGCCATTGGCACGTCGAGGAGTGCGAAATACTTCTCGGCGCGCTGCACTGCCTCAACCCCATTGGGACGGTGGCCGGGTTCATCAGGTCAAGCATGGCCTCGACTTGGCGACGAAGTGACATCATGCAGCGTTGGGGACTGCTCCTCAGCTGGAGCGTTAGCGGTTGCCCAGTATGATATCGCTCTCCCCCACTCGTCCGTGCAGATACCTACCAGCCATTAGGTAGCTCCATCAGCATGCTCTATTGGACGTCCGCGCCATCAACTCGATATCGTATGGCACTTTCAGTGCAGTGGCCCACTCGGACCATAGGCACTATTCGCCTTCGCGTCAGGAGTGCAGCAGACCAAAAGCATCTTGATCCGCAGTGCCCGGTTTATAAGTTCACGCCTAGCCTTGAGGACTTAGAAGAATATCGACGTGGACACCAACAAGTTCAGAGCATGTCCCGTTTGGCGCGTGTGTGTAATGCTCGTCGGGTTGTTGATGTATGCCAGTCCTACGCTTGCATATATCCCGGGTGCCAGATGCGCGGTATAGGTTCCCGAGATCGCTGTGCTGTCGCGATGCACGAGATTCCCTTTAGCCAAGGCAGCATCCACTGCAAAATTGCTCCAGACGGTGTTAGTGGCAACAATAGCAATCTGATCACTGGGCCGGCTGTCAAACAGTCCCTTCGCATAGAGACGAGCCTCGTAATATTGATTGACTCTATTTAGGTAAGGCGGAGCGTACATTACAGAGAACCCACCATAGATACCACGATATGCCGAGCCCTGGACATCAGACTGCCAAAGTTGCCTGTCCGCAGCGACGTAGTACACGCTGTTCGCGTTGGCTCTCGGTTGCTTCGGATAGTGGAAGTTCGTGTAGCTGCTGTTGTTGAAACCGGCGCCGGCCCGCAACCAAGTCTCGGGTAGGCCCGGAGCAGCTTTGTTCTTGTAGCCAGTTTCATCAAGCAAAAGAATGCCCGCGTTGGCCGTGCTCCAGTTTAGGCCGGTGGGATTTTCGGTTATCTGCGCATATTGACCGTCTGGACTGAGTGAACGCTGGATTGAGGCCTTGTTGTATACGCGATCATCAAAATTGTACTTCACGTTGAGAGCTGGCGTGGGCGCGGCATTGTTGCTCATGCCTGCTTGATATAGGATATTCGACGAGGGCCCCAAAACGCTTGCTCCTGCGCTCCCTCCTACCACTGTGCCTGCGAACTCATTTTGATTTCTGAGATAACCCATTTTGAGTTCGAGTTTCCTGTCGAGAAACGTTTGGTAGTAGGCAATTATGTTGATTCCCAGTCTATCTGGCCCCCCGGGTTTCCATGTCCAGTATTGCTGCTCGGCTCCCACGATGATCTGACCATCTGGAATTCCAAAGCGGCTGAGATCGTAGGTCACAATCATGAAAATTTATGGTACTAAATGTCGGATTCTGGCCCATATATAGCTGATTGGCGGTGGTGGCTCTGGCTGCATTTGGCAGTTGATTGTCTACGAGGCTGTTTACTGTCCCGCCAACGTAGCCGATCCCGACGTTTGCCAACGCGGACCTAACGCCGCCTTTATCCTGATCTATCGTATCGGCAGGACCAGGTATATTGAGCCACATACCTTTTTCGCGGAGGTTCTCGAATTTTGCGAATGGGTCGATATCCTTTTGAGTTCTGTTCTTAGCAACTTCAGCCGCACTGTCGCACTTTGCGGTAGGCGTACCGGCAGTTTGTGCTAGCGCCGAGTTACCGACGAGAAGCGTTGCTCGTTTGAGCCGGCAGCTTCGGAGTTTCGTGGCCGGATCGGACTCCCTTTGAATTCTTCTTTTAGCAACCTCATCCGGAATGTCGCTTCTTGGCTTAGGCACGTTGGCAGTTTGTGCCAGCGCCGAACTGCCGACGAGACTCGCTGCTAGGGAGAGTGCGATAGCAAGTTCTCTTTGTTTCGTAGTTGATCGAAAGCTGAAAACGGGTGCCGCAGCCGAGTTTATCCGAATCGATGTCGCCACGACAAAGCAACCATGCATAGTGAACTCCGCGTCCGTATTGCTAGACTTGAATGGATTGCGCTCTGGCCTGATTGGCCCAGAGCTGACCCGCAACTTTTTGGCGTCTGAAGGCGGCCGGGGTGACGCTTGACAGCAATCGGCCCGTCTATCCCAGCGAGACCCGCTGAACCTTCCCGAGCCTCGTCACCGGCTGGCACGACATGGCATGGTCGACAACGCACGTGTCGAGCACGCCACAACGCCGCCAAGCTAAATCGACAGTTCCAACGCAGTTCTGCTGCGCTGCCTCGGCGTCGAGAGCGACCGGCTTTGTTCGGCACATTCGCTCGGCAAGACATGGGCGACGGGTCGGCGGAGCCTCGCTGTCCTCGCCACCAATACAGTGCCAACGACCCGCCTCTTCCATAAGGATGAGGATTTCGGCCATGGAGCATCCTGGTCGAAGAAGACGTCTCCTTCGATAAGATAGCAGTCGCCAGAAATCGGGGCAGGCTCGCACGCCAGCAACGACGCGTTGGTTCCATGGAGCTTCGTTGGCATCGCGGTAGCCGAGAGACGAGGCAACTGACAGGCCCGAAGCCCAGAAACCTTTGAAGCCTGCGCGCTCGGCGATCGCGCCCGAAAGCGCATCATGGGCTTCCGTAAGAAGGGAGAGATCGCGGTTGGACGAGATTTGATAGCTGCAGGCAACGCATTGCATCCATCAAGTAAGTTGGCGCGGCCAAATCTATCTTGCATCCCCGAGCTCCTCAGCGTGTGTACCCGCGCGACGTTCATTGGCCACCGATTGCCATGTGTGCGGCATCTCCACCAACTGCTAAGGTTAGTAGTTCTGGGTCGCAACGCGTTGCCTGTTGATACAGGGATCGTGGCTATTACGCCGCTCGGGTCGAAACCGTTCCGGCATCTAGACGCACTCTGCCGATGCTGGCATCGTCCGGTGGAAATCGGGCGTCGGTCACTCGTGAGCGCTGCAGCCGCTCAGCTTTTTACGCGCCTATCTCTCGGCGGAAACGCAGTTAGACCGCGACGTTGTTGATCTTCATCGTAAGCGTCGTTCTCAGGCGACGGCTTTGAGGGTTGCCCGGATAGGCCCAGGGAAGAAGTTAGTCGAGTTCGCGGTTCGGGTGACCATTAACGATCCTCCTCTGGACGTCGGTGACATAGGCGAGAGGATCAACATCCATTGATCTTGCAGGCTTATGCCGATCGCCGAACTGAGCCGGACGGGCTTGTTTTCTCTGATATTCACCGTGAGCGGCGTGTAATTGGCTCGACATAGTTGGCCTTGTGCTCCGCTTTCGACTGCGGAGGCCAGGACATGATTGCAGAAGAGTATTTGGGTACTAGCCGACTATTCCGGCGCGTGAAGAGTGGACCCCGCCGACAGCTCGTCGAGCTCAAAGTGGCGCGTCTCGTGAAGGGATGGACTTGCTGGCCACGGCAACTGGCGATGCCGGGCTCGATACGAGCCTAAAAGTCAATCCGGGAAATAGCGACTGGCTCGCATTCGGCCGCCGGCAAATGGAAGATTATTCGCAGGATTCTTCTGAATGGTGGGAAAATGCTGCGCCATGGCCGATGAAGACGAGAACTATTGCTTCGCGGTGGCGCTATGATGTAGGAGCCGGCCATGCGCAAAAAGCGTCACATCGCGCCGCTCATACGAGCTGCTGACCAAACGATGGGGCAACGTTGCGGATAACGATATTATCGACGGTCGCGGCTCGCTGCAGCTCTTGAGCATCGTGTGGTGTCGCGTGAACGAGAAAAGCCAATGCGGACCGGGGCGTCGACCGAGGGATGATGGAGATTGATGGATCAAGCGGCCGTTTCAGACTTGCCGCCGGTCTTGCGCAGGTCGTCAAGACGCGTTTCGTGGGTTTTAGTGCTCGTAGTTGTCCTCGTTGGCCTGTGCGCTGCCTATTTTTGGACAAACGTCGGACAATTTGCCGAGACGTCGGCGGCCTGTGAAGTCACCCCAATGCTAGGCTTGTCACCTCAGGACAGGGTAGTCCTGTCGGAGATTAAGTCGGGACAACAGAAGGCTATCGATGAGATCGCGGAAATCAACCGCAGCGTCACTGCCCAGCTGGCCGATTTAACACGAATCTCGGATCAAATCGCAGCGCTAACTTTACGAATCGACTCGTTGCGGAATCCAGCACCGTCTAAACCACAAGGGCCAGTTTCCGTCGGGGGCGCGCCAGCGAACTTAGGACCGAAGACGGACGAGCCTTGATGACGTCCGAGAGTGCTACAGGCTAATCCAGCCCGCCACCTGCCGTTCGACAAGGTTGATCGTTTTTCAAAGCGGCCTGTGGGCGATTAAGATGCCCAACGCTTACGGCGACGCCGGGGTCTCCAACGTGACGCTCGCCGAGATCGTCGCCATCATTGCCGCAGCCGGCGGCAGTCTGGGTCAGATTCCACAGAACCATTTCTACATGATCGAGGCGCCGTCCTGTTAGCGACGAGCGGTGATGCTTTTTGACGCTCACGCTGCCTATTTTGCTAATAGGGTGAGCGGTCGAGATAAGCGTCGAATGCGGCAGCAATAGCGCGAATCACAAAGCGGTGCTCCGGCCTCACGCGGATGAAGCCCTTTTCGATGTCCACTATTCCGTCCTCGGCGAGCATCGCCAAGCGTTCAGCTGAATGGAGAACATGGATCTCATAAAATCCGTGGGCGGCACAGATTGCCGGCACGTCGGCCTCCAAATCGCACATCAGCCGCTCGATGATTGCGGCTCGGACGCGGTCTTCATCGGTGAGACGGTAGCCTTTTGACGTCGCCAGACGGCCAGCTCTGATGTGCCGGCTGTAGCAACTTCGTTCTGGACGTAACCGTCGCCGAGACGGCCGATAGCCGACGTGCCGAAGCCGATCAGGGTTTTGCAGGTGTCGGCCGAGTAACCCAACGAGTTACGCCGCAGGCGACCGGCTCTCTGCGCCAGCGCGAGTTCGTCGTCCGGCAAGGCGAAATGGTCGAGCCCGATTTGGCGGTAGCCGGCGGCGACCAGCGTATCGGCCACGGCCGCGGCCTGTTCGGCGCGGGCAGCGTTTGTCCGGCAGCGCTGCCTCATCGATCAGGCGCTGACGTTTCATATACGAAGGAACATGCGCGTAGCCGAAAACCGCAAACCGGTCCGGGCGCATGGCCACCGCCGTCGTTGCGCTCTCGACGCAGGACTGCACCGTCTGATTGGGGAGACCGAAGATGAGATCGAAGTTGATGCGGCTTATTCCGTGCTGGCGCAGATTTTCGACGGCGGCGGCCGTCTGCGCCTCACTCTGGACCCGGTTGATCGCCTTTTGAACAATGGGATCGAAGCTCTGCACGCCGAGGCTCGCGCGGTTCACGCCGGCTGCTTCTAAGGCTTCGGCCATCTCGACCGTGAACGCGCGCGGGTCGATCTCGACGGCGATCGTAGCCGTTTTCCTGAACGCGAAGCGGCGGCGCAGGAGTTCCATCAGGGCCAAGAACTCCGCCGGCTCGATGAGGGTCGGCGTTCCGCCGCCGAAGTGCACGTCGCTCACGGGCAGCGCTTGCGGTGCTTGCTCCGCGACCAAACGGATCTCCTCACGCAGCACCGACACATAATTGAGGATCGGCGCATCCCGGCGAGTGATGGTCGTAGGGAAGCCGCAATACCAGCAGATCGACCGACAGAACGGAATGTGGAGATAGAGCGACACGGAGTCGTCAGCCGGCAGGCCCCCCAGCCATTTCTCACAATCCTTGGCGCCGACCGCCGCGGAGAACTCCGGAACAGTTGGATAGATGGTGTACCAAGGCAGGCGGGCATCGCAATACTTTTTGACGATTGAGGTCTGCAACGGTTCCTGCCCCATGCTTATATCACCACCACCCTAACCGCTGCGCTCTCCTGTGTCCTTGCGCTATATCAATCGGTTCGCTTTAGACTAGCGGCGAAATCTGCGTTCCGTCGATGTCCATCCGACCAATCAGCACAACCATTCCGCCGCTGCGGTAAAAACGTCGTTTTTCGCTCTTCAAGCACGGCCACAACACTTTTCGCGTGCGCAACGCCGATTGTTGAGATGAAACCGCTGCAGTCAAACGGCGCCGCACTGGTCACCGAGTCAGGAGTCACAATGAGGCTTGCCCGATTGATCCTATGGAAATGCTCAAGACAGCGCCCGTCGCATGATTGTCGATCTGTAATCCAATCGCTGCGCGCCTTATGAGCTGTCTCAATTGGCCGGGAATGAGACTAGTGCGCGCTGGCTGATGCCGCCGGAGCTCTATGATCCGATCCGGCAAGACGCCGGGGCGTTGAAGAGCGGAGTCGAAAAGGAGGCGGCGTGGGCCTTCGTCAATTTTCTGAAATGCCCGGAGGTTCGAGCGATCGTCGGGCGCCACGGTTACGTACTCGGGCCAGAGCTGAACCGCATGGACTCCCTCTCGGCTGAGATGTGGCAATCGGCTGGACTGACGGTCGAGCTCGTTAGCCTCACGACCGTGATCTTATTGATTGTCGGTACGCCGCTCGCCTGGTGGCAGGCGCGATCAAAAGTCTTATGGACGGAGGCCGTGGTCACGCTCGTTGCGCTGCACTTGCTGCTGATACACAGCGTGCTCGGCTTCGATCTGCTTGGCAGCATTTCCAACCTTCCAGAAGCCCATGCTAGTTGGGGACGTGGTCCTTGGGGGTATTAACGGCTGCCCCTGAATTCGTGGGTGTGAGTGAGATCAAATGCAAAATCTCCAAGCTGGCGCTCATACTCGCCATAGTAAAAAAAGCCCGGCCCCCTTTCGGCGGCCGGGCGAAAGTCAGTCTCGGAGGAGCGACGCTGCTACACATCGCCCAGCTTCCGTCGGCAGAGGGAGGGTGCCGACGGTTCATTTACGGCGAGGGCATTCGCCGTTAACTCTAGCCGCGGGAAGGCGGATATCCGTTCCAAACGAGATCTGGTTTCGCTTCCTTCTGTTCTATCGAAAACAAGATCTAGGGAATTCGGCCCAACGCTCGCATGCAACAAGGTCGACAACGGCGTCAGTTTTCCCTTTACGTAACCTTAGGATGGTCGTCAAAGATTGTGAGATGAACCCCACGGAAAAGAGGATGTCCGTCAACGCTTCACCACCGATTGATCGCCATCCACGACGGAACTGACGTCGTGCGTGCGCCATTTGCACCAGACCATGCGTTTTTCCTATGCGGCATTTCGTAGGATTGATAAAATCGATTGTTTTGATGGGATGCATCTACACTATTGATACATAACGACATCCGCTCAGGGGCCTTGATCTAAATCGCGTCGTTCGCGCCGGACGCTCTGATGACCCAGCGTAAGCTCTGGCCGCATAGCAATTCCATTCTATCAAGACTCGCGGTGGCCGACCTTTTTACGCGGCCTGGGCCTCCTCGCCCCCTACAAGGCCCGGTGCGGGGTTGCGCTGCTTTTTAGCGCGAAGAGCGGACGCTAATGGCGGATCAGCTAGGACCCGCCGCGGAAATCTTACAATTGCGCGTTTAGGGCTCAATCGCGAAAGAGTCCTGAGGGGGCGCGGTGGCCGACGGCTGGTGCGGCGAAGGCAATCGAGGCTTGCACGGACGCGGCTCGCAAACAGCGAGGCAACCGGTTCATCATGGCGCAGATTGTTTGATGGCCGACAAGGTCTCACTCGGCAATGTGAGAATTGCGACACTATTCTCAATCCTAGTATATCGCGCGGCCGTGCCGCGGGCCGACTAGACGCACATCATCAGCAGGCTTTCGAGCGGCACGCCATTTGCAAAGATCATCTTGGGCATGGACACGGACCGTCACCCGTGCCGATGCCCGCAACCTCCAGGTTGCGGCCCGACGCCACCTTGTTTCCCCTTCCGCAAAGGGCGTCGGGCTTTTTTTCGGTCTTCATCTAGACACGCCGTTGCAAGAAAACATCCCGTTGCCTATGGCAAAGCCTGTTTTGATGATCGTCGGCGGCGTCGGCCAAGACCATGGTGTCGCGTGGCTTGCTCGAATATGCGCACCAAGAGATCGAGGAGACCACGTCAATACGCGGGTCGATGCACCGCGCGACCGTCATTTGCAGGAATTATCTTGGGCTTGGACACGACCCTGTACGCCGCGACAACGCTCACAATGTCTGGTAATCGAGAAAGTGCCGCAAACCTTCCGCTACCTCTCACCGATGGCTGAAGCGCTCGTGCAGCCCGGCTGCGATCTCCTTTGTGGGGCCTTCGTGATCCTGCTCGACAAAGACCTTGGCTTGCTCGGTACCCGGACGACCGGGACGACGGCGAGACGCCCTTACCAAAGATGGCGAGGCCAGCTAAACCGACGGGAATGCCCGACGGCCTTGCGCTAACGAAGGATGCCTACTCGACGGGATCATCCGCATCAATCTGTATTGGCGAAAACTCGCCGACAGTTTGCCCGCAGGGCGCGCACTTGCGATCGCGCCATCGCTATTCCATCGCGTGAGGCTCGTCCCCAGCTACGACGAAAGCGGGCTTGCGGAAGGCATGCTGGTGCACAGCAGAGCGAGGCAGTGCATCGGGCGAGACAAACCTGCTGGCGCAAATGGCTTGGGACGAAGGCCGCCGACAATGACAGATGATCAAATCCAATTTTTTAGGGCGGCCCTCGTCATTTCTGACTGGACTCCTCGTGATCGGTGGCGGCGCGCTGCTGGTTATCGCTGCGGCCATCTAGAATGGACGATGAGACGAACCCATGCTTTGCCACGTTTTGCCGCTCATTGTGCGACAACTGCGCGATATGACGAGAGTAGAGATCCCGGCATACATACGGGCGAGGACCGTAGATCGTACAGTTCACTTCCGAGCTGGATGCATGCACAGTTGGCAGCGGTTTTCAAACCCCGCTAGGCCCGAATGACCGCTCGTGGCTGTCCGGCGTCGTCGCCGAATTTGGAGTTGAGACCCGCTGGCCCCATCGGCAGCCGCTCGACACCCGTGTATAGAACGTAGATTGTTGAGAACATGCACATTCGATTGTGCAGATCGCATTAGATGAGCAGCGTCGGCGACATCGCGGCCGCAGCGCAGCTAGATCGATAGCGGCGGATCTCTGGCCTCCGGCCGCTGACCTGACTTCATCAACAAAAAAAGATCGCTGTCCGCGAATTACCGAAATCGGTATCCGGCATATCCGAAAACACGCATCCACTAACCAATATTCTGCGTCTGGGCCTTCTTCGGACTAATTATGGATGACGCGTGCTTGTCTCATAGATGCTTCCTGGAGCTTGGCGTTTGGAAATATTCACGCGACGAGCTCGCGAAGGGACTTGAATCGCACCCAGCGTCAAGTTGTACGTTCTCGAAGTAGGCGGCGACGGGTCTCCAGCCACGCCAACGCTTTCCAACGAGTAACAAGGATTGCGAATGTCTCAACTCTTAGGCTCACGGTACGCCAGTCCCGTCATCGGCGGCCGTCTGAACTTCCCTGCACCTGGGTCAGCGTCTACACGCGATCGTCTGAAGGAGACCCTCAATATCCGACTGAAGGGCGTCGGCCAACGTAAGTAGATTGCCTGACCTGCCCCGTTTGCGATGTGAGATGGTCGATACGCAGTACGGTGTCACGACGCGCCTCAAACCCGCCAGCTACCATGCAGCGCCTCGGCACGAACCAGCAGCCGGCCGTGCAGCAATGCTCCAGAGCCGCTGATGGATCCAATTATAGTGGAGGATAGTGTGACAAAGCAGCAGCGCTCTCTGCTGACGCCTGGTCCAATGTCGCTGTCGTCGGCGGTTAAGGCCCAGATGCAGTTTGACCTTGCATCTCGTGATTTTGAGTTCAAGGAACTGACTGCCCGTATGAGGCGGCTGGTGCTCAATCTGTCGGGAAATGCAGAAGGCTATTCGGCGGTCCCTATTCAGGGAGGTGGCTCTTTTGGAATGGAAGCCGCTCTCTCTTCATTCGTCTCCCAGGCCGACAAGCCGCTCGTTTGCATAAACGGCATCTATAGCGAGCGTATTCTCAAAATTCTGCGGTTGTGGGGCATTCACGCGGTGACGCTTGTCAAGCGAGCCACCGAGCCTTTGGACCCTCAGGAAGTTGCCGAGTGTCTGAGCCAAGATCAAGCTATCACGCACGTATGTTTTGTTCATTGCGAGACCACGACCGGGATTGTCAATCCGCTCGATGCGATCGTAGAGGGTGCGAGACGACGCGACGTAAAGACCATCGTTGACGGGATGAGTTCTTTCGGCGCCATCCAAATCGACCTAAGCCATGGCGGACCAGACGTCCTGGTTACGTCTAGCAACAAGTGCATAGAGGGTCCCCCGGGAGTAGCTTTTGTCATTGCTTCTCGCGAGCTGCTTGAGAATGCGGTTCAAGCACCAAGATCCTTTGTGCTCGACGTTAGGGATCAATGGCTTTCGCTCGAACGCACAGGTGAATGGCGGTCTACCCCTCCCACGCATATTGTTCAGGCTACCACAAAGGCGTTGGAGATTCTGGACGACGAAGGCATTGATGGCAGGCGCCGCAGGTATGAGAAGATAAGGGACGACATCATCAAAGAACTCGAAGGCGTGGTGACCCCCCTTCTCTCGGCACACTTGCAGTCGCCAATCTGCGTCGCGTTCACTGCGCCAACTGGGATTTCGGATCAAGCCGCGTTCGATGGGCTATATAGCTACTTGGCAGCCCATAACCTTTACGTCTACTCGAAGCTACATCTTCCCACCCAGAGTTTTCGGATTGGCTGTATCGGGGAAATCCAATCCAGTTGGATCGAGCAGTTGGGGTGCGCCCTTCGCACGTTTTTCCGATCCGGTGGCAATCTCTTTGCCGGGCGGGTGTCACCCCAAGAGACTTGCGGGAGTCGTGCAGAGATATCGCCTCCACTCGCTACCACCTCGCGCCGCCCATTTTCTACCGAAACCGCTGTTCTGCACGCGGGATACCGTAGCGACCCCACAACCAAAGCTGTGGCAGTGCCGATTTACCAGAATACGGCCTATGAACTCGACGGCGATCTAAACCATATTGCTAACGTCTACAACGTAAAAGCCGATGGTTTCACCTATACCCGAATTATCAATCCCACCACCCGCGCGCTGGAAAGAAGGTATGCCGCGGTCGATATGGGAAGGGATTCGCTCGCTGTTGCATCGGGTCAGGCAGCGACGTTCCTTGCGATTGTAAACTTGTCGAGCGGCGAGGTGGGGGACAATGTCGTCGCCTCCCCGTACTTATATGGCAATACCTGGAACCTACTGCACAACACGTTAAGACGCCTTGGTATTGGCGTTAGGACGGCAGACCCTCGAAAGCCCCAGAGTTTCGAATCTGCCATTGATGATCGCACGATTTGTCTCTTCGGAGAGGTGATCTCGAATCCCTGCCTGGTTCCGCTTCCTGTTAAGCGGCTGGCAGAGATTGGCAGAAAGCACGGCATCCCCTTGGTCGTGGACAATACGACGACCCCACTGGTGTGCCGGCCGTCAGCTCTCGGCGTTGCGATCACGACGTACTCCGCGACCAAATACATTTGCGGCCATGGCACAACGCTAGGCGGACTAGTCGTTGATAACGGCGAGTTCAATTACCGAGGAAGCTCCCGCTTTCCATTGTTTAAGAATCCCGACGATGCCCACGGTGGCATTATCTGGCGCGACGCGCTGCGGGACATCGACGATCTTGGACAGAGCGAGTTTCTCTTAAAGGCTCGAATGACTTGGTTGCGGGACACCGGCGCGGCCATCGCTCCCTTTGCAAGCTTTCAACTCATTCAAGGGCTCGAAACACTGCATCTGCGCATGAGGCAGCACTGCGCGAACGCCGAGATCGTGGCCGACTTCCTTCAAAAACATCCAAAAGTGCACCGCGTCTTCTACCCAGGCCTCTTTCAAGGAGCCGATCGGGAAATCGTCGATGAGACACTCGATAACGGGTACGGATACGGGGCGATGGTCATGTTTGAGGTGGAGAATGAACAAGCCGGTCGCAAGTTCATCCAAAACGTCGACTTGATGTACCACGTTTCGAATGTAGGGGATGCCCGCACGCTGGTGACGCATCCTGTTTCAACTACTCACACCACCGTCCCACGGGAAACGCGTGAAGCCGCCGGCATATTCGGTGGCTCGATCCGGCTTTGCGTCGGCATCGAAGACGTTAACGACATCATCAACGATTTGGACAAGGCGCTTTCGGCAATCTGACAACCTGAAAGGCCATCAGAAAGGGTTTCCCATGAAACAGACAGATGCTTGGAAACTGAGGTCGTCACGCTTCGAGACCGTTCAATTCAGCCGCGAGATCAACAAACAGCTCTCCAACCTAAAACCTGACAACGTGAAGGGAGCGGTATATATCGCGAAAGATTATGCCGTAATTGCAGCTTGCGTGCTCGCGACGCTCTATGTGTCGTGGTGGCTATATCCGCTCGCTGTTCTATTTATCGCCGCCCACCAGCGTGGATTGACGACAATCTCTCACGATGCCGCTCACCGCACCCTCGCGAGGAATACCACATGGAACTACGTCCTGGGGATTCTGTTCGCGGCCTATCCCCTGTTCCAGCGTCATTGGGCATACCGGATTTCACACGTCTACTTGCATCATCCGTATCTCGGTGACCCGGAGAAGGACCCTGATCTAAAATTCTTCCTGGCAAGCGGTGTTTACGACGTCCACCCTCCGGGTCGATACGCCTTTAATATCATCTGGAAGCCGATCTTGGGTGGCGCGACAGTCGCGTATCTCAAGTATCTTTGGCAGAATCGTTTTTCGATAACTGATATCGAGGACCAGAAAACGAGTCGTTCGGGCATACTTGTCGACAAGTATGGCTTTTATCTTTTCTGGATCGCGATACTGATCGGATCATATTCTTTTGGGCTCATCCACATTGTCATCCTGTTTTGGATTGTGCCCTATCTCACCACGTTTCAGGTCCTCGGCTGGTTCATCGAAATCGCCGAACACTCACCCATGTGCGAGACAGAGACCAAGAACGTCTATCTAACTCGGAACAGAAAAGGGAATTTTCTTGAGCGAAGCATCTTTGGGCTGAACTTGGATGAATACCACCTTGAGCACCATCTTTCGCCCGGTATTCCTTTCTGGCTCCTGCACAACGCTCAAACAATTCGAATGCAAGATCCTCAGTACGCACGTGTTGCGTCAAGTTGGGGCGGGCTTTTCGTCAAAGGTCCTCAAGGCCAACCGAGCGTAATGGCTCAGTTGAAGGAACGAAATCGACGATTGTATGAGCAGTCTGTGGCCAGCGCTAGCACGAAGGAGCAACTAGCTTGATATCGCAACGGGCAGACTCGATCCGAGCCGTTGTCGGCGTCACCTCAAACCGTCTCTTGGTCGATGGTGTGCACCGCGACTGGTTGCGGCGCAAGTACGTGCAAGCCCTGGTTCGTTATGCGGGAGTGGCGTGCGTGATATTGCCGACTATCGATGCTGACGACGCGGACTTCGATAGCGATCTGGTAATCATGCCCAGGCTCGACGGCCTGGTATTGACCGGTGATGAATCGAATATTGATCCTGCCATCTTAAGGTCGCCTGCTCCCTGTACATTGACAAGCCAGCAAGAAGTTGAAGTTGGCATACGCGATCGTCCACGCGATAGGCTGTCCGCTGCCGCCATTGAGAGGGCCATCGCCCTCCGAATGCCAATATTGGGCATTTGCCGCGGCCTTCAGGAGCTTAATGTCTATCTAGGAGGCACGCTTCACTCGTCTCTTTCAGATTGGAAGCGGGAAAGTGGAGAGATACATGCTGAGAACGCCGACCTTCCAAGGGATCGTCAGTACGATGTGACGCATAGCGTGAGGATATGTTCTGATGGTGTGCTCTTTCCGATTGCGAGTGTGCTCGAAGCCCAAGTTAACTCTCTGCATAATCAAGGCATAGCGAAGCTCGCTGCTGCGCTGAAGCCAGAGGCCTGGTCGTCCGACGGCCTCGTCGAAGCTGCTTCTATAATTAAGGCGCCGACGCTGCAGATTGGTGTGCAGTGGCACCCCGAATGGCACGTTGCCACAGATCCCCTGAGCAAGCACATCTTTAAAGCATTTGGAGAGGCTTGCGTTGCGCACCGCCAACAAAATGGACGACAGGACATATTGTGAAATTTCAATCGAAACGCGGTCCTTTGGAGTCGAAGGGACACCCTCTCGGAACAGATTCGGGAGCAACGTTCTCGCTTCGCCCTCTTTCGCACCAGGCGCACAGGCAGAGCGGACAATCGGCGAATCGCTTCGCCGCAGGAGTTCTCTTCGTCACTCTCTATGTCATCGTAAGCGCGGCAGGTGAGGTTTATGCCGCATCGTATTTTCAGCGGGCGAACATATGCAACACTCTCCTTCTGTCCTTTGCTCTGGTATGCGTGACGTTCAACTTCTTGGCTCGTCGCGAAGGTGGTCAGTCAAGAGTCACGAAGTCATCACTTATGGCCTTTGCGTCGCTCAATTTCGTTACAGCGATTAGTTGGGTTGGGCTATTTGTCGGACTGAAGTACGCAGAACCCGCTATCGTCGTCACGTTCATGGTGGCATTGGGCCCCTGTGCGACGGTGTGGTTGAACGCATTGATCAGAAAACAGGGACTCCCCCCGATATCGGAGATTGCCGTGAGCGCTTTGGTTGCGGTTATTGGAAGCTACATGGTTTGGATTTCGGCGAGCGGCAACGCCGGCATCGAGTGGGGGCCTCGGTCATCCTTTGGTATTTTCTTGGCAATCGTAGCCGGTCTATCGCTTGCCCTTACCAATATTCTCGTGAAGTTGCTCTTCGACCATGGATTCTCCGGTCGAAAAGTGCTGGCTCATCGCTTCTACGGAACAATCCTCTTGCTGCTGCTCTTGGGCGATCATTCCTCTATCGTCCTCGAGATCTCACAGAGTTGGTCTGCGATCACGATCGTCGCACTGTCGACGATTGTCATTCCTTTGCTCTTGATACAGGAGGGCATTCGCCGCGTAGAACCATTCACGGTGAACATGGTCCTGTCGACGAGTCCGATCATTACGTTTCTGTTCCAGCATTTCGATTCTCGAATAGTGCCTTCTTCGTATACGTTGTTTGGAAATGTTCTCATAACGGCTGTCGCTGTGTGCAACATCTACTTGCAGTATCGGAGATCCGCATGAACGAACGGCATTGTGTAATAGTCGACGCATTCTCAACCGGCCGATACCTACCGGAAGAGTTCAAGCGTTATGGAATTAAGACTGCGCACGTATTGTCGGCTGCGCAGATTCCACCTTTTTACCGTCCGCATTTCAACGCTGACCTATATCATGAAATAATTCGGCCGCGCGAGTGCATGGCTGGCGAGGAGCTCGTTGAATATCATTTGGAGGCTCTCCGAGGCAGAGAATTGGAGTTCGTTGTTGCCGGATGCGAGACTGGAGTTGAGCTGGCCGATTCCTTGTCTGAACGTCTGGGGTTGCCTTCGAACGGGACTGCCCTATCAGCTGCAAGACGTGACAAATCGCTCATGTCTGAAGCTTTGACATCTGCAGGGGCGCGATCGATCAGACAAGTGGTGTCCAATAGTGCGGAAGACTTCACAAGTTGGATGCTTCAAGAGGGTTTCGACGAAATCGTGATCAAGCCTCTGAACAGCACAGGAACGGAGGATGTGTTCTTTTGCTCCACCAGTGCTGATATTCAGCGAGCTGTAAGTGCCATCGTCGGAAAGACGAATCGTGCCGGAGCGTTGAATCACTTTGCTCTTGGGCAGGAGAAAATCAACGGTCACCAATACACTGTAAACGCTGTCTCGATCGATGGGGACACTTTCATCACGGAGGTCTGGACCTATCACACCGTTCCCGTTGAGGGCGCAGGATCGGTCTGCTCACTCGAGCGGTTGCTGGATGGCACGGAGCCCGTCGTGAAAGAATTGTCTGACTACTTGATGCCTGCGTTGCAGGCGCTTGAGATTGTCAACGGGCCTGCTCATGCCGAGATCATCGTCGACCATAAGGGGCCTGTTCTGGTTGACCTTGGAGCCAGGCTTCAAGGGACAATGTCGGGAAAAGCTCGGACGATGGCGTTGGGTCACAACCACGTCACACTAATGGCGTGGCGCTACGCAGATCCCGTTGGCTTTGTTGAGTATATGAGGCAACGCGGGCCTTACCGGCGGCGGGCTCACGCACTGTGCGTCTCGCTTATATCCGACGTGAGCGGTGTTGTTGGCGGTTATCCAGGACTCGAAACGATCCGCAAACTCCCCAGCTTCGCGGATGCAATCGCATTCGTTCCCATAGGCCAAGATCTAGTTCCGACGACCGACTTAGCGTCAACACCAGGAATCGTATATCTCGTAAATAACGACCTGACCCAGCTTGAGGGTGACTATCGCAGGTTGCGAGCAATGCGGATGGACCAAGTATTCGACTTGACGAACCAAGGTCACGACTAATGCCAAGCGAAATCCGGGTGAGTGGCGCGAATGGGGCCCGCGTGGCGGCGATTGGAGTGTGCGACTTTGACGGTGTCCTTCGAGGGAAGCACGTGATGGCTGAAGATATCCCGGATGGAGACAGGATAATCAGGTTCTCTGAAGCCGTGCTCGCATGGGATTGTTCGGACCGAGTGATTCCAGCCAGTTTTACCCAAAAGCCGCCATCCGCATTCGGAGACGCCGAACTGCGTATTCTATTGGGCACCGGCCGTCCTGTGTCTATTGGCCATGATCAGTGTCTCTACCTCGCTGAGTTTGCAGGTGCCCATGAGAGCATCTGCCCGCGTGGTGTTTTGCGTAAGGTCCTACGAAGGGCTGCTGACCACGGATACAATTGCACTGCTGGGTTCGAGTTTGAGTTTATGCTTTTCAAGGAGAGCGCCGAGACAATAGATAACAAGTCTTTTGATCAATGGACTCCTTTGACGCGTGGGCCATTCGGGTATTCACTAACGCGCGCCGTCGCGAATAAAGAGCTGTTTGATGAGATTCTCGCGCTTTGTGAGAACGCTAGATTACCTCTCAGCGGGCTCCACTTTGAAACCGGGCCCGGCGTGATTGAAGCTTCGCTTCGTCATTGTGATGCCCTGGATGCTGCGGATCGAGCCGTCTTTTTTAAGTCGATGATAAAATCTTGGGCGCAGACGCGAGGCATGATGGCCACGTTTATGGCCAAGGTTTCTGAGAATTGGCCGGGTCAGTCGGGACATATTCACATCTCAGTGTCAGTAGATGGTCGAAATGCGTTTTACGATAGCGAGTCTAGCCAGAACATCTCAAAAACCATGAGGCAATTCATTGGTGGACAACTGGAGTACTTGAAGGACTTTTGTGTGCTCGCTGCGCCCAACGTGAATAGCTATAAAAGACTGGTGCCCGGCTATTGGGCTCCAATTTGCCCAAGCTGGGGGATTGACAACCGCTCCTGTGCAGTGCGGGTCATTCCGGGAGACCCGGCTGCACACCGCCTTGAATACAGACTGAGTGGCGCAGATGTGAACCCCTATCTCGCCCTCTCGTGTGCCATCGGCTCCGGCATTCTGGGGATTGAAGAGAATGCTGTCTTAGCAGCTCCAATTGTTGGTGATGCAAGCGAGCAAAAATATCCCTCCTTCGAGCGACTTCCCCAGGACTTGTCAGAGGCGACAAGCCGGTTTGCGCAATCTGCAAAGGCTATCGACCTTTTTGGAGACAGGTTTGTTGAAGCCTTCTCTTGCTCCCGCCGCTGGGAGTGGCAAGCTGTTCAACATCGAGTCACCGAGTTTGAACGCCAGCGGTACTTCGAGATCATTTAGCGTAACAGCGTGTACGCTAGAGCGTGATGAGATTAGGCTTGGTCATATCCGGCGTTTGTGAAGTAGTTTGCCCATTCCGCTGGTGTGACGGTGCCGAGGATCGGACCGATAGCTTGGTAGATGGTCTCGACGGTTGGTTGTGCGGCTTTGCGGAGCCAGTGTTTGAGCTTGGCGAAGAACTGCTCGATCGGGTTCAAGTCGGGTGAGTATTTTGGCAGGTCGAAGAGCCGGGCGCCGGCGGCACGAATGGCTCGGCGCACGGCCTTGCCCCTGTGCGAGTCGAGATTGTCCATGATGACGATGTCGTCGGGCTGCAGCGTCGGAACCAAGACCTTCTCGACATAGAGCTGAAAGGTTGCGCCGTCAATCGGCCCGTCAATCAGCCAGGGAGTCGTGATGCGATCATGGCGCAAGGCGGCCAGAAAGGTCATGGTTTGCCAGCGGCCATGCGTACCTTGGCTTTGATCCGCTGACCGCACTGCGCCCAACCCAGCAGTGGCGCCATGTTGGTTTTTGTCCAGGGGTGAGTAGGCCGAGGGATTTTCACCCCCGGCCTCTCGCAGAACGGTGCGTGAACCTCTCGATTCACACCGCTCCCATCAGGTGAACGTGGTCGTTCCGAACAACTGCCAGTGTACGAACAGCTCCGCATTATCTCGAGCCAGCCTTCGCAAGAACAGCGAGGCACCGGTTTTGTGGAGCCGGACGCGCTTGTACTTTCGCATGATCCACGCCTTCAGCTTCTGGTTGACGTAATCGACCAGAGAGAACAGCGCCGAACGACTGAACCGGCCGTAATAACCTATCCACCCCCGGAGGAGCGGATTGACCTTTTGGGCGATCTCAGCCAGCGTCCCCGGCGTTTGCTGGGGAAAGCGGCCATCGTTCTTGCAGAGAACACCGCCGGCGTTAAGGAGGTCCGCGATCATCTTTGCTTCTTCGACAACTACTTGGGCTACTATGTGGAATCACCCGAGGGCATCAAGGCCGCGGTGCTGGGATGGATCGTCCGCCTCATGCCGATCCTGGCCCGCGCCGATCGCAGCGCTCTTGGTCGCTCGGGATTCCTTGAATTTCGACATTGTACAGACCTTTGTCGCAATCCTATTGATCGTGGGTTTGATGCTTCTGGTTGTGCTCTGGACCAATCTCTGCCGTTCGGGCGAGCGATCATGACGGATTGACTTTGCGGGTCGGGTGCAGTGGAAGCTTCGCCGCAAGCGGAGCCCGAAGGCGCTCCGCTAACTCAGATCCCAGTTGACCCAGCGCAAAGTCCGGTCGGCGCCAAGGCTGCTATGTGGCTAGGAATCAGAGAACTCGAATATGCGATCGGACTTGGCCGACATGTACGGGCAAGACAAGCTCCCACGGTACACCAGCTATCCAACAGCCCCGTACTTCTCTTCTGCAATCGGCGAGAAGGTGTATCGGCATTGGCTCAGATCGGTTTCGGCCCACCGACCCGTCTCGCTCTATGTGCACATACCTTTCTGTCGCTCAATGTGCTGGTACTGCGGATGCCATACGTCGGTGACCAAGCAGGACGCGCCGATCGCCGTGTTCGTCGCAGCTTTGCGTCGGGAGGCGCAACTAGTCGCGGACACGATAAAGAAAAGCCTGCCGGTCGCGAATCTACACTTCGGCGGGGGCACTCCAACCATCATGACTCCGGAGCTGTTCGTCGATCTCGCTGACGCCTTCCGCTATGCCTTTTTCGTACTCCCGGATGCCGAGATCGCTGTTGAGGTCGATCCGCGAACCCTGACCAACGACCTGACGCAGGCTTTAGAATACTGCGGGGTCACCCGCGCGAGCCTCGGCGTTCAGAGCTTCGACCCAAGAGTGCAGCGCGCAATCAATCGATTGCAGAGCTTCGAGCAGACGGCAGCTGCAGTCGAAAGGCTACGCCGGGTAGGTGTGCGGGGGATCAACTTCGACCTTCTCTATGGTCTCCCCTTTCAGACGGTAAGCTGTTGTCTAGACACCATTGCCAAGTGCGTCGAATTGCGCCCCGACCGGTTTTCGGTTTTCGGTTACGCGCACGTCCCGTCATTCAAGAAGCATCAGCGCAAAATCGCGGAGGAGAGCTTACCTGACAGTGTCGAGCGACACGTTCAGTCCGAGACCATCGCGGAAGCCCTTCAGGACGCGGGGTATGTGCGCATCGGGCTGGATCACTTCGCGCTCCCAGACGATGCGCTCGCGACGGCGCAGCGCGAGGGTCGATTGCGGCGCAATTTCCAGGGCCACACCGATGACAGCGCTGACACACTCATCGGCCTCGGAGCGAGCGCGATCGGTCGGATGCCGCAGGGCTTTGTGCAGAACGTGGTGGCCATGCGCGACTACCTGGACCGCATCGCGGGAGGCCGGTTCGCCACGGTGAAGGGCTATGCTTTCACCGAGGACATCGAGCGGATCATGTGCGATTTGACTGTTGACCTGGAGCAGATATCCCGCATCCATGATCGGGATCCACGGACAGCAGTCGTCGATCGCGCCCGCATCGACCGGCTTTTAGCGGACGGAGTCGCGACAATGTCTCAAGGTCGGCTAACCGTCAGCGAAGGATCGGAATTCCTGGTGCGTAGCGTCGCCTCAGCGTTTGATGCTCACCTTCCTCGGTCAACAGGCGTGCACAGTCGCGCGGTTTAAAGACCGAGAGGCCCTTAGACCATTTGTAGCTTGTCAGCAGCAGCTCGGACCGCGAGCAAGATCCATCGCATCTGACTTTGGCTTCGTCTGAAGCGCATCGATCGTGTAGCTGTTGGCGCAGTATTCATGAAGGTGCTGCGCCGCTGTTCCAGCCTCCAGCTCGCGGTTGCACCGGGACTTTTCGGCGCACAGCGCACATACAAGTGTCATGTCGCGCAGCACGCTCGGCTCCTTGCGCGCAGTGATCGTCTCGTCGATGCCGACCGCCTTGAGCAGCCCCGACAGCTCATCAGCGCCGTGTCCACGGAAAGTGAGGGTTTCGAGCTCGGTCGATGAGATGCGAAGGTCGTGCGCGATGGAATCGAGCTCGGCGGCTCCAAGAGCGCGGAGGTCGGCGGTATCACGGAGCCGGCCGAGCCACTCCGAAAACCTGCCCATGAGCCTACCGCGGATCGATTCCGTTCCTATAGCCGATGGCATAGTACCCTCCCGGTACGGTTTGAGCAGATCAAGTATCGGGGGCGAAACAGCCGACCGTATTGCGCCAGATCAAAATCGGAAGCATCTGCCCAGGACGCGCGACGACGAGGCGTTACGATGAGGCGTTACGGTGCGATTCCGACCTCACCTCGACGCGGCGCAAAGCCGGCGTTTCGTCGTCGTCAGAAATCGCCCGCCAGGCGGCTCCCTCGAGATCGTCATATTGGCCGTTCTTCAACGACCATAAAAACCCGAGCAGCCCGAACAGGCCGAGCAAGAGCGCCAGCGGCACAAGGAACACGATCACTTCCATCACAGATTCTCCTGCGGGACATGGCGCGCACGCAGCGCATTCAGCATCACCAGGATCGAGGAGCCAGACATCGCGGCGGCCGCGATCAGCGGCGTCACCAAGCCCAGAATGGCGATCGGCACGGCGAGGAAATTGTAGCCGACGGCAAGATAGAGGTTTTGCCGCATCAGGCGCAGCGCCTTCCGCGAATAGTCGATGGCCGCGATAACGGGCGCGAGCGGCTTGCCGAGGAAGACGAGATCGGCGGTCGCCTGGCTCAGATGTGCGGCCGAGATCGGCGACATCGAGACATGCGCGGCCCCAAGCGACGGCGCATCGTTCAAGCCATCGCCGACCATCATCACCTTGACGCCCAGCCGCTTCAGTTCCTCGATCCGCGCGATCTTGTCTGATGGCGTCACGCCGGCGCGCCATTCGGGAACGCCAAGCGTCTCCGCCGCGGCCCGCACCGCCGGCTCGCGATCGCCTGACAGAATCTCGACCGCGATGCCGCGCCGATGCAGCGCCGCGACCGTTTCGCGCGCGTCCGGCCGCAAGCCCTGGCGGACCGCGAACACGTAACGCTTCTCGCCGCGGGCAAACGCAACCACCGACGCCTCGGGATCGCGGCTCAGGATTTCGTTCGCGAGATCATCGGCCTTGCAGAAAGAAGGACGTCCAAGCCTCACCTCTTCGCCTTCAAAAATGCCGCAAACGCCCTGCCCCGGTTGCTCCGTGATATCAGGCAGCGGCGATTTCGCGCCGGCCGCGTGTGCCAGCCCAGCGGCAACCGGATGATGGCTTGCCAGCGCAAGCCGGCCCGCTAGCGCGGATATATCGGCGGGGACGGCCGCCGAGTTCACCACATCGAGCTCCGGCAAGGTGAGCGTTCCCGTCTTGTCGAAGATGATGCGGTCGACCTCGGCGACGCGCTCGATGGCATCGCCCGAATTGATCAGCACGCCGGCCCGGAACATCGCGCCCGCGGCAATGGTCTGCACCGTCGGAATCGCGAGCCCGAGCGCGCAGGGGCAGGTGATGATGAGCACCGCTATCGCGGTGATGATGGAATCGTGCAAGCTCGCGCCGGCGATCAACCAACCGATCATCGTCAAGAGCGCAGTCGCATGCACCAGCGGCGCATAGAGCCGCGACGCGCGGTCGGCGAGCTGCACATAGCGCGAGCGCGCCTGCACGGCGTGATCGAGCAATCGCTGGATCTCCGCCAGCAGCGTGCCTTCGGCCGCCGCCGAAACGCGGATGCGTAAGCCGCCGGAGATGTTGAGCGAACCGGCATAGACCGCGCTGCCGGCCTCGACCGCCGCATACCGCGTCTCGCCGGTGATCAGGCTCTGGTCGATCTCGGATCGGCCGTCGATCACCGTGCCGTCGACCGCGCAACGCTCGCCGGGCCGCAGCAGCACGATATCGCCAGCTCTTATTGCCGCGGCCGGCACGACCGAAATCTCGTCAGGTCCGACGAACTTCGTCGCGGTCTCGGCCTTCAGTGCGGCGAGATTGCCGGCGACGGCCCGGGTCCGCCGCCGCATGCTCTGGTCGAGATAGCGCCCGACGAGGAGGAAGGTGAGCAGCATGATCGCCGCATCGAAATAGGCGTGCTCGGCATGTCCGATGGTCTCGACAACGGACATGGCGAGCGCCAGGATCACGCCGATGCTGATCGGCACGTCCATGTTGACGTTGCCCGTGCGCAGCGCGTTGAAGGCAGAGCGAAAGAAGGGTTGGCCGGCATAGGCGGCTGCCGGCAATGCGATCAGCGCCGACATCCAGTGGAAGAAATCGCGCTGCTCCGGCAGCATGTCGCTGACATTGCCGGACCACACCGGGATCGACAGCATCATCACGTTC